>JAGYKJ010000006.1 GCA_018401755.1 Litorivicinus sp.
CGAGGCGGTTCAACTACGATGACTTTGCAAGTCTCGACGACCGCAGGAGCGCAGACATGCGACGGCGCAACGCTGACGGGCTCGCAACACGCAGAGAAGCACCTACACGCAGGCCCGACACGGCTGCTTGAGCATGCAGCGTCGACTTGTGCAGTTGCCATGCGTGACGACATGACGTGCCACGCACGCATCGCCGCCACCGCCACCACCACCACCCCTGCCAGCTGGCTCGAATGGGCCGCCAACCGTCGACTGGTTCGACTTGATTCTGGCCACACGCACGCACGCATACGCACACGTACACGCAATGCACACGCGCACGCGCACTCCCGCCCGCTCACGCGAGAGCGAGCATATACGCAAGCACGCGCCAGAGTGAGCACACACACACGCACACCTCATTGCAATCACTTCGCTTCAAAAGTAAACGCTTCACATAAGCATACGACCTCCGCGCACATGGCAATAATGCAACAGCGCAGCGAGAAATATCACATTGATTGCAAGCGCGCACACCCGTGGGCTTGTCACCGTTGCCGATGCTCCCACCAGCGCCGAGCTCACCTTTCATGACAACGTGTCCACGGGTTCGGCGGTGCAGTTCTCCCATCCACACCACCGTTGCCCCACCGTAGCCTGTGGTGCGCGATGCGCGCAAGACACCTGAGGAGGAATCAGCCACAAACAATGAGAGTCAATATGTTTGCACGCACACGAAAACCATCAGGGTGTTATGGTGACAAGTCAAGTGCAAGGTCCGCTGACTCAAAAGTCAAACACAGCAACTGATGATCTCTGTCACAATCGTGCGTGGAGCAGTCTCTGATCCCCCCCCACGCACACACACAACACACACACACACACACACACACACACACACACACACACACACACACACAGGGGGCCGCACGCGCACTGACCAAATCCTCGTTTTTAAGTGACCGCGTTGCCGTGATGTTGAGAGCAGGTCCGTTGAATGGGTCGTCACCCTCGGCAGTTCCAGCAGCCCCCGAAATTATGGAGATCATCGCACCGTCGCACCGCTTCCAGTCGAGGGCAGGCACAAACCTCTCGCGGTGTACGAATGGACGTGGGCCAAAGAGCCCAAGGTCAACGTGGTGTCGCGCAAACATCTGCTCGAAGCCAGCGTGCCACGTGCCATTGACAAACACGCCTCTCCTTGAAGAGGAGTTGCCGTTGCAAGAGTCGCAGTCCAAATACTGCGAGTACGAACAGTACATGGTCGATGTCCATGAACAACCACCCAAGGAACAGTGGCGCGGTTGGTATCTGCAACGCCAAGGTCACGCTCCAACCACTGTACTGCCCAGCACATCGCTCGTGAGCCCACCCCACACCAGCTCAGTGTCCACGGCAACAAGGTGCACGGGTCCCACGTCGATAGACCACCGTCTGTTTCCCGTGGCTGCACCGCCGCCGTGGAAAAGAAAACCTTGCAGCAAAAATCAGCAGGGGGATCATGATTGCTGATGGACGCGAGGCAGGATTCGTGCCGCAACGGGCTCGACTCCCGTTCAAAACCTGTCTCCAACCGACCCACCGTCAGTAGACATGTCGTATGCCAAGTCACCCACGTGCAGAGCTGCATCAATGCCTTCAAACACTGCAGCGCGAGTGAGTTCTGGCGCAGACAGTCCATCGTACTTCCCATGTCCCCAAACACGGCAGTAGGCCCCCACTCCCTCGCGGGAGGTGGCGTGCGGAATGCCAGCGGTAAAATTCCCAAAAGAGTTGTTTCCTGGTGGTTTCCTTGAAACACTCCGGAAAACCTCGTACGCAAACGATGTTTCGCGAGGAGCGCCGCGCCTCCTGGCCCACCAGCTCGGCGCGCGCACGTACCAGCGGGTAGCGCCATTGACAGAAAGTTTGACACGACGCCGTCGGCGACTCGCACCTTGACGCTGGCGCGTTGACCGGACGGTAACGCACGGCCGCCGAGAGGGGCGGAAGAGACGTCGCCCACATGAGCACAACGGTTGAAGCTCCAGTTCCACCCCAGCTAAGGTGTATCTGCCTTTGGAGAGCGGTACCTTTGTGTGTTTATCCCAACAACGGCAGCGTCAGCCGCAAAAGAGAGACGCAGTGTTGAGCGCTTTTGAGTGAGTGGGATGGGCGCAAGCAGAATGCCTGTCATAGAGGTGCTGCAACAGCGTTCAAGCACATTTGCTGCATAAAAACAGTGCATGACACGCACGCGAGATCCGGGATGGCACCCCGATTGCACTCTTGGCCAGGCATCACATCACAGGGAAGAGCGCAACTCGCGTGTCAACATAGTAGCCTTCAGTGGTCAAGAGCGCATGTTGTGCGTGCCAATGAACTCTGCTGCCAAGAACACAGCTCGGGAGCATGCCAGTGCAAGACGGACGGGCAAGAGAGTGCAACGTACGTGTCGAAGAACTGGTGGCCCGGTCACGCACCCCTGGCACGAGCCATCTCGAGCCCCAGAAAGATCCGCCAGTGGTCGTGAAGCACAGTCGGTGACCTGTGGGTTATGAATGCGGCGGCTTCTGTTAACACGCGGATGGCCGCATCGCAAGTGTCTGACAGGGTCCCGTGGTGGCCAACACTGCATGGGCATGGGCATCAGTGGTAAACATTGGCCAAGGAGGACACTGTATGTGGAAGATAATGACCGTGGCCAGCTGTCGCGGATATCGCTTGTTAACAGTGGCCAAGAGCACACACAAAGTGGGGAGACAATGACCCACCCGTTGCTCTGCGCTCAGTGAAATTCGGTCTGGATGAAAGTCAGTTGGCACGGCGTAGAAGTCGGTGTCGGGTGTCAGACCACTCAGCCGCGCGTGGTAGTGATACTCTTGGGATTTCCTTCAGGGTCGAGTGTTGCAGTGGCAGTCGATGATTTGTTTGCTCGGGACCCACCTGTTGGTGAGGCTTGTCGAGGGTCCCCGGTCCCGTGCAAGTGTGTGTGTGTACGGGGTGTGAGAAATGAGGCGGAAGAGACAGGCGATGGAGTGCGCGTGCACCAACACAAGTTGGCCCGAAAGGAAGGGCACAAGTCCGCACAACAATACGTGTACAAGGACGTACGTCGTCAACAAGCACAACCTCACCTGGCCAGAACAGGACGGACGGCCTGTCAGGGGGTATCCTGTTGTCCAGCTCACGTTGGCAGCGGTCCCGTCGGCATCAACAGACACAGACACTGCAATCGGCACGAACTGTCAATGGCAACCTGGGTGTACCCCGCAGTCGCGACGTCGACGAGGCCAGTTGTCACAAATGCAGCCACCACCACAACAACAAGTATCGGATGGCCCTCCCAAGCACGATCATCACGCCGAGGGTGCCGACAGTACCGCGACATTGCGGGGCATGCAAAGTCGCCAAGCTTTCGCTTTGAAGCCAGTGCTCATTCGCTCCATGCACGGATGCAGAGAGAAGCTGGCCGAGGAGGGGTGAGTGCGCCCATGCACGGGGTGCGAGCAAAGATGCTGCACCACATTTCTGCCTGCATGACCAGTGACGTCAAGGTTTTGTGAAACTCGACTGCATCGCAACCAACAAAGGCGTGTAGAGAAGAGGAGAAAGCGCTGAGCTGCTTGAGTAGCGACCACCGAGGCGGTAGCAGCTCACGTCGCGCTGACAATGGCGCGGTTCAACGCGGCATTCGCCGTGGCGGTTCTGCCTTTACAAAGCACCACAGCCGTCGTTTCCGCGTCTCCAACAAGGGTGGGTTTGGGCTGCATGCGCATAGGCTTGGGTGGTGGCCTCACTAACCCTGCAAGTCCTGCTGCTCACAAGAGGGTTGTGCAGCGTGGTGGACTTGGTGCCAAGTGGCGACGGCACGACTGTCGACAATAAAGTCCATCAACGCAGCCCTGGCCGCTGAGCAGTGCGACGAGGTTGTGCTCCCATCGGGGCATACATTTGTCTCGGGGACAATTGTCCTGCAGTCGAACAAGGTGGGCATGCACCCTTGCACACACGATAGTACGAGCGTGCGAGCGAGCGTGCAAGCGAGTGAGCGTGCGCACGCGCGTGCATGTGGATGGGTGCGTTAGCGCTCAACAGCAAAGTGACTTGTCTGAATTTTTGGGAGCGTCGAAAGTTGGCGCGCAGTGTGAACGCGCCTCAGACACATAGACAAAGACACTCCTTTACCCCACCTGTATGCAACGCAGGTGGTGACGATTGGGGCGGCGCGACCGTGACCGGAGCACCCAAAGGAGGGCACCACTACCTCACTCCCTCACAACCCGTGGGATGCATACCAAGACTACGGTCACAGCCACTGAAGACGCCCTTTCTTTGGCAGGGCACTGGTCAACGTGACGGTGCGAGGAGCAGGGACCATCGACGGGGGAGGGCAGCTCGACAGTGGCAACCCACAAGACGGGGACGGTTGCAAGATGTTTGGTCTTGTGTCGTGCGAGGGTGTGACCATAAAGGATTGTCCCTTCAACGGGGCGGATGGTTTACGCTGCTCGCGACAAACGTCACCGGCTTGCGTGTGGAAGGCACCAATGTCACTGCGCAGCGTGATGGGCTTGACGTCGTTGGCTGTCGCGACGTCCTGGTGAACAACGTTCGGGTTGACGGCGGTGGGGACGACGCGATGGTGTTTGGTCAGACTACTCGCTGGGCGCACCGCTGCACTCCCGCAATCTCACCGTCACCAACTCTGTGTTTGGGGTCTGGGTGCAACGGCCCCACTCTCTGGAGCGAGACTGCTGAGACTTCAGTGGCGTGCTGTGGAGAACATCAATCGTCACGCGTGCAGGCAAGGCTGGGATCGCATCGTGACGATGGACGGCGATACATCTCTGACGTCACTTACCGCAACATCTCAATCAAGGGAGCGTGCGTGGCACCACCCCGTCCATTTCACCATGCATACACGGGCGTTCACAAGCATGTTCTCACGCCCGTGCCATGTCCGCCCGCTCACTCACCGCCCACTCATGCAGCATCGTGGAATACGCAAACACAAGGACAAGCTGTACATCAAACAATACCTGCAACACGTTGCACACGTCAACACAGGTGCGTCCACTCACACCTGCAACACGCTGCACACGTCAACACAGGTACACCCTGCTCTACATGTTTGTGGGGACCGCCTCGTCGACCCGGACAACAGCACAGCAACACCAGGCACCATCACCAACATCACCATCGAAGAGGTTCGATCACGCAGGGCGGATTCGGTGCCAAGGGCAACGTCACATCGACCGCCAACGGCCTGCCCGCCAACGGAACAACACACCCGAGTTTGTCGTGGGTCCAGGTATCTCGCTGACCAACGTTGTCATGAGATCTCCAGGGGGTGGCACTGCAGCCGACGCAGCTCGAGACCCACCCCAGCCAAACCCGAGCAAATTCCAACCGAGGTACGTAAGAGACTTCGTGTGCCCCCCCCACACACACACACACACCACACACACACACACACACACACACACACACACACACACCCACACACACACACACACACACACACACACACACACACACAAACACACACACACACACACACACACACACACACACACACACACACACACAGACACACACACACACACACTTGGGGATGAAGCTCGCAAGCTCTATGATACAAAGACGTAACAAGGCATGTTGCAAAGTGTCATCTCGTGGTTTCATCGCATTTCGCTGATCGTGGAATAGAACACTCATTGTGAAGTTTCCTCCTCACCCAACAGGTATCTAGGCGCGTTCGTCCGGCGTTTGCATGGTTCCTGCGACGCGCTGTTGGTGTGACCCTCATCATCAGAGTAACTTGATGTAGTGCCCGTAGCATGACCGTAGTTGGCTAAGGTCTCTGCGTAACCGTACTACCGCCACCACCTCCACAACCTGAAAGTAGTAGCGAAGCCACCAATAACGAGACTACACAACGATAGTACATAGCAATCACCTTACTAAATTTTTAGTCTTCAAAATTGTGGATCTAATTAGAATAACCCTTACACCAAAGGTTAGTAGTGGTCAATAAAAGCAGGGGTAGAACCTATCCCTACTCAAAGTCAGCACCCCAACTTGGAAAAGACAGAAGTATCAGCAAGACACTCACAATATTTTTTCTCATAAGAGTGCTCCTCCCAGTGTTTGCCGCAAATTACCAAAGATGACTGATTTGCGTGCTATTTGAGGGGAAGCACAGCAAGTGGAGGGCACAGTAGCAAACACAGAACCAACAACCCTCTCTCTCGCATCCAAGACAACAGTCCGTCTTTGAGTGCGGTCTTCCGATAGTCGGTCTCTTCTGCTTCCTTCACCGCTTCTATCCATTCCTTTTCGGTCAATGGATTTCCAGTGTATCGATCTCTGATGAGTCGTTGCTGTGTTTTGCGTTTGGATTTGGTCATTTTTTCCAAGACTCCGTTGCCATAAGATTCAATGCGATCTGCCAACCACCAATACTTGTGTTCATTACTCATTTGCGCCCCAGACAACATCGTTTAGATGCTGGGATTTCTTAAAGAATCGTGCGTAGTGCTTTTGGATGATCGGAGTTGAACGTCTTTCGTCGCTAGTCAAATGATGCCTAATTAGGCGTTAGATGAGGCATTAGGTTATACTGTATACGGATTTAAATTCATTAGAATCAATAGGTTATTCCAAATAGTGCCCATTCCTCTCCTGGGCACCATTTCCAAAAAAATTGCTTGAAGTCCCAGCCACCCACCGCGCCACGGACATCGTTGGCAATGGCCCAGCTCTGGCGTTGCAGGGCGGCACGTTGTTGGTTACTTGTCATTCTGTTTTTCCTGTTTTAATGGGTTGTGTACCGGTATATCACTCAGGCTCTATGGCCCAATCGCTTCCGGCCATCGATCGCCGAAATAGTAAAAATTGTCCGATAGCTCGTCCATGCCCCTTTACCCTTGTTTGATCCATTTCGCCCCTCTACCTTTGCCAGTTGACGCTATCCACCCCTCTGATTTCATCGCTCGCAGCACCAATCGCACCATATCCCGACTTACACCCGGGCAGGCTTCTTCAATCTCAGAAATCGAAAATGGCAGAGTGCGTCCCAGGACTTCTGCCCGCACCCGGTCACCTTTGCTGCCACGTCCCTGCTCGATGGTGCCGACACGCTCCTCAAACTCACGGTAGCCTCTCAGCAAGGCACCCCAGAAATAGTCAAGCCAGGGCTTGACGTCGTGCCGCCCCTGATGCCATCCCTGCGAACTGGCTTCCAGCGTCTCGTAATAGCTTTCCTTGGTTTCCTCGAAGATGCGTTCCAGGCTGATGTAGCGGCCTACGACATAGTCGAAGTGGTAGAGCAACAGTAAGGTCAGCAAGCGGGACATGCGCCCGTTGCCGTCCGGGAAAGGGTGAATGCACAGGAAGTCGAGCATCGCTAGCGGCACCAGCACCAGAGGGTCAGCCAGGTGCTGATCCAGCGCGGTAGCGTAGCGACCGGTCAGATCGGTCATGGCCATCGGCGCCAGGTGAGCAGCGACCGGCTGGAAGCGCAGACGCGAGGTGCCATCCGGGTGACGCTCTATAATATCGTTGTTGGTGGCCTTCCAGCGCCCACCTGCCTGCGGCATATAGCGGTAAAGCAAGGTGTGCAGTTGCAGCACCACACCCTCATTGAAGGACATGTGCGCAGCGGACTCATGGATCAACGCCAATGCGTCACGGTAGCCAGCGATCTCCTGTTCGGAGCGGTTCCTCGGCGCCGCATTGCGGATGACCAGGGACTTCAGCCGTGAGGGAGCCACGACAACGCCTTCCAGGCGGTTGGACGACTCGGTGGACTCTACCGCCGCGATTTGGAGTAAGCCTTTTAGTGCTTCAGGCGACTGCGCGGCATAGAGTTGTTGCTTGCCCAGGTACTCGCCCAGTGAACGCAACGTGGCCGCCTGGCTGCCATCGAAGCGAAGCGCGGCGAGATACTCGGGTGTGAGCGAGTGCATGAAAATGTAAGTCCAGGCTATCTAAATGAGGCAATTATATCCTTTAAATAGGGTATTTTCTATAAAAATACCTCATTATTATTGGTTAATTACCCCATTTCTTGGATATCGGGCAGTATGAAGGGTAGGTCGGGAAGAGAATGGGTGATGTGAATCATGAGAAAATAGGGTAATTAAATTAAAATTACCCTATTTAATCCATTCATTACCCTATTCCCAGCATCCAGTTTTCGGCAAAGGAAAATGGCAAGGGAGTGGGTCGGTAATGGTCAAAGGCCCTACCCAGAAAAGGAAAAAGGCTACCGCCGAGCCAACTGACTGGGGGAAATGCTGTGATTTTGCGTCGCTCCCACGCTCCCAAAAAAGCAATTCTAGGACTTGAAACCCGACACAAAATGGCTTGGGTAACGTGTTGAGTACCCACAAAAATTGAACCAATAAAAAATGATTTATATTCATATAGTTGTAGAGATTATTGCCGCCCTCTCCTGGCGCCAATCAATACTCTCAGTGCCCTTCTAAATATCTACATCACAGCGTTTTATCGCATCTTATGTTAGTACCACAATTCGTGTCACATTAAGGTGCGAATGATGGATAAATACATTGCCAGTCGGCTTCCGGAACTGCTCCCAGTCTGCGAAGACGAAGACTTCGGTGCTCATGGTTATTTTTCCCTGCTCAAGGCTACTTATCTTCGCTCATGGTTATGTTCCGGATTTCTTGCTCATCAGCTTGATGTCCTGGAGCTTACGCCCCAGATCATCGTCTGCCGCGACTCTGGCGAAATCTTCCGCCAACCCGAGCACGCTTAGCACGACCAGGTAATGGCCAATGGACACACTGGGGTCGCCCTTTTCAATCTTGCGAATAGTGAGGCGACTGAGCCCTGTACGCTCGGAAATCAACACCTGGGTGTAACCCCTGCGTTTACACGCCAATTTGATGTTCTCGCCAAACTGTTCCAAAAGGCGTCGATTCTTGGGAAAGACGACGGCGGTTCGACCTTTCGCTATTTTATTACTGGACACAATGAATACCAGAATCCCTATAAAAGGTAATTATAGTGTCCAATTCACGTATTTCAAGCAGAGTGAGCACAATGCTTTCCATAGAACTGGATAATGCTAACTACAGGTGTCAAAAGGGTTTATCCATGGGTGGGTCGACAATGCGTGGGTAAATCAGCCAGAGGGGCTTATCTTTAAACGGCTCATGCTGCAGAGCCGCAGGTACCACAGAGCCAGTGAACACTCACAATTGCAGGCAATCATTGAAGTATGAGTGCTGTACACAGGAACGATCAACTCTCCCGGGCACCCTTTGCCAAAAAAGTCCGGCTTCTCCCCACTCACGGGGATGGCTCACTGGCTCTTCCCCATGAATGAGGGATGACCAATATTCACTAGACACGATTGATCACTCCGTCCCATCGACAATGAGCGAGGACGCGGAGGCGATAATGATTGAAGTTTCTAACTCCAAATGCACGCTGAGACATCATTTCCGTCAAGCTTGGCGCCTGCATCGGCGAAGACCTGCGGCGTAATGAATGAGCCAGAAAAGAAGGGAGCCAGAGATCTCTACGTGACGACTGCGCAAGGCTCAGTGGGCGCGCGAGGCGGCACTGGCCGACATGTGCCGTGAGTGAGCGACAAACGGTCGATCTTGACTATCGGATCCACCTCGCTGCCTGCACATCGAGTGAGATGAAAACGATCTTTGACGCCAACACCCTTCATCTTTAGTATAGTAAAGAACTGTATTTCAATGGAGGTCATCCATGCAGCAACTCGTCGATTTTCTGAATCCGCTAAAAAATGCCCTGGTCAGCGCACCGGGAGAATTCAAATACACGCTGTCGATTATTTTGTCCGGCATCTGGTGCATCGCCTTCGGCATTTACACCGCTGAGCTTTTGTTTATCGGATACAACATCATTGGCCACATCGCCCTCATTAGCTGTCTGTTCGCCACCTACGCGGTCTTTACTTACGCGCAACAGTACGCCCAAGGTGGAGCTAAAAAGAAAGCGAATAAGGTCATCTGGGCACTTGATCGCGAAGGATAATGCGGGATTGATCCTCATAAGGCGGTGCGGCTAATAGCCTGCCGCCATCGGGGCCACAGGGCACCGTCTTAAGTGCTGGGCAGTGTCAGAGCATCACTTGTTATCACGTCGGCATACTTCAAACTCAAATCAAATAAGCTCACTTCGTGAGACAGCTCGAAGCGGTCAAACACCGCATCTGCTGGAATAATCACGCGATAATTCAGGGAGAACGCATCCACGACTGTGGCTCGCACACACCCGCTGGTGGTGCATCCGGTCACAACCAACGAGTCAATTTTTAGTTCATTCAGATAGCTCGCCAACGGCGTTCCAAAAAATGCACTGGGCTTAATTTTTCGAAGCACGACCTCTCCGGCCTGCGGAGCCAACTCCGAGACCACTTTGTTCACTGAAGCCTCTTCCTCGGTCGTCTGTAAGATGCGGGCATTTTTCCCGTGCCAACGTCCCTGACCCAGTGCATCTGCGCGATCTTCACCAATGGTGTAAAACACTGGCCAACCGTTTAATCGAAAGAGATCCAAACATCGCGCGATTCCAGGAACGGCCGCCCAAGCGTAGGGCCCACAGCTCAAAGGCCAGGTCGCAACAGAGGCATCCAGCGTCATCCCTGGGGTACCCATAAACTTCAAGGTGGCATCGATTACCAAGAGTGCAGGGCGCGCGCCGAGCCCTTGATCCATGCCAAAGCCAGAACCTTGCACAACCCGTCGATCGGCAGCTGTGAGTGGAAGTTTTTCAGATTGATAATGCATACATCAGCTCTTACTTGTCGCCGAATTGATTATGCCGAACGATAATCTCGTTCGGCCAAGTTGATTTGATATAGGCCAGTACCGCCCAGATATCCGAGTCGAGTCAAAACATCCTCATAAGGCGGCATCTTGGTCGCATAATCAGCGCCTGCAAAGTGTTTTGGACCGTATTTCACGAATTCAAACAACATGGTGTCGGGGTGATGCCAGGTATGTCCTGATGGATCATGGGGTGGCGCGGGCAACATGCCTGCCGCATCACGGCGCTGCCAATTCGGTTCGCCTTCAAGATTTGCACCATGACAGCTTGCACAGTACTGCTGGTATACCCTCTGACCGTCCGCAATCTGCGAAACATCTGTATAAGGAATCCGAGCATTGGCAGGACTACTGGACAGATAAACACCAGCGACACCAAGACATAAGGTGATGAAAGCCCCTGTGAGTATCAAACGTCGGGTCATGCGACTCTCCCCTGTTGACGTGGTTAACGACCACAATGTCCTAGGGAAGTGGGGGATATCCGCGCTCAATCAAGCAGGCGTTGACGGCATCACGCTTTTGTACATCGTTGGACGTTGGCTGCCCGACGCATTGCCAGTAGGCCGCATAGTAAGATTGCGAACCGATTTCTTGCGCAGGAGACTCGCGTGGAGCGGGAGATGTCGGCATGGAATGCGTCGGCTGACCTGAGCAACCCACAATCGCGATGCTCATAAAGAGCGCCCAGAAGTTGTGATTTCGACACATGGCTCGAGCATATTATTATTTCAATATTTTAGAAATAATAATTTGTTCGTGATTGATACCGTGTCCACTAATACCACCAAACCACTAACGTCCTCGGAGAAACAAGCGATCCAAGTCCGTCATCGAGAGATAGGCCCAGGTAGGTCGCCCATGATTGCATTGCCCCGAGCGCTCGGTGCGTTCAATATCGCGAAGTAACTGGTTCATCTCAGGAATCGTCAGCTGTCGGTTAGCTCGCACGGCGCCATGACATGCCATCGTGGCAAGTAACGTGTCCCGCGCCGCGATGACTCGATCTGTCACACCCACGTCAGATAAATCACTCAATACATCACGGACCAAAGCCGCGTAATCGGACCCTTTTAGAAGAGCGGGTACCTGATCGATCGTAATTGTTTCTGGGCCGACACGCCGCACAGTTAATCCAAAAGATGCAAACAACGCGTGCGCATCGTCCACTAGATCCGCCTCCTTCGACGAGACCGCGAGACGTTCAGGAATCAGCAGCGGCTGACTGACGAGACCCTGACCATCCATTGCCGACTTGAGTGCTTCGTACATGATTCGCTCGTGCGCAGCATGCATATCAATAATAACCATACCGTCAGCCGCCTCAGAGAGGATAAACACACCATGCAGTTGGGCGCGCGCGAACCCCAACGGAGGGAGGTCCTCCGCGGTCTCAGCGGGCCTACTATCCAACTGTCGATCGATATGCGGCACCGTCAGCGCCATAAGCGCATGCAGGCCTAAATTGGGCTGATGGCTCAGTGGCATTCGCCACGACTGAGACTGATGCTGGAGCTCAGGAGCCAGGTTGTCGCTCAGCTGCTCAGCAACAGGAACAACGGGGCGATCATCTCCCAGTAATCGATGGGCTTGTTTAAACAAGAAGTCATACACCCATCGCGAATCACGAAACCGCACCTCATGCTTGGTTGGATGCACATTGACATCGACTTGATCAGGCTCGATCTCTAAGTACAGGACATATGCAGGATGTCGCCCATGAAATAAGACATCCCGAAAAGCCTGTCGTAGCGCATGACTCACCAATTTGTCACGGATAATACGACCGTTCACAAAAAAGTACTGCAAGTCAGCTTGGGCCCTGTTGAAGGTTGGACGCGCTACCCACCCCGTTAAACGCAAGCCAACCACTTCCGCATTCACTTCAAGCGCAGCATCCATGAAGGGCCTACCGAGCAGGGTTGTCACCCGCTCTCGGGCACCGCTTAAATCAGAACAGGGGGACAGACTTCGCACTGCTCGACCCTGGTTTGATAATCGAAAACCCACATCAAAGCGACTCAGTGCCGCACGGATAAACACAGTCTCTAGATGTCCAAACTCTGTTTTTTCTGCTTTTAGAAACTTGCGACGGGCCGGTGTATTAAAGAATAAATCACGGACATCAACGGTTGTTCCCACGGGATGCGCACAGGGCGTCACTTCAGGGCGCATATCCCGCCCTTCGACAGAAACCATGGCTGCAGTGGCATGAGCAACAGCTGAGTACAACTCCAAACGCGAGACGGACGCAATCGATGCGAGAGCCTCACCCCGGAATCCGAGGGTCGCAACTGCCTCTAGATCGTCCAAATCCTGAATCTTACTCGTCGCGTGCCGAGACAAGGCGAGCGGCAATTCATTGGCTGGAATCCCTTCACCATCGTCGCGAACCCGAATCCGTCCGACACCACCTGCCTCAACCTCCACGTCAATGCGCGTTGCCCCTGCATCCAGCGCATTTTCCAATAATTCTTTGAGGACACTCGCAGGACGCTCAACCACCTCGCCTGCAGCAATCTGATTAGCAAGTCGAGGCGATAAGATAGCGATTGGCCGCACCTTAGGCTCCATCAATCTGAATGTGCTCCAGCGTCATCACTGTATCCATGACGGCTCGCGCGTGATCCCAGTGCCCGTCAGGACAGTGCACAGACGCGTCCTTCAGAAGGGCAAAGAAGGCTTGGGTACGCTCCTGTTCTATCCGCGCAGCAACAGGTCCTTTCCCCTCCTGCTTAATCACCACCATGGCATCCAAAATATCCGCCAACTTCACGCAGTAATACACGTGTGGACGAGACTCGATGGCAAAGTGCTCACGCTCGGCCGCATCTGGACAAATGGCTGCTTCCAGTTGATCAATCGGGCTCTCACCCAGAGGGAAAACTGCCTTCAGCTGGCGTTTAATCGGGGATGGCATATCGCCTGTGACGACTTCAGACAAGTCATGCATCAGCGCCAGCTCGTATAACAGCACTTGATCTTCAGAAGACATCTGAGGATAGACGCGGGAGGCAAATTCACGGGCATACAACGCCACCAACGCACTGTGTTCAGCCACTGACGGATAGCGATGGCAATTCACCGAGTGCCAGCGCGTGACTGTCCCAGCAAAGGGCAGGTTCCGAATGTCGTAACGCATGGGTTCCATGGAATATCCTAGGGCCGCACCGGCACCTGTAATTGCTGACCCAACCGGATGACATCCGAATTCAGATCATTGAGCTCTTTGAGTGCATTGACGGTCAACCCATAGCGATTGGCAATCTCTGACAGGGTGTCGCCGCGCGTGACTTCAATGGTCATCAACCGACCTTCTTGTTGCTTTCGCCAGAATAAATAGGTATTCGCCGGTGGGTTTCGTTCGAAATAGGCTCGGATACCTAAATAGACAGCCTCAGCAATACGATCTTGCTCACGTACGTTTGCGAGCCTCTTCGCATCCTGCTGGTTCGATAAGAATCCCGTCTCAACCAGTAGGGACGGAATATCTGGACTGCGCAACACAACGAAGTTGGCAAGGCCTAACTCCTTTTTATGGACACGTCCAACCCGTGATAGATTAGCAAGCAATCCGTCTCCCGCCTGCATACTGATGCGAATCGCAGATTCCATTGACATATTCAACAGCACTTGTCGGGTCTCGTCGTCCACATCGCCAAGATCGACACCGCCAGCTAAGTCTGCTGAATTCTCTTGGTTCTGCAGCCACCTTGACAGCTCTGAGTTCGCACCCCGCAAAGACAGGGCGTAGACACCAGCACCTCTCACCGAGCGATTTTTGGAAACGAGTCCGCATGAATCGAGACAAAAAAGTCAGCGCCTGCATCACGCGCCAATTTCGGGCGGTCACTGAGCCGAATAAAACGATCATCAGACCGCGTTAGAACCGCACGAAAACCCGGCTCTTTTTGGAATCGCGCTGCAATTTGTTTGGAAATCTGTAGCACAACCTCCTTTTCGATCACCCCATAACTGGACGCGCCGGGATCTTTTCCACCATGGCCAGGGTCAATTGCAATGACGATATCGCGCTTTTGGACGGGTGGCTCTGGCGTATTGGTCGGTTCGATCGCTTGTCGTTCCCCTGCCACATAACCAATGATATCGACTACCAAACGATGCGGATTGCCTGCGGTCGGGGTAAGCGCAAAGACGTTCGTTCGGTACTTTGCCGCCAAATCAAACACCAGTCTGGATCCAGACTGCCGCACCGATGTGCGGACCCGAGTGACGCGGGTATCAGACCATCGTGTGAGCGCCTCTAAACTGCCTGCATCCAAGTTCGTGACATCAACCACCAATCGCTCCGGATTCGCGAGGGAGAGAACGTTCAGTGTCGGCGAACCTGACAGACCTAAGACGAGACGCGTACTATCCTGATCCGCAGAAGAGCGAACCTCGAGCAAGCGAAGTGCATGCGCAGACGTAGAGAACGCAAAAAGTACAGAAAAGAGCACGCGCCACATCATACGAATGCCTCTGGATTGATCTCTTTGAGCCACCGTTCACCCTGCTCCGTTCTCGCGTCGATCCAACAAAAACGACCCGGATCCTGCCAAATCAGGTGAATTTCAAGATCCGCTGGGGGCAGCACTGCGCCTGCACGCTCAGGCCACTCAACGAACACACCCTGTCCCGCCAAAATATCGCGAAAGCCAACAAACTCAAGTTCTTCAGGGTCCGCCAAACGATATAGATCAAGATGAGAGATCGTCATCTTCTTGGTGATTTGATAGGTCTCGCAGAGTGTGTAGGTCGGGCTTGGGATGGCTTCCTTGACGCCGAGCTTTTTCAGAAAGGCGCGCGCGAGATGACTCTTCCCTGCGCCAAGTTCACCGCTCAAGGTGACTAAAAACGGGGTCGCAGGACACGACTTTGCCAATGCCCTTCCGAGCTTTCGGGTCGACTCTTCCGTCGGCAGGGGAAATCGCATAAGGAGGTCCAATGACTCGCTCTCTGGTAGTGTAACGGCCATGGCGAACTCTTGGCATCCTGAATCACATTTTCTGGACGATCTGCGATCGCAAGCAGCAACCCTTGGCTTTGCCAAAATAGGGATCACGGCACCCGATGTCAGTGCGCACCGCGACTATCTCGAGGCATGGCTTGAGGCCGGTTTTGCAGGCGACATGCAATGGATGGCAACACACGCCAACCTACGTAAAGATCCAGGTGCACTGCAGCCGGGAGTCCGCTCAGTGATCTCGGTGCGCTTGGACTATTTACCCGATGACCACCAATCTGAGACGGTCTTATCTGATCCAAGCAAAGGATACATCGCGCGGTATGCCTTGGGTCGCGATTACCACAAGGTCTTTCGTAAACGACTGAAAACTCTGGCTGAGTGGATACACACCACCATTGCACCCCACGGTTACCGAGTTTTCACCGACTCCGCCCCCGTGCTTGAAAAGCATCTCGCTGAACAAGCAGGTCTGGGTTGGATCGGAAAGCACACCCTGCTGCTGAGCAAAGAAATCGGAAGCTACTTTTTCTTGGGTGAGATCCTCACCGATTTACCTTTGCCAGCGGTGGCACCCGATGACCTTGAAAAACCACGCTGTGGGAGTTGCCAAGCCTGCATCACAGTGTGCCCAACCAATGCAATCGTCGCGCCTTACCAACTGGATGCACGACGCTGCATCAGCTATCTCACCATCGAGCTCAAAACCAGTATTCCCCTCGAACTCCGCCCACTCATTGGCAATCGAATATTTGGCTGTGATGACTGCCAACTGGTTTGCCCGTGGAACAAATATGCCGCCGTCGGTGATCCCGCCTTTGCGGCTCGAGCGGCTCTGATTGCACCGAGTCTGACAACGCTCATGGCATGGACAGAAGAGGAGTTCCTCACCCAGACCGAAGGTTCTCCCTTACGCCGAGCAGGTTACTGGCAGTTTTTGAGAAATGTTGCCGTCGGTCTCGGTAATGGTCCAGCAACCCAAGATGCACTCACCGCTTTACTTAGCCGTATCCCTTCTGGCAATGACATGGTGGATGAACATATCCAATGGGCAGTTGATCAACTCACTCGGCAGGGAGTCGAAGGAAGGTCGCGCGATAATGCGCAAGTTCAGCGATCGAATCCTTGATATCTGCCATTGCTAAATGCGTCCCGGCTTTTTGCACGCCATCCGCCACTGAGGGATTCCAACGTTTGGCCAACTCTTTAAGCGTCGATACATCGAGATTTCGGTAGTGGAAAAATGCCTCCAACTCAGGCATGTAGCGAGCGAGAAAGCGGCGGTCTTGGCAAATACTGTTCCCACACATGGGTGACTGGCGAGGGTCGAGATAGTCAGCTAAAAACGCCACTGTCGCCGCTTCTGCATCAGCCTCAGAGACCCGTGATGCTCGTACGCGCTCGGTTAAGCCTGATCGGCCATGTTGATTGGTATTCCACGCATCCATCGCCGCGAGCCTGGTATCGTCTTGATGAATCGCAAACACAGGACCCTCCGCAATCACCTGTAGATCCTTATCAGTCACCACCGTCGCGATTTCGATAATGCGATCCTGCTCCGGAGCGAGGCCCGTCATTTCTAAATCAATCCAAATTAGATTCTCTGCGTGCTTCATACCGTCACATCCGTAAAGCTAAGTCCATCTGCAAGCTGAGCAAACCCCATCCGAGCACAAAACAGACGATCTACCCCAAGTGCAATACCATACGAAGGCGGAAGTCCTGCGTCTACTGCAGCCAATAATGCATGATCTGTGGGAACCGCGGGTCGTTGCAGTTCAGTACGTCGATGTTGATCCAGTTCTGCACGCGCGCGCTGCTCCCGAGGATCGACGAGTTCGTCGTACCCGTTGGCTATTTCGATGCCATGCAAGTACCACTCGACCCGCAAGCACACCTGGTCATCATCTTGCCGAATCGTTCGAGACATGGCCGCTTGAGCCGCGGGAAAGTGTGTCACTAAGAGATTGTCACACAAGGGTTCACACCCGGTAGAAAAGAGCAGATTGAGGGCAAGATCAAGGCTTCCATCAGTCCAATGCGGATCAATCTCAGCACGAATTAAGGCATTGGCTGCCGGCTCTGTCATCTGATGTGGATTACGCCCATAGACCGACTCAAACAGCGATCGATAGGTTTGTACCTCGGGCTGCCCAAACCCGAGCTCTCGCGAAAATCGTTGCAATGCCTCACACAACGCCGCAAAGCCCGCATGCGGTTGATACCACTCCAGCAGCGTGAACTCTGGGTTATGCATCACCCCCCGTGGCTCTGCACGATAGGCACGCGCCAACGTAAAAATTGGCTGCCCATCACGGGCAAGCAACCGTTTGAGGTAGGACTCGGGTGAGGTCAGTAGATACAAGGCCGGCGTTTGCGCCCCGGGGGAGCGCACTTCAAAACTATCCAACCAGGGGTCTGATGCTGGTGCCAAAGCGATCGCGGGCACCTCAACTTCGAGATAGCCAAGCTTGTTAAACCAGGCTCGGATCTCTGCCAAGAATGCCGCCCTCGCGTGCAGCGCTGACAGGGCGGCCGATGGCCGCCACGTCACTTGCGGCTCGCGCGCGAGACGTACTCACCACTGCGGGTATCTACACGCAACATTTCGCCTTCTTCGATAAACAATGGCACGTTCACCATCGCTCCAGTCGAGAGTTTGGCAGGCTTTGATCCGCCCTGTGCAGTATCACCCTTCACGCCGGGATCAGTCTCGATGACTTCCAATTCAATATGGTTGGGAGGTGAGACCGCCAAAGGCGTCCCATTGAACAAAGTCACAATGTACGACTCTTGTTCCTTTAACCACTTGACTGTCTCACCCACCGCAGAAGGATCTGCTGCGTGCTGCTCGAATGATCCGTCAGTCATCATGAAGTGATAAAACTCACCGTCTCCATAGAGATACTCCATGTCGAGATCAATCACATCAGCCGCTTCAACGGTATCACCTGACTTAAAGGTGCGTTCCCATACACGACCGGTTTTTAAATTCTTCAACCGGACGCGATTAAATGCCTGGCCCTTACCAGGCTTCACGAACTCATTGTCGATGATCGAACACGGGTCACCATCCAACAAGACTTTGACGCCTGATTTAAACTCGTTGGTTGAATAGGTCGCCATGGAATTACTCTCCAGTCACCGTCACAACAATGGTTGTCATCACATCGGCATGTAACTGCACGGTCACGTCATGGTTCCCAATCATCCGCAATGGGCCTTCAGGAAGGCGCACTTCAGACTTATCGAGCGTAATTCCTTGTGCACTGGCCGCTTCCGCGATATCCCGCGTACCAATCGAGCCAAATAGCTTCCCTTCATCTCCCGCTTTCGCAGTGACTACCACGCTCTTACCACTCAGCGCATCAGCGCGTGCGGTCGCAGCATCCAACAACCCTTGTTGGGCTTGTTCTAACTCAGCGCGACGCGCCTCAAACTCAGCCACATTGGTGTCAGTCGCTAACACAGCTTTCCCCTGGGGAAGCAAAAAGTTCCGAGCGTAGCCGCCCTTCACCACGACACGATCACCCAAACTACCCAGCCGACCTACTTTTTCTAACAGAATTACATCCATTTACTCATCCTCATCAATCGGGGGTTCTTGACGTGCGCGTGTCCGAAAATCAACAAACGCGTCAATCACCGCCAGTAATGCCAATAACAACAACAAATAAGGCGTAAAAAATAACAACGCCGCATAAAACATAATCAGGATTGATTTCGACTGGCGTATCGCTGTCAATCCATGTACTAAACCAATCCCCACAAACATCAGCGGTAACGCTGCCGTTGGCGAAAAACGCAATAACCACGGGTCGACCAAAAATCCAGCCAACGCCACCAAAAGACAGCCCATAGACCAGGATACTGGCAGACGCAGCGCCTCAAGTTCGGACTTAAATCCGCCTGGATTAAATGCCCGCGCTTGCATGGCGCGCGCAAACACCAGGGCCAACAACGCACTCACCAGATACACAAAGCTCAGTGCACCGACTGATAGCGCACCTAACCACGCATCAATCGTCTCTGAACCCACCCCGAAAGCCGCCAGTTGCTCTGGCGTTGCAATCACCTGTTTGATGATCACAACCAACGCTTTCAGAGTGTCGGCGTATACCGCATCCACCAACAACACTAAGACCAAACCCGTTAAGGCCATGGCCTGCAAGGTGGCTGTCCAACTCAGGGTACTGTGGAGCACCATCGCAAATCCGACCGTGATGACCAACACGATCAACATGGTCGGGTCTTGGCCCACAAAGGCGCTGGCGACCGCAACTGCCAGTGGCAGCCCGATCACCCAGCGTAACCCCGACAGGCCCTTTCTGAGCATAAATAGCGCCACCACAGACGCACCCACCCAAGAGACAAGCGGCATCACGAGCAATACCGATGCGATCAATGCTGCTCGTAGCTCAGATGCGATTAAAAACTGTGCCAGGCGTGCCATGGCCAGTTGCCCCTTAGTTGTCGTGCGCGTCCGTGTAAGGCAGCAACGCAATGTAGCGCGCGCGCTTGATTGCAGTTGCCAGCTGGCGTTGGTACTTCGAACTGGTCCCAGTAATCCGAGACGGCACGATCTTGCCCGTCTCAGTGATGTACTGCTTCAGTGTATCCAGATCTTTGTAGTCGATTTCTTTGACGTTTTCTGCGGAAAAGCGGCAGAACTTACGACGACGGAAAAAACGTGACATGGTTCGCCTCCTTATTCAGCGGTTTCAATTTCATCGGTCACTTCATCTGCATCAGCGCTGTCATCTGACTCGCTCACAACAGACTCATCGTCACGATCACGGCGGCGTTCGCCACGGTCGCGATCTTGACGACTTTCAGCCGCTTTAATTGGGGAAATTTCAAGGACAGCTTCATCACGCTTAATCACAAGATTGCGCAAGACAGCATCGTTGAAACGGAATGTGGTGGTGAGTTCTTCAAGGACTGCAACAGAACATTCAATGTTCCAGAGCACGTAGTGTGCTTTATGCAGATCGTTGATGGGATACGCAAGCTGACGGCGCCCCCAGTCTTCAAAGCGATGGACTGAACCACCATCTTCGGTCACGGTGTTGGTGTAGCGCTCCAGCATGGCTGGAACCTGTTCTGACTGATCCGGATGAAACAGCAAAACGATCTCGTAATGGTTCACGTTGGCTCCTTACGGGTTTCGTCGTCCAGCCAATCCGGACGACAAGGAGTCTGCATCACGACATGAAGCGAAATGCAGGGCGCGCGAGTCTAATCGACCCACGGCCCCAATGCAACGCGTTGACCCGACCTAGCTGTCTAAGTCGTAGCGGTCTTGCTCCTCGTCATCCTCAGCGCTGGTCGGCAACTTGATGTTGCGTGCTGGGACGACCGTGGAAATCGCATGCTTGTACACCATCTGACTCACCGTGTTTTTTAACAACACGACGAACTGATCAAATGACTCAATTTGACCCTGCAATTTGATTCCATTGACCAAGAAAATGGACACCGGAACGCGTTCCTTGCGCAAGATGTTCAAAAAAGGGTCTTGTAGTGAATGCCCCTTCGACATAATTACCTCCCGATACCGGACAGGTCGTGAAGCCAAACTCATCCAGAGCGGCCTCCAATGCAGGCGAACCTACGACTGTCGTTGTATACGTTGTTTGTTGTTGTTTCAGTCCGGGCAGTATATTGCCCCTGCACATTAAGATACACCAAAAGGTGTATTTACGATGATCGTTTGTTCGCGGTCGGGTCCTGTGCTGACAATATCGATGGGTGCACCAACGAGTGCCTCAAGCCTTGCCACATAGGCTTTTGCGGCCGCTGGCATCGCTGCAAAATCAGTCACGCCGAAAGTTGTGCCATGCCATCCTGGCATGCTGTTGTAGACCGGTGTCGCCGTTGCAAAGGCATCTCCCCCAGGCAAATAGTCGACTTCAGTGCCATCTGCCAATCGATAAGCCACGCAAATCTTCACCTCATCCAGCCCATCCAAAACATCAAGCTTCGTTAAGCAGATTCCACTGATTGAGTTGACTTCAATCGCATGACGCACAGCGACCGCATCAAACCAGCCACAACGACGTTTCCGCCCAGTGGTCGTTCCAACCTCCTGACCCTTGATCGCGAGATGCTCACCCACTGCGTCGAACAGTTCGGTAGGCATTGGGCCAGAACCGACCCGAGTCGCATACGCTTTGGTGATCCCCAAGATGCTATCAATATAACGTGGGCCTAACCCCGATCCAGTCGCGACCCCACCGGCTGTGGTATTCGAACTCGTCACAAACGGATAGGTTCCATGATCAATGTCCAACAAGCTCCCTTGCGCACCCTCGAACAGCATACGACGACCATCGCGACGCGCACGATGAATCAAAGCAACCGTATCGACGATGGCAGACCGGAAATAGGAGATCGCCTCCAAGGTCTCTGCAATCATTGCATCCACATTGACTGGCTCGACCTTGTAGAAGTGCTCCAACATAAAGTTGTGGTAGGCCATTAATTCGTGGGCCTTCTCTGCGAACCTCACTGGATCGAGCGCATCGGCAACTCGCAATCCGCGGCGAGAGACTTTGTCCTCATAGGCAGGACCAATACCCCGACCGGTAGTCCCAATTTTGGCATCGCCCCGAGCAAGTTCACGGGCCTGATCCAAGGCCACATGGACCTGCATGATCAGCGGACAGTTGGTACTGACTGCCAAACGATCAACGACACGGTGGCCGCGCGCTTCTAACATTTTAATTTCTTTGACAAGCGCAATAGGTGACAACACCACGCCATTGCCGATTACACAGCGCACATGAGGGCGCAAAATACCGGAAGGGATCAAGTGAAGCGCGGTTTTCTCGCCATTCACCACCAAGGTGTGGCCGGCGTTATGGCCGCCTTGATAGCGAATCACGAAGTCCACTTGCTCGGTCAGTAGATCGACAATCTTGCCTTTCCCCTCGTCGCCCCACTGGCTTCCCAGCACGACGATGCTTTGATGTGTTGTCATGACGTCCTTTGTCCTCGTTGACGGACCAACGTTTTTAAATCGCAGCTAAAACCCGTTGCTGGGCGCGCGCGCCCAAAGGCTTCCCCCACATGATCGTAGCGTCCGCCACGAACCAAGAGCTGATCTGTCTCTAATGCATAGATCCCAAAGACCAGTCCAGTGTGATAGTGAAACCCATGCGTCTCACCCAAATCCACGTACCACTGGACATCTGTCACCTGCACTGCGTCGCGAACGGCACTCACCTCTTTCGCCTGCGAAACAGCACCAAGTCGCTCGATGGCGTCATGGCGACTCAGTACCGCATCCAAATCACCATAGGCATCTGCAAGCTCAATCAACGAGGGTTGAGTCATCGCAAACTCAGTAAGCGCTGACCGGTCTTTGCGGGCTAAGCTACTCAGACATGCCGCCGCAGTGGATGGATCCATCTCGTCGAGCAAGGCCTTCAGGACCCCTGCATGCCCCACATCAATCAACAATGGACCGTCCACAAATAAGCGCACCGTGTCCAAAGCCAACTGCATGACCTCGATGTCTGCATCCAAGCCGGCATGGCCAAACACTTCGGCACCAAGTTGCACTGGAGCGCGCGATGAGTCAGTTCCTGACGCGCTTGCACGTAATACGCTCCCGCAATAACACAGGCGGGTGACGCCCGGCTCGTTTAAGGAGTGCGCATCAATACGAGCAGCCTGAGGGGTCATATCAGGGCGGATACCCATCAGCCGTCCCGAGACACGATCCGTCACTGTCATCACCTGATCCACGAGGTCGTAACCCACCCCGATGGTTAAGCTCTCAAGGTATTCCACCATAGGCGGCATGATCAGCCCGAACTCCCGGGCTCGAAACAAGTCAAGCGCCGCACGGCGGGCATCTTCAATTGCCCACGCTTCAGCCGGGAGACATTCCTCCATCCCGTCTGGGAGTATCCAACTAGGCCGTGTCACCTGAAATCCTACCTATTAGCCAAAGCGCGAAAGTGTACATCAAACCTTGGAGGACTCACCATCACGTGCCAGCCACGGGTGAACCAAATAGGACAATGCACTGAGATCAGCGTGATCCAGCCGAAGTGGCGCAGCCTCCCGGACAGCAGGCTTCGCCCGAAATGCCACACCGGCGCTCGCCGCCTGCAACATCGGAATATCGTTGGCGCCATCACCCACCGCCATGACGTGCGATCGTGACAATCCAAATCGATGCTGGGATGTGTTGAGAAAATTTGCCTTGTAAGCGCCATCGACAATCGGAGGAACAACGACGCCAGTCAACATCCCATCAGTGCACTGTAACTGATTCGAGTGCACAGCATCCACGCCCAAGCGCTGCCCAAGTTGATCGGCGAAAAACGAAAATCCGCCCGAACAAATCGCGCGATAAACCCCTGCATCTGCGAGATTCTGCATCAGACTCTCTGCCCCAGGCATCAGCCGCAAGCTGTCATAAATTGGCTGTAATCTGGCCTCAGACAATCCTTTCAAAAGGCCCAAGCGCGCCGTAAAACTCTCCACAAAGTCGAGCTGACCCTGCATGGCGCGCTCAGTGATGGCGGCAACCTCTGCGCCAATTCCCAAGGCAGTCGCAAGCTCATCAATGACCTCATGCTGAATCAGCGTCGAGTCCATATCAAACACAGCGAGCTTCAGATCAAAACCTTGCGGAATCGGCAACAAATCAACGAGCTGTCCGGTCGTCAGCGCCATCAGGTGATCGAGATCGCCCTCGACTCCAAGCGCGGCCACAGCTGGGGTTGCACGAAATATCGAGGTATCGAGACGCTGGGCGGTCAAGCCCTCGTTGACAAGGTGTTCCTGGTGGCCCGAGATCGTATCAGGTGGCGCAATCCAAAGTGCCCTCATCCCTCGACCTCGAGCGCATCGACACGTTGCAATCCTCGCGGTAAGAGACGCCCACGCTTCGCACGTTCGGCGGTAAAGGCCACGAGGTCTTGGGCGTTCAAAGTGACGTGACGTTTTCCAGCAACCACACGAAGTGACTGGCCCTGGCTCATGACGGTCAAGGCAACCACTCGATGCCCTTCTTTCAGCGCCGAGGACGGCACCTGAATCAACTTATTCCCTTTGCCGCGTGCAAGCTCCGGAAGCTCTGCAACAGGAAAGACCAGCAAGTGCCCACTGGACACCACCACAGCAATCTGATCCGTCTCAGGGTCGCCAATGGCGACTGGGGGCAGAAGCTTGGCATCAGCCAGATTCACAACATGCTTACCTGCTTTGTTACGTCCGACCAAATCAGTATGCCGGCAGACAAACCCATAGCCATGATCCGTGGCAAGCACCCAGCGCGCGGTATCATCGCCCAGCGCCAACTGCACCGCACGTGCCTTTGGTGGTAAATCAACGCGTCCACTGAGTGGTTCTCCTTGGCTTCGCGCCGAAGGTAACGTATGCGTTTGTAAGGTATAGGCACGACCATCGGAATCAAAAACAACCAAGGCGTGATTCGACCGACCCTTCACGGCACAGAGGAATCCATCACCCGACTTATACCCAAGTGTTAAGGGTTCAATGTCGTGGCCCTTGGCTGCTCGAATCCACCCATTTTCGCTTAGGATTGCCGTCACCGGCTCTGACGGCATCAGCTGATCTTCACGCAGGGCACGGGCCTCTCCCCTGACAACAATGGGCGAACGACGCGCGTCCCCATAGGTGTCTGCATCCCGGGTCAGTTCTTGACGAATCAACGCAGTCATTTTCGAGCGTGACCCAAGAATCCCTTCGAGCCCCAAACGCTCGGTCTCTAAGGCTTGTTGCTCAGCCTGAATTTTGATTTCCTCAAGACGTGCCAAATGACGTAATCGAAGATCCAAAATGGCGTTCGCTTGGACTTCGGACAGACCAAAGCGGCGCATGAATTCCGTTTTTGGATCCTCCTCCTCACGAATAATCCGGATGACCTCATCAATATTGAGATAGGCAATTAAATACCCTTCAAGGACATGCAGACGATCCAACACTTGATCGAGACGATGGGTAAGCCGGCGAGTCACCGTGTCACGACGCCACGCCAGCCATTCACTGAGCAGAGGAACCAATGCTTTGACTTGTGGCTTGCCATCGATCCCGATCACATTGACGTTTACTCGATAACTTTTCTCGAGATCCGTCGTTGCAAACAAGTGAGTCATCACCTGGTCAAAATCGACACGATTGGACCGTGGCGTGAGCACCAAGCGAGTCGGGCTCTCATGATCTGACTCATCACGGAGATCCACAATCATCGGCAGCTTCTTAGCGTTCATCTGACCCGCAATTTGCTCAAGCACCTTCGCCGGCGACGCCTGATAGGGCAATGCATTGATCACGATATCGCCATCTTCGGTCACATAGGTCGCACGCATTCGAACCGACCCATGACCCGTCGCATAGATCGCTTCGAGATCGGCAGGCGCGGTGATGATTTCCGCATCAGTTGGGTAATCAGGGCCATGAATAAACTGGCAAAGATCCGCAGTGGATGCATCAGGATGATCCAGAAGGTGGATCGCGGCAGACACCACCTCGCGCAGATTATGTGGTGGAATATCGGTCGCCATTCCCACGGCAATGCCCGTGGTCCCATTGAGTAAAATGCCCGGGACTCGCGCTGACAGGAGTTTCGGCTCTTTGAGGGTGCCGTCAAAATTTGGTTGCCAATCGACCGTGCCCTGATCTAGTTCATCTAAGAATAGTTTGGCAATTGGCGTCAGCCGTGCCTCTGTGTAACGCATGGCTGCAAAACTTTTAGGGTCATCCGGAGATCCCCAGTTGCCCTGACCATCAATGAGGGGATATCGCGTACTGAAGGGCTGGGCAAGTAACACCATCGCTTCGTAGCATGCGGAATCACCATGCGGATGGAATTTACCGAGCACGTCACCAACGGTTCGCGCAGACTTCTTGTGTTTCGATTGTGCCGATAAGCCCAGTTCACTCATTGCATAGATGATTCGCCGTTGAACTGGCTTTAAGCCATCGGCAATGTGTGGAAGCGCGCGGTCAAGAATGACGTACATCGAATAATCGAGATACGCCTTTTCAGAGTATGTCTTCAGCGCAAGGCGCTCAAATCCTTCGGTCGCAACGAGGCTCAAAATCCATCCTTTCGCAGGGTATCACTGACGCGGAAACTACCCGTGCCAGCGACTATAGGCAAGACTGCCTGCGGCCATTGCGACAATAAACAGGCCGATGGTCGTTGGTGCAATCAATATTGACGCCAACGCAGGTCCGGGGCATAACCCACCGATTCCCCAACCAACCCCAAATATCAACGCTCCCAGTACCAAATTCCGATCAATAGCAGCCCTTAAAGGCACTTGGATATCACGAAAAATCACCGGCACTGTCCGTCGTTGCATGTACCAGTAGCCTGCAGCGGCGACCGGAATGCCGCCACCCATGACAAAAATCAAGCTTGGATCAAAGGTCCCTGCAAGATCCAAGAAATTCATAATTTTTGCCGGATTGAGCATCCCAGACAACCAAAGTCCACCACCAAAAGTAGCCCCCATTAACAAGGCAAGGAAACGTCCCATCAGACCACCCCAATCAGTTGGCGCATGACAAATACCGTCAGAATCGCAGAGGTCATAAAACAACCTGTTGCAACAATCGAGCGGACCGATAATCGAGAAATGCCGCAAATCCCATGACCACTGGTGCAGCCCGAACCAAGACGCGTGCCATATCCCACTAATAAGCCTGCCACCACCATGGCCAATGGGTGTGAGGGATCAAAACCGTGCAATGACCCGACACTTAGTTCGAGCACCAGCGGCATGCCAATCAAGCCTGCCAGAAACCAGACACGCCACTGAATTTCACCAAAGTCAAAGTGCAGGGCGCGACCCAAGATGCCGCTTATCCCAATCACCCGCCCAAAAAAAACGAATCCGAGTGCAGCTGAGAGACCAATGAATAATCCCCCCAATACAGACAAACCCGGCGTAAACTCAGTCATTCTATTCTCCCAATGATCCTCAATGTGACAAACGCACACGCACACTGCCCAATTCCTTCCGTGCGGAATATACTTATTCCTCGACGTTCTATCTATGGAGACCGATCATGATCAAACCTGATGTTCGCGCATTTTTCGATGCCGCTACTTGGACACTGACGTATGTGGTCAAGGATCCAGACTCCGCACACTGTGCAATTATTGATTCCGTGCTCGATTATGATGCGGCAAGTGGCCGTACAAGAACAGAGAGTGCCGACCGTGTCATTGCCATGATCCAAGCAGACGATCTCATCGTGGACTGGATTCTCGAGACGCATGTGCATGCCGATCATTTAAGCGCCGCGCCCTATCTACACCGCGCACTTGGAGGACAAATCGGCATTGGTAATCACATTGTGGATGTCCAAACGATATTTGCTGCACTATTTAATGTCGAACCAGAATTTAAGCGAGATGGCTCTCAATTCGACGCACTGTTCGATGACAACGAAACCTTTCAGATCGGTGGCATGACTGCGACTGCAATGCATACCCCTGGACATACTCCTGCGTGCATGTCCTATCTCATTGGTGATGCACTCTTTGTCGGCGACACGCTATTTATGCCGGACTACGGCACCGCACGATGTGACTTCCCCGGCGGTGATGCGCGGACACTGTACCAAAGTATCCAGCGACTCCTGGCGCTGCCACCCGAGACACGCATGTTTCTGTGTCATGACTACCTTCCAAATGGCCGCGAATTAACTTACCAAACCACGGTCGAGGCACAGCGCAGGTCCAATATTCATGTGCACACAGGGATTTCCGAGGAAGAATTTGTCACAATGCGGACGGCAAAAGATCAGACGCTTTCGATGCCCACCTTGATCCTGCCATCGGTGCAGATCAATATGCGCGCAGGGCAATTACCCCCTGCAGAGGCAAATGGCACTCGCTATTTGAAAATTCCACTGGATGCCGTGTAAGGAGATGACATGTTAATTCGCAAACTCACTGACGAGATTTCGGTTGCCGACCAAATCACTGCAACGGACATTGACGCCATTCAGTCAGCTGGCTTTCGATCGATTGTGTGTAATCGCCCGGATCAAGAGGGTGAGCCACATGTCACCAGTGATGCCGTGGCATCCCTGGCTGCAGGTGCGGGTTTGACCTTTGCGTATTTACCCGTCGATGGAGGCCATATCACCGACGCCGATGTCGATGCACACGGCCAATTGCTCGCCGAGCTGCCGAAACCGATTCTAACGTACTGCCGCAGCGGTGCGCGTTGTGCGAAGCTCTGGGCGCTGAGTGAGTCTGGGAAGACAGATCCAAGTCAGTTGGTGGAAACCGTCGATCAAGCGGGTCTTTCGGTGATGGATATTGCGCATCGTTTATGATGCGTCAGCGCGCGCCCAACCAGCCGGCGGGCGCATCTCACGATTGCGAACAGGCCAAGGCATGAGGCTTCCATGATTCGGGCTCCGATTTTGCATTGGATCCGACGGTATGATCATCGGTATCTGACTGATGACGCGGTTGCTGCGGTCATTGTCACAATCATGCTGATCCCGCAGTCTCTGGCCTATGCCATGCTTGCAGGCCTGCCCCCGGAGGTCGGTCTCTATGCATCCATCCTGCCGCTAATAGCCTATGCACTGTTTGGTTCGAGCATGACGCTCGCAGTTGGGCCAGTCGCAGTGGTGTCCTTGATGACAGCCGCGGCGGTCAGTCAGGTCGCCGCACCAGGAACCCCCGAATATTTAGGTGCTGCAATCCTGCTCTCCCTGTTATCGGGGGTCGTGCTGATCGGCCTCGGCATTGCCCGTGCCGGTTTTCTTGCCAACCTGTTATCGCACCCGGTGATCTCTGGATTTATCAGTGCATCTGCAGTGCTGATCGCGATCAGCCAACTGAAACACATTCTCGGCGTTCCGGTGTCGGGCCACGATCTCCCCGCTATTGTTCTTGATCTTTGGCGACACCTCGATCAAACCAACGGTCCGACTGTCGTGATTGGTGTCATCACCATTGGCTTCCTGTTCTGGGTTCGCTCTGGACTCAAACCAGTGTTATCTCGTCTTGGGCTCACTCCAAAGCTCGCGGATATTTTCGCAAAAACGGGACCTGTGCTTGCCATCATCGTCACTACCGGATGCGTGGCTGGCTGGCAATTGCACGAACAAGGGGTTGCGATCGTGGGACTCATTCCCGAGGGTCTCCCCATCCCCCACCTGCCGCCCTTGGATTTCACGCTCGCCCGTGAACTCATTCCGGCTGCCATCTTGATCAGTATCGTGGGATTTGTAGAGTCGGTCAGTGTCGGGCATACGCTTGCTGCGCGGCGTCGACAACGCATCGAACCCAATCAAGAACTGATTGGGTTGGGTGCGGCCAATCTCGCCAGTGGTCTCGGTGGTGGATTTCCTGTCACAGGGGGATTTTCTAGATCTGTGGTGAACTTCGACGCAGGGGCTCAAACCCCGCTCGCAGGTGTCTTTACCGCCGTGATGATTGCCTTAACCGCACTCTTTCTCACGCCTTTGTTTGAGTATTTACCCCGAGCAGTGCTTGCCGCAACAGTCATCGTTGCAGTGTTGTCACTGGTTGATTTCAAGAGCATCCAGCGGGTTTGGGTGTTTTCTAAATCAGACTTTACAGCCATGATGGCAACCATTGCCGTGGTTTTGTTGGTCGGCGTCGAAGCCGGTATTTTAGCTGGGATCGCATTCTCAATTGCTTTCTTGGTCGCGAAAATTGCACGGCCGCACGTGGCGATCATTGGCAATGTGCCGGGTACCCAGCACTATCGCAATCATCTGCGTCACACAGTCATCCAGAGTCAGTCAGTTCTTGCAATCCGGTTCGATGAAATGTTGTTTTTTCTCAACAGCCATACACTCGAGGACGCGGTGGCGGAGCTGCTGACCGAGACGCCAGTCTTGACCGACTTGGTGCTCCAATGCGCCGCCATCAACGAGATTGACGCATCTGGATTAGAGGCTTTGGAATCGATCAACCTCCGCCTCGAATCGCTCAGCATCCGCTTTCATCTATCGGAGGTTAAAGGGCCTGTGATGGATCGATTGCGACGAGCAGGCTTTGAGCAACTCCTCACTGGTCAGGTCTTTTTGTCTCACCATGATGCAATGCTCACACTCGATCCGAGCCTCGCACCATCGAACCAGGAGCCCTAATCGCGGCCCAAAGCCTTGGAAAGATCCCATTCCGAGTTTTCCAAACGCATCCGCGCCTGCTCTTTGGAACATCCACTGAAGTCCATCAAGATGCGCAATTGGCGCGCGCGTAATTTCGCGTTAGTTGCCTGAACGCAAATCATCTGATTTCCCCAGACACGGCCCAATCGCGTCATCGCGACGGTCGACCACATATTCAGCGCAATCTTCTGTGCAGTACCTGCTGCCAAACGGGTCGACCCGGATAATACCTCGGGGCCTGTTTGCAACAAAATTGCGAAGTCCACCATCGAAAATAATGGGGCATCAGGCACATTCGCGAAGCCTAACGTCATGGCGCCGCGCGCCCTTGCCGCCTCTGCCACCCCTAAGGTGTAGGGCGTCCGACCCGAGGCCGCAATTGCCAGGACCACATCATCGCGAGTCACATCTAACTCAGCCACAGCGGCTTGCCCAGCGGCGTAATCATCTTCGGCACCCTCTTGTGCACGGAGGAGGGCATCGAAGCCACCAGCGATGCAAAACCCAAGACGCTCAAATGGCCAGCCAAAGGTGGGGGTCAACTCCACACCGTCTTGCACACCCAGTCGGATCGAGGTCCCAGCACCTCCATAAATGATGCGCCCAGAACCTGCCCGCAAGCGCTCGGCAGCCGCGTCCGAAGCATGCGCCAACACTGTCCCAATTCGAGCCACAACGGCCACGGCCTCCGCTTGGTGGGCAACCAAACGATCCATGGCATCAATGGATGATAACCGATCAAAATCAGCACCCGCACGATCAACCTGCTCAGTGAGGAGATCGCCTAACTCTGTTTCTTTGCCCACTGATCCTTCAACCCAACGGTGAGGTTATACACCACATGCTTCGGCGTGCTCTCTGGATCCTGTTTGAAGAAGCCCAGCCGCTCAAACTGCCAATAGGCGTCGGGTTGACACACCGCCATGGCGGGCTCAACCCAAGCCGTGCGTTTAATCAATGACTCTGGATTGATGACCGAGGCCAGTTCATCCGCGCGGGCAGGATCCGGCACCGTGAACAAGGGTCCATACCACCGAATGGCAACGCGCTGGGCGGTATTCGCATCCACCCAGTGAATCGTCCCCTTTACCTTGCGACCGGATTGATCCTGTCCAGAACGCGTCGCCGGGTCATACCGTACAATCAAGGTCTCGATACGACCATCGACCCGAATTGTTTCCACGTGATCGACAATAAACCCGTACTTCAGTCGGACTGATCCACCTGGGGTTAGTCGGAAAAATCCTTCTGGTGGATCCTCTTCAAAATCAGACCGATCAATCCAGAGTTCGGGTCCAAAATAGGCGACTCTCGACCCATACTCAGGGTGCTTTGGGTGCCAGGGAATCTCCAACGCAAGCGGGCTCTCAGTCCAGTTGTCCACCACAACCCGGATCGGGTCAAGCACCGCCAAACCCTTCTGTGCGCGCCCCTCAAGATCATCCCGAACCGCGCCCTCTAAGATTTGATACTCGATGGTGTTTGGCTTTCGCGTCACACCAATGCGTTCGCAAAATAATCGAATACCCTCAGGGGAATATCCGCGCCGACGCAAGCCCGCAATGGTTGGCATCCGTGGATCATCCCACCCCTGCACATACCCTTCCGTGACCAGCGTGTTGAGTTTTCGCTTGCTAGTCACCGTGCCTTCCAGCTCGAGACGACTGAACTCCGTTTGTTTCGGCTTGGATGGCACAGGTAACTTCTTTAAAAACCATTCGTACAGTGGACGGTGGTCTTCGAATTCCAGGGTGCACAATGAGTGCGTAATCCCCTCAATCGCATCAGACTGCCCGTGCGCAAAATCATAGGTCGGATAGATGCACCAGGCGTCACCTGCTCGCGGATGCGAGACGTGCTTAATCCGGTAAATGATTGGATCACGAAGATTGAGATTGGGACTCGCCATCGAAATCTTTGCCCGAAGCACCGCCGCACCGTCCGGGAGTTCACCTGCACGCATTTGCGAAAAGCGAGCTACGTTTTCTGCGGTTGCTCGATCTCGATAGGGACTCTCGACCCCAGGCTCTGTCAGCGTGCCACGAGTCGCGCGAATCGCCTCCGCAGACTGCTCATCCACATAGGCATCGCCATGCTGTATTAAATGCACCGCCCACTGATAGAGGGTCTCAAAATAGTCCGAGGCGTGATGCAGCGCATCCCACTGAAATCCTAGCCAACGAACATCGGCTTCAATCGCATCGATGTACTCCTGCGACTCCTTCGCCGGGTTGGTATCATCAAAACGCAAATGACAACGTCCTCCAAACTCTTGAGCTAACCCGAAATTCAGGCAAATGCTCTTCGCATGGCCGATGTGTAAATAGCCGTTGGGTTCAGGGGGGAAGCGTGTGACAGGCACATCTAACTGCCCTTGCTTGATCTGTTCAGCGATCTTGGTGCGTATAAAGTGGGTGGGTTTCTCGAGCATCCCTTACACCATCAACAAGGTCGCCAACTGCCGTCGCCCTTGACGGGCGCGCGGGTCTTCCACGCCGAGCCGATCAAAGATTTTAACGAGCAATACACGCGCACCGTCATCCTTAAATGCACGATCACGACGGATCAGGTCCAACAGTAATGCGATCGCCCGATCTGCGTCATCCATCAGCATGGCATGCGCCGCCAACAAGTAGGCAGCCTCTGAATCCTCTGCATTGGCCGCCAATCGCGCTTCGCATGTCGCGCGATCTGGTCCTTCAGCCAAAATCTCGAGAAACAGCTTTCCAGCCATGACCGCTTTTGCTCTGGGATCTAACTTCTGCACATCCGGCAGCCGGGAGACGATCGCTTCCGCACTATCGATGTCCCCCTTCGCAAGCAAAGCCAAGGCCATCTCCAAATACATCCCGTGATTTTCAGGATCATCGGCTAGCAGCAATTGATAGAGGGCGATTGCATCGTCGTACTGACCTGCCTCAACCATCGCTTTGGCACGTACGTCGGGTGCGTCTTCGCGGGCCTCGACATGCTTATTCAGCATGGTACGAATCTCACCCTCAGGAAGAGCGCCCATGAAATGGTCGACCGGCTGACCATCTTTAAACAGAACAACCGTTGGCAGGGAGCGCACTCCCATCGACGCGACCAACATTTGTTCCGCATCCGAATCGATTTTGGCGAGGATGAAGGCCCCCGCATATTCCCCAGCCAATTTCTCCAAAATCGGACCGAGGCTTTTACAGGGCCCGCACCACTCGGCATAAAAGTCGAGTAAGACCGGCGTGGTGCGTGACTGCATCAGGACGTCGGATTCAAAATTCGCGGCGGTGACTTGGATTGAATACGGATTGGACATACAGAACCACTGGAGCTTGAGAAAATGACGTATGAGTATACCCTCTCAAGCCTGAAAACAGTGAGGCATGCATGGATCTACACGCTCGGCAGCAAGAAATCATCGAGGAGTTCGCCTTTTTTGAGTCTTGGATGGATAAATATCAATATCTGATTGACTTAGGACGTGAGCTCCCAGAAATGGATGCCAACCTCAAGACAGACAGGCATCTGGTCCGTGGCTGCCAATCCCAAGTGTGGATGCATGTGGCAGGGACATCGGATGCCTTGGAAATTCACGCGAACTCGGATGCAGCCATCGTGTCTGGGTTGATCGCACTGGTCACCCGACTCTACTCAGGCGCATCCGCCGATGCCGTATTGAATACACCGCCCGCGTTTGTTGAAGCGATTGGCCTCAGCCAGCATCTATCTGCTACCCGAGCTAACGGGCTTGCATCCATGCTCGATCGACTCAAGCAAGAAGCCGCGCGACTGAAAAACGGAATTCATCATTGATATAGGACCATATAAGTCCTATATAATGTGCACCCACAGTGAGGTGCATCGTGATCAAACTCAGCAAGCTGACAGATTATGCGTCCGTATTGCTGGCCGTCATGGCCAGGCACCCGCATATGCGCTGGGCTGCGCATGAACTGGCTGAGCAGACCAAGGTCCCCAAACCGACCTGCGTCAAGGTCCTCAAACTTCTGACTCGCGCTGGCTTGCTGGTGTCAGCCCAAGGCGCACAGGGAGGCTATGCACTCGCCCGACCGGCATCAGAGATTCCGGTCAAGGCAATTATTGAGGCCATTGAAGGCCGACTCGCCATCACGGAATGCGGCACAGACGAGCAACTCTGCAAAATGACAGATCATTGCTCCATCATGTCGCGCTGGCGTGAACTCGGGGATCGCGTCAATGCCATGCTCACGGAAGTGAGCTTGGCGGACCTGGTCAGCCCAACACAATTGCAAGACCGATCACACGATCGGATTGCCGCACGACAGATAGTGTGAGGACAGATATGCGCACGGACCAAGACCTGGATCAGTTGGTTGATCAAGAATACAAATACGGGTTTGTCACGGACATTGATTCCGATACGTTTCCGCCCGGATTGGATGAATCCGTCATTCGGGCGATTTCGGCAAAGAAAAATGAGCCAGAATGGTTGTTGGAATGGCGCCTGAAGGCCTACCAAATCTGGCTCACGATGACTCCGCCGAATTGGGCCCATGTTGCATATCCCCCAATCGATTTTCAGTCGATCAGCTATTTCTCAGCCCCTCGAAAGAAAGGCGATGGCCCACAGAGTTTGGATGAAGTCGATCCCGAGCTGATTGAGGTCTACAACAAACTCGGCATTCCACTTGAAGAACAAATGATGCTTGCGGGCGTTGCCGTCGATGCAGTCTTTGACTCGGTCAGTGTCGTGACCACCTTTAAGGACAAATTACTGGAGGCAGGTGTGGTTTTTTGTCCTCTTTCAGAAGCGGTGCATTCCCATCCTGAGTTGGTCAAAGCACATCTCGGCACCATCATTCCACAACAGGACAATTACTATGCAGCCCTAAACTCGGCGGTCTTCTCGGATGGGTCATTCGTGTACATCCCCAAAGGGGTTCGGTGTCCAATGGAACTGTCCACCTATTTTCGGATTAACCAACAAAATACCGGCCAATTCGAGCGCACTCTCATCATTGCTGAGGAAGGCAGCTATGTCTCCTACCTCGAGGGCTGTACCGCGCCACAACGCGATGAAAACCAGCTCCATGCCGCCGTCGTCGAGTTGGTCGCGATGGCCGATGCCGAGATCAAATACTCGACTGTCCAAAATTGGTTTGCCGGTGACGATAACGGAAAAGGTGGGATTTATAATTTTGTCACCAAGCGCGGTGAATGCCGCGGCGATCGCTCCAAAATCAGTTGGACACAGTTGGAGACCGGCAGTGCGATCACCTGGAAATATCCGAGCTGCATTCTCAAAGGTGCGGATTCTGTCGGTGAATTTTATTCAGTCGCAGTTGCCGGCAAGAAGCAGCAAGCCGACACGGGGACAAAAATGATCCATATCGGACCCCGCACTCGATCCACCATTATTTCAAAGGTATTTCCACGAATCGTGGACAAAATGCGTATCGCGGGCTGGTCAAAATCTTGCCTGGAGCAACCGATGCACGAAATTTCACGCAGTGCGATTCACTCTTGATCGGTGATCAATGTGGCGCGCATACCTTTCCGTACGTGGAAGTTCAGGAGCCCTCAGCACAGCTGGAACATGAAGCAACCACCTCAAAGGTGAGTGATGATCAGTTGTTCTACCTACGCACCCGCGGCATGACCGAAGAAGACGCGCTCAACATGGTGGTCAACGGCTTCTGTAAAGATGTCTTTCAAAAGCTCCCTATGGAATTTGCGGTCGAAGCAGAGGCGCTGCTTGGTATTACCTTAGAAGGAGCCGTCGGCTGATGTTAACAATTCAAAACTTACACGCCCGAGTGGGCGAAACGCCAATTCTCAAAGGGATCAACCTCGAGGTGAAAGCCGGCGAGGTCCACGCAATCATGGGGCCTAATGGGTCGGGTAAGAGTACCTTGAGCTCGATTCTCGCGGGTCGTGATGAGTATGAAGTGACCGAAGGCTCGGTGATCTACCAAGATGACAATCTACTGGCGCTCGAGCCTGAAGAGCGGGCCTGGCGTGGTGTGTTTTTATCCTTTCAGTACCCGGTCGAAATCCCAGGCGTTAAAAATATTTATCTTCTGAAAGCGGCTGTGAATGCAGTGCGAACGCATCGTGGGTTACCCGAATTAAAGGCTGGCGAATTTCTGAGATTGGTGCGAGAAAAACTCAAAGTGATGCAAATGGATGAGGCGTTTTTGCACCGTAACGTCAACGAGGGGTTCTCTGGCGGCGAAAAAAACGCAATGAAATTCTGCAAATGCAATTGCTGGAGCCAACACTTGCGATCCTTGATGAAACCGACTCGGGTCTCGACGTAGACGCCCTGCGGATCGTTGGTGAAGGGGTCAACCTGCTACGCGGCGGAGACCGCAGCATCATCTTAGTGACCCACTACCAGCGCTTACTCGATATTATCAAACCTGACTACGTGCACGTTCTTGCCGACGGCGAAATCAAACTCTCCGGTGATTTCAGTCTGGCACAACGCCTTGAAAAAGAGGGTTATGAAGGGATTCGTGCGGCATGACCGGTCTTGATACATTGCTCGAATCTCGTCAATCTGATGCCGCCCGTCATGCCATGGCACTGGGATTACCCACGAAACGGACGGAAGCATGGAAGTACGTACCGACACGTGTGCTAGCTCGAACCGCTTGGATTGAGGCATCACCCCACGTCCAACAAGCGGATACCTTTGGCGTCTCACAAGGTCAGTTCGTGAATCTCCCCAGTACCCCTGGATTGACGATCACCCAAGGACCACTCACAGACAGCGAGTCAGCTCAATTAGCACGCCTACGAGGCAGGCATGGGTTTCAAGCTGCCGCGCAGGCACTCGCAGATGTGCCTTGGGTCATTACCATCGAGGCTGGACAACAGGTCCGTTTGGATCTCACTCATTTTGCAAATACCGCCTCATCCGCAGCCTTCGGGCTGTGCGTGATTCGGGTGGGTGCCAACGCACACCTGCATCTTGATGAGCGCTTTGAAGAGACCACGGATGCAACAAAAACACTCTCTGAATGGACTGTTTTGATCACACTCGCGCGCGATGCACAAATGGATCAAGTCCGTATGCAAACCGCGGGAGAAGGCGCACATCTCTTCCATACAACCCATGTGACAGTCGATAAAAACGCGCAGTTTCGGCACTTTGTCACCGATTTTGGGGCTCAGCTGGCGCGCCTTGATCTGACTGTGGACTTGGTTGGGCCGCATGCTCACACCCAATGCCATGGGCTCTTGGTGACGGGTGGACAGCAGTACCATGACATTCATCTCGATGTGAATCATTGCGTCGGACACACCACCAGTGCCATGACCTACCGCACCATGGTCGATGGACAAGGCGAAGCGACTTTGAATGGACGCGTGTACATTGCAAAGGACGCGCAACGCTCTGCAACAGAACAATCCATTGCGAACTTATTGTTATCAGAACGCAGTCGGGTCAACCCGAAGCCGGAACTCGAAATCTACGCCGATGACGTCACTGCAAGCCACGGGTGTACGGTCGGTAGCTTAAACGCCACAGAGCTGTTTTATTTGCGATCACGTGGGCTATCAGCAGCGGATGCGCGCGCATTGTTACAATATGCATTTGCTGAGCGGGTCATTGATGTGCTCGGTGATACCGCCATTCGGACGGATATTGAGCGGCGGCTACTCGGTACCCTCAAGCATGGCGACCTCATTCGAGAATTACAGGATTCAATCGATGTTTGATATCCAGGCAGTCCGATCTGATTTTCCGATCCTCGCGCGCCAAGTGCATGGCCAGCCGTTGGTTTATTTTGACAATGCAGCGACTTCGCAAAAACCACAGAGAGTATTAGACGCCATTGCCCATTACTATGAAGCGACCAATTCCAATGTCCATCGGGGTGTTCACACCCTCAGTGGCGAGGCAACCGATGCCTACGAGGGCGCGCGGGTGCGGATTGGACAGTGGTTTGGGGTGACCGACCCAGGCGAAATCATTCTCCTGCGTGGAGCCACGGAGGGCCTGAATCTGGTCGCTCAAGTTCTGGCCACGCGACTATCACCCGGCGACGAAGTACTCGTCGGTGAGACCGAACACCACGCCAATATTGTTCCCTGGCAACAACTGGCAACGACACACGGCATTATCGTGACAAAAATTCCGGTCAATGCGCGCGGTGAGCTGTCACTGACAGAGGCCAAGGCATTAGCCGTACCGGGACGCACGAAAGTGATCGCAGTCGGACATGTCTCCAATGCCATTGGCGCAATCAACGATATTCCCGGATTCGTCCAACTCGCTCGTGAGGTTGGCGCGTATTCGGTGATTGATGGAGCCCAAGCTGCGCCGCACATGCGCGTCAATGTCGCCGAGCTTGGGGCTGATTTTTACGCGATCAGTGCCCACAAATTATGCGCACCGACTGGGATTGGAGTGCTGTTTGGACGCCGCCCACTCCTGGAAGAGTTGCCACCGTGGCAAGGTGGCGGCGACATGATTGAAAGGGTCAGTTTTTCAGGCACCACTTTCAACGTCTTGCCCTGGAAGTTTGAGGCAGGTACTCCGAATATCGCGGATACCATTGGATTTGCAGCTGCGCTCGATTACCTCGACAGCATCGACTTCGACGCAGCGATTCATCATGAAGAGACTCTACATGCAACCCTCATTCAGGCGATGCAAGCCCATCCTAAAATTCAGGTACTTGGGAGCCCAAACAAGTGGGTGAGCGTCTGTTCGTTCAATGTGGTTGGTGCACATCCGACTGATGTGGGCACACTACTTGATCAGCTCGGTTTTGCCGTCAGGACAGGACACCATTGCGCCATGCCAACCATGGAGCACTTTGGGTTAGCCGGCACCGCTCGCGCTTCCTTGGCGTTTTACAATACCCGTGAGGAAATCGAGCGCTTTATGAATGCATTGGACCGAGTCATTGGCATGTTGACTGACTAATGCGTGCATTCGAATCTTTGACTCCTGGAACGGCCCTCACGGCAACACATCGCGTCGTTGGACAACAGGTGCCCCAAGGGTTGCCCCTGGTGATGGAACAAGGCCAAACCGGAAAGGTCACGCAAGCGCTTGGCGATAGTGTCAGTCTTGAATTAGATGGGCGACTCGCGCGCTTTGAAGCCAGCCAGTTGGCCGCATTCGACGTGTCCCAACCCATCGAGACAGCGACACCCGACGAACCTCTCGAAGACCAAGTCTGGACCGTACTTCGGAGTTGTTTCGATCCAGAAATCCCGGTCAATGTCGTTGATCTGGGCCTCATCTACGATCTGCGTCTCTCAACACTCATTGACGGTCGACAACATGTCAAGATTGAGATGACACTGACAGCTCCGGGATGTGGTATGGGACCGGTCTTAACGCGTGACATCAAAGCAAAGTTAGAAGCGCTGCCTGCCATTGACCAGGCTGAGGTCGCTTTGGTGTTTGAGCCACCATGGGATCCCACCAGAATGACGGAAGAAGCACGACTTGAAACAGGCCTCTTTTAAGGATAGATGATGAGTACCTGGATTCCCCTGACGGCCATTGATCAGCTGGCTGATGGTTCCTATGAACGCTTTGAATTTGATCAAGTTGATGTGCTCGTTTTTCGTGAAGGTCAGAACGTGTACGCGATCGAGGATCGCTGTACACATGACGATTCAGGCCTCTGCGGTGGCTACTATGTCAATGGCACGATTGCATGTCCCCGCCACGGAGCCCAGTTCTGCATTCGAACAGGTCAAGCCCTGAGTCCACCCGCTTATGAGGCAACAACGGTCTATCCACTCCGGATCCTAGAGAATGGTCTGATCGAAATCGCATTCGATGCCTAGTCTATGGCCAAAAAACTGGGGGCTCTTTGCGCAATTCTTGGCAGTATCTGTCCTCTTTGCTGCAATCTTTGAATGGCTGACAATCCCACTCGGGGCGCTCATGGGGCCGATTCTAGGGGCGGGATTACTGGCCTATTTCAAGAATGATCGAGAGGGGCCAGGTCATTACGCACAGGGAGGCGCTATCCTCATCGTGGGACTTGCCCTTGGCGCCCAAGTCACGCCAGACTTTCTGCTACGAGCGATGCATTGGCCTGGATCCATGGCCATCCTGGTGGTCACCATGTGCGTCATCCTGTGGATTGTCGGATGGATCAATCGGTGGTTATTTGACCTCGATCCGATCAGTGCGCATATGGCCGCTTCACCCGGTAATCTCTCAGTCGCCCTCACACTCACTGACCATTACCGGGGACAACTACCACAGGTTGCGGTCTTCCAGAGTCTCCGGTTAACCCTGCTGACCGTATTCGTTCCGGTCGTTCTCCACCAATTCAATACCCATCAGACTGTCAGTACCCTGCCAGCAGCAGTTGATGCGTCCAATCTGTCCTGGATCGGAATCTTTATTATTGGTGCACTCATCGCATTTGGACTCGACCGGCTGAATATTCCAACACCGAGCCTCATCGCCGGTGCACTCGCCGCCGGCATTCCCAACGCCATGGGCTGGATCGATGTGCATATCCCCACCACTGCCTTTCTCGCTGCAATGATGATCTTTGGTTGGAAAATTGGCATTGATACGATTCGACAGGGGTTACGCGTGGTGTCGCAAGCTCTCGGTCCTGCAATTCTCTCCACAGGCATTGCTGTCTGCATCGCATCCATCGGTGCCTGGTTGGTATCCTCGCTGTTGGATATACCGCTCATCGATACGCTATTAGCATTCATGCCCGGCGCCTTTCAAGTGATGCCTGTGCTGGCTCTCGAGCAAGGCGCAGATGGCCTCTATGTGACAACACATCACCTGATCCGTGTGATCGCCATGGGCTCATTGATGCCCCTCTTTGCCGTCTACTGGAGTCGACGATGAGCTTTCTTCGCCACTACGACCATGCGCACAATGCAGACCTCTCACTTTGGGAAGGGTGGTATCAAGAGAATGCTCTGCTTGGGTATGTCCAAGCACCCCTGCGCGATGCGGCCTTGGACCATGGCATTCTGCGTCGCACGGGACAAACCCTGCAGGTCATGCCTGGCACTACTGAAGAGATTACCAGCGCATTTGCTGACTTCGCGCGAATCGCATTCAACAGTGGGCTGCTGTTGCAATGGGTTGGAGAAGCCTTTCCAGTGAAAGCGACTGTCGCTGAACCGACCCGATTCACCATGGAACGCACGCTGACCGCCTTAATGGGCTGCCTCACGTTCGGTGTCCACTTAAATGGTTATGTGCCGTCCCAATCAGGCAGCGCACTCTGGATCGCAACCCGATCACACCAAAAGCCCACCTTTCCTGGGATGCTCGATAATATGGTCGGCGGAGGGCAGCCAGCCGGGTTGACGCTGTTTGCGAATCTCAGCAAAGAGTGCAAGGAGGAAGCGGGTATCCCACCCGCTTTAGCACAAGATGCAGTGCCGGTAGGGACCATCAGCTACTGTCACAGCGATGGCAGAGGATTAAAGCGGGATGTGCTGTTTTGCTATGACCTGGCACTCCCAGAAGACTTTCATCCAGAATGTACAGATGGCGAAGTCGACTCATTTGAGAAACTTCCCCTGGCGGATGTGCTGGACATTATTCGGACGACGAACCGGTTCAAATACAATTGCAATCTGGTCATCCTGGATTTTGCAATTCGGCACGGCGCGCTCAACGGTGACAACACGCCAGAGTATCTTGCACTCTGTCAGCGACGGAATCAGCTCGAGCTCTAAGGCAACTAGGCAAGACGCGCCAGTGCACGTAAATCCATCGGCGTGCGCAAATGCGAGTCGCCCGACTGGCATGGCTCATGGCCGATCACCTCGTCGTATGCACACTGATGAACGATTACCGCCGATGTTGCACCGACTGCTGCTAGAGCAATCCCTGCGGCAGTCGACGACTTATAGACTGCATTCTCGCCGCTGGAATTTTTCAGAAATTGACGGCGCTCAGCCAGCACGATCTCGACCAAATAGATGATCCCTTCAAATGCATGAATCTCAATCGTCAAGGGAATGGACTGGGCGACTAACTTCTTTAACTCTGGTAGTTGCATCGATCTCTCACAGACGTCAACGCAACGACGTGCGGGATTGCATGAGTGAGGCGCGAAAGCCATCTAGGGTTGTCGCGGTCTGCAACCCCAATCGCTGAATCAGCTCTTGATGACCCAGCATTGCAGACCCTCCGACGAACAGCGCCACATCATCCGATAATTGTGCGCGTAATCGAGTCAACTCAAGCGGAATCCGGGGATCATCCGCTGGATAAGTCAAACTCAAGGACACCGCCTTCGCCCCCGACTGCTTGACAGCAGCAATGATCTCATCGGCAGGCGTATTTGGACCCAAATAAATCGGCTGCCACCCATCGATCGAGACAAGTGCGGCAATCATCAACGCGCCCAATTCATGCAACTGTCCAGTCGGAGTAGTGATCACGATTTTGGGCTCACTTCCAGTAAAGACTTCCCGAAAGCGCAAGGCCCCCAAAAAGGTTCTCAAGTGTGCAGTTGCCATATGTTCGTGGGCAATCCGTAGCTGCCCTCGACGTGTTGCCTCGCCTATTTCCGCCAACAATGGTGCGAGTGCCTGTTCTAAAAAATCAGGAAGCGACAGATCGACCAATGCCTGTTGAAGCAATTGATCAAATCGCAATTGGTCCATCATGGCGATGCTATAGAGCAGTCGATCCACTAAATCAGATTGGTCGAGGGTATGTGTTGACTGTGTCCAGGACACTTCGCGGGTCAATGCCGGCTCGATCGCGCCTTGAAATCGTGACTCTTCTGAGACAACCGCGCGCAAGCTCACGAGGGGAAGACTGGCAACATCGTTCAAACGACGACCCGCCTGCTTTGCGATCCGTATCAACCGGAGGCGCTCAATATCATAATCGGAATACAGCCGACGCTGCGTCTCACTCCGCGCAGGATCCACCACGTGGTACCGCTTTTCCCACGCCCGAATCAAATCGACAGTTAACCCCGTCCGATTGGCGACTAACCGGATCGGATGGCGAGGCGTTTGATCGACGTTGGATGTTGTTTCAGATACGCTCATCACCAGAGTGTCTCAAGGTTGTCCGAGTTTTGTCCAGCTCATTACGCCGGCGTTTCTAGAACAACATTGATTTGTATCAAACTGGCACCCGACTTGGAGCGACGAGCGAACCCAAGGATACCGCCGTTGACTGGGCAGACATGTCTTGAAAAGTGCATACTCACAGCCATGAATAGATCAACTATGTGGATTCACCTGCATTTGAGAAACGCATGCGTCTATTGATCCTGATTGCTGCCGTGTTACTGCTGTTCTACCTCCTCAATCGTGGTTCATCACGCACGTGGGTGCAGGCCAATAAATGGAAGCTTATTGGTGGTGGAATTGCACTGCTGATCTTGGGTTTGGTGGTCACCGGGAAGCTTCCAGCACTTGCCGCAATTGCTGCGCCATTCGCCGCATTTGGCCGTCGCCTCTGGTCAATGCGTGGACTATTAAGCTTGTTGCCCCGGATTCGACAAATTCTTGGCCTTGGTGCCGCGGCAGGAGCAGCTGGCGCAGCCAGTGCAGGGACTTCGCAGCGGCGCGAGCCGGAAGGCCCCATGACTGTCAAACGTGCTGCTGAAATTCTTGGTGTTGAACCAACGGCAAGCACTGCAGACATCCGTGCTGCGCATCGCCGGCTGATGGGGAAAATGCACCCAGACAAAGCTGGAACAGACTATCTGGCCGCCCTGGTCAATGAGGCGCGGGATACGTTACTGGCGGCTCGTCCAGACGACGCATCAAAGCCTGACTGAGGCCAAAGCCTGCCGCATCATGTGCATCGTAAATCAGGTCAGCACCAGCGGCTTCGATCATGGGCAGAGTGTGTCGTGATCGCGTACTCACTCCAATAATTCCCTGAAATCCAGTGCCTCGGAGCCGACGAACAGCGATACACAGTGCTTCTGGGTCTGGCATCGTCAAAATGATCGCGCGTAATTTTCCGAAACGGAGTTTATTCCAAAAGCCCGGGTCTTCGGCATCTGCAAAGACGACTCGCCGTCCTGCGTCGAGATGGGCCTCAATTTTCCCAGGATCGGCATCCAAACCAACCACGGGAACCCCTGCCTGATGCAACCCGTCGAAGACCGCTGTTCCAATACGCCCCATTCCCAACACCGCGACTTGTGCGCTTCCCAGGGTCAAGGGCTGCTCGTCGGGATGCCGTTCATTGCGTTCAAATCGGCACAGTTTCGATTCAAAGCGGTCATAAATCTCATGACTGAAGCGATTCAAGGGTGCAGAGATCATGAAGCTCAACGTCACCGTAATTGCGAATAGTGAAAGAATATCGGATGAAATGAGACCGCTATCCGCCCAAGATGCGGCCACGATCAAGGCAAACTCGGAATAGGACATCAGCGTCATCACCATCAGAAACGCGGTGTAGGCCCGGAGCCGAATCCACAGGAGAAACGCAAATAACAACGCCATCTTAAGAGGAAGCAGTGCGATAAACGGCAGCGCCTCCAACAGAAGCGGCGCAGAGAGTGGTACTTGCATCCCAACCCGCACAAAAAAGGCGATAAGAAGTAACTCACGCAAGCCCCACAGATGCTGCGCAATCGGCTTCGATGCGCGATGATTGGAAAACACCATCCCCATCACCAGCGCGCCCAGCTCACCACTGACGCCAAGCGCCTTAAATGCAGTCGCACCAAGAAGCAACGCAACGATCAATCCAAGTAACAACTCCAACTCTGCATCGATAGCAAGGCGATCGAGGGCGGCACGTGCAAGCGGTGTGGCAAGCGGGATGGCAAATAGTCCCAGTGCCCAGATCGATGGGACTTGATTACCACCAACTGCCAGGAGGGCAACTGCCGCAATATCTTGCAACACCAAAATACTGATCGATAAACGCCCATGAAATGCCCGAATCTCTCGACGGGTCTCCAATGCTTTGGCCGCGACAACCGTGCTGGAAAAACCAAGTGTCATCGCTAACGCAAAGCGCACTTCAATCGGCAAGCTGGTGCCCAAAATACCAACAATAAGTAATCCGCTGACCAGCAAATGGGCCAAAGTCACCCAGGTCAAATCACCACGTAATAATGCACGAGGATTGAGTTTGAGGCCGATGGCAAACAGCAGTAGCTCAACGCCCACTTCTGCAGGCACCGCCAGAATATCCGAGGTATCGTCAAAGCCTGTCGCGGCAAAGAGTGCGCCTGCAATCAGGTAGCCCACCAAAGGGGGCATTCCCATCAGGCGTACCAGCGAGCCAACAGCCCAAGCGCCGACCAACCACGTTAATAACAGCGCCATCATTGGGTGTCTTGGCTCCAAGGTATTTTATGACCCACACCCGGCACTTCGCGGACCAATTTGGGGACCAAAAATCCGGGCAAGGTGTTTAATAGTGTGTCGTACAACGTCGCAATCTCAGCATCAGAAATGGCGAAGTGCGCACTTCCCGCCACGCGATCTAGCACGTTCAGGTAGTACGGCTGAACACCCACCCGAAACAGCGCCTCTGAAAGGTCAACCAGCGCGGATACACGATCATTCACGCCTCGAAGCAAGACCGATTGATTCAAGACACTATGACAGTGTCCACGAAGTTGTGCGATGGCAGCAGCCAGGGTGGGGTCAATTTCTTGCGAATGATTGATATGGAGCACAACGACGACAGGCAGTCGACTGGCCGCTAGCAGATGGCACAGCTCGTTGGTAATGCGAGCTGGGATGACCACAGGCAATCGGGTATGAATACGCAGGCGCTGCAACTGCGGCACACTCGCCAACGCACCGATCACCTCAGCCAACTGATGGTCGTCAGCCATCAGCGGATCTCCCCCAGAAAAAATGACCTCATTGACCTCTGGATGCGCCTGCAGGTACTGAACCAAAAGAGGAAGATCTGCCAGTCTGAAGGTGTTATCACGATAGGGAAAATGCCGTCTAAAGCAATAGCGACAGTTGACCGCACACCCTCCACGCAAGACCACCAGGACTCGTGAACGATATTTGTGGAGCACCCCACGTAAGATCCCGTCATGCTCCTCTAGCGGGTCGAATCCATAACCCGGGACGATGTCATGCTCGGCCTGAATTGAGAGCACTTGGCGAAGCAGTGGGTCATCCGCGTCCCCTGGCAGCATTCGTTCGATAAAAGGGTGAGGTACCCTGACCCGAAAGGTCGGAGCGTGATCAAGTCCGATCATCGCAGCATCAATGCCGAGGGTTTGAACCAGCACAACTGGATCCGTAACGGCGTGACGCAAGATCGTTTGCCAGGTCATAGACGCTCAGCCAGCACCCGCTCCACGGTATCCACAATAGCCTGCGTCTGTGCGTCCACCTCAAGATTTAACTGATCGCCAACCCGCGCCGACCCGAAGGTGGTTAAACGTCGTGTTTCAGGAATGAGATGCACACTGCAGCGCCCATTCTGAATCGTCTCACCCAGCGTCAAAGAGACCCCATTGAACGCCGCATACCCTTTCGGTAGAAGATATTTATGCAGTGCCGCAGGCGTCTCGAAGACGACTTCAAGATTGGCATCACGCGCCTCGACCGCAATCACCGACGCAAGGCCCATAATATGCCCAGACAGCACATGACCTCCGATTTCATCACCAAACCGTGCCGCGCGCTCAACATTTACCGTCGCACCAACATCTAAGGTCCCCAGATTGGTCAAGCGAAGGGTCTCATCAATGACGTCAAAACAGGCTTCATCGCCGTCATGCTTGACCACCGTCAGACAGACGCCATTGATGGCAACCGATGCACCAACGACCAAGCCGGCACCGCGACCTTCGGGTAACCCAATCCGAAGCTGCCGGACGCCACCAGAGTCCTGTCGTGCCACGAGGGTTCCAAGCCCCTGTACAATGCCCGTAAACATGTCTACCCCGCCAACTGTTGAACAAGGGCTTTGATCGGACCCATCCGATCAGCCGCCCGGAAGATCGCACTGCGCATGAGACACATCCAAGGATTCGTTGATGCGAACCCCCACTGCAGCATCGCCATGGTCTGTGCGGTCATCAAGTGCTCGATTCGACGCGCGCGCTCAACAGCACGTGCAAGTCGCACAGGATCCACGCTCGAGCGGGCGGCAAGCGCCTCCTCGATAGCGCAGACATCAGCAAACCCCAAATTAGCTCCCAATCCTGCCAATGGGAAAATCCCATGCGCGGTATCACCAATTGCCAAGCAAGGACCTAGCGCATCTCGATCTAAGTGATGCTGAGATAGCAAAATCCAGTGTGCCGGACGTACCCAGTTCAGTGATCCTCGTACATGCTCACTGGCTTGCATTAATCGCTGCACCACGGTGTTCAGATCAAGGCGCTGTAGCTCGAGCGCGTCAGCGTCGCGCATTGACCAAACCACACTGACACGTGGCTCACCATTGACATCAGGCAATGGTAATAAGGCCAAGGGTCCTTGAGCCGTAAAAATCTGGAATGCTTCGCCCCGATGAGGCAGCGTACACGCCAAGGTACCCACGAGCGCCTGAAACCCGTCTGCTGTCACGGTTTTTTGAAACCCCAACGACTGTGCGAGTTCCGCGCGGCGGCCTTCCGCAAGAATCACTCCATCCATCGGGTCACTGATTGCATCACCTGTGACGACTTGATCCTGCCAGGACAGTGTGGAAACCCCATGGGTATGCAGCGACAACAGCGTCTGCCGCTTTGCCGCCTGAATCAGCATAGCCCGGATCCAATCCGCCTCCACAATGGCTCCCAACTCGGATGGTCCGAATTGGATAGCGGCATCACTTGTCGCATCGATCACGCGCATGCGCTGATAGCGCAACACCCGTTCACCGTCGCAGACACAGCCCAAACGTTGTAATAAGGCAATGGCGCGGGGACCAAGCGCCCAAACACGTGCATCAGTCTCTCCAGTAGGAATGCGAGTCTCAAATCCCTGCGAGTCATAGAGGTGCGTCTCAATCCCTGCGCGAGCCAAGACAATGGCCGCTGCTAAGCCAATCGCGCCTCCCCCAAAGACACCCATTCTCATGCGTAACGTCCCATTCCCGCTTCCGCGATCCAGCGCTTCGCCCCAATGTGATGATCAAGGCTTGCGATCAATCCGCCGCTAATGAATCGACGCACAGGGTGATTCCATGCAAATGCATATTCGAGTAAGGAGGACGCGGCACGCGTCTGAGCGCGATCACGATGCCATGCATCAAAACCTGTTTGCACGCAGCGATCAAGGTCAGCAAGGGATCCGTCTTGGATCGCCTCCATCACGCGAGACACCCCACGAAGTGCCAGATTAAGTCCCTGTCCAGCCACTGGATGTATTGTCTGAGCACCATTTCCAAACACAGCAATGCCAGGCCGATACGGTGTATCCAACCAGCGTTCAATCAATGGAATCACTGTGGGTGCAGTGATTGCAGTGCAGGTCCCCAGCAGCTCGCCAAGCGCAGACTGGATCTCATTGAGTAAGATCTGTGGCTCCGCTGCGACTCGATCCGCTTGTTCAGGGGCGAGTGACCAGACAACACCGTAACGCGCACCGCCCAAGGGCAACAGCGCCAAGGGTCCAGTCGCGGTGAACCGTTCAAACGCGCGCTGCGCCTGTGGACGAGTCACCTCAATCCGCATCAATACGGCAGACCTGCCGAAGGCTCGGTATTGCGGAGCCATGCCGAGAGCATCGATGAGTGGACTGCGCCCTCCATCGCACAAACAGACAAGATCTGCGACCACGTCGGTCCCATCATCCAGGCACACGATTGGGCCTTGCGAACGACTCCGGGCCCGCACCGAAATCACGGCGCGGGTATCGACAGGAGTTGGCTGATGGCTCTGAAAAGCACGCTCCAAATCATGGCTACACATCACCTGCCCAAATGCGTGCAAGCCCAACTCTGAGGCACTTAAGACCATCGATCCCGGAACGGCCCGCTCCGATACATGAATCGATTGCAACTCAACTCCGTCCTGAAGTGAGATGCCAAGTGCATGCAATTGAGTCACCGTCGTTTCTGACAAGACCAATGACATGGCGGGCTTGACCACGGGTCGATCGAACAAGGTGACATCGTGATTCGCCAAACGCCTCGCGACAACTTGGCCGACAGGACCTCCCCCGACCACGACAATGCGCATCAACAACGATCCTTCATCAACACTTCGATTGCATCCGGGTCCTTCGGCACATCGCCCGATAGCACCTCGTGCCCCGTGGTGGTGACGACCACATCGTCTTCGATCCGGATCCCAATACCACGGTAACGCGCAGGTGCGTCGGAGTGTTGACTGATATACAGACCGGGTTCAACCGTGACGACCATCCCGGGTTGCAAGGCAATCGGACTGCCGTTGTCTTCGTAGAAGCCCACATCATGCACATCCAACCCGAGCAAATGCCCAGTCCCATGCATGTAATAGGGCAGATAGGCTTTGGTCTCAATCGCATCCGCCAAGGTACCCGTCAAGATCTTCAAATCCAGTAGGCCTTGCGTTAAGACCCGGATCGCAGTCTCGTGGTACGCACGAATCGAGAGCCCAGGGCGAACGTCTGCCAGGGCGGCTGTCTGGGCAGCCAGCACAATGTCATAAAGCTCGCGTTGCGCGCCGCTAAACTGTCCGTTCACCGGAAAGGTCCGGGTGATATCTCCTGCATAGCCACCCCACTCACAGCCCGCATCAATCAAGACTAAGTCTCCGGATCTCAGTCGGTCAGACCGATCGACATAGTGAAGGATGCAGGCATTCTCGCCACCACCGACGATGGTTTGATACGCGACCGAAGGAGATCCATCCATCCGAAATGAATGCTCGACAATCGACGCCAATTGATCTTCGGTCATGCCAGGTTCAACCTGTCGCATCGCGGCAAGGTGCCCTCTTGCAGAAATCTGTCCAGCCTTCCGCATCAAATCGATCTCTTCTGGAGACTTCACTTGCCGATGGCGATGTAAGGTCAGTCCCAGATCAACTCGATGCGATAACAACTGACGTTTACGACCTTGACCGCGCACCCGCTGAAAGGCGGCTTCGGCGAGTCGCGTTGACCGGATGCAGTCGAAGGGATACTCAACGCGATCGGCGTTTGCAAGCGCCTCATCCATCAGCGCATCCAATGCATTGAGCGGATGAGCGTCCGGAATTCCCAGTCGAGAACGCACACGCTCTGGCCCCAAACGTCGCCCTGTCCATACTTCAGCCGCAGGATCATTGGGACGAACAACTAAGCGATCCGGAACACCGTGCTGCAAGATCAAAACGGCATCCGGCTCTGTAAATCCAGTCAGATACCAAAAGTCGCTGGACTGTCGAAAGGGATAGTCTGAATCCCTGCTACGAACCACCTCAGCATGCGCTGCGACAATCGCAACTGCACCATCCGGGAGTGACGCCTTCACACGATCACGACGATTCTCAAATACATAGGGCGGTAATAACATCATCACTCCGTTAGTGGACCGCATCAGAGGGTGGGGGCGGATCCATTGATTCTTCAATGCCATGAGTGACTCTTAAGCACTCTGTCGCAACAACTAAAGCGGACAAGCGAACATGTTCACAAACTTCTACAAACGCATGCTCAAGCGAGCCATCATCATCATCGATCGTGATGCGGGCAATTTCTGACAAATCGTACAACGCCTGCCGCATATCATCAGACATGGATTGACTCTGAGTCAGCGCACCTGATAAGCCGACCCCAGATAAAAATGCGCCACACCAAGCGCCCAAGGCGTCAATGCGCTCCTCAATCAGCTCATCGTCCGCAGGCAAGAGCAACGCAAAATCCAATCCCAATCCAGACCAACTGGTCTGTAAGGTCGTCACCATGGTATTCAGTTCATTGGCTACCTGCTGCAAGGCAGCCGGTTGAAGATCAGCATATTCGATCAATCGGGCAGCAAATTCCTGCTCAACTTTGGGGCTTTGACTGGTCGCCAACATGCCGGCGAACAATCCCTGAACCTCAGATGCTTGGCTGTCTGAGCCGTGGTCAACCAACCAATCATCCAGCGTTCGATACATGTCTGTCACGACAATTCCTCCCTATTAATCACACTCTATCACGACTCTATTTTGCACCAAGCGGCTGTCTCACTTATGATGTGCGCAGTCATTTGAGGTCATCACAATGCAGAGTAATATAAGGGAGTTGGAGACCCAAGTTGAGAAACTGATCCAACTCCTTGAGCGATTGAACCAAGAAAACACGCATTTGCGAAAACAACAGGTGCAATTAAAGCGCGAGCGAGCTGATTTACTCAAACAACGGGACGAGGCCCGCACCCATATTGATGCGGTGCTGACACGGCTCAAAAACTATGAGGTGCTGTCATGACCGAAATTGCAACCGTACGCGTTCAAATTCTTGATCGTGACTATCCAGTCGCGTGCCCTGCAGGCCAAGAAGCAGAACTAGAAGCGGCTGCAGAGTTTGTGGATACCCGGATGCGTGAAATCAAATCAAAAACCGGATCAGGCTCCTTGGACCGAATTGCCGTTATGGCCGCACTGAATATTGCTCACGAATTGTTAGGTGGCGGACAACACAAGGACGCCTCAGTCGACGCGGACATTCAGCGGATGGCAGAGCGTATTAGTACAACACTCGAACGCTTACAAGAAAGCCACTGACATACGTCGTTTATTCCTAAACCCACTGCTATACTCCAGATTCCCTGGGTTGTGCGCCAGTCGGTGATGTCCTCGAGCCGATAATCACTTCCTAGGAGTGCGCTAGGGTACGCTGTGAGCAGGTCCGTTTACGGAAAGCCTAATGCGTATCTGTGTACTCCGCCTTGAACCTTTGGGTTCAAGGGCTATACCGACAGCGGCAACTTGGGGTCCTTATTGCATGCGAGCCACGATTCGTCAGCACTGTCTCAATGCGCGTCGCACCCTTAGCATTGAGGCACGGGCGGAGAAAAGTCACCATATCGCGCGAGCGATATGGCCGTTCTTGCGAAGAGACTCACGGATCGGTAGCTACCTCGCGATGAGCGACGAAGTCGATTTAGAGGCTTTGCACCAGCAATGTTGGAGTGCCAACATTGCTGTCATGGTTCCGCAAATTACGTCTCATACAACCTTTGCATGGGCTCGCTACACAGACCCCTCTGATCTCACACCTGGGCGCTTTGGAATTCGCACATCCAAGCAGCCGGGAGTGATGGCCTGGTCTGAATGTGATGCGATTATTATCCCGATGGTTGGATTTAGCAGCGACGGGTCACGGCTTGGTATGGGAGGGGGGTTCTACGATCGCGGCTTAGCAACACTCACGTCTCGTACCAGACTGATTGGCGTGGCGTTTGATTGTCAGGAAACCGCAGACATTGACCGGCAGTGGTGGGACATACCGATCCCGCTCATCATTACTGAGACCAGGACACTCATTACCCAAGCATCGCGCTATGCGCCACGCTGACGGCCATTAGAATTCCACTGAAAAGCAAAAACCACTGAAAAGGGTCACGACGCGGCATCAGCTGACGTCTCCGATCAAAACGATAGTACTTGGACCGCGCGATATGTAAAAAGTTCAATTTTAGCAAGGCATTACGCCTGAACCTGCAACTTCACTTTGCAAAAACAGTCGAACTGCTGGATTTTCGGCCTCATCGAAGTAGGTATAGCCCAGTGCGTCAAAGTGCGCGGTGAGTTCATCGCGTTCAGAGACAGGTGCTTGAAAGGCCACCAGTACGCGCCCATACGCCGCCCCATGATTTCGGTAGTGAAACGCTGAAATATTCCATTTTGCGCCGATGATATTCAGAAACTTTAACAGTGCGCCAGGTCGCTCTGGGAATTCGAATCGGAACACCTGTTCAGTACCCGCCTCAGGACTTCGCCCACCCACCATGTGCCGAATATGCAGCTTCGCCAGCTCATTCTCGGTCATATCAATCACAGGCAATCCCGCCTGATGAAGCCGTGCTACCAAGTGTGTCCGATCATCTGAGGTTGGGTCTGTGGTGACCCCGACAAAGATATATGCACGGCTTGAATCACTGTATCGATAATTAAACTCAGTAATATTCCGGTCACCCAACTGCTCGCAAAAGGCCTTAAACGCACCTGGCTGCTCTGGGATCGTCACCGCCAAAATGGCTTCTCGACCCTCGCCGACTTCTGCACGCTCAGCAATATGCCGAATCCGGTCAAAATTCACATTAGCACCGGACAGAATCGCGACCAAGGCATCGCCAGAGCCACCGCGCTCTGCATACTTTTTTAAGCCCGCAACGGATAACGCACCAGCGGGCTCGTTCACACTGCGCACATCATCGAAGACATCTTTCACAGCGGCGCAGATTTCATCGGTGGTCACCGTGATGACTTCATCAACCGTATGTCGCAATACGTTAAACGTATGCTCACCGATCTGTTTCACAGCGACACCATCCGCAAATAGGCCCACAAACGGAAGGACAACCCGCGAATCAGCCGCCATTGCCGCAGCAAGGCAGGCCGCATCTTCAGGCTCGACCCCAATCACCTTAATTTCAGGACGCACATACTTAATGTATGCCGCCATACCTGCTGCCAATCCACCACCCCCCACCGGGATAAAGATAGCTTCGATTGGGCGCGTCACCTGCCTCAGCAGCTCCACTGCGACCGTTCCTTGCCCGGCAATCACATCCAAATCATCAAACGGATGTAGGAAGGTATAGCCATACTCAGAGATCAGCTCCTGACTACGGGCAAAGGCGTCGTCAAAGCTATCGCCATGCAAAATCACTTGGGCGCCACGCGCGCGTGCCGAACGTACTTTTATCGCGGGCGTCGTGGTTGGCATCACAATCACTGCCGGAATTTTCAATTTCTGGGCACCCAGCGCGACACCCTGCGCATGATTGCCTGCGGATGCACAAATCACTCCTTTCGCAAGCACTTCGCGGGGGATCTGCATCATCCGGTTATAGGCGCCACGGCACTTAAACGAGTACACCGGCTGTAAATCCTCGCGTTTGAACAGCACCGGACGACCGAACCGACTGGAGAGGAAGGGCGCAGGATGCACCGGGGACTCAATGGCTACATCGTAGACACGAGCAGTCAATATCCGTTTGATCAAATCGTTGAACATGAGAACTTCCAAAAAACAGCCTGTCATCATAGCGTTCTCGCCGCTCAAGGGCTATGATTTCGCCCTTCTCAACGGAGTCATTCATGAGCCAGGACGCTAAAAAACGTCAGGTCGCAGAAGCGGCTTTTGATCGTATTCGAGACATGCTCGATGCCAACACACCGATTGGCATTGGCACTGGATCCACTGCAAATCACTTTATTGACGTGCTCGGCGAGAGTGGTCTTCAGATCGGCGGTGCAGTGGCGTCCTCAGATGCGACAAAAAATCGCCTTGTACAAATTGGCATTGAGATCCTTGACCTGAACAGCACCGGGAGCCTGTCCTTATATGTGGATGGGGCCGATGCGTGCGACCCTCGCCTTAACCTGATCAAGGGCGGAGGTGCCGCTCTGACTCGCGAAAAAATTATCGCTGAGGCATCAAAATTCTTTCTCTGCATTGCTGATGACTCAAAGCGAGTGGACGTCCTTGGGGAGTTCCCGCTTCCGATCGAGGTCATTCCAATGGCGCGCAGTCTTGTCGGTCGTAAACTTGTCGAACTCGGCGGTGATCCCGCATATCGGCAAGGCGTGATCACCGACAACGGTAACGTCATTATCGATGTTCATGGATTATCGATCGTCGATCCACAGGCTTTGGAAACAGCAATTAATCAGATTCCAGGGGTCGTCACCTGCGGGCTCTTCGCGCACCGGAGGGCAGACAGCATTTTGCTCGCATCGGATGCCGGTGTAATTGAACTGACACGAGACTAATCATGCGCACAAGTTTTGATAAATCCAGATTAAAAATCTTACTTTTAGAAGGTATTCATCCATCAGCTGAGCGCGTCTTTCGTGATGCGGGTTACTCCAACATTGAGGCCATTTCCACCGCACTGACCGACCAGGCACTGATCGAAAAACTCGAGGGTGTGCATTTTCTTGGCATCCGATCGGCCTCTCAAGTCACTCGGAAGATCTTTGAATCCGCCGACAAGCTCGTCGCGATCGGTTGTTTTTGCATTGGGACCAACCAAGTTGATTTGCAAGCAGCGAGCGAGCACGGTGTGGTTGTCTTCAACGCGCCCTACTCCAACACGCGATCCGTTGCAGAACTGGTCCTGGCCGAAGCCATCATGCTAATGCGGGGAATCCCTGAAAAAAGTGCGCTCGCTCACCGTGGCGTCTGGAAAAAAAGTGCGTCTGATTCCTATGAAATCCGAGGAAAAACCCTGGGAATTGTTGGCTATGGCGCGATCGGGTCGCAGCTCTCGGTACTCGCCGAAGGGCTTGGAATGCGCGTAATTTTCCATGATGTGGTCTCCAAGCTGCCTCTTGGTAATGCGTCTCAAGTACCCACGTTAGACGCATTACTGAGTCAGGCTGATGTCGTGTCTCTGCACGTGCCAGACCTGCCGTCAACGCGAGGTATGATGACGCGTGAACGCATCGATCAGATGAAACCCAAAGCGGTCCTGATCAATGCCTCGCGTGGCTCTGTCGTGGATATCGACGCACTGGCCAATGCACTCCGTGGTCAGCGCATACTGGGTGCAGCAATAGATGTATTTCCGGTCGAACCAAAGTCAAATCACGATCCCTTTGAGTCACCACTGACCCATTTTGACAACTGTATCTTGACGCCGCATGTGGGCGGCTCAACGCAAGAAGCCCAAGAAAATATCGGCGTTGAAGTCGCTGACAAACTGGTTCGGTACTCTGACAACGGGTCGACGCTGACAAGCGTGAACTTCCCAGAGGTGGCATTACCGCCACATCCGCAGCATCACCGCTTATTGCACATCCATGAGAATCGCCCTGGGGTATTATCGCAAATCAACCGGGTCTTCGCGGAAAATGCGATTAACATCGGTTCTCAGTTTCTGCAAACAACAGAGAACATTGGTTACGTTGTGATTGATGTCGACCGAGATTATTCAGAAATCGCCTTAGAAAACTTGGCGAACGTTGAAGGCACTATTCGCTGTCGCGTGTTGTTCTAAGGAGTCTGCATTTGGGGTCCTCAGACCCCAAATGTATTCAGAGTTCAACTGACCCGAGGCTTCAAACCACCTGCGAGATAGCGGCTCGCCATCGTTTCCATCGCAACCACGCGAATCGAGCTGGCTTGGCCTTCACATCCGAACGCTAGATACCGTGCTTTGACGATATCCGTCATGGCCTTGGTGGCTTCTTTAAAATACTTGCGAGGATCGAATTCAGATGGATTCTTTGCGAGGAAGCGTCGGATCGCCCCGGTCGACGCCAACCGCAGATCAGTATCAATGTTTATCTTCCGAACACCATGTTTAATCCCTTCCTGAATCTCTTCAACAGGCACGCCATAGGTCTCAGGAATCTCACCACCGAATTCATTGATCACAGCCAGCCATTCTTGGGGCACTGAGCTCGATCCATGCATCACCAAATGTGTGTCTGGAAGTCGGGCATGAATCGCTTTGATCCGATCAATCGCCAAGATGTCACCGGTTGGTGGTCGTGAAAATTTATAGGCGCCATGACTTGTGCCAATCGCAATCGCGAGCGCATCCACCTCCGTCGCTTTGACAAAGGCTGCAGCCTCATCTGGATCCGTCAACATTTGATCATGTGACAAGGTACCTTCCGCACCCACACCATCTTCCTCACCCGCCTGACCCGTCTCCAGTGAGCCAAGACACCCCAGCTCGCCCTCAACCGAGACACCGCAAGCATGGGCCATTTGCGTGGTCAATGTAGTTACGCGTACGTTGTACTCGTAATCGGCAGGCGTTTTTTGATCGGGCATCAACGAGCCATCCATCATCACCGATGAAAAACCCAGTTGAATACTCTGCTGGCAGACATCAGGAGAGGCGCCATGATCCTGATGCATACACACCGGGATATGGGGAAACTCCTCAATTGCAGCCTCGATTAAGTGACTCAAAAATCGCGAGCCAGCGTATTTCCGAGCGCCGGCTGATGCCTGCACGATGACCGGCGCATTGACTGCGTCTGCGCCTTCCATAATGGCCCGCATTTGCTCGAGGTTATTTACGTTAAACGCTGGAACGCCGTAACCGTGCTCTGCCGCGTGATCCAGCAATTGTCGAAGGGTAATCAAAGCCATGGGAAATCCTCTATGCGTTTGAACGTGCTTGCAACATCACAACGGCAGGCAAATCTTTGCCTTCTACGAATTCAAGAAATGCTCCGCCGCCAGTCGATATATAGCTGATTTGGTCGGTTACTCCAAACTGCTCAATAGCAGCCAAGGTATCCCCACCGCCTGCTAGGCTAAATGCCTCACTGCGCGCTATCGCGTGCGCTAACGCGCGAGTGCCAGCCGCGCAACTGGGAAACTCAAACACGCCGACTGGGCCATTCCATAAAACGGTCTTTGCGGCATGCATGATGGGCGCATAAGACGCTTGTGTCTTCGGACCCACATCGAGAATCATCTCATCGTCGGCCACCTCATGTCGCGCTCGGATCACGACTGGGGCATCAGCCGAGAAATCGCGGGCAACCACCAGATCCACTGGAAGTGGGATGTCCACGGTCTTCATCAAGGATCGTGCGGTCTCTACAAGATCAGCCTCCATGAGCGATCGACCGACGGAGTAACCGGCCGCCGCAAGGAAGGTATTCGCGATCCCTCCGCCCACGATAATTTGATCCACGCGCCGAGCTAATTCATGCAACACATCGAGTTTGGTCGACACCTTTGATCCGCCAACAATCGCCACAGCCGGTCGGGCGGGCGCAGCCAGCGCTTTGCCAAGAGCATCCAGCTCGGCGGCCATTAGCGGGCCTGCGCAGACTTCAGGGGCGTAGCGCCCAACACCATGGGTTGACGCATGGGCCCGATGGGCCGTCCCAAAGGCATCCATGACATAGACATCACACAGAGATGCCATCCGTTGCGCAAGACCCGGATCATCGTCTCCCTCGCCCACTAAATAGCGCACATTCTCAAGCAGCACCAGCGGCGTCGTTTGTGCAAATCCATCGATCCAATCGCGCACCAAGGGCACAGATATTCCCAAGCGCTCACTCAGTGCAGTCGCCACCGGAGCCAGCGAAAATTCCGGCTCACACACACCTTCGACAGGGCGCCCCAAATGACTCATCACTGCGACCTGTGCACCTGCGTCAAGGAGGTAACGCAGGGTCGGTAACCCCGCATCAATACGCGCCATTGATGTCACCACACCCTGTTTTACGGGCACATTAAAATCTTCGCGCACCAAGACCCGCTTACCATGCCATTGAATGTCATCAACTGCCCGAACCATCTTACTCCCCACTCACGCAGATACGTCGAACTGCGCGCGCACGACAGATAGGACATGCGCTAGGGTAAACCCAAAATGCGCCATCACCTCCGGCCCAGGTCCAGATTCGCCAAACCGAGGCATGCCGATCACAGCACCATCGAGTCCAACATACTTATACCAGCCATCAGGATGACCTGCCTCAATCGCAACACGGGCTCGACATGACGCAGGCAAGACAGCATCTCGATAGGCAGCAGGCTGCGTATCGAATCGGCTGGTCGACGGCATGGAGACGACACGGACACCGGTACCCAGTTGATCCGCAGCCGCCATCGCCAATTCGACTTCAGAACCCGTTGCGATCAAGATCAACGTCAAGCGTCCCTGCTCTGCGCGGAGTACATAGCCCCCCTGCGCAATCGCTTGAAGCTGCGCATCACTGCGCGGCATGGTGGGCAATCCCTGACGCGACAAGCACAGTGCCGTTGGCCCATCGTGCCGTGCAATCGCCTCACGCCACGCCACAAATGTTTCCGTGGCATCGCAAGGGCGCCAAGTATCGAGGCCAGGAGTACTCCGTAAACTCGCCAACTGCTCGATCGGTTGATGGGTTGGACCGTCCTCGCCGAGACCGATTGAATCATGCGTCAATACATAGATGACGCGTTGACGCATCAGCGCAGCCATCCGAATGGCGTTCCGCGCATACTCCATAAATATTAAGAAAGTCCCACCAAAGGGAATCAATCCCCCATGCAATGCCACGCCATTCATCATGGCGCACATCGCAAACTCGCGTACGCCGTAATGGACATAGTTCCCATCGGGTTGCAGCGCAGTATTCGCCTGAGATCCTGACCATACCGTGAGGTTCGAGTGCCCCAAATCAGCTGACCCACCCAGCACCTCTGGAAGCACACGAGCAACGACCTCAATCGCATCCTGAGACGCCTTGCGGGTCGCAACTTTCGGCGCGGCGGCTTGGGTGTCACGAATTGCAGTCTCAAGACTTGCCATCGCATCCGCAGGCAGTGCGCCTGTCATCCGACGAGATAGCTCCGCAGCGAGAGCCGGGTGTGCCTTGGCATAGGCAGCAAACATAGCATCCCATTCAGACTCGATGGCTGCACCACGGGCCCTTCCATCCCAGGAGCTGCGAATCTCTTCAGGAATCTCAAAGGGGGCATATGGCCAATGTAACGCCTCACGCGTTGCTTGGATCTCCGCATCTCCGAGAGGCGCCCCATGGGTCTTTTCACTGCCAGCCAGCTTTGGTGCGCCAAATCCAATCGTCGTTCGACAACAAATTAACGTGGGTCGATCAAGGGTATTTCGTGCCGTTGCCAAAGCCTGCTGCACTTCCTCAGAATCATGTCCATCGACATGACGAATCACCTGCCACCCATAGGCCTCAAAACGGGTCGCTGTATCATCGGCAAACCATCCAGACACATCGCCGTCAATGGAAATCCCGTTGTCGTCATAGAAAACAATCAGTTTTCCGAGCCCCAACGTGCCAGCCAAGGAGCACGCTTCATGGCTCACCCCTTCCATCAGGCATCCATCCCCCACAAAACAATAGGTGAAATGATCCATGACCGAAAACTGATCGCGATTGAACTGAGCAGCCAAGGTCCGCTCGGCCAAGGCCATCCCAACCGCATTGGCGAGCCCTTGACCAAGTGGTCCAGTGGTCGTCTCAACACCGGCCGTGTAACCAAATTCGGGATGCCCCGGCGTTCGCGAGTGGAGCTGTCGAAATGCCTTCAAATCCTCGATAGTGACATCGTAGCCCGTGAGGTGAAGAAGGCTGTAAATCAGCATTGAGCCATGGCCATTTGACAGCACAAAGCGGTCTCGATTCCACCACCCTGGATTGACTGGATTGTGGCGTAAAGTCTGATGCCAAAGCACCTCTGCAATGTCCGCCATGCCCATCGGGGCACCTGGATGTCCGGAGTTCGCTTTTTGCACAGCATCCATGCTGAGAAAGCGGATGGCGTTCGCGCGTGTGCGTGGATCAGTCATGGAGAGCGTCCTGTCATTGGATGGCCAAGGCGAGCATTGTCTTGAAACACGACCCGAACCACAACCCACTCATTTGCTATTCACATTGACATATAAAGATATCTTTATACAATTATGTTCACTACGTGATGAATTGTGAGCAAAGGCATGTCTGATATTAGCTATTTCACTTCAGAATCCGTGTCCGAAGGACATCCAGACAAGATGGCTGATCAGATTTCTGATGCCATTTTGGACGCGCTACTGACCGAAGATCGTCACACCCGCGCGGGGATTGAGACTCTGGTTAAGACCGGCATGGTCTTAGTGAGCGGCGAAGTCCGAACCAATTGTTGGGTGGATATCGAAGAGATCATCCGCGGTGTCGTCAATGAGATTGGCTACAACCATTCGGCGCTCGGCTTCGACGGACATACCTGTGCGGTACTCAATGGAATTGGCAAACAGTCCGCCGATATTGCGCAAGGTGTTGACCAAACTGCAAACCATGAACAAGGCGCCGGTGATCAAGGCCTGATGTTTGGGTATGCCACAAATGAAACCGACAGCTTTATGCCTGCCCCCATTTACTTTGCCCATGAGCTCGTCCGTCGCCAGTCAATCGTTCGAAAATCTGGCGCATTGCCTTATCTCCGCCCAGATGCGAAGAGCCAAATCACCTTCAAATACGATGGTGATCAGATTGTGGGCATTGATGCCGTTGTGCTCTCCACGCAACACGATGAAGAGGTCAGCCAGGCGCAACTGCAAAAAGATGTGCGAGAGCACATCATTGAAGCCGTCCTTCCGGCAGCATGGCTCACCGCAGAGACCAAATATCATATTAATCCGACCGGACGATTTGTGATTGGAGGTCCTGTCGGGGATGCGGGCCTGACTGGCCGAAAAATCATTGTTGACACCTACGGCGGTATGGCACGTCATGGTGGTGGCGCATTTTCAGGCAAAGATGCATCCAAGGTCGATCGGTCTGCAGCCTATGCGGCGCGGTATGTCGCGAAAAATATTGTGGCGGCGCGCCTTGCCAGTCGGTGTGAGGTACAGGTCTCTTATGCAATTGGTGTTGCTGAGCCCACATCGATTCGGGTGGAAACCTTTGGGACATCTAAATACAACCATGCCCAGCTGGAGAAATTGGTGCGTGCGCACTTCGATTTGCGCCCACGTGCGATCACCTCCATGCTCGATTTGAACCGTCCAATCTATCGCCCGACGGCCGCCTACGGCCACTTTGGGCGCAATGATCTCGACTTATCCTGGGAGCGGATCGACCGCGCCGAGGCCTTGGCCAACGCGGCCCTTTCACTGTAACCAACGACGAGGGAATACGATGAGCGCTTTAGCGAAAGATGTATTGAAAGGCGACTACAAAATTAAGGACCTGTCGCTGGCCGACTGGGGCAGACGTGAGATTCGACTCGCTGAAAATGAAATGCCTGCACTGATGCGGCTGCGTGATAAATACGCGTCTGAACAGCCCCTCAAAGGGGCCAAGATCATTGGCTGTATCCACATGACAATTCAGACTGCGGTGCTTATTGAAACCTTGATTGCACTCGGTGCCGAAGTACGCTGGTCATCCTGTAATATCTTCTCAACACAAGATGAGGCGGCCGCGGCACTCGTGGCAGTTGGCGTGCCAATTTATGCATGGAAAGGTCAAACCAACGAAGAAGGTGAATGGTGCATTGAGCAGACCATCTTGAAAGATGGTCAACCTTGGGACGCCAACATGCTTTTGGATGATGGTGGTGACTTGACCGAGATGGTGCATAAGAAGTACCCGCAGATGCTTGCCAAGATTCATGGTGTCACAGAAGAAACCACAACCGGCGTTCATCGCCTGATGGAAATGATCGCTGCCGGCGAATTAAAGATCCCCGCGATCAATGTGAATGACTCCGTCACTAAATCCAAAAACGACAACAAGTACGGATGTCGTCACTCGCTAAATGACGCGATCAAACGGGGTACTGACATGTTGTTATCCGGAAAGCGCGCATTAGTGATTGGCTATGGGGATGTCGGGAAAGGCTCCGCACAAAGCCTGCGGCAGGAAGGAATGATTGTGCGTGTGACCGAGGTGGATCCGATCTGCGCAATGCAAGCCTGTATGGATGGCTATGAGGTGGTCAGTGCCTACGTCAACGGCATCACAACCGGTCGCGTTGAAGACATCAATCATGCGCTGTTGCGCGATACTGATCTGTTGGTCACCAGCACAGGGAATGTCAATGTGGCTGATTCTGCGGTACTGAAGAGCCTCAAAAAGGGCACGATTGTATGCAACATCGGGCACTTTGATAACGAGATTGATACTGCATTCATGCGCGCAACGTGGCGTTGGGAAGAAGTGAAGCCCCAAGTACATCAAGTCTTCCGCTCGGATGATCCAAAGGACTATCTCCTGTTGCTCGCCGAAGGGCGCCTCGTGAACTTGGGTAATGCGACAGGCCACCCGTCGCGCATCATGGATGGTTCATTTGCAAACCAAGTCTTGGCGCAGATTGAGCTATTTGGACGTCAATTTGCAAACTTACCAGCCTCTGAAAAGGCCAATGCAGTGCACGTTGAAGTGCTACCAAAAGCACTCGATGAAGAGGTTGCACGCTACATGGTTGAGGGGTTTGGTGGTGTCATGACACAACTAACAGAAACCCAAGCGAAATATATCGGCGTTAAGGTTGAGGGGCCATTCAAACCCGACGCCTACAAGTACTGAGCATGCGTACGACGCGCCTGTGGGTATCCGATCTATCGGCATCTGCAGGCGCGATTGTGCTTAATGAACGAAATCATCATTACCTGACAAGGGTGCTTCGTGCCAAGCAAGGAGCCCCCTTGATTCTGTTCGACGGACAAGGCCGCGTTGCCGAGGCTGAGATTCAGGCAATTACCAAGCAGACCACTACAGTCACAGTGACTACGCCGCACCAATCACCTGATACTCGGGTTCCCATAGTTTTGTGTCTCTCGATCATTAAACCAGACCGATTTGATTGGGCTCTTCAAAAAGCGACCGAACTGGGTGCCTCAGGAATCCAACCTCTGACCACGTGCTACACAGAGGGGATGCCGAAGGGTGAGCGATTGCAGAAGAAATTTGCGCACTGGCAGGAGATTTTAGTCAATGCATGCGAGCAAAGTGAACATTACTGGCTCCCAACATTGCACCCAATCATGGAGTTCTCGACTTGGCTGACCGCGCCTCGGGACCGTATTGTTATCGCTCATCCTGACTGCACCGTCAGCTCGATTCCAGCGACAAGTGGCCTCACGCATCTCTTGATTGGCCCAGAAGGCGGATTTACCGATCTCGAAGTACAACAGGCGATCCAAGCTGGGGCTGCCGGATTCTCTCTCGGCCCTCGAATCTTACGTGCAGAGACCGCGGCAGTTGTCGGCATGACCCTTCTCGCGAGAGACTTAGGCTTTCTTTGAACACTTTGAGGTCGCTGTGACAAACACTCCTTACCGTATCGGTTTTTGGATGGATCCCATTGAGGAGATTCGACCTTACAAAGACACGTCCTTCGCGCTCATGCTTGCGGCGCAAGCGCTCGGCTGGGATATCTACTATCTCCCCAAGACTGGGCTTTCGATCGACCAAGGCAAACCGATGGGTGTCATGGCGAAGGCTCGGGTACAGGACACTAAGACCGACTTTGTGAGTCTCGAGGCACTCACGCGTCAGCCACTTGATCAATTAGATTGCATCATGATTCGGACAGACCCGCCGTTCGATGGCGAGTATCTTTATGCAACCCAAATTCTGGACAGGGCATGTTCCCGCGGCGTCCGAGTGATCAATCGACCAGGTGCGCTACGCGACTTTAACGAAAAGCTGTTTGCAACTGAGTTCCCAGATTTGATGCCGACCACACTGGTAAGTGCTTCACATGCGGAGCTTCGCGCATTTCAGAAAGATGTCGGCGAAATCATCCTAAAACCCTTAGACGGGATGGGTGGTGCCGGCATTTTTCGGATTGGACGTGACGGTATGAATCTCGGAACAGTCCTCGAGACGCTTGGTGGCTTGGAGCAGCGTCTTATCATGGCTCAAGCCTATCGACCCGAAATAGCAGAGGGCGATAAGCGTGTCCTGGTACTGCATGGAGTCCCACATAGTCATGCCTTAGCGCGTATCCCCATGCAAGGCGAAACCCGCGGAAATCTGGCAGCTGGGGGTCGCGGGGTGGCTCAGCCACTGACCGAGCGCGAGCGCGAAATCGCCACAACCGTGGCGCCTCGATTAGTCGCGCAAGGACTGGTGTTTGTCGGCCTCGACGTGATCGGTGGCTACCTGACCGAAATCAACGTCACCAGCCCAACCTGCGTCCGCGAAATTGACGCACAGACGGGATCGGACATTGCCTACGAATTTCTAAAGAAACTCGTTGATGAGTGAGGCACACTATCCACTTCATGCTCAGTCGGAGGAGCGATCCATGCAGTCCACCGCGCATTCGTTTCATGGCCAGTTTTTGGTCTCGATGCCCGATTTGAAAGATAGTTTTTTTGACTCGACGCTCGTCTTGATGTGTGAGCATAGTGCAGAAGGCGCCATGGGCTTTGTCGTCAATAAGCAGACAGAATTCTCAGTGAAAGAGATTTTTGCGCAGCTCGGGATCGAGGACGGCGTCCGCCTGGATGAAGAGATTCCAGTGATGAGTGGCGGTCCTGTCGAACCCCAGCGTGGATTTTTGCTTCTGAATTACCCGATTACTGACGATGTCGTCGAAGTATTGGATGGGTTATATCTGGCATCAAGCCCAGACGTCCTGCCACTGGCTGTGGACGACTTAAATGACGGAAATGCTCTGTTCGTACTCGGCTACTCGGGTTGGTCTGCAAACCAGCTGGAACATGAGTTCCAAGGTAATGCATGGCTCAACGTCCCATGGGATGCCGATATAATTTTCCAAATACCCAGTGCTGACCGTCAGCGCGCTGCATTAGCGCAACTGGGAATTGATCCAGTGCAACTGTCACAAGGGGCAGGCCACGCCTGATGGGCGTTCTTCTGGGTTTCGATTTTGGCTTGCGCCGAATTGGCATCGCAACTGGGCAGGGACTCACAGATACCGCATCACCCTTGATGGCAATCAAAGCGCGAGACGGTATTCCGGATTGGGACGCACTTGAACGACTGATCACAGAGTGGATGCCCAGCGCGTTAGTCGTGGGGCTTCCACTGAATATGGATGGATCAGACAGTGAGATGTCCGCACGGGCGCGGAAATTCGCAAATCGCTTACATGGCCGCTTTGGGCTGCCTGTCCACCTGGCCGATGAACGTCTTTCTACGCATGAGGCACGCGCCATCACTGGGTATCGAGGCCGCGCTGGTGATCAAGATGGGACATTAGATGCCGCCGCTGCGGCCTGTATTCTTGAACGTTGGCTGAAGGAGTCCACATGACAATCCTACGCACCACAGCACAGATCACCGAGATTCTGGATCAATTGGCACGCCGGATTAAAGGCGCTTATGCCGAGCCCCCACGCCTCATTGGCCTGCATACAGGTGGGGCCTGGATTGCACATCAGCTCGCCTCACGCTTGAACTGGGCAGAGCCTGCATATCTCGATGTTTCTCTCTACCGGGACGATTTTTCAACCAGCGGACTGAAACGCTCCGGAGATACACAAGGAATGCCCCCTGCGCTGGACGGCGACCATGTCCTTTTGGTTGATGATGTCCTATTCACCGGTCGGACTATCCGAGCAGCCATCAATGTGTTGTTCGACTACGGCCGTCCGGGGCAGATCGATTTGGCAGTTGTCTTCGATCGCGGCGGACGTGAACTACCGATCAGTCCCACATTTGTCGGCGAGGAGCTTGGCGATTTAGGGGCGAAGCGGTGTAAACTGACCGGGCCTGCGCCCTTGACGCTGGTTGATCCTGAAACATAAGGAATCGATATGCCCGGTCCTGCCGAGTTGCAACTCAACCGCGACGGCAACCTCAGACATCTCCTGACGACCGAAGGCCTTTCTCGCGAACTCATTACCTCGTTGTTGGATACCGCAGATGGCTTTCGCTCGGCGCAAGGGCAGCCAGTGAAAAAAGTCCCACTGCTCCGCGGAAAAACAGTGGTTAATTTATTCTTTGAGAACTCTACGCGGACCCGTACTACCTTTGATATCGCCGCGCATCGGCTGAGCGCTGATGTTGTGACACTGGATATTCGGACAAGCTCCGCCTCGAAGGGTGAAACCCTATTCGATACCCTAAAAAATCTCGAAGCGATGCAAGCGGATCTCTTTGTTGTCCGTCACAGTGCCGGTGGGGCGCCCTTCTTCATTGCAGATCGAGTGACTCCGCATATTGCGGTCGTCAATGCAGGCGATGGCACGCACGCACACCCCACCCAGGCACTATTGGATCTGATGACGATTCGGCAACACAAAGGTGATCCCAATAACCTGTCGGTTGCGATTGTTGGGGATTTGAGGCATTCGCGGGTTGCACGGTCCCTCATTCACGGATTACGTGCGATGCAATGTCCTGACATCCGAGCGATTGCGCCGGGTACGCTGCTTCCAAATGATCTTGCAGACCTCGGTGTCCGCACCTTTCACCGGATTGAAGAAGGTCTCTCAGGAGTCGATGTGATTGTGCTCTTGCGACTGCAAAAAGAACGCATGATCGCAGGATTACTGCCCAGTGAACGCGAGTTCTTCAAGCTCTATGGCATGACCGAAGATCGGCTGCGCTTGGCTAAATCTGATGCCATTGTGATGCACCCCGGTCCAATCAATCGGGGCGTGGAAATTGCCAACGAAGTGGCCGATGGACCACAGGCAGTGATTCTTAATCAGGTCACGAATGGCATCGCAGTTCGCATGGCTGTGATGGCAATGACCATTTCTACGCAACAGGCGGATGCGCTATGTCGCTTGTAATCGAGCACGTTCAGATTTACTCCCCAGGGTCGAGCCTTCACGGCGACACCTCCATTGGGATCGATGCAGGCCAATTTGTCGATCCAGCGCAATTATCCAACTCAGTTGTAATAGACGGACGAGGCTGGACTTTGCTCCCTGGATTGATCGACATGCGTGTCAATCTCCGCGAGCCTGGCCTCGAACACAAAGGAACGATTGCGTCTGAGACCCGTGCAGCGCTTGCGGGCGGCGTGACGACTGTGGTTGCCACACCCAATACCGATCCTGTCATTGATACGCCGGCAGACGTGCGATTGGTGTTGGAAAGAGCGCAGCGCGCAGAAACCTGTCGGGTCTTACCGACTGGACTCATTACGCAAGGCGGTGATGGTCATCTCCTCGCTGAAATGATGAGTCTCATGGAGGCAGGCACAGTTGCTTTGAGTCAGGGCGATGCACCCTTTGCATCGACAGCGATTGCGTTGAATGCCCTCAAATATGCGGCAAGTCTCGACATACCATTGATTCTAGACCCCACTCTGGCAGATCTCAGAGGTGGGTGCGCCCATTCTGGGCGAGTCGCAACGGGGCTCGGTCTCTCAACCAACAGCCCCCTATCTGAAACACTGGCTGTCAGATTGCTCCTTGAATTAGTCGAAGTCACTCGATGTCGAGTGCACTTCAGTCGGCTCACGACGGCGCGCGCTGTCCAGTATATCGCCAATGCAAAGAAGCGAGATTTGCCAGTGAGTTGTGATGTGAGCCTGGCGCACTTGCTATTTGATGAGACAGCAATCGCAAACCTAAATCCAAATTTTCATCTGACGCGTCCCCTCAGGACCCGCCACGACCGAGATGCCTTAAGACAGGGTGTGATCGAAGGTGTCATTGATGCGATTGTCTCTGATCATGCCCCCCATGAGCCTGGTGCCAAGTTGGCACCTTTCCCCGAAACCGAGCCAGGTATGAGTATGGTGGAGTGCACCTTAAGCGCACTTTACGCACTCGACCATGATGGATTGCCTTTTGCTCATAGCTTGCGCGCCATGACCACCAGCCCAGCACACCTGCTTGGACTCGACTGGCTTGGGCAGATTGAAGTGGGCTATACCGCCGATTGCGTGCTGGTTGATCCGACCGGACAGCGTGTATTCGATCATGCGCACTGGATCAGCGAAGGGGAGAACAGTCCCTACTTCCAGGGGGTAGGGATGGGTCAAATCCATGGGATTTGGGTCGAGGGCAACGATCGGACCGATCGCGTATCCATTGGGATCCGTGATGACAGTCGATGACCTGCAAATACGCTATGGCAAGGTGCGAGACGCCATTGAATTGGCCTGCAGAGCCGCACAGCGTCCCATCGAATCGGTCCGCCTGCTTGCCGTCTCGAAAACCAAGCCCGCTGAGGACATCGCGAGACTCGCTGACTTGGGTGTGCGTGAGTTCGGCGAAAACTACCTTCAAGAAGCATTAACCAAACAAGCGGCGCTCGCTGACCAACCACTCATCTGGCATTTCATTGGGCACATCCAAAGTAACAAGACCACAGAGATCGCCCAGCATTTTGATTGGGTGCACACGGTGGATCGCATTAAAATTGTGCAACGCCTCAATCAAGCCCGCGCTGCATCAGCTTCGCCGCTGAACGTGCTGATTCAAGTCAATGTGGATAACGCACCCACCAAGTCCGGTATTCCACCAGCCGACCTGAATACACTCGTTGAAGCGGTGATGAACAGCCCCAACCTTTTGCTCAGGGGGCTGATGTCACTACCAGACCCAATCAGTCAGGACGCACTTGTTGCCAGCCACCGTCAACTCGCAAGTCTAATGACGGGCCTTCAACAACGGTTCCCTCAGGCCTCGCTGGATACATTATCCATGGGGATGACAGATGATTTGACACAGGCAATCGCCGCAGGAAGCACCTGTGTTCGGATTGGCACAGCATTATTTGGACAACGAACACCAAGAGGTGAAGGATGACAGCGCATATTGGACTGATCGGTGGGGGCAATATGGCCTATGCCATCGTCTCTGGGCTGATCGCATCGGGCTACCCGGCCGATCATCTGCATGTTGCTGATCCCGCTGAGGCGTCACGTCACCGAATTGCGAGCTTAGGCGCCAAGACAACCGCCCTGAATACCGAGATCGTGGAACAAGCATCTGTGGTGATCTTTGCAATTAAGCCCCAAGTGTTTCGTCTGGTGGGCGAACCCTTAGCCGGTTTGTTTCAAGACAATCAGACGGTGCTCTCAATTTGTGCTGGTATTCCAATCAAACGCATCCGCGAAATACTCAAGCTCCAATCCAATCAGCGTGTGGTCCGGGTCATGCCAAATACGCCCTGCCTCATTGGCGAAGGCATGTCCTGCTTAGCCAGCGATCAACCCCTTGCTGATGACCAAAAGCACGCGCTTGCTGATCTCTTTGCAAGTTGTGGTGACACACTTTGGGTCGCCAATGAAGAGGCAATTGATGCAGTGACGGCAGTGTCAGGGTCCGGGCCTGCCTACTTTTTCTTGCTCATGGAGTCAATGATGAGCGCTGCAATGCGGCTTGGCTTAGCCGAGCCAATTGCCCGCAAATTGGTGTTACAAACGGCAGTAGGATCAGCGCTCATGGCGCGGGATGCGACTGAAACACCTGCGATCTTAAGGGCGCAAGTCACCTCGCCTGGCGGCACGACGCAAGCGGCGACAACAGTTTTTGAAGAGGGTGATTTCTCAGGTCTTGTCGATCAAGCCTTGATCGCTGCGCGTGACCGCGCTCAAGCGTTGGCCCGAGACTAACTCAATCACATCAGGTAGGCTGTCGCATCACGAAGGAATCATGTCTGTTATGTCATCAAATATTGTGTTCTATCTCGTCAATACGGCCGTCGCCATCTTGGTCTCGCTCGTCGTGTTGCGTTTTTTGTTGCAATTGACTCAAGCCAATTACTACAACCCAATTTGCCAGGGCGTCGGAAAAATCACCGCGCCACTTGTGGCACCACTGAGAGCACTCCCCACTATTGGGCCTGTCAATCTTGGAGTCTACGCCTCAGCCGTGGTGATTCAGGCGGCAGGAGCGGCGCTTGGCTTTACATTGATGGGCGGACTACCTGGCGCATTGCCTTTGTTGGTGTGGTCATTTTTATCGGTATTTGGAGTGTTACTCGATCTCATTTTCTATGCCTTGCTGGGGATGATTATCCTTTCTTGGCTGGCACCCAATGCCACTCATCCGGGCGCTGAATTAGTGATTCAAATCACCGAGCCGCTTCTGGCGCCATTCCGACGATTGATCCCAAACATGGGGGGTCTTGATCTGTCGCCCATTCTTCTTTTTGTTCTGGTTAATCTATTAGAAGCCATGGTGGTCAATAGTGCGGCACGCTCATTTGGCCTGTCATCGACCGCGGCGCAATTATTTATCGGGATCGGATAATGTCGGACGTGCTGGATTCCGTCACGCCCTTCGACGTTGAGTTCACCACTCCCCTGGTGTTGGAGCGCGGCGGTCTACTGCCATCGTATCGGCTACGCTGTGAAACCTATGGCTCACTAAATACCGAACGAACGAATGCTGTGCTGGTCTGTCATGCGCTGAGCGGAGATCACCATGCGGCAGGACGCCATCACCCCAGCGATCCAAAGCCGGGTTGGTGGGATCACTATATTGGACCAGGGAAGGCGATTGATACCGATCGCTTTTTCGTCGTCAGCCTCAATAATCTTGGTGGATGTTCCGGCTCAACAGGGCCCACCAGCCTAAACCCCGATACAGGGCTGCTCTACGGCCCTGATTTCCCAGAAATCACCGTGCTTGACTGGGTGGTCAGCCAGGCGCGTCTCGCCGATCACTTGGGTATCGAACAATTTGCTGCGGTTGTTGGCGGCTCCCTGGGTGGGATGCAAGCCCTGCAGTGGGCAATTAGCTTTCCTGAGCGTCTTCGGGCAGCGGTCGTCATAGCGGCGGCGCCCAAGCTCAACGCGCAAAATATTGCGTTTAATGAAGTGGCGCGCCAGGCCATCCTGCGCGATCCGAATTTCCGCGACGGTCGATATCGCGAATTCGACGTTGTTCCCGCGTCGGGTGTTGGTCTTGCACGGATGGTGGGACACATCACCTATCTCTCAGACGTGAGCATGGGTCAAAAATTTGGGCGCACAGCCCCGCGTGCAGAATTTGAAAGTGACGGCGTGAACTTTGCGGTTGAAAGTTATCTGCGCTATCAAGGCGAGCAATTCAGTACACGATTCGATGCCAATACCTATTTACTGATGACGCATGCACTGGATTACTTCGACCCCACGGCAGGCGATCAAGTGCCCTTGGCTGAGGTCCTTAAGGATACCCAGTGCCGTTTTTTAGTGTTGTCCTTCACAACCGACTGGCGTTTCTCCCCATCACGCTCAGAAGAGATCGTTGATGCGCTGGTCAAAGCGCAACGACCTGTCAGCTATGTACGTCTGGAATCCGAGCACGGCCATGACGCCTTCTTAATTCCAGATGCCACTTACCAAGCGGTATTGGGGACTTTTATGGCGCGTCTTGCTGATGATCTGGAGGTCCCTTCATGATTGTTGGCTATGATCGTATCGAAGGATGGGTGCAGCCGCATGCCAAGGTGTTGGACCTCGGCTGTGGAGAAGGCCTATTGCTGTCTGAGCTCTCAGCCCGAAAATATGTGGATGGCTTAGGTCTCGAGCTTGATCCCCAGAAAATCGTGAAGTGCTTAGAGCGAGGACTCTGCGTCGTTCAACAGGACCTCAATAGTGGGCTTAAAAACTTCAGTGATGATCAATTTGACGTGGTGATCATGACCCAAACCCTGCAGGCGATCCGCCGTCCTGACATCATGCTGCAAGAAATGCTGCGTGTTGGCCGCGAGGCGGTGGTGACCTTTCCGAACTTTGCCCATTGGCAAAATAGAATCCAACTCGGCATCTTTGGCCATATGCCGGTGAGTTCGCTGCTGCCGAACCCTTGGTATAACACGCCCAATATTCATCTCGCCACGTTCAAGGATTTTGAATCTCTATGCAGAGAATTGGGGATACGGATGATCGACCGCGATACCATGAGTTTCTTGGGTCAGCCCTCTTGGTTGGGGAGTCTTTGGCCCAATCTCTTTGGTGAGGTCGCGGTGTATCGGATTGGACGAGGACAGTAAACGTGCGTTGGATCACAGTCTGTCTCCTTTGGTGCATGGCACTCGCTGCGTATGCAACGGAAATTGTCACAGCTCCTGGCATTGAGATCCGGATTCAGCCGTTCCCGTCGACGTTCTTAACGCCAGAGATCGCACGCCAATATCAGCTCGAACGCAGTCGCCGACAGACGCTCATCAATGTGGTCGTGGTCGACACCTCAAAGGGGCCCTCAGGTCCAGCGATTCCAGCGCAGATGAGTGGTTTTGTCAGAAATCTCATCGGCCAAACGCAGCCCCTGAACTTTCAAGAGATCAACGAAGGTGAAGGCGCGATCTATTACCTCGCCCCCGTCCGTGTCGCCAGTGAAGAGACATTACGCTTCACCATGACGATCACGCCCCGGGATACCGCACCTTTAGATATTCAATTTGAGCATCGTGTCTATGTCGACTGAAACACAACGCGTGGTCTTAGCGACCAGTAACCCCGGGAAAGTCCGTGAATTCCAAATTTTACTGGCCCCCATGGGGCTCGAGATCATCAGTCAATCCGATCTCGGGGTGTCGAGCCCAGAAGAAACTGGACTCACCTTCATTGAAAATGCGTTGATCAAGGCCCGTCATGCGGCCCGTATGACAGGGTTACCCGCCATTGCAGACGATTCAGGGCTGGTCGTTCCCGCATTAAATGGGATGCCCGGACTCTATTCAGCCCGATACGCTGGGCTCAATGCGTCCGATGGTGAAAATGTTATCCGCTTGCTCAACGACATGGCGATGCTGTCAGACCATGATCGGATTGGGTACTACCTCTGTGCAATGACACTGATCACGCAACCGACTGACCCCGCGCCAGTCATCGCGCAAGCGGGCTGGCCAGGACGAATTGGCTTTGAGCCAAAGGGGACTGGTGGCTTTGGCTATGATCCGATTTTCATTCCTGAAGGCTCAGATCGCACTGCCGCCGAAATGGACCCCGATGTCAAGAATGCGCAAAGTCATCGTGCACTCGCAACTGCGGCGCTGATTCAGCAGTTGTCATGACAACCCAAGACCTTCCACCGGTTGGACTCTACGTCCATATCCCGTGGTGCGTCCGGAAATGTCCATACTGTGATTTTAATTCCCACGAGGATCGCAATCCTCCATTTACAGCCTATGGACAACATCTGTGTGACGACCTCACCGCCGACGCACACTTCCTCGGAAATCGACGATTTCAGTCGGTTTTTTTCGGTGGTGGAACACCGAGCCTGATGCCTCCTGATGCCCTCGCCCCACTTTTTGATAGGCTCCATCAGAACCATTGGATCGATGACTCCACAGAGATCACCCTCGAAGCAAACCCAGGAACCTTGGACCTTGGCCACTTTGCAGGTTATCGCGCGCTTGGCGTGAATCGACTATCAATTGGGGTCCAGACGTTTCACGCTGACGGCTTGGCGAGACTTGGGCGTATCCATTCGGGAACCGATGCGATTCAAACCATTGAATCAGCCCAAGCGCTAGGCTTCCCACGCATCAACGTTGACCTCATGCACAGTCTTCCTGGGCAAACAGCTTCCGATGCCGTGAGAGATCTCGAGACAGCCTTGGGACTTGGTGTGCAACATCTCTCTTGGTATCAATTAACAATTGAACCCAACACCGTATTTCATAAGCATCCACCGACACTCCCCAGTGAGTCTGACCTGGAGCAGATCGACGAGATCGGACACGAGACTCTTGCGATCGCCGGGCTCAGACAATATGAAGTCTCTGCCTTTGCTGTCCCGGGCCACGAGGCACGTCATAACGTGCTTTATTGGGAGTTCGGTGACTACCTTGGATTGGGCGCAGGGGCCCATGGGAAAATCACAACGCAGCACGGCCCGATGCGCAGTACCCGAACCCGAATACCCCATCATTATTTAAGTCGTGCCTGTGCCGATGCGCATTGGCAACCGATTGAAGCCCGGCTGATTGGATTTGAGTGTCTGTTGAATGGATTACGACTCCGACGGGGACTGAGCGCGGAGGATTTCGAAACTCGAACTGGACTCAATGCGCATGACTTTCGTCACCAGTATCTCACACGTGCAGATACCCTTGGATTGCTCGAACCGGGACGCTTTCAGGCCACCGAGTTGGGGTGGCGACACCTCAACACCGTCTTAGAGATGTTGATCTGACGCCTTTCGGGTATAGAGCAGATCGAAGACCTCATGCCCTAACCCTCGGCCACGCCGCTCAAACTTGGTGACTGGACGGCGCTCTGGCCGATCCACATAATCGGTTTCTGGGGATTCGTTATGCCAGGCCGCCGAACGCGCAAAGATACCGACAATCCACTCCGCATAAGGGGCCCAATCAGTCGCCAGATGGCAGAATCCTCCCAAGCCGACACGATGAGCCAAGACATCGACGAGCGCGGATTGAATCAAGCGACGCTTGTGGTGGCGTTTCTTGTGCCACGGATCTGGAAAATAGATTTGCACGCCTGCCAAGCTGGATGGACCCAAGCCATCAGACAACACATCCACCGCATCCTCACACAGGACCCGAAGATTCTGCACGCCAGCCTTGGCTGCCTCATTCATGAGTCGGCCAATTCCTGGCTTATGGACCTCGATCCCGATGAAGTTTCGATGTGGCTCCAAGATGGCCTGGCTTAATAGTGAGTCACCCATCCCAAAGCCAATTTCCAGCACAGTTGGCTGGATGGTTGGAAAGAGCGTCTCCAATGCAAGACGACGGCCTTGGCAGACAACACCATAGGTTTCCCACTGTTCAGCAAAGGCGCGCTCTTGTGCATCAGTCATCCGTCCGGCTCGCACAACAAACGAACGAATTGTCCGCATTGGCGCTAACCCTGTCGGTTGATTCATTGAATCAGACCCGTCTCAGGGCTTGAGGCATCTGCATATCGACGTCGTGGCATCCGCCCCGCCTCAAAGGCCAAACGACCACTTTCAATCGCTAATTTCATCGCTTCAGCCATTTTCACCGGATCGCGCGCTTCCGCGATCGCAGTATTCATGAGGACCCCGTGGCACCCAAGCTCCATGGCTATGGTTGCGTCAGACGCTGTTCCGACACCCGCATCAACAATCACTGGGACTGTCAGGTTCTCCAGAATCTCACGAATATTGTATGGATTACGCAACCCCAACCCTGACCCGATCGGGGCGCCAAGGGGCATCACAGCAACGCAACCAATCGCCTCTAATTCCTTTGCAATCAGAGGGTCATCAGAGGTGTAGACCATCACTTCAAAACCCTCTTTCACCAGCACTCTGGCAGCTTCTAAGGTCTCGACTACATCCGGGTATAAGGTCCGCGACGCACTAATCACCTCGAGTTTGACAAGATTGTGTCCGTCCAATAACTCGCGCGCCAAACGACAGGTTCTCACAGCATCCAACGCAGTATGGCAGCCCGCCGTATTCGGCAATAGCGTATATCGATCTGGTGAAATCACATCGAGCAAGTTCGGACTTTTGGGATCTTGACCGAGATTCGTGCGCCGTACCGCCATCGTCACAACGTCGGCACCACTGGCAGCGATCGCGCGACCTGTTTCCTCTAAATCCTTGTATTTTCCTGTACCGACCAATAATCGAGACTTCAGGGTGTAAGACCCTACCTTTAACGTAGCCGACATTCGAACTCATTAACCCCCGCCAATGGCATGTACAATCTCTAAACGATCACCGTCTTGCAGCTGAGTCTCCGCATAGGCTGACTTCGGAACAATTTCACCATTGTGTTCCACAGCAATCCGCCGTCCAGCCAGTAACTCAAGCTGTAAAAACGTTTGAAGCGTGATGGCTTCAGCCACATCTTTGATGACATCGTTGACGATAATTTGCATGCGTTATCCATAAAAAAGGCCGCTTGCGCGGCCTCATTGTTTCAGCCAGTGATTAGGCCGCAACCAGTGCTGTTCGCACTTTGTTCATTGCGTTCTTCTCTAACTGACGAATTCGCTCCGCGGAGACATTGTACTTCTCTGCGAGGTCATGAAGGGTGAGTTTTTGATCCGATAACCATCGACTCGCAATAATATCGCGGCTGCGATCATCCAATTTCTCAATCGCCGAATACAACCGGTCGGTCGAATCCTGAGTCCAATCACTCTTTTCCATGACCAAAGCTGGATCCGCGTTGGTCGCCTCTAAATACTGTGCAGGCGCTAAGGACAGATCGTCGTCATCATCCGAATACCCATCAAAGGACATATCTTGCGCAGAGAGACGCCCTTCCATCTGCCGAACAACGTCTTCGCTTACACCCAGGTCGGCGGCAACTTTGCTGACTTCATCCGCTGTGAACCACGCCAATTTCTTCTTTGCACTTCGAAGATTAAAAAACATTTTCCGTTGCGCTTTCGTGGTCGCGACTTTCACGATCCGCCAGTTGCGCAAAATGTATTCGTGCATTTCTGCTTTGATCCAATGCACAGCAAAAGACACCAACCGCACACCCATTTCTGGATTGAAGCGCTTAACCGCCTTCATCAAGCCCACATTTCCTTCTTGAATTAAATCGGCTTGAGGCAATCCATACCCAGAGTAGCTACGAGCGATGTGAACGACAAAACGCAAATGTGCCATTACAAGCGATCGCGCTGCGTCGAGATCGTTTTCATAAAACAATCGATCCGCCAACGCTTTTTCTTCGTCAGCCGTGAGAATTGGGATCCCGCTGACCGCCTGAACATAGGCCTCTATTTGGCCCCCAGGAAGCAAGCACTCCACTGGTAGATTTTTCTTCGGCATGAGACACCTCGTGTCAGTTAGCTCTTGCATACGCGACCTCGACGATTTCCCTATCTACCTTCGTAGTATATAGACACCTGATTGCGTCGTTTAGTTCCAAAACGCAAAAAATCAAGTCCCCTTATCATCCCTTTTGGCATCAATGCATGCGATTAAGCCGCAGTGCAATGGCGCGCTCAGCACCAATCCAACTGCACCCGATCGCCACGACACAGAGGGCAATCCAGACTTCCCAACGCACCATCAATGCCTCATTGGGCACCCCTAAGCTTCGGAGCTCTGTTGAAAAGGCCTGAGACAATACCGTATTGATACCCCACACGACAAGGCTTGCTAACACTCCAGCAAGTGCGCCCTGTACCGTGGCTCGATACAAATATGGGCGTCTGATATAGCGTCGGGACGCCCCCAGCAATGTGTACAGCTGAAGGCGGCGATCATCGCGGAATGCTTCGGCACCGCTCACTACAAAGACAGCCATGGATACCCCGAAGGCTGTCAGAATGATCATCGCAATCACAACACCCCCCAGGACACCAATCACATCAGCGAGGCGCGCCTGGATCGACGGGAAATAGCGAACCGCAAGCACGCCCGACTGGCTCATTGCTTGCGCAACGACATCGCGCTCAGCCTCTGACGCTCCCCCAGGAACCAGGCGCAGTAAATAAACATCGGGGAGAGGATTATCGTCCGCCAAATCGCGAATCGACGACAGACCATCGTTTTGAGCAAGATCTGACAGTGCCTGCGCTCTTGGCACAAAAATCAACTCGGTCACCTGAGCGTGTTCACCCAGGCGTCTCTCCATAATCATGCGATCCTCGAGCTCAAGCGTCTCTTCGAGGAACACAAGGACTTCGCTGGATTCCGTTGCGCGAGGCGTAATCTCATCAATCGATAGCAGCGCATGGGCTAACCACCCTGGAATGGCCAGCAAGATACCCAACAAGACCACCAATGTTGCAGTTTGCCCGGTCCGATGCCGATCGCGTTGAAAGGCCGCATACCATGCATCGCGATGATCGCGAACCCATCGCTGCATCATCGCGCAGATCCATCCGCACGCAGGCGACCACGCTCAATGACGATTCTTCGGAAGGGTAAGGACTCGACCACAGCTTGCTCATGAGTCGCAACCAAGACAGTCACACCCAGTTGTTGAAATTGCGTAAACATTCGCATGACGCGCGCCGACAACTCCGGATCGAGATTTCCAGTCGGCTCATCCGCCACTAACAAAGCGGGACGATGCACAATCGCGCGGGCGATGCCCACCCGTTGCTGTTGTCCGCTGGATAGCTCATGCGGCTTATCCATTGCGCGATCATTGAGGTCCACGCGCGACAAGGCAGCATTGACTCGCTTGGCAATATCTTGCTCGGCAAAGCCAGCAATCCGTAATGGCAATGCGACATTATCGAAAACCGTTAAATCCATCTCAAGATTGGGATCTTGAAAGACCGTCCCCACACGCTGACGATAGCGACCCAGGGTCTCACCGGACAATTGACTCAAATCCTGACCAGCCACGCGAACAACACCGGTACTTGCTTTTTCTAGACCCAGTAACAAACGCAGAATGGTCGACTTTCCGGCGCCAGAATGGCCCGTCAAAAAGGCCATTTCACCCGGCGCTAAACGAAAACTGACGTCATCCAGCGCGCGATGCGTGCCATCGTAGGACTTACTGACGCTCTCAAACTGAATCACGCGGCCGACCCAAATAGCGCATCGATGAATGCACGGCGGTCAAACGGCTGCAAATCCACTGCTTGCTCTCCTAACCCAACATATCGAATCGGGAGACCGAATTCCCGTGCCAAGGAAAACATGATCCCGCCTTTAGCTGAGCCGTCTAATTTGGTCATCACCAAACCAGTTGGACGAATCACTTGCATGAACTCACGGGTCTGACTGATTGCATTTTGGCCAGTGGATGCATCCAAAACGAGAAGCACCTCGTGGGGCGCTCCAATCTCAAGTTTTCCAAGCACGCGACCTATTTTTTCAAGTTCGTTCATCAGATTGGATTTGTTCTGTAAACGACCTGCCGTATCCGCAAGGACAATATCGATTCCTTTGGCCTTCGCAGATTGGGTCGCGTCAAACAGCACCGACGCGGAATCCGCGCCTGGATCCTGAGAGATCACAGGCACTTGGATGCGCTGCCCCCAGGCCCGTAACTGCTCAACAGCAGCTGCCCGGAAGGTATCCCCAGCAGCTAAGAGCACAGTACGCCCCTCGGCTTGGAAGCGGTGCGCCAGTTTGCCGATGGTTGTTGTTTTCCCCACCCCGTTGACCCCCACCATCAAAATCACGAAAGGCGACGTCGCGTGAGGCACCGCCAAAGGCGCCTCTGCCGGCTCAAGGACCTCAAATAAAATCTCCTTCAGTGCCGCATGCAGGCCCTCAGGATCACTAACACCCTGTGCTTTCGCGCGTGCCTCTAAGGTCTCTAAAATCCAATCACTGGTGTCGACTCCGACATCCGCAGACAAGAGCACTGACTCGAGTTCCTCACGCACCGTTGCATCAAAGCCACTCGAGAACAAAGACCGAATCCCGGTATTCCAGATCGAGCGAGATTGCGAGAGCGCTCCAAAAAATGAGGCTGGCTTGGGATCTTCGGCGACGACCTCAATCGGAGCGGACTCAACCGAGGACGCTGGCATTGCAGGCATGCCTGGTTTTGCGCGTCGACGCCAGATCACAAGGCCGACCACGAGCAGCACAATCAGACCAATGAGAAGACTCAATTCAAGACTCATGCCGAGGATTCCATCCGGATTTTGCAAGGCGTCATGGTACCATCAGCGCGCTGAAGAGGTGACCTCACTGTGAAGAAACCAGGCATGGTCCGCATCATTGGCGGCACCCTGAAACGATCAAAACTTCCCGTACTCGACAAGCCAGGTTTACGGCCAACGCCAGACCGTGTGCGAGAGACCGTATTTAATTGGATTGCGCCACGCCTGCCAGGTGCACAGGTATTGGACTGCTTTGCGGGCACCGGAGCTTTTGGCTTTGAAGCGCTGTCTCGAGGCGCTGCGTATGTCACCTTTATCGAACACGAACGTGAGACCGCGGCTGCAATCCGAAGTGCAATTGACCGATTCGGATGTGGAGAACGTGCGACAGTCATCATAACCTCAGTGGAGAATGTGCTAAGCCAGCATGTGCCAAACGCAGATGTCATTTTTGCAGACCCACCATTCAACCAAGGGTTAAGCCAAGCGTTCTGTACTTGGATTCAGGGACAACTTCAGCCAGACTCGCTGCTTATTTTAGAGGCTGAGCGTGATACCACACTCGACTTTACCGGTTTCGAAGTGCTGAAATTCCTTCATGCCGGTGCCGACTCCATGTATGTATTGGCACAGGATGGGCCATGATGATCGCAGTTTATCCGGGGACATTTGATCCCATCACCAACGGCCACGTTCACGTGGTCGAACGCGCTGCGCGAATCTTTGATCGCGTGGTAGTCGGCGTTGCCGGATCGACACACAAGCAACCGATGTTCGATCTGGAGACTCGCGTTCGACTCGCCTCGGAGACGCTTGAACACCTCGATAATGTCGAAATCCGTGGATTTCACACGCTGCTCGCCAACTTTGCGCAAGCGATCGGCGCGCGCGTGCTGTTAAGGGGCCTGCGTGCGGTGGCGGACTATGAATACGAGTTACAACTCGCGAATATGAATCGCCAATTGGCTCCTGAGCTCGAAAGCTTGTTTTTAACACCGGTGGAGCATTACAGCTTTATTTCGTCGAGCCTGGTGAAGGAAGTTGCACGACTCAACGGAGCGGTCGAGTCTTTTGTCCCAGCTCCGGTCGCGACAGCACTTCGACACTACTATGAGGCGAGGCGCTGACAGGCCCGGCAAAAGTAGGTACTGCGTCCGCCTAAATTGATTTTTTCGATTGGGCGCGCGCACTGCAAACAGGGCGAACCCTGGCGACCGTACACCGCCAAGGTTTGCTGGAAATATCCAGGCTCACCTTGTCCATTGACGAAATCTCGTAAGGTCGTGCCACCTGCATCAATGGATCGTGTAAGCACCGTCTGAATCGCTTCGACGAGACGCCCATAACGCGGTAATGACACCCGAGACGCCGGGAGTGTCGGACGAATCCCAGCCATAAACAGGGACTCTGAGGCGTAGATATTCCCGACTCCCACAACCACTTGATTGGTCATGATGAACTGCTTGACCGGGACTGCACGGCCCCGTGCCATTCTCTTTAGGTAGGCCGCGTGAAAAGCCTCCGAGAGAGGCTCGGGGCCCAAGCTTGCCAACAGCGCCTGAGCACGATCCGAGGACTCCCAAAGGACGCACCCAAAACGGCGCGGGTCATGGTAACGGAGCTCTGTTGAGCCGAGTCGAATGAGCAGGTGATCATGGGATTTCAGAGGCGCAGCTGGGGAACACACTCGGAAGCTCCCACTCATCCCAAGATGGGCAATCAACCCTCCAACCGAAGTCTCAATACAAATATATTTTGCGCGACGATGAACAGCTAACACCTCAGCGCCAGTGAGTCGAAGGGACAAATCTGGTGGGATGGGCCATCGAAGACGTGGTTCACGCACGACGACAGTGGTCACTCGCTGAAAACAAATGTGCGGGGCGATACCCCGCACAGTGGTTTCAACCTCAGGAAGCTCCGGCAAGGGTACCCCCTTACTTGATCTTCGCTTCCTTGTAGATCACATGCTGACGAACAACTGGATCAAACTTTTTGAATTCCAACTTATCAGGAGAATTCTTTTTGTTTTTGTCCGTCGTGTAAAAATGGCCGGTGCCTGCAGATGACACTAATTTGATCTTGTCACGCATGGTTTATACCTTTTGTCCGCGGGCGCGCATGTTCGATAGCACAGTGTCGATACCTTGCTTATCAATGATCCGCATACCCTTTGTGGAAACACGTAAACGCACGAAACGATTTTCGGACTCCACCCAGAACCGATGCCAATGCAGGTTCGGGAGGAAGCGACGCTTCGTTTTGATGTTCGAATGCGACACGTTATTGCCGACTGCAGGGCCCTTCCCTGTCACTTGGCATACCTTCGACATAATAGATCCGCCTCTTTTGTACAGACCGTGAAAAAGTGGACGCGAATAATACCGTTGAGAGCAGGAAACCACAACAATCAATTGGCATGGGGTCAGGTTGGCTCTGAAATTCCGCTGACCTCCGCGCTTGAGCTTGATATCGTACGCGTTTTCAGGATGAAACTGTGACTGATTTATCTGGATTTTCGGCAAAACACATTGTACTCGGCGTGACCGGGGGCATTGCCGCCTATAAAGCATGCGAATTGGCTCGCGCCATGATGCGTGTGGGCGCCGAAGTTCAAGTGGTCATGACACCAGCCGCTACAGCCTTTGTAGGGCCCATGACATTCCAGGCCCTCACGGGCCGTCCCGTCCGCATTGAGCTTCTCGATCCAACAGCAGAAGCCGGGATGGGGCACATTGAATTGGCCCGCTGGGCAGACCTTGTCGTGATTGCACCGTGTACAGCAAATACCCTCGCAACACTTGCTACTGGCCGTGCCGACGATCTCCTAACCACCGTGTGGCTCGCAACGCCTGCACCACGCTGTCTTGCGCCCGCAATGAATCAGCAGATGTGGTCTGATCCCACGGTCACAGAGCATCTGCAAACACTCAGTCATCGGGGCGCACATGTTTTAGGTCCCGATTCCGGGATACAGGCCTGCGGGGACATCGGACCAGGGCGACTGCTCGAGGTTCCTGATCTCCTCGATCGTCTCGCTGCGATTCTCAGTCGTGGCCCCCTATCCGGGCGGCATCTTGTGATCACAGCGGGACCCACGCACGAGCCAATTGATCCAGTCCGCTATCTAGGTAATCGTGCGTCCGGGAAAATGGGGTATGCGCTCGCCAGCGCAGCCGCACAACTCGGCGCTCGCGTGACGCTGGTCAGTGGCCCAACCGCCCTAGACTGTCCACGAGGGGTCACGCGGGTCGCCATCGAAACCGCCATGGATATGGACAGGGCCTGCCAATCTCTCATCGAGGCTGCCACGATTGATTGCTTTATCGGCGCGGCAGCTGTGAGCGATATGCGGCCAGCACAGGTCGCGCCTGACAAACTGAAAAAAGGGCATGATGACTTGTCGCACCTTACATTGGTTGAAAATCCAGACATTATTGAAGGCATTGCACAGCATCCCAAACGCCCCACCCTGGTTGTCGGTTTTGCGGCAGAGACGCAAGCAATGCTGGCGAATGCGGCTGCGAAACGCACGCGCAAACAGCTGGATTGGATCTGTGCCAACGACGTCTCGAATGGGCAGGTCTTTGGACAGGAGACAAACTGTCTGCATTGCCTCACCGCCGATGGGCAAACAACCTTTGGACCAGGCATAAAGTCTGACATTGCGCGCGATTTGCTGTTGGCAATTGCCATTCAACTTTCAGTACTTAAGGACACCTCATGCACCTAATGTTCAAACGACTCGACCCCAGAGTGGGGCGGGATTGGCCGCTGCCCAGCTACGGGACCGAAGGGTCTGCTGGGGCTGATCTCAGGGCACTCCTGGATGCTCCTCTCGAACTGGCACCGGGAGACACTGCCCTTATCGGAACGGGTCTCGCCATTTACATCCAAGACCCTGGATTGTGTGGCCTCATCCTGCCTCGCAGTGGACTGGGCCATCAGGGCCTCGTGCTCGGCAATCTTGTGGGGCTCATTGATTCGGATTACCAAGGTGAACTTAAAATTTCGACATGGAACCGAGGCCGTACTCCCCAGGTCATCCAACCCGGTGATCGGATCGCACAATTGATCATCACCCCAGTGCTGCAACCGACTTGGCAGGAAGTGGACGAATTTACGACGTCCTCACGAGGCGATGGTGGCTTTGGCCACACGGGAAGGAGCTAGCCATGACTCCAATCGATCCAACGATTTTTCGTGCCTACGATGTACGTGGGACGGTCCCTGATCAACTCAATCCGGATCGGGTCTACGCATTGGGACGCGCGATTGGGACCCTTGCCCGCAATCGGGGGGAAAGTACCGTTGTCACTGCCCGCGACGGACGACTTTCAGGCCCAAGTTTACAAAGCGCACTAAACCGCGGTCTTGCAGAGAGCGGCATCACAGTCATCGATGTCGGGATGGTCCCCACACCAGTGCTGTACTTTGCGGCGCTCACGCTTGGAACAGGGTCTGGCGTCATGGTGACTGGCAGCCACAACCCGCCTGATTACAATGGTTTCAAAATGATGATTGCCGGGCACACATTGTACGGCGATGACATCACAGCACTCTATCAGTGCATCGTTCAGAATGCGTTTAGCGAGGGAGACGGCCAAGTCGAAGACGCTGCGATCCTAGACGCCTACTGCGCACGAATCGTTGCAGATATTTCGTTAAAGCGTCCACTGCGTATTGCCATGGATTGCGGCAATGGCGTCTCAGGTGTGATTGCCCAAACGCTGTTTGAAGCACTGGGCTGTGAGGTCTTTCCCTTGTTTACGGAGGTGGATGGTACCTTTCCAAATCATCACCCCGACCCATCGAAGCCAGATAACTTGGTTGATGTGATTCGCGCTGTCACCGAGCATCAGTGTGACGTTGGTCTCGCGTTCGATGGCGATGGTGATCGAGTTGGGTTCATTACCGAGACAGGCGAAGCGATCTTTGCAGATCGGCTGCTGATGCTCCTCGCGCAGGACATGCTCTCTCGCAACCCTGGCGCTACAGTGATCTATGATGTCAAGTGCTCACGCCACCTTGATTCAGTGATCCGAGCCGCTGGCGGTCAACCATGTATGTGGAAAACTGGACATAGCTTGGTCAAAGCGAAAATGAAAGAGGCCAAGGCGTTACTTGCCGGAGAGATGAGTGGACACATTTTTTTTCAAGAGCGTTGGCTGGGCTTTGATGATGGGCTTTACACAGCCGCGAGACTTCTCGAGGTGATCGCAGGCCAGCCACTGTCTGCAGCCCGCGTCTTCGCTCAGATTCCCAATGATGTCTCCACCCCGGAGCTGAATATTGCCGTCGCAGATACCGAGAAATTTGCCATTGTCGAACGACTTGCAGCGGTCATTACACAACGCGGCCTGCCACTCTCAACCATTGATGGGGTGCGCGTGGACCTACCCGAAGGTTGGGCCCTCTGCAGGTGCTCAAACACAACGCCAAATCTCGTTCTGCGGTTTGAAGCGGAATCCGTCGAAGCCCTTGATTCCATGCGAGAGATGATGCTTGATGCGCTGGCCAGTGCCGCACCAGAACTTGACTTGGAGACTCTATGCTAAGTTTGTCGCGCGCGACCGAGGTCGCGCAGGTTTTAACCGAAGCCCTACCCTATATCCAACGGTTTGCAGGCCGGACTATCGTCGTCAAATACGGCGGTAATGCCATGACAGACGAGATCCTCAAGGAAGGTTTTGCGCGTGACATCGTCCTGATGCAGCTGGTGGGCATGCGTCCGATCGTTGTCCATGGTGGTGGACCTCAGATTGGCGATCTATTAGCTCGCCTCAATATTGAATCGAAATTTATCGATGGGATGCGAGTCACCACCGAGGAAACCATGGATGTGGTTGAGATGGTCTTGGGCGGACTGGTCAACAAAGATATCGTCAGCTTACTCAATCAAGCCGGTGGCCGTGCGATGGGTGTCACCGGGAAAGATGGTCAATTTATTCGCGCAAGCCGCATGACTATCTCGCGCAAGTCGCCAGAACTGGCTGTCCCAGAAATTATTGATATCGGCCATGTCGGTCAAGTTGAGTCCATCGATACCCGCATTATCACCATGCTGACCGACAATCACGTCATTCCTGTGGTTGCACCAATTGGTGTCGGGTCCAAAGGAGAGAGCTACAATATCAACGCCGATTTGGTAGCCGGAAAACTCGCAGAAGTCCTGAAGGCCGAAAAATTGATGTTGCTGACCAACACAACGGGTGTACTCGATCAACAAGGGCAGGTCGTCACAGGGCTCGTCGCCGAGGAGGTGCATGCCTTAATTGCAGACGGCACAATCTCCGGCGGGATGTTACCCAAGGTCAATTGCGCCCTATCGGCAGTGAATTCCGGGGTAAACAGCGCCCACATCATCGATGGGCGAGTCCCACACTCGGTGTTGCTGGAGATTTTTACAGACCAGGGTGTTGGCACCCAGATTTTACGCAAACGACACTAATCCCTAACGGATCGCGCCGTATTGGGCGCGATACGCAGCCATCTTCGGCGCTATCTCAGAATCAATGCGGGCGTCATTCGCTGCAAATTGCATAATATCATCCAAGGTGACGATCGACATTGGCGTAATCCCAAACTGAGTGGCCAATTCATCCAGCGCGGAAAGGCTCGAGCTTGCGCCTCGCTCCTGACGATCTACCGCGACGCAAAACGCAGATAAGCGCGCGCCAGCAGCAGCCACGAAATCAACAGATTCTCGAACCGCCGTGCCAGCAGTCACGACATCGTCAATCGCGAGGATGCGTCCCGTCAGCGGTGCACCCAACAGTGCGCCCCCCTCGCCATGATCCTTGATCTCTTTCCGGTTAAACGACACAGGAAAATCATCACCGGACTCAGCAAATGCACAGGCAACAGCGGTGGCAAGTGGAATTCCTTTGTAGGCTGGACCAAAGAGTCCATCGAACTGAATACCGGCATCAAGAATCGCATCGCGATAGCACGCGCCCAACTCTTTCAGCTGCGCACCTGTTGAGAAAACGGAGGCGTTAAAGAAATACGGACTCACGCGCCCAGACTTCAAGGTGAACTCGCCAAAGGTGAGAGCTTTTGCTGCAAATGCTAATTGCAGAAATGAACGCTTGTAAGGGGCCATAAGAACCGTCTAAATTAAAGATCAACGCGTCTAAGTGTACATCAGAGCGCCAAACGAGGCGCTTTGCAAAGGATTGATTCAACACATGCGACTTATCAGTCTCCGGGTGCGGGGCCTTGTCTCTGCGGCCAAGCAGGGGCTTATCGACTGGATCGCCAGCAAGGATGCAGACATTGTGTGTCTCCAAGACATCCGTGTGCGCGAATACAAAATCATCGATGATCCGCGATTTTGCCCGCCCGGCCTCTCGCCGTTTTATTTTGAGGGTGATGAGGAGCATCGTGGCGGGGTCGCAATTTGGACACGGGCAACACCTAAGGCCGTCATGCGAGGCTTGGGTGGCTATGACGTCGATTTAGATGGCCGTTATATCCAGGCGGATTTTGACACTGTCAGCATTGTGTCGGTATTACCCCCAAGTCCTTGGGAGCCTGACAGTGCTGCACAACGCCAAGCCTTCATGGAAGCGCTTGCAGTCTGGATGAAAAAAATTCGGAAAAAGAGGCGTCACTTTATCTTCTGTGGCGACTTTGGCATTGCCCATAGGACGCTCGATCTCGAAGAGTGGCACAAACACAATGAGTCGCCCGGTTTTCGTCGAGAGGATCGCGCGTGGTTAGATGAAATATTAACCCAGCATGGTTATTTAGACGCGTTTCGAGAAGTCTCGGCAACCGAAGCCGCATACTCATGGTTTCCAGATCAACAGGTATTCGGTCTAGCCAACCCAGGGGGTTGGCGAACCGATCTTCAACTCGTCTCGGCCGAGCTCAAACGATCGATTCAATCAGCTGCCTATGTGAGCAAACGGCCTTTTGACGACCGCGCACCACTGATTGTTGATTACGATCTCGATCTTGAGCCCCCTGAATCCTAACCCTCGGCTAAGGCTGCCTTCTGAGCTTGGATGAGTTCAGCCACACCCTGTGTGCCTAAGTCTAACAAGCGGTTGAACTCGTCTCGGGAGAATGGCGCAGCCTCTGCCGTACCCTGGACCTCAATCAATTGCCCTGCATCGGTCATCACCACATTGACATCACTCCCTGCTTGAGAGTCCTCGGCATAATCCAAATCCAGCACAGGGGTCCCTCGATACATTCCAACGGAGACGGCTGCCACGAATCCCACCAAGGGATCCGCCACCAATAGACCGCTGCGCTGCAAACTGTTTAGCGCATCCACCAAAGCCACCATGCCGCCGGTGATGGCCGCTGTTCGCGTCCCACCGTCGGCCTGCAACACATCGCAATCGATCGTGATTTGCCGTTCGCCCAATTTCGAGAGGTCCAAGGACATCCGCAGCGCACGTCCGATCAGACGCTGAATTTCCTGGGTCCGGCCTGTCTGTCGGCCTTTTGCTGCTTCGCGGTCAGTTCGAGTATTGGTTGCTCGCGGGAGCATTCCATATTCGGCGGTCAGCCAACCCCGCCCACGACCTTTCAGCCAACGCGGCACAGTGTCTTGCACCGAGGCCGTACACAACACCTGAGTGTCACCAAATTCGACCAAGACGGATCCTTCTGCATGTTTTGTGAATCGACGGGTTAGGGTAATTGGACGTAAAGCGTCCGGGCGGCGGCCACTTGGTCGCATTGGCGGTTCCTCGCAGATTGATCTAAGCTTTGGAGGATATCGGAACCCTCACTGACACCCAAGCGGGAACATGCATGCCAATCGGTCAATTGTTCGTTATCGCGGCCCCATCCGGCGCCGGAAAAACCAGCCTTGTTGCTGCACTACTCGCGCGGCTGCCCGCTCTGGTGGTCAGTATTTCGCACACCACACGTCAACCAAGACCGGGAGAGGTCGACGGACGTGATTATCATTTTGTCTCAACGTCACAGTTTGAGGAGCAAATCGCGCAAGGTGACTTCTTAGAGCATGCCAACGTATTCGGCAATCTCTATGGTACCAACAGAGACGCTTTGCTGTTGCAGTTGACTCAGGGATTGGACGTGATTCTCGAGATTGATTGGCAGGGCGCCGCGCAAGTGCTCAAAGAATGGCCGGACGCACTCTCAATCTTCATCCTACCGCCCTCGCGTGAAGCACTGCATGCACGACTGATCGGACGAAACCAAGATCATCCGGATGTCATCCAAGCACGGATGGCTGAGGCAGATGAAACGCTTTCGAAGGCCCCACAGTTTGATTATTGGATCGTAAATGATGCTTTCGAAGTCGCCCTCGACGAGCTTCGAGCAATTGTCTTGGCCTCACGACAACGACGCGCACGAGTGGAACTACAGCACGAGCGGCTTTTAAAGATGCTTCTCGGCGAGGGTTAAACACGGTATTATTACCGGCTTTCCACAATTTGAGGATTCCCCATGGCCCGTGTGACTGTTGAAGACTGTCTCGAACACGTTGAAAACCGCTTTGAACTGGTCATGCTCGGCACGCGTCGCGCACGGCAGTTGAGCATCGGCGGGAAGGCGGCTCTTGTTGCTGAAGAAAATGACAAACCGACGGTGTTGGCACTGCGCGAGATCGCTGAAGGGTTCATCACCCGCGAAGTCCTCGATGCAGAAGATGCGAAGACGGAAGCAGAGCTGGAAATGGCTCGCGCGCGTTTCGAACCTCGCCAGCCAGTGTTTGACAACGACTTCTAATTCATGAACGCCGCCGTCGAATCCATTGACGGCTTGAGTAGCCGTCTTGCACGATATCTGAGTGACGAGGAGATTCGTCATATCAGACACGCCTACCTGTATTCTGAACAGGCGCATGACGGACAAAAACGGCGTTCTGGTGAACCCTACATTACCCATCCCTTGCAAGTTGCAGAGATTCTCGCGGACATGCGGATGGATCATCAATCGCTCATGGCGGCGATGTTACATGATGTTATCGAAGACACAGGAATCGCCAAAGATGCGTTAGAGCATCAATTTGGGTCGGCGGTCGCCGAACTTGTCGATGGCGTCTCGAAACTGACTCATATCAGCTTTGAAACGCGCGCAGAGGCTCAAGCCGAAAACTTTCAGAAAATGACTCTGGCCATGGCGCGCGATATTCGGGTCATCATTGTCAAACTGGCTGATCGATTACATAACATGCGGACCATCGGGTCCCTCAGTCCTGAGAAACGACGGCGGATCGCTCGAGAAACCCTCGACATCTACAGTCCGATTGCAAACCGTCTTGGCATGTATGAGCTGCGCTCAGAGCTCCATGAGCTGGCGTATCGTGCCATGTATCCGATGCGTATTGAGCGGATCGAGCGCGCAGTGAGCGCTGTCTCCGGAAACAGAAAAAAAATTGTGGCCGAGATTCAAGAAGCCCTTGAAAGCGCAGTCACGAAAGCCGGCATCAAGGCGCGCGTCCAAGGGCGCGAAAAAGCTGCAAACAGTATTTACCGAAAAATGAGAGATCAACGGAAATCCTTCACAGACATTATGGATGTCTATGGATTCCGGATCATCACGGACAATGTGGATGAGTGCTATCGCGTCTTGGGCATCGTCCACAATCTTTACAAGCCAAAGCCGGGCCGATTCAAAGACTACATTGCGATTCCCAAAGCCAACGGCTATCAGTCACTCCATACCACGCTATTTGGTATGCATGGAGTTCCTATTGAGATCCAGATTCGAACGACTGATATGGAAGCCATGGCCTCTGGCGGGATTGCTGCTCACTGGCTCTACAAGACTGGCTCTGAAGAAGGGGCGGCGGTCCAACGCACCAATCGCTGGGTGAAGGGATTGCTCGAAATCCAGCAACGTGCGGGGAGTTCGCTGGAATTCATTGAAAATGTCAAAATCGATTTGTTCCCGGACGACGTCTATATCTTCACGCCCAAAGGGCGAATTATGGAATTACCAACGGGTGCAACCGCCGTGGATTTCGCGTACGCGGTGCACACTGATATCGGCAACCGATGCGTTGCTTGCCGCATCGATCGCGCGCTCGCCCCGCTATCATCCGTATTACAAAGCGGACAGACAGTCGAGATCATCACCTCAAAAGGTGCCAAACCAAACCTTGCATGGCTGTCATTCGTGGTCACGGGAAAAGCACGCTCTGCAATCCGACATTTCCTGAAAAACCAGCAGCGCTCGGAATCTGTGCATTTGGGACATCGGTTGCTTGCGCGCGCCCTGGCAAATTTAGGGGGTAGCTTTGAGCACATCACTCCAGAGCGGCTTGATCTCCTACTCCATGAAGCAGAATTAGCTGACCTGGACGATGTCTTGGAAGAGATTGGATTAGGCAATCGTGTGGCCTATTCAGTCGCACGACGACTCCTCACAGAACGCGAGGGCATGCCAGCGACTCTATCGAACAGCGGTGAGACGCGGCCTTTAGCGATCAAAGGATCCGAAGGCCTGCTGACCAGCTATGCCAAATGTTGCCGGCCAATCCCTGGAGATCCGATCATCGGCCATATTTCGAAAGGTCGCGGCATGGTGATTCATCAAGAAGCCTGTCACAACATCATGGATATTCGTGATAATCCTGAGAAGACCGTTATTTTGGCGTGGGACGATGACCTGCATGGTGAATTTTATACTGGGCTTAAAATCTTGGTTGAGTCTGACCCCAACGCCATCGCACATATCGCTGCTGCCGTCACAGACGCAGATGCGGCGATCGATCGCATTCATCGCGATGAGCGTGATGCGCGTACCAGCGTCATTTCGCTTGATGTCGGCGTTCAAGATCGCCAACACCTCGCCGCGGTTGTCCGTGCGGTCCGAAAAATTAAATCGGTCGTCAAAATCACCCGTATTCGAACCTAGAGAGCATCCATGAACAGAAGCATTATCGCGACGCCAGACGCACCCCAAGCCATTGGCACCTATTCTCAAGCCGTCAAAGTCGGACAAACGACCTATTTGTCCGGTCAAATCCCGCTAATCCCTGAGAGCATGCAACTTGTCGAGGGTGATATCGAGGCAGAAATCAGGCAAGCATTCGCCAATCTTCGTGCGGTTTGCGAGGCTGCCGGCGGTTCACTCAATCAACTCGTCAAACTCAACGTGTATCTGACAGATCTCAGTCACTTTCCGATCGTCAACGCGGTGATGGACGATCTCTTTGATGCACCATTTCCTGCACGTGCCGCGCTTGGAGTGGCTGCATTACCCCGGAATGCGCGAGTGGAAGTGGATGGTATTTTAGTCTCTTAAGATAATCCTTCGCGGATCGTTGGATATCGAAGCGGTGGCATCATCGCTCGAAACTCGGTCTGAATCAGCCGGCCGCTGGTCGCCAATCGAAGGGGGATCGTGGGATCATCTAGCCATTGAAACAAGTTCGCGTAGGTCAGCGGCAATTGATCCACACCATGCAGACAGTGCGGCATCGGTTTCTCCGCTAACACAGCACGGGCATACGCAATAAGCCAGGCTGAGGCATCATCGCGGTGAATGCGATTTGATACCGACTCGGGAGTAGTTCGCGCTCGCATATCAGGATCCTGTAAGCGCTGCCTTGAGCTGGCATCATACAAACCACTGAACCGAATCACGTGACTGTGTGCGCGCTGACAACGACTGCTCTGCCTCCAACAGAAGACGACCTCGCCATCCGTCTGGACTTGGCAGCGTCGATTCTAAACAGTGTCCCTGTGTCTCCCCAAACACAGCTGTTGATCCAACCCAGAGCGACGGTGTCACGGGATCAATGGCGTCTGCCCAGGTGACCATCCGTGATGCCACATCAACGTATCGAGCGCGGTAAGCCTCTGGCGTTCGTCGATCTGGGGTCATGATTCCAATCAAAAGGGTCTTGGCCGTCACTGGCTCGCGTTGCAATATCTGCCATGCTGCAAGACTCTCCAAATCCAGCGATCGCCAAGACGCATCGATGCTCGGTCGGCGACGAACACCCAAAACCCTGAGTCCGTCTGACTCAAGTGCGGCTTTAAGCTTGCTCCCAAAGTAGCCACAGCCTAGGATGATAGCGTTCCAAGGATGATGAGATGGCATGACGCTTACAGAACTCCGTTACATTGTTGCTGTCGCTGATGAGCGACATTTTGGTCGCGCGGCGGCGCGTTGCTTCGTCAGTCAGCCGACATTAAGCATTGGTGTCAAGCGACTCGAGGATGAACTCGGGTTTACACTATTCGAGCGCAGTAAAACAGGCGTCCATCTGACAGCGCTTGCCGAGCGCCTTGTCGCGAAGGCCAGAAATATATTAAACGAAGTCGATTCATTTAAAGATTTGGCGGAAGAAATCAACGATCCCTTTCTTGCGCCGTTACGAATCGGTGCGATTTACACGATTGGACCCTATTTGTTTCCGGCACTGCTTCCGGAGCTTAGGAAGGCAGAACCCAGACTGCGACTCTATATCGAAGAGAGCTTTACCGGCGTCCTTCGACAAATGCTCCGCAGAGGACAGCTCGATGCAATCATTATTGCGTTGCCTTTTACCGAGGCCGACGTTGAGGTTGCTGAGCTCTACACCGAGCCCTTCGAAGTCCTAATGCCCATCACCCACCCTTGGACCCAAGAGCGCGCCATCGCGCCGAGCCAACTGTCGGGATCCGACCTGTTGCTGCTGGGCGAGGGGCATTGTTTCCGTGATCAAGTGATGGATGCCTGTCCCGCTTTGCAGAAAAAAATGAACAGTGGTGACGGATTAATTGTTGAAGGAAGCTCGCTCGAAACATTGCGTCACATGGTCGCATCCGGTCTCGGTATCACCGTCTTGCCGGCCTCTGCGGTAGGCACCGAGTCCTATGCTGCCGGATACCTCACCACACGTCCCTTCACCTCGCCACCGCCGTCACGCGCGGTGGCACTCGCCTGGCGGAAGCAATTCCCTCGCATGGAAGCCATTGAACTCCTGATTGATCTCATTCAACACCGTGTTGGACCCCGGTTAAATGCCACTCACGAGGCCGCCTGAGACGCTGACTGCGTTGCGTGGCGTCGGTCCAAAGATTGCGGAAGCACTGCAACGGCTCGGGATCATGCACCCGCGTGATCTGATTTTCCATCTGCCGGTGCGCTATGAAGATCGAACCCAATTAACGACACTCGATGCCCTGCACACGCAAATGCCTGTTTTACTTGAGGGCCGTATTGTCGGACATCATGTGGCTCCAGGACGTCGACCGCAGGCTGTCTTGAATTTTGAGGACGTCACCGGGCGGGCGCGCATTCGCTTGTTTCACTTCTCCCGAGCCTATTTACAAACCCTTGGCCAAGCCAATGCTGTCCGACTATTTGGCGAACCCCGATGGAATCAAGGGATGGTCGAGTTTATCCACCCAGAAATCCAAGTGTATCGTGAGACACCGCCACCCCTTGAAGACCGCCTGACGCCAATTTATCCGACTACGGAAGGTCTCACGCAGCCCCGTTTACGCGATCTCATTTCGCAAGTCTTAAATGCCGGCCCCGACGCTTGGGCCCTAGAGGAGTTACTGTCACTCACGCACCGAAACACTCGCCCTCCATTATGGGATGCGTTGATTGCATTGCATTGTCCCGCGCGACACCTGCCACCAGAGCCTTATGTTGAACGCTTAGCTCTCGAGGAGTTACTGGCCCATCGACTCTTACTCATGGAACGCCGACGACGATTACGGGCAGCACGCGCGCCAGCCTGTGCGATTCACATCGATTCGCGACATCAGCTGTTAGCGGCGCTACCTTTTACGCTCACTGATGCGCAAGCGCGGGTAATTACTGAGATTGATGCGGACTTGGCCGAACCTGTGCCGATGATGCGGCTGCTTCAAGGGGATGTCGGCTCCGGAAAAACGTTAGTCGCTGCCATGACGGCGCTCACTGTCTTGAGTCGCGGATACCAGGTCGCGCTGATGGCACCCACGGAGTTGCTTGCCGAGCAACACTTACGGGAATTTGTCCGTTGGTATGCGCCCCTGGGAATCTCCGTCCATTGGCTCTCTGGATCGATCAAGGGACGGGTTCGACGCGAGACACTCGCAGCAATTGCGGTCGGTGAGGCACGTCTCGTGATTGGGACGCATGCGCTCTTTCAAGACCAGGTGGTCTTCTCCAAATTGGGTTTTGTCATAATTGATGAACAACATCGGTTCGGGGTGGCGCAGCGGTTACAGCTGCATGAGAAGGGAGGTCAGACTGTCCCTCATCAGCTCATCATGACCGCCACACCGATTCCGCGAACCCTGGCCATGACACAGTTTGCAGATTTAGATATCTCGATCATTGATGCACTACCGCCTGGTCGAACGCCGATCGAGACACGACTTGTGCCACAGACTCGCGATCTTGAGATGATCCATCGAATTGATGCGCAACTGGATACTGGGGGGCAAGCGTATTGGGTGTGCACGCTCATCGAAGAGTCAGACCAACTCTCCGCAGAGGCGGCAGAAACCCGGGCCTTAAAGTTGCAGGAACAGCTCTCCCATCGACGTATTGGGCTGGTTCATGGCCGCTTGAAATCCGATGAGAAGGGCAAAGTGATGCAAGCCTTTGCCGAGGGAAATCTCGACATCTTAGTAGCTACAACAGTCATTGAAGTTGGGGTGAACGTGCCAAACGCACACATCATGGTCATCGAAAACCCTGAACGACTTGGCCTCGCACAGCTACACCAGCTCCGCGGTCGCGTTGGTCGCGGGCGGCGTGAAAGCTATTGTATTTTACTCTATGGCCCAGATTTAGGACGCGACACGGTAGAGCGGCTCACGCTGGTTCGCGACACCTTAGATGGGTTTGCCTTGGCAGAAGCCGACCTGCGTCTCAGGGGCCCTGGCGAGGTCTCCGGTACACGGCAAACCGGCGAGCTCGCCTTCCGGGTTGCACAACTCGAGATGCATGGCCATTTACTCGACGAGGTCGTCACCCTGGCAGAGGCGTTGAGTGGCGATGAGGCCACCCAACAACGCTTACTCGATCGCTGGATAGGCAACCGGGAATCCTTTGCCCATGTTTAAACACAACTCTCTTGCAACACTTGCCAGTCAGCTCCCCTTCTGGATCCAACTGACGCGACAAGACCGTCCGATTGGCTGGCTGGTCCTGCTGTGGCCAACTTGGATCGCACTGATCTATGCAGGAGAACTGACACACCATCAGCCAGCGCTTTGGGTGATCTTCACACTGGGTGTGATCGTGATGCGCTCGGCAGGCTGCATCGTCAATGACTATGCTGATCGTGAATTCGATCGGCATGTCAAACGAACGATCCATCGGCCCCTCACGAGCGGTGCTCTCTCGATCCGTGAGGCCGGCTATCTGCTGTCTGCCTTACTTGCAATCGCAGTCATCCTGGTGCTCTTCACCAACCTCAAAACAATGGGATTGGCGATACTAGCGCTCGGCTCGGCCGTCCTTTATCCCTTCCTAAAACGCATGACATTTTGGCCCCAGCTTGGGCTTGGGATCGCGTTCTCGATGGCTATCCCGATGGCATTTACAGCCCATGATGCTCCTTTCAATGCAACGATGTGGTGGCTCATCGCCGCCAATTTGGCTTGGACTCTGGTGTATGACACCTTCTATGCGATGGTTGATCGTGATGACGACCTGATGATTGGCGTGAAATCCACGGCCATTGCCTTTGGCTCCTTTGATCTCATGGCCATTGGCCTGGCACAAATGGTCGCGCTCGGTTGCTTCGCAGCCATGATGTGGACCATGTCTGCTGGATTTACAGCGTATTTGGGGTTACTGGGCGGCGCCCTAATGATGATCCGGCATCAAATCATGGCCCATGACCGAAGCCGTGAGGGCTGCTTCCGCGCGTTCCTTGACAACCACCGCTTCGGGGCGCTGGTGTGTGTCGCAATTGCATTCGACGTCTTGATTCACAGGATCGCGTGACATCGTAACGAATCTGTAATAAAGGTGTGGTTTGATCAGCTAGTGATCCACCATGCGAGTTCGCGATGAGCCAGCAACCCACCCGCCGAGTTTTAATTGTTGACGATGAGCCAGCCGTTCGCGAGATGCTTACTGTCGCACTCGAAATGGCAGGATTTGAGGTACGCGAAGCGGATTCCGCACAAACAGCACTTTCTGAGGTGACCGCTCGGATCCCGGATTTGATGCTGGTGGATTGGATGATGCCCAATGTCTCGGGATTAGAGCTGTGTCGCCGGCTTCGACGTAATCAAGACACCGCCGACATTCCGCTCATCTTGCTCACAGCGCGCGGCGAAGAAGACGCTAAAATCACTGGCTTGGACGTCGCCGATGACTACATCACAAAGCCATTCTCACCACGCGAACTGGTTGCTAGACTAAAAGCGATCTTACGTCGCACCACACCGAAGGGCGTTGAAGAGCCTGTCGAGTTTGATGGATTACGTCTCGACCCAGTCGGGCAGCGTGTCACATCGCATAGCCAAATGCTCACCCTCAGCCCAATCGAATATCGACTTCTGCAACTGTTCATGACCCATCCAGAACGGGCCTTTACCCGAGGACAACTTCTCGATCGGGTATGGGGTGGCGATGTGTATGTAGAAGAACGGACTGTGGACGTCCACATTCGTCGACTCCGAAAAGCACTCGGCGTTCGCCACGAGAATCTGATCGAGACCGTCCGGGGCACTGGCTATCGATTTGCCCCCTTGGCCGAGCACACACCCGCCGTCGTCGGCTAGTTAGACCAACCTTAGCGGATAGCCAGCATCACTCTGGCGTTTACATTCATCTGCAAGATCAACGGCTAAAACTGGATGATTTGCGAGCACATTCTTGGCGAAGTGTAGTTCGAGGCAATCACCTTCCACGCGCGCTAGGAACTGAGGCAGTCCGACAGTCTCACGACCTAAGTGAACAAGCGTTGCAAGACGCAGCAACCGAATCAAGCGAATCAGCGTGACACGGCTCATGTGACGTGTCTCTGGGAGTCGGGTCGGCTCAAACTTTTTTCGATGCGCGCCAACCAGTGCGGCCAATATCCGCTGCTGTTCGCGGTTGAACCCGGGTAGTGGTGTATTCTCTAAGACATAGGCGCCATGGCGATGAAAGGCTGAATACGCAATGTGTAGACCAATTTCATGCAACTGTGCGGCCCAACTCAACATGTACCGATCTTCATCGTTTAACAGCCAAGCCTCGGCGACCCGATCAAAGAGCACCTCAACGGTCTGGCGAACCCGAGTTGCCTGCTCAACGTCAACACCATATCGACTGACCAAGTCTTCTGCCGTGCGCGCTCGGATGTCATGATGCTTCAATCGATCATCCATGGTGTACAGCACACCTTCGCGTAATGCACTGTCTGCGAAAACGACTTGATCCAGAGTCAGTTCAGCCAAGATCCCAGACATGATGGCGACACCTGCGGTCAAGACTTGCAAGCGATCCGGACTCACTTCTGGAATATCTGTGATTTTCCGGTTGCTCGCCTTCAGTAAAAACTTCTTACACGCAGCGACGGATTGCGGGGTGATCACTGGGCCAAAACCAAGATATTCACCCAATGCACTCACACCCTTTGCCGTCCCTGATGTTGCAAAGACGTGCTCTGGCGCAAGCGTTTTGAGTCGTCCTGCAATCGGTTCAACGATACGCTTTGCCTCAAGCTCAGCTTTTCCCAGCTGAAGTTTCGAAATCTGTGTGTCCAAGAACTCTGTGGTAAAGGTCACACAGCCCATAGACCGCGATGACAGAAATTTAGGGGTATAGCCTAAGCCAAAGGCAAACTCTGTACTCCCACCACCAATATCGAATACCAAAAAGCTGCCATCAAATGGTTGGGTGTGCGCGACCGCATGAAAAATCAGTCGCGCCTCCTCAGGCCCAGAAATAATCTCAATCGGTGCACGAAAGATCGTCTGCGCGCGATCTAGAAAGACATCGGAATTAACTGCCTCACGGAGCGTGTGAGTCCCGACTGCACGAATGTCTGGCGTGGCAACAGCACTCAACCGCGCTTCGAAACGCGCTAAGGTCTCAAGGCCTCGATCCATCGCTTCAGCACTTAAGACATTCTCAGCGTCTAACCCCTGTGCGAGACGAACGCGCTCACGATCCCGGACCAACACATGTAAGCCTGACGGTGTGATTTTAGCGACGGTGAGGTGGAAACTATTGGATCCCAGATCGACCGCAGCGACCAAGCGTTCGGCCGCTGGGTCTTTGGATTCAAGTGCTTTCAAGATGTTTAACGTACTGATATGTGCTGACTTGGGTTCTGATTTTACGCCGATTACCACGCGGGGCATACGGATTCGATTGAGTTTCTTCAATGATCCGCGCCTTTGTGGTGTCTTTGAGCTGCAATTCCATTAAATCAATCACAGTCCGCTTATGATCTGGGTCCAAAATTGGAGCGGCCACTTCCACGCGGTTGTCGAGGTTGCGAGTCATCCAATCGGCTGAGCTAATATATACTTCTGGATCACCGCCATTGTGAAAAATACAGACCCGCGGATGCTCCAAATAGCGATCTAGAATCGAGTAGATCCGAATCCGGTCACTGATACCTTCGATGCCCGGCACCAAGGTACACATGCCTCGAATCACCGCATCAATGGTGACACCGGCTTGCGCTGCCTCGTACAATTTGTTCACCAAATCAACATCCGCCAGATTATTGACTTTGATGATCATGCGCGCTTTCCGACGCTTCTTTGCAAATGCAATCTCTCGGTCAATGCGCTGATAAATCTGATCACGCTGTGTGAGCGGGCTCACCCAAAGGTGCTTGAAGCTGACGGGGCGATAGGGCGCTTGAATAAAATAAAAGACATCACGCACTTCATCGGTGATCTCAGGGCGTGCAGTGAGTAGACTGAAATCGGTGTAGATTTGAGCTGTCTTCTCGTTAAAGTTCCCTGTCCCGACATGGGCGTAACGCACCTGCTGACCCTGCTCACGACGTGTGATCAAGCATAATTTCGAATGCACCTTGAGGTTCGGAATTCCGAAGCTGACATGCACACCGGCATCCGTCAGTACTTTCGACCAGCGGATATTCGCTTCCTCATCAAAGCGGGCCTGCAACTCCACAACGACGTAGACATCCTTGCCGTTCGCTGCGGCATCGAGGAGCGCCTTGATCACCAAAGATGTCTTGGCAACACGATATAAGCTGATACGTACCGACTCAACATTGGGATCAAAGGCGGCTTGACGAAGGAGTTCGGTGAAGTGGCCGAAATCATGATAGGGATAATGCAAAAACACATCCTTTTCACGAATCACATCAAAATAATTCGGGTGCCCAGCTAAACGGGCAGACTGTATGACGGGCATCGGGGGATTCTGAAGATTCGCCCGACCAACCGATGGAAAGCCGATAAAATCCTTCATATTGTGATAGCGGCCGCCTGGAATAATCGCATCCATCGAGGTAACACCCAGCTCGCGTTTCAACATTTCCAACACACGCTCAGGCATCTCGCGGTCATGCACCAAACGAGTCGGCTCAGCTGTTAACCGCTGCTTTAAGCCCGAGGACAACTTATCCAGCAAACTCTCATCGATTTCTTCAGACAGGTCATATTCAGCATCCCGAGTCAGCTTCATTGACCAGGTACCGATCTCGTCAAAACTGAAGAAATGCTCAAAAATATCTGGCAAGGCGACGCGCATCGCGTTGTCTAGAAGGACCAGTGGCTTTTTCCGGTGCGCGCCTTCTGGGGGCAAAGCGATAAATCGGCTGTGATAATCTGTCGGGACTTCCACCAATGCGTAATGGTAGACCTCTCCCTGACGCATCTCGACCACAAGATAAGTGGAATCATCTGCAAGTACGTCCCCCAAATCGATCGCCGTGCCCACCAAAATTGGGCAAATGTATTGTCGAATACGACGATGAAAATAATTCCTGAGCCAAGTGACATGAAACTCACTGAGCTGCTCCTCATTCTCAAGGAAAATATGATGACGCGCGAGATTGCGGATCACATCAAGATGCGCAAGTTCAAATTCAGCGTTTAGTTCAATCGTCTTACGCTGAATCGCCTGCAACAGACGACGCGCCTCCGGATCTCCCCCGACTTCTTGATGCACCAGAATGCGCCGGCGAACATCGGCAACACGCACACGGTAGTATTCATCAAGATTGCTGGAGAATATCCCCAAAAAACGGGCTCGCTCGATTGGGGGATTGGTTTTATCCATAGCCTCTTGTAAGACGCGATGGTTAAATGAGAGCCAACTGAGTTCCTTCTCGATTTGCGGGTACGACACGGTTTTTCCTATTTAAGCGGACTCACATTATGGTCCGCTACTTTAAATGACAATACGATGACAGACTGATCTGTCTACGGGAAATTATCGATGTATGGAGCCTTTGGCACCACCATCATTCAAGGTGCTTTAGTGGCCACTGCCATGTTCATTGCTGGCCAGGTGACCGGTTTTTGGCTCGAAAGTGCCCTTGTCATCACCAGTATTGCATTGGCGATCTCGGTCTGGCGCCGTAATCAACTCTATCAGTGGTTGCAACGGCCTGCACACAGTCCGATCACCCAGGTGCCTGGTCTTTGGTTCGATATGACCAAGCGCATCCAATTGCGTGAACAGGCATTGGTTCGAGAGCGCGAGCAGGTTCAGAACTTGCTCGCCAACCTCCATCAGAGCTTAGGAAGTCTCGATGCAGGCCTAATTAGCCTCACAAGTAGTTGGAAAATTCGGTGGTGGAACGATACGGCGTCCGAGCTTCTGGGCCTGAGACATCAGTTCGATGAAGATGTGTCGCTGTTTAATCTGGTTCGAACACCTGAGCTTGCCGATTATGCTGAAAGGCTTGTCTTTGAAGAATCGATCACCCTGAGTTCTCCCTTCCGATCGGGACAAATGCTTGAATATGTGGTGTGCCCGATACAAGAAAGCGGCTACCTATTGGTGGTTCGTGACGTCACTCGATTCACTCGCCTTGAACGCATGCGTCGCGACTTTGTGTCCAATGTGTCCCATGAGCTCAAAACGCCTTTGACCGTTATCAAAGGCTATCTCGAGACCATTCTCGACAATCAACTGGTCTCAGACAGAGGTGTGCGTGCGGTTGAGCAGGCTTTTAAGCAAGCGGATCGAATGGCGTCATTGATCCAGGACCTACTGCTGTTATCGCAACTCGAAACCACCAAACCCCAACAGCAGCTCCTTCCCGTTCGATTTGATGATTTGCTGGATCATGGGTTCAATGAGGGCAGCGAATATGCCCGCGCACTCGGCAAAACGGAAACGCGGCTTTCGATTGAAGGCACTTTGCCCTTGCTGGGTTGCATGGGTGTGTGGCATGAGCTTGCCAGTGCGATGACTAATCTTGTGACCAACGCGATCCGCTACTCGCCCGACGGCGCCGTGATTCAGCTCAAGGGATTTCAGAACGAGCGAGGGGTCACTTTACAGGTGATTGATGATGGCCCAGGAATCCTTCCAGACCATATTCCCCGACTCACGGAACGCTTCTATCGAGTCGATAACAGCCATTCCCCAGCAACAGGTGGAACTGGGCTTGGGCTCGCCATCGTGAAACATATTTTACTGCGTCATCGCGCGGGGCTAGAGATCGATTCAACCCCGGAAAGGGCGCCACTTTCAGCTGCCACTTTCCCGCTGAACAGGTGATTGACGTCACTGTTCTTAAGACCTAGTTGATGCTACGTGTTTGCGCATCCACATCCGTCACTGTGCGGTGACGAATGTCCGTTCCTTTGACAAGATACACGATGTGCTCCGCAACATTCGTTGCATGATCACCAATCCGCTCCAATGCGCGGAGTACCCACATCACATTCAACACATTTCCGATCTCACGAGGATCTTCAATCATAAAGGTTGCAAGAGAACGGAGAGCCGACTGATAGATTGCGTCAACATCCTTATCATTGCGCGCAACTTGCAGAGCCATATCCACATCAAGTCGCGCAAACGCGGTCAACGCATCGCTCAACATACCGGCTACACGTTCACCAATAGCACGTACTTCGATGGCACCGACGGTGGAGAAGCGAGGTGATTCAGCAGCTTGCTGTGCCATGTACGCAACTTTATTTGCTTCATCACCCGCGCGCTCCAGGTCTCGAACGATCTTTGATACAGCAAGGACCAATCGAAGATCAGAGGCGGTCGGCTGCCGGCGTGCAATGATTTCAGCGACAAGCTCATCAATCCGGATTTCCCATGCATTGACGCTCTTCTCTGTCTCCTTGATTTGTTTGACCAACTCAGAGTCGAATTGTTCTTGTGCCTGAAGCGCCAGTTGGACTTGCCGTTCGGCAAGTCCGCCCATCTTCAGTAGATCACTACACAGCTCTTCAAGTTCATCGTTGAACTCACTGGAAATATGCCGTGTGAAATCTTCTCGAAGGTCGCCCATAGTTAACCGAATCGTCCCGTGATGTAATCCTGCGTGAGTTCGTGCACAGGATTGGTAAATATCTGCTTCGTCTCACCAACTTCCACCAACTTACCCAAATGGAAGTAGGCGGTCCGATCCGACACTCGAGCCGCTTGCTGCATCGAGTGAGTCACAATTACGATCGTGTATTCAGCGCGAAGCTCATGAATCAACTCTTCCACTTTCGCTGTGGCAATCGGGTCGAGTGCTGAGCAGGGTTCGTCCATTAAGATCACTTCTGGACTCACAGCCACAGCACGCGCAATACATAAGCGCTGTTGCTGACCACCCGATAATCCAGTTCCAGGCTGATCAAGACGATCCTTTACTTCTTCCCAAAGCCCAGCTCGACGTAACGACATCTCAACAATTTGATCAAGTTCCACCTTATTGTTAGCAAGTCCATGAATCCGTGGACCATATGCAATGTTGTCATAAATAGATTTTGGAAAGGGATTTGGCTTCTGGAACACCATGCCAACCCGCGCTCGAAGTGAGACAACATCAATGGATGGGTCATAAATATCTTGTTCATCAATAGCAATCAGGCCAGACACCTTACAAATATCAATGGTGTCATTCATCCGATTTAAACAGCGTAGAAACGTCGATTTGCCGCATCCAGATGGCCCAATAAACGAGATCACTTGGCGTTCCCCAATATCGAGGGTCACACTGTCGATCGCTTTCTTCGTCCCGTAATGCACATCGACAGCACGCGCCGTCATCCGCGGATGCTCAACGTGCACTTGCCCAATCGTCTTGTCTGGAAGGATTCGATCTTCCATCCGCGTCTCTGTCATCGCAGCATTTGTTGTCATGGTGGTATCCGTCATGCTCATATTCCCTTACCAACGGCGCTCAAGCTTCTTACGCAGCCAAATTGCCGACGCATTCATCACAATCAAAAATGCAAGCAATACAATGATCGCCGCACTGGTCTTTTGCACGAACATTCGCTCTGCGAAGTCGGCCCACATAAAGATTTGGACAGGTAATACCGTCCCTGGGTCCATCACGCCGCCTGGAACATCAACAATAAACGCAACCATCCCAATCATGAGGAGTGGCGCGGTTTCGCCAAGCGCTTGAGCCATACCGATAATGGTTCCGGTCAGCATCCCGGGCATGGCCAATGGAATCACGTGGTGGAAAATTGTTTGCATCTTGGAAGCACCAACACCCAAGGCAGCATCGCGAATACTAGGGGGAACTGAGCGAATTGCTGCGCGAGAGGAAATAATGATTGTTGGGAGCGTCATGAGTGCAAGGACAATACCCCCAACCAGTGGTATCGAACGCGGCATCCCAAATAACACAATAAAGACCGCAAGACCCATGATACCGAAGACCACTGACGGCACTGCGGCTAGGTTATTAATGTTGATCTCGATAATCTCGGTGAACCGATTCTTGGGAGCAATTTCTTCCAGATACACCGCAGTAGCGACGCCTAAAGGGAATGAGATCAAGACGCAAATAAATAGCGTCAGGATCGATCCAATGAATGCGCCCCGAATACCCGCCATCTCAGCATCTCGGGATGCGGACCCAAAGAAGAGATAATCGCTGACCTCATACGAGACACGCTCGCTTGCCATCAATTTGTCGACAAACTGAATCACCGTATCGTTGATGCGTCGGTCAGCTTCTGGCGTATTCCGATCGATGAAGCCACGCAAGAAGCTGTCAATGTCATCGTCTAGTGCAAACTTCACAGGCACTGTTTGCCCCATGAGATCGGGATTGGCATACACAAAATCGACCAGACGTTGTGCAGAACCAGATGAAATAATTCCACGTGCCGCACGTGTGTTCGAGCGGCCTGTTGGATTGTCCAATGCGGCAAGTAACCCCTCTCGAATCAGCGCTTCAGCATCACCGGCGTACAGTGAGTTCACGGACATATCACCTTGCGGATCGAGACGCTGCTTATTAAGCTCAACATCAAGCACGACATAGTGCTGAAACAAACCCGGGATTCCGTTCGAGAAAATAGCGCCGAACAACAACACTAAAAACCCGAGCGCGAGTCCAATTGCTGCTTGGCCCCAAAAACGGAACCGGAACTCAGCACTACGACGTCGACGCAATGTCGCCGCAACTCGGTCAATCGCCTCTTTTGGACTTAACGCCCCTGCTGTGAGATTAGTCATACTGTTCCCTGTATTTCTTAACGATTTGCAGCGCAAAGAAGTTCAAGCCAAGCGTAATGATGATCAACATCAACGCAAGCGCAAACGCGGCTAGAGTCTTCGCAGACTCAAACTCTTGGTCACCCACCAAAATGGTCACAATTTGTGACGTCACCGTGGTGACCGCATCGAGCGGATTAAACGACAAGTTCGCTGCCAATCCTGCAGCCATCACCACAATCATGGTCTCGCCAATGGCGCGAGAGACGGCAAGAATGACCGCAGCGACAATCCCAGGAAGTGCAGCCGGTAAAATCACTTGGCGGACGGTTTCGCTTTTCGTCGATCCAAGTCCGTAGGCTGCATCTCGCAACGATTGTGGAACAGCATTAATGACGTCGTCGGATAACGACGACACAAAAGGAATAATCATCACGCCCATCACCAGTCCAGCGGCCATAGCAGACTCGGAGGCAACGGTCAGCCCAATACTTTCGCCAGCCCCTCGAACTAAGGGTGCCACCGTGAGTGCAGCGAAGAAGCCGTACACGACGGTCGGAACCCCTGCAAGGATCTCAAGCAGTGGTTTCACCACCCCCCGCACCGTGTTGTTTGCATACTCCGCTAGATAAATTGCTGCAAATAATCCGACAGGAACAGCTACTGTCAGTGCGACAACCGAAATCAACAAAGTACCCACAAACAGAGGCACCATTCCGTAGGTCGCCAAGCCCATCTGACCAGATCCGGCTCGCTCTGCACCTTCGAACTGCGGATTCCAAGTCAAGCCAAAGATGAATTCTGTAGGGGGAACCAATTTAAAGAAGCGAATCGATTCAAACAGAACCGACAAGACGATTCCGATGGTGGTCAGAATCGCAACAGTCGAACTCAACCCAAGAACCCATAAGATAATGCGCTCGACTGCATTCCGGGATCTAAACTCTGGGGAGACCTTGCGATACGCAAACAGGCCACCGAGAAGACTGACACCAATAACAATCACGGAAATCAACTGGCGAGAGGTCTCAGTCCACTGTATCCATGCCTCGCCGGCCGCAATCACCCACGCGTCAGGGCTACCAAACTGGATCCCTTTAACAACGTTCATAATTTTCGCGAGCACGATCGCTTCGCTGACGCTATCCAAATTCTGTTGATCTGGGGGATAAAAATCCCGCACCATGATCTTAAATACAATGTCATCAGCGATCGATAAAATAAGCAATAACAGTAGGGCAGGCAGAACAGCCACGGCAGCCGCCCAATATCCATAATAGTGAGGAAGAGAATGCAGACGGTGTTGCCCTGTCGATCTCAGCAATAACACTGCGCGTTGCGCGAGGTAAAAGTATCCGGCACCGATTACAAGCACGATGAGTGCTAGACTTGACATAGACACGCACATTCCTCCATTGAAAAAGGGTCGGGGGCTCTAATTCCCCCCGACCCCTGTGCGATCAAGCGATCACAATTACTTCAGATCAGCTGCCACGAGGACAGGAAGATCTGTCATACGCTTAGCCATCTCTGCACGCTCAGCTTTTGGCATTGGGATAATGCCAGCATCAACCAAGGCACCATCGTCATTCCAGTGCTTGGTCCACTCAGCCATATACTGCTCTACACCAGGGACCACGCCCAAGTGCTGGTGCTTCACATAGAAGTACAATGCGCGTGACGCTTTGTAAGACCCATCGGCAATCGCATCAAACGTCGGAGCAACACCGTCTAAGGGAGCGCCCTTCAATTTGTCAGTATTTTGATCGAGGTAGGAGAATCCAAAAATACCGAATGCACCCGGATCTTCGATCAGCTTCTGAACGATCAGGTTATCTTGCTCACCGGCTTCGATGAACGCACCGTCAGTCCGCATTGAACGACATACCTTTGCTTTCTGCTTGGTCTGGTTCAGAGCCTGCTTTGCACGCTCATCTTTACCGCAATAGCCCTTCTCGTTCACGATTTCGACGTAAGACGCACGTGTTCCAGATGTGGTTGGAGGACCGTAGACGCGGATTTCCAGATCAGGCAGCGCTGGGTTAACATCGGACCACTTCTTGTATGGGTTGTCGATGAATCCAAATGCAGATGCATTAGGCACTTTCGCAGTCAACGCTTTACCCAAATCTGCCAACGAAATGTTCAGATCAGGACCCGCCTTGGAACTCGCAACAACAATGCCGTCAAAGCCGACTTTGATTTCAGTCAGCTTCACGCCGTTCTTGTCACAATACGCAAGTTCGCCCGTCTTCATGCGTGAAGAGGCGTTCCCGATATCAATGTATTCAGTACCAATTCCGTCACACACGCCCTTCTTACCAACAGAAGATCCGCCAGACTCAACAACAGGAGTCTTGAATTGTGGGTTACGGCCAAGACGCTCAGCAACAATGGTTGAGAACGGAAGAACAGTCGATGAACCAGCGATGCTGACGTAATCACGCGCAACAGCCCCTGTGCTCATTGCAACTGCGACAGCTGTAGCTGTAGCGATACGAGCAAACATGAAATACTCCTTAAATGGTTTGACAGAGTTCTAGTGGGTGCGCGGGAGGCAATCCCCACGAACACGTACACGTTGTAAACTCTAAATGTTACATTCGTATTACAAAGGCCACATGTGGTGCGACTCACACCATTAACTGATAGATCTGCCAGCCAAGACAGACTTCAGTGACTGATGGGCCAGACATACACAAGCCCTGCGCGATTTACCTGAATAGGTTGTGCGCTCTCAATCTGTTGGGTTTCAATTATGAGACCCAATCATCCGTGATCGGGATGCGTAAGCTGGTTGAGCACATCAAGCGCCCCAGCTGCTTGACGCTGAAAATCCTTGCCTGAGTTCCGATGTGAGCAACTCACCATGACCTGTGGACGCAGACACTTCTCTCTCAAGAGCACTGATATCAGCTAAACCGCGCTCAATGAGAGTTGGGATCCGCCTGGTCGCTCCGAAGAATCACATGCCAATCCGCATGACCCGTCGTCCCAAAGATTGTGGCAACCCCACCTGCGATGGGGCTCGCCTGCAGCCATCAAGGCATCTGTTGAAATTGATACGACCCCATTCGGTGATGATGTCAGTAATTTCACGTCGATTAGAGTCGTCCTGCGCCATCATGGTGTCTACGAGCAGCAGATCCTCTAAGAGAATCACCGGCGTAATCAGCGGCTTCATTCGGGCAATTCGGGTGTCATCCACCACTAGCGGATTGGTCACAAGCTTTCTTCGCTTGCCGCTGCTTTTCGGGCGACAAACTGGTTGCGTCCAGACATCCAACGTGCGGAAATCATTCGATGCAACGATTTGAAAGCCCCTCATTGACCCAGATCATGCACGCGGTCTCAGCGATCCTGCGGGCGCCCTCGGGTTATCCACCCTTGGTGGAAGATTGGATTATTGTCCCCAATCGAGACACGGGTCGTGCACTGGAGTTGGCCATTGCAGGCGCAAACGGCGGACTGGCGAATACGCGGCTAGTAACCACGGACGCGGCAATCACCACCTTTTTCCACAATGATGCGTCGTCACTTTACTCCACCCTATTCTGGGCAATCGCTACGCATCTCGAGACACATTATCCTGTGGATCCCCCGGCTCTCGGCGAGAGCGTCCATACCCTTGCAACACTCTATCAGCGCTATCTCACCGAACGCCCAGAATGGTTGATCCAGTGGGAAAAGGGCGATCCATCCACCGATCCAGAGTTACAGTGGCAAGCAATACTTTGGAGAACGCTGCAAACCCATCTACAACAGCCTCAGATGCATCATCAACTCAACGCATTTTTCCGTGCCTCGACGGAGGCTGATGTGGTAACGGTTGGCCGAGTCATCGTGGTCTGTCCAGAGCGACTCAGCAGAACCTTTGTGCAGTGGCTACAGGCCATTGATCAACATCGTGAAGTCTGGATATTGCTGACAAATCCCGGTCATGACGCTTGGTTCTTACCATCGGACTCTGTCCTCGATGAGCCAATTGAGCGGTTTCGGCACAGTCTATGCAGAAGTCGCGCAGAGACACTCAATACCCTACTTGATGCCATCGACCATCCGGCAATCCATCCCGAAATGCACTTCCATGGTCTGTCGGCACTGAACCAACTCCAAGCAGCGATTTATCACAACACCCCAATCAACACTGTGTCACCGGACCCCAGCATTTGCCTGGTTGACGCGCCAACGCCAACCCGGGAGGTTGAAGCGCTCAAGGAATGGATCATTGATCAGCTCAATAGTTATCCCGAGATTCGACTCAGTGATGTCGCCATTGTCACCCCAGATCCCGGACTCTACGGGCCGATTGTACAGCGGGTGTTCTCGGATTCAGATCCACTACACCATCTCCCCACGGCACCGGATCCACTGATCCAACAAAGCCTCCATGATGCCCTAGTCCACTACATTCTGGACTGCCGTCGGGATGACTTCTCGGGGCAACGGATGCTTGATCTCCTCTATCATCCCTCCGTGTTACATCATCTCGGCTTCAGTGAGTCTGATCGGACCACGATCCATCGTTGGCTCGTTGATGCCGGTGCCTTTCGTGGCATCTCTGGTCACAAGCACAGCCTACAAGCCGCTCGAGCGCGTCTCGTTCGCGGGTTGATGATGGACCCCCAAACTGCCCTACTGCGTGATGGCATCACCAGTGAAGCGCCGGAACAGTCAGCGCGATTGGAATGGGTATTCGCGCTATTTGAGGGCAGCGAAATCGTTCGCAATTGGACAGAGCCACACACGCCTCGGCAGTGGTTGGTAAACCTGACCGAAGCCGTCAGCCTGTTATCTTTGCAACAGATCGATACCCTGTCATTTGTGCTGCCATCATCCACCCCAGATATCCCAGTTTCCTGGCAGTTATTTCAAACCTGGGTGCAACGGCAAATCACAACCGGGCTTTCTCGACCGCTGCATTTTGATGACCGACTGTCTGTGACCTCACCACAAGCTGCCCATGCCGTCCCCAGACGACTGGTTGCAATCCTCGGTGCAAATGAAGGCACGCTCCCCGAGTCTGAGGCAATGCATCCCTGGGATCTTCTGCAGCGATTGGGAAGGCGTGGCGATCCGAATCCTGTCTCACAACAAAAACAGTGGTTTTTTGACCTGTGTATGCACACTGAGACCGCACTCTGGCTGAGTTGGATCGGACGCAATAGCCTGACTCAACAGCCAGAGGATCCTGCGCTCTCGATCATGGCACTTCGGGACCTTCTGACTGATTTGACGCCCCATTCCACAGCTTGGGTCCACAGACTCTCACTTGCGCATCCAATCCCTGAGGTCACACCCCCATCGACGATATCATCCGCTCGCCAGACGCATGCCGAGTCCACTCAGCCAACAATCCTGACCGTCTCGCAGTTTTTACAAATCGTCCGCGACCCGGCAACCGCGTTTTTAGCCCATCAGGGCTCGCGACTCCAAGAAGGTGAAAGCGAATCGCTTGAGATCGAACCGGTCAAGCTCGACCCACTGAGGCGGTATCAGTTACGTCAGGCTGCGATAGAGCGTGGTGCGCAAGGTGACCCAACAGCACATCTCATGGAGCTCTCTGGCGTTCCAGAAGATGCACTAGCCTCTGATATCAGGGCAGACATCTACCCAGATGTGGTCCATGACGCTGTACACAGGAGGCAGCACGCACCACTGCTTGGCGATGCTGTCATTCATTCTCCGTCTGGATACACGCTCCGTGTTCTCAATCAATATGCTGCAGACGTACCCCGTATCGCCCTCGGATCATCGCGAACACACTACACTGTACTGAGCGCTGCATTGGATGCGCTCGTTCTCTGTGCCCGCCAGCAGGTGTCCCAGGCAATCCCAGTGGTGTTGTATGGTGTGAAATCTCAGTACATCGTTCCATGGGACTCAGACGAGGCCAGTGCATTGCTGGATGGGTGGTTGGCAATGGCTTACCAGGCACACACATGCTTGATTCCGGTTGTGATGTCACAGGCGCTTGAACATGCGTATCAACTGAATAAAAACCCCGACGTGATACTCAGTATCGACTGGACTGATCAGAGACTCGTCTATCGGCGAGGGTTGCGCCGACTCCTGGAAGGCCAATCTCAACTCATGGCGCAACATCGGGCGTTCGTTACTCAGTGGGTATGCCCGATCGAAACACACATAAAGGCCACCCATGCAGGTCTTTGATCCCAAATCTCCGCCTCGTGCCGGGCGACATCTCATTGAAGCAAGCGCCGGAACAGGGAAGACCTACACCATCATGTCGTTGGTTGTCCAAGCGATCGTTATCGACGGTCTTCCGCCTGATTCGCTGATGCTGACGACCTTTACCCGCGCATCAACACGAGAGTTAAGAGCACGCGTGCGATCCCGCCTTACAGAGGAGCTTGACCAGATCAATCGTTCAAACAGCACGCTATTGCGTACGATGGATCCTGATCTCGACCCAGCCTTGGCGCGCCATCGCATAACGAGCGCGCTCGCTGACCTACAATCCATTGCCATCTATACAATTCATAGCTTTGCAAACCAAGTGATCACTGAGCTTGGGCCTCTCGTTGGAATTCATCCCACGCCGTCGATCGATGATCTTGGCAGAATTCGCGATGCCGTTGCACGAGATACCTATCGTTGGTTATTCAACAACTTCGATCCTAACTGGGTGCGCCGATGTTTGGGGTCGATGGCAACCTTCACAACCGAGCTTGGCTGGTTACACAACCATCGTCATGCAACTCTCCGACCGCGCCCGCAATGCATCATGGATCTCGGAGCCGATCAGACTGAGCGGCAAGCGCGCGTCGATGCCCTACGTCTTCGGCGTGATGAGTTCGCAGAGATGACAAGTCGTAACGGGACCTTAGACAAACACTTGGATCACTATGAGGATGCATGCTTACGCGCGACAGAACCAAGTCGCACAGCCAAAACCTATTTAAAAGACAAACAAAAGACGTCTTCGCACCTCCCTTGGGATGCCTATTTCGCACTGGGACAACCGACTCAAGCAGAGGCGCAATTTAAGGCTGCAGCACTGGATCGATTTTTTAACCAACTCAACACCACCTTGATCAAACAACAAATCCGCCATCCCGATGCCTTGATCGATGATGCACTTGAGGTCGCCAAACGGATGTCAGATGAAGCACTGGCGCAGACTAGCTTTAGTCGGCACCAACTGGTTGCTGTGGATGAATTTCAAGACACAGATCGCACCCAATGGACGCTACTTGATCGGCTTTATCCTGACCAGCCAAGTCGTCGCATGATTCTTATTGGTGACCCGAAGCAGACGATTTATCGATTTCGTGGCGCGGATACCAGCCAATACACGCGCATTCGAGAAGCGCTGCCGCAGGGGCATCTATGGACTTTAACGACCGTATTTCGATCTGCTGAAACAGTGGTGGAGGGATTGAATCAGTTGTATCTCGATCGCGCCCTTTTCGGCTCGGGTATTGCCATGCCTCGCCTAACCACTGGCGCGACCGCCAGTACCCCCGCACTCCAACTTGACGGCCAGCCGCTGTCGGGTTTTCAGTGGCTCAAAGACGGTCAACCAGAAACGGTCGCTCGGACTGTGGCGCAACTGATCGGTCTTGGGCAGCAAGGTCGCCTCCTCTACTGGGATCCACAGTCCACCACATGGGAGCCCTGCAAGGCCCAACATCTGTGCATTTTGACGCGCGATCGCACTGTTGCACTGCACGTCAAGCAGGCGGGACAAGCCTATGGCGTTCCGATGATCTACAGCGACCCAGAGACCGTGTTTAAGCGACCCATCGTTCAGGATCTTGGCAGCCTGATCGCCGCAATTGCGACACCGCTGCGTCCAGGGACAATCACCGAGCTCCTCGCGACACGCTGGATGAATCTCAACTTCACTGAACAATCGCTGACCGAACGACCGGAATTCAGATCTGTGCAAGAGGCCTGCCTCTCTGCATACACCCTGTGGTTCCAGCAAGGCCCTGCACGCGCGATTCAATACGTGATTGATCGCCTCGGGCTAACGCCACCTGGAGACGGCCTGAGTTGCTTGACCCAACACACAGATCTACTGCATGCACTTGAGTACTTTGGTCAACATGGAAAAGGACTCACACCACATGAAGCGGTCCGCTGGTGGCACTTACAGCGGGGACGTGATGACCGTGATCCGCAAACGACACCGCGCACCCCAACAGATCAATCACTGGTGCTCATCAACACCATGCACGGTGCAAAGGGTCTTGAATATCCGATTGTTCTGATTGCCGGCGAACTCAAGCTAAAACAAAACTCAGCAAGTCGTTATGCCATTGACTATGTTGATTCTGACGGCCCTGTTCTGGATTTCGCACTGTCACAAGAGTCACAAAGGGCGCGCGATAGCGAACAACATCGAGAGCTGCATCGACTCGCCTATGTCGCACTAACGCGGGCCAAGTATGCCGTATTCGTGGGGCAATCCAATGAAGGCGCGTTGGGTGACTTGTGGACCTATGTGTCCGCACAGCGACCCAGTGATGATCATTGCCTTGCCCATTTGCCAGACGTTCAACCCATCTCGCTCGATGTATCAAACCGCTCGGAACACCGGACCTTGACTCGACCAATTGAACCGCGCTGGCTGCAAACGAGCTTCAGCCAACTGTCGCAGCGATCCAATCAAGATCATGTACCGAGTCGCGCGCAAGATGAGCCGGATGAATCAACCTTGGTGGTTGAAGCGACGCCGATCATTGACGGCAATCACGGCTGGCATGGGATTCCGGGAGGAATGGTCACAGGCAATCTATTTCACGAACTGCTGGAGGATATGTTGCGATTCCGACGTTCCTCCTCTGAGCAAGCGCAATGGCTGAACGCGCACTGGCCAACCACGCTGGCATCAGACCATCAGTCCCTGATGTTATCTTGGGCAGACGCGGTCCTGCAGCATCGCATCGGGTCCGGGTGTCTGGCCGAGCTTGCCGCGATCGATTGCCGACCAGAACCAGGCTTCCGGCTGACGCTCAAAGCATCGCTGAGTATCGATAGGATGCGTCACGGCTTGCAGCAGATTGCTTGGATGCATGCGCTCGACTTTGGCCCAAATCGACCCCTGGCAACGCAACTCAATGGTTTCATCGATCTTGTCTTTTATCGAGATGGGCAGTATCACTTACTCGACTACAAAACCAATCGACTTGGAGATCAAGATGCGGCCTATACTGAGACAGCAGTCGAGCTCAGCATGCGCGAAGGACAATACACAGCCCAAGCCGCAATCTACGGACTTGCATTACATCATTGGCTTTCTCTTCGGCTACCACAGTATGACCCGAGACAGCATCTCGGTGAGATCCATTATCTCTTCTGCCGAGGTCTGAATGGCCCCAGCCGGGGTCTCTGGTCTCGACCAATTCCGGTCCATCAGATCGAACATCTCAGCGAGGAATGGATTGATGCTGGGAGTCGTTGATCGGGCCATTTTACAGGTGCTACATGACGCTGGTTGGCCGTCCAACCTCGACCCCATCATCGTCAAGCTATGTGACGCAAATCGTGCTGGTCACACGGTGGTTCCTGTCTCAGAGCAGGAATATGCGGCACTGTCGATGTGCACCGCCTTGGTCCAGGAATCTCCCGGTAGAGGGTTATTGACCCTGACAGACAAGTGGCTGGCTTTCGAGCGCCATGCCGCCCAAGAAGCGAGGATCGCGGACTGGTTTCTTGAACGCGTCGATCAGACCACGCTGAGCCCGGCAATTGAACTCAATCAGCTGATGCCTCATGCCGATCGCTCTCAGCAAGATGCCATCATGCATGCACTGACACACCAAACCTCGCTGATCCTTGGTGGTCCTGGGACTGGCAAGACAACCACCGCTGCGGCGATGATCGTGGCACATCGTTTAGCAGCGCCTGCGGACTTTGAGCGTATTCAGTTACTCGCCCCGACCGGCAAAGCGGCAGTCCGCCTCACTGAATCGTTGTGGCAAGCCATTCAAGCCATGCCAATCGCATCTGAGCTCATTGCGTCAATCCCACGCAGCGCCCGCACCATTCATAGCCAACTCCGCAGCCTCGATGAAGCCCAACTTGTGTTAGTGGATGAGGCCTCAATGATTTCGGTTGAGTTAATGGATCAGCTCCTCGCGGCATTGCCCCGCAGCGCCAAAGTCATTTGGCTGGGTGACCCGAATCAACTCGCATCGGTTGAAGCTGGCCATGTATTAGGGTCCCTCGCGACACACCCTCATACCGCACCGTTGCGGATCACATTGAATCGCCGCCACCGCATCGAAGGCGATCAGTGGCTCAGTGCGCTTCAAGACCATACCCTCGCAGGCAACGCAGAGGCTTTGGAAAGCTGTCTCCGCGATCGCAATGCGCTAGTCAACCCCGATGACCGCGCAACGATCGCTCACGTATTGGAAGAAGGCTATCGAGAATACTTCGAAGCATGGGCGGGTGGAGAGACTCCTGAGAGCTGCGAATTTCAATGTCTGGCAGCTATTCAGCGAGGACCACAAGGCATCGATGCACTCAATCAATTGGTCAGTACACTGTCACACCACTACGGACTCGCCGGCCGCGGCACACGTATTTTAGTCACTGAAAATCAGCCTCACCTTGGTCTATATAATGGAGACATTGGCGTGGTGCTCGACACCGATCATGTCTCAACTCGCATGTTGCGCTTTGGGATAGGCAATCCACAGATCACGCTCAATCAATTAAGCAGACCGATGCTTGCCTATGCCCTCAGCATCCATCGCTCCCAAGGATCGGAATATCGGGATGTACTGATTGCGTTACCCAGCCATCGAACACTCAAGCACGCACAGGTGACTCGCGAGATGCTGTTTACAGCAATGACACGCGCAAAGCGTCAAGTGACGCTGTGGGCACACCCAGATGATCTGAAAAAGGCATTGGGAACACGAACGCGACGATTCACAGGGCTTCCTGATTTTCTCGACATGAGGTATCCACATCGAAAATCACTTACACTTCGGTGAGTAACATATTAGGAATACACATGGTGTTTGACGAAACCGATCCACGACCCGAGGGGGAGTTGATTCTCCGAGTCATCGCACATCCACGGTTTACCAATGCGCAAGGAGATATCTACGCGGGATGGTTGCTGGATCAGATGGACCAAGCGGCAGCTCAAATCGCAATGGCTGAAAGTGGCGGGCGTTGCGCGACAGTGTCGCTGGAAAGCGTGGACTTCGTCGCACCAGTGCCGGTCGGTTCGGAAGTCAGCCTCTACGGCGAGCTTGAAGATGTGGGCCGTAGCTCGATGCAAATTCGCATCGAAGTCTGGATCAAGGAAAGTGGTCAAGATCCCTTTAAATCCGCCGAAACGCGGTTTGTCTTTGTTGCGATGGATGCCCACGGGCGGATTCGCCCGGTCCATCAACCCAGCGGGACCAATTTGGCATAGGCCATCACCAACCACCTGGATCCGCCGTCATCAAAGCGTACCTGCACTTTGACATTGGCACCTGCCCCCTCAAAGGCCAATACCGTTCCTTCGCCAAACATGCTGTGATCCACGCGTGAGCCGATTGCGAGCCCCGTTTCAAAGTCATCCCCCCACGCATCGGCACGCGGATGGCGCTGCGGTCTTGCCACAGGTCGCGCACCAAAGGCACTGGGTGCAAATGGACGACTAACCTGAGTCTCAAGACGAACCTCCTCAATCAGCTCAGCCGGGATTTCGCGAATAAAGCGGGACAGTAGGCCAAAGTGATCGCGCCCATTCAGTCGGCGAGATTCCGCATAGGTAATGGTGAGTCGTCGCATCGCGCGGGTCAGTCCAACATAAGCGAGCCGCCGCTCTTCTTCCAACCCACCATCAGAGTCCATGCTCATGCGATGGGGAAATAACTCCTCCTCGGCGCCCACTAAAAAAACATCGGGGAACTCCAGTCCTTTTGCCGAATGTAAAGTCATTAACTGCACTGCATCGGCATCCGGGTCCGCTTGGTTGTCACCAGCGTCCAAACTGGCCTGACTCAAGAATTGTAATAGGACAGGTAAATCAGGATCTTCTGGTTCAAACCCACGACATGCGCTAACCAATTCATTCAGGTTATCAATGCGCGCCTGGCCGCGCTCCCCTTTCTCGGATCCGTGATAAGCCAACAAACCGCTCTCATCAACAACCTGGGCAGTCAGCTCATGTAATTCCAAATCGAGGGCCTTCACATCAAACCGATCGATCAGCGCCAAAAATCCAGCCAATTGCGCGCGCGCTCGACCACTCAGCGCGCGTTGCTCGATCAGAAATGTTGAGGCCTGCCACAAACCCATCCCTTGATCACGGGCTGTGTCACGAATGAGATCAACCGTTTTATCGCCAATGCCGCGCGGGGGCACATTGACTACGCGTTCGAAGGCTGTGTCATCGAGCCGGCTTTGAATCAAGCGCAGATACATCAGTGCATTTTTAATCTCAAGCCGTTCGTAAAACCGTTGCCCACCATAAATTCGATAGGGAATACCTGCACGCAAGAGCGCATCTTCTAACACGCGAGACTGCGCATTCGATCGGTACAAGATGGCAAGATCACTGTACTTCGCACCCTGATCATGTGCCTTCATCATACGATTTGCGACGAAACGCGCTTCATCCTGCTCGTTGAACGCCGCATACAGCGAGATCGGCTCACCACGACCCTGATCGGTCCACAGTTGCTTCCCCATCCGACCCTGATTATTGGCAATGACTGCATTCGCGGCCTCAAGAATCACTTCTGTCGAACGGTAGTTCTGTTCCAAACGCACGACATGAACAGGCGCAAACTCTGTCTGAAATCGATGGATATTTTCGATCCGCGCACCGCGCCAGGCATAGATCGATTGATCATCGTCACCAACCGCAGTCACACAGGTGTGCGGGCCTGCAAGCAAACGAATCCATGCATATTGAATCGTATTGGTATCCTGAAATTCGTCGATGAGAACGTGCCGAAAACGCGCCTGATAATGTTCCAACAGAGCCGCATTTGACTTAAGCGTTTCGAATGTCCGAAGTAGAAGCTCTCCGAAATCAACCAAATGACTTTGGAGACACAAGGCTTCATACCGTCGATACACCTCGACACAGCGGTCGTGATAATAGTCACGCCCCGTCTGCAGGTGATGCGGGCGCTCACCCTGGTCTTTGCAGCCGTTGATAAAGCCGGCAAGGGCGCGGGGTTTGAACTTCGCATCATCAAGGCCAAGCTCCTGAATCACTCGCTTCACAAGTCGGACTTGATCATCAGCATCCAGAATCACAAAGGCCTCAATCAAGCCTGCGTCTCGCCAATGCGCACGCAAAAAGCGATGTGCTAGCCCATGAAATGTCCCAACCCACATCTGGAAAAGCTGACGACCAACGCGCTGCTCCAAACGCTCACGCATTTCTCGCGCCGCCTTATTGGTGAATGTCACCGCCATCAGAGCATGCGGTGACAGCCCGTTGTGCTGCATCAAAAACGCCATGCGCTCGACAAGCACGCGCGTCTTTCCTGAGCCCGCGCCAGCGAGCACGAGCATGTGTGAGTCCGGAGCATGAACGGCGTCAAGTTGGGGGGTATTGAGTTGCATCTGCGAAGTGTACCCGCTTGCAGAAGCGCTGACGATCCTCGGCACTCAACCGAATGCGAATGGTTTGCATTAATAGTCTAGATGACGATTTTGTCATGAAATGATAGATGGGATTAATCGATGTCATTGAGAAATAAACTTGGAAGTTTCCAACATGGATCCACATACTCTTCCAAGTCGCCATGTTTGTGGCGCCTTAAGTCGAACTATTCGCATGCACCTCGAAGGAGATCTCACATGCAATTGAAAGGTACAAAAACTGAAGAGAGCTTAAAGGCCGCCTTTGCTGGCGAGTCAAAAGCAAACCGTCGTTACCTCTACTTCGCAAACATGGCGGACATCGAAGGCGCTCCTGAAGTCGCTAACGTATTCCGTAACACTGCGGAAGGTGAAACAGGTCACGCACACGGCCACATGGAATACTTAATTGCAGGTGGTTCTGGCGATCCTGAGACAGGTCTTGCTGCTGGCAACGTTGCCGAAGCGCTTGAATCTGCAATCGCAGGTGAAACACACGAATACACTGACATGTATCCAGGCATGGCGAAAGCCGCGCGTGAAGAAGGTTTTGACGAAGTCGCTGATTGGTTCGAAACCTTGGCAAAGGCTGAGCGCAGCCACGCCAACAAGTTCCAGAAGACTCTGGACGCATACAAAGCAGAAGCATAAAGACCGCCAAAGGCCGAGGATTCCCTCGGCCTTTGCTCTTGAATTCTCACGGAGACACTCATGGCTACGGAATCAAAGCGCGAAGGAAATCTGGAGGCGCCCACACGGCATCCCATTGATTGGAAAAACCCCGCGTATTACGACGAGCAAAAGCTCGACGCAGAACTCGAGCGCGTCTTTGATATTTGTCACGGCTGCCGGCGCTGTTTGAGTCTCTGTAATGCCTTCCCGACACTCTTCGATCTCATTGATGACAGTGACACGATGGAAGTCGATGGCGTGGATAAAGCCGACTACGTCAAAGTGGTCGACGAGTGTTATCTCTGTGATATGTGCTACATGGCAAAGTGCCCTTACGTGCCGCCGCACCCATTCAACGTCGATTTTCCGCATCTCATGCTGCAAGCCAAAGCGGTCAAGCATCAAAAAGAAGGCATGTCGTTCCGCGATAAAGTGCTGTCTGATACCGACGGTCTCGGAAAGTTGGCCGGGATTCCGCTCATTACCGAGACGGTCAATGCAGTCAATCAATGGAAACCTGTCCGTAAAGTGGTTGAAAGTGCCCTTGGGGTTCACCAGAACGCATGGCTGCCAGAATTTGCGACTCAAACGCTGCGTCAAGGCAAGCACACAGCAACAGGACTCACCATCACTGACGGCTCCCGAACTCCTGGTAAAGTCGCGATCTTTGCGACCTGTTACATTAACTATAACGAACCTGGCATTGGGCGAGATCTGATGAAGATCCTTGATCACAATGACATCCCTTGGGTTGTTGCCGAAAAAGAAGTGTGTTGTGGCATGCCGAAGCTGGAGCAGGGCGATTTGGAGGGCGTTGATCGCCTGAAGCGAATCAATATCCCGCATCTCGCGAAATTGGCGCGCGAGGGGTATGCCATCGTCGCGGGAGTCCCCTCGTGCACCTTGATGTTCAAACAAGAGATCCCGCTGATGTATCCCGATGACGAGGATGTGCAAGCGGTCAAGGCAGCATTCTGGGATCCTTTTGACTATTTCGTGGCTCGCACCAAAGATGGTCTGATGAAAACTGATTTCCAATCAGGACTCGGTACGGTGTCCTATCAGGCGCCCTGTCATGGCCGAGTCCAGAATATCGGCAAGAAGACCGAGGAGTTCCTTAAGATGATTCCAGGAACAGAGGTCAAAACGACCGAGCGTTGCAGCGGTCATGCCGGAACCTATGGCGTGAAAAAGGAGTTCCATGAGACGTCAATGAAAATTGGAAAACCTGTCTTCCGGACGATGAACGAGCAACAACCAGACTATATTTCGAGCGATTGCCCACTGGGCGGACACCACATTGCCCAGGGTATCCGTGAGAACCACAACAATGAACCGAGCTTGGCACATCCAATTTCGTTGGTTGCCAAGGCCTATGGACTACGCGAGGAGTAATACAGATGACTAAGATCGCCCGTAATTCGCTACTCTCGTTGGAAGAGTACGCCAAAAAACGCAGTGACATTCGTACCGACGCGATGCGTCTCAAAAAAGTGCGCTCCGTCTTTGTTGGTCCCAACATGACACTGCAATTTGAATCGGAAGCCACCATTCGCTACCAGATTCAAGAAATGCTGCGGATCGAGAAGACCTTCGAAGAGGAGGGGATTCAAGATGAACTCGAGGCCTACAATCCACTCGTTCCGGACGGTACCAATCTGAAGTGTACGCAGATGATTGAGTTCCCGGATGAAGACGAGCGCCGTGTCCGCCTTGCCGAACTCGTGGGCGTCGAAGATCGTACCTACATCCAAGTTCAAGGACAGGATCGTGTCTACGCAATCGCGGACGAAGATATGGATCGCTCGACAGCCACGAAAACCAGCTCGGTGCATTTCATGCGATTCGAATTCACAGCTAGCATGATCAAAGCGATCAAAGCCGGTGCACCAATCGCCATGGGCGTGGATCATCCCAAGTACAACTTCCGTGTCGACGAAATTGATCCGGAAACGCAGGGTGCTCTGACCCAAGACTTCGCTTAACACTGACGAGGTGGCTGACTGACAGTCACCTCTTTGTGCGTTTTAAAGCCGCAGTTGTGTGCGATCATCCAATACCCGCAACACGAGGCATGTCCGTGAATCCTTGGTCGTTTGACTACTCGTATCGCACGTTATCCGAGGACTTTTATCAGGATGCGATACCTGACACATTTGCTGACCCTCGTATTGCATTATGGAACGGTCCTCTTGCAGAACGTCTGGGTTTCCCAGCCTCTGCCGATACAGATACTTCGTTGGCAGCCGCCTTCTTAGGCAAACCCTGGCGAGAGCCGACGCAACCCCTCGCACAAGCGTACGCTGGACACCAATTCGGACACTTCACCATGCTCGGTGATGGACGTGCCATTTTATTGGGCGAACGCCGCCTGAGCCACGGCGAACACATTGATATTCAACTCAAGGGATCAGGTCGCACCCCCTTTTCACGGCGCGGTGATGGTCGAGCGGCTCTGGGTCCAATGCTCCGTGAATACCTCATTAGCGAAGCAATGCATGGGCTTGGGATTCCAACAACTCGGAGCCTGGCAGTCATCACAACCGGCGAAAACGTGCATCGAACAGGATTAGAGCCTGGCGCCGTGCTTATCCGGATTGCAGCCAGTCATTTGCGGGTCGGAACGTTTGAGTTTGCCCGTGCAAAAGACGGCCAACGTCTGCTACCAGAGCTCATCTCCTATGCTTTATCACGGCACCCTAGCGCACAGTTGAGCGACAACCCAGCGCTGACACTCTTCGATGCCGTTCTTGAACGGCAACGACGACTCATTGTGGAATGGATGCGAGTTGGTTTTATCCATGGCGTCATGAATACTGACAATATGACGCTCTCGGGCGAGACCATCGATTATGGACCCTGCGCCTTCATGGATCGATTCAACCCACAGCAGGTATTTAGCTCAATTGACGAGTCTGGTCGGTATGCGTATTCGCAACAACCCATCATCGCCCAGTGGAATCTCGCCCGCTTTGCAGAAACCTTGCTCGACTTCTTTGCTCCCAATCAGGTCGATGCAATTCGGATTGCCGAAGAACGACTCGATGCCTTTAGTCAGGCATTTCAAGACGATTGGACGCAGATGATGCTGGGTAAAATTGGATTGCCAAATTCACCGACTCAGACCCCCCTAATCCATGCGCTGCTGGATTGGATGACCCGCACACGCGCGGATTTCACGGGAACGTTTCGCGGCCTTTCTGCGCGAGTTGCCGCACCACACTCCGGCGATGATCCAGAGTTTGTCCGCTGGCAAATGCGCTGGCGGGACGCCCTCACCGCGGAAGCCAGGACACCGGAGGACATCAAAGATCAATTGAATCGCACAAACCCGCTCTATATCCCGCGCAATCATCGGGTTGAAGAGGCAATCTCTGCGGCTGTTATAGGCAACTTTGCGCCTGTCCGGGCGCTCGTCACACGCTTGCAAACGCCCTATGTTGAACAGACAGATGGGCAAGCTGATGCAGAACCCGGGCCTGATGGGCCCTACCACACCTTTTGTGGGACCTAATTAATCCGCACCCCTCACTTCAATCGTAGCACCCGGTTTGGGGTGGACTATCCGCTGAATCAAAATCACTCCAATTGCTGTCGCAACTCCAATGACATCGGTCAGTAACCCGCCCTCAATCATCGTAAATGCGGCCACAGTGAGTGCAATACGCAGGAACCAAACCAAGGAATTTCCGAAGAACCACCCTTGGACAGCCGCTGACAAGAGATACACCCCAACAACCGCCGTCGCTGCCGAACGCAAAATTGCAAACCATTCGCCTTCCATGAGAAGTGTCGAGTTATAAAAGAACATGAAGGGCACAATAAATGCAGCGATTCCAATTTTAAAAGAGGCCACAGAGGTCTCCATCGGATTTGCCCCAGAGATCCCAGCTGCGGCATAGGACGCGAGCGCAACCGGTGGTGTAATGGCAGACACAACCGCGAAATAAAAGACAAAAAAGTGCGCGGTCAATAGGGGGACACCGAGATTCACTAGGCCTGGAGCAACCACAGAGGCGGCAACCGCATACGCCGCCGTCGTTGGCATACCCATACCCAATAGAATCGCAATACACATCGCAAAAAACATCGCGAGTAACTGGGACGTTTCCGCGAGACCGAGCAACAAGTTCGAGAATCGAGCACCTACGCCTGTCAGCGAAATCACTCCCACAATGATGCCTGCACAGGCGCACACTGCAATGATTTGAATCGACATGATTCCAGCGATCTCAAATGCCTTTGTAATGGAGCGAATCCCCATCCGATAGGGTGTCAGCCAGCTGACGACGGCTGCACTGGCTGTCGCCAAGGTGCCCGCTCGAATCACCGAATACCCCATAAAGAGCGCGGCAATCAAGATAATGATTGGAAAGAATAAATACACCTGACGAACCATGACAGCGAGCTTTGGAAGCTCGTCTTCACGCATCCCCCGCATGCCTAATTTGGCAGCTTCGAAATCCACCATGAAGTAAATTGATACGAAATACAGTACTGCAGGAATAATCGCTGCCACAGCGATGTCGGTATAGGGAATCCCAGTCACTTCGGCCATGATAAATGCACCAGCCCCCATGATCGGCGGCATGATTTGCCCACCCGTTGATGCAGCTGCTTCGATCGCACCTGCAACTTTCTTGTCGTAACCGACCTTCTTCATCAGTGGAATGGTCAAGGATCCGGTCGCAACCACATTACCGGCTGAGGTCCCATTGATCATCCCCATCAAACCCGATGCAAAAATCGCGACTTTCGCGGGGCCGCCACGGGCCCGGCCCGCCATGGCAAAGGCAAAATTGACGAAATAATCGCCAACTTTCGAAGCCTGTAAAAAAGCTGCGAAAATGATAAATAAGATAATGTATGTCGATGAGACGGCCGTGGTTGGACCTAAAATCCCTGCATCCGTATACACCTGGCTAAAGAAGCGCTCCCAAGCGATGGCGGGGGAGTTCAAAAACCCGGGTAAATGCTGACCAACGAAGACATAAATTAAGAAAATAATGGCAATCACGACCAAGGCCAGGCCCGCAACACGTCGGGTCAATTCCATAATCAGAGCAGTACCTGCGACAGCGGCCATGGAAATCCCGATCGGAGCGAAAGGGGTCCCAGTTGAATTCCGCATCAGGGTTCCGAAAATTATGATGAGATACACCGCAACTGTAATGCCACACACTACCAAGACGACATCAGGTGCTGTAAGACTCGATCGCACGCGAACATGGAACCACGACAACACGATTGCCCCCGCAGTGGCGATCCATAGCGGAGTCCCAAAGAGCCAAATCTCATTGAACCGAATCCCCTTATCGAGGCCATTCCATAAAACACCGCCAGAAATTTCCAGGCCAAAATAGATAGCCGCTCCCAGCGCAAATAACGCAATCGCAAGTAACGGATAGGACAGTAGGCCCAGCAAACGAGTCTGCTCTTTCTCTGAGTCTGCGAATCGCGCGCCAGAGAACAACAGAAATCCTAAAATCAGCGCGCCCGCAATGTGAACGATCCGAAAATTCCACGTCTCTAAGGGAAATTCTGGTAGGAAGGGAAGATCAATCACCCCCCCCGTCATGCCTGAAATTGAGATCCCATTGAGCGCTGCCAAATGGAACACCGAATAGACCACCGCAAAGGCAGCGATGATCCATAATTGTCGCCCCGCAAACAGACGCCGAGTGCTTTCGACTGGTTCCTCATCAACACCCTCAGCCAATATTGGCTGGATCATTTCCGGATCTGCTTTCGGGTCAATCATCTCAATGTCCTTGGATTATTTACAGGCTCTCAATATCAATGAACCGCGCCCCTTTCGAAGCACGGTTCATCAGATTCAACCTAGTGTGACGTGCAATTACTTGCTGTGAATCAAACTCGCCGGAATTGAGGCTCCATTTTCATTGAACCATTTCGCTGCACCAGGGTGCCAAGGCATAAAGTTGTTCTTATCCCAGTTATCCACTGTGGTAGAGCGCGCCGCCCGGTGAATTTTCACCATGCGCTCGTTATCACTCATGACCACCTTGGTTGCTTCATACACAAAAGACTCGGGCAGATCACAGTTCGCGATCGCAAAGTTCCACATAGATACAGAACGCGCTGGCTTTGTCAGGGTTGTGTATGTGGTTTCTGCAATATTGAACCCAGACACTGGATAGGTTTCCAAGATCTTCTTCTGTTCAGCTTCGGTGAACTCGATGATGTTCACTTTGGTCTGGACTTCGAGCTGGCTCACAGCAGGTATTGGAACACCCGCAGCAAACGCGATCACATCAAGCAATCCGTCTTGTAACTGACCACCTAAATCTGTCCAACCGCCATTGCGGCGATCAAATTTCACGCCCAATGTTTCCAACATCCGGGGGAAGTAGGTGTCGGATGATGACCCTGCTGGACCAAAACCGATCTTCGCGCCTGCTGGGATATCTGACACTGATTTAATCCCAGAAGAGGCCAATGCAGTGATCGAAAAAGGTGTTTGATACATTGGGAACATCGCACATGCATTGGTCATTTTCAGACCCGGTGCAATTGGATTCAAACCATCCATCGACTCGCGCGCAGGACCCATTGTTGTCATGCCGAACGCTGCATCACCGGTATGAACCAGTGCCATGTTCTGCATCGGCCCACCAGTGACTTCACCGCCACCAGATACGCCCAGTTGATCAGCAACCAAATTGGCCCATCCTGCGCCATAAACAAAGAAGGTCCCACCTTGAGAAGCAGTGCCAACCGTAAAGCTTGAAGGCCAGCCAGTCCTATCGACTTTTGCGTGACCGCCCGCCAAAACCGCGGCAGAACTCATTGCAACAACCGCTGCAATGCCCATTTTTTTCATTATCTTCATGAATTCACTCCTTAGTGAGCGGCATGCAGGGGCATGCTATTTTTGTCTTACTCGGGACAGGAGATTAGCGCACCTTGCCAGTAATTCAACCCTAATCGCAGGGCCGTCGATGCTTTTACTTCAAATTCATCGTTTTTCACTGAACAATACGTCGGATTATTACTACGAACTAGGACACCATGAACATCTCATCGAGCCTGCGCGCCATTGTGGATCATCCCTCTACCACGCGACTGATTACTGGGCTGATCTTGCTCAATGCAGTAACCCTAGGCCTCGAGACCCACGATGGATTGGTGGCCCAGTATGGTGCCCTGTTAAGTTACCTTGATCGCGCACTGCTCTCTATCTTTACGCTCGAACTCACCGCCAAGCTCATCGCATATCGCCGTGACTTCGTGAAAAGTGGCTGGAACTGGTTTGACCTGATCATTGTCACGATCAGCTGGTTGCCGAGCACAGGTGCACTCTCGGTATTGCGCGCGTTGCGGGTATTGCGGATCCTTCGCTTACTTTCTGTTGTTCCGCAGATGCGTCGGGTGATTGCAGCTTTAGGTCATTCCATCCCAGGGATGGGATCCGTTGTAGCCGTCCTACTGCTGGTGTTTTATATTGCTGCTGTGTTGGCCACCAAACTCTTCGGCAGTCATCCTGATCCAAGTATGCAAGCTTGGTTTGGCGATCTTGGCGCCTCAGCGTATACCCTGTTTCAGATCATGACCCTCGAGAGTTGGTCCATGGGAATCGTGCGACCGACCATGGAGATTTTTCCCTTAGCCTGGGTGTTCTTCCTCCCGTTCATCATTATTACGAGCTTTGCCGTATTAAACTTATTCATTGGGATCATCGTCGATGCGATGCAGATGGTGCAGCAAGAAGAACGTGCACATGAACCTGGTATCGAGACAGTAACCGCTGAAATTGCTGCATTACGTGCCGAAATCCGAGCCCTGAGGTCGACACTGAAGCAAGACTAGGCGTACGCCACTGATAGCAACACACTCGACGCCAGCCAGTTGGCTCGACTCACTATGGACAGCCCGTGATCGCACAGTCGCCTGGCCTGTATATCGTATCGATCCTCATGGCGGGAATTGCCGTTAAAATCGGGTTGCCTGTCTCGCCACTTGTTCCAGGAATCGGGATTTGGATCGTAACTCTGTGGCTTTGGCCTCGCCTAAGCAGGATCCTTGCCATCCAATCAGCCATCGTTCTGCTGATTGGGTTGCTTGGCTTTGCCGCAGCCGCACACATCAATCCCCTCACATTTGCCGATATTCGCGCTGCGGTTGAAGCAAACTATGCAGTCCTCGCGATGCTGATTGGCGTCAGCTTCCTTCGACTGATCCAGAATGACCGCGCATCGGTACGCACCACCCGGGGACTCAGAGGTCAGCTTCAAACCATGCTTAGCGCCCACCTGCTTGGCTCAATCTTAAATCTCTCAATTCTCACATTACTTGGTCAGCGCCTGTCCCCAGTCGGTCGACTGAACCGAGCCCAAGGACTGGCTTTGATCCGAGGCTTTGCCTTAGCGTCGACCTGGTCACCATTTTTTGCCTCCGTCGGGATCATTTTACTGGCTGTCCCAGGTGCCCACTATGGAGACATGGTGCCCTATGGATTTGGCCTCGCCGCCTGTGCCGGACTTATCACCCTCTGGCAACTTCATCAGGCACCCGAGAGCAGTGCATCAACTGGTTTTTCGCTTCGCTTTCAGTCACTCAAAGTCCCTTTGAGTATGGCCAGTACGGTGTTGGTTGCACATTACATTTGGCCACTTGTGCCAATCTTAACGATTGTCACGATCACCAGCGTTCTGTTTACCCTGATTGCGGTATTTGTTCGAGGTGGATCCGTATTATTGGGAGCATCATTGCAAACCCACCTGCAATTGCAGTTGCCTAGGCTTGGGGGCGAGTTTGCACTCTTTGCCTCATCGGCGGTGCTAGGAGCGGGTGTGAGTGCGATGATTCGCGCCTATGAATTAGCACCAAACATTCCCACCTTTGGAGCCTTTGAGGCATGGCTGACACTCTGTGCGCTCGTGACTTTAGCCCTCATTGGGCTCCACCCCGTGGCCGGTGTCGTCCTGGCTGCGACCCTGTTAATCCCGATTGTCGAGGACCCAACCCTGCTTGCTATCGTATTTGCATTTGCCTGGGCGCTTTCTGTCGTCTTGTCACCGCTATCAGCCGCACAACTCACACTCAAACTGGGGTTTCATGTCCGCACGCGTGACCTCGCCCAACTCAACATCCCATTTACGATCCTGATATTTGCCGCTGCATATGGGCTGTTATGGCTTCGCGTTACGCTGGCGTAAGGATCGGCTTTGGTTGGAATGACAGCCACCACAGACTCGCCAAACAGAGGACTGATACCGGAATCACGAGCCAGTTCATAATCTCCCAGCCAACCGTATTCATGGCCACCCCAGACATCAAACTCGAAAAGGCCACCGAGCCAAATACGATCATGTCATTCGCCCCCTGTGTCCGATGTTTTTCGTGGGGTGCGTAAGTATCTGTGACCATTGCCGTCGCGCCAATGAATCCAAAATTCCAGCCAATACCGAGTAATACCAGAGCCACATAAAAATGGGTCAGCGTGACCCCGTGGAGTGCCACGGCAGCGCAGACCATTAAAATGACTAATCCAGTCGCAACGATCCGTTCCTTGCCAAAACGTGCGATCAGCTGACCGGTGAAAAAACTTGGCGCAAACATCGCCATCACGTGCCATTGGATTCCCAGGGTCGACTGAGTCACATCAAATCCACATCCAATCATAGCCAAGGGCGCAGCCGTCATGACAAAGGACATCAAGGCATAAGACGCAGTCCCACAGAATACAGCGACAACAAAACGAGGCTGACGCATGATAACCCGCAAGGGGCGCGCCTCTGGGCCATCTACGCGGGGCACAGAAGTCACCGGACGCTCCGTAGACAGACCCCACATCACCAATAGGCTCGACGCAAAGAGACCGACACCCGCCAAATATGCACCTGCAAATGGTGTTGGATAGAGCATGTCTTTAAACATCAGAATCAGCTGTGGACCAATCACGGCCGACGCAACCCCACCGATCAAAACCCATGAAATCGCTTTCGCTCGGAACGCGGAATCACCTCGATCAGCGGCAGCAAACCGATACTGCTGGGTAAAGCTATTCGCGGATCCAACGATTAACAGACCCAGTGCAAACAGCCAAAACTGATGCAACATCAGTCCATAGGTCGTGACCAACAGACCCGTCATGCCGATGCCAGCCCCAACCATAAAACCGTAACGACGGCCCAGCCGCTGCATCAACATAGCTGCTGGAAACGCAGTCAAGGCCACGCCAAGATTGAAGCCGGTGACAGGGAGTGTTGCGAGGGTTTTATCCGCCGCCAGTAAATAACTCCCAGCAATGCCACCCAGCGCGATCGACAGCGGCGCTGCCGCGCCATTGATTGCGGCCAATAAGGCATAGCGATATGCCTGATGGCGCGCATGCTGGTCATCCATGGTCGAATTCACCGAATCAATCCTTTGTCAGTCACATTGCACCGAAAAGCCGGTCCACATTGTCGCAGTCCAAACGCCACGAAACAGCGTATTCTAGCGCCAAGATTCGGAGGACGTATGCAACAACCTGCGCACTACATTCCGCATGGCGCCGGACCCTGCTTTTTCATGGATTGGACACCCAAAGGCCAATGGGACCCGTTAGGGGCCTATCTCAGCACACTGCTAACGTCTGCGGCGCAGCAACCGCGATGCATCGTGATATTTTCCGCGCACTGGCAATGCGAGACCGTGTCCATCTCCGCCGATACAGAGCACCAGCTTTTCTATGATTATCGGGGTTTCCCGGAACATACCTACCAATTCAACTGGGCCCCCAAAGGATCTGTTGACGTGGCGCAGACAATACAGGGGTTACTCCACGCCCACGCAATTCCAGCTCAGCTCACGACAGACCGGGGCCTTGACCATGGGGTATTTATCCCACTCATGCTGGCAGACCCCACCGCGGCGATTCCAGTCGTCCAGGTCAGTCTGCATGCGTCCTTAGACCCAAAGATGCACTTGGCGATGGGCCGGGCACTCGCTGAACTCCGCAATCAGGCGATTCTGTGTATCGGCTCCGGGCTTAGTTTTCACAATGTGAATGCATTGAGAGGGCGTACACCAGGTGGCCAAGCCGAACAGTTCGCGGCACAACTCATGGCCGCGATTACACAACCCAGCACAACCCGCGACAGCGCTCTGTGCGACATCCTCAACCACCCGGAGCTGACCCTGGCCCATCCAACGACAGAACATCTCCTTCCGCTCCATGTGATCGCGGGGCTCTCGGATCATCCAGGCACGATCTCCTTCATCGACCAGATTGCCGGATCCACAATTTTTGCAGCGGACTTTGTGACGCCTTAGGCGCCTATAAAGCGATGCTTCTCGGAATCAATTTCGCGCAGTGTCGTTTCATTGTACCGCTCCCCCGAAATCACCTCCGGTCGAATGGTGTCACCAATCCGGGAAATCGCGTCTGACGACAGAACGAGGGTTGCAGCCTGCAAGTTTTCCCGCGCACGGGCGACAAATCGGGTGCCAGGTATCGGGAGAATTGAGTCACTTTGGGCAAGCAACCATGCAAGTCCAGCTTGCGCTGGAGTGATGCCGAGGTCTTGGGACACTGCCTCCAGCGCGGCGAACCGCTCCATATTTTGCGTAAAGTTATCACCCTGGAACCGTGGCATGGCGTGCCGAATATCTTTCGCACCCAATGCTGACATATCGCGCACGACCCCACCGAGAAACCCCCTCGCAACCGGTGAGTATGCGACCAAGGTAATCTGATGCGCCTCACAGAGCGCGAGAATTTCACCCTCTGGATTGCGCGTCCATAACGAATACTCCGACTGAAGCGCTGCGATCGGGGTCATGGATAGCGCTGTCCTCAATGTGTCAGGCGCCACCTCCGACAGCCCAATAAACCGAATCTTTCCCTGATCCCGCAAATCCATGAGCGTTCCGACACTGTCTTCCGTCGGCACATTGGGATCCTTACGATGCAAGTAATACAAATCAATCACATCTGTCTTTAATCTTCGAAGGCTGTCTTCACATGTTTGGCGTAGCATCTCCGGACGCCCATTAATTTGACGCTGGCCCTCGGCATTCCGATAGAGGCCACATTTGGATGCGAGAAAAAACTCGCTGCGGCGATGACCTACCGCGCGACTCAAGAGTTGCTCGTTCGCGCCAAAGCCGTACATTGCAGCCGTATCTAGATGGGTGTAGCCCATATCCAACACCGCGTTTAACGTGTGAATTCCGTCCTCTTCACCACAGGGCTCATATGCCTGTGAGAGACCCATACATCCATACCCGATGGCGCTGACTGACCAATCGCCTAACTGCACTTGCTTCATTTCAAAGCCCCCATATGTGTTTGCACGGTGTCCCGTAAAAATTGAATAAACAACTGCGACTTGGTATTGACGAATCGACGGCTTGGATACATCACCAATAACTCTGAGCCAGGGTCTACCTTGGCGTCATGACAGACGCGTTGCAAGTGGCCAGAACGGAGATCCGACTCGCAATACAGCGAAGGTAAAATGGAAATACCCGCACCATGACGCACAGCTTCTCGGATCAGTAGCGGATCATTGACGCGTGAGACACGATGCAGATTCAGGCGTCGACGCCCAAACGGGCCGGTCAAGCTCAACTGACCTTGACCGTAGCGTGTCTCGATCAGCCGAATCTCCTGCTCCACACACTCTGGATCGGATGGATCATGCAGTCGCGCGACCACGTCAGGCGCACCCACCATGATCAACTCCAAGCGCACAAGCGATACTGCAACATAGTCAGACGGTGCCAACGGTCCGACCTCAACACTGAGATCAACGCCTGCTTTAATGATGTCGAGATGCTGGCTCACCAATCGCACATCGAGTTCAATGTTTGGATAGCGAGTCATAAAGTTCGCAAGGTATGGACCCACCACCTCACGGCCGAAGGCCATGGGTAATGCGACACTCAAAGGGCCTTTTGGCACCCCCGAAAACCCCTGCACTTGGGTAAAGGCCTCATCGACTTGATCATAAATCGCAGACATCTGCTGATAGAACTGCTCCCCTTCGGTTGTCAGCCGTAGCTGTCGCGAGTTTCGATCAAACAGACGAACCCCTAAGCTATTTTCAAGCTGGCTGATTGCACGCGAAACAGAGGACTTTGGCTTGGAGAGGCCATCAGCCGCCGCCGTGATGCCCCCAAAACGGACCACAGCCACAAACATCAGCGCCTTCTCGGTGCCAGCAATCATCATTGCAGGTGACCGAGTGATCCACTACCCCTGGACACTCGGCACCTCATGCATCAGGGATTCTCAAGAATGATGGCGCCATAGGCGGTCGCCGAAACGGGGATGTGGTAAAAGCGATAGGCTTCGCTGACCCTGTCATTTAACGCACCACGCATCACATTCCACATGATCATTTCGATCCCTTCACACCCAGCCTCACGGAAGAAATCGGTGTGCGTCAGACGCGTATTCGCCATTGGGTCAGAGACGAGATTATCTAAAAACTGGGTATCAAACTCAGGGTTCACGACGCCGACACGCTCACCCCCAAGTTGATGAGACAAACCACCGGTCCCCCAAATTCCGACAGTGATGTCATCTGGAAATGCATCCACTGCCCGCCGAATTGCTTGACCTAATTTAAAACACCGCAGTGAGGTGGGCTGGGGATACTGGATCACATTGACTGCCAATGGAATCACTCGCGTCGGCCAGATCTCGGGTTGATCATAGGCAATTGAGAGCGGCACAGTGAGCCCATGGTCGACGTCCAAATCACCAGAGACGGCCAAATCAAACTCGTCCATCACCAGAGACTCAACCAAGTGCCAAGCGAGCTCAGGATGACCTTGTACGGTTGGCACATTGCGGCGCCCCCAACCTTCGTCGGCTGGCAAAAACTGCTCAGCCACACCCAAGGTAAAGGTCGCGTAATTGTCGAGCGCAATGGCAGTCGCATGGTCGTTATAGACAATGATCGTCACATCGGGAACGTGGTCACGATGCCATGACCGAAGCGGTTCTAATCCCTTAAAGACGGGCTGCCAATACGCTTCCTGCGTCTTACCATTGTCCATTGCAGCACCTAATCCGGGAACATGAGAGGTCCCCATCCCCGCAATAATTCTAGCCATTGGCCTGCTCCTTTTTACTGCGGTTGCCGTCAATCGGGCGTCCACCGGCGATCATCATGGCTTGGAATTCATCAAAACTCATATTCGGTTCAGCCATCTGGCCGTACATAACCTGGGGCGGCTTTCGATCATGACTAATGAGCTTAAACGCATAGTACACATTGCCACCGAGATGCAGCATCTTCAGCCACTGACGCTGTAATACCGCCTCTTGCTGTGCCTCGGTCATCGGAAATTTCGCGAGATAGGCCCGCTCGTCCTCGGCAAATTCGGCGCGACACTCTGCTTTATTCAAGGACATCAGAAACATATTCAGGTGATATCCCATCCGGTAACGTCGGCCATCAAACACATAGGTTCCTGGCACATCATCATAATCGCGTTCCATCACGCCTCCTTAATTCGCCGACTGACGGCTTGGCACAGCCTTACCCTACTGGAACTATCTTCCGATACAAATGCCAAAAAATGAACGCATCGTTCTAAATTTGGAACATAAACACTATTGTCAAACCCGTGATTGCCGTCATCATGTCTGAGACACGTCGTTTGGCGCGTGCCGTCACGTTTGCAATCGGTCACGTAGAGCAATAACGCATGGGCAACATATCCCCTGAGCTTCTGCTGTAAGGGCATACAAGATTGATTGTTCAATCATTTTTTGGGGCATGATGTAATTCACACAAGGTTCGCGACTCCCCTACAGAGTCTGCATTGAAGGGCACACGAGGAGAACAGAATATGATTGGGGTAGCAGTCATTGGTGGAGGTGCTTTCGGCCAAAAGCATCTGGATGGACTCAAGCAGATTGATGGTGTCGAAGCCAAAGTCGTCATGGGCCGTCGAGAAGAGCAAATTCGGGGTATTGCTGAGCAGTATGGGGTCGCGAAATACACTACGGATTTTGACGATGCCATCAATACGCCTGGGGTCGATGCGGTCATTATTACTTCACCAACACAGCTCCACGCGCAACAAGCGATTGCTGCCATGCGCGCAGGTAAACATGTCGAAATTGAGATCCCAATGGCCGACTCAGTCGCAGACGCAGAAGCGATCTGTGCGGTTCAGAAAGAAACCGGCGTGATTGCGATGGCTGGACATACCCGTCGCTTTAATCCATCACACCAGTGGGTTCGCCAAAAAATTGAGAAGGGCGAATTAACCATCCAACAAATGGACGTTCAAACCTACTTTTTCCGTCGCAGTAACTTAAATGCCAAGGGTGAGCCCCGGAGTTGGACCGATCACCTGCTGTGGCACCATGCATGCCATACCGTTGACCTATTTGCGTATCAAGCCCAATCACCCATCGTCGAGATGTTTGGTGTGCAAGGCCCAAAACATCCCGAGCTCGGGATTGCAATGGATATGAGTATCGGTCTTAAGACCGAAAACGGTGCACTCTGTACGCTCTCATTATCGTTCAACAATAATGGACCGATCGGCACCACCTTCCGTTATATCTGTGACAACGGCACATATCTCGCGAAGTATGATGATCTTTATGATGGCAACGAAGTCGCAATTGACGTAAGCCAAGTGGCCGTATCCATGAACGGCATTGAACTGCAGGATCGCGAATTCTTTGCTGCTATTCGTGAGGGCCGGGAACCGAATGCCAGTGTGCACCAGGCCTTGGCGACCATGAAGGTTCTGGGCGCGCTCGAAGACATGCTGGAAAACTAATCGTGCGACAACGCGCCATTCCCTGCTGGCAGTTTCGAGGTGGTAGCTCGAAAGGGTTTTATTTTAAGGCATCAGATCTACCCGCTGATGAGACCCTGCGCAATCAAGTGATTCTGCATGCGGTCAGCGGGGCGACAGGCGCTGACAAACGTCAAGTCGACGGCCTAGGTGGCGCACATCCACTCACGTCAAAGGTTGCTGTGGTGGGACCCAGCACACACCCTGACGCCGATATTGATTATTTATTTGTGCAAGTGGTCGTCGGCCAGGCAGCCCTGGATACCTCACCCAACTGCGGGAATATCCTATCTGGAATTGGCGCGTTTGCGCTAGAAACCGGCATGATCAGACAAACCGGCGCTGAAGCACGGGTGCGCGTGCACATGGTGAATTCCGGGAATCTCTGTGAGTTGGTGTTTCCACTGATCGATGGTCTGCCCGACTATGAGGGCGATTGCCGTATTGATGGAGTCCCCGGGACAGCCGCACCCATTGTGTGTCGATATGCTGATCTGGCTGGAAGTGCCTGCGGTGCACTTTTGCCGACGGGCCAGCCAATTGATCAGTTTGATGGCGTGAATGTGACCTGTATCGACAATGGCATGCCGGTCGTGGTCATGAATGCTGAGGATCTCGGTATCACTGGCTATGAGTCCGCCGCAGACTTGAATCAAGACGAGGTCTTAAAAGTCAAAGTCGAATCCATTCGGTTACAAGCAGGCAGGGCCATGGGGCTTGGCGATGTGACCGATAAGGTGGTGCCAAAAATGTCACTGGTCTCGCGACCACGCCAGGGTGGTACGCTCAATACTCGAACCTTTATTCCGAAAGTCTGCCACGACGCAATTGGTGTGCTTGGCGCGGTCTCCGTCGCAAGTGCAGCGGTGTATGAAGGCTCACCTGCGCACCGAGTGGCTGAGCTAGTCACAGGTCCCTCACGTCGTATGGTCGTTGAGCATCCATCGGGCGACTTTATTGTCGATCTTGACTTGGACGAGTCCACCCAACCGCCGACCATACTGACCGCCGGCTTGTTACGAACCACTCGGCTGATCGCCAGTGGTATGACCTATATTCCACAGTCCATCTGGCCAGACGCTGGAGAGACTGACTCACCATCAGAGGGTTGACTATGAGCACCGAAATCAAGACCTGTATGCCGCCTGATCCGAACACTCGGACTCCTGAATTCAAGGCGCCTCCGAAGAGCTGCGATTCCCACTGCCACGTGTTTGGGCCGCACGATGTCTTTCCGTATCACCCCTCGTCCACCTACCATCCGCCAGATGGCCCCAAAGAGAAGTTAAAAGCACTGCATACACAGTTAGGGATTGACCGGGCTGTGATCGTGCAAGCGAGCTGCCATGGTCCAGATAACAGCGCCATGATGGATGCAATTGCGAGCGATCCGGACAACTACCGAGGTGTGTGTATTGCGAACGACAGTTTCACTGACAAAGACTTTGAAGATTTGCATGCCGGTGGCGTGCGTGGTGTCCGATTCAATTTTGTGACCCACTTGGGAGGGACACCAAACCTTGCCATGATGGAACGTGTCCTTGATCGCGTGAAGCCATTGGGCTGGCATTTAGTCATTCATGTGAACGCCGAGGACATTATTACCTTTGAAGATTTCTTCTTAAAGTTCGATATGGACATTGTGGTGGACCACATGGGTCGTGTGCCAACGTCCGAAGGGGTTCATCAAAAAGCATTTCAAATTCTTCTCGAAGCCATGCACCGTGATAATTGGTGGGCAAAAGTCTGCGGTTCTGAGCGTATCTCAAAGGCTGGACCACCTTTCTATGATGCAGTCCCCTACGCCCAGGCGCTCATCGAAGTTGCACCTGATCGTATCTTGTGGGGAACTGACTGGCCACATCCAAACATCAGCAAGTTCATGCCGAACGACGGAGACCTCGTGGATCTCGTGCCGCTGATTGCGCGCGATGAAGCCACCCAACGAAAGATACTGGTAGAGAACCCAGCCCGTCTCTACGGCTTTGATCTGTAAGGACTCATCATGAAACCAGTTGCTGTGAAAACTTTTCCACGCACGCCACTTGATGTGGTGGATGCGCTTGCCAACTGCGGCGTCTCAACAGTCCACGAGGCACAAGGGCGGGTTGGGCTGATGAAACCGTATATGCGCCCCATCTATGCTGGCGCACGGATCGCTGGCAATGCCCTTACGATCTTGGCACAACCCGGCGATAATTGGATGATCCACGTGGCCATCGAATTGTGCCAACCTGGGGACGTTCTTGTGGTCGCCTGTACCACTGAAAACGAAGATGGGATGTTTGGCGACTTACTGGCGACAAGCTGCCAAGCACGCGGGGTGCGAGCACTCATCATCGATGCTGGCGTGCGGGATGTCAGAGATCTGACCCACATGAATTTCCCAGTCTGGAGTCGCGCCATCCATGCCAAAGGCACCGTCAAAAATACGCTCGGAAGTGTCAATGTCCCTGTCATGTGTGCCGGCCAAGTGGTTTATCCAGGTGATACTGTCATTGCTGACGACGATGGGGTTTGCGTGGTTCCTCGACGGACCGCTGCGACTGCACTCAAGGCTGCACAGGATCGTGAAGCGAACGAAGAGGGCAAGCGTGCGCGGCTTGCCGCAGGTGAATTAGGCATCGATATGTACAACATGCGCCCTGCACTTGACGCAGCAGGCTTGACGTATATTGATGCGCTGGATGAATTGACCGAATACAACGGGTACCACATCAAACCATAAGGATGTCCTCATGATTATTGATTGCCACGGCCACTACACCACCGCCCCTGACGCTCTCGGTGCGTACCGAGATGCGCAGCGTGCGACACTCAAAGAAGATCCGACTCATCAATTCGACAAGGGCATGATCCACATCACGGATGACCAGATCCGCGAAAGTATTATCAACAATCAGTTGAAATTGCAGCAGGAACGCGGGACCGACGTCACCATCTTCTCACCTCGGGCAAGCTGGATGGGCCACGATTTAGGCAATGCAAGCACCTCACTGGCGTGGACTGAGCAATGCAATGATCTGATCAAACGTGTCTGTGACTTATTCCCAGAAAACTTTGTACCGGTGTGCCAGCTCCCGCAAAGCCCCACCATCACCATGGAGAACAGTATTCGTGAGCTCGAGCGATGTGTGCTGGAAATGGGGTTCATTGGCTGTAACCTAAACCCAGACCCATCCGGCGGTTACTGGAAGGATAAGCCCATGGGCGACGCATTCTGGTATCCCTTTTACGAGAAGATGGTCGAACTGGACGTCCCTGCGATGATCCACGTCAGTGGTGCCTGTCATCCCTGTATGCACACCACAAGCTCATACTACTTAGGCGCGGACACCACTGCATTCGTGCATTTGATGATGTCGGATGTCTTAAAAGACTTCCCGACAATCAAGTTCATCATCCCCCATGGAGGTGGTGCAGTCCCTTACCATTGGGGCCGTTTCCGTGGCATTGCACAGGACATGGGCCTCGGTGATCTCGACGAGCGGATGCTGAATAACATTTACTTCGATACATGCGTGTACCACCAAGACGGCATCGACATGCTGCTCGATGTCATCCCGACCAAAAACATCTTATTTGCCTCAGAGATGATTGGCGCGGTGCGAGGTATCGATCCACGCACTGGTCATTATTACGACGACACCAAGCGATATATCGACGGGAATACCAAGTTAACCGACGAACAGCGCACTGCCATTTTTGAAGGCAATATTCGGCGCGTGTTCCCTCGGTTAGCAATCTAATCTGAGGCTAGGCCCTTCGGGGCCTGGATCACCGAAATGCAGATTGGCTTTTTAGGCTTTGGTGAAGCGGCATCCACCTTCGTGCAAACGTTACGCACGGAGCTGGATCTGTCTGTCATCACCTTCGATCGATTACTTGATGATGCAGCAACCCGTCAGATCGTGATCCGTCGTGCCGATGCACTGTCGGTTATCTGTGCCGACAATGCCATCGCACTTGCAAACGCAACACACCACATCTTTTCAACAGTGACTGCCGATCAATCCCTGCTCGCAGTGCAAGCGCTGTGCGAACACCTCACGCCGGACCATGTGATTTTTGACATGAATTCAGTCTCCCCAGGGAAAAAACGCGCAACCGCTGAGCTGGTGTGCGCCCAAGGCGCTCAATACATCGACATCGCAGTGATGGCGCCTGTTCTGCCCCGGGGGCATCAAACACCGATGCTCGTCTCCGGTCCAAATCAAGCCGTCATTGAGTCACTCTTACGTCAAATGCACTGGAATGTCTCCTGGAAGGGCGATGCCATCGGCGACGCATCTGTCGTCAAGATGTTGCGAAGCATCTTGATCAAAGGAATGGAAAGCCTGATCTCAGAGTGTGTCACTGCGGCGGAACCCTTAGGGATTGCTGACGAAATCCTTGCCTCTGCGGGAAAAACACTCGGGATTTCGGAGATGGCGAGCCTTTCGGACTATGTCATGGAACGTGTTGCCCTACATGGTCAGCGACGCAGTGAAGAGATGCGCGAAGTTGCGGCCACCCTCACGGAACTTGGGGTCTCCAATCATATGGCGCATGCAATTGCTGACCATCAACAGATGATAGCGACACTCGACGCACGCACGTATTTCAAGGGATCAGTCCCGAAAGATCGAAGCCAGCTCGGTCAGTTTTTCAACCGAGGTCAACAAGTGCCTGGAGACGATGCCTGAGCCCAAAACTCAGGTGCCCGCTCTCGCAACCGAACCAAACGCAGAATCAGCGCATTCAACGGTGTCTCTACGCCAAGCTGGTCTGCCTTTGACTGCACATAGCCATTGAGCGACTCAATTTCAGTCAAACGCCCTGCGGCAAGGTCCTGAAGCATCGATGGCTTGTGGAAGGTATGGTTCGCGCAGGCCATCGTAATCAGCCCATGCACTGCGTCTGGATCCACTGAACAACCCTCTGCATGTGCGACCGCAATTGCCTCGTCAGCAATATCATGGGCCAATAGCTCGCCATCCGGATAGGCATGTAACATTCCTGGCGAGCCAGTGATCAGTCCACATAACCCATTCATTGCGACGTTAAAGCAGGCCTTCTGCCAGATTCGGACAGCGATGGCTGGATCCACAGTGGTCTGAAGCCCTGCATGCTGTAAATCATGGGCAACCACCGTCGCCAACTGGGCAGGGGTGTCTCCAAACACATTCAGCCAGGTTGCGGCTTCCCCATGGGTTTCCACAAACCCGGGCGCTTTAAAATCTGCAGGGACCATGGTGACACCGTGAATGACGCGGTGGCTCCCCACAACGTCGGCCAGTCGCTCGCCATTCCCGAGACCGTTTTGAAGCGTGATAAACAGGGTATCAGGCCCGACCCTATCCACCACTGACTGAACAGCTGGGAGGAGTTCGCTGGTCTTTGTGAAGCACAGCACAGCGCGTGTACTACCCACATCGGCTGTCTGACCAGCATCGACTGAGACGCGATGCTGCACCCCGTCACATTCAAACAAGAGGCCATCCTGTCGGATCGCCTTGGGATGGGCAGGCGAACGGGTCAATAGCTGAACGCGATGGCCAGCCAAAGCAAGTCGGGCACCAAACACGGAGCCGAGTGCACCAGCGCCTAGAATCGTGTAATCGTAGGACACGGAAGCATCCAATTGCGGTGCTTTAACATCAATGGAACTACCCACTTAAGACCGATGGAAGCCACAAGACAATCCCCGGAAACGCCAACAGCAGAATGATGCGCACAATTTCTGAGGCGAAGAAGGGCATCACCCCCGCAAATGTCTCTCGCATTGGGACATCTTTCGCCATGGCGGAGATGATGAATACATTCATTCCAACCGGTGGAGTGATCAGACCGAGCTCGACCACGATCAGAGCCAAAATCCCAAACCAAATTTTCAGATCCTCGACGCTCATTCCAAAATCAAGTTCGCTGATTACTGGCCAGAAAAATGGAATCGCGAGAAGGATCATTGACAGAGAGTCCATCAAGCATCCCAGTGCAATCAGGGCGAGCAATAAAAGAACCATAATCATCATCGGCTCAAGCCCTGAGTTCAACATGGCTTCTGCAGCAGCCTGAGGTACCCCGCCTCGTGACATAAAGATTTTTAACATTTCTGCCCCGAGCAGAATGAGATAGATCATTCCGGTCGTCTTCGCTGTATCAAAGAGCGCATTTTTGAGGCCTACGCGATCAACTCGCCTGAGCGCCAGCGCGTAAGCTGCGACCAAAAAGACGCCCACCGCGGCAGCCGGTGTCGGATTAAAAATTCCAAAATAGATGCCTCCGATGACCGCACCAAAGATCAAAATGACCGGCAATACCCCGAAGGTCGCAGACCAAAACTCCTTTTGTCCGATCGCATCTCGCGCTGGACCAGAGTTCGGGAAAACGCGGACGTAAATAAAGATGGTCAGTAAAAACAAAATGACGGCCAAAATGCCTGGGACAAAGGCCGCCATGAACATCGTCACAATATTGGCTTCGACCAAGATGGCGTAAATCACAAGCACAACACTTGGCGGAATCAAAATCCCGAGGACACCGCCGGCGGCAAGTGTGCCCGTCGCAAGAGAGCTCTTGTAACGATATTTTTTAAGCTCGGGAAGAGCGACTTGGCCCATTGTTGATGCAGTTGCAAGTGATGATCCACAGACCGCACCAAATCCAGCACAAGCGAGGATAGCAGACATGGCGACGCCGCCTCTTGCCCAGCCAATCCAGGCATTTGCAGCCCGAAAAAGCTCCTGAGATAAGCCCGATCGCGACGCGATATTCCCCATCAAGACAAACATCGGAATCACCGAGAGGTCGTAGATGGAGAATTGGATATAGGCAAGGTCCTTCAACTGCGACATAAAGATCGCAGTCCCATTGAGCAGGCTCACTCCGATACCACCGACTAAAATCATGGCATAGGCGATCGGAACCCGAATCGCAATGAGTAATACCAAGAATGCGAGACCACCGAGACCGACAACCAGTTCAAATCCCATGCAAATGCTTCCTCAATCGATCAATGTGGGGTTGGGCTGTCACCGCCCTCGGGATACATCAAGGTCACGACTGCAGCGAGCGCAAGTAGAATCAAGGATCCAAGTGTCGGAACAAAGGCATACCAAATTGGTATCTGCAGAATCGTCGTGGTTTCTAAGTAGGTCTGGTAATCCTTTAACCCGACGAACATCCGCCAAATTAGTAACAGACTAAAGATGAACGCAATGAATGACCCCAGCCGACTCAACCACCGATTCACGGTTGGACCGGCATTTTGTGTGAAAATGTCAGCAGACACATTTGAAAACGTCAGTTGGCAATACGGTAGGAAGGCAAAAGCCGCAATGGCGACACCCATCTCTGTTAATTCAAAATCACCCGGAAATGGGGATGCGAGCAAAAAGCCCATGACCGCGCTCACTGTCGTCATGAGGACCACTGCCAGCAATACAACGCCGCCCAGAAGTGCCCACACGTGAATCAAACGAACCAGCCACTGCAATGCAGTGGCTGGTGGATTAAGGGCAGATGCCCGCATGTTACTTGGAATACTTGGCAATCAATTCACGAGCCTTGGCAACCATTGCGTTACCGTCAATGTTCTGTCCCTTCACCTCAGACACCCACTTTTGCACGACAGGCTCTAATGCGACCCGGAAGGCATCGGTTTCGGCTGGAGTCAAAGTGATGTGCTTATTGCCCGCTGCGGTTGCAACAGCAATCCCAGCATCATCTGTCGCAGCCCAAACAGAGCCCACTTTTTCATACCACGCCGCATTCACCTTCTCGATTGCTGCTTGGATATCTGCGGGGAAGGAATCCCAACGTGCTTTGTTCATCGTTACCTGAAAGGTCGTCGTCCCAAAACGTGTCTTGTTGTGGCCTTCAATTTGATACTCAGTTAGGTCTTGAAGCTTCAGTGGAGGAATGATTTCCCAAGGGATCAAGGCGCCATCCACCACTTTCTTAGACAGTGCTGGCGGCAGGTCTGGCACAGGCATCGCCGTTGGGGCAGCACCCAATGCTTCAATCACCCAGGCGCCCGTTCGAGTTGGGATCCGTAGCTTTGTCCCGGCCAGATCGGACGGTGACCGAACTTCTTTATCCACCATATGAATCGCTTGGCCCTGGTGTACGTGCAGGAACATCACTTTCATTCCGTCGTACTCTGGCGCGAGATATTCATCAAACATATCGCGCATCGCCAATCCAGTCGCTTGCGGATCGTTGGTATGAATGAAGGGAAGCTCAAAAACTTCCGTCCGAGTAAAGAGTCCAGGTGTGTAGCCGTTGACCGTCCACACAATGTCGACCACGCCATCGCGAACCTGGCGAACCAACTGGGGTGGCTTGCCGCCAAGTGACATCGCTGGATAGATATCGATCTTCACCCGACCACCGGTCGCTTCTTCAATATCCTTCGCCCAAGGCTCTAACATCTGAGTTTGTGCAGGTGCCTTGGGACCCAGCAGATGATGCAGTTTTAACGTGTAATCCGCGGCGGTTGCAGACGCTGCGACGCAGACTGCAGTGACCGTCGCCGCGAGTCGTGCGGTCAGTTTTTTTGGAATCATGGGCTCGCCCTCCGGTAAATTGTCATTGTTATTTCTGATCGTAGCAGTGACATGCAACGATATGGCCGAAGCGTACCCCCTTCTCTGGCGAAAAACAGCACTCGCGCACATCAATTCACGCAAACGCCACGCCAGCACGCATACTTTTCATACGCATCTCAAGTTTACGCTCCGCGAGCCCAAGTGTATTGTATACAAAAATGAGCAGTCAACGAAAAATGAAGACACCTGAACACACCCTGTCTGGCTATCAACTCACGTGGCTCGTAGTCGGCTGCGGTGCGATTGGTGGAATGAACTTAGCCAAGCTCGGACCCGCAATGAGTCAGCTAATTTCGGACTACGAACTCAGTCTGACCGTGGTTGGATTATTGGCTTCGATATTTACTCTAATATCTGTATTTATTGGGGTTTTTATAGGTTCTTCAATGCAGAATCTAGGCCCAAAACGACTCATACTCACAGCCATGGTCTGCGCCGGTGCGGGAAGTCTGATCGCTGTCCTTGGGGACTCGGTCTTGATTCTAATGGCAGCCCGCGCACTGGAGGGAATCGCGCTGATTCTAACGATGATCGCTGGGCCAACATTAATCGTAATGTATACAAACCCAGCACATCGCGGAAAATACCTCGGGGTCTGGGGTGGGTTTATGCCGATCGGAAATAGTACTGGGATCTTAGCCGCGCCAGTTTTATTGCCAGACTACGGTTGGCAGGGACTCTGGATCATGTCAGGCGTACTCGCCCTCTGCATGGGAATCGCCGCATCACGATGGATTCCTAATGATCCCAAGCCGCTGATCGCACGCATTGATCGCACGCTCCTCATGGATGCGGTCAATACCCACGCGTTAGTCGCCATCGGTCTGGTCTTCGCATCTCACTCATTGGTGTTCCAGATCATTTTGCAGTTTGTGCCCCTCTACACAGAGACCAGTCTCGGGCTCGGCCTAGTAATGGGAACCGTTGCAGCAGCCGCGTTTTGCATTCTCAACTTTTTTGGCAACGTACTCACCGGCCGATTGATTCACCGAGGGTTCTCCCCACACCTGTTAATGAGCGGTACCTACCTTGTGATGCCTGTGATTGCGGCGATTTTATTCTCTCCCGATGCGGGCATTACAGCGAAGGCACTTGCCTTGGTGGTGGCCGCGCTGATGACATCGCTGACACCACCTAGCGCGTTCTATCTGGTCTCACGCATGACGCCCACTCCACGCCATACGGCTGCATTCAATGGCTACATGCTGCAGGTTCAAAGCCTTGGGATATTGATCGGCCCTCTGGCCACAGCCTGGGCCGTGGAGCGATTCGGTGGCTGGCAATACACCAGTTATGTCATCGGAATCAGCTGTTTACTTACCCTTGTACTCATTTACGCGGTCATACGTCCGCTGACTCTTCACATCATGGAGGCATAACCATGCAACGCTTCATTACAGATATCGCAATCGTTGGCGCAGGCCCCTCCGGCATGATGCTTGCAAAATTACTGCACAATGCAGGGATTCGCGCCATCCTCATTGAACGCCAACCCATGCAACATGTCTTGACGCGGATCCGGGCAGGCGTCCTAGAGCAAGGGTCGGTTAACCTACTCACACAGGCGGGTGTGGGTGCTCGAGTTGCGCGCGAAGGACAACGCCACTCAGGCTTTATGCTGAGTTATGGCGATGACCAACTCAGAATCGATCTCGAAAGCCTGGTCAACAGCGAAGTCACTGTCTACGGACAAACCGAGGTCACCAAAGATCTCTATAACGCCCTGAATGCGGATGGCATTGTGATCTTGGATCACGCCTCTGAAACCGCTGTTATTGACCTCGATACGGAGCAGCCCGCGATTACCGGTGTTCGCGACGATGGCCCATTCGAAGTCCGAGCTCAGTTTGTTGTCGGATGTGATGGATTTCGGGGTATTGCGCGACAAGCAATTCCGGAGAGCGTGCGGACCGACTACGAGCGGATCTATCCCTTTGGCTGGCTGGGTATTCTGTCGGAGACAAAGCCTGCGAACCACGAGCTGATCTATGCCAGCCACCCCAATGGCTTCTCCCTATGTTCCATGCGCTCAGAGCGATTGTCGCGCTACTACATTCAATGTTCGCTGCAAGATACGGTCGATGAGTGGAGCGATGAGCGCTTTTGGGAGACGCTGAAATCACAAATTCCACAAGATATCGCTCAGTCCTTGGAAACAGGGCCCTCGATCGAGAAATCGATTGCACCGCTACGGAGTTTCGTGTGTGAACCCCTGCAATATCAGCGCCTGTTTATTGCTGGAGATGCAGGGCACATTGTTCCACCGACAGGCGCCAAAGGACTGAACTTAGCGTTTTCTGACATCCATTATCTCTCGAGCGGATTGATCAGCTATTTCCACTCGGGCGATGAGACAGGTCTGAACGGATACTCTGACAAAGCCCTCAAGCGGATTTGGAAGTCTGAACGCTTTAGTTGGTGGATGACTTCCTTGCTCCACAAATTTGAATCAGAAGACACCTTTGCTGAAAAGATGCGTCGCGCAGAATTTGAGTTCTTATGCCAGTCGCGCGATTATCAACGTGCATTGGCTGAGAACTACATTGGCTTACCCTACTAACCGGAGGCGCGCGATGGATCGCTTTGAGATTGAATGGCCTGCGGCACCTGTCGGGATGGCGGATCCAGAGTGGCAAGCTCGACTTCAACTTGCTGCCTGCTATCGTCTGGTGGATTTGTACGGCTGGACCAGCGTGGTCTATAACCACATCACGCTTCGCATCCCTGGCACCGAGCACTTACTCATCAATCCCTTTGGGATGCGATATGACGAGATACGAGCGACAGATCTCATCGTCATCGACATTGATGGGAACCCAATCTCTCAAAGTGATTGGCCAGTCAATCAAGCGGGTTATGTGATTCATTCGACCGTACATCGAGCGCGCCCGGATTTGCACTGTGTCTTACACACACATGAGCCCTTCTCACAAGCTCTGTGTGCGCTTCAGTCAGAAGTCATTCCCGTAACCCAAGAAGGCTGCCAATTTTACCAGCGTGTGGGGTACCACAAATTTGAAGGAATTGTGCTCGATGGGTCTGAAGCACCCCACATTGTTCAAGCGCTCGGGCAACAGCACCATACGCTGGTTCTCAAGAACCACGGTCTGATCACGGCAGGATCCTCACCCACATGGGCCTTCGTGCGTCACCACGCCTTTATTCGCAACGCGCAAGTTCAGCTGACTGCGATGGCAGCTGGGAATATCAGTCTGATCGATCCAGAGGTGATGGAAAAAACTCGCGAGCAGTTTGAGGGTGGGAGTGCGCAAGCTGGTGCAAAAGAGCGCCACCCCGAATGGCCTGCGTTGCTGCGACACATTGATCAGCGTGATCCAACTTGGAAACAGTGATTAGAGATCAAGCACCAGTCGCGACGAACTGGCACGCGAACAGCACACCGCAATCAGGGATTGACTGGCTTTCTCGTCAGGAGTCAGAAAAGAATCTCGGTGATCAATCTCGCCCGCACACACCGGGGTAATACAGGTGCCACAAATGCCTTCTTCGCAGGCATAGGGCACGTCAATACCGACGCGCTCAAGTGCAGATAGAATCGTCTCTCCCTCTGACACCTCAACACTGACGCCAGACTGTGCGCATTCGACCACAAAACAATCGCCAGACGTTTCCAGATCCTTCTGACGAAAACGCTCCACACTCAGCCGACCCTGCAACCCTCGATCGATCAATCGCGACTCCAGCATATCGAGATAGCCGGCCGGACCACAGGCAAAATAGGCAGTCTTCAAGGGCATCTGATCCAGCACGGAATCAAACTGAAGTCGCTCGCCACAGGAGCCATCATAAAGACGTAACGTGGAAGCCCAAGGCTTCTGTGCGAGCACATCCAAATAGGCAGCCTCGCTCCGCGCGCGGACGCTGTAGTGAAATGCCAACGGCTGACCATCCGCCCAGACTCGGTCCGCCAAACTGATCAAGGGGGTCACACCAATACCGGCTGCAAAAAATACATGCATCGGTGCAGTGATCACCCGAAATGTGGTCTTTGGGGCAGAAATCTCGATCTCCTCACCAATCGCCAAGGATGTATGGAGATACTCCGACCCTCCACGCGATGTCACTTCACGTAAGACTGCGATCTCAAACTGATTCGCCTGCGTACAAGGGACTAACGAGTAAGATCGTATTAAGCCGTTTGCAAGGCGCATATCCAGATGCGCACCCGGCGCAAACTGCGTTGAGACATGCTCTTGCGGCTGGATCTGAATACGTCGAATTTGCGGAGCGAGCGCGTCGATCCGCGTCACCGTGGCCTTATACATGGACACTCTCCGTATCTCCCTGCTGTTCAGCATCCCAAAGCTTTTGAATCATTCGCCGCGATTGCACGCCGCCGGCGTCAATATCGAGCATGAGCAGCTTGCGTGCGGGATGACGATCAAGCGAACACTGTTGTGCCTCAAGGATTGCAAGATCCTCCGCAAAAATCGCACCTTGACCATCGCGAACTGTCTCAGTCACTGATGCGTCATCCACCGCCCAGGTACGCGCCATTCCCCAAAAATACCAGTGGCTGGTCGCCGTTTCAGGGGTCATAAAATCCACCACAACGGCTTGCGTCTTCACCGCAGATGGCGCCTCAGGACCCCCATGACCCACCAAAGCAACACCGACATCGATCATCACATGGCTCGGTGCGTGGAATCGGCAGACTTGCCAGCGATCAACCCGCGCATCTGGATCGAGTCCGCGCTGTTGCATGGCCATCCTCCAAAACGGTGGCGCCTGGACATTGTCCATGAACCGGCTGGTGACCACGGTGTCATCAATGACCTTTGTTCGAACAGGCTGTTCATCGATTTCCGGTTGGCCAATGCTCGAAGCATGCACATAGGTCTCGTGAGTCAAGTCCATCAAATTATCAATCATCAATCGATAATCGGCGCGCACATGGTACAAACCACCGCCATACGCCCAGCCGGGTTGGGTTGCCCACTCAAAGGCAGGAAGTGCGTCAGGATCAGCAGCGTCCGAATCACCCGGCCATACCCAGACAAACCCAAACCGTTCCAGTGTGGGAAAACGTCGATTACATGGAAAACTGTGCACCCGCTGCTTCGGCATCGATGCCACAGAACCATCGGCGGCAAGACGCAATCCATGGTATCCGCAGACCAGCTCACCATTGTCGACAAATCCCAACGACAGGGGTGCCCCGCGGTGAGGACAAAAGTCCTCAACAGCCGTCACTTGGCCTTGCGCATCGCGAAAAAAGACCATGGGCTGCTCCAAGATTATTCGCGCAAATGGACGATCGACAACATCCTCGGGTCGACATGCGACATACCAATAATTTTTAAGCATCATTGCCGCTACCTTGCGTATTTATTGTGTACAATTTTGGCATAATTCTGCATAAAAATAGATACAAAACTCAATATTGGATACATTAAATCCAAAGGTAGCGAACTGGAGGGGTCAGTGGTGATCTTTCTTCGCGGAGCGTTTAATGTGTCGATATGAGTCAAGCCAGTCATAAGATCTTAAATACGCTCCGGCAAATGATTGTCTCTGGGGCACTAGCTCCAGGCATGAAACTCGCGGAGATTCCAACCGCGGAGATGCTCGGCGTGTCCCGCACACCAGTTCGCAGCGCGCTTGCAACCCTTGCCCAAGAGGGGTTACTGGAACGAATCCATCAACGCGGATTCCATGTGCGGCGGATTTCCAAGGAAGAGCTCGTCGGTGCTGTCGAGGTGCGAAGCGTGTTAGAAGGACTTGCTGCGCGGCAAGCGGTGGAGCGGGGTCTGTCGAATGCCGTTCTCGAGACCCTGCAAAGCTGTTTGGACGTGGGCGACCAATTGTTCGCAAAAGGGCACATTAACGAAGAAGACATTGCGCACTATCACGACATTAATAAACGCTTTCATGCCACGATTATTTCGGCAAGCGGAAACCCCGCCATTGAGCCTGCACTGGCACGAAACGAACATCTTCCATTTGCATCACCGAATGCCATTCGATTCGATAAAAATGCACTCGATCGCGAATTCCAGCGCTTTGCCTTCGCACATCAACAGCACCATACCGTCGTGGACGCCATGCGGCGAGGCCAGGGGGCCCGTGCAGAAGCACTGATGCGCGAACATGCGTACGTCACCATTCGCTATGTGGATGTCGACGATTTTGCAAATTTTCCAGATACGATTAAATAAGGAGTGATGGCAATGGACTTAATTCACTTAGATCAACCCTACCGTAATACCCCGTTTCAAGGGCATCACCTACACACCCGGCCTCTTGCAGCGGCCATGGGCGCCGAAGTACTCGACACCGATGTGCGAACGCTCTCAGACGATGCCTTCGACGAGCTACAACAAGCACTGTTCCATCACAAGATGATCTATCTCCGCAACCAATCACTCACACCAGACGACCAAGCGCAGTTCACATTACGATTCGGTGAGTTTGGCACAGATGCATACACCACAGGCCTTCCCGGCTATCCAGATGTTCAGCCGGTGGTCAAAGAAGCACAGACGAAATCCAAAATGATCTTTGGTGGTGGCTGGCATACAGACTCTGCATTTCTCGAAGAGCCGCCGTCCATTAGCCTGTTATATGGTGTCGAAATTCCACCCTATGGTGGCGATACAACCTGGTACAACACTGCGCTCGCCTACGAAAGCTTAACGCCTGCCATGCGGGCGATGCTCGCGCCGCTGAAGGTACACATGTCGGGCATCAAGGTCGTCAATTCGATGCGGAAATTAGCGAAAGATGCCGCTGGGATGGATGCCATGGGTGATATTCAACTCGAGCTCGACATCCAAGCAATGATTGATGGCCACTTTCATCCGTTGATCCGGCGCCATCCGATCAGTGGTGAAGTCGCGCTTTACTGCGACGATGTCTATGCGCAGGGGATTGAGGGCATGACTGAGTACGAAGCGCGACCACTGCTGAATTTCCTTGTCGCGCATATCACACAAGAAATCTTCTGCTGTCGTCTGCGCTGGGAAGCGAACATGCTGGTCCTTTGGGATAACCGGATTTGTTTGCATCGGGCATTTAACGATTACGACGGCTTCCGCCGGGAAATGCATCGGACCACAGTCAAAGGCGAGCGCCCACTGGGCCTGTCTGCATGACGACGACACAGCCAACACTGGTTTGCATTCCAGGCCTGCTGTGCGATCACGCGAGTTGGGAACCGTTGCTTGATGCGCTCGACAGAGACTGGAACCTTGTGATCCCTGCGCAGGATGCCTTTGATTCACTCATCGAGATGGCCAACCATGCGCTTGGCTTGTTCGATGGGCAAGCAATCGTGTTAGGTCACTCAATGGGCGCGCGCGTTGCCCTGGAATTATATCGACTTGCCCCAGAGCGAGTCGCCGCCCTAGGACTGTTCGATACAGGGGTCAGTCCTACAACGGACGCTGAGCTTCCAAAACGTCAAGCACGCGTCCAGCTTGCCTATGACGAAGGCATGGAGGCCTTGTGTCAGGATTGGCTCCCACCAATGATCGCGCCTATCCACCAAGCCAATCAAACACTGATGATGATGCTTCATGACATGGTGCTACGCCGAACACCCGAGAGCCATGCACGACAAATCCATGCCCTGATTCATCGCCCGGATCCAAGTGAGCTTCTACCACATATTCAGTGCCCGACCCTCGTCCTTGTTGGTCGAGAAGATCGCTGGAGTCCTGTTGAACAGCATGCGGCGATTGCCGCTCAGATTCCTGGCAGTCGTCTCGCGGTGATTGAACAAGCAGGACACTTTGCACCAGCTGAACAACCCCATCGTTGCGCGGACATCATCCTGAATTGGCTCCGTGACGCGGAACTCCTCTCAAATTAAACGCGGCTCAGAGCTAGCGTTAACGCATGACATCGGGCAACAGCCACCACAACAACGCTGTGATGGTGAAAAAAGACACTGAAATGGTGACCAACAGTGTGCTCGCGGTGAAGTTGGCGTACCCATATTGCACGCCAAAAATGGGATAGATGTTCACCATCGGCGCTGCTGCAAGCAAAATTGCAGCAAGTTTTAGTTCCGGATCGAGGTCAGGAAAAAATAGAACCAAACCAAACATCATCAGTGGATGAATAAACAGCTTCGCGATGCAGGTCACCGAGATATCCAACCGATTCCCGCGAACAGTTGTCCCTACCAAGGATCCACCGACCATAAATAAGGCAACAGGCGCCGCTGCCGCGGTCAGCAAATCAGCAGCTGTGTTGATGACTTGCGGGATCGGAATCTTAAAAAGTGCAGTCAGCAAGGCGGCTAAAATCGAGATCATAATGGGGTGACGAAATACGCGCACCAACACAGACCTTAGCGTGAACAGAATGGACACCGAACGAGACTGCAAAACAGAGCGTTCCAGTAGACTCAGCACCAGGGGTAACATCAGCAAATTCTCGACCAGAATCACAAACGAAAATGCAGCCAACGGCGGCGACTCGAACGACTGCAGGAGGAGGGGATAGCCGATAAAGGCACTGTTTGACATGGAGGCGCCAAAGCCTTTCAGCACGGCAAGTGTCTGCGTATTTCCCCACACCCAGGAGGAAAGTAGGCTGACAATGGTGAAGGTTGCCAAAGAACCCAGCGCATAGAGGGATAAAAATGACCAGTTCAGAGCCGTGGCCAGATCCACCCGACTGAGGTTCTGAAATAGCAAGGCTGGTAGTCCAAAATACAATAAAAATCGAGCCAAAGACTGGATCGCTGTTTTTTCAATGATCCCCATACGGACCGCAGTAAAACCGAGTCCAATCAGTAAAAACAAAGGCCCGGTGATGTTGAACACATCCATGTTAATTCGCCACCAACATCACAAAGGAGAACCCGCCTCTCCATCAACACCAATCCACACAGACGATCCAATAGCTCAATCTGAAGGACGACAAACCTGCCGCTGGCTTCCTAACCCCTCCACGGAGGCGATCAGTTCGTCTCCTGGCTTCAAATAGACAGGCGGTTTTTGGCCCATCCCGACGCCTGGCGGTGTGCCGGTTGAGATAATATCGCCCGGATGCAAAGTCATCATTTGGCTCAAATAGCTCACCAGATACGCCACCCCAAAGACCATGGTCGTGGTTCGGCCGTGTTGATAACGCTGTCCATTGACCGACAGCTCTAATCCAAGATCTTGAGGATCCGAAATCTCATCCTTACTCACCAACCATGGACCGATGGGTGCAAAGCTATCGTGTGACTTCCCCTTGGTCCATTGGCCTCCACGCTCCAACTGCAAGGCGCGCTCCGAGATGTCATTGACAACGCAATAGCCAAAGACATAGTCAAGCGCCTCCGCCTCGGACACATACTTTGCGCGACGTCCAATCACCACACCGAGCTCAACTTCCCAATCAGTCTTCTCTGAGCCACGTGGAATCTCCAACGGATCGTGGGGTCCACAGAGAGCGCTGGTCGCCTTCATAAAGACAATCGGCTCTGCAGGCAACGCCATCCCAGCTTCGGCGGCATGGTCTGCGTAATTCAAGCCAATACAGATGAGCTTGCCGACACCACCGACGCAAGGCCCGATGCGTGACGCCTTGTCCAATCGCGGCAAGGTCTCCGGATCTAGATCCTGAAGGACTGCCATGAGATCTGGTAAACAGGCCCCGTCGCAGTCCGAGATCAGCCCAGACAAATCTCGATACTGTCCCTGTTCATCCAGGAGCACAGGACGCTCAGCACCCTGAGGCCCAACACGCAACAACTTCATTTCACCACCCTAGCCATGCTATTCGAAGAGCATCCAGCGCCAATCTTGCCAGTCTAGGCCTGTTAGATCGCTGTATGCTCAGCGTACACTAACGGGGCGTTCAGCCAATGGTCTGGATCACCTAACGACAATAACAGAACAAGGATTGACCATGTTAAAGACCCAAGTGGCAATCATCGGTGGAGGTCCATCCGGGGTGCTCCTCGCCCTACTCCTTGCCCAAGAGGGCATTGCCGTCACCGTACTCGAGCGCGCCAGCCGAGTCCATGTACTGGCTCGCATACGCGCGGGTGTTTTGGAGTCCACTACGGTCGACTTATTACATCGGGCGGGTGTCGGCGAGCGACTGGGTCTGGAAGGAAAGCTGCATCGCGGTACCGGCATCGCTTGGGGACACGAGCAAACCTATCTCATCGACAGCTATGCAGCGACCCAGCGTTATTTCACGACCTATGGGCAGACAGCGATTCAAGAAGACCTCTATGCGGCAGCAGAAGCCCGCGGTCTGACGATTCATTTTGATGTCTCCGACATCGAGATTGATGGCCTAACAGACAACCCTCGCATCCGTTGTCAAATCGGCCAGCACACCCACACACTCGCATGTGACTTTGTCGCAGGGTGCGACGGTTTCCACGGTATCAGCCGACAGGCGATTCCAAACGATATCCTCAAAACCTTTGAGCGGACCTACCCCTTCGGTTGGATGGGGGTGTTATCTGAGACCAAGCCTCTCGATGATATTTGGTATGTGCATCATGCTGACGGCTTTGCGCTCGCATCGATGCGCAACCCAAAACTCAGTCGATACTATGTCCAGTGTCCCGCCGATGATCGTCTCGAAGACTGGTCCGATGACCGATTTTGGGAGACCCTTCTTCGCCGATTTCCGAGCCATTTGGCTGCGCAAATCGAGACAGGGCCATCAATCGAAAAATCAATTGCCCCTCTGCGTAGCTTCGTCGCAGAGCCAATGCGTTATGGCGCATTATTTTTAGTCGGTGATGCGGCTCATATCGTCCCACCGACAGGCGCAAAAGGCCTGAATTTAGCTTGTTCAGATGTGTACTACCTGTGGCGGGGTCTGACCCAGTGGTATCAAGAGAAAGACCCACATTGGCTGGATGCATATTCTCCCACTGCGCTCACGCGCGTCTGGAAAACAGTTCGTTTTAGCTGGTGGTTGACCAACTTACTGCACTGCTATCCCGACCAAACTCCGTTCGATCTCAAGACGCAAGAATCAGAGCTGGCCTCTATTACGGAAAGCCCTGCCGGTCGACAGTGGTTTGCAGAGCAATATGCGGGCTACCCCATTGAAGATTGGGGATGAGACTAGAATCCGATGGTAGACCCAGTATGATGCGGACACAAAAGAATACGGAGAATATGCGATGACGACACTCAAACCCCCATTTCGCGCAGATCATGTTGGCAGTCTACTGCGAACAGATGCGGTCAAGGCCGCGCGCAAACAGTTTTTCGAAAGCCACACGATCACTCAGGCGGAGCTTCAAGCGGTTGAAGATGCTGCCATTATCGATCAGATCAAGTTACAGGAATCGGTCGGGCTACAAGTGGTTACCGACGGCGAAACCCGCCGTTCCTTTTGGCACTATGATTTTATGGGCGCACTGACCGGATTCGACTTAGAGGATCGCTCAGAGGGTGTCCCCTTCGCCGGAGTGCAATTGCGTCCGGTATTCCCGACCATCAAAGGGATTCTGGATTTTCCCGAGGACCATCCGATGCTCGCGCACTATGCCTTTGTCGCGCAGCACACGACTGTAATGCCGAAAATCTCGATTCCGGGACCCAGTTGCTGTCATTTCCGGGTCGCTCCAGAAGATATCACCCCACCTGAGTATCAGGATATTGAAGTCCTCACCGCAGATATCGCAAAGACCTACAAGAAAGCGGTTGACGCGTTTTATCAAGCGGGCTGCCGTTATCTACAGATGGACGATATTTTCTTCGCCTACCTCTGCGACCCAAAACATCGTGCAGATAAAGAAAAGCAAGGACAAGACCCTGATTGGTTGATTCAGCGGTATGCATGGATGATGCATGAGGCGATCAAAGATCGTCCTGCAGATATGACCATTGGCATGCATATGTGCCGCGGTAACTTCCGTTCGACCTATGCCGCGGAAGGCAGCTATGACCAAGTGGCGGATGCGGTCTTCAATCAAACGGGTGTCGATATCTTCTTCATGGAATACGACACTGAACGCGCAGGTGGGCTTGCACCCCTGAAGTTCTTACAAAAAGGTCATCAACGCGTTATGGCTGGGTTTATCACCACAAAGACCGGTGAGCTCGAGTCTATGGACGCATTAAAAGCCCAGTTTGAGATCGCCAGTCAATACGTCGACATGGATCAACTCGGAATCGCACCACAGTGCGGATTTGCGTCGACGGAAGAAGGCAACGCCATTACTGAAGACGATCAGAAACGGAAATTAGAACTGGTTATGGAGTGCGCGCAGACCCTGTGGTCTCACTAAGTGACGTACTGAAGTTCGTCTGATGGGTGCAAGGAGGCGCCCATCAGCAAGTTGCATTCGTGCCGGATCGCATCCGTAAACTCTTTAATTAAATTCGACTGATCATGTGCAGCTGGCCAAATCACGCTGAACTGGTCTTGTAAACCCATATAGATCGGCCTCAAAACGCAGCCATCTGTCAAATATTGGGCGGCAAGTAGTTCACTCACTAATGCAATGCCAACACCTTCTCTCACAAAAGTGCATGCGGACCCGACCGACTGGGTGTCGACACGAATATTCGGAATAATTTTCGCCTCTGAAAAAATTGACTCGATCTGTGTGCGAGCAACTGTTTCACGGCCCAACAATATCAACGGGCTGCGCCCAAGATCAGCCGGATAGACAACATCCAGATCGGCCAACGGGTGTGCTGTCGGCAAGACACACATCAGACGACTATTTGCAATTATTTCCCCAATAACGCCAGGGTGGTGATAAGGGCTTCGCACAATACCGATATCCGCCTTGCGCGCGGCAATACTCCCTAAAATCGTCGAATATCCACCTAACTCGACTGTAAATCGTAGTTGTGAATGTTTATCGGTTAACGCTTTCACCACACGTGGAATCAGATGCGCACAAAAACTGTGTGGCACTGCGATCCTTAATCGGGCCTGCACGCGTAACCTCAGATTTTGAGCAACACTCACCAAGCGATCAAAATTTTCAAATGCGGATGCCACTTCATCGAGTAAATCAAGCGCAGATGCTGTCGCAATAAGTCGCCCATGTTCTCGATAAAAAAGCTTCAGTTTGAGGTCTTCCTCTAATTGCTGAATATGCTGACTCACGGCAGGCTGGCTTAGGCCAAGGTCGCGAGCAGCATCCACCATAGTGCCGCACTCCATCACGCTGCGAAAAACGTCCAGCTTATGGATCATGTTGGAACGCTTCATCGGTTACCTCCCATAAGTATTACTTATAGCTAAGTTACTCTGTCTGATAACGTTGCTTCACGCAATCTCAACATCTAGCCTCGTTACAAAGAATAAGGAGACTAAGTGACCGGCTTTATCATCCGAAGACTCATCCAAAGCGGAGGAGTCATACTCACGATGACAGTGGTTGTATTTTTAGGGGTGTACGCAATCGGGAATCCGGTTGATATTTTAATCCCAGACGATGCCACCGCCGCAGAGCGCGATTTAGCGATTCAATCGCTCGGGCTTGATAAGCCCTTACTGACTCAGTACACCACATTTCTGAGTAATCTTCTTCGAGGCGACTTAGGGACATCATTTGTCTACAACATCCCCTCCATTGATCTCATTTTGCTCCGCTTACCAGCGACCCTAGAACTGGCCTTTTGCGCGCTCTTTATTGCCATTGTGATCGGTCTCCCACTCGGACTTCTCTGCGGCTTGCGCCCGGGAAGTCGACTCGACAAAACCGTCATGGGCGCTTCAATTATCGGTTTCTCTATTCCAAACTTCTGGCAAGGGCTGATGCTAATCATGCTGTTTTCAGTCATGTTAGGTTGGCTACCCTCCACAGGCCGTGGTGAGCTGGGCACAGTCTTTGGGATTGAGACTAGCCTCGCAACCTGGGATGGGCTCAGACATCTTCTGTTACCCGCTATTAACCTCTCCTTGTATAAGTTGTCGCTGATGATTCGTCTGACACGATCCGGCGTTCGGGAAGTGATGTATCTCGATTATGTGCGTTTCGCACGTGCGAAAGGATTATCGGAAGTTCGCATCGTCATGGTTCACATCATGAAGGTCGTGTTGGTCCCAATTATTACGGTGGTGGGCATGGAGTTCGGCTCGTTAATCGCCTTTGCCACAGTGACCGAAACGATCTTTGCGTGGCCCGGCATGGGTAAGCTGATCATTGACAGCATCATGCGTCTAGACCGGCCGGTCATCGCGGGATACTTAGTTGTGATTGTTTTGTTATTTGTCTTAATCAATTTGCTTGTCGATATTGCCTACTCATTACTCGACCCACGTATTCGACTGGGGGGCGAGCCAAATGATCGATGACATTATCCAGGAGCAACCTTGGCGACGGGCATGGCGCCACTATCGGCAATCCCGCTTTGCGGTGATCGCACTCATTGTCTGCTCGATCATCATTCTCGCGGCTGTATTCGCGCCTTGGCTAGCCCCTCAAAATCCATATGATCTCAACGTCATCGATTTCTTCGATTCAAAGCTCCCCCCAGGATCGAGTGCTCCGACCGGATTCATCTTCTGGCTGGGGACGGATGGGCAAGGCCGAGACATGCTATCTGCGATGCTGTATGGCCTCCGAATCAGTCTATTTGTCGGGGTACTGTCCGGTCTTATCGCAATTTTAATCGGCATGGCGCTTGGATTGGTCGCAGCATACGTAGGGGGCTGGATCGACGCTCTTATTATGCGAGTGGTTGATTTTATGCTGGGATTCCCGACGATCCTGGTTGCACTCATGTTGCTCGCAATTCTTGGTCAGGGCGTCGATAAAGTGATTTTTGCGTTGATCCTAGTCCAATGGGCGTATTTTGCCCGCGCTGTGCGAAGCGCTGCACTTGTTGAACGTCAAAAAGAGTATGTCGAAGCGGCTCAGTCCCTGGGCCTAAGTCAACCACGTATCATGTTTGGGCACATCATGCCCAACTGCCTAGCTCCGGTGATCGTGCTCGGCACGATGCAGGTCGCAAGCGCAATCTCCACCGAAGCAACGCTGTCGTTTCTCGGGTTGGGCCTACCGATCACAGAGCCCTCTCTTGGTCTGCTGATCTCAAATGGTTACAGCAATATGTTGTCAGGGCGGTACTGGATCAGTCTCTATCCAGGTCTGCTACTTTTGCTGACCGTCTTTTCGATCAATGTCGTGGGTGATCGCTTACGTGACGTTCTCAACCCGAGGCTCTCACGATGAGGAAATTAGTCCTAGACATTCAGAATCTAACCACTCGATTTGAATCGGCTGAAGGCATCGCAAATGCTCTAGATTCCCTCTCTCTTGAGATCTACGAAGGTGAAGTCGTTGGTCTCGTCGGCGAAAGTGGTTCGGGTAAATCCATGACTGGATATTCAATCATGGGACTGGTTGAGCATCCGGGCTCCATCGTGGGGGGCTCAATTCATTACCGAGGACAAGATTTACGCTTGCTAGGCCCCGAGCAAATCCGGAGTCTACGGGGAGATCGGATTGCAATGATTTTTCAGGATCCGATGATGTCTCTGAACCCAGTCCTGAGGGTTGATACACAACTTGTCGAGACTCTCAAAGCGCATCGTTCAATACAAAAGAAAGAGGCACTTCAAAGAGCTATTGAGTTATTGCAAGCGATGGGGATCCCATCACCAGAAATCCGTCTGCGCCAGTATCCTCACGAGCTATCAGGTGGCATGCGCCAACGAATTGCCATCGCAATCGCGCTCTTACTCGAACCAGATCTCATTATCGCAGACGAACCAACAACAGCTCTCGATGTCACGATCCAGGCTCAGATCATTCATGAGTTTCAAACCTTAATTGAGGACCGAGGAACATCGGTCCTTTGGATTACGCATGATCTTGCAGTTGCATCGACCATGGCGGATCGCTTAGCAATCATGTACGCGGGCCAAATTGTTGAACAAGGTCCAGCAGAAGATATCCTGGCAAGACCCATGCATCCCTATACACAGGGACTCTTGCGCTCCATTCCAAGCCGCAATATCAGAGGAAAGCCACTCCAACAAATCCCGGGGTCTGCGCCTTCCCTAACGCGCCTTCCATCCGGTTGCGCTTTTGCCCCGCGTTGCGATCAGGCAACTCCTCTATGTGAGCTAACGCCGCCGCTCAAACAGATCACAGCCATACGTTCTGCAAGGTGCCATCACCCGCGGGAGATTGATGCATGACTGATTCAATTCTCGAGGCCGTCCAGATTTCTAGAACCTTTACGGCACAGGAAGACTTCACTGGGAAAATCGTACGGTCCGTTTTACGCCAGCCTAAGCCTCGCAGCCTGCAAGCACTCTGCGACGTCTCACTCACGTTAAAAACGGGTGAGGTGCTTGGCGTCGTCGGGGAAAGCGGATGTGGAAAATCAACGCTGGGCCGAATACTCGCGGGAATCTTGCCAGCAAGTGCTGGGCATCTCAGATTCTGTGGACAACCTATATTTGACATGGACTCCATCACACGAGCACAGACATTCTTGAAAATCCAAATGATTTTCCAAGACCCCATGTCGTCGTTAAATCCGAGAAAACGGGTGGCTGATCTTATTTCAGAGGCCCCAACTGTCCACGGACTCATCTCGCCTCACGAACAGGCTTCCTTTGTGAATGATGCCCTCATACGAGTGGGGCTTGACCCCAACTCACACTCTCGATTTCCACACCAATTTTCAGGCGGTCAGCGGCAGCGTATCAATATTGCTCGCGCCCTTGCTGTGAACCCGGAGATCTTGATTTGCGATGAGTCTGTTGCTGCGCTTGATGTGTCTATTCAGGCGCAAATCTTAAATGTCTTTATGCAGCTCAAAGCTGAAGGGAATCTCAGCTTCATCTTTATCAGCCACGATCTGGGTGTGGTCGAGCATCTTTGTGACCGTGTGGCGATCCTATATTTAGGTCGGATCGTCGAAATTGGCACAGTCGAGACCTTGTTTAAAGCCCCAAAACATCCCTACACCCAGGCATTACTTCAAGAAATTCCACGAATCGGAACTGGAAAGCGTCGATTCAATCCAATTCGAGGAGAAATTCCGTCACCACTGAGCCCACCCAGTGGCTGCGCATTTCATCCTCGGTGCCCGCATGCAACGACACAGTGTGTCCGCCAAATGCCGGGCTTACGGGAGGTTGGCCAAGAACATTTGGCAGCCTGTCATCTTGTGCATGGGACTGTCTCCCATCTACCTACGGAGTTATCCAAATGAACTTAAAGCAATTACTCAAAACGCCTCTAAAGGCCCTTGGACTCTCGTTATGTTTAGGCGCCTCCATTCCACTCATGGCCGCAACACTCACCATTGGTCGCGCGAATGAGCCACAATCTATCGACCCGTTGTTCTCGCGAACTGGCAACAATCAAATGACTGCCATTCACATCTATGATCGATTAATTTCAACCGATCAGAATGTTCGGACACAGCCTGGTCTCGCCGAGCGCTGGGAAAATGTTAACCCGACAACTTGGCGAATCTACTTACGAAAGGGCGTGAAGTGGCACGACGGACGTGATCTTTCTGCAGAAGATGTCTTATTTTCGATGGAAAGAGCGCCAAATGTACCGAATAGTCCTGCATCCTTCGCAGGCTCTGTGTCTTCTATCAACAGTATGACAATCATTGATCCCCATACAATTGAGATGACCTCAAAGAAACCTGATCCTCTGTTCATCAACAACATTGGAACAATCTACATCATGCCGAAACACATCGCTGAATCTGCAGTGAATGCAGACTACAACAGCGGGAAGGCAGCAATTGGAACCGGTCCATACCAATTTGTGGAATGGCTACCCGGCGATCGGCTCGTACTCAAGCGTAATCCGAACTACTGGGGCGCCCGGCCAGCTTATGACGAAGTTCTCATGAAGTTCATTTCAAATGATGCAGCGCGAGTGGCCGCTCTCTTGTCAGGAAGTGTCGATTTAATTGATCTTGTTCCACCAAGCGACGTTCAAATGCTCCGAAAAGATCCACGTTTCTCGGTGCATCAAGTTGCCTCAGTCCGTCTAATCTACCTCGCATTGACACAACGTGATAACACTCCGCTTTTCACTGACAGCGCTGGCCAACCACTCTCTCAAAACCCATTCCAAGACTCGCGCGTTCGCCAAGCGATTAATTTGATGATTAACCGTGAAGCGATTGTTGATCGTGTTTTAGCAGGTGCGGGAGAACCAGCAGGACAGACTGTTCCAGAGGGGGTCTTTGGTTTTGATACCTCGATGGGTCCAGTACAACCCGATCTTGCAAAAGCAAAAGCGCTATTGACAGAGGCTGGTTACCCCAATGGGTTTGGACTCACACTCTTTGGTTCCAATGATCGTTTCAGCCAAGATGGTGAAGTCACTCAAGCACTGGGACAGTTACTGTCGAGAGGCGGACTGAAAGTCAACGAAGTCAAAACAATGCCCTACAGCGTGTACGCCAAGGAAGCAGGTAAAGGCTCTTTTCCAGCGTTTGTATTCTCATATGGAAACTCAACTGGCGAAGCAAGTCGCGGTCTTCTGAGCATGTTCCATACCTACGATAAAGACGGCACCGGACATGGGACTCTGAATCGTTTTAGATATTCGAATCCCACGCTTGACGCTCTTCTGGTAAAGGCTGTTCAAGATTTTAACGATGCCTCACGCGAAACGAAATTACAGAACGCAATGGCGATAGCCATGCAGGATGCAGCCATTGTTCCACTGTATTTCCAGAGCGTTTCCTGGGCATCACGTGCTGATATCGCGTTTCAAGCCCGCAAAGACGAACGGACACTCGCAATGGGCGCCGCGCCAAAGTGAGTCAGCTGTCTCTTCCAGAGCAAATACCGGGTTCGCCCGGTATTTGCTTGCTCCGCGATGTCATGATTCCAATGCGGGACGGGGTCCTTTTAGCAACAGATATCTATTTCCCTGAGAGAGACGAATCTCAATATCAGGATTCATTCCCGGTACTCATGGAACGCACGCCATACGATAAATCAGGTATTTCACCGCGTGAGGTCTCCATTTGGGAGTCCTCACCTATGTCGCGACCAGAATTAGCCAGCCGCATGACAAAGGCAGGCTTCGTCGTCATTTTTCAAGATTGCAGGGGTCGATATCGCTCGGGCGGTCACTTTACAAAATACATTGATGAAGGTAACGACGGGCTTGATACCTTAAATTGGCTGAAACAACAGCGTTGGTTTAATGGCTGGCTCGGGATGTTTGGCTTAAGTTATGGAGCACATACCCAGCTTGCCCTTGCTTGCTATGGGCCTCCCGAATTGAAAGCCTTGGTCTTGGACTGCGGAGGCTTCGCCAATGCGTATCGCGGAGGCATTCGCCGAGGGGGCGCATTCGAACTCAAGCAGGCAACCTGGGCATTTAAGAATGCACAACTTAGCCAAGCAGTCCTTGAGAATTCCGCCGCAAAGGATGCGCTGAGCCAGCAAGATATTCGTGCTTGGTTTTCAAAAATGCCGTGGTCGCGGGGTCAATCTCCGCTGCAATGGGCTCCTGAATACGAAACCTATCTGTTCGATCAGTGGGAGCAAGGAACTTTTGACGCAAGGTGGCGCCAAATTGGGTTATACGCTGAAGGGTATTACGACAAACTCGCATCCATGAATCTTCTGTTTTTATGTGGTTGGTATGACCCCTACATTCAATCAACAATTCAGAATTTCATGGGTGCGCGCTCCCACGGAGCAAATGATGTGCGGGTCATTCTTGGTCCTTGGACTCATGGCGCAAGAAGTTACCCGATCGTTGGTGACATCGATTGTGGTGCTGCTGCGACGCTCGAATATCTGACGCAGATGGATTACACCGATCTTCGTTTGAACTGGTTTAAGGCCCATGCATTTGAACAGCCGACGAAAACACTGCCTCAAATCCAATACTTCCGGATGGGCGGCGGCGATGGTCACAAGACAGCCGATGGACATCGATTCCACGGCGGCCAATGGCTCGCTTCTAACAGTTGGCCACCGGAACATATTTCCATCACCCCATGGTATTTTCATTCAGAAGGTGTTCTTTCCAAGGACAAGCCAGTGCATCAAGGCACTAATCTTTGGTTCGAGTTTGACCCAACATCCCCTGTACCAACCATTGGGGGAAGTTTGACCTCTGGACTACCCGTATTTGAAGCGGGCGCATTCGATCAAGTCGAAGATATCGAATTCTTTGGATCAACCCGCCCAGGACGAGCATTAAAAGATCGTGACGATGTGTTGAGTTTCTCCAGCGAGCCTTTTACGACGGCTGTAGAACTGACTGGACCCATCAAAGCCATTCTTTACGTCTCGTCATCGGCTGTCGATACTGATTTTACCGTCAAACTGATCGATGAAATGCCACCCAATCGTGACTATCCCAAAGGCTATGCAATGAACGTAACTGACGGCATCTTGCGTTGCCGTTATCGAGAATCCTTCGAAGCACCGTCATTTATGACGGCCGGACAGGTCTATCAAATAGAAGTCGAAATTTTTCCAACATCCAATTTATTCTTAGCCGGTAGTCGAATTCGGATCGATATTAGTAGTAGTAATTTTCCGCACTTTGACGTGAATTCCAACACAGGAGACCCAGAAGGTCCCTGGGTACGCTGGGAAAAAGCAATAAATAGGCTCTGGTGCTGTGACGAGTACCCGAGTGCAGTCATGCTTCCGATGGCAGTTGTAAAGGATCCCGAGCAGTGAATATTGGCATCCTTGGACAAGCACTTATTACTGAATCTGTGATGGTGGATTTAGTGACCAAATCACAGATTCAAGACTTCTTCTCGGGCTGCGAAGTGGTCATAGGTCATCTTGAAACAACCGTATTGCCAGCAGCACCAACTGCGGCGTTCAAAGATCGGACCTGCCATTATACGACACCCAAAAATATCGCGATTCTCAAAGAGCTTGGTTTGACGCATTTAAATTTGGCAGGAAATCATGCGTTTGATTTGGGTCCCGAAGGAATTACCGAGACCCTGGCGGTACTCTCCAAGCTCGGTATTACCGGCGTAGGAGCAGGATCTGATCGCGACTCTGCCTGCAGCCCAGCATGCGTCCAAAAAGCGACGGAGGAAATGGCGATTTGGGGCAGAGATTGTGGACCACAGCCTGACATTGTCTACGCCAATGTCGCAAAGCCACCACTGAAGGCCCGGCCAGGAATTGCAGGTCTGAGAGTTGAGCGAATGCTGCAAGTGGATCAAAATGGAGCGGATCAGCTTAACCGGATAAACCAAGAGACAGGGTATGAGACCTGGTCTAGACTCCGCGCTGACATTGGCTATGATGCTGATCCAACGCGTCAGCGATTCTTCGGAGTTCCATTTTCTCAGGGTGCTCAATGCCAAGATCGCTACCTGATTAAATCTGAAGATAGAAACGACCTTACGAGGCGACTAAAGCAATCACAATCAGCGCATCATCTGCTGTATCTCCATCAGCATCATTGGGGTGATGATTGGCATAGATCGCCGTCTTGGATCTTGGACGAATGCAAATCTCTCATCGAGGCAGGTATCTCTGTCGTGGCAGTTACTGGAAACCCTAGAGCTCATGCAATGCTATCGCTATCGTGGTGGACTCATTCTCAGCGGACTCGGAGGATTTATCTTTCACACTCAGCGGGAAGCGCGCTATGACGACAGTGTCTGGCAAGGCCACATTGTGCGAGTTTTATTGGATCAAGGTACTCCTCAGCACGTCAAAATTATGCAGATCGAAGTCGGTGGTTTACCCAGCAGTAAACACCAGCTTCGTGCAGGAACGATCCAAACAATGGCGTTCGACGAATTGCCTGATTTAGATAATACCTGACGCTAGATCATCCAGATTACAGCACCCAAAAGCGCAGATCCTCCAATGATGTACATCGCATCCAAGCCTTTCCAAGCAAACGCGACTGCCGCAACCACTACGATGATGTACTCACCCCATGCAATCTCCATAGGCCGCGCCAAGCCATAGGCGGCTGTGGTCATCATGCCTGCAATGACAAAGGTGGCAGACAACGTCATATGGTTAATCACGCGCTGAAACTTCAAATACCAGTGTGAGGCGATCGAGGCGCCGATGGTTGTCGGGATCACAATCCCCGCCAGCGCGGCAATTGCGCCAGGGATCCCAGCCATGTAATAGCCAATTCCAGTCACAAAACTGACTTTGGGACCGGGGACAAAGTTCCCAATCGCATATGCCCAGGCAAACAATGCCGGCTCGAGGAGGCCAGGGCCAACCCAATAATCTTGAATCAGTGCGATCTGCCCATTACCACCACCCAGTGAGAACAGCGTGCTCAACATAATCACACCCATCACATCGAGTGCACTGACGGATGCTGACTCATTCATCGGAAAGCGCTCCTTGAGCCAAGCCATCGCCCGGCAGGGGCTTTATTAACCACGCACCAAGTACGAGGGTGATCACGGCCATCAGTAGCAGTGAGGCACCGAACGCGTGTACAGCAATCGGAACCGTTGCCCACAATCCGCAACCTACCAGCCGAGAGGATAGTTTCACTTTCGACTGACGGGCCATCCGAACGGCGTTCCCAATCAATAGCCCAACAATCCCGAGACTGACCGTATGCTGAACTGTTCCAAGCAGTGTCCCCGGCTCGCCCAAACTCGAGACCATCACTGCCACCAGAACCACACTCGCACCTGGGAGAATGAGCGTAGTCAGTGCGATGCAACTTCCGACATAACCGCGCAGGGAATACCCAACCATGCCTCCAAACGCGAGGAACTTGGGGGCGGGAATGAGGGCGGCTGTCATCATCATGGCCACCTGTTGCTCTTTGGTAATCCAACCTCGCTGAATGACCAACTCTTTTTCAATACGATCCATGGCTGCCCACATGCCGCCAAAGGCTAGGGCGCCTAGCTTGAAAAAAATCCAAGCCAAGGTCCACAGGCTCAATGAGGGTGGTGACGAAACATCCGGTGTGCTCGACATGGCGTCTGACTCCAGCGCACAAACTTTTTATGAAACCCTAAGATCCTACTCCAGAGCGTCTGGTCACAGTGGAAACAGTCTGACATGAGGACGCTAGCGGCTCGGTTTGGAACCGAGCCGCGAAGCCCCTATTCGTCGGTCAAATCTTTCGGATCAGTCGCGCGTCCAGCATGCATCCTAGACCGTAACATCGGACCGAAGATAATTGGGAATACAAACCCAAGAATTGCAACGGTCCAGAGACCAATTGCCAAGGGTGATCCCACGAGAACCCCATAATCCCCGTCGGAAATTGTCAATGCGCGTCGCAGATTGACCTCCATGGCATACCCGAGCAACGTGCCCAATACGACAGGAACCAGTGGCACATCCAGCTTTCGAAGTGCCCAGCCGAGCACTCCAAAAATCACCATGACCATGAGATCGAAGGTGGATCCAGACACCCCATAAATGCCAACAAACGAAATCATGGCGACAATCGGCATCAAGACCCGAGGCGGTATCAGCAGCACCCGCGTGAATAAGCCCACCATTGGGATATTCAAAATAAGGAGCATCACATTACCGATAAACAAGGCCGCAATGAGACCCCACACCACGTCTGGGTTTTGTGTAAACAACAAAGGGCCTGGAGTGATATTCATTGCCAAGAGCACGGCCAGCAAGACAGCTGTCGTCCCCGAACCGGGCACCCCAAGTGCAAGCATGGGAACCAATGCCCCACCAGCAGCTGCATTATTCCCCGCTTCCGGCGCAGCAACGCCACGAGGATCTCCTTTTCCAAAGGTTCCTTTCTTATCCACAAGACGCTTTTCCATCGAATATGCAATGAAAGAGCCCAGTGACGCACCGGCACCCGGCAATACGCCTGCGATAAACCCAAGGCCAGTCGTTCTCAACATCGTAGGTGTGCAGTATTTAATCAATGCCCATGAGGGTGTGATCCGACCAATTTTAATTGGCTCGACGTGCTTTAAGTCACTTGCCTTGTGGTGCTCTAAAAAGATAAACACCTCAGACAGGGCGAACATACCGACAATCACAACCAAGAAATCAATGCCATCAAACAGATGTACCTCACCAAAGGTAAAGCGGGCAACGCCAGTCTGGTCATCCATCCCCACTGTCGCAAACGCAAGACCCAGCGCTGCTGCAAAGGCAGACTTTGCCTGGTTCTTTGAAGACAACCCACCGAGCGTGGCAAAGGCGAGAGTAAACAGTGCGAAATACTCGGCAGGACCGAACAATAACGCGACTTTCACCAACTGTGGAGCAAGGAAGACTAAGCCCCAAGTGGCAATAAATGCGCCCACGAAGGACGCAATGCCAGAAATCGCCAAGGCTTCACCAGCACGCCCTGCTTGCGCCATCGGATAACCATCTAAACAGGTCATCAATGCCGGCTCATCGCCGGGAATATTCAACAAAATTGAGCTGACTCGGCCGCCATACATTGCGCCGTAATAGACCGAGGTCAATAAAATCAGTGCAGGCGTTGGTGCAAGTCCTAAGGTAAACGCGAGCGGTATCAAAATCGCAACGCCGTTTGACGGTCCCAATCCGGGCAACGCACCCATGATCGTGCCTAAAAAACAGCCCAGTAGCGCAAACATGAGATTTTCCCAGCTAAGCGCGATCAGGAACCCATCGGATAATGAAGCAAAAACATCCATCCTATCCTCCTAAAATCCCAAAGGGCCGCGGGCCAGAGACAGCCCGAGGATTAATCGAAAGACCGTATAAATTCCAAAGGCAGTCAACACTCCTGAGACTAAACTCATGATCGGAGTGGATCCCAATCGCCAGGAAAGGTAGGCGGTTGCGAAGATTGTCGAGATCACAAATCCCAACACAGGCAGTAATTGGGCATAGAACAGCATCACAACAGCCGCCATGATGATTTCAAATAACTTGCCAAATCCTGGCCACACCGGTTCTTCGTCAGGCCGAAGCATGAAAAACAAGGACGCCAGTCCCATGACAGTCGCGATCAGATATGGAAACAACTTCGGCCCGATCACATCCGACATAAAGCTTTCCTCGATCGTCGAGGCTTGCCATACATAGATCAGTGCAATTGCGAGGCCGATCGCCCCAAAAATTCGGTCACTCATGAATCCCCCAGACAACAGAAAGGCCCCAGCAAAGCTGGGGCCCCTTCAGCACGTATGTGTTATTTCAGGATGCCGATTTCCTTCGAGAGCGCGGCAATATTGGACACGGATTCGCGTACAAAGGCGTCAAAATCAGCGCCTTGCAGATCAAGTGGCGCGAGACCATTTTTCTCCATCACATCTTTCCATGTTGGGCTCGCATACAGTGTCGCGATGCCTTTCACCCAATAATCATAGGCCGCATCGGACATTCCACCCGGCGCGTAGAATCCACGCCAGTTCGCGCCGATCGCATCAATCCCCTGCTCACGTGCCGTTGGAAACTGTGCAAACTCACCACTCAAGCGACTAGGTGCAAGGACTGCGAGGACACGAATATCGCCGGAGTCGACAAACCCTTTCGCTTCGGAGAGATCGCCAGTAAATGCTTGTAACGAACCAGCCAACAGCTGCGTCACGGCCTCCCCACCACCACTAAATGCAACATACTTAACTTGGCGAACATCTTGGACACCCGCTTTTTGCGCTGCAATCAGGACTTTCAAATGATCCCAACCACCCACTGCCGAACCGCCACCGATAGCAATTGAGCGTGGATCTTTTTTCATCTGATCCATCAATTCGTTCAATGTTTTGATTGGGCTATTTTTACCCACCGCAATGACGCCATAATCAGCACCCACCGCTGCGAGCCAACGTACTTGGTCGACTGTGTTCCCTGGGAACGCATTCTGTGCAAGACGCGTTGATGTTGCAGACGATGCAGCCACGATCAGATCGTTTTGCATATTCCGCTTGTTAACCACCTCCGCATAGGCAACGCCGCCACCGCCGCCACTTAGATTCACGACCTGCATTGTCGATGGAATCAGTTTCAAATCCTGAAGTGCCTTACCCACCTGACGACAGGTGAAATCCCAACCACCACCAGCACCTGCTGGGGCGATACACTCAGGGTTGTCTGGTGTAAAGCTGTTGGCTGCGACAAGGGGCGCAGCTGCAAATAGAGATGCCGCAACGAGGTTGCGTGAAAAATTCTTGAACTTCATCGTGTTCTTCTCCGTATTATTGTCGATATCGAGGCAGTACAACGGCGCAGTCGATTTAAACGACGCCATGCCTGTTCAATGGCCAAAGACCAAGAGTCTTTATATAACAACAACCTGACACGGACCTGACATGAAATGTTTAGTTGTCGAGGACACCCCTAGTCTCGCACAGCATCTCACCTCACATCTGACGCAAGCATCGCATACGGTGGACCTTGCCACGACGCTTAAACAAGCCTTTCAATGCTGGGAGCTCAGCGGACCACAATATGATGTGGTCATCCTCGACATCTCCCTGCCTGATGGGGAAGGATCGACATTTTTAGAGGCAATTCGGAAGGCGCACTCGCAGGTGGGAGTCTTAGTGCTGACTGCGCGCTCCCATCTTGACGATAAGGTGCACCTGCTCGATGCAGGCGCCGATGACTATTTAACAAAGCCCTTTGAGCTGAAAGAGCTCGATGCTCGGCTACGCGTGTTACATAGACGCGGGCTTGGCAAGTTACCCGATCTCCAGGCCTTCCCACCCTTTGAATATGATCCTATTCATCGGGTCTTTTGGTTTCAGCGAGATCAAGTGTCACTGCGCTCGCAAGAGCTGAAACTGCTCGAAGCATTTTTGGACACTCCAGGTCACGTCTGTTCAAAAGCCAGCCTGATGGATCGACTCTATAGTCTTGATCAAGCGGTGACCGAAAACGCGGTCGAAGTTCACATGGGTCGATTACGTAAAAAGCTCAAAGCCTATGGCGTCGAATTTGAAACGCTTCGTGGGCTTGGCTATCGCTATGCGTTCAAACCTTAGCCAAGATGCTCCGTGGAGCCTAAAACGCCGCCTTTTCCGACAGTGGCTTTTTATTCTTGTTGCCCTCTCGATCGGAACCTATCTCACTGCCAGCCTGATCGCCCAGTCAGTGGTCCAAAAATCACAAGACAATTTATTGCAATCGATCGCACAAGTGATTCTGGACAGCGTGGTGCAACGTAACCAAGGCGTCGAATTTGATTTGCCTTACAGCGCTTTTGATGTGCTGGGTTATGCGGCACCGGAACAGATCTACTATCAAGTTCGGCTCAACAAAGAAGTCATCGCTGGCTATGCCGATCTACCCAATTTCAATCGCTCGATCGGGGTCACCAAACTGACACAGACTGCAGTCTACCTCCATCAGGAGGTACGGTTTGTGCAGCTCAGTAAGCCACTCAATCCGACCCAGTCAGAGATGGTCTATGTGCTCCTCGGACAGACTCAGGATTCCTACGAAAATACCATCGAGAACATCGCGATGCTGGCCGCGTCCGGGACGATCGTCGCCTTCGTGATCCTGGCAATACTGGGCTTCACCGGACTCCAAGCAACCTTGAAGCCTTTGGCACGAATTCAACACAATCTGAACTCACGACCGGCCGAAGACTTCACGCCGGTGACTACCAACGCACCAAACGAAATCAATACCTTGATTACCACCCTCAATCAGACTTTGGAGCGGCATAAACGGCTTCTCGAGCAGTCGCGTAACTTTATTGCGGAAGCAACCCATCAAATCAAAACGCCCATTGCAGCCTTGAGTATCGAATCTGAACTCCTTGCCAAAGAGCTTTCTGGCACCTTACGTGACCGCGCGCACAATCTCAGTGTGCGTGCTCGGTACACTAGCAAACTGATTCATCAGCTTCTGACCCAGGCAAGCCTCACCTACCGTCTAACAGATCAGATTAAGCAGCCAACAGCCCTAAAAGGCCTGATTCGAAGTGTCTTGCATACACTCGATACGCATGCGGAACGAAAGGGTGTAGCACTGAATTTTGTCGAATCAGAGGATCCTGTCTTGATCTCCTGCGACGCCATTGCTTTGCGCGAAGCGCTGGTGTGCTTACTCGATAATGCCATCGATTTTTCACCAGAGCTGAGTGATATTGAGGTGTATATTGAGGTGTCTCCAACTCATGTCGAAATACACGTAAGCGACCAAGGGCCCGGTTTTGGGTCTGATCCAGACCGTCTCAAAAAGGCCTTTGTGACAACCCGAGACGATCATCAGGGGGGTGGACTCGGATTAGCTATTGCTGAACGTGTGGCCGCTCAGCACGGTGGCAGTCTCACTTTACTCAATCAACCCCAGGGGGGTGGAAGATGCGTCCTGTCGTTGCCTGTCTAGTGTCCTTGTGTCTCGCAAACACACTGCACGCCCTCACTCTCGAGGGTCGCTTTGAGGTGGGAGTGGGCTCCGATGTTGTCACTGTGCTTGGCACCAATGAGTTTGAAGCCATCAAACCCCAGCTCGACGACTTTGTGCAGGTTTATCCCAATGCGCAAATCAACTACCTCATGGCCAGCTCTGCGGATATTGCAGGAGCCATTGGCACGGACGCTATTCGTGACGTCGATGCCATTTTATCTTCTGCACTCGACCTGCAAGTCAAAAGTGTCAATGACGGCGCGGCACGCGCAATCCGTATCCCCAGTGCGCCCAGCGCGCAGTGGCGCGATCGACTCTTCCAAATTTCTCTAGAGCCGATTGTTACCCTCTACAATAAAGCCGCGAATCCGAAGCTCGGTGAAATTAAAGACCGCTTTGAACTGCTCGATCAGCTCCGACAAGGGCGCCTCGCATTGCAACGGGGAGTTGTGCTCTACGACCCCACCCTTAGCGGGGTAGGCTACTTGCTCGCCGCGCAAGATGCAGAGCAAATTGATGTATTCTGGTCATTATTAGAATGGTTTAGCACCCCGCGTCTGATTGAATCCTGCTGCTCAGTTGACATGATCAAGCTTGTCTCCGATGGTGACGTAGATCTTGCATACAACATTTTAGAATCCTATGCGATGAGCGAGCTCGCCAAGAATCCCGACCTCCATGTATTGGCGTTTTCGGACTATCAATTACTGGTTCCACGTACCGCCTTTGTCCCGATCACCGCAGATAATCCAGATCTAGGCGCACAATTCATTGATTATCTTCGCAGCACACGTGCGCAATCGCTGTTACCTGAGCACATGCGCTTAAATCGCCTGCAACAACCAACCAATAGCCCACTCAAGCCAGTCCGTATGAGCCCTGCACTTATTTTGCAATTAGACCCCTATCAGAAGGCGCGTTTTATTAAACAGTGGAAAAGTGCCACTGGGCATTCCGCAAGTCCATAATGATGTTGGACAACCCAAAGTGACTAACGTATGACCCGACCACTGAATGGATTGACAATCCTCGATCTCACCAATGTGCTGGCAGGGCCGTTTTGTTGCTTTCAACTGGGCTTACTTGGTGCCCGCATCCTGAAAGTGGAGAGTCCTGATGGCGATTTGGCGCGCCATCTCGGCTCAGATGCGCAGCTCAACGACGATGCCATGGGCGTTTCATTTCTTGCCCAAAATGCTGGAAAAGAGTCCATCACGCTCAATCTCAAACATCCAGACGGCGTTCGCATATTCAAACAACTCGTCCACTCCGCGGATGCCATTGTTGAGAACTTCAGACCTGGCGTCATGGAACGACTTGGCCTCGGGTTTGATACCCTGAAAGCCATCAATCCGGCCTTGGTCTATTGCGCAATTTCCGGGTTTGGCCAGACCGGTCCACTTGCAGCGCAACCTGCATATGACCAAATTGTGCAAGGGCTCTCCGGTGTCATGGATATTACGGGAACCACTGAGCAAGGCTACCGTGTGGGCTATCCCGTCGCCGACACCATTGGAGGCTTGACGGCGGCCATGGCGGTGAGTGCCGCCTTGCATCGTCGGGAGGCCCAATTCATCGATGTCTCAATGCTGGAAAGCATGATGACAACCATGGGATGGGTGATCAGCAATTGGCTGATTGCCGGCACTCGCCCGCAGGCGTATGGCAATGAAAACCCAACTTCGGCCCCATCAGGTACCTTTCGGACGGGCGATGGCGAACTGAATATTGCCGCGAATCAGGATGCGCAGTGGGAACGACTGTGCCAAGTCCTCAATGCAACACACCTCTTGCAAGAGCCACGATTTGCCAACCGAGAGTTACGCAAACAGCATCGACAACAGCTCACGACGGAGCTCGAAGTCTTGCTTCGATCGCAATCCGCAACCCAGTGGGCCGACCAGCTCGCCACAGCAGGCGTGCCAGCAGCGGTGGTGTTATCCGTTGAAGAGGCACTGGAGCTTGATCAGCTGAAACAACGTCATTTTTTACAAACCTTTTCTCAGGTCGCCCATCGGGAGCAGATTTCTCTTGTTACATCCGGATTCTTAATCAATTCAGAACGTGCGACTGCCGCGCGGCCGCCAGACACATTGGGCGCATCCACACAGCGGATTCTTCGCGAACTTGGATACGATGACAGCCAAATTGACTCCCTCCGACAAATAGGTGCGCTATGAATACAGATGATGTTGCAAACTGGTGGTCGACTGCGATCATTGAGATGGAGCCTGGTCGGATTGCATTACGGGGTCATCCCATCGAGTCGTTGATCGGCGAAGTGGGGTTTGTTGACATGATTTGGTTGATGGTGCAAGGCACGCTGCCTAATCCGGCGCAACGCACCGTCCTAGAGGCAGCGCTTGTAGCTGCTGTTGATCACGGTCCACAAGCCCCCTCGATTGCAGCAGCTCGGATGAGTATCACGTGCGGCATTGGGCTCAACAATGCCATGGCTACGGGGATTAATTTGCTCGGTGATATCCACGGCGGTGCTGGTCAGCAAGCACTACTCCTGTATCGCACAATTGCAGAGCGGATTGATTCACAGGGCCTTTTGAAGGCAACCCAGAGCGGACTGGCCGAATATCGGTCGGTGCACGGACCCTATATTCCTGGATTTGGACACCGATTTCATAAGCCTGAAGACCCCAGAGCAAAGCCCTTGATGGCGATTCTTCGTGCCCAGGCAGAGGATCCCCAGATTCATGCGATCTATGCAGATATCGCCGAAACGATCCAAGCTGAACTCAGCCATGGACGCGCAATTGGTATTGCCATGAATATTGACGGCGCGACTGCTGCCCTTTACGGAGCGCTGGGTGTGAGTCCAGAGCTATCACGCGGGCTCTTCTGTCTATCGCGAAGCGTCGGCATTCTGGCCCACGCGTGGGAGCAAAAGCAGCAAGGTGGTCGAAATAAAGGACCGACACCACCCCACTATCGATGGACCTATACGGGCAAAACGTCCTAAGCCGCCGATGCCCGATCGAGCGCGTGATGACCCAGGGACACCCGCCAGATCGACTCAAATTGCTCAGGTAATTGATCGCCCACCCAGGCGACAAAATGATCTGGTCGCACCAAAATAAAGCGATGCGCCCATCGGGCTCGGGTTCCCGCGTAGGAAGTCATGCACCACCTTCGCGGAGTAGCCTGCATCCGCGAGCCAAGTGCGAATGATCGTGCGCTCAGCCTCTGAGGCATCAAGGGCAATCAGACAAAATCCATGACCAAGCGCCTCACCCATCGAGGTACCCGAGGTCCATTCAGCAGGCGCCAGGTGATGTCCCGGCCTTGCATCATATGAATGGGCTCCTCGCGCCGAACAGGGTCCGCCTGCTCCACCCAACACAATCGGAGATCCCTCATAATTCGGCTCAAAGTTAAATACTTCTTTATCACCGCCCTCACTGCGAAGCGCCCAAGCTGACTCAAATGCGGACAAATCACGAGCAGGATCAAACTCCGATACAAAGTTCTTGTCGTCCTCAATCATCTTGCCAATGAAATCGTCAGCGGTGGACTTAAACACCGGCTGACGCTCAAGCGAATAGGTATCGAGCAGGGTCTCTGGGGCAAGCCCACCCAAAACAGCCTCGAGTTTCCACCCAAGATTCCGAGCATCCTCAAAGCCAGTATTGATTCCAAACCCACCATAGGGCGGATGGCTATGGGCAGCATCTCCGGCAATCATCAGGCAACCCGCGCGATAGGTGCGAGCCGTTGCAATGCGAAGATCCCAAAAGCCGATGTAATCGAACGCGACATCGATATCGGCCCCGACAATAGCCTTAAGCATGCTATGGAAATCATAATTATCTTCAGTGGTATCAGCAGGCACCGGTGCATGGAAGAAGAATTGTTCTCCCAAATCAACCTTCCCGAAAAACTGCCAATATCCACCAAGCTCTGGATTCAAGACATTGAAGTACGACTTATCCGGATAACGCTTGAGGAGCTCCACTAGCTGGGTCGAGCGGAACACCAGCAGAACCATTTTCTTATCGTGATCATCCCTAATCTGACTAATCTGGGCAGCTTCACGCACCACAGATCGACTGCCATCGCAGCCCACGGCATAGTCTCCAGAGATCTCGATGGTCTGGCCATCGTCAGTGATTGCCATCACTTGTGCCCGACCCTGTTGGGCACTCACAGACGTCACGCGGTAGCCATAATGGCAAGTCACGCTCTCTAGCTCCGCAACACGTTTGCGTAACACTGCTTCCGTCTGATACTGGGGCAGACGATCATTATCGGTGTAGTAGAACGCCCGCACCTTCTCACGAGAAAGCCAGCCATAGTGATAATCCGACAACAATGTTCCATAGGTGGTGAGCCCGCCGGTACTGACCTCTGGTGGAATAAAGCGCGCCTCTGCAATTGCCTCACGCACCCCCCAGGCAAGAAAGTGCTCGCCCGTCCGCTGGGTTAAATTTTGCCCCTTTGGAACACGCTGTGGAGTCGGGTATCGCTCGATCACATGGCACCGAACGCCCCGTTGTCCTAAGTCAATGGCAAGACCCATACCAACAGGGCCACCACCTACAATCACTACCCGTGTTGAAAATTGTTCTACTGTCATGACCGTTTACAAATTGCGAAGATGGACGAAGAATTTCGTATTGAGGTCAGACGTTAGTCGAGATCTCGTCGACATGCAATGTAGCCCCCGCGGCCAAAGGAGAAGATCATGTCACGCGCTGCCATTCAGCATTGGATTCAAGGAGAGTGGGTTGACTCAACAACCCACGCAGAAACGCGCACATGTTTCACTGGAGAACCGTTTCGCACATTTGCAGTCGATGACGGGACTCTTAGTGCGCAAGCAATTGAACACGCGCGACGGGTATTCGAGCGCAGTACCTGGGCCCATCAACCGCGACTCCGAGCACAAGTCTTACTTGAACTTGCAGATCAATTAACCGCCGAGTTCGATACCTTAGCCGACGTGATTTCGATCGAAAGCGGCAAATTGATTCATCATGCCCGAGGCGAAGTGATGGCTTGTATCAGCGAATGCCGTTATTACGCGGGTCTCGCCCGGTCAATTCAGGGCAGAATGTTGGAAACAGATGCCGGCAAACTCTCGATGTTTACGCAAGAGGCCATTGGCGTCGCCAGCATCATCGTTCCATGGAATGCACCCGGTACTTTACTCGTGAGATCGCTCGCCCCCGCAATGGCAGCTGGGTGTACCAGTGTCGTCAAGGGAGCCATGCAAACCGTCTCAACAACCCATCTGTTTGCGGAATGCCTCTCGCGTTGTCCTTCACTGCCTCAGGGGTGGTTCAGATCGTTCATGGCGATCTGGCCTGTTCGCAAATGCTTTGCCAGCACCCAGACGTCGACGTCATTAGCTTCACCGGGTCAACCACTACCGGGAAAGCCATTATGGCCTCAGCAGCGACGTCACTAAAACGCCTCTCTCTCGAGCTTGGTGGCAAATCGCCAGCAATCGTCCTAGAAGATGCCGATCTTGATCGCGCCGCCCATGAAATCGCGTCAGGGGATCGTACCTCTGTCCGGGCAAATGTGCACCGCGATTGGTCGCATCTTGATTGCCGATGCAGTCTGGGATCGCTTTGTCCCAAAACTACGGGATCGTCTTGCCAATCTGTCCATTGGCGCACCCGATGACCACTCGGCAGAATTAGGTCCACTGATTGACGTCGCAAGTGCTGACCGATACGAGCGCCTACTGGCGCAAGCGAGCCAAGAAGGGGAGACCCTACTGGCAGGTCACCGACCAAACGTGGGTCCATTGGCAAACTTTGTAGCACCAGCACTTTATGCGATTGATGACCCACGAAGCACTCTGGTGCAAACCGAGCTATTTGCGCCGATTGGCATTGCCGAACGATTTACCAATGACGAGGCGGCGGCCGTCTTGGCCAACATGACCCGCTACGGACTCTCAGCAAGCGTGTACTCACAATCTGGCGAACGTGCCCAGCGCATGGCACGCGCAATTAAAGCTGGCACTGTGTGGATCAACTGCCACAACCGCTTAATGGCAGAAGCTGAAACCGGGGGATACCGCGAATCCGGACTTGGTCGATTGCATGGCGTCGAAGGATTGGCTGACTTTCTTGAAACAAAACATATCTATCAGGAGTTTGGCCAACTACCCACCGGTTAACATGACGATTGAGCGATAGGGCTTTTCAAAACGAAAGTCACGGATAACACTGTCCTATCCCTCAAATAGGACAACATCATGGACCAGATGACGCGCAGCGGTTTTTTTCAAGAGTTGGCCCGCCGTGCGTCTCGCCCTCGACCCAATCTTCGCGCCCTCTTCGACACAGATCCAGACCGCGCAACCCAGTTTCGGATCGAAGGTGCTGGGATATGCCTCGATTTTTCAAAGCACTGGATTGATCGTGCCACCTGGCAATGGCTGTGTGACAGTCTCGATGCCCTTGGATTTCGTGGAACACAGGCAGCGCTTGTCTCCGGCGACCACCTGAATCACACCGAGGGCCGCTCCGTGTTGCACATGGCGCTGCGTGGCGATGCACAAGACCCCTTTGCCATCGACGGCCAGCCGGTGATGTCCGCCGTACTGCATGAACGGACTCGGTGTGATGCCTTCGCAGACGCAGTGCGCTCTGGCGTCATTCGTGGAGCCAGTGGTCAATTAATCACTGATATTGTGAATATCGGCATTGGTGGATCTGACCTTGGTCCACTGATGGCTTGCCAGGCACTTGAGCCTTTTCGAGCGCATGGTCCAAAAACGCATTTTTTATCCAACGTGGATCCAGCCCATTGGGCTTCAATGACTGCAACCCTTGATCCACACCGAACGCTCGTTATCGTTGCATCAAAAACGTTCACCACCCAAGAGACCATGGTCAATGCAAGTCGCGTGAAGCAATGGCTCGTCGATGCGGTTGGGCCATCGGCAGTTGCGACGCAGATGATCGCGCTATCAACCAACCAGGCCGCTGTGTTGGCGTTTGGAATTCAGGCAGACCGCATGTTCCCATTCTGGGATTGGGTCGGCGGTCGCTATTCACTTTGGTCATCGATTGGCATGGCAATCCGCTGTCAAATTGGATCAGAGCAATTCTCAGAGTTTCTCAATGGTGCGCGCGCAATGGACCAGCACTTCCTTACCGCACCACTGACATCAAATCTTCCAGTCGCCCTGGCATTACTCGGGCTTTGGTACCGAAACGGATACAACCTGGGTTCACATGCCGTTATTCCTTATAGCCAGCGGATGGCCCGGTTTCCTGCCTATCTCCAGCAACTCGAAATGGAATCCAACGGCAAACAAACCGATCGATCTGGCAACAGCGTGCTCTGGCAAACAGCCCCTGTCATTTGGGGTGAAAGCGGAACAAACGGGCAGCACGCCTTTCATCAATTGCTGCATCAAGGCACCGAGATTATTCCCGTCGACTTTCTCATGGCGCGTAAGCCCACAGAGGGCGATCAAGAAGCACACCTGCTACTGCTGGCAAATTGTCTCGCGCAGGCTGAGGCACTTGCATTTGGCGAGGAGAATGCCGATCCACATCGGCGGATGCCCGGAAATCGACCCAGCTCAATCATTGGCTTCAATCAGCTCGATCCAAGGACATTAGGTGCCTTGATTGCGCTCTACGAACACAAAGTCATGACACAAGGTGTCTTGTGGGGCATTAACAGCTTTGATCAATTCGGCGTGGAACTTGGGAAACGGCTGTGCACTTCTCTCGCGCCCGCGTTGCTAACCCCTTCGCACCACCAACCATCGGCATTTTCGTCAAGCACCGATGCTTGGGTTCACTGGATACATCATTGATAGCCCTAACGTCTATCGATCAGCCCGTGTGCGCGGTTGGGCTCGGACGAGTCGCCACATACACGCCATAGCTTGCCACCATAAAACCAAACACGTCGAGCAGCCGTCAGGGTTTCATCCAAAATGATCCAGCTAATGACGGCGGCCACAGGGGGCACCAGAAAAAATAACGCGGAGGTCTTGGACGCCGAATTGTGCGCGATTAGATACATGAGAATCGTAAACGCCCCGAATGACACCGCAAAGACCTGCCAACTCATCGCTAAGACAAGCGGAAGTGTGGCCTCCAGCTTTGGCGGCGACTCAAATATCCCCATCAAGATCACATGAAATAGCAAAGCAGCAAGCGCTTGATAACCATTACTGGTCGCCAGAGGCAGCTTCCCAGTCAATGTTTTTTGCCACAGCGTTCCTGACGTCACGGCCAATAACGCCACCACCGCAGCAATGATTCCTGCAATCGGAAGCGTATCGCCGACGTCAAAACCTAAAACACAGGCCGTGCCGATAAAACCAATCGCGAGGCCAGTCCATTGCCGACGGGAGACGGTTTCAGAGAGAAGTGGGCCAGCCAACGCACTGGTCAACAAAGGCTGCAATGACACAATAAGTGCCGTGATGCCCGCGGGTAATCCATTCAACACTGCATAAAATACGCCCGCCAAATAGACGCCATGGAAGAGCACCCCTGTCCCAACGGCTTCTCCGAGTGAACGTATTGGAACGCGTTGCCACTCTCGCCGCCAAGTCATCACAATAAAAAAGCCAGCGGTGACCAACAAAAACCGGAAGGCCAAGGCAGCAAAAGGTGTCGCATCAACAACAATGATCTTGCCGGTGACGAAGGCTGAGGCCCACAGCAACACAAAAATTAACGGGAATAGGGAAATAATCGTCATGGTGGCTCTAGCTCGCTCGGGTCATGACCGAATTGATCTCACCGCGCCATCATCGCGTTCTTGCGAACGAAGTCTGCATAGAGTCTCGCGACAGAGGAGCCCAAACCGGCGATCTTGAGTATCGCACGACTCCTCGACAACGACTATGACGAGATCAAGCACCGAAAACTCTCGACTGACTTTCCCTGAAGTCCAGCCCTTACGATCACAGTCGAGAATCAGAGATAAGAGGGTTATTGGTCGTGAGTTCCGGGATGAATGGCAAACTGATCGTTCACTAAAATATTGAAAAATATTAATATTTCGGAAACCTCATCAAAGGAATCTATTCCACGGTGACGCTTTTAGCGAGGTTTCGAGGTTGGTCGACATCCGTACCGCGCAAGACCGCCACGTGATAGCTCAATAATTGCAGCGGAACGGTGAATACAATCGGAGCAATGCGCGCAGGAACTGCAGGCAAGACACACGTAAGGGAATGCCCATCTTGAGCGACCGCGTGATCTGCAAACACAATCAGTTGTCCACCACGAGCCCGCACTTCGGATAAGTTGGACTGAAGTTTCTCTATCAACGCGTCATTTGGCGCCACCGCGACCACCGGCATGGACTCATCAACTAAGGCCAGAGGGCCATGCTTCAGCTCGCCGGCAGGATATGCTTCCGCATGAATGTAAGAGAGTTCCTTCAGCTTTAACGCCCCTTCCATGGCAATGGGGTTCATGGCACCCCGACCCAAGAAGAGTGTGTGCTGCTTGTCAGCAAATAATTCGGCGATCGTGGCAACAGCTGGCTCAATCGCTAGCGCAGCTGTCAGTAAGTCAGGGAGTTGTCGCAATTCTGCGACCAAGGCTTTCTCATCGAATGAGTCGACTTTCCGCGATTTTGCGAGCAACCCCGCCAGAACCAATAACACCGTCAATTGAGTGGTAAATGCCTTCGTGCTCGCAACGCCAATTTCTGGCCCCGCATCGGTCAGCAAGGCCAAGTCCGTCTCTCGAATCAGACTTGAGGTCGCCACGTTACACACAGCAAGTGTCGCCAACACATGCGCTTGATCGAGATGTCGCAAAGCAGCCAAGACATCTGCGGTCTCACCCGACTGAGAAATCGCAATCCAAAGCGTATTGGGCAACGTCACCACGTCGCGATAGCGATATTCACTCGCGATTTCCACTTGGCAAGGAATCCCCGCCAAGCTTTCGATCCAGTATCGGGCGACCAGTCCCGCATGATAACTAGTTCCACACGCAACGATTTGAACGGCGCCAACCTGATCCAAAATCTCATCACTACCAGGGCCCAAAATCCCAGATAAAATGTGCGCTGACCCAAGCTTTAGACGCAAGCTATCCAGAACTGCTCGAGGCTGCTCGTGAATCTCCTTGGCCATAAAGTGTCGATAAGATCCTTTACTTACCGCCTCTGTCCCGAGATGGGACTGAACCACTGCACGCTCCACGACCCTGCCACTGACGTCCCACAAACGTACCTGCTCACGGGTGATCACACCCCAATCACCTTCATCGAGGTACATGAATCGATCGGTCACGTGAGTCAGCGCTAATTGGTCCGACCCAACAAAATTCTCGCCAAGACCCAAACCAATGACGAGCGGAGAGCCCTGACGAGCAACATACAAACGATCTGGAGTACTCTGATCAATCACGCAGAGTGCGTAGGCCCCCTGGATCCGATCCAAAACCGCACGAAATAGATCAGGCATGGTCAGTCCTGAGCGTCGCCAAATGCGCCAATAGATGGGCCACAACCTCCGTGTCAGTTTCTGAGGTGAAGACGCAACCGCACCCTTGGAGCTCATCGCGAAGAGCGCCATGATTTTCAATAATTCCGTTATGAACGACAGCGAATCGCTCTCCTGACATATGAGGGTGCGCGTTCGCTTCGCTCGGGACACCGTGCGTTGCCCACCGCGTGTGGGCAATTCCAAGCGTCGCGCTGTTCGCGGTCAGCTTATGCTCGAGCTCGACCACTTTCCCTTGTGCGCGAAGCCGATGTATCTGCATCCCCTGCAAGGTCGCGATGCCCGCCGAGTCATAACCTCGATACTCCAGTCGCTTAAGACCCTCAATCAAAATCGGCTGGACAGACCGCTCGGCGATTGCACCAACGATTCCACACATACTTAGGATTTCCTTCCCTTTGTGGGGCGCTGATACGGCGTTTTCTCGATTTGCCGATTTCGTCCGATGGCCAACGCACCCGGTGACACATTCTCTGTCAGTACGGAACCTGCTGCAGTCGTTGCGCCTTCACCAATCTCGATCGGTGCAACTAAACTGGTGTTCGACCCAATGAAGACGTCGTCACCAATCGTTGTGTGATGTTTCGATACTCCATCGTAATTACAGGTGATTGTGCCGGCCCCAACATTCACATCGCGCCCGACCGTGGCATCACCAATATAGGAGAGATGATTTAACTTCGAGCCCTCGCCGATCACGGCATTCTTTGTTTCTACAAAGTTGCCAACGTGGGTGTCAGAAGCAAGCTGTGTCCCTGGTCGTAAACGTGCAAAAGGCCCTACGGTTGCATCAGTGCCAATCACTGTCGACTCAATCACAGAATAGGGCTTGATATGCGCACCCCTTGCAATCTGAACGCGAGACAGATGTGCACCCATCCCAATGTGCACAGCTGGCCCGATCTCAACATCATCAAGCCACACATTTGGCCCAATAATCGTATCTGGACCGACATCCACCTTACCTGCACAAAAGACAGAGTCTGGATCAATGAGGGTGACTCCAGCCTGCATGAGTTGGTGTCGTGCGCGTTGTTGATAACGCCACTCTAAATTCGCCAACTGCATACGATCATTCACCCCGAGGGCACATTCAACAGGACCTTTTACACCCTGCACCGCATACCCATGTTGCCTTGCCAGTGCAACACAATCAGTCAAATAGTACTCACCTTGCACATTTTCATTCGCAAGCAAGGGAAGTAGTGATGCAAACATAGATGCTGGCGCCGCATAGAGGCCACTATTAATTTCGCAAATCGCGCGCTGTTCGATTGTCGCATCACGTTCTTCAACGATACCAGTCAACTGGCCTTGATCATCTCGCAAAATCCGCCCGTACCCTGTCGGGTCGTCAACATCTGATGTCATCACTGCAAGCCCTGATCGCCCCATGGCAACCAGAGGCTGTAGGGCATCTGCTGTCACCAGAGGAACATCGCCATAGAGCACGACCACAGTACCCTCAAGTGGCAAATCTTGGGCTCCACAACGCACCGCATGCCCTGTTCCCAATTGCTCGGTCTGATGAATAATGCGAACGCCCATGGATGCAATGTGCGGATCGACTTGATCTGCACCGTGGCCGGTGACGACAGTAATCGTTCCCTGCTCATCACCGAGTAGGCTTTGGGCCTCTGAAATCACGCGAGAAATTAGGGACTTTCCGCCAATGTGATGGAGTACTTTAGGGGATTGAGACAACATCCGGCTGCCTTTACCGGCAGCCAGAATGATGATGTTAAGCACGTCGACGTCGCAGCTGCTCGATGACTCGCAAACGAGCCACAGCTTCAGCAAGTTCAACTGATGCCCTCGAGTAATCGAAATCTGTTTGCTGCTCTGTCAGCAACCGTCGCGCCTCTTCTTTTGCATGCATCACAGCTGCTTCATCAATGGATTCGGCTCGTTCGGCAGTGTCCGCCAAGATTGTTACCAGTGACGGGATGACTTCCAAAAAGCCCCCAGTCACAAAAAACAAGGTCTCTTCTCCATCTTCGAGAATCAGGCGAACAGGCCCTGGCTTTAACGCGGTAATCAACGGAGCATGTCCAGGGGTGATGCCAAGATCACCTAGCTCTCCGGACGCAATCACCATCTGAATGGTCCCCTCGTAAAGGGATTCTTCAGCAGAGACCACATGGCACTTCATTGTACTCATGGAGAGACTCCTTAAAGCGTCTTCGCCTTCTCAACCACCTCGTCAATACCGCCCACCATATAGAACGCTTGCTCAGGCAGATGATCATACTCGCCTTCGAGAATCCCACGAAAACCACGAATCGTTTCTTTCAACGACACGTACTTTCCAGGAGAGCCCGTGAAGACTTCAGCAACAAAGAATGGCTGCGACAAGAATCGTTCAATTTTCCGTGCGCGTGACACAGTTAATTTGTCTTCTTCAGACAACTCATCCATACCCAAGATCGCAATGATGTCTTTCAATTCTTTGTAACGCTGCAACACAGACTGTACACCACGAGCACAATCATAATGTTCCTCACCGATTACGAGAGGATCAAGTTGGCGGCTGGTTGAGTCCAGCGGATCAACCGCTGGGTAAATACCGAGTGAAGCAATTTGTCGACTTAACACAACAGTCGCATCCAAGTGCGCAAAGGTCGTCGCGGGAGATGGGTCAGTCAAATCATCCGCAGGAACGTAAACTGCTTGTATAGAGGTGATTGACCCAGTTTTCGTTGAGGTGATTCGCTCTTGAAGGACGCCCATCTCTTCGGCCAAGGTCGGCTGATAGCCGACCGCTGAAGGCATACGACCCAACAATGCAGAGACCTCTGTCCCCGCCAAGGTATAGCGATAGATATTATCCACGAACAACAGAACGTCTCGTCCCTCATCACGGAAATACTCAGCCATGGTCAAACCGGTCAAGGCAACCCGTAAACGGTTTCCTGGTGGCTCGTTCATCTGGCCATACACCAATGACACCTTGTCCAATACGTTGGAGTCTGTCATCTCATGATAGAAGTCGTTCCCTTCTCGAGTCCGCTCACCCACACCGGCAAATACCGAATAGCCGGAGTGCTCAATCGCGATGTTACGAATCAACTCCATCATGTTGACGGTCTTACCAACACCGGCACCACCGAACAATCCGACTTTTCCGCCCTTCGCGAAAGGAGCCACCAAGTCGATTACCTTAATGCCTGTTTCGAGTAAATCTGTACTTGATGACTGCTCTGCAAATGTCGGTGCTGAACGATGAATCGGCATCCGAACTTGCTCGCCAATCGCACCCTTCTCGTCGATCGGGTTTCCGAGCACATCCATGATACGACCGAGCGTTTCCTTCCCAACAGGGACTGAAATTGCTGCATTTGTATTCTCAACCGTTAAGCCCCGCGACAGACCTTCGGTCGAACCCATCGCAATCGTGCGAACAATCCCATCACCTAGCTGCTGTTGGACTTCTAAAACGATCGGCTTGCCGTTGACATTCAATGCGTCATAAACCTGGGGTACTGCGTCACGCGGAAACTCCACGTCAATGACCGCACCGATGATTTGGACAATCTTCCCGCTACTCATCGCTACTCTCCTAAAATAATCTGTTAGTTACAGTGCCGCAGCACCGCCCACAATCTCTGAAATCTCTTGGGTAATGGCTGCTTGCCGCGCTTTGTTGTAAACCAGTTGAAGCTCGTGAATCAGATCGCCAGCATTGTCCGTCGCCGCCTTCATGGCAACCATTCGAGCAGCCTGCTCACACGCAAGGTTCTCCACAACCGCTTGGTACACTAGCGACTCCAAATAGCGCTGCAACAAGGTATCAAGCACACTTTGCGCATCAGGCTCGTAAATGTAGTCCCAATGTTTACCGAGTTTAGGGATCGGATTCACATCTTTCGGTAGCGGCAGTATTTGCTGCACCACTGGGCTTTGCGTCATGGTATTGACAAAGCGGTTGTACACGACATACAGCCGGTCAATTGACCCCTCTTCATATGCATCGAGCATCACTTTAACGCTGCCGATCAGGTCTGCAACCGTGGGTTGATCTCCAACATGACTCGCCACAGCGACGACGTTTCCGCCAAAGCTCTTAAAGAATCCAAGGGCCTTAGATCCAATAACAGCTAAATCAACCTCGACCTGATTTGCATGGTGCGCGCCCAATTCACGCACCACTTGTTTAAACAAGTTCGCATTCAGTCCACCACATAGCCCACGGTCCGTCGACACAACAATGTAGCCGACGCGGCTAACATCGCGTTCTTCAAGAAACAAATGGTTATGCTCTGGGTTTGCGTAAGCAAGGTGACCAATTACTTCTAAAATTCGATCAGCATAAGGCCTGGTCGCACCCATCCGCTCTTGTGCTTTGCGCATTTTTGAGGCCGCCACCAGCTGCATTGCACTCGTAATTTTTTGTGTATTACGAATACTACCGATCTGGGTGCGAATCTCTTTACCGACTGCCATAGGTTCTGCCCCTTCGCCTTAACCTCAGTAGGTATGAGATGACTTAAAAGTTGTCACCACTGCGTCCAACTTGGCTGCGACTCCATCGTTGTAATCACCAGAAGCATTAATTTCTGAGCGCAACGCATCATGTTCACTTCTGAAGTAGCTCAACAATGCCGTCTCGAACGCCACCACTTTGTTAACAGGTACATCATCCAGATGACCTTCGTTGGCGACATAGAGCACTAAGCCCATGTCAGCAACAGATTGAGGGCTATATTGTTTCTGCTTCATTAACTCGGTCACACGCTGACCGTGCTCCAGCTGCTTACGCGTTGCATCATCAAGATCCGATGCAAACTGGGCGAATGCGGCAAGTTCTCGATACTGAGCGAGCGCCAAACGAATACCACCACCGAGCTTCTTCACGATCTTGGTCTGAGCCGCGCCGCCCACTCGAGACACAGAAATACCGGCGTTCATCGCAGGCCGAATCCCCGAGTTAAATAGGTTTGTTTCAGGAAGATCTGTCCATCAGTAATCGAAATGACGTTCGTCGGTACGAACGCAGATACGTCGCCAGCCTGGGTCTCAATGATAGGCAATGCCGTCAGTGAACCAGTCTTTCCTTTAACTTCGCCGTTCGTAAATGCTTCCACGTAATCCGCGTTGACACGAGCAGCTCGCTCCAACAAACGAGAGTGGAGATAAAAAACGTCTCCGGGATACGCTTCTCGTCCTGGTGGCCGACGAAGCAATAGCGAAATCTGACGATAGGCAACTGCCTGCTTGGAAAGATCGTCATATACGATCAGCGCGTCTTCGCCCCGATCCCGGAAATACTCGCCCATTGTACAACCCGAAAATGGTGCCAAAAATTGCATCGATGCGGGGTCTGCGGCACCGGCTGCAACGACGATCGTATGATCCATCGCACCATGCTCTTCAAGCTTTCGAACAACAGATGCAATCGATGATTGCTTCTGACCGATCGCAACGTAGATACACTTAATACCGGTCCCTTTTTGATTGATAATCGCATCGATCGCAACAGCGGTCTTTCCCGTTTGGCGGTCTCCGATAATCAACTCGCGTTGTCCACGTCCAACTGGAACCATGGCATCGATCGCTTTCAATCCCGTCTGAATGGGTTGATCAACCGATTTACGAGCAATTACGCCCGGCGCAACCTTTTCGATTGGCTGAGTACCATCAGCGACGATATCTCCCTTACCATCAATAGGGTTTCCAAGGGGGTCAACGACACGACCTAATAGCCCAGGTCCAACTGGCACCTCAAGGATACGACCTGTGCAGCGCGCTGTTTGTCCTTCTGCTAAGCCTTTGTATTCGCCAAGCACGACGGAACCCACCGAATCGCGCTCAAGGTTCAAGGCCATGCCGAAGACGCCGCCTTCAAATTCGATCATCTCACCGTACATTACATCGGCAAGCCCATACACACGAACAATACCGTCAGAAACGGAAACGATCGTGCCCTCATTCTTCGCAGTGACGGCGAGATCAACATTGCCAATTCGCTGCTTGATCAGTTCGCTGATCTCGGAAGGATTCAATTGATCCATGGAAAGTTCCTTTCAAATTCTCTGTAAACTTTACGCCGACAGCGCTGCGGCCACTTTGGCCAATCTGCCTCGCACTGTGGCATCAATGACTGTATCGCTCGACCGAATCTCAAACCCGCCAATTAACGACGCGTCAACAGCTACGGCAACCCGAATCTCTTGACCCTGGTACCGCACCTTAAGCTTGTCCTTTAAGGACTCGAGTTCACTCGCTGACAATTCAAACGCTGAGTTGATGGTGATATCCATCACTCGAGCACCGCGCGCTACGAGCTGTTGATACTCTTTAAAAATCTCGCCAAGCGCCAGGAATCGCCGATAATATCCCAATACCTTGATAAACTCTGATGCTCCGCTGACGGAGACATCATCCAGCAGTTCGATAAGAACACTCGCTTTCACATCTACCGAATATGCTGGATTCTTCAACATGGTGAGCAACGTAGGGTCAGCGACAATCACCGACGCCTTTTCTAAGAAAGTCGCCCAAGCAGCGACGGCGTTGACCGACTCAGCATATTGATATGCAGCCTTTGCATAAGGGCGAGCAATCGTGGTGAGTTGTGCCATGATCAATCCCCTAGAGTTGCTCAGCGAGTTCAGTCAACAACTTGCTATGCGCTTTTTGATCAACACTTGCGCCCAAAACACGCTCCGCCCCAATAAGGGAAAGCGAAACCACTTCTGCTCGGAGTGATTCCCGAACCTGAGCGGCTTCTTGAGCAATCTGCGCGCTGCTGGATGCCATAATCTTCTCAGCTTCTGCGCGCGCTTTTTCTTGTGCTTCCTCAACGATCTGATTAGCACGACGATTCGCCTGCTCAACCAGCCCTGTAATTTGCGCTCGAGCCTCTTTCATCTCTTGCTCAACTTGAGCACGAGCATCTTCGAGTGCACGCGATGCGCGATCGGCGGCATCCAATCCTTCTGCAATCTTTTTTTGCCGCTCTGCCATGGCAGCCGTAATTGGTGGCCACACAAACTTCATGCAAAACCAAACAAATAACAGAAATGCTATGAGCTGGCCAACGAGTGTCAGATTTAGGTTCACAGTGGTACCTCTTTCACGGTGTCTTAAACGTTGAGACGTTCTGCATCCGACACAATTACAAAAGAGCTACAAAGGGGTTTGCAAACGTAAAGAACAACGCCAAGCCAACACCGATCATGGTTACCGCATCCAAAAGACCGGCAATGATGAACATTTTTGTTTGTAACATTGGGACCATCTCAGGCTGACGCGCAGCGCCTTCCAAAAACTTTCCGCCTAAGATTGCGAATCCAATTGCCGTGCCAAGGGCTCCGACACTGATCATGATCGCAACAGCAATAACGGTCATTCCTACTACAGTTTCCATTTTTCCTCCAAAAGAGTCAGTTTAAGTTAATCGTAAATCTCTAGTGATGCTCATGTGCCATAGACAAGTACACGATTGTTAACATCATAAAAATAAAGGCCTGCAAAATGATTACAAAAATATGGAATATGGCCCATGGCACCGAGAGCAGCCATTGCGCATAGAACGGAAGAAGCGCAATCAAAATAAAGATCAATTCGCCCGAATACATGTTTCCAAACAAACGCAGTGCTAGAGAAATAGGCTTTGCGATCAAACCGACGCCTTCAAGCAAGAAGTTGAACGGGAGGAGCCACTTTCCGAAAGGCTGCAAAGTCAACTCGCCCAAGAAGCCGCCTGCGCCTTTGATTTTGATCGAATAAAAAATGATCAGTAAAAACACCCCAATCGACATACCCAATGTGGCATTGATGTCTGTCGTTGGAACTATTTTCATGTACTCCACGCCGGCCATTTTGAAAAGAGTCGGCACAAGATCAATTGGCAGCAATTTGACCAGATTCATCATAAAGATCCAGCCGAAAATGGTAAGTGCTAATGGCGCGATCATCGCGCTCTTGCCATTAAAAGACTCACGGACCGCGTTATCAACAAAGTCAACGACAGCTTCTACCGCATTAAGAAGACCCGATGGGACCCCACTGGTCGCGCGCTTCGCCCCTAAATAAAAAATTCCGCAAAACGTAAATCCCAAAATAAGCGCCCATGCAATTGTATCCACATGAATCGCCATAAAGCCCATCTCACTGGCTTCAGTCGCACCATGAGCAAAGGACCAGCCATTCACGGGATGATGCCCAAAAGTCAAATTTGTAAGGTGGTGTTGAATATATTCGGTTGCTGTTGGGTTTTCAGAAGCCATTGTGCCTTTCGATCCTACTAACGGTAACCAGATGTAAGCATGGGCGCGATGATTTGACCAGTGATCACCGTGGAAATAAAGCCACTAATCAGGGCTCTCTCATCAAACATCGCTTGCGAGAGCGCAACTGAGACCAGCGCTATCGCCAACATAATCTTAATCGCCTCACCTAGATGGAAATACCGCATGATCAATCGGGCATTTCGGGCGCCACGAAATCGAAACGCCCAGGTGTAAAACAACATCTGAGGGATCATGGCACACAACCCACCCGCACCAACTGCGACAGCCTCATTTAGGGACCACACAAGCCAGGCGCCAATTGCCGCGATAACAATCCAAATGCCTTGAAATCTAAGCATTTGATGAGGCATACCGCGACCATTGGTTCTAAGTTCGCGGCAGAGTATAGGCAGTCGAGTCAAAGGGATCAATGCCTATGCGCGTATCTACGCACAAGGTTGGGGTTTATGCTTTGTTCTTTAGCTTTGCAATGATGCCATCAAGAATTTCTAATGAGTCGTACGCAATCACGATTTGGCCCTTCCCACTCGATTTTGGCTTAATTTTAACCAAGGCACCTAAACGATCAGATAGCTTCGTCTCTAGTCTTTGCACATCTGGATCGACCGATGATTCGCGCGTCGGTGTTGGTCCAGCCAACAAGCGTTTCACTAACGCTTCGGTTTGGCGAACAGAAAGGCCTTTATCAATGATTTCCTGCGACGCCTTGATTTGTTGCATCTCGGGCAGTGGCAAGAGAGCTCTCGCGTGGCCCATATCCAGCTCACCATTATCTAGCGCAAGTTGCACAGCATCCGAAAGATTCAGAAGCCGCAGCAAGTTTGCAATAGTCGAGCGCGACATGCTGGTCATTTGCGCTAAACGCGCCTGGTCCATGCCAAACTCGTCTCGCATGCGTCCAAGCGCACGGGCTTGCTCAATCGCACTCAAATCTTGGCGTTGCACGTTCTCAACAAGCGCCAAACCAGCCGCTGTGCGATCGTCCAATTCACGTATGATCACAGGCACTGTTTGAACATTGGCATTCATCGCTGCACGCCACCGCCGTTCGCCAGCAATCAACTCAAAACCCGTTGTGGAGGGCCTGACAAGCAAGGGCTGCATTAACCCATGTTCGCGAATCGAGTTAGTCAACTCGTCGAGTTCTGTGTCAGAGAAGACCATGCGCGGTTGATAGGGACTCGGTGTAATCGTCTCAGTCGGAATTTCTCGAAAGCCACTTGTACTGGTCTCAATGACCTTAGCCTGCGAATTGTCTTGCGCCTTAAATACGGCATCCACCGTCGATTTATCTAACCCCAGTAGCGGATTAAAACCTAAACCCCTTTTTTTCTGGATCATGCAGCTTCCTTTGTCTTCAGTCTTTGGCGCAATTCAGCGGCCAATGCCAAATACGACAACGCACCCTTCGATAGCCGATCATATCGTAGTACTGGTAAGCCAAAGCTTGGCGCCTCCGCGAGACGAACATTCCTTGGTATCACCGTTCGAAATACCTTATCACCAAAAAATTGTTCAAGTTGCTGGCTCACCTGACGCGTCAAACTAGTACGTGGGTCATACATCGTTCGTAACACACCATCAATAACAAGATTCGGGTTATGAGTCCCCCGAACCTGTTCAATGGTATGCATCAAGGCCGCGACACCTTCAAGCGCATAGAATTCGCATTGCATTGGAATAATGACTGAGTTCGCCGCCACCAAACCGTTAATTGTCAACATACTCAATGCTGGCGGGCAATCGATTAGCACAAAATCATACTCTTCAAGATGGTGTGCGATCACCTCCTGCAAACGAAATGGTGCTCTAGATTGACCAACTAACCCCACCTCCGCCTCGGTCAATTGAATATCCGAAGGCAAAAGGTCATATCCAGCCTCCGTATTTAGAATGCGTACTTCAGCAAACTTGAGCTCTCCCAATAGCAACCCTCGGACATCTGCTTGGATTTGATGTTTATCAACCCCGCTTCCGCTCGTCGAATTACCCTGTGGGTCAAAATCAATTACCAAAACACGATGCCCTGTCTCAGCAAGTGTTGCTCCCAAGTTGACGCATGTGGTTGTTTTGCCCACACCGCCTTTTTGGTTGGTAATTGCAATGATTCGTGTCATTGGCTATATCCCATCACTTTTGCGACAACCCTCACCTCTGGCACAACATGTCGCAAGGGTTGTATCTCGATTGATGCATTGGGAAATTGTCGCTGTGCATCCTGTATCTCTACCTCTACTTTCTGGCTCTTCATCGCAAACAGGACACCCGAGGGATCTAACAGCTGCGACGTCAGTCCCATGATATCACCGAGTTTCGAAAACGCCCGTGCTGTCATCTGGGAGTACCGACGATCTCGCAACTCTTCAACCCTTGCGGCCACGATACGAACGTTTTTTAGCTTGAGCTGACCCACGAGATGCGTCGCAAAAGCCAACTTTTTTGCGTTTGAATCGCAAAGTACCGTTTCAAGTGTTGGACACATCACAGCCAGAGGTAGACCCGGAAAACCTGGTCCCGTCCCAACATCAAGCAGCTCAGACGTCTGATTCAGATCAGACTGTAACAACGTCAAGGAATCAATAATTTGATAGTCAATAACTGCCTGCTCATCCAGATAAGCACTTAAATTAATTTTACGATTCCATTTTAAGTGTTCTTCAACAATTTTTTCTAATTTAATAATCTGTTCGGCTGTACTATGAACCTCTATCTGCGCAAGTCGCTGTTCGATATCAAACACCATTAAACCGCTAAAGACGTCTTATCGACTAACTGTTGTCTCTTGAGGTGAACGAGTAACAGGCTAAGTGCGGCTGGTGTCACACCTGAAATTCGACTTGCTTGTGCTAATGTTTCAGGCTTCGTTTTTATCAGCTTTTGGCGGACCTCGTTTGAGAGGCCTTGAATTTTTTCATAATTTAAACCCTCTGGAATTTTAATATTTTCGTTCTTTTTTAATTTTGATATTTCTTGATTTTGTCGGGCAATATAGCCCGAATATTTAACCTCGATCTCGATTTGGTTAGATATTTTAGAATCGAGTTCGTTCAACTCCGGAAATACCTTACAAATATCCTGAAATTTTAATTCGGGTCTTTTTAATAACTCATAGGCCGAAGCTTCCCGTGATAACGGCGATGTAAGTTGATCAGCTAATCGCATGATCGCATCAGCCTGCGGTTGTACCCATAGACTAGATAAGCGCTGTGTTTCACGTGAAATTGTTTCACGTTTTTCAGCAAAATGACGCCATCGTTGCTCAGAAACGAAGCCCAAGCGATATGCTTGTTCAGTCAGTCTCTGATCCGCATTATCTTCACGCAGAATGAGACGATATTCAGCTCTCGACGTGAACATACGATAGGGCTCTTGGGTCCCAAGGGTTATTAAATCATCAATCATGACACCCAAGTATCCTTCGTCACGCCCAACAGTCCAAGACTCTCGATCAAGCGCTCTCAGTCCTGCATTAGCCCCAGCTAATAGGCCTTGCGCTCCAGCCTCTTCGTAGCCAGTCGTTCCATTAATTTGTCCGGCCAAATAAAGATTAGAAACGTTTTTGGTTTCTAATGTGTTTTTTAACCCGCGAGGATCAAAATAATCATATTCAATGGCATAACCTGGTCGGGTAATGATGGCTTTCTCGCAACCTTCTAATGATTGAATAATCGCTAATTGCACTTCATATGGTAATGACGTTGAAACCCCGTTAGGATAAAACTCATTCGAGGTGAGTCCTTCTGGTTCTAAAAATACTTGATGAGTTGGTTTATCAGAGAAACGTACAATCTTATCTTCGATTGAAGGGCAGTATCGAGGACCAACTCCTTCAATAGCACCTGAGTACATTGGACTTAAATGTAAATTTTCTAAGATAATATCAGCTGTTTGTTGAGTAGTACGTGACAAGTAACATGGGATTTGATCAGGGTGCTCATTTCCGTTACTCAAGGATGATAAATATGGTGTTGGGAAATCACCATATTGAATATTCAAGTTATCAAGGTTAATGGAGCGTTTATCGATCCTCGGAGGTGTTCCAGTTTTCAATCGACCTATTTCAAAGTCGTATTGTTTCAATGCTCGAGATAATAAATCAGCGGGTGGGTCCCCTGCTCGACCACCGGGTTGCTGGTTAAGACCAATATGTATTTGTCCTGCTAAAAATGTTCCAGCTGTTAAGACAACGCAACGGCTACGAAGTTCAAGACCCATCGCCAGACGAACTCCGGTGCATTGATTATTCTGGATCACTAGATCAGTTACCGGTTGCTGGAAGACCGTCAGATGCGGCGTGTTTTCAATCACCGAGCGCATATGGGTTCGATATAACATGCGATCCGCTTGAGCTCGGGTTGCTCGTACAGCAGGCCCTTTGCTTTGATTTAAGATCCTAAATTGAATGCCAGAATGGTCAGTAATCCGAGCCATCAATCCATCACAAGCATCAATTTCTCGTACCAAATGACTTTTTCCGATACCCCCGATTGCTGGGTTACATGACATTTGGCCGATTGTTTCGATCGAGTGAGTCAGCAATAGCGTGTTGCATCCAAGACGTGCTGCGGCATGAGCAGCCTCACAACCCGCATGTCCAGCTCCGATAACGATGACGTCAAATGTTTGTTTGTAATCCATATATGACTATGTACTTTTTAAAGAGAAGGTTATTGAGGTTGTAGATGTTAAGCGCTGCGGTCTCCGGGGAAAAGACATTTTTTGTATTCTTTTTCAATACGTTAAGTTTGATGATTTGTTGTGTGCCTGATGTCTTACAGGCTCTTAATAAGCAGGTGATAGGTGTGTATGAAACAAGTGGTTATCCACAGCCACAGTTATCCACTGACAAGGGAGGGGAGCTTAGGGCATGTTATACAGCTATTTTCCAATGCAAAAAGTGGAAAAAATCTCACCCAATAAATCGTCTGAATGAAATTGACCTGTCATTTCTTGGAGGGCTATGTGGCTCCATCGAAGCTCGTCTGCGATTAACTCTAGATGGTCGAGGTCACAGGGCAAAGAGTGTGCTGCGTCAAGACTCGTAATGACATTGGACAATCGATATACGTGTCGTTCTCTCGCAATGAAAGGAGTCGTGTGTTCACTCTGAAAGCCCATTGTCGTTTTAAGTGTGGCAATAAGGTCATCGATGCCCACAGATGTGTGTGCAGAGATTTGGCAAAGAGGATAACTGGTCACATTGGTTGCTGGTTCAGGCTGAATATCGTGTTTATTTTGAACCAAAATGATAGGAATCTCAGGGGTCCAATTTTCAGGGAGAATGTGATCAAGCCAGACGGGGTCGATGTGTGGGACTGTATGGTCAAAAAGACACATGATTATGTCAGCTTGACATGCGGCCTGGTGAGCTCGGCGTATTCCTTCTGATTCAATCAGATCGTCAGTTATCCGGATTCCCGCAGTATCTACAAACTGTAAACGAAGGTCATCAATCTGCAAATGATGCTGGATGGCGTCTCGAGTAGTCCCTGGAATATTTGTCACAATGGCCAACGGTTGCTGAGCCAAACAATTCAGTAACGAGCTTTTGCCTGCGTTAGGTGGACCTAGTAGGACGACTTTGAGTCCGGTATTGAGGATCACCCCTTGACGTGCTGACGCTAGGAGCATGTTTGCATCGTCTAGGGTGGTTTTGATCTGCTTGGACAGGCCATCCAGCGTCGCTGGCTGAATATCCTCGTCGGGAAAATCCAAGTGAGCTTCTACTTGAACACGCAATGCGACAATTTGTGTGGATAACGTTGTAACACTATCGGAGAAAACTCCTTTCAATGACTGATTTGCGGCTCGGACCGCCTGAAGACTGGTTGCATGAATAAGATCGCTTATGGCTTCGGCTTGGATTAGATCCAGCTTCCCATTTAAAAACGCCCGCTCGCTGAATTGACCAGGGTTCGCGGGAACCGCTCCGAGCTTTAAAAATTCATGTATGACCGCTTGTGTAACAACAGAGCCACCATGGCCCTGAAACTCAACGACATGCTCCCCAGTGAAGCTGTGAGGTCCCGGAAATGCGATAAAGAGTCCAGTATCGATCGGTTGATCCAATTCATCGAATACTGTACCCAGTGTTGCCGTGCGAGGTGAAAGGGTGCGCTTACAGCTCCGCTGAGCGATGTCGAGTGCGTTTGGACCGGATAATCGGATGACGCTGATCGCTCCGATACCAGGAGCTGATGCGAGCGCCACAATTGTGTCTTCGGTGGCGGTCATGTTGCCGGATGCGATTTCTCAATTGCTCGAGTGATCACCCATTGTTGGGCAATTGATAAGACGTTGTTGACCACCCAATATAAAACTAACCCGGCAGGGAACCATAAAAAGAAGAATGTAAATGCGACAGGCATGTACTTCATGATCTTTGCTTGCATAGGGTCAGGAGGTGTCGGATTTAAACTTTGTTGAATGAACATCGATACGCCCATCAAGAGCGGAAGTACAAACAAGGGATCTTTCACACTAAGGTCGACAATCCATAAAAAGAGCGGCGCCTGTCTGAGCTCAACTGATTCCATTAAGACCCAGTACAATGCAAGGAACACAGGCATTTGTACTAAGATCGGAAGGCAACCACCGAGTGGATTTATTTTTTCGCGCTTATAGAGATCCATCATCTCTTTGGACATCCGCTGTTTATCATCACCGTATAGTTCTCTCAGACGGGTGATTTCAGGCGTGAACTTTCGCATCTTAGCCATCGATCGATAGGCAGCGGCACTGAGTTGGAAGAATGCACCCTTAACCAGGACAGTGACGAGTATGATCGCGAAGCCCCAATTACCGACGTAGGATTGGATAAATTTAAGAAGCCAAAACAACGGTTGAGCGATAAACCATAACCAGCCGTAATCGACAACGAGCTCAAGACCTGGCGAAAGTAGTTCGAGAGCATCTTGATCCTTCGGGCCCGCATAAAATAGAGCACTTGTGGTTGCGGTGGCATTTGGACTAATGGTTATTTCCGGACTGATGATGCTTCCGATATTGTGGCCAGCCGCGTTTCGTCGAAACGAAAAAGTATGCATTTGCTCAGGACTGGGAATCCACGCCGTGGTGAAGTAGTGCTGCAATAATGCGAGGTGGCCACCCTGCATCGCAACCGTTTTTAAATCGGCATTCAATTCACGAGCGGCTTGTTGTGAGTCAAAGTCGGAAAAAGAAATTTTTCGATAACGCTCTTCAGTGGTCCGTATGGCAAACCCTAGGAAAGCTTGCATACCCATGGAACTTTGCTGTGACGGGTCAGTGGAGTCATCTCGTTTTAGTTGCGTAAATGGCGAAACAACAATGGGTTGGTCAGAAAGATTGGTAATTCGATGATCCACAGTAATGGCATAGGTAGTCGGATCAACTGTGTATATTTTTTCGACTTTTACTTTCTCTGTCTCGGCAGTCAGTACGATATCTGTGACTGAATCCATGACCTGAAAGAGATCTTTGGATGCTGAGTAGAGCGGGCGTCCTGCATCAGATGCATCTGGCCCATCGGGCCCAACCAAGCCGCTTTGTGCGACGTACGTTCGATCGACTGATTCCAAAAGTGGTAAAGGACTGTCGGGTTGATCAACTGCTTGGGGATATAAAGGAAGTTGTAATTCAACAATGTCCCCACCGCTCAAATCGATCGTCAGAATTTGTTTGGGTGTCTCGATGCGAAGGAGTCCGCGGCTGTTTGACGTGTTGGATGGTTGGTCAAGCGCTGTTGAGGGCGCCGTTGCTGGCACGCTACTTGATGGCAGATCTGTCACTGACGTGTCGTTATTTAGAGGGCCAGCCAAGGTCGATTGAGAGCTTAATGTGGCTACCGGCTGTTGTGCAGCAACCGTCGTAAACTCATTCCAGCGTAGAATCAAAGCGTACGTAATCAGTGCCAAAATAACGATGAGGCCAGTGCGCTGAATATCCATTAATTTGAATCCGTTTCTTTTCCTGTTAGCGGTACTGGGTCATAACCACCTGAGCAGCCAGGATGGCACCTGAGTATCCGTCGTGCTGCGAGCCAGCACCCTTTTATCACACCATGTTGTTGAATTGCCTCTATTGCATACTCCGAGCATGTCGGGATGTAGCGACACGAGGGTGGCAACAACGGCGAGACAAAGTACCGGTACAACCGAATGATCGCAACGATTGGTGCGCTAAAGATGCGTTGAAGGGAGACCATCGAGCTTCCTTGCTAACTTTTCGAGCGCCGTATCAGTGATGTGACTGAATGCTGTGACAAATAAATTGTCGGGCGCGCTACGCGCAACAATTACAATGTCCACACCATTCAATCGCACAATCCGTCTCGCCGATTCCCGAAAGCACCGTCGAAATCTGTTTCGAGCAACGGCGCGCTTGAGCTTTTTTTTGCTTGTGACAAATCCAATGCGAGTTTCGTTGCTTTGGTTACGAAGGGCTAAAACAAGAAAATCCCGACCGCTCACACGAACGTCGGGACTAGCGAACACGGTATCGAATTCCTTGCGAGAGGGCAGCGATTTAACTGCCACAGCAAACGTCTCGGTTATGCTGTAAGTCGTTTCCGGCCCTTGGCGCGGCGACGGGCAATGACAAGCCGTCCGTTTTTCGTAGCCATCCGAGCGCGAAATCCGTGAGTGCGAGCGCGCTTGATGGCGCTAGGTTGAAACGTACGTTTCATGGCTATGGTTCCTACCAATTCAAATTTGGGTCGCGAATCTTAGCGTCAACTGCAATTGATGGCAAATAGTTTATGAAGTTGGTGCACTATGTGCGTTAATTATGCATGTGGATAACAATATCAAATTCGCAAAACCTGAGGGTTTTCGGTACCTATAAGCAAGCGAGTTACACACAGTTCACATGTTATCCACAGATCCGCTCAATAATTAAATTATTCCAATAAAATCATTATCTTGATTGTTTATAAAAAGTTTCCGCTTGACCGTATACACTGCAATTGTGCATAACTTACCGCCTGAGCGAGAGGGGAATGGATACGTGAGTTGGATAACCTGTGTTGAACAGTTGTCAGTGGAGCTGACGGTTGAACAGCTAAATACTTGGATCCGACCTCTTCAAGCGGACATGAAGGCACATCATCTGCGTCTATTTGCACCGAATCGGTTTGTGAAAGATTGGGTGGCAGGGCGTTATTTGGATCGCATTCAACAGCTGATTAATGATGCAGAAGGACGAGCAGTTCGTATCGATCTCCTTGTAGGGTCCTCGACCGAGTCTGACACTCAAGATGCCAATCGGCCAGATCGATTAAAAACAGAGCACAGAAAGCCAAAAGAAAGGGTGGAACCTGAGCCATCGATGGCATGGGCTAATGGTGTGAATCAGAGTCGTGAGCCGGTCGAGGTAGAGGGGTCGATTAAGCACGGGGATCGCCTAAATCAAGAGTTTCGTTTTGATACCTTTGTCGAGGGTAAATCCAATCAGTTGGCTCGAGCGGCTGCTCAGCGGGTCTCTGAAAAGCCCGGTACGGAATATAACCCTCTGTTTCTTTATGGCGATACAGGGCTTGGCAAAACACATTTGATGCACGCTGTTGGAAATCAGGTACGCGCACGCAATCCAAATGCGAAAATCATTTACGTGCACTCAGAGCGTTTCGTCGCCGATATGGTTAAGGCGCTTCAATTGAATGCGATTTCGGATTTTAAGCGCGTTTATCGCAATGTGGATGCTTTGTTAATCGACGATATTCAATTTTTTGCGGGCAAGGAAAAATCTCAAGAGGAGTTCTTCCATACTTTCAACAGTCTGTTGGAGGGAGGGCAACAGATTATTTTGACCTCAGATCGGTATCCCAAAGAAATCGACAATATGGAAGATCGGCTGAAGTCTCGTTTTGGTTGGGGTCTAACAGTTCGGCTAGAGCCCCCAGAGCTAGAGACGCGGGTCGCTATTTTGATTAACAAGGCAGCGCAGTCTGGGGTCGACTTAAAGCGTGATTGTGCATTTTTTATTGCTCAAAAAGTACGCAGTAATGTGCGAGACCTGGAAGGTGCATTAAAGCGAGTTCTTGCCAATGCTCATTTTTTTGGGCAACCGATTACCCTGGAGTTTGTTCGGGAAACACTTCGCGATTTGATTGCTGTTCATGATCGTCAAATCAGCGTAGATAACATTCAGCGCATGGTTTCTGATTACTTCAAGGTGAAGATTTCTGATTTGCTCTCAAAGCGGCGGAATCGTTCAGTGGCCAGACCTCGGCAAGTGGCTATGGCGCTGTGTAAGGAACTCACCGATCATTCGTTACCGGAGATTGGAGATGCCTTTGGTGGGAGAGACCACACAACGGTATTACATGCATGTCGAAAAATTAAAGAGTTGTGCGATAGCGATCTGACAATTCGGGACGATTACCATAATCTACTCAAAGCACTCACTGGATAAGGACTCAATATGGAATTCTCGGTATCTCGAGAACAACTTTTGGAAAAAACCCAAACTGCCGCCTCAGTTGTTGAGCGAAAGCAAACAATGGCGATTTTAGCCAATATTCTCGTTGAAGTGGATGCAACTGGTGCCGTGTTAACCGGAACAGATCTGGATACGGAAATTTCGACTCGGATGGAGTTGGTTGAGGTTGGATCTGGTGGTGCAATCACAATCCCTGGTCGCAAGCTATTGGACATTGCGAAAGCGCTCCCAGAGGGAGCAGTGATTCAAATTAAACAAGACGGGTCACACTTGCACATTGTCTCTGGGCGGTCACGTTTTAAGCTTGCCACACTTCCTGCTCAAGATTATCCGAGGCTTGAGGCGCGCGGTGATTTGACATCTGTGCAATTGGCAAAGGAGCCGTTACAAGACGCCATTTCTAAAACGCAGTTTGCGATGGCGCAGCAGGACGTTCGTTACTATTTGAATGGAATGTTATTTTCAATTGGTGGAGGGGATTTCAGAACTGTCGCGACAGATGGTCATCGACTGTCCTTGTATCAGACTTTGCTGGAAGGTGGTTCTTCGGAGCCCGTATCGCTTATTGTGCCGCGGAAGGCTGTACTCGAGTTGGTGCGATTGTTAAATGGTGTGAAAGACACGGTTGAGTTGGCATTTTCATCCAGTCATTTTCGCGTGAGTGCAGCGAGTTTCGTCTTTACGAGTGTTTTGATTGACGGACGCTTCCCTGATTACGAACGCGTTGTGCCTCAAGGCGGGGACAATGTGGTAAGAGCAGACCGGAAGCGTCTCCGTGAAGTCTTGCAGCGAGCATCGATTCTTTCAAGTGAGCAATATCGAGGCGTTCGGTTGCGTCTAAGCCATGGGCAGTTAGATGTCATGGCCAATAACGCAGAGCAGGAGGAGGCGCAAGAATCGCTTGAGGTTGAGTTTGTTGGTCAGGATGGTTTCGAGATTGGTTTTAACGTGGGCTATTTACTCGATGTGCTGACTACGGTTGATACGGAGCTGGTTGAAATCCGTTTTGGCGACTCAAACCGTTCTGCCTTGATGTTGGGTGTCGGTGATGAATCCGGTCGATACGTTGTAATGCCGATGCGGCTCTAGCTATTGCCTCGCAATTGATTTCGACACTTCACATCCAGAACTTACGTGTACTCAAAGATGTGTCTTTAGAGTTTAGCCCCGGGATCTCGGCCTTAGTCGGAGAGAACGGGGCAGGTAAAACCTCCGTACTTGAAGCCATTTCGCTGCTGTCGACTGGGCGCAGCTTTGTGTCGATTAAACCGCGAGCTCTCATTCATACCGAAGCGTCGGCGTTGATGGTGTTTGGCCGCTTCGGTGATCGGCCTGAACTAAGGCATCGCGGGGCGATTCAGCTCGATCGAGGTGGCGAGAAGCGGTTGCGATTGGATGGCCAGGGTATCGGAAGTCAGGCAGAAATCAGTCGCCTCTTACCGGTGTTGGTATTGGCCCCGTCTGCACAGGATCTCATTCTTGGCCCACCACTTATTCGACGGCGCCTGATGGACTGGGGTGCGTTTTATGTGTTGGGGCTCGATGCGCTGTGCTACTCCGGTTTCCGGCGTGCTTTGCTTCAGCGCAATATGCTGTTACGAAGTGGTACACTACCCGATGGCGAGGATGCCGCATGGTGTGCCCAACTGGATCAGTTTGGTCGGCGCATTGATGCCGGCCGGGAAGCGTTCATTTTACGGTACATCCCGTACTTGCAGCGAATTTTGGAGTCGCTGACTTTTCCTCATCCGATCGAGGTGCGGTATCGGAGAGGCTGGTTAGAGGATGTGACCCTGGCAGAGGCATTGGCGAAGTCTCGCGTGCGAGATCTTAAATATCGAGCGACTCATGTGGGTCCTCAGCGTGCTGATCTGGAGCTTTGTGTCGGCGGTGAGCCGGTCGCTGATCGACTGAGCCGGGGGCAGCTCAAAACGTTGAACGTTGCTTGCGTCCTTGCGCAAATGAAGGCGTTGGTGATGGAGACGGGCGAGCGGCCAGTGTTGCTGCTTGATGATGTTGGCGCTGAACTAGATTTGGGATTTCAGAGCCGGGTTTGGGCTGCGGTTTCGCAAAGTGGTTGCCAGGCAATTACAACGGGTGTTGATTTAGTGCGCGCTGGGTTGGCAGATTACCGCCCAGAAAACGTGTTTCACGTGAAACACGGAATGATTAGTGATTAGAAGGGTGAGCATGGATAAGCAGGAAAACACGTCAGTATATGACGGTAGCTCCATCAAGGTTCTGAAAGGACTTGAGGCTGTTAAGAAGCGACCAGGAATGTATATCGGTAATACCGATGATGGCACTGGGTTACATCATATGGTGTTTGAGGTCGTGGATAACTCAATTGATGAGGCGCTTGCTGGCCACTGTGATCAAGTCGACGTGATTATTCATGCAGATGAATCTGTGACGGTTCGTGATAACGGGCGTGGGATTCCAGTTGATCAACATGAAGAAGGGAAAAGTGCTGCGGAAGTCATTATGACTGTCCTTCATGCTGGCGGAAAATTTGATGAAAACTCCTACAAGGTGTCGGGTGGTCTGCACGGTGTCGGGGTTTCCGTTGTAAATGCTTTGAGTGAGCGACTTATTTTGACGATTCGTCGAGACGGAGAGGTTTGGGAGCAGGAGTATCGTCACGGCGACCCCCAGTATCCGCTCAAAGTTGTCGGGCAAACAAACGAGACCGGGACGATGATCCGATTTAAGCCGTCTGCAGACACGTTTGGCCTGATTGAGTTTCATTACGATATGTTGGCGAAGCGTTTGCGCGAGCTGTCATTTTTGAATTCTGGTGTGGCAATTCAGCTGACTGATGAGCGTTCGGGCCAGTCTGAACGATTTGAATATGCAGGTGGGCTGTCTGCATTTGTGAATTATTTGGGACGAAATAAAACGCCGATCTGTGATGTTTTCCATTTTTCCTGCCCTGAGAGGGAGGATGGAATTGGTGTGGAAATCGCGCTTCAATGGTATGACACATACCAGGAAAATATTTTCTGTTACACGAATAATATTCCCCAGCGAGACGGCGGAACTCACCTCGAAGGTTTTCGGGCGAGCTTGACGCGTACATTGAATCAATACATCGAGGAAGAGCAATTACTGAAGAAGGCCAAAGTGGCCACTTCGGGTGATGATGCCCGTGAGGGATTGACAGCAATTATTAGCGTTAAGGCTCCTGATCCTAAATTTTCGAGCCAAACTAAAGACAAGCTTGTTTCGCAGGAAGTGAAAACTGCGGTTCAGCAAGAGATGCGAGAGGCGTTTCAGGCATTTCTGCAAGAACGTCCAGCTGAGGCTAAGCAGATCGTCTCAAAAATGATTGATGCTGCCCGCGCTCGTGAAGCGGCACGAAAGGCCCGTGAGCTAACGCGGCGCAAAGGCGCCCTTGATATTGCTGGTTTGCCTGGAAAGTTGGCGGATTGCCAAGAAAAGGATCCAGCGTTATCCGAACTTTTTCTAGTAGAGGGTGATTCTGCGGGTGGGTCGGCCAAGCAGGGGCGCGACCGAAAGACGCAAGCAATTTTGCCGTTGAAGGGCAAAATTTTGAATGTTGAGAAGGCTCGATTCGACAAACTCTTGGGTTCTCAGGAGGTAGGGACTTTGGTTACCGCCCTGGGTTGTTCAATCGGTCCTGAATTCGATTTAACGAAACTGAGATATCACAAGATTATTATCATGACCGACGCCGATGTTGACGGCGCTCATATTCGCACCCTGTTGTTAACCTTCTTTTACCGTCACTTACGTGAGGTGGTTGAGCAAGGTAATGTTTTTATTGCCCAACCCCCGCTTTACAAGGTAAAGAGAGGTAAGCAGGAGCAATATTTAAAAGACGAAGCTGCATTGGATGCCTACCTCACTAACCTAGCGCTTGATGGCGCGAGTTTACTAACAGGGCGTGATGGAGAGGTGCTGGTGGGGGACGTCCTGCAGCGCTTGTTTGATGTGTATCGGCGTGGCGCCAGGGTTGCCGATCGTTTATACCGCGCCTATACCCACGAGGCGCTTCACGGCTTGATGTTTGTACAGCCCATTACAACCCCGGATCTTGCCGATGAGAGTCGTATGGCTCGGCTTGCCGATGAATTGGGGAGGCATATACCCAATGATCCTCGTGATGGCATGTATTTCAAAGTTGGTTACGATCGAGATCCCGAGCGCGCTGAATACCGACTCATCGTCGAGAGGGTCCAGCATGGGATGACAGACCGCTTCATCCTTGGTCATGGGTTCTTTGATGGCGGTGAATATGGTCAGATCCGAGAGTCTGCAAAGCTACTCGCTGATTTGGTCTCTGAGGGGGCTGAAGTTCGCCGTGGCGATCGAGCATTAGCGACACAATCATTTAGGGCTGTACATGATTGGTTGCTTGTAGAGGCGCGCCGTGGACCGCAGATTCAGCGATATAAGGGTCTGGGTGAGATGAATCCCGATCAGCTTTGGGAAACCACCATGGATGCGACAACGCGTCGTTTGTTGAAGGTGACCGTCGAGGATGCGATTGCGGCAGATCAGATTTTTGTGACACTGATGGGTGACGAGGTGGAGCCCCGTCGCGCGTTTATCGAAAGTAATGCCTTGAAGGTCACGAACCTCGACATTTAGTCGGACAGTGGTTTATTTAATAGCCACCTTGTAAAGGCGAATAAATCTTTAAAGACGGGCGTGGTTTCACGTGAAACACGCCCGGCTTGTAGTTCTCGCTGACCTTTTCCTGTTTCAACAAGAGCCCCTCGAATTCCCATACGCTGCCCAGCGAGAAGATCTGTTGAGGAGTCGCCAACAATCCAGTCTGTGTCTGAATTTAAAGGGTAGGCTGCATTGATCTGCTCAAGTAATCCGACGCTTGGTTTTCTGCACCGGCAGTGCGCGTCAGGGTGGTGGGGGCAAAAAGCAATCAGAGTGATTTCTCCCCCTTCGCGACTAACCTCTTGATGCATTTTGTGATGAACTGCCTCGAGCGTTTCGACGCTAAACAGTCCGCGCGCTAACCCACTTTGATTGGTTGCAACACAGAGTGTGTAACCAGCGCTATGTAATGCGCTCATTGCGCGCATGGATCCTGGGATTGGGACCCACTCACTGGGACTTTTGATGTAATCGTCAGAGTCTTGGTTGATGACCCCATCTCGATCGAGAACAATGACGGCCACGCGAGTTAAGCCTGCACTTGGCTAAGGTCGCCAAGCGGAAGCAGGGCTGATTGTACATCCCGCAATATGCTGTAACGATTTTGCCGAACATCATCATTCGGGTCATTGACCAATACTTGATCGAAGAATGCATCAAGTGCCGGCGTGAATGAAGATGCGATTTCGAGGGCCGACTCATATGTTTCACGTGAAACGGCATCGTTGATCCGGGGCGTTATCGCTTGAATTAGCTTCACCAACGTAAACTCTGATGCCTCGGTCATGAGCGCTTCGTTCACGGAGCCGAGCTGAGTATCACTTTTCGCCAGGATATTGACGATTCGTTTATTCGACGCAATTAACGGTGCAAAGGCAGCATGTGTGCGAAACGCGAGCAAGGCCTTGGCACGTTGGGCCGTCAGGTGGCTATTCGTATCGTCTGTGCCTTGAGCGGCTGCAATGAGATCATGGGGAATGCCTAGCTCGAGCAGCAGCCCTCGCTCGCGATCGCGGAGAAATTGAATGAGTTGATCGAATACGTGCGAATCAACCTCTACCGGCTGGAGATCCAGTGCACGCTTGACCCATGGAGCAAGATCAAGAGCGAGTCCAGGCTCCATATTAATTCGGATAACAGCCAGCATTGCTCGGCGAAGCCCGAAAGGGTCCTTGCTCCCAGTCGGCGGCTGGCCGATTGAAAAAAGTCCTGCCAATGTATCTAGACGATCGGAAAGGCCAAGAATACACCCTAGGAGGGACTGTGGAGATCTGTCAGTTGGGCCTGATGGGCGATACAGTGATTCAATTGCGTCAGCAACGTCTGAAGTTTCGCCGTCTGCCAAGGCGTAAATAGCACCCATTTGGCCTTGAAGCTCATCAAATTCCAAGACCATCTCTGACACGAGATCGCAGCGCGATAGAAGTGCAGCGCGATCGGCTTGGGCAGGATCAACCTTCAATTGAGATGCCATCTCTTTAGCCAATATGCGGATTCGCTCGGTTTTATCACCAAGTGAACCTAGCCCAGGTTGAAAGGCAATCCGGTCAAGTGCGCTTCGTCGACTGTCAAGGGAGGATTGACGATCTGTTTCGTAAAAGAATCGAGCATCTGATAACCGCGCTCGAATAACACGCTGGTTTCCCGAAATGACTTGCGCTGGATCGATACTTTCGATATTCGCAACAGTGATGAATTGGTTGGATAACGTACCGTCAGCCCGACGGGTGTGGAAATATTTTTGATGTCCCCGCATGGCAGCAATCAAAGCAATATCAGGGACTTGTAAAAATGCTTCCTCGAATTCTCCGAGCATCGGTACGGGCCACTCAACTAAACAGGTAATTTCGCGAAGAAGGCCGATATCTTCGTCGACGATGATCTGATGTAAACGAGCCACTTCCTGAATTTTAGCCCACGCGAATGCTTTACGCTCCTCGAAGTCTGGCAATACGCGATGTTGCTTTAGGGTGTCGAAATACTCGTCTGCGTGATGAAGCATGAGTGCGCTTGGACTATGAACGCGGTGTCCATAGGAGACACGATCGGTGTTTAAGTCGAATAACTCAAAGGGGACCACGTCCTTTCCGAGTAACGCGACTATCCAATGGACCGGCCTTGGAAATAGCGCTCGCCCACTTCCCCATCGCATTGGCTTGGTCATCGGAAGCTGTGAGACAACTTGATGGGTGATGCGAGGGAGTAGTTCTGCGATCGGTTGACCAGGCTGAATGCTATGGTAGGCCACCCATGCCCCTTTGTCAGTCTCTTCAACTGAGACAGCTTCGGGTGGGATGCCAAGACCTTTACAAAACCCGATGAGTGCGCCGGTGGGCCGTCCATCTTGATACGCTTGGCTAACCGCAGGTCCTCGCTTGGCAATTGCTCTTGGCTCGGTGGTATCCGCAAGCTCTTGAATCAGAACGCCGATTCGTCTTGGCGCTGCAATTGCACGCATGCATGCAAATTGCACATTTTCGGTCTGGAGCACCGATTCAAATCCACTGACAAGTGCGTGGCTCAATTGCTCTAAACTTGAGGAGGGAAGTTCTTCGCAGCCGATTTCGAATAGGAAGGTTGTCGTCATAGAGCGCTCTCCCCAAGCAGTTCCGCACGAAGTGCGGGATCGGCGAGAGGAAATCCTTTGTCTTTCCGTACTGCGTAATAACGTTCGGCAACAGCGCGTGCAAGCGCCCGAACGCGAAGGATAAATCGCTGCCGCTCGGTCACACTGATGGCATGGCGCGCATCAAGCAAGTTAAAGGTGTGTGAGGCTTTCAATACTTGCTCATAAGCGGGTAGCGGCAGCGACTGCTCAAGTAGGCGCTCACAAGCATGCTCAGCCGCATCAAACGCCTTAAATAGCCAGTCGGTGTTGGCATGTTCAAAGTTATACGCACTCATTTCCTGTTCGTTCTGTAGAAACACGTCTCCGTAGGTAACCACACCATCTGGTGTTTTGGCCCAGATTAAGTCGAACATGGACTCAACGTTTTGTAGGTACATGGCAATACGCTCAAGTCCATACGTCAGCTCACCAGTTACCGGATAGCATTCCAGCCCCCCCGCCTGCTGGAAATAGGTAAACTGGGTAACCTCCATGCCATTGAGCCATACTTCCCAGCCTAACCCCCACGCGCCAAGGGTCGGAGATTCCCAATTATCTTCCACTAATCGCAGATCATGAATTTTGGGATCGATGCCCAGGTGCGCGAGGGACTCGAAGTAAAGATCCACCAGATTTGGTGGATTCGGTTTCATCACAACTTGAAATTGGTAGTAATGTTGGCCTCTATTCGGGTTTTCACCATATCGGCCATCAGTCGGGCGGCGAGAAGGCTGAACATAGGCTGCATTCCAGCGCTCGGGACCTAGGGCGCGAAGAAAGGTGGCCGGATGAAAGGTCCCCGCGCCCACTTCCATGTCATAGGGTTGTAAGATGACGCAACCTTTATCGGCCCAATATTGTTGAAGAGCAAGGATCAGCCCTTGAAATGTAGAAACTGGGGAGAGTGCCGACGACATAGCGATTCCGTGAGTCCATCAAAAGGGCCACAGTATAGCCAAGAGCGTCGTGGATTGTGCACATGATCCAGAAAGCTGTGTCCATCATTGGCAGATTGCCAACTCCTGTTCGCCGTGCCACTGCATTGATAATCGGATTGGGCCTCATTTTGATTCCAAATCAAGCAGCGCGTATCACGCGCCGAAACATTCAAATGGCGTTTCCGGAGCGCCGGGCCTGGAGTCGATTTTGGTTGATAAACGCCTCTCTGATTGAGTTGGTGCAAAAATCATTTGATATTGCCGCTACCTGGGTACGGTCACCTGAGCAGATCGTTGATTGGGTGCAGGCGAGCGAAGGACTCACAGAGTTTCTGCAAACCCCAGCCACGACTCCAAAGCTGATTCTGTTACCTCACTTGGGTAATTGGGAATTATTTGGCATGTGGTTAAGTCAATACCAGTCCTACACCGCGTTGTTTCGGCCATTGCGTGCAGACGCACTGACTGCGCTCGTTCGGACTGCCCGTGGGCGTGGCGGCAACGAGCTTGTATCGACAGACTCCGCTGGACTTCGACAATTGATGTCCGCGCTCCGCTTGGGTGCAACTGTCATTGTGCTCCCGGATCAGACACCCCATGCCGGTCAGGGTGTCTACGTTCCATTTTTTGGGATTCAGACGTTGACACCGACACTCATTGCCCGCTTGATTCAAAAAACAAAACCACATGTTTTTATTGCAGCGGCTGTTCGCGAAGGGAGCAGTTACAAAGCAATGATTGAGCGGGTTGAGATACTTGACTCCGTTCCGAACACGGTTGAAATATGTCGTCGAATGAATCTGATTATTGAGTCGCTTGTGCGTCGCTACCCGACGCAATATCAGTGGGAGTATCGTCGCTTTCGTAATGCTCCGGATGGCTCATTGCGGTATCCGTAATTAGCTTTTCCAAAAAGCCGGTGTCAGGACGACCAGCAATGTAAATAATTCTAGCCGACCTAACAGCATGGCGATGATTAATACCAGCTTGGTACCGTCTGCCATGCCTGCATAATTTACTGCCGCCTCTCCCAGGGCGGGGCCTAGGTTGTTTAGCGCGGAACCCACGACTGAGTATGCGGTGATTGGATCCTCGCCAATTGCCATAACAACAAGCATGAGCAGCGCAAAAACCAATACATAGGCAGCGAGAAATCCCCAAACCGCCTCAACAACTCTGCTACCGACTGGTTTTCGACCGAGTTTAATGGGAATCACTGCATTCGGATGAATGAGACGCATGATTTCTCGCACACCTTGCTTGTAGAGTAGAAGTACGCGAATTACCTTGATACCCCCTCCGGCCGAGCCACCGCAGGCACCAATGAATGCGCTCATTAGGAGTAGGAAGGGTAAAAATGTGGGCCACACACTAAAGTTGTCGGTACTAAAGCCTGTTGTCGTTGCAATTGAGACGCTTTGGAAAAAACCTTTGCGGATTGAGTCAGAAACGCCGTACACATCTTGCTCGATCAGCGCGAGAGAAATAATGACTGCGATGATGCCGACAAACCCGAGATAGGTCCGCCATTCCGGGTCTGCCAGGTAGTGCCGGACTCGCCTGCTGTGCCAGGCGACAAAATGCAGGGAAAAGTTCATACCGGCAATTAGCATGAAAATAATCGCGACGAGTTCAATCCCGACACTATCGAAGTGACCAATGGATCCGTCGTGTGTTGAAAACCCCCCGATTGCAACTGTTGAAAATGCGTGACCGATTGCATCAAACGGAGTCATTCCCGCAAGCCAGTAGGATCCTGCGCAAGCGATTGTGAGTACAACGTAGATTATCCAAAGTGCTTTTGCTGTCTCTGCAATACGAGGAGAAAGCTTTGAATCTTTGAGGGGGCCTGGCATCTCTGCACGATAAAGCTGCATTCCACCGACACCAAGCATGGGCAGAATCGCAACGGCTAAGACAACGATTCCCATCCCTCCAAGCCATTGAAGCTGCTGGCGATAGTACAAAATCGATCGTGGCATGCTATCGAGTCCGACTAAAACGGTGGAACCCGTTGTCGTAAGACCACTGAATGATTCGAATAAAGCATCGATGACAGTCATGGAAGGGCTTTCACCCAGGATGAATGGGACTGCTCCAGCGGCGCCCAATACCACCCAAAATAGAATTGTAATCACGAACCCATCTCGAATGCGGAGCTCACGCCGTTCCCGACGGGTGGGTAACCAAGACCCAAGTCCTACGATGAAAATGACGATAAATGCGGTTGTGAACAGAGTGAGCTGTCCATCGGCATAAAAAAGACTGATTGCGATGGGGGGTAGCATGGTCAAGCTGAATACCATCAGCAAGATTCCGAGGATACGTAAGATGATGGATGGCCGCACGATTAAAGAAAGGTTGCAGCCACTGAAAACAATCGCTCGACTTCAGGAATGCGACGTTTATCAGTGAGGAATAGAATCACGTGATCTTCATGCTGGATCACAATATGATCATGCGCAATTAAGACCTCGTCTTGGTTTCTTACAATAGCGCCGATCGTGGTACCCGAGGGCAAGTCAACGTCTCCGATGGTTCGTCCAACAACTCGACTCGAGCGCATATCACCGTGCGCGATCGCCTCAATCGCTTCAGCGGCTCCTCGACGGAGGGAGTGCGCTGCATGAACAGATCCTCGCCGTACAAGCTGAAGTAGAGAGCCAATCGTGGCTTGCTCTGGGCTGATGGCAATATCTACCAAACCGTCTTGGACCAGGTCGACATAGGCAGCGTTATTAATGAGAGTCATCACTTTACGGGCCCCCAGTCGTTTCGCGAGCATTGAGGACATGATGTTGGCTTCATCTGAATTCGTCACTGCGCAGAATACATCGACTTCATCGATTCGCTCTTCAGTCAATAGATCTTTATCAGAAGCATCGCCTTGCAGCACGACTGTTTTCCCAAGAAGCTCTGAGAGCTCCCTGCAGCGTGATGCTCCGCGTTCAATCAACTTGACTCGATATTGATTCTCGATAGCACTTGCGAGTCGAGCACCAATATTACCGCCACCCGCAATCAAGATACGTCGATAGGGCTGCTCAAGCTTCTGGAGTTCCGACATGACCGCGCGAATATGTTTTCGAGCTGCAAGGAAGAAGACTTCATCATTGGCTTCAATGATTGTGTCACCGCGAGGAATAATCGGTCGGTCTCTCCGAAAAATGGCAGCAACACGCGTATCCACATCCGGGAGGTCCTGGCGTAGGTCACGTAATTCGCGCCCAACCAGTGCGCCACCTGGGTATGCACGAACAGCAACTAACTGAACTAATCCGCCCGCAAAATCCATGACTTGTAGAGCCCCTGGTTGCTGAATTAGGCGAAAAATTGCCTCTGTTACCAACTGTTCAGGGCGAATAATTTGATCGATGCTAAATGCACCTTTTGCGCCAAACAGCGGCGTATTCGAATGGGTATCTAAGTGATCGTAGGACGGTGAGCGGACCCGCGCAATTTTTGTTGGTGTTCGAAACAGCGCTCCGCTGATTTGGCAAGCCACCATATTGGTTTCATCAGAGTTGGTCACAGCAATTAGCATATCAGCATCCATGCCGCCTGCATTCGCCAACACTTCAGGATATGAGGCATGACCATGGACCGTGCGAATATCGAGGCGGTCTTGCAGCGCACGAAGGCGGAAGCGGTCGATATCCACAACTGTAATATCGTTTGCTTCTGAGGCGAGGTTTTCGGCAAGTGTTGCACCGACTTGCCCAGCACCCAAAATAATGATCTTCACGCACGTACCTTTGGCTGTGAGGATCCCGATTTAACCAGAAGCGCGTAGTAGAAACCATCTCCTCCAGTGTGCGAGGGAAGCTGTTGAATGCCGTGGGTTGTTCGAATACCCGGTATCCCTGCGTTTAGCACGCCCAGCGATGCATCGGGGTGGTGGCCGAGAAACCGTTCAATTTGTTCATCATTCTCACTGGGCAGTATGGAGCAGGTTGTGTAAAGCAGGCGGCCACCGTCTTTTAAAACCTCCCACAAGGCATCAATGAGTGCACGCTGCATCCCGAGAAGAGATTTAATCGCGGCTTCAGAGCGCATCAGGCGGATATCTGGGTGTCGACGGATGACGCCAGTTGCAGAGCAGGGCGCATCGAGAAGAATGCCATCGAAAGGAATCCCGTCCCACCAGGTGTCCGGCTGAGACGCATCAGCAGCCTTGAGCTGCGCACGAAGCCCCAGGCGCACCAGGTTTTCTGTGATTTTGGTGAGTCGTCGTTCACTGATGTCCAGGGCGAGCAAGTCCAGATCAGCCAGTTCCAACAGGTGGGTCGTTTTTCCTCCTGGGGCGGCACATGCATCAAGAATCCGTTCGCCGGATGTCCCGGCTAGTGCAATGCTGGCCCATTGACTGGATTCGTCTTGTACACTCAAGAATCCTTGATTAAACCCATCAAGACGTTCGACTGGGCTGGGTTCGTTGAGTCGGATTGACGCGGGCGCACTGCCTGGTACACAGTCAATGTCTTGTGCTCGCAGCTTTTCGATTTGTGTTTCACGTGAAACTAAGCGTTGGTTGACGCGTAATGTCATTGGCGGGTGCGCATTATTTTCAACCAAAATGCCTTCCCAGCGCTCAGGCCAGGCACTTTGGATCCGCTCGATTAACCATGATGGATGATTCCACAAGGTCTCAGCTTGATGGCGCTCCATCTTCAGCTCAGCGCGGTGTCGGATGAAATTTCGCAGGACAGCGTTCACAAGGCCACGTGCCCAGGGACGGCCCTCAACCACTGTGGCATCCACGTATTCAGTCACGACTGCATGCTCCTTTGAGCGCATCCAACCAAGCTCATAGATGCCGCATCGTACGATCGCGCCAAGAATGAGATCGCGTGGCTTGAGAGGCTTGTCAATCAGTTGGGCTTCGATCGCTGAGAGGTGATACCACTGGCGGGTGATGCCATAACATAACGATTGAAGAAATTTACGATCTTGATCACTGACCTGCTTACCATGTTTTGCGAGTAAACCATCAAGATTTGAGCGCTGATTTTGTAACGCAAAAATAATTTCGACTGCGCGCGCACGCACGGTTTTTGACATCAGTGCCCACCACTTGGAGAGCGACTCAACTGGTAGGTCCCATCCCATGGAAGGCCTTTACGGATCTTCATTTGCGATGCTGTCAGGCGTTTCTGCCCAGGAAATTGCAGGGCGAGGCATTCGAGTGGGACCGTTCCGGTGCCAATCATGACGGACCCATCAGAGTGCCGCTGCCACTGGCCCGGCGACAGGCGATGGGTGTCACGGACTGCCACCTCGAAGATCTTCAATCGCTCTGCGTTCAGATAGCAATAAGCGCCTGGGTAGGGGTTGAATGCATGAATCTGGCGAAGGACGTATTCGGCAGATTGATCCCATTGGATGCATGCATCCTCAACCCGTATTTTTTTTGCATACGTTGCGCGGGCGTCATCGGTCTGTGGCACGGGCACATGGCGATTTTCTCTGATCGCACGCAGGGTATCGACCAATAAAGGCCCGCCAATGCGAGCAAGCTGATCATGAAGATCAGCAGCGGTTGTGGAATCCTCAATGGCAATGGCTTGCTTCGCAAGCATTGGACCAGTATCTAATCCAGCATCCATTTGCATGATGGTGACACCTGTCTCTGAGTCACCTGCTTCAATGGCTCGTTGTACCGGCGCGGCACCCCGCCAGCGCGGAAGTAGTGAGGCATGGACATTGATACAACCATACCTCGGTATGTCGAGAATTATCGGCTTCAACAGTTGCCCAAACGCGACGACAACGAGCACATCGAGGTGGAGAGCACGAAGCGTTTCAGCATGTTCTGGTAGCGATAGCTGCTCCGGCTGCCAGACATCGATGCCAGCGTCACGCGCACATCGCTTGACGGCACTTTCTGACATTTGCTGTCCTCGACCCGCCGGACGATCCGGTTGGGTTAAGACACACTTCACTGTGATGTCTGGGGCAGACAGCAAAGCTTGCAATGTCGGAACGGCAAATTCCGGGGTTCCAGCGAACGCGACTTGGAGCACTATGAAGCGGTTGCCTCCACCTTCTTTGCCTTGACCAGCTTGGTTCGAATTCGAGCCCGCTTCAAGTTTGATAGGTAATCCACAAAAAGTTTCCCATTGAGGTGATCACATTCATGTTGAATACAGACCGCCAGCAATCCAATTGCCTCCAACTCGTAGGGGATGCCATCGCGGCCTTGAGCGCGCAGATGAATCCGTTCCGGTCGGGTGACTGGTTCATAAAATCCTGGAACCGACAGGCACCCTTCCTGCATGTCATCCGTTTGATCTGTCAGAGTTTCAAACTCGGGGTTAATCAACACCAGAGGCGCATGCTCTTCATCTTGCAAATCGATCACAATCACGCGCAGGTGCACGTCGACCTGCGTTGCAGCCAGTCCAATGCCGCCAGCGTCATACATTGTTTCAAACATGTCATCGACCAGTACCTGAATCGATGCATCAACCACTGGGACTGGCTTTGCAATCGTGCGCAGCCGAGTGTCGGGAAATTCGAGTATCGGTCGGATGGCCATGGCAACCTCATACAATGGATCCAGCAAACAGCGGCACATTGTACCCGATTGCTGAGATGGACCCTATGGGCATTTCCATTGCTTGTGATGGAGGCAAGCGGTTGCGATCAAAGTCGCCTGGTTCGGCTGTCAAACGGTGTGACGCCATGCGTCGATTTGTGTGCGGAGCTAAGGCTACTTCCAGGTACTCGAGGCGTCTATGAGTTGGTGGCGATTGCTCCACAGGCACAGGCGATTCGCTGGGGCCATGTCGTGAGTGGGCTTACGGCCCTAGAGCGTTTCGGTCAGCCAGCGCCATCACCGATTCCAGTGCGCCCAAAGCCCCTGGGGCTCTCAGACATTGGTTGGCTGTCGGGCTGTCGTTACCAATGGATCGAGCATGGGTGGCATGCTGGTATCCGACCGGGCACCGGGCTCGAGCTGTCATTCCCAAATCGCGGATCAGTCTCCTGGACTGCGCTAGAAGTTTGGGAGGATCGGGCATTGGGCGTTTATGATGTCGCCCAGATTCGTGATTAGGGATGGTGGCGTGCAAAAACCAATGAATGAACGCGCAACGGTGCGTTGTTTGCTGGCCGGTGGTGTGGTCGCAATACCGACAGAGGGGGTTTGGGGACTCAGTGCCTCGATTGCTCATTTGCATGCAGTGCAGCGAATTCTCAACGTGAAGCGACGCGCTGCCAATAAAGGATTGATCGTGCTTGTGTCTGAGTGGTCCATGGTTGATCACTGGATTGATCCCGCATGGTCGAGAGAGTGGCCGATTGAATCGGGTCGTCCGGCAACTTGGGTGGTGCCTGTGTCAGCGAGTTGTCCGGCAATTTTAACCGGTGGCCGGCAGACCTTGGCGGTTCGCAGGGTGACCATGCGCTCATTATCCCGTGTGGTCGCGCAGACTGGGCCCTTGGTCTCAACGTCCGCCAACCGCTCGGGGCGCCCATCGTCGGTGTCTCGCTATCAAGTCGTTTTAGATTTTGCGCGCACGGTGGATTACATTGCCACGGGTCGTACTGGGGGCTATCAGGGACCCAGTATGATTAAAGATCTTGTGACAGGGCAGGTTTTGCGCGGAGGGCATGCATGATGCATCAGATCGATACAACCGCGGTGACCAGTTATTTGCGTGAGCTACAAGACCGTATCTGCGACGCCTTAACCGCTCTTGATGGGACTGCCTGCTTTACTGAGGAGTCTTGGTCTCGCGACGAAGGTGGTGGTGGGCGCTCACGTGTCATGGCGGGTGGTCGGATTTTCGAAAAGGCCGGTGTGGGGCTATCGGAGGTGCAAGGGACGCAGTTGCCGCCATCAGCAACTGCTCTGCGCCCAGAACTCGTTGGGATGGCTTGGAAAGCTATGGGCGTAAGCTTAGTTATTCACCCCGAAAATCCCTGGGTACCGACGTCTCACGCGAATGTTCGATTTTTTGTCGCCGAAAGCCCAGATCGTGAACCCGTTTGGTGGTTCGGTGGCGGCTTCGATTTGACACCATTTTATCCGATTGATGAGGACTGCATGCATTTTCATCGTGTCGCCAAATCGGCATTGGATCCGTTTGGCAGCGACTATTACCCAGAGTTTAAAGCAGCGTGCGATCGCTATTTCTATCTGCCACATCGGAACGAAACGCGAGGGATCGGTGGGCTTTTTTTTGATGACTTCAACGCGCTTGGATTTTCCCAGAGCTTTGCCTTGATGCGTGCGGTCGGGGATGCCTTTTTGCCGGCCTATATTCCGATTGTGGAAGCTCGCCATACGTACGCATATACGGAGCAGCAACGCCAGTTTCAGCTGTATCGTCGGGGTCGATATGTCGAATTTAACTTAGTGTACGATCGTGGCACGTTATTTGGCCTGCAAAGCGGTGGGCGGACAGAATCGATTTTGATGTCCATGCCCCCCCTCGTTCGCTGGGAATACGGTTACCAGCCTGAGCCAGAATCCGATGAGGCGCGCCTCGGTGCCTATTTGGTGCCAAGGGAATGGCTATGACGCATCGATTGATGTTAATTGGTAATCCGGTTGCACACTCGAAGAGTCCTGAGATTCATCGAATTTTTGGTCTCCAGGCGCAATACCCAGTGCAATACGACACATGCGCTGTTGACGATGTCGACGTGGAGTCGGTCATCCAGACATTTTTTGCATCTGGGGGTCGCGGAATGAATGTGACCGTTCCGCATAAGGAGCGTGTATTCACGCTCGTCGATCGAACCACCCCTGAGGCTATGGATGCCTGTGCGGTGAACACAGTCTGGCTGGATTCTGGCGAGTTGGTCGGACATAACACAGACGGTCTTGGGCTACTTGATGATCTGGATCGATTGAATTTGCCTGTGACCGACCAACACATCCTGATCTTGGGTGCCGGAGGTGCTATTGCGGGGTGTCTTGGTCCACTGATGGCTCGTCACCCTAAACAAATCACGCTGGTGAATCGAACACTTGCGAGAGCAGAGATCATTGTAGAGCGTTTTCCAGGCGTGAGAGTGTTGCCTCTGGACGCGCTGGCGTCGTTTGATGAACCCGTGGATGGCATGATATCCGGATTGTCCTCTGGTCTGAGTGGCGTATGGGAGATACCGCTTCCGGTGCAGAGTGTGTCATCCGACACCTGGTGTTATGACCTTGTCTACGGCACCAGGCCGACGCCTTTTGTGGCGGCCTGCCGCGCATATACACCCCATTGTTATGATGGGTTTGGCATGTTGGTCGGCCAAGCAGCCCGGTCATTTTCTGCGTGGTTTCAGTGTCCTGTGGACCCGTGGCAAGCCTATTGGCAATTGCGCCCCGATGGGCAGCCTGTGTGATTTGATACACTACCGTTTTGAGGACAGCTCGTGACACTTCAGCTCCCTATTAAACGCATCGGTATCGTGGGTGGCGGACAGCTGGCGCGGATGCTGGCCTCACCATGCGCGACGCTGCAAGTCCCTTTGACGGTTTTGGATCCAATGGCCGGGAGCCCGGCGGGTCTTGTCGCCACCTCCGAGCAGATTGGATCACTCCATGATCCAAGGGCCCTCCAAGCCCTCGTGGATGCGGTCGATGTCGTGAGTTTTGATCTCGAAAATGTTGGTGCAGATACACTTTCTGCACTCGCTGACGCAGGCGCATCGATCCTTCCACATCCAGATGTGCTGCGTTTGATACAGAATAAATGGGATCAAAAACAACATTATCTGAAACACGGAATTCTAACCTCTGCATGTCGTCGCGTTGATGGCTCTTGGGCTTCAGTTGAGGCATTTGGTGTGCCTTGTGTGCAAAAGGCCGAAGTCGGTGGGTATGACGGCAGAGGTGTGGCAATTATTGAAAATGAGGCAGATTGGCAACACCGGTTGCCGGGGGATACATTCGTCGAGGCCTATGTTGCCAATGCCATTGAGCTTGGTGTGATGGTCTGTTGCCGCGCATCTGGAGAGCTTGTGACCTATGATCCGGTCGAGATGGTTGTTGATCCTGAATTGCATTTACTGAAGTATTTATTGGCCCCCGCGCGTATTGCGCCTGATGTTGCACAACAGGCGCGCGCGTTAGCCGCTCAAACAGTTGCTTCATTCAACTCGCCTGGCTTGTATGGGGTCGAGTTATTTTTAACTGTCGACGGGACCTTATGGGTCAATGAAGTGGCTCCTCGCGCGCACAATTCAGGCCATCACACAATAGAGGCATGTGTGACGAGCCAATTTGAGAATCAGTTACGCGCGTTATTGGATCTTCCTCTAGGATCAACCACCTTGCGTCGTTCTGCGGTCATGCTTAATTTGGTCGGCGCGCCGGGATACGTGGGTTCGCCAGTGATTGATGGGCTTGTCCCGTTGTTAAGCGAGCCCGATGTCCATGTACATTTATATGGCAAGCAAGAATGCCGCCCAGGCCGAAAAATGGGTCATATTACAGTGCTGGGAGATTCCACTGAGGAATTGGTAGCCATCGCTGAGGACATTGCAGCCACCGTGGTGATTCGAGGAGAGAACCGTCAATGACAGTGCGAGTAGGGGTAATCATGGGGTCAGATTCTGATTGGCCCATTATGGAAGGTGCAGTCAAAGCGCTTCAGCAGCTCGGAGTCCCCGTGGAAGCAACTGTGGTCTCTGCACATCGAACGCCTGAGCGATTAATGCAGTATGCCCGTGAGGCGTCTGATCGAGGATTGGATGTGATTATTGCCGGAGCGGGTGGCGCAGCGCATCTGCCAGGAATGATTGCATCGATGACCGCGCTACCTGTAATCGGAGTCCCTGTTATTGCCACCAGCCTCAATGGGCAAGATGCACTGCTCTCAATCGTGCAGATGCCGCAAGGAGTGCCTGTTGCAACTGTGGCGATCAATGGCGCATTCAATGCGGGCCTATTGGCCGCACAGATGTTGTCAATTAGTGATCCAGCGCTTCGACAGCGGCTGATCGCCTATAAGGCTGATTTAGCCGCATCTGTCTTAAAAAAGGCGGCACGTGTTGAGGCTCAAATTGATCCGTCCCTTTGATGCGCATTTGCAAGACGCACGTAGTGCGCAGCGGAGTATTGTAATTGGGCGATTTCAGCGTCACTGAGCGCGCGCGACTGTTTGACTGGGCTTCCAACGTATAAATGCCCTGCTTGTAGGCGTTTACCCGGTGGAACCAATGCGCCCGCCGCGATAATGACATTGCTTTCGACATATGCGCCATCGAGGATGATGGCACCCATACCGACAAGCACGCGATCCTCGAGTGTGCAGCCATGTAGGCAGGCATGGTGGCCAATGGTGACATCTGCTCCGATCACGAGTGGGTGTCCGTCGGGTGTGTAAGGCCCGTCATGGGTGCAATGGAGCATCGCAAGGTCTTGTATATTACTCCGTGCACCCACTTCGATGGTGTTGACATCGCCCCGCAAGACGGCTCTCGGCCAGACGGAGACGCCAGTGCTGAGGTGCACCTGTCCAATGACAGAGGCATCCGGATCAACATAAACACCCTCGTCGATCTGAGGATGGTGGTTCAGGAAAGCGCGGATAGACATGGAGGATCCTTGTGATTTTGGGGTCAACGCCTATGATATCCAAAGGGGACATTTGACATGATAGTGAAACGATTCATTGCAGGCGCAGTCTGTCAGGCTTGCGGACAGCAAGACAAGGTGCGGGCTTGGGACGATGTCAATGCGAAAGCCATGTACCGTGAGTGCGTGGCTTGCGGGTATACCGATGTGCTCGCGCATTCCCCAAGTGAGGCCCACGAAATTATGACTCGTGTGAATTACACCAATCCAGTGTTTGACGAAGATGTCACACCTGTTCGGATTATTCATCCGGGCTCAACGCATTGATTGGGTGATGGCTCGCGGTAGTTGAGCGCCAAGGCTTATGGTTCTGACGACTCCAAAGAGGACAAAGGCGGCCAACAGGACGTCCAGACGATCTGTGCCAAATAGCCAAAGGCCGAGAATCCAGGTGATACCAGCGAGAAGCATGCTGACAAACATCGCTGTTGGTCGCAGCAGTCCGATAAATACACCGTCCAGCCAATACGATCCTGCCAAGACTGCAAGAATGCCGTATAACCAGGGCAATAGCGCAGTAGCGCGGATTGCAACAACCTCATGAATGGTCAATTGGGCAATCAACTCAGCGGCGAGGAAGTGATACAGCACGATGATGCCGATCGTTGCTAACGCAGTGGCAATGGCGCCTGCCCATAAGCTGAGGTAGAGCCTGCGGCGATCCTGCCTGCCAATGGACTGTCCTGTTTCGATCTCAGATGCAAATGCAAATCCATCGAGAGCATAGGCAGCTGTTGAGAGCAGGATCAAAAGAAGGCCTAGAGCGGCTGCTTCGGTGACACCCAGAGAGGCTGCATGCAATGTCAGCATGACAAAAACACCCTTGAGAATCAGGGTTCTCAAAAAGAGCGGAAGATTCAGGGTCAGCATGTGCCAGATTGTCACGGCACGGATATGCATCTGATCCCAGAGTTGGCGTGTCCACTGTTGTTTCAGAATCAGCCCCAGCGCGCACAGTAACCCGCAGCACTCCGCAAACGCAGTGCCTAGGGCGATTCCGCGAGTGTCCATTTGGAACTCGATGGCGAGTATGTAGTTTGCAATGATATTGATCAGATTGATTCCGAGTGCTAACCCCAGCGCAATTCGTGTCATGCCTTGGCCTATGAAATAGGCTGAGCACACATAGGTCGCTAGGACGATTGGGGCGGTCCAAATACGAATTCTGAGATACTCCAAAAGTTCCACCGCGATCGCAGGCTCGGGATTTGCGATGGCGATGATCCTGGACTCAAGCGCCCACCAAATCCCGATCAGCGTCAGCCCGAGCACGACAGCGAGTGTGAGTGCATTGGCTACAATGGAGATGATTTCGGACGGGATGCTGCGCCCACTGGCTTGTGCAATGAGCCCCGTGGTTCCCATACGCAGAAAGCCACAGCTCCAAAATACCAACGTAATGAGCTCGGCACCAACCACCACCGCGGCGAGATGTTTAGGCTCTGGTAAATGTCCGGCAATGGCTGTATCCGCAAGCCCTAAAAGTGGTGTTGCGGCGTTGGCCAAAATGAGCGGCCACGCCAAGGTCCAATGCTGCCTTAAGGCGTTGTTGAGCACGCCAGATCAATAATGGCACGCTGGGGATCATTGAGACGTGCACGCAGGATGGTTAAAAAATCATTTGGATCCTTGACGTGTGGTGGCGCCTGAGGGCCGCCTTCTCGTTTTCGCGCTAACGCGACTAACCGAAGCATCCAAAATCGCAAAGCTGCGGTCTCGAGGGCACCAGCCCAGGCATCCTTTTCGGTTTCTGTGATCGGCCGCTGCAGACAATAGGCCCGGATGAGAGCATGGGCACGATCGGGATCGAGTCGACCGCTGGGTAATGAGCACCAATCATTGACTGTGACGGCAAGGTCGAAGATGAAAGCGCCATCACAGGCATTGTAGAAATCGATGATTCCAGTCAGTTCACCATCATGAAATAGCGCGTTATCACAGAACAGATCACCATGGATTAGCCCTGACGGAAGGTGTGCAGTGGATTCAACAAATTGACGCGATCGACTGATTTGCTCCCTTAATACTGAGTCAAAAGGCGTAGAGACGAGATCGATGACGCGTTCAATATTCCCTTCCCACCATTCGATCCAACGATGGTTTGTCCGATGCAATGAATAACCCCCAGACACCTTGTGCATACGGCCCAAGGCGTCACCAATTTGCTGGCACGCAAACACCGTGGGTGTTCCGATGGCACTCCCTTGCAGCCGAGGAAATAATACGGCAGGTTTCGATTTCAGGGTGTGGAGTCGCTCTCCATGATGATCGGCAAAGGGAACCGCGACGGGCACTTGATCGGCCCCAAGGCGCCGATTGAGTTCAATGAAAAACGGAATTTCGTCGGCAGTTTGTTCTTCGAAAATTTGCAACACCGCTTCGCATTTGCCGAGTGTCACAAAGTAGGTGGTGTTTTCAACGCCCGCCTCGACGCCACGAAATGTGTGCAATGGGCCAAGATCAAAGCGCGCAGTGAATGCACGCATCTCCGCTTCGGTGACGGTAGTATAGACGCTCATGAACCAATCCTTGCTAAGCGCGCTATTATGCCCGTTCAACACCAAATTCGACACTGCCTTGGAGTGGTCATGACAGAGCCCTTGGTCCTTGTGGATGGATCTTCATACTTATATCGGGCGTTCCATGCGCTGCCACCACTGACCACCAGCCGCGGTCAACCGGTCGGCGCAATTCGAGGCGTGGTGTCAATGCTCGAAAAGCTGGCAACCCAGACCGGTGCTCGCGATATCGGTGTAATTTTTGACGCACCGGGGAAGACCTTTCGTGATGCGATCTTTTCTGAGTACAAGGCGAATCGGGCAACCATGCCAGACGATCTACGTGCTCAAGTCGAGCCGTTACACGCCATTATTCGAGCGCTTGGTTTTCCGCTTTTGGTGATCCCTGGTGTTGAGGCGGACGATGTGATCGGCACCCTTGCGCATCAGGCGGCACTCGCGGGCCGAGATGTCCTCGTTTCCACTGGAGATAAAGATCTAGCACAACTCGTCAATACCCAGATCACACTGGTCAATACGATGAACGATAGCCGACTGGATGAGTCTGGTGTGATCGAAAAATTTGGCGTCCGCGCGGACCAGATCATTGATTTTCTGACACTCACAGGGGACAGCGTTGACAACATCCCAGGGATCCCAAAGTGTGGCCCAAAAACCGCAGCGAAGTGGCTTCAGACTTACGAGACCCTCGACAACTTGGTGCAGCACGCAGATGAGATCACCGGGAAGATTGGCGAAGGACTTCGGGCCCATTTAGAGCAGCTCCCTCTGTCAAAGTTATTGGTGACGATCGATCGTGCGGTTGAGCTGGAGGTCGGGCCTGGGGACTTGCGACGCCAGCCCCTAGATATTGCGCAATTAACAAGTTTGTATACCGAGCTTGAGATGCAGCAATCGCTTCGACAGCTTGGTCGATTGACCTCACCAACGGCTCAGGGTACCCAATCTGATTTGCTAGAGGCGCAAACACCGGCCCAGACTTCGACACCTGTTTCCGTGCGCTACGAGACTGTGCGGACTGACGCTCAACTGGCGAGCTGGATCGAGCGTTGCCGATCTTCAGGTCGATTTGTCCTAGATACTGAGACAACCAGCTTAGTGGCTCGACATGCGGACTTGGTGGGTATCGCACTGTCTGACGCACCTGGGTCTGCGTGCTACATCCCTATTGCACATCGTGAGGGCCATCAGCTCAGTCGTGCGAGTATTTTGAGTGCTATTCAGAGCCTTCTTGAGAATGTCTCCTTAGTAATGATCGGACATCACTTGAAGTATGACTTGACCATTTTAGAACGCGCTGGATTGTCTGTGTCTTGTGGACTTGATGACACGTTACTGATGTCTTACGTCTTGGACGCGGCGACCGGTCGACATGATATGGACAGTCTCGCTCTTCGGCATTTAGGGCATCAGACGATTTCGTACGAAGACGTGTGCGGAAAGGGTGCAAAACAGATTCGATTTGATGACGTTGCGATCGAGACGGCTGCACAATATGCCGCCGAAGATGCAGATATTACCTATCGACTATTTCAGTGTTTTGCAGAGCGTTTATCGGCGGTGCCGGCGTTAGCATCGATTTATCGAGATCTCGAACTGCCGGTCATGGGTATTTTGCGGTCGATCGAAAATCACGGTGCGTTGATTGATCCCGATATTTTAGCGCAACAGTCGTTGGATTTAGGTCAGCGCTTAGATGCTTTGGAGACTGAAGCAATTGATCTCGTCGGACGCCCATTTAACTTGGCAAGCCCAAAACAATTACAAGCCATTTTATATGATGAGTTGAAGTTGCCAGTGTTGAAGAAAACCCCAAAAGGGCAGCCATCAACGAATGAGGAAGTGTTGCAAGAATTGGCACTGGATTACCCGCTGCCTAAAATCCTGATTACCCACCGTTCACTCTCCAAGCTCAAAGGAACCTATACCGACAAACTACCTTTGGATATCGATCCAATTGATGGCCGGATCCATACGTCATTTCATCAAGCGGTGACCTCCACGGGGCGCTTGAGTTCGTCAGACCCCAATTTGCAAAACATTCCGATTCGCACAGAAGAGGGTCGGCGAATCCGTAAAGCCTTTATCGCGCCACCGGGTTGGGTAGTGCTGGCGTCGGACTATTCGCAAATTGAGCTACGGATAATGGCGCATCTATCTGCCGATCGAGGTCTCGTTCAGGCATTTGCCCGTGGCGATGACATTCATCGTGCGACAGCAGGAGATGTTTTTGGCGTTGAGCCCATGTTTGTGACGGACGATTTACGCCGTCGGGCTAAGGCGATCAATTTTGGTCTGATTTATGGGATGAGTGCATTTGGATTGGCGCGGCAGCTTGGAATTGATCGTGGTGAGGCGCAGCAGTATATCGATCGGTATTTTGAGCGTTATCCGGGGGTGAAGCAGTATATGGAGCGTACACGGGCGATGGCGCATGACCAGGGCTATGTCGAGACCGTCTTCGGTCGTCGGTTAATGCTTCCGGATATTCATGCAAAGCAAGCCCCTGTTCGCCAAGCAGCGGAAAGGGCTGCGATTAATGCGCCGATGCAGGGGACTGCAGCTGACATTATCAAGCGCGCGATGATTGCTGTTTGGGCCTGGCTCGAGCACAGCGATGTGCCCTGCCGACTATTGCTCCAGGTGCATGACGAATTGGTATTTGAAGTTGACTCGAGGGCAATCGATGCTGCGCGAGCGGGAATTCGAGCGGCAATGGAGTCGGCTGCTGAACTGTCTGTTCCGCTCGTTGTCGAAATGGGACATGGGCGAAGCTGGTTTGAGGCGCATTAATCGCAGTCGTCTGAAAATTTTTTCGAAAAGACTGAACTTTTTGCGGTGGCAACCGTCTATATACATAAGACGATGAGATTCCCTCGATCCTCGTTGCTGGTTTTACCCCGACCAGCCTTTAAAAACCCCGGAAGTAGCTACCGGGGTTTTTTATTTTACGGGGTTGCATGAATACGCTCGACAATCCATGCAGACGCATCTTGCAGTCCAACTTTATGCAACGCAGAAAAAACCAAGATTGTCGATTCTGGGCGAATTTTCACCATCGCCATGCGTGCCTTGGCAGCTTGGTTATGACTCAGTTTGTCTGATTTTGTCAGCAATATCAGCGTTTCAAGGTTGCGCGCATCTGCGAAAGCCAGTAACTGTGCATCGAGAGCCGTCATGGGCAGGCGAATATCCATTAACACCACAAGGCCGCGTAGGGTGACGCGATGCTCCAAAAAATCCCCCAGGTGTTTTTGCCACTCTCGCTTCATTGCTTCTGGGACTTTGGCATATCCGTATCCGGGTAGATCAACCAAGGCTGCATCGGTATCGCCGAGCTCGAAAAAATTGATGAGCTGTGTTCTTCCGGGTGTTTTGGAGACTCGCGCTAAGTTTTTCTGTCCAGTTAACACATTGAGTGCGCTCGACTTTCCTGCGTTTGATCGACCACAGAACGCAATTTCTGGCCCTGATTCAGGGGGACAGGAGGCGCGCGTGGGCGCGCTGATATGGAACCGCGCTTGGCTCAGCAAGGGGTCAAGGCTAAGGTCTCTCAAGGTTCACAGCTCCCAGACTGCACAAACGGTAGGTGCAATGTATACTACCGGAGGTTTTCAGTTGACGCGTAACAAGCGAGAGATCATGACAATGAAGTCAGTTTGGATTCTTCCCGGATTGGTGTTGAGCCTATCGGTGAGTGCTGCTCAAGTAGCAACCCCTGAAGTCTATGCCGGTGATGCGGCTGCCGGTAAAGTCAAGAGTGCATCCTGTGCGGGCTGTCACGGCGTCGATGGTAACAGTATGACTGGTGACTTCCCGAAATTGGCGGGACAGCACGCGAGTTACCTGCAAAGTAGTTTAGTGGCGTATAAAAATGGGTCTCGGAACAATGCGCTGATGATGGGAATTGCCATGCCATTGTCAGACACAGATATGGCTGATTTAGCTGCTTATTTTGCATCACAGTCAGTCTCTCCTGGCGCCGCAGACCCTGCGGTAGTGACGCGAGGTGAGCAACTGTATCGGTTTGGTGATGCGGCGAAGGGAATCAGCGCATGTGCAGCCTGTCATGGTCCAGCTGGCGCCGGCATGGCATCTGCCGGATTCCCGGCGGTTTATGGCCAGTGGACGCAATACACAACTCAGCAATTGCAGCTATTCCGTGATGGTGTGCGTATCAACACCATGATGAATGGTGTAGCGGTCAATATGTCGGATGCCGACATGACGGCCGTCGCGAGCTACATCGAGGGACTCCGCTGATGCGTTCTTGGATCCTAGGTTTCGTCATGGTGGCCTGCGCGGGACTTGCCCAAGCAGCCTTTCAGAGTGGTGTGCACTACGCAGAATTGAGTAAGCCTGTGCAGACCGCGGACCCGAGTAAGATCGAAGTGGTTGAGCTGTTTTGGTACGGATGTCCGCACTGTGATTCACTAGATCCTGCCCTTGAAGCATGGAAGGCCCAGTTACCAGAGGATGTGCAGTTTGTTCGGCTGCCAGTGGTATTTGGGCGGAACTGGGAGATGCATGCCCGAATGTTTTGGGTTGCAAAAAATCTTGGGATTCTCGATCAGGTCCATACGCCATTATTTAACGCGTTGCATCGGGAAAATAAGCGCCTTCTGCGTGAGGATGAAGCTGTCGAATTCCTCGCACGATTTGGTGCAGATCCAGCGGTGGTTCGCCGCGAATTGAAAGGATTTGCAACCGAAAGCGGCATGCGGCTTGCCGACGCCCGTGCGCGAGCTTATGGGATTTCAGGTGTTCCTGCGATGGTCATCGATGGACGTTATGTGACTGGCGTGGGCCAGGCAGGAAGCCAGCAGGCTTTGTTCACACTGATGAATGCGCTGATCGAGCAACGCCGCAGTGCGCGATGAGCGCACGAGTGGTTGCTAGAACTTAATCAAATCCGAGGCACTTTTCTTCTGTTCCTGGCGTGATTTGGCATAGTTTGAGTCCATCAGATCGAGTTCGATGGTCAGATCAGGCGTCAGGCTGAATGCCTTGGTTCGCTTAATGCGGGCTCGCAGTTGTTCGGTGCGCTCTTTGTTGCGATAAAAATGGAAAAAATCGAGGAAGCGTGTGTTGTTGCCCTCAATTTCCTGCATCGCGATGTAGCAGGGTGTTTCCCAGCCGTACTTATCACAAATTCGACGCACAAGCTTTGCTTGAGTCTCTTCGTCATTCTCAAGGCCGGCCTGTTGATAGACGATGCGAACAATTCGTCCGTCATCACCTGTGGTTACCGTCATGAATTCCTTGGCTGGTGAGTTCAGCGCATCAAACTTAGCTAGTGCATCCCCAATTTGAATGCCAGCCACATCAAAGGCAAACACGGAGTGTGTTGCCAGCGTGATTGCAGTTGTCAGCAGTAGTCGTTTGATGAACATCACAACCTCCATTGGTTCTTGCCACAGTGTAGCCTAATGCTCACGCAGGGTCTTTCTCGAAGCGGGCAAAGATCTGGTCAAAGCGTGACAGGGCGTCGTCTGCGTTCGCCTGGCTCAAGATCAGCGGCGGCGCAAGACGTAGGACATTTGGACCAGCAATCAAACACAGCATTTTTAAATCTAACGCCGCTTTGACAAGTTCGCCTGCTCGGCCATGAAACTCGGGTTTCAAGACGCATCCGAGTAATAGACCACGGCCACGAACGCGTTCAAACAGTCCATATTTGGTATTGAGGGCGTTCAGACCGGCTTGCAGATGGGCGCCAACTCGCTCGACATGCGAAAGCATCTCCGGTTGATTAATGAGCTCAAGGGCTTTTAGGGCGACTGCGCACCCCATTGGATTTCCGCCATAGGTGCTGCCATGCGACCCAAGTGTGAAGTGTTGCGCGGTTGCCTCGTTCGCGAGCATTGCTGCGATGGGAAACCCGCAGCCCAAACTTTTCGCGCTTGTCACGATGTCTGGTGTGATGTCGTGATGCTGGTACCCGAACAGGCGACCCGTGCGCCCCATCCCAGTTTGCACTTCATCGATGATTAGGCGGGCTCCAACCCGATCACAGGCAATCCGAATTTTTTCGAGTAATGTGGGGCAGATTGGGCGGACCCCACCCTCGCCTTGCACGACTTCCACCATCACCGCGCACGTCTTTTCCGAAATTGCCCGCTCAAACGGTGCGCACTCGTTAAAGGGAATATGAATAAACCCACCTGGCAGCGGGCCAAATCCTTCGCGATATTTAGGCTGGCCACCCGCTGAGACGGTGAAGAGTGTCCGACCATGGAAGGCATTCTCGAAACAAATAATTTCATGCTTCTCTGGACCACACTCATTAAAGGCAGCTCGCCGCGCGAGTTTGAGGGCCGCTTCATTAGCTTCGGCTCCTGAGTTCGCAAAAAACACGCGATCGGCGAAGGTGACCTCTATCAGCGCTTTGGCAAGCGCAATGGCAGGCTCATTCGCCAGTGTATTGGAGAGGTGCCAGACACGATTGGCTTGTGCGACCAACGCCGCGACCAGCTCTGGGTGGCAATGTCCCATTGCGCTGACAGCGATTCCTCCGGCCATATCCAGATAGGTGTCTCCATCGACATCGGTGACATGGACCCCACGTCCTTCTCGGATGATCCGGGAAGGCACACCATAGTTCGGGGTCATCACCGCTTCGTAGTCAGAGAGCGTTAGCGCATGCATGGTTGTGATTCCAAGTTGGCGGTGCCTGGCGAAATGCTGGGCGGATCCATTGATCGGACAGTGTGCTGAATTTACGTGCTTTTGAAAATAGGCGGCATGGGGTCTTGGGTTAATCGTGCAACATCATTTCTAGATGTGCGCAGACACTGCGACCGAGTGCACCGAGGTGATAGCCCCCTTCGAGGATTGAGACGATACGCCCGTCTGCATGACGATTTGCGATGTCATTGATGAGGGTTGTGAGCCATCGGTAGTCATCTTCAACCAGTTTGAGTTCCCCCAGGGGATCTTCTGCATGACCATCGAATCCTGCGGAGACAATCACCAGCTCGGGTTTAAATCTGTCTAATGCGTCAAAAAATGGCTTTTCAACACGCTTCCGATAGACCAGCCCATCGGAGCCTGAATCGATCGGCGCCATGATCAGATGGTCACCTTGTGCCTCGACATGACGATTTGGGTAGAACGGATGCTGGAAGCTTGAGCACACCATGACGCGTGGATCGTCTCTGAAAATATCAACGGTTCCGTTACCGTGATGCACATCGAAGTCCACAATGGCGACCCGCTCGAGTCCGTACACCTCAATTGCATGTAGAGCGGCGATGGCGACGTTATTAAATAAACAAAAGCCCATTGCCAAACTTTTCTCAGCGTGGTGTCCGGGTGGTCTCGTGGCGCAAAACGCGCGATCAATCGACCCAGCCATGATGGCATCGACCGCCTGACATCCAGCTCCGGCGGCAAGTAAGGCCGCTCGCAGAGAGCCGGGGCCTATGGACGTATCGCCATCCACAGGGATCAGATCGCCGCGCATTGCGTCATAGCCAATCTGTTCGATGTTATGCACATACTGACGAGGATGCGCTCGTTCGATGACGCTGAGGTCGGCTGGAACTGCCTCCATTCGGGTAAGGTCGAGCATCATCCCTTGGGCCTGCAGCCGTGTATCGATGGCCTGTAAGCGCATCGGGCTTTCGGGATGAAAGTGACCCATATCATGAATCATGCAATCCGAATGCGTGATATAGCCAATGTGCTTCATGACGACTCCCTAACCGTCAGTGAATTCTATCACTGGCCAGTTGTGTGCTTCGGCAATTACTCGGAGCTTCTGATCTGGATCAACCGCGAAGGCAGCGTCGGCGCGTTCTAAGAGCGGCAAGTCATTGATTGAATCGGAATAAAAGTGGATTGTTTCCGCAGTGGCATGGCGCTCAGTGAGCCAGTTTTGGAGCGCCTCAACTTTTCCGTTTCGGTAGGTCGGCACACCCACCATTTCACCGGTGTAACGCCCATCGATAAATTCAAGGCGACACCCTAGAAAGTGATCCACTCCATGCAATATGGCGATTGGCTCAACGATAAATTCGTTTGTGGCGGAAATAATGAGTGTGAAAAACCCTTTTCGCCGATAGTCAGCAATACAGGCCAATGCCTTCGGCAGTAGTCCGGGGATGATTATTTGAGCGAGGTAGTCTGCACGGAGTGCGATGACCTGTTCTAGAGGATGCGTGCGTAGCACTTCGGTCGCAAATCGTTGATAGGCGCGAATATCCAAGGACTCGTTGAGGTAGTCCTGATAGAACTGGTCGTTGCGTTCCTGATAGTAGGACGCATCGACCACGCCTGCGTCGATCAGAAACTGGTTCCATGACTTGTCGCTATCGAATGGCAACAAAGTATGGTCAAGATCAAAAATAGCTAGACGCATAAAACCCCACAGAAGAATTGAGCGTACTTCAAAAACTTGAAAGAATGCGGAGGTTAAACGGGAGTTGCAAGGCATGATTGATCAGGACGGATATCGGCCCAACGTGGGGATTATCCTCGCGCATCCGACCGGCACCGTGCTGTGGGCTCGACGGCGGGGCGAAAATGCATGGCAGTTTCCGCAAGGCGGAGTCCGTTCAGGTGAGACGCCGGATGATGCCCTGTTTCGTGAGCTGTATGAAGAATTAGGTGTGAAGCCACAACAGGTCGCGGTGTTAGCGCATACTGCGGGTTGGTTGCGTTACCAGTTACCAAAATCACTGATCCGGCAACGTGGAAAGCAAACTTGTATTGGTCAAAAGCAGCGGTGGTACCTGCTTGCTCTCACGGACTTAATGATGACACCCAAGTTTGATGTTGCTGACCACCCTGAGTTTGACGCGCACCAGTGGGTGTCATATTGGTATCCATTGAGCCAAGTGATTCCCTTCAAGCGTGATGTCTATCGTCGTGCTCTCACTGAACTGTCACCGGCCCTGCGCTGGTTTGGACCGCTTGCATGCTAGACACTCTTCGGCGACTGGTTCAAGCAGTCACCGATGCCGAAAACCTCGATGCTGCTTTGGATCTGATCGTGAGTCGCGTCAAATCCATCATGCAGACCGGTGTGTGTTCTGTGTATCTAAAAGATGATGCGTCAGATCGATGGGTGTTGATGGCGACAGATGGGTTAAAGCCCGAGTCGGTTCGGAAAGCAAGTCTCGGCCTCAGTGAAGGCTTGGTTGGGACCGTGGGGACCCGCGAGGAGCTGTTGAATCTTGACAATGCCCCTCGTCACCCAGCGTTTCGATTCTTAAGGGAGACTGGGGAAGAAGAATTTTATTCCTTCCTGGGTGTTCCCATTGTCCATCAGCGGCAAGTCCTCGGAGTATTAGTGGTCCAGCAAGTCACCCCGCGGCGATTTTCTGATGACGAAGAGTCACTGTTGATCACAGTGGCTGCACAGCTGTCCGCATTGATTGCCCACGCCAAGATTTCTGGTGCCTTGCGCACCGGTGGTGGTCAGGGTGATGAAGCGACTGGCATTGATGTTCACTTCAAAGGTGTCGCGGGCGTGCCCGGGATTGCCATGGGAACCTGTCTGGTGCGCCAGCCTCCGGCAATGCTGCGCCGGGTTCGTGATCGGATGACGGATGACCCAGAGCGTGAATTGGCAGCCTTTCAAGTGGCCCTGAGCGCGGTGAAAGATGAGTTAAGGCGGATCAGCCAGAATTTGTCAGCGAGCCTCAAGCAGTCTGAGATGGCCCTATTTGAGACCTATCTGAGGATGCTCGAGGATCACGCTTTGAGCGGCGAAGTGTGCCGACGGATTCGATCAGGCGAAAGTGCAGAGACTGCGCTGAAATATGTGGTCTTGGATTTGGTCGCGCGATTTGAGGCCATGCAAGACGCTTATTTGAGGGAGCGTGGCTCAGATTTGCTGGATTTGGGCCGCCGCATTCTGGCCCGTTTGCAAGATCAAGTGGATGATTTAGGCCCACTTCACGAGGATACGATTTTAGTGGCTGAGGATGTCACCCCGGTGATGTTGGGTGAGATTCAGAAGCATCGTCTCAAGGGGATTGTCTCGGTGAAGGGATCTGCGAACAGCCACGTCGCGATTCTGGCGCGGAGCCTCGGAATCCCGGCTGTCATGGGAGCAACCGACCTGCCGGTGTCAGATCTGCAAGGCACCATTGTGGTCGTCGATGGGTGGCGCGGTGAGGTGGTGGCTAATCCATCTGAGGCAGTCCGTGACGCCTACCAAGAGGCCATCGTTGAAGCAGAGGTGTTGCAAGCAGACTTAGATCGTGTGGGCCCAGGACCGTGCACGACCCGAGATGGTCATGGCGTTTTGTTGATGCTCAATTCCGGCCTGTTTGGTGAGCTGTCCCAGCTCCAGCGATCATGGATTGGCGGTGTCGGCTTATATCGAACAGAGTTCGCGTTCCTATCAAGGAGTCGTTTTCCCACAGAAGACGAACAGCGTGCTATTTACCAAGATGAACTGGATCAGTATTCGCCCAACCCAGTGGTGATGCGAACCTTAGATATTGGTGGTGACAAGGGTCTCCCGTACTTTTCTTTTGAAGAGTCCAATCCGTTTCTAGGCTGGCGCGGCATCCGTGTCACCCTCGATCATCCAGAGATTTTTATTACCCAGATTCGAGCCATGCTGCGTGCATCTGAGGGATTAGATAATTTACGGATTCTATTACCGATGGTCAGCACCGTGGCTGAATTGACCGCGTCTAAGCGGCTGATTGCGCGTGTCTTAGGCGAGCTTCGCGGTGATGGGATGCATCTAGAAACCCCTGAAATTGGGGCGATGATTGAAGTACCGAGTGCAGTGTATATGGCGCCAGAACTGGCGCGCCAATGTGACTTTTTATCTGTCGGCTCAAATGATTTGACGCAATATGTGATGGCGGTTGATCGCACCAATGCGCGGGTCGCGAATTTATTTGACAGCCTCAATCCAGCAGTATTGCGTGCCCTTGATCAGACTTGCCAAGCAGCGCGTGGCGCCGGTATTCCTGTTGCGCTATGCGGAGAAATGGCGGGTGATCCAATGGCCGCCGTCTTGTTGGTCGGACTTGGCTTTGATGAACTGTCCATGTCTGGCTCGAGCTTGGCCAAGGTGAAGCGGGCAGTGCTGGCGTTTGATCGATCGGATTGCCAATCCTTGGCCGCACTTGCGTTATCACTCGAATCTGGGGAGCAGGTTCTGCATCTCTTGTCTGAAGCGTTTTTGAAGCACGGTTTGAGTTTACTGTTACCACCATCACTGCGGGATACGTTGGCGCTCGAGGCCTGCCAGTAATGGAATTTTTGATTTATCTGCCTCTGGGGGTTGTCTCAGGGGTGATTGCCGGTCTCTTTGGTGTTGGTGGTGGGATCGTCATTGTTCCGGTGCTGCTGTTGACCTTCGACATACTGGGTCTCTCAATTGATATTGCTTCGCACGTCGCCGTCGGGACCTCGCTTGCATGCGTGGTGATGACCGCCTTGAGCTCCTCGTATAACCACTATAAGAAAGGTGCCCTGCTCTGGACTTGGATCCGTCGTTTGGTCCCATTTCTGATCATCGGTGGTGTCATCGGAGGTTGGACTGCAGATCAGCTGCGTGGCGAGACCCTGACCTTGATGCTGGGGTTATTTTTGATGGCGATGGGGACACAGCTTTTTTTGACAGCAACAAAAGTCGTCGCGCCCGGTGATGAGAAACGACCCTCTGCTGCCGTGATTGCTGTGACTGGAACTGGCATTGGTTGGCTCAGTGCGATGATGGGGATCGCTGGCGGAGCATTCTTAGTTCCGCTCATGACGAGTTTTGGTGAGCAGGTCAAACGCGCTGTGGGAACGGCGGCGCTGCTTGGCTTACCCACAGCGACTGCTGGGACTCTGACCTTTATTGTGACAGGTTGGGAGACTCCTGATCGTCTTCCATGGTCTGCGGGGTACGTGTACGTCCCTGCGTTCTTGGGGATTGTCGCAACCAGCACCGTTGCGGCACGCTTTGGTGTGAAGCTTGCACATGTGCTGGATCAAGTTATTTTGAAGCGCCTCTTTGCGGCATTTTTATGGCTCGTCGCGTTTCGCTTAGTGTGGAAGATTTTGGCATGACCTATCCCCAGATCAATCCAGTGGCGCTTGACCTCGGATTTTTGCAGATTCATTGGTATGGCCTCATGTATGTCTTCGGTTTTCTCGGGGGCTACTGGTTAGCGCGTCGTCGCATTCAGGCGGGTCGGTTTCCAATGGATGCGAACGCCTTGTCTGATTTTGTGGGTTGGGTGGCAATCGGCGTCATCCTAGGGGGTCGCCTTGGCTATGTGTTGTTTTACCAGCTTGAGCGCACTATCGCGGACCCTTTGAGTGCATTGGCCATCTGGGAAGGCGGAATGTCTTTTCACGGAGGCTTACTGGGTGTGATCGGGCTGACTTGGTGGTTCGCGAAGAAGCATCAGATTGCACCGCTTGTTTTGGGTGATGCACTGGCCCCACTGGTTCCGATCGGCCTGGCGTTGGGCCGGCTGGGTAATTTTATTGGGAGTGAGCTGTGGGGGCGAACCACGACACTTCCGTGGGGCATGGTATTTCCAAATGGCGGCCCGTTACCGCGTCACCCGAGTCAACTCTATGAGTTTGCCTTAGAGGGTGTTGTGTTATTTGTGGTGTTGCATGTCTATGCTCGGACGCCTCGGCGCGCTGGACAAGTCACCGGACTCTTTCTAATTGGCTATGGAGTGTTTCGATTTGCGGTGGAGTTTGTGCGCGAACCGGATGCGCATTTGGGATTTGTTTGGTTAGATTGGGTGACCATGGGTCAGTTGTTAACAGTACCAATGATGCTGATCGGCCTTTGGTTATTTGTGCGAAAAGGGAATCTGCATGCAAGCGTATCTTGATGTCTTGAAGTTACTACTTGAGTCGGGCCATGCAAAGGGCGATCGGACCGGGACCGGTACACTCAGTCTCTTTGGGCATCAAATGCGTTTTGCTTTGTCAGATGGCTTTCCTATGGTCACCACGAAGAAATTGCATCTGAAGTCCATTATTCATGAGCTTCTCTGGTTCATTCGCGGTGATACAAATACCGCCTATCTCCGAGAACATGGTGTCAAAATTTGGGATGAGTGGGCGACGGAAACTGGCGATTTAGGTCCTATTTACGGGGCACAATGGCGAAGTTGGCCGGCACCCGATGGACGCACGATTGATCAACTCATAGAGGTCATTACGCAAATTAAGGCACGTCCTGATTCTCGACGCTTATTGGTGTCTGCATGGAATCCTGCACTGCTCCCTGATGAGTCAATGAGCCCGCAAGCCAATGTGCAAAGAGGCCGGATGGCACTTGCGCCTTGCCATACCTTATTTCAGTTTTACGTTGCCAATGGCGCCCTCTCCTGCCAGCTCTATCAACGTTCGGCAGATATTTTTCTAGGAGTCCCATTTAATATAGCGTCCTATGCGTTATTGACGCACTTAGTCGCGCACCAATGCGATTTAGCCGTCGGGGATTTCGTTTGGACTGGTGGCGACGTGCATCTGTATCAAAACCATCTCTCGCAGGCCAAAGAGCAATTAACGCGGACGCCACGGCCATTGCCGCGTCTGACGCTATTGGATAAGCCTGTCGATATTACGGGATATACAGAGGCGCACATTCAAATTGAGGGATATGATCCGCATCCCCACATCAAAGCGCCGGTGGCCATATGATTCGGGTGTCCGCGATCGTTGCACGCGCTGAAAATGGGGTGATTGGTCGTGATAATCAGCTCCCGTGGTATTTGCCATCCGATTTAAAGTATTTCAAAGCGCAGACCTTTGGAAAGCCGGTCGTGATGGGTCGCAAGACCTTTGAGTCAATTGGCCGTCCGCTCCCAGGACGAACCAATGTGGTGATCACCCGTCAGCCAGATTGGCAGTCACCAGGGGTGAAGGTGGCATCCTCAATAGAGGATGCGTTGAAGATTGCAACTGCCCAGGCGGAGTTGGATGGCGCCGATGCGGTGATGCTCATTGGCGGTGCAGAAATTTATCGGTTGGGCGCACCCTATATCGATCGATGGTATATCACGGAGGTGCATCTCCAGCCGGACGGTGACGCTGCTCTTCAGGATCTGGATATGACCTTATTTGCTGAGGTCAGCTCTCAAGTTGGTCAGGCTCAACCAGGTGAGCCTGACCATACCTTTCGAGTGTTTGATCGGCGTTAGTCAGTCACAGCGCCGGTACTGGCGCTTGATACCAATTTCGCAAACTTTGCAAGGACGCCGCGGGTTGGAATCTCTTTGGTCATGACCCACTTTGCTCGACGAGCCTCTAGCGTGGCGTCATCAAGCTCGACTGCGAGTCGGTTCTGCTCTGCGTCGATGGTAATGACATCGCCGTCCTCAAGCAGTCCAATCGGTCCACCGACAGCAGCTTCAGGGGTGACATGGCCAATGACAAAGCCATGTGAGCCGCCAGAGAATCGTCCGTCAGTGATCAGAGCAACGTCCTTACCAAGCCCTCGGCCCATGATGGCACTGGTCGGTGACAGCATCTCCCGCATCCCCGGCCCCCCTTTGGGCCCCTCATAACGGATGACAATGACGGTCCCTTTTTCAACCTCTCCAGCGATGATGGCGGCTTGAGCTGCCTCTTCGGAGTCAAAACACTGTGCCTTCCCGGTGAATGTGAGACCTTCCTTGCCTGAGATTTTAGCCACCGCGCCCTCGGGCGCGAGGTTCCCGTAAAGAATACGGAGGTGACTATCGGCTTTGACCGGATTATCGAAGGCACGAATGATGTCTTGGTGGGCGGGATAGGGGGGCACCTCGGCAAGGTTTTCCGCCAACGTACGTCCAGTCACAGTCAGAACGTCTCCATGCAGTAGGCCCTGGTCGAGCAACATTTTCATCAGTGGCTGTATCCCGCCGATCGCAATTAATTCGCTCATCAGATATTTCCCAGATGGCTTCACGTCCGCCAGAACGGGCACACGTTTCCCAATTTCTGTGAAGTCATCCAGGCTCAGAGGGATATTTGCAGTGTGTGCCATGGCTAGCATGTGGAGCACAGCATTGGTGGATCCACCCAAGGCAATGACGACTGTGATGGCGTTTTCAAAGGATTGACGGGTCACAATATCGAGCGGCTTGAGATCTTGCTCAATAAGGCGCACAACGGCTTCACCGGCGCGCTCCGAATCAATCCGCTTATCCCCCGAGATAGCTTCTTGGGCTGACGAATTGGGCAATGACAATCCAAGGGCTTCAATGGCGCTGGCCATGGTGTTTGCGGTATACATCCCACCACAGGATCCAGGTCCTGGAATCGCGGTCTTTTCAACCGCGATCAGTTCTGCATCATCGATGGTGCCTGCAGCACGCGCGCCAACGGCCTCAAAGACGCTGACAATGTCCCGGCGCTCCGCACCGGGCTGAATGGTGCCGCCATAGACAAACACAGACGGCCGATTCAGGCGCAACATCGCCATGACACATCCAGGCATATTTTTATCACAGCCACCGATGGTGACGATCCCGTCAAAACCTTGACCGGCCACCACGGTTTCGATGGAGTCACAAATCACTTCACGGCTGACCAACGAATACCGCATTCCTGGGGTACCCATACTGATTCCGTCACTGACAGTGATGGTGTTGAAGACAACACCCTTCCCTCCGGCCGCATTTGCCCCTTTTTCAGCACAGTCGGCGAGTGTATTGATGTGCATATTGCAGGGCGTGACCATGGACCAGGTACTGGCAATACCAACTTGTGGTTTTTTGAAGTCGTCATCACTAAAGCCAACAGCACGCAACATCGCGCGAGACGGTGTTTGATTTAAACCATCAACAATGACGGCGGAATGCTTACGGCGAGAATGATCGGTCATGGGACAGTCCTATAAGGCCTTGGTGAGGATGAGAGAATTGCGTTGAAAGTTATACATCGCTTTTCGATTATCCGGCAGATCAGTCAGTGATGCACGCACAAAGCCGCGTTCACTAAACCAATCAGGTGCTAGGGTTGTGAGCACGCAAAGTGTCTGCAGTCCACGATTCCGCGCTTCGTGTTCAATGGCATGTAAGAGCTGTGTGCCAATAGTGACCCCGGTATGATCGGGATCGACAGCCAAAGCGGCGAGCTCACCAGTCCCTGTATCCAAGGGGTAGAGCGCGGCTGAGCCGAGAATACGCCCGTCACAGTCCATCACCATGAAATTCTGGATTTCGGCTTCAAGCTGTTCCCGCGAGCGTCGGACCAGTGATCCAGCCTCTTCCAAAGGTTGCATGAGATGCAGCAAGTGACTGAGGTCATCGAGGCGCGCCGGGCGAACGCGAGCAGTTGCCTCACCGGTGACCATGGTTCCTGATCCCTGAACCGTTAATAATTCTGTGAGCAGAGCCCCATCAGTTGCCGCATGCACAAGATGACACCGCTTGACGCCACCCCTGAGGGCAATTGCAGCCGTATTGAGGCGACGCTGCATTTCTGGCGTTTGGGCTGGAAGTACTCGATCGAGTGTCCGGCTGGTGAGCTCTGTGAGCGCAGTTTGATCTAAATCAACACAGGTCGGTGTGGGACCAAATAAGATCAGCTTGTCTGCGTGCAAGGCAATCGCGGTTTGAGACGCCACTTCTTCACTTGCCAAATTATAGAGTTGGCCACTTGGGGCGTGGGCAAGGTGGTCGAGATAGACGACGGCACCTAAGTCAAGTTGGGCGCGGATACCTGCAATGTCGATTTTCCGTACCGAGCCGGTGAACTGGTGATCCACGCCACCATGGACGCCGAGTGGCTTGGCGGTGACGAAGGCACCAGAGACCATCGGCGCTGTGCCCCGATTGCGATGCATCGCGCGGGTGTAGAGCCCCCGAAAAGCGAGACGAGCCTGGCCGACAATCTCTTGCACCGCGATGAGTAATGCACCATCGGTGATACGACGTGTCGCATGAAACTCTGATGGGACGCCGCGTGCTGTGACATGCCGATCAATGGCATGGCGCGTGCTTTGTACTAGGACCAGTTTGACATCGAGCGCATGGAGTAGGCAGAGGTCTTCCACCAAACGACTGTAGTTGACTTCTGAGCCATGCTCATCCGAGAGTAGGACAACGAAGGTCTTCCCACGGAATGACTCAATATAGGGACCCGCTTCTCTCAGCCAGGCCACAATCGGTTCGGTTTGAATCACGGTGTCTCCTTGATATGACTTAGGATTGTGCGATGAATTCCCCAGTAACTCCAGATCCCATCGAGCGCGAATTGAAACTTGGCGTGCGTGACTTGTTCGCCGATCGTTTGGATGGCTTGCTTGCTGGACTTGGTTTAGAGCATGTCGAGCGCCAGTCCGAACGGCGCCTGGGGAATACCTATTTCGACACATCGTCGGGGGCCTTGCATGCGCTGGGGGTCGCAATTCGGTTGCGTCAGGTCGATGACACCATTGAAATGACAGTCAAGGTCCGTGAGCCGGATGAATCTGGATTGAGTCAGCGCCAAGAGTGGAATATTCCCGTGACCGATGATGCGCTCGACTGGTCCGCGTTGGCAGCCTTACCCTTGACCCTGGAAGTACGGCAGCTTCTCGCGCCTGCTGCACTGGGGGCGGTGTTTCAGAATGTATTGTGGCGGACCGATTGGTTCATACGGGATCAAGGGCTGGCGCTTACCGTGTCCTTGGATCGCGGCGAGGTCACGGTCGGTTCCAAGAGTTCTCCGGTCTCGGAGTTGGAACTTGAGTGGCATGCAGGCCCATTGGATCGGCTGCTTTGGTTGGGGATGCAGTTAGCAGATCAGATTCCCGCCTACATGGCAGTGGTGAGCAAGGCTGAGCGGGGCGAGCGGCTGATTCGTGCTGAGTCTCCTGTGTTTGATCCGTTCCCGACGACGCGATTGGGTTGGATCAATCGACTCAGTCGGATGCTCGATCCGTTGTCTGGTCCGAGCCCTCAAGAGGCGATTCGCGCGTTAGATGCCATTGGGGACCCAGTCACTCGTCGTTGGAGGCCGGCGGTCGAGCGTGGTGAAATCCCAACTGGACTGGGGCGTTGGATGATAGAGAGTCAACAAGGATTGAGCTGACATGGATGCATTTGGTTACTCGCGGTTTTTGACGGAGTACGCTCGACGTGACCCGGAATGGGCACTGTCAGTTGAGAAAGGCCTCATCGCAGCAACGCCCGCATCGGAGGAGATCCGCCTCGAGTGGCAGTCCCTGTCAGGGATCACAGAGACTGCCAGCTTTGATCGAGTCGCTCGACAGTTACGGATGCGCCAGCAGGCTGGGGTGTATTGGCGGGTATTGAGCGGCGCGGAGACATTGACCCAAACGATGACGACCGTGACTGCGATGGCGGAATCGGCATTGCAGGCCAGCCTTGATCATCATTTCCGCAGTCAGATTGGACTCTGGGGTGCGCCCAGCGATGCTCGGCTTGCAGTGATTGGGATGGGTAAGCTCGGCGGCCAAGAGCTCAATGTGTCGTCAGATATCGATATTTTTTGTGTGTACGGCTCTGATGGTGAAACAGCCGGCCCTCGGACGCGTGATCATGCAGATTTTTTTACCCGCGTGATTCAAGGTATGGCGAAGAGCCTCGATCAACAGACAGCGGACGGCTTTGTATTTCGTGTGGATCAGCGGCTACGACCATGGGGCAGTGCAGGCCGTCTGGTGTTACCCGTGTCGGCAGTTACGGATTATTACGAACAACATGGCCGTGAATGGGAGCGTTTTGCCTTATTAAAGGCGCGGACAGTCGCTGGGGATTGTGCTCTAGGGGACGCGCTATTAGCCGATTTGACTCCCTTTATGTATCGAAAATACCTGGATTTTGGAGTCTTTGAATCCATTCGGGATTTGAAGCAAAAGATTGCCGCTGAGGTTCGTCGGCAGGGAAAAACTGACAATGTGAAGCTGGGTGAAGGTGGAATTCGGGAAGCTGAATTCATTGTCCAAGCGTTGCAACTACTGCGTGGTGGGCGTTTACCAGACCTCCGCACGCCATCTATTTTGACGGCTATTGAGGCGCTGATACGTCATGACATGATGCCAGCCGATGTGGCGCAGCAGCTCCGCGCGGATTATTGCTGGTTGCGCCACGTAGAGCACGTGATTCAGGCCGAGTCAGATCAGCAGACACAAGCCTTACCATCAGATCCAGCGCGTCGACAGGCGCTTGCCTTGATTCTTGGATTTAAGGGTGTCTCCGAGTTTGAAGCTGGGCTGCATGCGACCATGCAGCGTATTCGTCATGAATTCACCGCGTTTCTTGGCGAACCCGAGACCGAGTCGATGACGGCACAGCCGGTGACAGAGACAGTGGCGAGTCGTCTACGTGCCTATCTTGATGAACCACAGTGTGAGCGATTGGAGCCGGTTGCGCGTGGTCGACTGGTACGGGTCATCAGCGCATTGGGCCCCCTGCTCTCTCGATACGATTCGGCCTGTACTGAACGCATGCTGGAATTTTTAGATACCTGCCTACGACGCAGTGCGTATTTGGCGCTTTTGGTCGAAGAACCGGCAGTATTGCAGCGCATGGTCGATTTGATTGCCCAGTCACCTTGGATTGCCAAACGACTGACCGAGATGCCGATCCTGTTGGACGAATTACTGGGCTTGCGAGTCGATCAAGTGCTGCTAGATCGGCAAGCGCTGGGACGTGAGCTGCAAAGCCGTTTGGCGCGCCTTGATCCAGAGGATGCGGAGGCGCTCATTGAAACCCTCGTGCAATTTGCTCGCGGGCAGGCATTTCGGGTGGCGGTATTTGAAGTGACCGAAGACATCCCCGTCATGCGGGTGTCAGACCAACTGACATGGATTGCTGAGGCGGTGATTGCCGAGGTGTTGAGCTTTGCGTACCGAGACGTTGAGGCCAGGCACGGCAGGCCTGTGGGCGCGGAACATGACTTGGGCGTGGCGGTCCTTGGTTACGGCAAGTTGGGTGGCATTGAGATGAGCTATGGCTCGGATCTGGATCTGGTGTTTGTGCACTCGATTGATGCACATGCAGATACCTTGGGTCCACAGCCCATCGAGGGCGGTGTGTTTGTGCAGCGCGTGGTGCGTCGAGTTATTGCGCTACTCGAGACGCAAACCCGATTCGGCAAACTGTTTGAAATCGATATTCGACTTCGCCCATCGGGTCGCAGTGGCTTGATGGTGATTGGCTTTGATGCTTTTGCGAAGTATTTGGATGAGGAAGCCTGGACCTGGGAGCTTCAGGCGTTTGTTCGCGCAAGACCTGTCGCAGGGGATTCAGCCTTGAATGCACGCTTGGCCACGCTTCGTCAGACGGTACTGACAACCCCGAAGCCCTTATTTCAATTGCGCGACGACGTGGTCGCAATGCGAGAAAAAATGCGTGCTCACTTGGCCAATTCGGATTCAAGTCAGGGCTTCAACCTCAAACACGACACGGGTGGTATCGTCGATATTGAATTTATGGTGCAATATCAAATTCTCGCACACGCACCACAGCACCCTGAGCTGGCGATCTATACCGATAATATTCGGCAGCTGGAAGGTCTTGTCGCCTCTGGATGCGTGCTTGAAGCCGATGCACGGTGGTTGTCTAACGCGTATTTGCGTTATCGACGATCTCAGCATCATGCGCTGCTCGCCGAACAAACCGCCGATATTCAGGGTGCGGATTTTTCAGTCGAGCGAGTCCAGGTGCAGGCTTTGTGGGCGGCTTGGATGATTGATCACTGACTGGATTGGATAGAAAACAACATGCACCCAAATTTTGCAGATCGCGACGGATTGATTTGGTTTGATGGCGAACTTCGCCCTTGGCGTGACTGTCAGACACATGTGCTGACGCACACATTGCATTATGGTTTGGGCTGTTTTGAAGGCGTTCGTGCCTATGAAACGGCGCACGGGGCCGCAATTTTTAGGCTGGAAGACCATACGCGGCGGCTGTTTGATTCCGCGAAAATCCTTGGTATGAAGATTCCATTTAGCATGGATGATATCAATGCCGCGCAAAAGGCCTCGGTTGCATCCAATCAACTGCAACACGCCTACATTCGACCGATGTGTTTTTATGGATCTGAGGGCATGGGGTTACGCGCTGATAACCTCAAAACCCACGTGATTGTGGCTGCCTGGGCTTGGGGCTCATACATGGGTGACGAGGGCATCCAACGAGGCATTAAAGTTCGAACAGCCAGTTACACGCGCCATCACGTCAACATCACGATGACCAAAGCCAAGGCAAATGGGAACTACATGAACTCAATGTTGGCGCTCCAAGAGGCGCTCGCGAGCGGCTGCGATGAGGCATTGTTACTGGATCCTGAAGGCTATGTGGCTGAAGGATCTGGCGAGAATATCTTTATCGTTCGTAATGGTGTGTTGTTCACACCTGAGTTGACCAGTTGTTTGGACGGGATTACCCGCCGAACGATCTTTGCGCTAGCAAAAGATCGAGGAATTGAGGTGGTTGAGAAGCGGATTACTCGTGACGAAGTCGTGATTGCTGATGAGGCCTTCTTCACTGGAACAGCAGCGGAAGTCACGCCGATTCGAGAATTAGATAATCGCCCAATTGGAGCAGGAAGCCGAGGTCCGATGACTGAGCTCTTGCAGAATGATTACTTCGATCTCGTGCATGGCCGATCAGACCGCTATGCGGATTGGGTCAGCCAGGTTCAGGGCTAGCAATGCCGACGCTCATTGTCGGCCCCAACTGGGTTGGGGATATGATGATGGCCCATGGATTGATTCAAAGTATCCATGGGAATCGACCAGATGACCGGATTCATGTGATGGCCCCCGCCTGGTGTCTCGACGTCGCTCGCCGGATGCCTGAGGTGAGTGGATGGATTGAATCGCCCTTTGCGCATGGTGAACTGAACCTCAAAGGTCGTTTAGCCTTTGCAAAGACTCTGCAAGCTGAACAATACCACCGTGCATTTGTACTCCCGAACTCGTTCAAGTCAGCATTAATTCCCTGGATGGCCCGCATTCCGCGCCGAATTGGATGGCGCGGTGAATGGCGGCAATGGTTATTGACAGAGTGTCGGGTCTTAGTGGAATCACGCTTTCCAATGATGTTGGATCGCTATGCAGCCTTGAACTATCCACGAAATCTGGCGCTGTCCGCATTGCAACTTCCTGTGGCCACGCCCTATCCTCAGTTGGTCGTCGATGCCGATCATCAGGCGGCCCTGCAGTCGCAGTTTGGGTTAGATCCGTCACGATTGGTGGTGATCTGTCCTGGCGCGGAATATGGTCCTGCCAAAGCGTGGCCCATGCAGCATCATGCAGTGATTGCGCACCGACTGTTAGTTGATGGCTATCAGGTTGCTCTGCTGGGATCCGCCAATGATCGAGACGCAGGACTCGCAATCACGGCGGGAATTCCAGAGGTATACCGCAGTAATCTGAGTAATTTGATCGGTCAAACGCGTTTATTGGATGCGATCGACCTTATTGGGATGAGTCGCGCTGTGCTGACGCACGACTCTGGACTGATGCATATCGCAGCGGCTGTGGGTCGTCCGTTGGTCGCCCTCTATGGGCCGTCTTCGATGACAGAAACGCCGCCATTGTCCGAGCATGCAGTGACGTTAACGCATGCCGTCCCATGCCAGCCCTGCTTTCAGCGGGTATGTCCTCTGGAGCATCAGGCGTGTCTTGCGGAGTTATCTGTGGATGTCGTGATGGAGGCCATGAACCGCGCACTAAGGTTGGCGGATTAATGCGCATCTTGGTGGTGAAAACCTCCTCGATGGGCGATCTTGTTCACACGCTTCCTGCAATTACTGATGCGGCTCGCGCATATCCGCATTTAGTCGTTGATTGGGTCTGTGAGCCCGCGTTCGCGGAAATACCCCATTGGCATCCATCGGTCCGAGATGTCTTACAAATTCCCCTACGTCGTTGGAAAGGACGTCTTTTTCAGCTTTGGTTTTCACGCGAATTCACCGGATATAAGGCGGCATTATCTGCATCGCCCTACGATGCCATCATTGATGCACAAGGTCTGCTGAAGAGCGCATGGTTACTGACGCGATTTGCAGAGGGCTCGACACATGGCTTTGATCGCCGTTCAGCACGTGAGAGTCTGGCTAGTTTTGCTTACCAGCGTCGCCATGCGATCTCACCAGCACAGCATGCCATCAGTCGGACGCGGCAGCTATTCGCGCACGCACTCGGCTATCGGGTTCCGGACACCTTGCCGGATGCCTCAATTGATTTGCGATGCTCGACAGCGATGGCTGATCGACTTGTGCTATTGCCTGGAACCAGTCGGGTAAACAAGCAGTGGTCACTGGATCATTGGGCTGATGTCGCGGTGTGGGCCAGTGATCACTATGCTGAGGTCGTCTTTGCTGTAGGAACGGTTGCTGAGCAACAGGCATTGTCTGCACGCTGCCCTGCTCTGGGATTCCATTGGATGGTTGGCGCGACCTTGACGGAGGTGGCGACCTGTATCGCGGGCGCGCGCGCTGTCATTGCGGTGGACACAGGGCTAGCCCATGTCGCGGATGCTCTGGGCGTGCCGCTGTTGGTACTCTTTGGCCCAACCGACCCCGCCCGGGTAGGCCCGGTTCAGTCAGGATCACATTGCATGGTTGCTCCCGATGGGCGCATGGGCAGCATTACTGCGGCGGCTGTGATTCACTGGCTTCAGTCTCAAGGTAACGTGTCTGCCGACTGAGATCAGGGTTCGTTTTAAAGCGTTTATGCATCCACATATATTGCGTGGGTGCACCACGAATTGCTGTTTCGATGGTGGCATTTAAGAGAGTCGCGTCGGCCACTAAATCATCGCTGGGATAGCCATCTGGGAAGCTTGAAAAATGTGCTTCATAGACATCAGCAACTCGTCGAAGCGACAGAAAAACCGGGCGAGCGTTGGTCAGTGACAAGAGACGCGAGGGTGTCGTTACGGTGCACGCGAGGTGCCCAAAGAAGGGTGCAAAGACAGATCCTTTCGGGCCCATATCCTGATCGGGTCCAAACCAAACAACCTTGCCCCCTTTGAGTGCTTTGAGGGTTTCTCGCATCGCGCGAACATCGATAAGATCCGCATAACGTTGGCGTCCTTGACAGACCGCTTGATCAAATGTTGGGTTGTCATTGGGGCGGTAAGTGACCACGAATCGTCCGACGGCTTGGTGGATGATTGGCGCCACTAAATCCAACATACTGTAATGCGGACACAGCAGTAAGATGCCCTGCCCTTCAGCCCGCGCAGTGACATGCTCAAGACCAGAAAAGCGCACTTCAGGGAGCACAGTCTCCATTGGCCGATACCACGCCCAGGCGGTCTCGATCAGGCCGATGCCATTGTCAATAAAGCACGCTCGGGTAATTGCATCGATCTCAGATTGACTCTTCTCGGGAAAACACAGCGTGATATTCGTCCGCGTCACCTGCCGACGAGAATGCGCGAGACGTAGCAGCAATCGTCCTAGCGTCCGCCCCACAGCGCGTCCTACAGGGCGAGGCAAGCAAGCCATGAGACGCAGAAACAATAAGCCTATGGGAACGAACGACATGGTGTTGTGTTGGTGGTCCTGTCAGTGACTCGCTACTATAGCAAGGATCCGTTTAATCAGAGAGGCATCCGGTGACCGCACTTTTTCAAACGACCCGTATTGTCGTCGTCGGCGATGTCATGCTCGATCGGTATTGGCACGGTCGTGCTGCGCGCATTTCCCCAGAGGCGCCAGTTCCCGTGGTCTCGGTTGAAATGGATGAGGTGCGTCCTGGCGGGGCAGCGAATGTTGCACTTAACCTGGCTGCGCTCGATGTGCCAGTGACCTTGTTAGGGTTAATCGGTGACGATGAAGCAGCCGGGCGCCTTCGGCATGCATTGCAAATTCATGATGTGCAGCATCACTTGGTGGTGACGGCAGCCCCCACCATTACCAAGTTACGGGTCATGAGCCAGTCCCATCAAATGATTCGGTTGGATTTTGAATCACCCTTTGATGCAGCTGATGCCACTGCTTTGGCTGAGTCTGCAGACGAGGTATTGTCATCTGCCAGCGTGCTGGTTTTGAGCGATTATGGAAAAGGCAGCTTGGATGCTCCGCGATGGATTGAAGCAGCGCGTGAGCGGGGAATTCCTGTGGTGGTGGATCCCAAGGGCCGTGATTACTTGCGGTATCGTGGAGCGACTTGTTTAACGCCCAATTTAGGTGAATTTGAAGCCGTTGTCGGAGTGGTCCACTCCGACCAGGAGCTGCTCACCAAGGCGGTGCAATTGATTCAGACGCTCAATCTGAACAGCCTCCTAATTACGCGTTCAGAGCAAGGCATGATTCTGGTGCGTGCGGATGGGAGCAGTACGCAATGGGCTGCGACTGCGCGAGAAGTGGCTGATGTGACTGGAGCGGGTGATACGGTCATTGCGACCTTTGCTGCCGCATTAGGGCACGGATACGCGGATGACGACGCGGCGCGGTGGGCCAATCTGGCAGCGGGTCTTGTCGTGTCGAAGCTGGGAACGGCAACTGTCTCTGCGCGAGAGCTGAGGGCTGCAGAGGGTGTTAAGAATGGGGTTTTGGAGTCTGAAGAGGCGCTTCGAAGTTATGTTGCCGAGGCACGCGCTGCGGGCCATCGAATTGTGATGACCAACGGCTGCTTTGATATTTTACATGCTGGACATGTCGCCTATCTGCGCGAGGCGGCTTCTTTAGGGGATCGCTTGTTGGTGGCTTTAAATGCCGATGCCTCGGTGTCGCGCCTCAAGGGTCCGGAGCGCCCGCTCAACTCGTTGCGACGACGCATGGAAGTCTTGGCGGGCCTCAATGCAGTGGATGCTGTGATTGGATTTGAGGACGATACGCCCGAGCATCTCATCGATGTGGTTCGACCCGACGTCTTAGTGAAGGGTGGTGATTACAAGTCGATTGAAGAGGTTGTCGGCTTTTCGCAAGTACAGGCATATGGCGGCGTGGTGAAGGTTTTGGGTGAGGTGGAAAATCTATCGACTACGCGTCTTATTTCGAAAATCCGAGCCCCTCAGGACTCATCGACCAGCTGACACAACAGATGCATCATCAGGATATGACATTCCTGAATCCGTGCTGTTCGCGTCGATGGCGCTGCAAGCACTGTGTCAGCAAGCGCGTGCATTTGCCCCGCTTTGGCACCCACCAATGCGACCGTATGTAGCCCTTTAGAACGGGCGACTTCCATCGCACGCACAATATTCGCGGAATTGCCGGAGGTTGAGATCCCGATAAAGATGTCCCCTGCTTGGCCAAGCCCGGAGACCTGCCGCGCAAAGACATGCTCGAACCCATAGTCGTTGCCAATTGCGGTCAGTGCTGAGGTATCTGTCGTCAGTGCAATTGCTGCCAGTGCATCCCGCTCAATCTCAAATCGACCCACGAACTCTGCGGCAATGTGTTGCGCATCGGCTGCAGAGCCGCCATTTCCTGCGAGCAGTACCTTACGGCCCGTGGCCAGCTGTTGCTGGATCCGGGTCGCCAATTGCTCAAGAGCATCCAAGGTGTTGCTGTCATCCAGTAACCGTTGTTTGGTCGCAAGACTTTCTTGGATGGTTGACTCAATTAAGGCGCGTCGGGTCACTGAGGTTCTCCCTGAAACAGTAGGCTGCAATTATGCCGCAAATGGTCGGGGTTCAGGGTGCCAATCACGGCAGAGGAGATTCTGGTGTCTTCTAACAGGGTCGCAAGACGGACTGCCGGATCTTCATGTGCCGCAAGATGACCGCTTCCAAGCGCTTTTTTGATTAATAGACCTGCGCCAGCCTCGACAGCCTCAGACACAAGGGCTGCTTCATCAGTAAGATCTGGGTTGAGGGTAATCATCAAGACATCCGCGCCCTCTGCGAGCGCTCGTCGACCACCCTGTAGGGTTTTTCCTGACAGTCCAACCGCCTGAATGAGCCCTTCGGACTTGCACGCAAGCAGGGTGCTGAGTGCGCCTGCATCAAGCACCTGATCATCATGGCCATCCGAGTGCAGTAGGACCACGTCGAGCTGGGTGCGATTTAATCGTTTTAAACTGGTTTCAATACTTTGCCGTAGTCCGTATTCAGAAAAGTCATATCGGCTTTGCTGTGCAGGATCATAGTGCTCGCCTGCTTTGGTCACGATCTGAAATGTAGATGCGCAGTGAGGCAGTAGCGCCCCGAGTCGTGCTTCAGATAACCCATATGCGGGCGCTGTATCCAGATAGTTAATCCCAAGTGATCCGGCAACCTCGAGCAGATTTAAGATCGCTTCGTCCGAGGGAAGCTCGAAGTCTTGGGGATATTTCACGTCCGTATTCCGGCCCAGTTTAACGGTGCCAAGGCCGAGCACGGACAGCTGTAAACCAGAACGGCCGAGGGGTCGGATTGGCAATGTTCTGGAGTTTAGTGCCATGGGTATTGGCCGATACCGGGTGTGGACCATGCTGGTCGCTGTGTGGCTGTCTCCTGGCCTTGAAATATCGCAAGCACATCGTCAGCAAGTGCTGGCGCAAGGGCTAACTTGGTTGGCCATGCAACGATCAGCCCTTTTCGCGGAAAGACCGCTGCCGTGTCTGGGCGGTGACCCTGCCCGGTTGCGGGCTCGGCGCGGGTGACCCGAATCACGGACAGATCGATAATATCGAATTGACGCCACCCTATACTGGTTTGAAGTGCCTCAATGCCCTGTGTGATTTGCGCATCATCACTGAGGTTGACCCCATCTTCAGCCAACTGCCCTCCGAGGTAGAGCGTTTGATGGGCTGCTGCGTGATGAGTTGACACAGTCAGTTTCGGCTTACTTCCAAATCCGATGTGGTGACCAAAAATCGGAATGGTGGGGTGGACCAGTCGTGCGGCCACCATTGCTAACGGACGTCGTTGCATCCGGATGTCTTGGTGTGGAGAATCCGCTAAGAGGGCCTCAGTCCCTTCGCCTGCGGTTAAAATCACCGTATCTCCATCTAAGCGACCACCATCGGTCTCGACTCCAATGACCCGATCGCCCTGCCATACAAGGGATTGCACCTGTGCTTGAAAAATACACCCATGCAACTGCTCGGACATGACCGATAGGCAACTCGCCACATCAATGACTGGCTCATTGAGGCGATAGAGCATTCCGCGGAAGCCAGCGTCACCAAACCCAGGCTCATCATCTGGATGAATTCGCTGCATCCGTGAGGCCATTGCTTTGGAGGCAAAAAACCCAACTAATTGGCTTTTCAGGGAGTCTGTGGACCACAGCAATTGGTCTGAACGGTGGAGTTGTACTCCGGCGAGATTGACTGATCCTCGACCTGCCAAGGCATCGAGCCATCGGCTGGGCATTGCCCCAATTACAGTGGCTGCTTGGCTCAATACGCCGTCAAGAGCGTATTTGGTACCACCATGGATCATTCCCTGGCTCGCGAGAGTCTGCGCTTGACCCAGCGCGCCTTGCTCGAGAACGCAGCATGCAATTCCCCGCGACTGACACTCCAGTGCCAGCCATAAGCCTGCAATTCCACCACCGACGATGATTTTCATGCGGGCATGCTAGCATCACACTTATGTTCAGACATCTGTATTCATTGGTCCATGTCTTGGCTCTGCCCATACTGGCCTGGCAATTGGTTCGTAAATATCGCCGCGAAGGACATTCAGCGGAGATCACTGCGCGTCTGGTGGGGCAACCTCCTCAAGTTGCCCCTGGTGGACTGTGGATTCATGCCTGTAGTCTGGGAGAAGCGCAGGTTGCGATGACGTTGGCACAGGCAATGACTGAGCTTTCTCCGGCGCGCGCAATCTGGTTTACAAGCACGACACCCGCCGGACTTAATCGCTTAAGGGATGGCACGTCTGGAAATTCGTTTGCCATCTTTCCCTGGGATCTTCCTTGGGTTTGGGATACGTGGTTAAGCGCCACCCAGCCCGTGGCCTGTCTCCTGATTGAAACCGAGTTGTGGCCAAATCTGATGGCTGCTTGCCGTCGACGAGGGATTCCTGTGCTGCTCGCCAACGGTCGCGTCAGCACGCGCTCGATGCGGGGGTACCAGCGTTGGTCATGGCTCAGTCGCCCCATGTGGGAAGGATTGTCCTTGGCCTTAATGCAAGGATCTTCCGATCGTGATCATGCCATATTGCTGGGAGCATCCCCGCAGTCAGCAACGGTCTGTGGATCGATCAAGTTGGATCAGGTACCACCGGATGCGGATCCGACGTTGGTGTCCCGTTTGCAGCAGTGGGCGAGTGATCGGCCGGTGCTAGCCTTGATCAGCTCCCATCCCACGGAGGAGGTGGAAATTCTTGCAGCCCTCGGCGACTCCCGTGATCAATGGGCAGTCGTGATTGTCCCTCGACACCCAATTCGGTCTGCTGAATTAGCAGTGCAACTGATGCCGCCGGTGGTGCGCCTGTCTGATCCGCAATTACCACCTGATGCGATTGTGATTGTGGATCGGTTTGGTGCGATTGGGTCGGTATTAGCTCTCACAACAGTTGCGCTGCTTGGCGGCACCTGGATTCCGCATGGTGGACAAAATCCGATTGAGATTGCGCGTTGGCGCCGACCGATGATTGCCGGGATGCATGTTTTTAATTTTTCAGAGATTTGTGCAGGGTTGGCGGAGGCTGGAGGGTTGGTTCAAAGTCGCTATGATCAGCTTGCAGATGACCTCGCGCGAGTCTATCCGGAGGCAGCCAGTCGCGGCCAAGCGGCCTACGACTGGGTCGATCAGCAGTCTGGTGCGACCCAGCGCCAGGCCACGGCTATTGATCAATATCTTCTGCAGCGAGACGCGCACGCGCACGAAGGATCGCCGCTTTGACTTGATTGGGGGCCGTACCCCCATAGTGATCCCGGCTCGCCATCGAGCCCTCAACTGTCAGCACATTGTAGACATCGGCGTCGATTATGGCGCTAAAGCCTTGCAGGGTTGTTAAGGACATTGCAGCCAAGTCCGTCTGTGTTGCCACGCCCTGTGCCACGGCCCGCCCCACAATTTCATGGGCATCGCGGAATGCAATGCCCTTGCGGACAAGATAGTCAGCAAGATCGGTTGCAGTGGAGAATCCATTAATTGCAGCGTCTTTCAGCACAGATCGATTGACAGTAATTGCGGGCACCATATCGGCAAATGCACGGAGCGAATGAAAGAGCGTTTCCGCGGTATCAAAGATCGGCTCTTTGTCTTCTTGGTTGTCTTTGTTATAGGCGAGCGGCTGGCCCTTCATCAGGGTTAAAAGACTGATGAGATGACCAAACACCCGCCCCGATTTGCCGCGCACGAGCTCAGGTACGTCAGGATTTTTTTTCTGCGGCATGATGCTTGAGCCGGTGCAGAATCGATCGGGAAGATCCACAAATTGCCATGCTGTGGAATTCCAGTTCACTAACTCTTCAGAAAATCGCGATAGGTGCATCATCGCGATACTCGCAACCGAAGTGAATTCAATCGCGAAATCGCGATCAGACACCGAGTCCAAGCTATTTTCGGTGGGCTTTCGAAATCCCAGTAACGAGGCGCTCAAATGCCGATCGATTGGATAACTGGTCCCGGCGAGTGCGGCCGATCCAAGGGGACACTCGTTCAACCGTGTTTGACACTGAGTGAGGCGCTCTTGATCGCGATGGAGCATCTCATTCCAGGCCAGCATGTGGTGTCCAAAGCTAATGGGCTGCGCGGCTTGTAAATGCGTAAAACCAGGCATGACGGTGTCGAACTCTCGCTCGGCCAGATCGATCAGGCCGGCTTGCAGCCTTGTCAGCTCGGCGCGGATCACGTCAATGGTCGCCCGCAACCATAACCGAATATCTGTGGCGACCTGGTCGTTACGAGACCGACCCGTGTGAAGCTTTTTGCCAGTGTCACCGATGAGTTCAATCAGGCGGGCCTCAATGTTCATGTGCACATCTTCGCGTGCGACTGACCAGATGAGAGCACCTGACTCGATCTCCGCTGCAATCTGGTCGAGACCATTGAGAATGGCGTCCCGCTCGGTCGTTGTGAGTACCCCTTGTGCGGCTAGCATCGTTGCGTGGGCCTTGGAGCCCTGAATATCTTGCGCTGCTAAACGTTGGTCAAACGATACAGATGCAGTAAAGGCTTGAACAAAGGCATCAGTGGATTCGGAAAAGCGACCGCCCCAGAGTGCTTTGGATGCATTTTGACTCATACAGACTCCTCAACAGGCCTTCAGTATACTGGGGAAAACGAAGGACCGTACTATGCAGAAAACGTTGACGATCGCCACGCGTAAAAGCCCACTCGCGTTGTGGCAGGCCTATCACGTGCGTGACGCGCTCGAGCAAATATACCCAGGCCTTAATGTGCAGCTTCTGGAGATGTCGACAGAGGGTGACGAACGTCTTGATGTCTCTCTCACCAAAATTGGAGGCAAGGGGGTCTTCGTCAAAGCCTTGGAGCACGCGCTATTTGATGGGCGCGCTGATCTTGCCGTGCACTCTCTAAAGGATGTTCCGATGGCACTTCCGGATGGACTGGAGCTGGCGTGTTATCTCGCGCGCGAAACACCGTCTGATGCCATGGTATGTCGATCTGACCTCGTGCCTTGGTCATCGATGGCATCTGTTCCCCAGGGTGCGCGGATTGGCACCTCGAGCTTGCGTCGCGTTGCCCAGCTGATGGCCATTCGTCCAGATCTTCACATTACTCCGGTTCGGGGCAACCTCGGCACGCGACTTGCGAAGTTGGATGCGAACGCATTCGATGCGCTCATGCTGGCGACAGCTGGGTTAAAGCGCTTGGATCTGGCCCACCGAATCGCTTTTGAAACGCGACCGGAGGATGTCCTTCCAGCCTGTGGCCAAGGCATCCTGGGTATCGAAATTCGCTCTGAGGATGCAGCCGTACGTCAGATTCTGGCACCGCTAGCTGATCAAGAGGCGACACCAGTCGCGCGTTGTGAGCGTGCACTCAATCGATTTCTCAACGGTGGCTGTCAAGTCCCGATTGCGGCCTATGCAATTCGTGAGGGGAGTCAACTGTGGTTACGTGCGCTGGTTGGATCAGCAGATTGTTCGCAGGTGATTCGCGCAGAAGCGCGCGGTTTGGTCGCAGCGCCAGAGGATTTAGGCGTATTAGTAGGTCAAGATTTGGAGCGCCAAGGCGCACGTGAACTCTTAGCAGGGGTTGGTCACAGTTGAAGCCGCGCGTTCTTTTGAACCGAGTTGACCGCCAAGTGATCGCGTCTGTGACTGCGTTTCAAGCGGCTGGATTTGATGCGTATGGATTACCCTGCGAGTCCATCAAACCCCTCGCGCTGGATCCCCCTGCCGCACAGTGGATTGCTGATTTGGATCAGTTCACACACGTTATATTGACGAGTCCGACGGCGGCAGATTGCTTTGATGAGGTGGTGACCGATCGCTGGGTTCAATGGCCCATGGGGGTGCGCCTGTGGGCAGTCGGTCCAGGGACGGCGGCAGCCTATCGAGGTGATGGCCCCACGCCGCAGTGTCCGGATCAGGGAGTCGGTGCTCAGGCCTTGATCTCCACTTTGGTGACGGTTTGCCTGCCGTCCGAACGTATTTTAGTCGCGACTGGTGTTGATGGTGGGCATGCGTTTGAGGTATTGCCCAATGTGCAGCGTATGGTGTTATTCACCCGGACTCCAACGTGTCCCGAATGGCCACACCCCATGACCTGGGGCGCGGATGATGTGCTGGTGCATGGCTCTGAGCAGTTACTGATTCAATGTGTTCGTTGCTTCGCGCAATTGATTCCTCGCTTCTGGCAAATGCGACATGTGGTGACCAACGCGCGCGCGGTTTCCCATTTGCCGACAGGAACCCGTTATTATTTGATCGAAGCGCCGACGCCAGAAGCGGTTCGACGTGCGTTAGCGGAGGAAGCAGACGATGTCTAAATCACAGCAGCCGGAGTCAGAATCGCAGTCGGGTGTGTCTGAACAGCCAACGGATCACGCTGTCACTTCCGATGCAGTCACCGAAGATGTTGTCGCCGTGGACTCAGCGGCTCAGGAGTCGCTGCCGAAAGACGATCCAGAGACTGAGGCGCGCATTGTTGAGGAGGCCAGTCATCGCGCCAATTGGCTTGCGATAGCGATTGGTGTGATTGCGCTAGCCTCGACCGTCACACTTGGTTGGTTTGGATTCCTCGAGTGGAAGCGACTGAATGTGACCATTGCCGCGCTTGAGTCGTCTCAATCAACGGTACGGGGACTGTCGACCCAGATTGCTCAGTTGACGCCTCGTGTTGAAGCGGTTGAGCCACGTTTTGTGGACTCTGAGCGCCGAGTGATGGCCGCGCAAGAGGCGGCGAATGCTGTACTAGAGCGAGTTGAGGTGCTGGCGGAACGGTTACAGGCTAGCCAAGTTGATACCCGCGAAACCTATTTGCTGGCCGAGGCAGAGTATCTGTTAAAGCTGGCCCAGCAGCGGGTTCTAATTGAGCGAAGCCCGTCGAATGCGCTGACCTTGATGCAGACAGCGGATGCATTAGTGGCGGAGCTCGCGGATCCTAGGTTGCAGTCGGTACGTGAGGCATTGGCCCTCGACATGCAAGCCTTGGTCGGGGTTCCTGAGCTTGACGTATTGGGTGTGCAGGCGAAAGTCAGCGCGATGACGGCACGTCTGGATGACCTCACACTTCCGGTGCGTCGCCTTTCTGCACCAGTCGTCGAGCTACCCGACGAAGTACAACCTCTCATGGATCGAGTATCCCAATACATCACGATCCATCGTCTTGATGCCCCGATTACGCCGCTAGTGACTGCTGCCGATGCGGGGCGAGCTCGGGAAGTGTTGCGTCTTCAGTTGGAGCAACTGAAACTTGCGATCCTGCGGGAGGAGGCTGCACTCTTTGAATCGACCCGGCGGGCGGCGTTATCGACCTTATCGCACTATTTTGATGCCAATACTGGAGCGGGGGCAGCGATCGAGGCTGGCTTGGTTGCGCTTGCCGATGTGCCGGTGACACGCACGATTCCGGAGGCTAGTGAGGCGCTCGTGAGTTTGAAGTCGTATCGCCAGCAACTCCTGAATCGAATGGCCGCCGCGCGCGCTGTGGAGCGTACTAAATGACACGCTGGATGCGCCTTTTCCTGCGTCTTCTGGTATTTGCGGCACTGACCGCGGGCGGTATTTGGCTCGGGCAACAGGTCATGACAGACCCCGGTTACGTGTTGTTTGCGCTCGGCGGATATGCCATCGAGATGTCATTCTGGATCTTTCTGATTTGTCTGATTGTCGTGATTGTGTCGTTTTGGATAGTGAGTGGTCTTCTGTGGCGGACCGGCCAATTACCTGTTGTGTTATGGCGGGCATTTGGGTCTGTGCGTCGCGATCGCGCAGATCGGCGTGTAGCTGAAGGGGCGTTATGGTTGCAGCGAGGGGAGCCTGATCGTGCACTGCAACTCTTGACCAAAGACAGTGTGAACGACAGTGTCCCGGCGGTGCATTGGATTTTGGCAGCGATCGCATCCGCCCAGTTGGAGGACACCGTTGCCGCAGATCAGTATTTATCTCGAGCCCAATCACTGATGCGCGATGTTCCGAAGCCCTTGCTTGTGGCGCCCCTTCCGACACGGTTTAACGAACTGACGCGGGCGTTGAATAAACAATGGAATGAGGACTGGGTGCTCTTAGCCTGCCGACTAGACTGTGAGGACCCTTTGGCGCGCTTGCGGGATCTGCAGCGCTTTGAAAAGCGGCACTCGGCGAGTCCAATGCTGGCACTCGTCCAGGCTAAATTAGCCCGCTGGGCTGGTTTAGAAGCTGAAGCCACACATTATCGATCCCGTGCTCAGAAGCTGGCACCTGACGACCCAAGAATTTTGTTGGAGGCGGTGGAGGCTGCACTCGGGCCGCATCCTGCATTGCAGGAATTGGCCGCCGTCTTAGATGCTTAGCGTTTTTTCATGGATTGGAAGAATTCATCGTTGGTCTTGGTGGTTTTAATCCGATCAACCAAGAACTCGATGGCTTGAAGATCTTCCATCGAGTCGAGTAGCTTTCGGAGGATCCACATCCGCTGCAACTCTTCTTCGGTGGTTAGGAGATCTTCGCGACGCGTTCCAGACTTTCGAATATTGATGGCCGGGAAAATCCGCTTCTCGGCCGCGCGACGCTCGAGATTCAATTCACTATTTCCAGTTCCCTTGAATTCTTCGAAGATCACTTCATCCATCTTCGACCCAGTATCAACCAGGGCGGTGGCGATAATTGTGAGAGATCCACCCTCTTCGATATTTCGTGCTGCGCCGAAGAAGCGCTTTGGACGCTCCAAAGCGTTGGCATCAACACCACCGGTTAAGACCTTGCCTGATGACGGCTGGACGGTGTTGTAAGCGCGCGCCAAACGGGTAATGGAATCCAACAAAATAATGACATCCCGCTTATGTTCGGTCAGGCGCTTTGCCTTTTCGAGCACCATTTCGGCGACTTGGACGTGACGTGTGGGTGGCTCGTCAAACGTCGAGGCCACTACTTCGCCACGCACCGTGCGTTGCATCTCAGTGACTTCTTCAGGGCGTTCATCGATCAACAAGACGATCAGGTAGGCGTCAGGATTATTGCGGGTGATGCTGTTGGCAATATTTTGCAACATCAACGTTTTCCCCGCTTTCGGCGGTGACACAATTAATCCCCGTTGACCTTTTCCAAGCGGACAGACCAGATCGATGATTCGTGCGGTGAGATCTTCAGTGGAGCCATTCCCGATTTCCATGATCATGCGTTCTTGCGGGAAGAGCGGTGTCAGGTTCTCAAAGAGGATCTTATTCTTAGCATTTTCTGGGCGGTCAAAATTGATCTCATCCACCTTCAATAATGCGAAATATCGCTCACCATCCTTCGGTGGCCGAATCTTTCCAGCGATCGAGTCTCCCTTTCGGAGGTTGAATCGGCGGATTTGACTTGGGGACACGTAAATGTCGTCCGGCCCGGCCAAATAACTCGAGTCTGCGGAGCGAAGGAATCCGAATCCATCCGAGAGGATTTCGAGGACACCGTCACCGTAAATGTCTTCACCGCTTTTCGCGTGTGCTTTCAAGATGGAGAAAATAACGTCTTGCTTTCGGCTTCGCGCTAAATTTTCGAGGTTCATGCTCTCGGTAATTTCGAGGAGCTGCGGCATGGTTTTTTGTTTGAGTTCTGTCAGGTTCATGGGATCTCTGACCCACACAAGGCTGTGGCCGGCGGGGTTTTACTGGGTTGGATAAGACACAAATGGAAGGTTGCGGCGATATGCCACCCAGAGAGAGTAGGGTCTTTCTGGGTGGCCGTCTAGTGTTTTAGATGTTTGAGTCCAAAAATGCTTGCAATTGGCTCTTTGATAACGCGCCCACCTTTGTCGCTTCGGGTTCGCCATTTTTAAACAGGATCAATGTTGGGATTCCACGAATATTGAATTTCTCCGTCGTTTCACGGTGATCATCCACGTTCAGCTTGGCAATCTTGAGTTTCCCTTCGTAGTCCGCTGCTAACTCTTCCAGAACAGGGGCGATTGTCTTGCAAGGGCCGCACCATTCTGCCCAAAAATCCACGAGGACAGGCACATTGGCTTGACCCACCTCGATCTCGAAGTTGTCATTGGTTAACGCGGTGATCCGGTCACTCATTGAAGAGGCTCCTTGTCGATATAAATGGTCGTTAGGTTGTGAGGTTTTCAGCGATCTCGAGCGCAGCATAGGTCAAAATACAGTCTGCGCCAGCTCGCACCATGGATTCAAGGGTTTCCATCATGACCGCTTGTCCATCAATCCAGCCATTGGCTGCTGCCGCTTGAATCATCGCGTATTCACCGCTGACTTGGTAGACCGCCACAGGCACTTGGAAGGTTGTTTTGACACGGTGCACGATGTCGAGATAGGGCAATCCTGGCTTAATCATGACCATATCAGCCCCCTCATAGAGATCTTCAGCGACCTCATGCAGCGCTTCATTACTGTTTGCCGGATCCATTTGATAACTTCGCTTATCCTTTTTTCCGAGTGATTGACTGGACCCGACAGCATCACGGAATGGACCATAAAAGTGGCTGGCGTACTTTGCCGAATAGGCAAGGATCCGAGTATTTGGATATCCCTCGCTCTCAAACGCGTCTCGAATCGCGCCAATACGACCATCCATCATGTCGCTTGGAGCGACCATATCGGCTCCGGCCTCAGCATGGGAGAGTGCTTGTTGCACCAACACGTCGATCGTCTCGTCATTGAGTACTTCGCCGGTTGTTGGATGAATTAAGCCGTCTTGGCCGTGGGTCGTGTATGGATCAAGTGCAACATCTGTAATCACTCCCAAGTCCGGAAGTGAGTCTTTTAAGGCTCGCACCGCACGCTGAACTAAACCTTCTGGATGATAGGCTTCGCGTCCATCCTCACTTTTTCCATCCGCGCCAATCACTGGGAATAATGCAACCGCAGGAATGCCAAGCGACTGCGCATATGCGGCCTGCTGCAGAATGCCATCAATGGAGCGCCGATCCACCCCAGGCATTGATTCCACAGGGATGCGTTGATTGGACCCCTCGAGGACAAACATCGGATAAATCAGGTGCGCAGTCGTCAGTGTGGTCTCGCGGACCAACGCTCGGGAAAAGGCATCGCGTCGCAGGCGACGTAAGCGACGTGTGGGAAAACCGATTGGGAAGGGTGCTGTCATGGCCTTTACTCAGTCCTTGGCGAGTCATCTCGTGTCATGATTGTCATGCGGAATGAAGCATAACATTGCCTTCCCTGTGGAGCATGATCGTGAAAAAAATCGTTGGTCTTGGATTGATATGCCTCATGGCGGTGCTTGGATGGGTTGCGACTGAGGCGGTCTCTCTGGAGGTGCTCGCTGCCAATTATAGCGACTTAAAACTCACCATTGACCAATCCAAACCCCTGGCACTGCTGGTATTTGGAGTCCTGTACTGCCTTTGTGTGGCTTTATCCTTGCCGATTGCAACCTTGTTGACGCTGGGTGGGGCGGCGATCTTTGGTTGGATTGGGGTGATCCCTATTTGGCTGGGAGCAACCGGTGGCGCTGTGATTGTGTTTGTCGCTGTGCGGTTCTTTTTTGCACAGTGGGCGCAGCGCACACTGGATCAATCGTTACGGCGATTTCGGGGTGCATTTCTGGCGCATCCATTTCGGTGGGCACTGAGTATGCGACTGATTCCCGTCGTGCCATTTTGGGTTGCCAATGCCTTACCTGCGTTGTTGGGGATGCGGCTGGGGAGTTTTGTTTTGTCCACTGGGCTGGGGATTTTGCCGGGGACTTTGATTTACGTGAGTGTGGGTGTGGGCTTTGATGCCTTTTTCAGTCAAGGTGGTGTGCCGAGTTTAGAGACTTTGTCGTCACCGAAGGTGTGGGGGCCACTGCTGGCCCTCGGTGGCCTTATTGGTATGTCGACTTTCTTTGGCCAACGTAAAGAGCGTGAAGTGCATGACAAGACGATTTGATCTCTGCGTAATCGGTGGGGGAAGTGGTGGTCTTTCGGTTGCCGCGGGTGCCGCACAAATGGGCGCATCGGTTGTGTTGTTTGAAGGGCATCGGATGGGTGGTGATTGTTTAAATTCCGGGTGTGTCCCATCCAAAGCATTGTTGGCGATTGCCAAAGGCTCGGTGCGCCCAGTGATGGATCCAGTGGTCGAGTATGCGCGTGCGAAGGCGCGCGTTCGAGAAGTTGTCGACAGCATTGCTCCACATGACTCGGTGGAGCGATTTGAAGCGCTAGGGGTCACCGTGATTCAGCAGCGCGCTCAGTTTTTGGATGCAAAAACTGTCACGGGGGGTGATCACACCGTTCGCGCTCGACGAATTGTCATTGCAACTGGGTCCCGCCCAAGAATTCCAACGATCCCAGGTCTCGATCGAGTCCCCTACTGGACCAGCGATACGCTGTTTCAAGAGGATCAGTTTCCAGCGTCACTGATTATCTTGGGCGGCGGCGCGATTGGTTTGGAAATGGCGCAAGCCCATCGATTACTCGGATCCGAGGTCACCGTGATTGAATCGGTTGCACTCCTGCCTCGGGACGAGCCAGTGCTTGTGGCGGAGTTACAGGCGCTTCTTGAAGCCAGCGGAATTCAGTTCTTTGTAGGGACGGCAGTAACGCATGTCACTGAAACAGATGATCGGCAGGTGTGTGTGCAGTTGGAGAATGGTCGAACTGTGACAGCGGATCGTTTACTGATTGCCACCGGACGCGAGCCGAATATCGATGATTTGGGCTTAGACAGGGCGGGAGTTGATACAACTGCGCGCGGTGTCACCACGGATGACCGATTGCGAACGAGTCAACGGCATATTTTTGCGATTGGTGATGTCGCTGGCCGTCAGACACTGACACATGTGGCTGGGGCCCATGCTAGCGTGGTTGTGAAGCAGGCATTGTTTGGGTGGCCAGCAAAGATCGATCGTCAGACTGTTCCTTGGGTGACCTACACAGATCCGGAGCTCGCCCATGTTGGTCTGTCGGCATCTGAGCGTGACGCACGCATTCCACTGTCACAACAACGCGTCATCGAGATTCCATTTTCCGACATCGATCGGGCGCGGTGTGAAGGACGGACCGACGGCCGGATCCGCTTGATCACCGATGCGAAGGCCCGAATCCTCAGTGTGGACCTGTTGGGCCAACATGCCGGTGAGTTGATCCTTCCATGGGTCATGGCGATTGATCAGGGCCTTCGTTTGACGCAAATTGCGTCCACGATTGTCCCCTATCCGACCCGTTCGGAAATTACCAAGCGCGTGGCTGGAGCCTATTTCACGCCGCGTCTATTTTCTTCCCGTACTCGGGCTATTGTCCGTTGGATTCAGCGATGGATCCCATAGGTCCTCGGTTCGTTTTGAAAATGGATCAACCTGCCCCGATAGTTGCATCACACGCGAGGTCGCTTTTGTGATGGTTTGTAGGCGCTCTGGAGGGATGTCATGAGGCTCCTAATTGCATTGTTAATGACATTGGTCGCTCCGTTGGCGAGTGCTGATCGCTGGTCTCAGACGTTGCTGGAGGCACGAGGCCAGACGGTCTACTTCAATGCGTGGGGTGGCTCTGAGGTAATTAATCAATACATCGCTCGCGTGGGTCAGACGCTTGCGTCGGAGTACCAAATTCAATTGGTTCACGTGAAGGTCGATGATATTGCCGCGGTGATTGCTCGCCTTGATACCGAGCGGCGCGCACGAGCATCCCAGGGGTCGACCGATCTTTTGTGGGTCAATGGTGAAAATTTTGCGCGACTCAAGCAGGAGGGCTTATTGGGCGAGCCCTTTGTCGATGCGTTGCCTAATGCGCAGTTTTTGGATCCAAACGATGTCACATTGTTCAACGATTTTTCCATTCCAACCGATGGACTTGAAGCGCCCTGGGGTCGAGCCCGTCTGGTATTTTTGCACGATACCTCGGTACTCCCCGCCCCGCCAACGAGTCTCGAGGAGATGCTGTCCTTTGCGCTCGAAAATCCCGGTCGCGTGAGCTACCCGAAGCCTCCAAATTTTCATGGAACAACGTTTCTAAAACACGTGTTACTCAAAACAGCCCCGAATCCCGACGTATTAGCGGCGCCAGTGACTCCCACGGCTTTTGCCGAACAAACTGCATCGTTATGGAATTTCTTGGATCGATTGCATCCCGTTGCGTGGCGTCAGGGTCGGCAGTTTCCTGATTCTGCGGAGGGCATGATGCAGCTATTGGCCGATGGTGAACTGGCGATCGCATTGAGTTTTAACCCCAATGATGCGGCGAACCAGATTGCCGTGGGTCGTCTGCCAGAGACCGTTCGAACCCACATCCATCAGGGCGGTACCCTTGGGAATACACATTTTCTCGCCATTCCCTTGAATGCCCGTGCCCGCGCAGCAGCCTTGGTGACGATCAATGCATTGTTGTCACCACGTTGGCAAGCCGATAAGGCGAATCCTGAGGTTTGGGGTGATCCTACTGTGCTGGATATGAGGCGCCTAGACAGTGATGCTCGTGCGATCTTTGCAGCGTTGCCCATTTCTCCCGCAGTGCTGCGTGCAGACCAATTGGGACCAGCCCTGCCTGAGCCACACGCCTCGTGGACGGAGCCACTCGAGGCCACTTGGCGGGCACGGTACCTCACCCAATGAGACATCCGATTGCCTGGGTCATCCTGGTGGCCTTGGTTGCCGGGTGTGCCGGGTTGATTTGGGAGCTCCAAGAGATGGAAGTTGTGCGTCGCGCTTGGGCTGTCTTGCTGGCTGAGCCGGCCATGGGTTCGGTGTGGATCCTCTCCATTTGGGTGGCGGTTGCCAGTACCTGTTTGAGTGTCATTGCCGCGCGTACGTTGGCCGCCTGGCTGTGGCGTCGCCCAAATCGCGAATGGATCTCAATACTGCTTGCGGTGCCACATGGGGCCGTTGCACTTGGATTACTGTGGCTCATGGCTCCCAGTGGACTGCTCATGCGTTGGCTGGCGATTCCTCTGGATGTGTTGAGCCCCCCCGATTGGGCATTTCCTCAGGATACTTGGGGGATTGGCTTGATTCTCGCTTTGACTGTGAAAGAAACGCTGTTTTTAACGGTCATGGCCTTTGCAGTCCTGGCACGCCTACCATTCCAAAGCCAAGCCCTGCATGCCGCCAGTTTGGGTTGGTCAGCCGATCGTTTTTTTCTTCAATCGTTGTGGCCGCAAATTCTGCCGAGACTCTCGGCTCCGATTCTGGTTGTGTTGGCCTTTGGGCTGACGAATCTCGAATTGACGGTGATCATGTCACCGGACATTCCAGGAATGATTGGTCCACGCCTCTATGCTCTTTTTACTGACGCCGATCCAATCCGACGGGCCGCGGGCGCGTTGGGTTCTCTCCTACTGTTTCTTGTGACCTTGGTCCTGTCAGGGTTATGTCTTGGCATGCTTCAGGGATTCGCGCAGACACAGCGCCGACGACTGGAACATCGCGCGCCATCGATGGGGTGGTTTCGTGGACTTAAGGCGATGTTATGTTTTGGTGGGTTGATCTGGATCCTGATCGGTGTGGTGCTCGCCTTATGGGCCGTGGCTGGATCATGGTCATTTCAAATGGCATTGCCGGTGTTTGACTGGGATCGATTACCCCAGCGGATGTTACGCATGCAAGCCGCGACGCTCGATACACTCCGCGTCGGAGTTATGACCGCGATCTGTGCAGTCGTCGGCGCAATATGGGTCTTGGAAGGCATGGCGCGGCGCCACGAATCGACGCCATCGTTATTTTGGTGGGGCCTACTTTGGATGCCTGCACTTCCACTGTCGGCGGGACTGCTCTCCGTCTGGCTGATTTTGGGTGGACAGCCCGGTTTCTGGGCTGTCTTATTCGCGCATTGGTTGATTGCATGCCCCTACGCCTTGATCGTCCTTGCTGGGCCTTGGTTAGCCCGTCCAGTCTGGGAGCGACAGGTACTGCAAATGTCTGGAATCAATGATTGGACGGCATTGCGGCGTGTTTGGATTCCAAAACACCGGTCTGCCATATTGTTGGCCTTTGCCGTTGCTTTTTCAGTCAGTTGTGCACTCTATACTCAGACATTGATGCTGGGAGGTGGGCGCGTTGAAACGTTGGCCACGGAGTTGGTCGTGACCATGCAGTCGGATCGCCGTTTGGCGGCTCTCGCCGGATTTGCCAATACTTTGTTGCCTGCCGCACTGTTTGGATGTGCTGTGTGGTTCGGTCATCGGCGGAGGTGGAATGCTCGTCTGTCGTAATCTGAGCGTTGAGCGCGATGGGAGACTGTTATTTCAGCCATTTTCGATACAGGTGGCGGCCGGCCAGGTATTGACACTCGAAGGCCCCTCGGGACTTGGCAAGTCTACTTTACTGGGGGCTCTGGTCGGACCGTTGCCGGGGATCTCCTTGTCTGGTGATGTCCATCTGCACGGGCTGACTTGGTCGAGTGTGCCTGTCCAGCCAGGGCGGGCTCAGATGGTCTTTCAAGAGCCGAGCTTGTTCCCGCATTTATCCATTGGCGCGAATGTTGCGCTCGGATTAGAGGGGTTATCCCGCGACGCGAAGAGCCGACGCGTGACAGAGTTGTTTCGCATGCTTGGCCTTAACTACCGGCTTGATCATCCCGCAAGCGCGTTGTCTCGTGGCGAAGCAATGCGGGTTCAAATTGCGCGAGCGTTGGCGCCTGAACCAGAGGTCTTACTCCTGGATGAGGCATTCAGTGCTCTGGATCCGAGTCGCCGATGCGCTGTGCGTGACCTGGTCTTTCAGTGGGTCGAGCAAACCGGATCGATTTGTATTCAGGTGACGCATGCAGGCGAAGATCGCCCGATCGGAGGAGTTCATCAATGTTTGATGCCCGTATCAGCAGCTGGCTAAAAACACCCCTATCACGGGTTGGGGCAAGCCTTGTTACCCGAGGATGGTCTGCGGATCAGATGACTTGGCTGGGTGCCGGTTTCGGCGCATTGGCGGTGATTGCAGTCAGTTTGGACGCCACCTTGGTTGGCTTAATGTTGTTTCTCTTGAATCGACTATGTGATGGGTTAGATGGTGCGATAGCACGATGCGGTCAACCCAGTGACGCAGGAGCATTCCTCGATATCGTGATTGATTTCTGGGTCTATGCGGGAATGGTCGTGGGCTTTGCGATTCGAGACCCGTCTGACAGTTTAGCGGCGACAATCTTACTCTTTAGCTTTATCGGTACGGCGTCGAGCTTCCTCGCCTTTGCAGTGTTTGCCAAGTCTCAGGGGCTGACTAATCTGCGCATGCAACAGAAGTCGATGTACTACTTGGAAGGGCTGACAGAAGGGTTTGAGACCACCTGTGTATTCGCCGTGATGTGTCTTTTCCCGGCCTACTTTTCGGTGATGGCCTATGGATTTGCAGTCCTTTGCGTCTTGACTGCGCTTGGCCGAATTTATGAAGGCCGTCGACGCCTGCATGGCAATTCACCGGTCGATCCTGATACCCTTTGAACTCAATGTTACGGAGCCCACTATGAAATCCTTATCAGTCGCGTTGCTGGCCGCGGTTCTTGCCACACCGGTCGTCGCTCAGACGCCCACATCGGACCTGGAAAAACTGAGTTACAGCCTCGGGATCATTTTGGGTGAGCGCATTCAAAATGACTTTGGCGATCTAGATCCAGCCTTTGTCATGCAGGGATTGACTGACTCAGCCGATCCGAGCCAGTGGAAGATGGATCGCCCAGCGATCAATGCGTCTGTTCAAGCTGCGCAGACACAGGTTCAACAACAACAGGAGGCGCAGATGCAAGCCATGGCGGATGCAAACTTGAAAGCAGGCGAGGCGTATTTGGCCGACAACGCAAAGGCTGAGGGTGTCAAAACGACGGCATCAGGCTTGCAATACAAAGTGCTGGCGGAGGGGTCAGGAACCAAGCCATCGCTCACCGATCGCGTCTCGGTTCATTATGAAGGCAGGCTCATCAGTGGTGAGGTATTCGACAGCTCGATTGCGCGTGGAGAGCCTGTGACCTTCCCATTAAATGGCGTGATTCCAGGGTGGTCCGAAGGGGTGCAGTTAATGGCTCCAGGCGCGAAATACCAGTTCACGATCCCGTCGACACTTGCCTATGGTCCCGGCGGGACTGGTCCAATTCCACCGAACAGCGTGTTGGTTTTTGACGTTGAGTTACTCGAGGTCAACCCAGCCAACTAATCCAATTTAGGGTTGGTTGATATACGCCAGAACATAGTCTTCGAAAGAGCCGTGATCGGATGCCACGATCGCGGCTTCTTCCGTCCAACTCCTTTGACTCAGGGTTGTCAGCTCGGCACGACGTGCGTTCGGGAGGCCCTGCCCACGTCGATGTGATTGATGGTGCTGGCCAAGCTCAAGGCCGAAATTCAGGTGTCCTTGGTGCATCACCCCCTGATAGACCTCCTCAGCAAGTAATGGGCACGCGCCCGAGAGCCGCACTCGCGCATCCTCGAGTGCGTCGCGATGATGCGTGACAGCCTGTGCATCATCCAAGCAACTTGCGAGCGCGTCGAGGTCGTGAAGCCAAGCAAGCGCTGCGTCTTTAAACGATCGGCCATCTGGAAGGGTTTGTTGCATCTCCCGCCCACGCCACGCAGCCCGGGCATTCAGACTGTCAACAGCGCGACATTCATTGTCTGACATCTCTCGATGATTGGAGAGTGCAGCGGCGCTCATTAATAACGTAATCAAGGCGGCCTCAGTATCGGAGATACCATTACGGGCAAAGGGGTTTAAGTCGATGGCTCGCACTTCGAGATATTGAACCCCTCGATTGATCAGCGCTCGGACTGGACGTTCACCGGAATCCTGCACACGTTTGGGACGGATGCTCGAGTAGTACTCGTTCTCAATCTGTAAAATCGCTGTATTGAGTTGCTTAAAGCCCTCGTGATCGACCAGGCCGATCCCTTCGTACGGTGGCCAAGGTTGCGAGACTGCCTGGCGCAGTGTCTCGCAGTAGGTCTCTAAGTGATTAAAGCAAATATTGATCGATGCTTGTGCTGCGCTTTGATAACCGAGATCACTCATCCGCAGGGAGGTTGCGACCGGTGCAAATCGCGTATCGCCGCGGATTTTAAACCGATCCAATGCCAGTAAACGAAATGAATCATGCATGGTCGGACTGGCGCCGGTGAGTAATAGCATCAGCCACTGAATGCGTCGGAAATTCCGGATCGTGTGGAAGTAACCGAGATCACGCTGTTGGCGAGGATCTGCGGCGGCCAGTTCTGGCCTGATCTGACCAAGACGTGTCCATAACGCATCTGGGAACGAGACATTGAAGTGCAATCCCGCGATCGTCTGCATCTGCCGGCCGTACCGGTATCCTAAGCCTCGCCGATAGACCGTTTTCAGGCGGCCGGTATGACTCTCTCCGTAGCATGCCAGCGGGATATCGTGATCATCGTCAGGGAGCTGGCAAGGCATGGAAAGAGGCCAGATATATTCGTCGCCCAGGATCTCATCCGCAAAGATTTGTAACTGATCGATTTCATGCAGTGCAGCGAAAGGGGTTGGATGAATTCCTGTGACGAACTCAAGCAGTGATTCTGAATAATCCGTTGTAATTCTTGGGTGGGTCAGTTTGGAACCAAGTGCTCTTGGATGTGGGCTTTGTGCGAGCATCCCACGCGCATCGACACGTAGCCCCTCTTTTTCGATTCCAAAACGAAAACCACGAAACAGCTCAAGACACTCAGGATCGTCAAGTAACTGGCGCGCGGAGGCATCAAACGCAGGGAGTTGGAATGTCACGAGAGCTCCAGAGCAGCGAGCCACCGAACTGGGTCGGACGTTGATTGTAATTCGGTCAAAATAGTCTGTTTGAGCGTATCAAGCTGTCTCTCATACCCACTCGGGTCAGCCCACCGTTCTTGGGGATGCCAGGGCCCAGCTGTTTCAGAATGGCCTTGCGGAATACTCAATCCGAATGCACCCAGCGGCTGCCAATCCATGCAGTGATAAAGTGCAGTTAAACATGCACTTTCTTCTGAACTCGAGAGCGGCTCGCCGAGCCCACAAATGCCGCCATGCCAACCGGCGTTGATTAAGTAGCAACGGGTTTGGTGCGACTCTAAGAGGTCCTCAAGTAAGTAAATGTATTCGTCCAGACTGCGGGGCAGCAGGGTATCCATAAATCCTGGCGTACAACGGATATCACAGGCGGCTTGGCGATGCTCAAGTGGCCCATAGTGATTCCCATACCCTAAAACATACCAAGCCAACGCCTGCTCTTTAGTGAGCCGAGCAAGCGGCGGAAGTACCCCTAAGGGGTCTGTCGCCAGTATGACCAGTTGACTGGGTCCTCGGGTATCTGACTCTGCTGTCGCCTGTAATTTCGAGAGTGGAAGCACCAAATGTACTGGTAGAGGCCGCTCAGAATCACTCGGTTCTGTGATCACAGGATGTCGATCAGGTCCGAGAGTCAGCTCTTCAGCCAAGGTGCCGAAGGTAAGCGCGTCATCAAGGGAGATCGGCAAGCTCGCATCGAGGTGCAATCTGCAGCCATCTGCAAGGCGATGCAGACCATCTTCTGACCAAGACAGCCCACGTTCACCGATGAGCTGTCCGCAACGCATTGCCCAGGTTGTCTTTTGAGTGCCAGCGGGTCCTAGAAATAACGTGATTTGGCCATCCCCGAGTGACGCGGCGCCGTGTAACGGTAAAGCCCCTTTTTCAGGGAGTAATAAACCAAGCACCGTCAGCAGCGTCCGACGCATCTCGCCCGTGGTGAGATCGCCAGCCATCAGCACGCGCCGCTTCCCGACGTGCATCATAATGAGGCCAGAATGCCCATCAGCGACATCCGGCATCGCGTGTTTGAGCGCCGACATGGGGGCCCAAATGAGCTTCCAGAGTGGTTTTTCACGTGGATTGAATGCGGCGTCGTCAGGAATGTGACACAGATGGTGGCACGCGAGCGCATGCCAGGCTTTTAGCGTGGTAATTTCGAGTGGAACGGCTTTATCTGGATGCACACCCATGTGCGCATACAGTCGATATCTGGGATGCTCGGCGATTTGATCCTTCACAGATTCCCACAGGGTCTTGAATGCTTTGCTATCCAGCAAATCAAAGGTGGCATCTGCCCGCAACACATCGGTCACCGAGGGCTCATTGACAAAGAATCGCTGAACATCGTCAGTACGGGTCGTTTGAACCGCCAGTGCGCCACGACGTGAGAGCTGCCCCTCACCCAAACGGACGCTGTGCTCGATTAATTCAGCGATGGAGAGATCGTCGTATCGACTCGATCCGTCGTTATTCATTGTAAGGTGTCAGGCCCCGGTGGCTGATCAGACAGCAACCATTCTATGTCAGCTTGATCATATTGGTAGACCTGACCACAAAAATGACAATCCACAGTGACCGTTGACTGGGACGCGAACAGGGATTCGACATCTGATTTTCCAAGCGATCGCAGGGCTCTGGCAGATCGGTCCCGGCTACAGGAGCAACCAAATTGAACTGGCCAGGGGTCGAGTCGGCGGATCGTTTGGCCGTGGAATAGCCGATAGGCCAATGGCGGTCCGGCGAGCGTTTTTAGCTCATCGGGGCCTACCGTATCAGCGAGAATGTGTAAGGTGTCCCAGGTATCTTCCTGCCTATTCGAATGAGCTTCTCGCGGAAGCCGCTGTAGCAACAGACCGCCAGCCTGTTGAGTATCTGCTGCTAAATAAATCCGGGTATCCAATTGCTCTGAGCTGGCGAAATAGTGATTCAGGCAGTCTGCCAGTGAGGATCCATCGAGTGGAACAATGCCTTGGTAGCGTTCCCCGTGTTCAGGGTCCGCGGTCACCGCCAAATACCCAGCTCCCACGAGATCTTGGAAGGAGAGGCTGTCATCCAGGGTACTCCATTGCGCGGTGGCTCTGACTTGACCCTCGGAATTACAATCAGCAACCAGGAGCGAGACAGGACCGTCACCCTTGAGCTGAATGATCATTTCACCTTTGAACTTCAGCATATCAGCAAGCAGACAGGCTGCTGCAGCCAGTTCACCGCAGAGTGAGAAGACCGGTGTGGGCATGGCTTGATGATCCAACATCGCACTGAGAGCCTGGGTGAGACGAACGGTCGCGACACGGGCATCGTCTGCCTCGTCCAGTAAAAAGCGACGGACGCAGTTTTGGTCAGCAATAGGATCAATCGGCATGGGGTAACTCTTTGAGGCGGCTCATTTGACGACGTTCTCGCTTGTTAGGACGATGATCCGCGGGAACAAACCCTGCGCGTGCAGCACGCATTGCATCAGTCATTTGCTCTCTTTTCGCACGGGACGCTTCGGTCTCAGCATACAATTGCTGTGCTTCTTGCGCGGGTCGACGGTCTTCTCGGACACCTTGTACCACAACAGTGATTTCTTCGCTGTGGCGGGAGATGACGATTTCCATTCCCTCCGTCACGTCTTTCGCGGGTTTGGCCTTGACGCCACCTATCCGAATTTTTCCACCGTCGATGGCATCTCTTGCCAGTCCACGTGTTTTAAAAAATCGTGCAGCCCATAGCCACTTATCGAGACGTACACCTGACATTACGGAAACTGCGCTCGAAGCCCTGGAAGCAAGTCATCGAAATCGATAATCCCGTGCTTCCACAGGGTGCGTGGTGGTTCCGCGAGGTTTGGCTGACGGATCTCGATGATGTGATGCACACCGGCCCGCTCTGCGGCGTCTAAGACCCTGGGGGAGTCGTCAATAAACACGGCAGTTTTTGGATCGACATGCTCAGCCTCAAACAGTTGCCTCCAAAAGTCGGGATGTTCCTTGGCGAATCCATAATCATGGCTTGAGACGATTCCATTCACCCACTTTGTTAATGGAATGACACTGAGCTTGAGATCAATCACATCGCGATGGGCATTGGTTGCAATCAGTGTCCTGAGTGGGGTGGGCTTGAGCGCGTCGAGGAAGGCCTCGGCGTGCGGCCGAAACCGAATCAAATGCGCGAGTTGTGCTTTTGCGGCAAGCAGGTCAATGCCGAAGAATTCCGCCCAGTAATCGGTGCAATACCAAGTCAGTGCCCCTTCATGTTGAGCGAGTTCTTGTGCAAATCGCGCCTTGATGGATGCTTCTGATTCGCCGGTGGCTTCGGCCACGATCCGATGTACGGTGCTTAACCAGAATGTCGCGTCGTAATGAAGGTCAAGGAGGGTCCCATCCATATCCAATAGGACATGATGCAGAGTGTTCCAGGGCAGATTAGAGGGCATGGCGTGGGGTTTCCGGCAGCTCGAGGACTTGGCGCATAAACTGATAAATCCGAGCGGTGTCATCCAGTCCAGCATAGCGGCCCGATGGCCCGCCATGTCCGGCGCTCATCTCGGTATAGAGAAGAAATGGGCCGCCTTGGCCGAGTCGTTTTAATCGTGCGATCCATTTCGCAGGCTCCCAATAGGTCACCCGCGGATCCGAGAGTCCTGCAGTTGCGAGAATCGGCGGGTAGCGTCGTGATTGCACAGCCAGTGTGGGGGTGTAGTGACTTAAGCGTCGTCGAGCGTTCTCAGAATCCAAAGGATTCCCCCACTCGGGCCATTCTGGAGGGGTCAGTGGGAGCGAGGGATCACTCATGGTTGCCAGTACATCGACAAAGGGAACGTCAGCGACTACGCCTGCGAACAATTCGGGACGACGCATGACGGCGGTTCCTACGAGCATCCCGCCCGCACTGCCGCCATGCAGGACGAGACGGCCCGCTCGCCCAATACCCATGCGCAGAAGTGCTTCTGCCGAAGCGATTAGGTCATTGAAACTATTGTCTTTATCTACCCCACGGCCCTGCTCATACCACGCGTATCCACCTTCCATCCCACCGCGGACATGGGCGGTCACATGCAGAACCCCGCGCACCAGCAGGCTCCGACGAAAGGCGCTGAATCCCGGGGTCAGGCTCATCCCATAGGCACCATATCCGGTGAGCACAATGGGGGTCTCTGGGCCGAGCGGGGTGTTGACATGAGCGACCAACGTGAGTGGAATTTGAGTGCCATCAGACGAGACCGCATAACGACGTTCCACTCGATAATGGGTTTCGTGGTGCCCGTTGGGCGGATCAGTCCGCTTACGCAAGGTTCTCTCACCTGTTCGCAAGTCGATATCCAGTACTTCGGTCGGTTGACGAGGTGTTGAGAGTCTAAGACGAATCATTGTGCGATCGAACCCTGGGACCGAATCAAGATGTGCGTCATGGATATCCGTGGCCAGCGGCAGGGTCCCACTGAGCGTCAAGTTGCCTTCACTTAGCTGGGCAATCCAGTACTGAGGGATGCCTTCACGGGTGATCTCGAGTATCCAATGGGCTTTCAAGATTTCGAAATCAGAGAAGAGGGTTCCAGGTTCTGGAGTCCATAGGCATTGCCAAGTCTCTGGATGTCCCGGGACTTCCCTGTCCGGATAGGGACAGCAAAACAGCTGAAAGTCTTTGTGGCCCCAATTGGCTTTAATCACCAGGGCATGACCACTGTCTTCGATATCGTATTCCAACCCCTCAATCCACGCGGTGACTGGCCAGGGTTGGCGTCGTGAGAGATCTGCAGGAAGTAAATAGCTTTGCGTTGTCTGATGATCATGAATATCAATTGTCAGGAATTGCTCAGAACTGGTTTTTCCGAGCCCAATAAATCGACCCGGATCATCAAGGGTGAGCAGACAGTGATCTTCGGACTGTGGAGTTCCCAGGGTGTGGCACCAAACGCTTGATGGTCTTTGGTTTGCGTCGAGCCGGGTGTACACGATGGCACTTGAATCAGTGCTCCACTCGAAATCACCCCGTAGGTCTTCAAGTGGTTCTTCAAGTGCGTCTTCGGTACCTGCCTGCAAAATCGTCAGTGTGTACCGCTCGGCACCATGCCGATCTTCCGTGATGGCAAATAGCCGATGATTTGGACTTTGCTCTGCATTGGCTAGATCGTAATACGGATGACCGTCCGCACGGCGATCACCGCAGAGCAGGACCTCAACGGCGTCATCTGTCTTGGGTTGGCGAACCACATCAGGATGCTCTGCGCCAGCTTGATAGCGCTGCCAATAGAAATAGGGGCCATCTTCGATGGGGACCGAATCATCGCGATCACGAATACAGGCCTTCAGCTCCTGTAACAGATCTGCGCGCGCGGACTGACCGCCCAGTGCGGCCTCGGTCAGCACATTTTCTGCTGCGAGGTGGTCACGGATTGTAATTGGAAGTGTCTCCGGGTCGGCCAACACGGATTGCCAGTTCTCGGCTCGTAGCCAGTCTTCGGAAGATGTCATCGCGTCACTCATGAACGCTAGTGTACTCTGCGGCCACGGAAGGTGTGAGTCGCTATGGCAATTTCTGATTGGATTCGGTTAATCGTATTGTCGGTGTTGTGGGGCGGCTCGTTTTTCTTCGTTGAGATTTTGCTCACTGAATTACCGCCTTTGACCGCTGTTCTTGGGCGCTTGAGCTTTGGTGGCGCGGGGCTTTTGCTTGCACTGGTGATATTGCGGCAGCCATTTTGGCCGTTACTGCAGCAATGGCGGGCATTTGCAGTGCTTGGTCTGGTGAATACCGCAATTCCGTTTAGCTTGATCACCTTCGGCCAGACCCTCATCACTGGTTCACTGGCGAGTATTATTAATGCGATGACGCCCATCATGACCGTGGTCTTTGCGCATGTGCTGACCACCGATGAGCGCCTGACACCGGGCAAATTGTTGGGCGTCAGTGCTGGCTTTGCGGGCGTTGTCGTGTTGATTGGCCCAGACGTTTTATTTGGTGATGCGTCAGTATGGGGCCAATTAGCAGGTCTGACTGCGACGGCCTGTTATGCGTTGGGAACGATCTACGCAAAACGACTTAAGGACAATCCTGTGAGTCTGAATGCGGCTGGACAAGTGTGTTTCTCGGTGCTGTGGCTGATTCCGGTCGTACTGATCGTAGATCGACCTTGGACTCAGCCAATGCCGAGCCTGCCTGTCTGGGCAGCTTGGCTCGCACTCGGATTTCTATCGACCACGTTGGCGCTGTTCTTGTTTTTCAAGGTATTGAAGGGTGCCGGTGCATCGAACGCGGCCTTAGTGACCTTTATGGTGCCTGTCTCTGCGTCGATTCTGGGGTATCTATTTTTAGACGAGCGACTTGGCCCGAACGATTTACTTGCGTATGCACTGATCGTCTCTGGGTTACTGGTGATTGATGGTCGGTTATTGAAGGTGCTTTGCAAGCGTCTTCGAACAGCGCATACTGCGACTTAAGTCTTATAGGAAGGGCGCTTATGCGACACTTCGGTTTGCTGTGCGTTTGTTTGATCGTCTCGTTACATGTTGGTGCCACGACGCGCGTCGCGACCTTTGCTGGTGGATGTTTTTGGTGCCTCGAACCCCCTTTTGAATCGATGAACGGGGTTTCCTCAGTGATTTCTGGCTACATGGGAGGCCCTGAGGAGAACCCGACCTATGAGCAGGTTGCTTCAGGGCGGACCGGGCATCTTGAAGTCGTTCAAGTGACCTATGACCCGACCGTGGTCTCCTATGAAGCATTGCTCGAAACTTTTTGGCGGCAAGTTGATCCAACCGACCCCGATGGACAATTTGTGGATCGCGGCCCCCATTATCGCACGGCGATTTTTGCACACGACGATGTGCAACTCATGTCTGCAATGGTGTCGAAGCAACTACTGAACGCATCGGGTATTTTCGACCGCCCAATTGTGACAGAGGTGCGTGCTGCGGAACGATTTTATCCCGCTGAGGACTATCACCAGGACTATTACAAAGTGTCCGCCTATCGCTATAAGTTCTATCGGTTTCGGTCGGGTCGTGATCAGTTTTTGAGCGCCACTTGGCAGGATTGGGAGGGCTATCAGATTTTCGCCAAGCGTCCGGTAATGCCTGAGGAAAGTCCTTATCGAAAACCATCTCTGGTGGAGATTCGGAGCAAGTTGACGCCGCTTCAATTTGAAGTGACCCAAAACGATGCAACCGAGCGTGCCTATGACAACCCGTATTGGAATCACAAAGAGCAAGGAATATACGTCGATGTTGTCTCCGGCGAGCCGCTATTTAGCTCAACGCATAAATATGATTCTGGAACCGGCTGGCCCTCCTTTTGGTTGCCAATCGATCCGCATTTTATCGTCGAGAAGGAAGATCGGACGCTCTGGATGCTCCGAACTGAAGTGCGATCGCGCTATGGAGATTCTCATTTAGGGCATATCTTTGCTGATGGCCCAGCACCGACTGGGTTGCGGTATTGCATCAACTCCGCATCGCTTGAATTTATTCCGAAAGATGCATTGAGCGCTCGCGGATATGAGAGATATCTCACGTTATTCGGTGACTAATTAAAGATTGAAACTTTTCCTGCGGGGCCCATGATGGGCTCATGACATTCCATCGAAGAGAGGGCATACCATGGCTGTTACCATTTCCCATCGCGGGACCGACATCGAAGTTGACGGCGGCTTACCTGCTGTCGGTCAACCTGCGCCTGCATTTACCCTAACAGGATCTGATTTATCTGATATCACGTTGGATCAGTTTTCCGGGTCCACTCTAATTTTGAATATCTTCCCATCCATTGATACGCCAACCTGTGCAAAAAGTACGCGTCGGTTTAATGAAGAGTTAGCCGCGCTTGAGAACGTTCACGTGGTTTGTGTGAGTGCAGATCTTCCGTTTGCACAAGCACGGTTCTGCGGTGCAGAGGGTTTGGAGCGAGTCAAGACGGGTTCGACGTTTCGGTCGAGCTTCGCAGACGATTACGGTGTGTCCATTCTGACCGGCAAGTTAGCTGCCTTAACGACCCGCGCGGTAGTTGTGATTGATGGAAATGGCCATGTGACACATACCGAATTGGTGCCTGAAATTGGTCAAGAACCCGACTATGCAGCGGCACTTGCTGCGGTCGCTTAAACGCTTGTTTTGAGTGAGCGTGCGAGGGCGTCGCGCATTGTCTGCGTGGCGTCATTCGCAACGTCTTCGAGTTGATGATAGAGGCGAATTAATTCGCGGCCGGACTCCGTCACGATTGACCCCCCACCATCATGCCCCCCTGTTTGTGTCTCGATCACAGGATCCGCCATGGCCTCGTTTAATTCGTGAACCAGATTCCAAGCGCGGCGATAGGACATGCCAATCGATTTCGCCGCCTTCGACAGGGAGTGTTCTCGATCGATTGCTTCGAGTAATGCGACCTTTCCTGGACCCAAAAGCGTCGCGTTGTCGTTCAAGATCAGTTTTAACTTTAATCGTGGTTGCATAAGCGCCTCGCGTTTGGAGTCTACTGCACCCAAGGTGCGCTCAACAATCACGCTCGCCCACGTTACGCTCGATAGAACGAGGGTTCAGGCGAAGACATCGCCCGAGAGTGGCGGCATTTTCGGTGACGAACATTCGGTAGGGATCACTTTTGACTTCGACTTCGAGGCTACGTCCCGTGGGTTGATCAAACTCAAGATAGACACCGCCCAACACCCGCAAGCTACAGGTGTTCATCTGCGACGCACTGACACTAATCCCAAACTCTTTTAGAATCGAGAGCGCATCCTGGCAAAATGGCTGCGTGGGGTCGTTTTTGGTAAAGTCACGTGCGTCGACATTCAGATGCGTGAGCGCCAAGACTGTGCAGAGGATTGTTTGCTTTAACATGTGGTGATGCTACCAAGCCATATTCGCGTCTGCCAGTTCATGGCGATTTTGCCGGTCGATCCGACTGCGCCAAGTGAACCACTTTCCAGATACCCCAACCCATTGCCCCGACCATCGCTAGGATAATCAGCAGGCTGGGCCAGAGGGTTTGAAAGGTTTCGTGATCGATCTGCCACATGATGCACTCTCCGGTGAATTCTTCATGATCACAATACGCCCTCTGATCGCACGCATAGTCGGCCGTTTCACTCAGTGCTTGATTGAGATCAGCTCCTCACTCACTTCGGCTATCCAATTCGACATAACGATCAAAAGCAATGTTGAGCTCGGTCTGCAGAGACTGATGACGCGCAGTCTCTGAGGCGACGATGACTTGATCTCGCGTGAAAAAATTGGGGTCGATCATGGCTGCTTCGAGTGTCGCAATCTCCGCTTCGAGTTGGTCGATGGTTTGACTTAAGGACTTCAGTTCACGCTGCTCATGAAAAGATAGCTTCGCTTTCCTGACAGGACCTTTGTCCTGAGCGTGATCGAGAGGGCGTTCCGCTGTGGCCGACTTTTTCGTCGGCTCGGGTGCTGGTGAGGGTCGCTGCCGAACCCAATCGGTGTAGCCACCCACATATTCACGTAAGGTGTTGTCCGTATCGAAAGACCAAATGCTGGTCACTACTTCATCAATAAAGTCGCGATCGTGACTGATCAGGATCAGGGTCCCTGGATAGGCAAGGAGCGTGTCCCGGAGAATATCGAGTGTTTCGAGATCTAAGTCGTTGGTTGGCTCATCCATGACCAATAAATTGGCGGGCCTCAGGAACAATCGTGCCAGTAGTAACCGATTACGTTCTCCACCCGATAGCATCCGAGCGGGTCCTCGGGCGCGTTCGGGGGAGAAGAGGAAGTCTTGAAGATAGCCCAACACATGTTTTCGACCCCCACCGATATCGACGAAATCGGAACCATGTTCTAGGTTGTCAATCACGCTCTTGTCGTTATCGATGTGTTCTCGTAATTGATCGAAAAATGCGATGTCGAGATTGGTGCCCTGTCGAACCTGTCCCTCCGTGGGTTGAAGCGTTCCTAAGAGTGCGCGAATGAGCGTACTTTTCCCCACCCCATTGGGGCCAATGACGCCGATACGATCGCCCCGTAGGACAGTGGTACTAAAGCCTGTAAAGAGCGTGCGACCGCCTAATGTCATCCCAAGATTGGTAGTTTCTAGGACAAGGCGACCTGATTTGGCAGCAAGTGCTAAGGTCATTTCTGCTGTTTGTTGACGCTCTCGGCGTGCTGCACGCTCCCGCCTGAGCTGCTCCAGCGCTCGAACACGTCCTTCGTTACGGGTTCGGCGGGCTTTGACGCCTTGTCGAATCCAGACCTCTTCTTGGGCAAGCTTTTTATCGAAGACCTGATTTTCTGCTGCTTCGGCGGCAAGGTCTGCATCCCTTCGCTCAAGATAGACACGATAGCTGGCGTGATAACTAAACAAGCGCCCACGATCGAGTTCAACAATCCGCGTTGCGAGTGCATCCAGAAATCGGCGATCGTGAGTAATAAAGACGACCGCGCCAGGAAATTGACGAATCTCGGATTCGAGCCATTCAATGGTAGGAATATCGAGGTGGTTGGTTGGCTCATCGAGGCACAGAATATTCGGTTCGCGAACCAGGGCTCTGGCGAGCAGTACGCGCCGCTTCATGCCTCCTGAAAGGGTATCGAAGGATGCATCAGGATCAAGTGCGAATCGCGTTAAAATCTGTGCCACGGTTTGCTCGACACGCCATGCGTTGCCATCTTCCATGGCATGTTGAGCGTGCTCCAGTGCATCCATATTTGCATCTGAGGGGTCCTGGCTCAGTTGTGCCAGCGCCTGATGATAGTTTGCAAGAATCGGTGTTAACGCCCCTAGACCAGCGGCCACGACTTCAAAGATCGTTCCTGCCACACCGTGTGGGACATCTTGCTCTAGGCGTGCGATTGTAATGTGGCTCGGTTGATTACGAGAACCCCCGTCTGGGGTGATTTCCTCGGCGATGATTTTCATTAAGGTCGACTTGCCAGCACCATTTCGACCGAGTAGTCCGATGCGCTCACCTGGCTCGACAACTAGGTCAATCCCATCAAGAATCGCAGGCCCGCCAAAACTGACCTCAATTCCTTTGAGGGTGAGAAGTGCCATCAGTGGCCTCCTTGAAAGTGCATTTGACGCCATGCCTCATACAGCACAATCGCGACTGCATTTGAGAGATTGAGACTTCGGGTATTCGCAGTCATTGGAATTCGAATGAGCGCATCCACGTTGGGGGATGTGCGCAGTATGTCCGGCAAGCCGCGTGTCTCGGGGCCAAACAGCAAGATGTCGTCTGGTTCAAATTGAAAGTCAGCATGATGTTGCGCCCCCTTTGTCGACACACCAATGCAGCGACCGGAGACTGATTCACGAAATGCACCCCAATTTGAATGTACTTTGAGCCGTGCGAGGTCGTGATAGTCAAGCCCTGAGCGTTTCACTGCTTTTTCGTCCAGTGAAAACCCCAGCGGTTCGATGAGATGCAGGTCCGATCCTGTATTGGCACACAGCCGAATAATATTTCCGGTATTGGGGGGGATTTCAGGTTCAAACAGACACACGGCGAGCATGGCGGCACGATACGCGGCTTCCAGTGGAAAAGAAAGAGAACTCAATTCGTGCCATTGGTGACTGAATCCTCTGCCAAAAAAAGGGTTTTGATTCCACGTTTGAGTGGCATATTAGAGTCAGGAGGATTACCTATGCATCAGCACCCGATCAGCGATCACATTATCCCCCGGACATCGGATCTTGGTCAGATGCAGGTTAAGCGTGCGCTCCCCTCTGTGGGCAAACGTGCGGTTGGACCCTTCGTATTCTGGGACCAGATGGGTCCGGGCGAGCTGCTGACCGATCAGGGTATTGATGTGCGTCCGCATCCGCATATTGGATTAGCCACCTTGACCTACTTATTCGAGGGTCAAATAGAACATCGAGACAGTTTGGGTATCCGGCAATTGATTACGCCAGGAGCCATCAATTTGATGACCGCGGGTTCGGGGATCGTACATTCCGAGCGATCCGATGCGGCATCCAGAGCGAGTGTGAGCCCATTATTTGGCTTACAGAGTTGGTTGGCGCTCCCGCAATCCCATGAAGAGTGCTCCCCTGACTTTTTGCATGTACCTGAGGCAGCACTGCCGCTCTTTGATGAGAACGGTATGCAAGGCCGAGTCGTGTTAGGCAGATTCCAAGGTTTGAGTGCACCCACGCCGTTTCCAATGGATGCCTTATATCTTGATGTCACGCTCGATGCGGGTGCCGTGATGGAGTTTCCGCCCGCGTGGGAGGAGAGGGCCCTCTACGCATTGCGCGGTGAGATTGAGGTTGACGGAGTGACTTACCCCAAAGAGACGCTCTTGGTGTTACACCCCCAACAGCCGGTGCGGCTTAAGGCAGTAGCGGGTCCGGTCCATGTCATCTTATTCGGTGGCGAGCCACTGGATGGGCCACGCTATCTTTGGTGGAATTTTGTGGCCAGTGACCGAGAGCGCCTTGAGGTGGCAAAGATAGATTGGCTCGAGGGTCGCTTTCCGATCGTACCTGGCGAGACCGAATTCATCCCATTACCCGACGCCTCAGTGGATCGTCAGACAACTGACATTTGACCGCGTTACACTGGCTGCGTAGAGAGGGAGTTTATGCAGCAATTTACGGACACACATGCCCACACCGTGGCCAGTACCCACGCCTTCAGCACGGTCGATGAATATTTTCGAGAGGCCAGCGCGAAAGGATTACATCTGTTTAGCATTACAGATCATGGGCCGGAGATGCCTGACTCTCCGCATCCCTGGCATTTCGGTAACATGCGAGTCCTGCCACGTGTCAAAGATGGTGTCGCCTTGTTACGGGGAATTGAGGCGAATATTGTGCCTGATGAGCGGATTGTGGACGCCAATGAGACACTGATGTCGTTTATGGATTTTGCCATTGCAAGCTTTCATGAGCCGGTGTTTCCACCCAGTGATCGCCTGACGCACACAAAAGCAATGATTGCGGCGATTGAGTCTGGACGGATTCAAATCATCGGCCATCCTGGTAACCCCAACTATCCGATCGAGATCGATGCAGTGGTCCAAGCTTGCGTGGCCCATGGGGTCGCGATTGAAATCAATAACAGCTCCTTCCATGTTTCACGTCATGGGAGTGAGCCGCACTGCATGGCAATTCTTGAGGCGGCAGCACGTGAGGGTGCGCAGGTCGCTGCTGCCAGTGATGCGCATGTTGCCTATGCGGTCGGAGATGTCTCGACGTCGCTGCAGAAAATAATGGCCGCGAGGATTGAGCCTGAAGCTGTTGTGACCTTGACGGCGAGAAGTCTGTTGGATTTTTTGGCCCGCCACGGTCGGCCTGTGGCGACGGAGTTGGCGGCTTGGTTGCATGATCTCGAGAAAAAAATGGGGGCCTAAGCCCCCACCTGCAGGTGCAGTCAATCATTGATGGCTGGCGCCATCAGGGCAATGTTCCATTAGGATGCGTGAGTGCGCAGCTGCCTACCTTGATATCCATCAAGGGGATAATTGCTTTATCGGCTTTTACGAACCGCTGGCCGTGCCTTGAAAATTGCATGAGAATCTCAACAAATCTCCGAATAAACATAATGATGAGATGTCTATGGTTGATCGATTTGTCTGTTTAAGCCTTTCATTTTTGGCGGCTCTCTTGGTTGGCTTCACCCAGCCTGCCGCGGCGTTTGAAAAATTCACTGCGCATGGAGGCCCGATCAAGGGTCTTGCGACGAGTGTGGATGGTCGGCAGTTGGTGAGCACTAGTTTTGATTACACCGCTGTGCTGTGGTCGTTACCTGATATGGCGGAGAAGGTGCAGCTCGTTGGTCATGATGCTGCCGTGAACACTGCTGCCTTCTCGCCAGATGGCCGATGGCTTGCAACGGGGGGAGATGATAATCAGATTTTGTTATGGTCATTGACTGACATTCGGGCGGGGCGTCCTCCAGTGCCGCAAAAGTTGGTAGGGCATACAGCGAAAGTGGTTCATCTTGCTTTCTCCCCAGACAGTCAGCTGCTTGCGTCGAGTAGTTGGGATCGATCGACCGGACTGTGGTCGGTCGCTACAGGGCGATCAGTTGGCTATTTGCGCGAGCACTTGTCCCCTGTCAACGCAAGTGTGTTTGCAGATTCTGGGAGGCAGATTTTTACAGCCGGTGGTGACGGACACATTCGCGTATGGGATGTCTCTCGGCAAAAATATCTGCGGAGTGTTGTCCGAAACGGATTTGGCATCAATGTCATGGCAATCGACGAAGCGCTTGATGTCCTTGCCTTTGGGTCAGCAGATGGACGGATGCGTAGCGAGTCCTTAAGTGGTAACGGGCCAGCCATTGATTACGTAATAGATGGTGCACCCGTCCTATCCATAGCGATCGATCGGGCGGCAGAACGCATTGCATTTGGCGATTCAGAAGGTCGGATCTTAGTTGCAGATGCCAGCATCGGTGAGGTCGATCGAGATTTTCGTGCTGTCAAAGGGCCTGTCTTTAGTCTTCAATTTGCGGAACAGGCATCGCAGATTGTATTGGCAGGTCTCGATGATTGGGTGACGCGAATCACCTTTGAAACCTTTACCCCACCCGATTGGATGGCGATCGACGGTGCGCGTCGATTTCATCCGGATGCAGAACTTGATAATGGCGCCAGTCAATTTGCGCGCAAATGCAGTGTCTGTCATTCCTTAGATCAGAGTCAGAAGCGTCGCGCTGGACCGACGCTATTTGGCGTTTTTGGCAGAAAAGCGGGCACCTTACCAGGCTATCCCTATTCTGAAGCCTTGCTTACCCTGGATTTGGTCTGGTCTGAGCACACCATCGATGCACTTTTCCGTGATGGGCCTGATGTCGTCACACCGGGATCGAAAATGCCGGTACAGCGAATCAAGCAGCAGAAGGATCGAGAGGATCTTATTCGGTTCCTGAGGTCCGTGACCATGGCTCGCACGGAGTGATCCGGCAGCTCTGTGTTGTTTTGTGCCTCATTAGCGCTCGCGATCCTGCCGTTGCTGATCATGGGCCGGAAACTTGGGATCGCGCTCACCAATCGGTTGTTTCTGTGTTGCCAACATGGCCTGGGTTTCCAAGGCCTGGGTTGGGTGCGCCTCCGGGCGTGGCGCCTGAGGGCAGCGGGTTCTTTTGGTCGCCAACAGATGCCCCATCCACCTGGGTGCTTACCGCTGCGCATGTGGTGGATCGCGCCAGTAAGATTGAGGTACGTCTGCCGAATGGTCGGATTGTTTCAGCAACACTTCTGGCCAGTGATTTGCAAACAGATATTGCATTACTAGGCCTGCCCGTTGAGGGGCCAAGTCTGCAGTGGAATGATGCGCGGCCTATGGTCGGTACCCACGTCTGTGCGCTCGGTAACGCCTTTGGTCTAGGCATCAGCCTGACCTGTGGAGTTGTGTCGCAGTCGCAAGTACAGAATATTGGATTTAATGCCATTGAAGACTTTATTCAGACAGATGCGCCAGTCAATCCAGGTGCGTCTGGCGGGGTATTGGTGGCGGCTGATGGGCAACTTGTCGGTATGCTGTCCGCGATCTTTACAAAGGAGTCTGATGCGAATACCGGAGTGAATTTCGCAATCTCCACGGAGTTACTGATCTCAGTGGCGAGACGACTTCTGACTGAACGCTCATCTCAAGACACAAAGACTCCTCTCCCTAAATTTTAGTGCGCACATCTTGCGTTAGTGCACTGAGTGCGTATACTCAGGTGCAAATCACAACAAAAATGGGGTTTTAGACATGATTTCAGTGGCAATTGGGCGTTCAATGTTGAAGAGCTACGAGAGCATTGCAGATCGGGAGGTACGTATTGAACGTGCGAATCGAGTGGAAAAGCCTGTGACAAAGCCAGTCATGAGTCGAATTCGTGAACTCCTGAGTGGATCCAAATAATAGCCCTTAGTGCCCGCATTCGTCATTTGCGAATGATTGAATGCGGCTAATTTCATCCCGAAAGTCTGAGCGCGTTGCGGTACATTCCTGCGCTGTCTCAGCTTTTGGCCAGTCAAGTTTATCCAATTTGCTCTCGCTGTTCGGACATCCACAATAGCGAAAGTCCTGTTTGATTTCCTCAACCCACTCGAGTAACTCGACACGCTGTGTCGCGCACAGGCTTGGTTCTTCAGCAGCCGCGATACGGGAGAGAATGATCGTCATCCAACCTAAGCCTTGAGAGCAGTGCCGGTCGCCTTGCGCGAAGGGGCTATGGCTCACGATTGTCCCGGTAAGCAGGATCATGATGAACAAATGTCGCATTAAATGACTTCACTTTTTAACGTGTAGCAATCAGGGATCGTGCGTCCTGTGATCGGATCGTCTCCCGATGCACCAGCGATACAGAATTGGAAATTCTTTGGTTGCTGTGCGCAGACTTCGGCGTGTCGAATCCAAAAGGTCGCACTGTTTGGACCCTCAATTCGAAGATGTCCATCATGGCATATTGCAACATAACCAAACGGGATCTCCCGCAGATTCTGTAACTCAGCCTCAAGGGAGCTTGTCCCGTGGACTTGAAATGCAAATGTGCCACAGGCCAAAAAAATTAGACTTTTGTCGAATCTCATTCGATGCCCTGCCTCTGAACCTAACAGACCTAGGATGCCAACTCATCCTGCGAACTGGATCATACCAAATTGATATTGGTATCAGTATGTGAAGAGAGCATGGTAAACGCTCACTGCCGTGCAATGAATGGCTTTAGCAAGCGGCAGGTAATGACCAAGGAGGATAACAATAATGTCTTGGGAAGTACGAAACGCCACCAGCGGTGGCGTCGGGATGATGCTCCCGCCAGATCCTGCAGATGATTATTCAACAGAACCAGCCACTCGCGAGATTGCTGGAAATATTTTAGGTGAGCCAGAGTCTTGGCGGTTACCGGAAATGTCACGTCGCGCGTTTTTGCGGGGAGTCGTGTGTTCAGGGGTTGTCATCGCATCCAGCGGCTATTTGTTTTCCAGTTCTAAAGCGCAGGCAAGTCCGCGTCATGCTGAAAAACTGATCACCCTCAATATCAACGGTAAAGTCCATCGACTTGACGTCGCACCAAATGAAACATTGGCGCACACGATTCGCTATAAGTTGGGGATGACTGGCACCAAAGTTGGGTGTAACCGGGCCGAGTGTGGTGCCTGTACCGTCATCATCGACGGACAGACAGAGTACTCGTGCTCAACCTTGACGATGCGAGTTCAGAACAAGCAGATCCGAACGATAGAGGGAATCGCGAGTGCAACGGGGGGGCTGCATCCGGTCCAACAAGGCTTCATTGATGAACTTGGACCGCAATGTGGGTTCTGTACCCCAGGCCAGGTGATGTCTGCAGTTGCTCTGCTTGAAAAGAATCCCAATCCGACCGTGGACGAGGTGCGCTATGCACTGTCCGGGAACCTTTGTCGTTGTGGTGCGTATGACCACTATCTCAAAGGTGTGATGCGCGCAGTAGGGAGAGTTTAGTCATGGCCTATAAAATTTTAGGAAAAGATCACACGCCGCCAGATATCGAGGCGAAAGTAACCGGGCGTGCGCGGTACGCTGAAGACTTCCGCGCAGATGGCATGGTCTTCTTGAAACTGCTGTCGTCACCAATGCCGCATGCGCGCGTGGTGAACATCGATATTTCGAAGGCAAAAAAAGTGCCTGGATTTATCGCAGTTCTTGAAGCGTCTGAGTTGAAGGCCAGCAAGGGCGGTGCATCCCACGAGATTCTGTCAAATACGCCCGTTTATGTTGGCCAACCGATTCTCGCAGTTGCGGCGGAAACAGAGCAGGCCGCATCGGATGCCGTGGAGGCTATTGAACTCGATCTTGAGCCGCTGCCCTTTGTAATCGATCCCCTTGACAGCCTGAAGCCGGGTGGTCCCAATGCAATTGTTGGCGGAAATGTTGCCAATAGACGTGGTGTCGATTTTCAGGAGATTAAGTGGTCAGGCAAGGATTTTGCACTTGCTGGTGATGATCGGCTGCCCATGGGGAAAACTCCAATCGATTGGCAGTTCGGCGACCTTGAGGCAAAGTTCAAAGAGAGTGCATTGATTCTCGAAGAAAGTTTCGTGTCGTCTGCACATGCGCACCACGCACTGGAGCCTCGCTCCGCTGCGGCTTACTGGGAAAACGGTAAGGCCCACGTGTGGGGATCGACTCAGTCATCGTCATTTGCTGTCCCAAGTCTTGCAGGTTACCTCGGCATGAAGCCGCAAGATGTGGTGTTAATTTCTGAGTTCTGTGGTGGCGGATTTGGTGGAAAAGGGTACTCCTATCCGTTGATGGCGATTCCAGCCTTGATGTCGAAGAAACTGGGTGGCCGACCGGTCATGATGCGGGCTAGCCGTGCAGAGGAATACTATAATGGTTCGGCACGAGCTGGGTTCCAAGGTTGGGTAAAAGTTGGCTTTGGCTCGGATGGTCGCGTCAAGGCGATGGATGCGTTCATCGTTCAGGATAACGGCTCAACCGGTGGTTTCTGGGACTTCCAGAACTTTGGTGATGCAAGTACGGTGGTCTTTCAGCCAGAGGCCATGCGCTACCGAGGCATTCCTGTGTTGACCAATACACCGCCAAAAGGACCGCAACGTGGGCCTGGTGAAAATCAGACCGCGAATATTTTAGAACCTCTGATGACGAAGGCCGCGCTGAAGTTAGGTCTGGATCCCTTGCAATTACGCATGGTCAATTCCCCTGGCGGTGGTGGAGAGGGCGCCAAAATTGGTGCTAAGCAAACGCCTTTGACAAGCGCTTACTTGAAAGATGCGCTCGTACAGGGTGCGAAATTATTCAACTATGACGAGCGACGCAAAAACGGGCCGCAACGTATCGGCACTAAGATTCGTGCTGTCGGTATTGGCCAATGTTATCACTCGGCTGGTGCCAAGGGCTTTGACGGTCTCGTGCGTATCACAACGGATGGAATACTTCATATTCACACTGGGGTCGGTAACCTTGGAACGTATTCTTACATGGATACTTCAAAAGTTGCCGCAGAGATCTTGGGGTATGACTGGGATCGCTGTGTAATCGAGCGGGGTGGATCACCGTCTAATATGCCTTGGAACCTTGGGCAGTTTGGGTCGAATACATCATTTACGATGACGCGAACTAACTATGTTGCGGCAATTGCAGCGAAGGATCTGCTCCTGGATATCGCGTCTCAGTCCCTTGGCGGCTCACCAGACGACTATCAGTTGGAAAACGAGTTTGTTGTCGCGAAAGCTGGTGGGAAGTCGATCTCGTTTGCCGACTGTGCAAAACGAGCGATCGACCTGGGTGGCAAATACGATGGGCACACCCTCGATGAGGATCTCAACCCAATGACGAAGGCGTCTGCAACCGCTGTTGCTGGCACCGGTCTAGTGGCGGCTACCAAAGATAAACTACCTCTTGTTGGAACCGTCGCGGGGCTCGCCGCCGCCTTTATCGAAATCGAGCTTGATACAGAGACTGGTCGCGTTGAAGTCATGGATTATCTTGGGATTCCAGATGTGGGTACGGTGTTGCACCCCAAAGGTCTTGCTGCCCAAGTTCGCAGTGCAGCTGTGATGGGATTCGGTGCCGCCGGAACTGAGCGGTTGGTTTACGATCCAGAATATGGTCGCCCAGGGGTACGTGGTTTATACCAAGCCAAGCCGCCAAGCTACCTAGATGTTCCGGCGAGTATAGGTGCGTCCTACGTGGAAGGAGCCATCGATCCCCATAACCCAGTTGGGGCTAAAGGCATGGGTGAACCTGTGATGGGCGCCGCTTCGGCTGCTTATTTAGACGCGATTACCGTCGCACTCGATGGCCATGTCTTCAACCGAGTTCCGGTTGTTGCGGACATGATTATTAACCACTTGAATAATCAGCCGCAGAGTAATAAGCCGCTGCAAGTGAACTGTCAGTAAGGAGAATAAAAATGACAGACATGATGCATGCATTTGAATTGGTTCAGCCACAAACGCTTGATGAAGCATCCGATTTGCTGAAAAAGCATAAAGGTGACGCATGGGTAATTGCCGGCGGATATGACAGCTTAGATTGGTTCAAGGATCGCGTGATGCGTCCGGAAATGGTCGTAGATATTACTCAGATCAGCGAGTTGTATGGGATTTCAGATCAAGGGGATCATCTTGCAATTGGTGCAATGACAACCTTGACTGAGATTGCTGAGAGTGCGTTGATTCGAGAGGCGTTTCCAGCGCTTGCCACTGCCGCAAGCCGGATCGCGAGTCCGCAAATTCGTAATGTAGGAACGATTGGCGGAAACATCTGTCAGGACACTCGATGCTCCTACTACCGAGATGGCTTTCCGTGTTATCGCGCTGGCGGGAATACCTGCTACGCGAATACACCAACGGCCATGAATCGTGAACACACATTGTTTGAGGCGAAGCGATGTGTCGCGGTGACTCCTTCGGACGCAGCGCCGGTATTATCGGTGCTGGACGCTGAGATGGTGATTTCTCGGGCTGGAAAATTACGGACCGTCAAGGCGGCAGATTTCTTTGTCGGGCCGGAAATTGATATCGAGCGAATGACTGCGGTCGAACGTGACAAAGGTGATTTGTTGGTGCAAATCAAGATTCCAAAAACATGGGCGGGATCGAAGCAGTATTTCGAGAAAGCTGCCGATCGACAGGCTTGGGATTTCGCCCTCGTCAATGTCGCCATGGCCGCAAAGGTTGCACCTGATGGGACAATCGAGAAGCTTCAAATTGCTTGTGGTGCGGTGCAATGTACGCCACGACGCCTCAGCAACGTCGAGGATCTTGTCGTTGGTGAAAAGCCCTCGGAGGATTTGGGCGTATTGATTGAACGCGTTGCCTCGCAAGGTGCGAAACCTTTGAACTACAATCACTTTAAAATCCCGCTCTTGGGTAAATTAGCCCGTCGAGCGGTTAGATCGCTGTCGGCCTAGCAGGGGGTGATATGGAGTTTCTCCGCTATCAAAAGTCTGTTTGGGGGGAGAAACTTCTGATCGGCGTGTCATGGGATTTCTTATGGGTCCCATTCGCCGCAGCGGCTTGTGTGATTGCGGTGCATTTGATGCTAAGAACCCGGCAACGCCGGGTTCGACGCATAAATCACTGAGGCTTAAGACAGCCTCTGACTTGATTAATAGAATAAGGAGTCTACATGTCGGCGTCTGAGATTGGTGCCCCACGTCACCAAACGGCGGAGCGTCTATTTCATTGGCTTATGGCGGTTGCGATCCTGGTGTGCGTGTTCACCGCCTTTCTCCCCATTGTTGGCGTTGATTTTGAGTGGGTGGATATCCACTGGATTGCAGGCTTTGTGCTCACGGCCTCGATCGTATTTCATTTGTGGCGTGTGTTTATGGTGCTAGGTCTCTCCGACATGGCGCTTCATCGACAGGATCTCACCGACTTAAAGGGGATCTCAGATCCTGCTTTCGAGCCCATTCCTGGACGGAAGTATGATCTCGGCCAAAAGCTTTATCACTGGGGGATTGCCGTCGTCGTTTTGGCGACTGTGGTGTCCGGTATTTTAATGACACTAAAGTTGGACACGCCAATGTGGGATCGAGATCCTGGATTATTTTCAGGGCAGGCGTGGGGGTTAATTTACGCAGGGCACGGGCTTGCAGCACTTGCTTTGATTTTTATGTTTTTACTGCATCTGTATTTTTCATTACTACCCGAGCATCGAGATTTACTGCGTGCAATGATTCGTAGCAAGTATGTATCGATGGATAAGCGCCATTCTTGAGGAGCAACCATGGCTGACCACGCAACACTAAATACCGCAATTGAGCAGATTGAAGAGGCGTATGAGTACATGTTGGCCTACGCGGCGCAAGGCAGAAGCCAAGAGGGTGCAGGCCCAGGTGGTGCGAATATTCGAGATTATCTGAGTCGATTTATTCAAAGTGCCGAAATACTTGCTACCTGGTACGAGGCTGATGCCGATCTTCCATCAATATTGGCCTTAGAAATGGCGAAAACAGCGCGCGTCATTAGTGCAGTTTTGCAAACGGTATTGGCTTCCAACAATATCTCGTCAGACAAGATTGATAACACCAATGCGCTCATCATGATGCGGGACTTCCTCACAGCAATGTTCTTCGCCGACAAGGTACTGATGTCTCGAGATTAACTCGCGATGATTCATCGAGATGTTGAGATCTACCGTGCGATTTTAGACTGGCAAAGTCAGGGGATCGATACCGCCGTTGCAACTGTTCTCTCAACTTGGGGGTCAGCTCCGCGTGCAGTGGGCTCGATTCTTGCGGTTAATTCTGACGGTAGTTTTGTTGGCTCGGTTTCGGGTGGCTGCGTCGAATCCGCTGTCGTGCGTCAATCAATTGAGGCAATGCGATTAGGCCGTAGCAGAGAGGTTTCATTCGGAGTCACTGATGACGAAGCGTTTGACGTAGGCCTCGCGTGTGGAGGTACGATCCGCGTTTTAATTGAGCCATTAAGCCCGTCTGACCGCTTTGCAGAAGAGTGTGCGCATGCACTTGAGACCCGTCGGCTGAGCGTCTTGGTGCGGTTGCTCGGTCGTGATTCGCACGGTGACATGGAGATTTCACGACGATGGACAGACGCAGCGGACTTTGAGCCATACAAAGGCTCCCGCTTGGATGGCGATATGCATTTCATCCAGCCGTTTTTGCCCAGGCCACGTATTTTTATCGTCGGCGGTGTGCATATTGCTCAAGCCCTCGTGAACTTCGCGGAGATTCTCGATTTCGAGCCGATTATTGTTGATCCCAGAGAGGCTTGGGCTAACCCACAACGTTTCCCAAATGTGAGGATCATCGCAGCATGGCCCGATGAGGCGTTTCACGATAAGACGCTCGATCGCGGATCAGCGGTCGTTGCATTGACACACGATGCAAAATTCGACGACCCCGCTTTAATTTGTGCGCTGCAAAGTGATGCGTTTTATGTTGGAGCCCTCGGTGGACGACACACGAATCAAAAACGAAGTGGACGATTTCGTGAGCTGGGTATGGCCGATGAGCTGATTCAGCGGCTACATGCGCCCATCGGTTTGAACATCGGAGCGGCTAATCCGCAGGAAATCGCACTCGCGATTATGGCGGAAATTGTTGCGCGCTGGCGCAATAAATAATGTTTTTCGGCCGACTGCAGGTAATGGAAGCGGTTGGTTTTTCACTTGCCCACGGCATCTCGATCGGAGAGTGCGCGTTTCGTAAAGGCCATCGACTGAGCGCAGATGATTGTCTGGCTCTGCAACAAGCTGGATGTCGAGTCGTCACAGTCACTCGTTTGGATGCGGACGAAGTGAATGAGCAAGTCGCAGCAACCCAACTTGCAGAACTGATCACCGCAGATACCCTCGCGATTGAGATTGCAATTGGTGGGCGAGTGAACTTGAAGGCACAAGATGCCGGATTGTTTTGGTGTGATGCGAACAAAGTGTTAGAACTTAACCGCATTCACGAAGCACTCACACTTGCCGTGCTCCGCCCATGGACTCGCGTCGAAAAAGGTCAGCTTGTCGCGACCTTGAAAATTATTCCGTTCGCGGTGCCGCACAGGGTAGTGCAGCGGGCAAAACAAATCATTGCTGACACTGAGTTATCGATACGGACATGGAAGACATGTGACTCTCCTGTGTTGATTCAAACCACCCTGCCAAAATTAAAAACAAAGGTCTATGAGAAAACGGCCACCGTGCAGCGGGCGCGGTTGGCCTCTCTTGGGGTGGCTTCGTTGACGGAAGTTCGAGTACCGCACGACCAAGCGTCACTCACAGCCTGTCTCAGTCAGACCATCAATCAAGGGGCGACCCTCATTCTCATTCAAGGTGCATCCGCCATCTGTGACCGTCAGGATGTGATCCCTGCAGCGATTGAAGCAAGTGGCGGTGTCATTATCCACATGGGATTGCCGGTGGATCCAGGTAATTTACTGCTGCTCGGAGAGATCGGTAAAGTCACGGTGATTGGATTACCTGGATGCGCGCGTTCACCAGCCCTAAATGGATTTGACTGGGTATTGGAACGTGTGATGGCTGGGATTAAGATCGATTCAGCTACCCTGACTGAAATGGCGATAGGTGGTGTGTTGAAGGATAGTCCTGCTCGTGGTCTCTCTCGAGTGGAGGATACACGCAGAGGGCCTTGGCGTTTTGCAGTGGTTTTGCTTGCGGCCGGTCTGTCGACTCGCATGGGGGAAAATAAGTTACTGCTTCCATGGACGAACGAGGCCACTATTATTGAGACAAGCGCGATCCCGACAACCCAGATCCAAGCGATGCAGCACATTGCAGTGGTGAGTCGAGATGCATCACGAGTGTCTGATGCGCTCGTCAATTTGGGATATTTAACTGTTGAGAACCCAGCCCCTGAAGCCGGTATGGCATCCTCGATTCGCATTGCGCTTCAGTGCGTTCATGATGATGTTGATGCCATTATTGTGTGCTTGGGCGATATGCCTTTTATCAAGGCAAACATCATCGCCCAATTGATGGAATCGTTTGACCCAACAGATGGGCGAGCTCTTTGTTTTGTGCGCCATCGCGGCCAACGGGGAAATCCAGTGGTGGTGGGTCGTCGTTTCTTTGGGGAGCTCGCCGAATTATCTGGTGACATTGGAGCTCGGGTGATTCTTGATCGCTATCCACACCTCGTGCACCCGGTCGATGTCGACGACGATAGTGTCTTGGTCGATATTGATGATCACGAGGCATATCACAGGTACCGAGTCGCTCCTTAATCCTCGGTTGTTGTTGTCGATTGACCCTTCAGCGCATGATGTAACGTATGCCAAGCGAGAGTGACACATTTGACGCGCATTGGATTAATCCGAATCTCTGCCAATGGCTCGATTTCTGTCCAAATAGTAGCCAATGAAGCGTCAAGGGCCTGACTTGAATGATCCAAAATTGTGGCATGAAGTCTCTCGTAGAGATGAATTGCATCGGTGGTAGATAGGCCTTTGATGGATTCAGTCAGAATCGAGGCCGATGCTTGCGAGATGCCACATCCATGACCTAAAAATGTAATCTCCTCGATGAGATCGTTTGATACCGTCAATGCCAGTTGGATTTCATCCCCACATAACGGGTTTTTTCCGCGGCAGAAGTGTGTCGAAGACTCGCTAGCGCGCCGATTTCTGGGGCGCGCGCTGTGATCAGCAATTAACTCCTTGAGGCTTTCAAGGTCCATAAGATTGACACCCTCTTGTTATCCCTGAAGTATGTCATCAGAGTGCTTAAACTGAAATCATAGGTATGCCTGTACAGGGAAGTCGAATCTCGATGAATGTATTGCTCCGAGTTGTTGCGATTTTTAGTGTCTGCGTTCTATCTCCGAACACATCGAGCGCGCTTGGAGCCGAACAAATCGCTGAGGCGTTTGGATATTCCATCTCACCACTGATCAGCCAACAACAGCGGACCGAACTCTCTCCTGATTTTTCTGGACGTTTTAAAGTGCTCAATGATCTGCGTGTTGACGCTCTTTCTTCATATATCGGTGCTCACCCCTTGGAACTCGAAGCCATTCATGGGTATCTCCAGCAGCTTGTGAACGAGGCATTGCTAGATCCGGAGATTGCTTTAGAGGCCTTGGATCTCGGGATTCGTCAGTTTTCGATGCGTCCTCCGCGCATCTCGCCCTAATGCGTGAGCCATACACAGTCACCCATATTGTTCGTCGATTTGGACCTGTCGGAGGCATGGAAAACTTTGTCTGGCGGTTAGTGCATCAGCTGCTTGAAAACGGAGTACGTTGTTGGGTCATTTGTGAAACCGCTGATCCCAGTGCAGATCCAAGAATTCAGATCGTGACCGTTGAGCCGGCGATTCCAAGGCCGCGATGGCGAGCGATGCGGCATTTTCAGCAGCGTGTGGAAACTGTCCTTGATGCTCGGCGTGAGCAGTTTGGCATTGTGCATAGTCACGAACGCTGCCTCTCCCATCAGGTGACGACATTTCATGGCCCACCGATGGGTCACTTACGACATGCGCCCTGGTACCGTCGTTGGTCACGGCGAGTCCGTGCATGGCTAGATATGGAGATCGAAGAGCTTGTCGCCCGGCACGTGCAGGTTGTCTGTCCAGTGTCTGGTGGGATTCGTTCGTCCTTAGAAGCGTTGTATCCCGCACTTCAGGATCGGTCCGTTGTGGTGACTTGGCCAGGCGTTGACCAACCTATGTATCGGCGGTGTGAGCGAAAAAAACGGCTTCTGTTTGTTGGAAAGGAGTGGAAACGCAAGGGACTCGATCGGGCAGTTGAGATTATTCAAGCGCTCAGGGCAACAGACTCTGGGTATACGCTCACGGTCATGGGAGTGGATCCTACCGAAGTGCCATCACGATGGCGTCGCCTCGATGGCGTGATATGGGTGGGATGGAAGCCATCCGTCCCCTATGCGGATTACGATATTTTGTTGCATCCAGCCCGACAGGAGCCGTTTGGGATGGTCGTTCTCGAGGCCCGCGCAGCGGGATTGGGGTGCGTGATCAGCGATACAGTTGGCGCAAGTGAGTGTGATTTGCAGGATATTTCGATTTTAGCCGGTGATGCTGCAATGAGTGAGTGGGTTCGTGCCACCCAAGCGTTAATCGATCAGCCGATTTCTTATCAAGTCTCTCAATCCTGGGATGACGTCGCAACCCAATATATCCAACAGGTCTATGCGTTAGTTCAAGTCAATATCACTGACACGTGAATGCATTACTGGCATTGACAGGGATCCTTGATCTCATGCTGTTGAATGACTGAATGAGGGAGCACCTCCTCTATCCAAAACTGACCGAGGCTTTGTGAATTCCGCGTCATGATGGTTTGAGGGGTGGCATCTATGGAATGCAAAGGCCCTTCAAGCACTGCACTGAGATCGGGCCGCATCCCACTTGACCACTGCATTAAGACAACGTGTTCATGGGTCCTGACGATGAAATGCTCGCAGGTCTCAAAATGACCAACCACGATGCCAGATATTGCTGAGCTTGCTGCATATCCCCAGCTTGCTTGGAAAAGACACACGAAACCAGCAATAATTCTTAACATTGATAGTCCCCTAATGTCTACTGACGAGCATAGTGGGCTACACAAGCCCTACGGCATGATCATCTATCTGCTAACGCCTTATTGTTTGCGCTGGTTGACCAAGTTAATCACCACGTGTGAGTGATCGTTACTTTGCACGTCGGATGTTACAGACAGGAGACGTTTGCCGTGTGTTTCTCGGAAATTCCGGAAACCTTCAGGGCGTTTTAAAAACAGCCCCTGAATAGAGCCTTACTCCTTGATCTCTTTAATGCACTGCTGATTTTTGGCGCAGGCAGTACCTACCCCTAGGTACATCTAGTAAAACTGCGCCTCGCTCCTCTAAATTTGGAATTTATCGATGAGCATATGGATCATTGCTATGCACTCTCGATTCGGTGGAGAACCGAGCAGCTTAAGAGGCTTCACAGTCCGCATGGCAGCGATATTAGCGGGTGGAGCGATTCAGCTATCGACGCTAAGTGCCTATTGGCCTGCGTGGTCCCACTGCGTGATTCTAATCCCTTGGATCTTGCGATTTTTTGAACACCACCTCAATTTACGTTGGTTCCAGCCAAATCTCCCACCTGATGATACTGAATCAGTTGCCCTCGGTAAAAAAGTCAGGAGAAGTTTTGGGGGGCGTCAGGTCAGCCCTCTGTCACTGTCATTTTGTTATGTGTTCGGAGTCGCTACAGGAACGGTCATCCGATTCCTCATGATTGATAGTTAATGTAGAAAATTTGGAGTGTAACGATTCGATTATCTAACGCCATTGCAGTTTTGGGATCAATGAAAGCAGTGGCGGAAGCGCTGGAGTTGAGCCCCTCTACAGTCGGAGACTGGAAGAAAAGAGATGGCCAGATACCCGAGCGTTATGTCGGGCAACTAAAAGCGCTGATCGAGAACCGAAAGCCTATCGTGGATCAAAAAATGAGTTTTGATCAAGCGCTAGCGCACTTCGGGACATTGCAAGCCATTGCACGCGCAGCAGGAGTGCATCCCAAAACGGCCTATTACTGGAAAGACTCCGGAACCATCCCCGCAAACTCAGCCTCCAAAATCAGAGATCTTGTTTCCCTTTCTCGCCATGTCACAAGATCTGTTTGAAAAAAGCCCCAATCGATTTCCCTGGCGCTACTTCATTTCAGGTGGTGGCGTTGGGCTCATCACGGCATTTGTCGCTCATGAGTTTCAACTTCCTCACTTTTTGGTGCCAGGTATCGTCAGCTTATCCTCAGTTTCTTTGTTGCTGGACCACTATGAATGGTACATCGTGTTTCCTCGACACAACTCCTGTCTTCATGAAGATGAAGCCTTATTTTCAAACGCAGCTCAATCCGGTCTGAACCAATCACCACCATTCTCGTTGATTCCCGTCATCGCTTTCGCAGTCGGAGGTCTATTCATTGGGGTTGCGTCTCTGTTCGCTCTTGATACCTACTTTACATTTCTTGGAAATTCATAGGCTGAAAAACAGTTTCGACCAGGCATGCTGCCCCGCTATTAGCTGATGCTTTGATCCGAATACAGGATGACACGTCCTTTAGCGATTCCTAAGTTTCTACATAATGGACACAATCCCTACCCCTAATTCAAAATCAACATGCACCTCCGAGACCTCGTCGCGACTGCATTGAGCGCAACATCGACCAGATGCCAAGCCAACTGGTGCATGAATTAGAGCGACATATTGCCCCAATCAAGTGAAATCTAATTTTCCAGGAACCCGTGGATATCTTTATCCGATGAGCGGCAGCTTGAGTGATAGACGTAACCCCTTTAGTGGACTCTCTGCTAGAGACAGGTCCCCTCCTAGGCGTTGCATGATGGTATTGGCGATTGAAAGCCCGAGCCCTGTTCCACTTTGTTTATTGGTGTAAAACGGCAATAAGCAGCGTGCGCGGTCCGCTTCCGGGATGCCCGGGCCATTATCATCGACCCAAATTTCTATTTCCTGTTCCCTGACAATTCCACCAATCACGACTCTCCCATTTGGACAATTAGATTGATCGATCGCCTCTATCGCATTAAAGAGCGTGTTGAATAACACTTGCTCTAATAAGCCGACTTCAATGATTTGCACATCACCGCCGGGAATCGGCATAAACTCTAACTCAGTACGCTTGATCTCGGCGACTCGAGCGACCATTTTTCTCACATCAAAAATCAACGCATTGAGGGTTGTCTTGGGACGCAAAACAGCGCGTTTTGTAACCAGCTGGCGGATTGAAGACACCGTCGCCTCAAGGCGTCGGGTTTCAGCTGTGATCTCAGCAATCAGCTCCTCCCTCTCATCAGAGGTTTGATTTGATCGAGTCATCAACTTTTTCAAATAATCAAGATTCAATCGCATCGTCGAAAGCGGCTGATTGATTTCATGAACCAATGCACTGGCAAAAGATTCAACTTGCATTGACCGCGACATGCGGGCCAAGTGCGTTAACACTTCATCGCGTTCAACGATCGTTTGCTCAAGCTTCTGCGTCAAGGTTGTGAGACGATCGACAGACTTTTCTGCCGCCTCCCGATTTCGCATCTCGAAACCAATCCGATACTCCTGCTCTTTTAAAACGAGGTTTAAATATCCAACAGAGAGGGCAATCGCGCTGGTTATCGCCAACAACATCGGGAGTGACGAGATCAGGTCAAGCGACCCTTCAAGTACAGACAAGTTCTGAGTGACTACGACAAGGATATTGCCTGCAATCGAGAGGAGAAGCAGAACAAAACCCACCTGTAATGCAAATACGGCTTCAAACGGTCTATCGAGCGTATTGATCAACACCATTGAGTACACAACGGTCACTACCCAGTTAATGTGTATGAACAGAATACGCTCTTGTGCCCGACCCGTTTCATGAAGAAACCAAAATATCGCAACGCAAATAGACCACCAAACCGCATAGCGAAAGAAATGAATCTTTGAGTGAGACAAGGATTCAAGCGCCATGCATTTCATCAACATGGCTGCCAAAAATGTTTGACCGACGACGTGATAGCCAAGCCAGTCCGGTAAAATCGGTCTCAGTGAAGTCAGCACCATCGAAGTACCGAAAACGATTTGTGATGAGGACCAAAAAATCAGATTGCTCTCGGTTGGTTTGAGCGTAAAACCGATATAGAGCGGAATGCCCCCGAGCCCTACCAGTAGCCATCCATAGGTCAGTAATAGCGTTTGTACGTCAAAATACACAGTCACACTGAATCCAAAGAGTCCACGTAGCGGACCAAATCGGCAACATGACGAAAGCCAAGCTTGTGCATGGCATTGCCGCGATGCATTTTGACGGTTCGTAAACTCAATCCGAGGACGTCTGCAATCTGTTTATTCAATAAACCACTTGTCACCATTCTGATCACCTCGTGTTCTCGCGTGGTCAGTTCAGTCGAGTGATCGATCTCTTCAGGCGCCTCAATGCCAGTTTTAGGCTGTTCAAATACAGCGGCCACAGTCGCTAGTAATTCCTCTAAATCGAACGGCTTCAGTAAAAAATCCCAGGCACCATTTTTCCATGCGGTATTGACCTCGGTCGCATCAACAGCGCCGCTCATAAAAATACATCGCCAGCTAGGGCAACGAATTATCAACTCTCTTTGCAAGCTAATCCCTGATGCACCTGGGAGATCCACATCAATGAGCACGCAGGAAAGTGACTCCGGAGTTGCGCCGGACGCTATCGCATGAAGAAGCAATTCCCCTGTCCCAAATGCGTCAACGTGATATCCCTCAGATCGCAGAACCCGAACGACCGCTTGCTGCAGCGAGGGGTCATCTTCAACAACAAAAATAGCCCTGGCCATCAATTACATGCTCCCAATAGCAAACTTAGTCTTGGACTCATTCATCGAGAAATCCCACTTGATGACAAACGACGATCTGCCCTCTCCAAATAGCATTCATCACACATTGGATCTGTTTGCGCGGCAGGTATCTCAGCGCTGCAATGTTAGTTTTCAAAAATGACATCGCATGATCCCTGCCAAAAGTAACCAAAATCGCTGATTCCGGCATCCAATTTGGAGCTCGGACGTCTCCACCAAAGGACTCGAGCAGAGACAAGACATGTGCGCAAGTTCGACTGAACCGCTCAACCGAATCTGGAAGATGTGATTCCATTCGCCAGCGACGCAATCTCGCCATGGAGTACTCATTTGAATTGCGAGAACCTTGATATGAAGCCAGACCATGTAACGAGGCTACTCCCCAATTTCCTGATAGCGATAACGCTAGCAGGCGGGACACTAATCCGCAAAGAACAGATGTACCGTTAAATAGCGCATCCTTGTTGCAGACTGAGTCCAAAAAATAAGTTCATGGGATGACTTAGAAGAAGAATATTCTGCTTTAGCAGCTTTGTTAGAAGCTCGAAAGGCTTCGGGGCTAACGCAAGACGACGTGGCTGCGAAAATGGGTACGACCAAAAGTACGATTTCACGCTTAGAGTCATCGTTCAGGACAGAGAAGCACTCTCCTATTTCGATGGGGACAGCGACCGGATCGATCTGGCAGATAACCCGTTTCTACTAAAAGTGTTACCCATGTCTCGAGACTGAACATTTTTTGGTATGTCCTTCGTCAAGCAATTTGATGGCAGGACTAGCTAATAAAAATTTCGCCGAAGTTTCGGGTTGTCGCTCGAGGAAACTCGGAGAATCCCTGAGTTATGGTCTTGTCACAGAACGGTCATGTCCCTTTGTTAGGATGCAAAGTACGTATATTAAACGCACGTTTAAGGAACCAAAGTCATGAAATCTTTCACGCGTCATGTTGTATCTGCCGCTGTTGCGGCATTATTTTTCACGGGTGCCGCTTCCGCCCAATCAGTCTCTGAAACCTGCCCTTCGCCTCTCCGTATGGCTGATACGGGCATTGAGGGAATGGGTGACTTGACCGAGGCATTCGGTCCCTTCGCCGAAACCTTCAAAGAGTTGACGGGAGTTGAACTTAAACTTTATTCGCTCTCAAATCGCACTGCAGCGGGTACCGCATTGCAGTTTAATGAGGTGGAATTTGTTTTCGCGGGGCCATCTGAGTTCGTCTTATTTCAGCAGCTTGCCGAAATGGATATTTTGTTTTCAATCGTACGCCCGCATTACGGGTCAAGTTTTGTAGTCAAGGCGAATAGCGATATTAAGACGCTGGCAGATCTGAAGGGTAAGCGCGTTGCGTTGAAAGATGTGGGCTCAACGTCGGGACACATCTTTCCGATGATGCTAATGGCTCAAGCTGGTCTTGACCCAGAGCGGGACACTCAAATTATCATGGCAGGTGATGCACGCATTCAGGTATTGATCAACGACGATGTTGATGCCATGGGTGGAGGGAATAAGGATTGGGATGCTGTGCGTAAGCAGGATCCGAACACTGAATACCGTCTTTTGGCACAGACCGACACCTTGCCAGGCGACCCGGTTGTGATGCGCGCGACTTTGCCGCAGAGTTGTCGGGACGCGCTGCGTTCCACGCTGGCAAAGCATTCGGATGTTTTATGGAACAGTCTGACTTCGACTGAGCGCAATGCTGATAAGTTCATCGAACGCGATGCATACATGTCCTTTGAAACTGATCCAGCAATTTATGACGTTGTTCGCATGGCGTACGAGGTTGCGGGTATCGCGTTAGACGATTGACATTGGCTAACTGATGGTTACGAGCGGCCGACTCCTAGTGGGTTGGTCACTCCCCCCTCCTGTTGAATTCCAAATCTGTTTAAGGAATCTTAGATGACCGCTGCGATTGCATGTTCGGATCTGTGCGTCAGTTACGGTCAGTTGCAGGTTTTGCGTGGCGTCTCCTTTAATATTCCGGTTGGTCAAGGTGTGGTTTTGCTCGGCGCCAATGGCTCTGGTAAGTCAACATTGCTGAGAAGTTTGAATGGGCTGGAGAAATTGCAGTCTGGGCGAGTTTTGATTCACGGCGATAGCCTCTCTGAAGCCTCGAGAGGTGAATTGCGTCGAATTCGGCGTGGGATGGGTTACGTATTTCAGCAATTCAATCTCGTACCCCAGTTAAGTGCCTTTCAAAATGTTCTTCTCGGTGCAATGGGGCGGCATCGTCTTGGTCTATTATCTTGCCTTGGAGTTTTTGCATCCAAGGAGGAACGCACGCGAGCTATGCACTGCCTGGATCGTGTGGGAATGGCTGATCGCGCAGAGCACCGCCCTTCTGAACTGTCTGGCGGCCAACAGCAGCGTGTCGCGATTGCCCGAATGCTCATGCAAGCGCCCAAGATCGTTATAGCGGATGAGCCTATTGCAAGCCTCGATCCAAGGGCTGGGCCGGATGTGCTAGACCTATTGTGGAAAATCGTGCGAGAAGAAAATCTGAGTATGCTGCTTACGCTACATCAGATTAAACTCGCGACCGAGTATGCAGACCGCATTATCGGTCTGAGCGCGGGACGAATTGTCATCGATGTCCCTATTGCGGATGCCGATCCGGAACAGCTGAACGCACTGTATAAAGGAATGTCCAGCCCTGATACCGAGACAGGGCAGGGGCTTTTATGAGCAATGGTTCTCGAGTTCCACCGCGATTCCGGACACCCTCCGCCTTTACCTGGGTATTGCTTGTCGGGTTTGCTGCATTTTTTATTCAAGGACTCATTGCATCAGAAATCTCCCTAGACCGGCTCGTCCGGGGTGCCAGTAACTTCGTGCGCTTCGTTGGTCAGGCTGTGCCCCCAAATTTTACGCGAGCAGAGGGGATCGCCGATGCGATGTTGGAAACGCTTAACATTGCTATCGTGGGAGTGACCTTTGGATGCATCTTGTCCGTCCCGCTGGCATTGCTGGCGGCTCGCAATACCACACCAAATACTCTGACGCAGCTCGTCGCACGGTTTGTCATCTCTGTCTCGCGGACTATTCCTGATTTAATCTGGGCCTTGATTTTCGTTGTGACCGTCGGGCTTGGGCCGCTTGCAGGCATTCTTGCCATCATTATGGATACGATTGGTTTCGCTGCGCGCTTTTACTCCGAACGTTTTGAAGAGGTCCAAAAAGGCCCCTCTGAGGCGTTAACATCAACCGGAGCTAGTCGGCTCTCTGTCATTTTTGGGGCCATTCTCCCGGAGAGTTTTGCATCGATGACCGCAACATCGCTCTTTAGCGTAGAGAAAGCAATACGCTCTGCTGTGACACTTGGGTTAGTGGGTGCGGGTGGGATCGGTGTAGAGCTTTCTACCGCCATGCGTCTGTTTCGATACGATCAGGCCGCTGCAATCATCTTAGTTATCCTGATTGTTGTGATCGTTTTTGAGCAGATATCGTCAAGCATTCGGAAGCGAATCATTTAGTCCGGAGTTTGGCAGTTTTCGGTTATAAGTATTGGGGGCCAGAGAGGGAATCGCGGACACGAGGATTTTCAATGCCGTGTTGAAAAATATCCCACATAAATACAGTGGCTTGTAAACATAAAAAGTCAATGTGCTACAGAGTATGCTAAGCGTTCACACTAGGATTGGGTGTTTGCATCGCTCTCGAAACGGTCCGTGAAAATAGACAAGACCCCTTTCAGTGCCATCCATGAAGGCATCATCAATATGCGGCAGACGATGCAATCGCATTGACCCTGACAAGGCAATCGCATTACCATCCTGGCATTAGACATCCAGCATAGGAGCACGTCATGTCCGCGACCCTTGAAGTCGAATCCACGCTGACCGATCGTTACCAGACCACCGTGCCAGAAACGGTTCGCCGTGCTTTGCGGCTGCGTAAGCGCGACAAGATCCATTACGTCATCCGCCCCAGCGGTGAAGTGGTACTGACACGCGCCAGTGATGCAGAGGATGACGACCCGGTGTTGGGGCAGTTCCTAGGCTTCCTAGCGCAAGACATCGCCACCCACCCTGATAGCCTGCAATCCGTGAGCAGCAGCTTGGTCCAACGCGTTCAGTCGCTGGTCAGTGAGGTGAGTGTGGACCTTGATGCGCCGTTGTCGGAAACCGATGAGTGAAGGTCGCCAAGCCTGACCCTCTGGTCATACATGGCTGGACGGTGTTTGCGCATCCGTTGTTCATGAAGCAAGTCGAAGCCCTGGTGGAGCAAGTCGAGGTACTTAAGGCAAAGGAGCCGACTGGCTACATCAAGAAAAATGCGACCAAGCGACTGGCCGCTATTGCCCGTCTGGCTTTTGATGTCATCCCTCAGGACCCTGTCCGCGCTGAATACCGACAGGGGGGCACGCTGGGTGACGACCGGAAACACTGGTTTCGTGCAAAATTTTTTCAGCAGTACCGTTTGTTCTTTCGGTACCACGCTGCGGCTCAAATGATCGTCTACGTCTGGGTTAATGATGAGGACACAAAGCGAGCCTACGAAAGCAGCGATGATGCGTATCGCGTCTTTCGCAAAATGCTCGAGAGCGGCCATCCGCCTGACGATTGGAGTCAGCTGCTAAGCCAAGCTGAACTTGAGGGGCATCGGCTTAACCAGGTATTCAGCACTCTCGGCGAATAAGGTCAATTGCGCAAGGTAGTGGACGCTCGTAGCAGTCTAGAAGACCTTGCGTTGCAGTCTAATTAATCGAGGGAAACCCTAGATCACACCCTCCCTGCTAAAAGAAATCCGACATTAAAGACGCTTAACGCTTTATTCAAAGCGATGTCTGGAGATGCATGTAATGCCGCAAGGCTGAGAAGGGATGGTGGCCAGAGAGGGAATCGAACCCCCGACACGAGGATTTTCAATAGCGTTTTGCAAAATTTCCTGAACATTTTCAACTGGTTGAAAAAATAAAAAGTCGGTGTGCTACAGAGTGCGCTTCAGCGCCAAGGCCAGAAGCTGGCATACCTCAGGCGGGTTGATTATGGTACATTCGTATTGCTCTGCTAGTCTTCATGCCCGTGACGAACACGAATGATAAAGACCGTCCCATTTTCTTCGACTCTGTAAATGACCAGATGTGATCCAATAGGGTGGATGCGAACTGGAGGCAAGATCTCAAAACGCTCATGAGCCGCCAAAGGGTTCTCCGCCAAGAAACGGAAACACTGCCCCAACTGTTCGTGGTAGCGTTCAGCCTGACTTAGGCCGAATTGCTCAATACCAGTTTGGAAGATGCCGATGATATCCTCTTCCGCCTTTCGGCTGAGAACGTAACTCATTGGGGTCACTTGGTTGGGGACTGCTTCTGAGCCGCTACGCGCAGCATATCCATCGTTCTGGTGCCTGCACCACTTTCAATGCCCTCGGTGACGAGCGCTTGCATGTTTGCAATCTTCACGGCCTTATCCTGATCACGGCGGATTAGATCGCGCATATAATCACTTGAGTTACTGTAACGACCAGACTGGGCTTGTTGTTCAACCCACTGCTTCATTGCATTTGGCAACGAGATATTCATTGTAGCCATAACGCATCCTTCCGTATTGGAAACATGACAAACTTTGCCAATAAATACGGGTGTTTTCAAGCTGAACGCTTTTTCAGTCGGATTGATCAAGGTGCTTTGCCCGTGGCGGCGAATTGGTATTTGTGAGAATCAACGATCACCGGATCGCCACCTTGTTAGTGAGCGGTGTGATTCCATAGCAATTTCGAGCAACTGAACTCACGATCATATACGGGAACCCAGCGACTCGAAGTCCATGGAAACCCTCTGTCCCGTTTTAGGAGGTAATGGGTAGTGCTCGCGTTACCCGAGTGCTTTACCCTGTATTAACGGACACTCCTGTGTGACCGATGTGAGACATGAACATTAAAGGCTATTTGAATGTGGTGGCCAGAGAGGGAATCGAACCCCCGACACGAGGATTTTCAACGGCGTGTTGCAAAATTTCTGATTACTTTTCAGTTGGTAAAGTTCCCAAAATTCGAGTGTGCTACAGAATGTGTTACGCGCTCATTTTTGAACTAGCCTTGTTTTTCCCAGTTTGATGAGCGCGATGCTCGACGGACTTAGATGCTGTTGACAGTGTTAGCTTAAAAGCTACACTCTGCGCATGTGGATTATTCGTCATTACCTCAATGCTCAAGGTGCTGATCTCTTCCAAGAATGGTTAGATGGGCTATCAGATCGAAGGGCGCGCGCACGTATCGCCGCTAGGTTGCTGAGAATCGAATTAGGTAATTTGGGTGAGTGTAAGTCTGTGGGTGATGGCGTGCATGAACTGCGAATCGATTATGGACCTGGCTATCGGGTTTATTTCGCAGTGATCAATAAGCAGGCTGTACTACTGTGTTGTGGAGGTACTAAAAAGTCCCAACGATCTGCCATTCAGCTTGCTAGGCGCCTATGGCAAGAATGGCAACAGAGGAAATCATGAAATGCGAGAAATGACCGAACATGATCAATGGCTGAAAGAGCAATTGCAGGATGCTGATTTTGCGGCTGAATATCTTAACGCTGCGCAAGAAGATGACGATCCTCAAGTGTATCTACTTGCACTTCGTAAGGTGGTCGAAGCTCGAAGTAGTCTGAAGGATGTCGCGTTGCAATCTAATTTATCGAGGGAAACTTTGTATCGGACGCTCTCTGCAAAGGGAAATCCAACACTAAAGACGTTAAACGCTGTATTTAAAGCGACTGGTTTGGAGATGCATGTAACGCCGCGAGGCTGAGAGAGGGTGGTGGCCAGAGAGGGAATCGAACCCCCGACACGAGGATTTTCAATGGCGTGTTACAAAATACCTACATAAATACAATAGCTTGTAAAAATAAAATGTCGGTGTGCTACAGAGTGTGCCCAGACATTTCGCCCAAACGGTCAAGTTACCTCGGTTTCAAACCATTTCTGGAAGGGATATGAACTGCTCGAGTTTGCAAAACGCTCAAATAATATTCGAGTCATTCGGAAGAGCAATGATCACCGGACTTCTAAATTACAAAGATAATTTGGTGTTCAATCATAATCCCCAAGTGAAAATCAGAATTTATCCAAGATACAAAGCCGCTTTATCCAAACTCCATCGCATTGGCACGCCACCGATCACACTGACTTGTGAAATACTACGCTGCCAGTATCGATCGGCGAATATCCCGTAGCTCTGGGCCTTAACTTCTGCGCAGTTGGTGGCAGAGGTCAGCAACCAGTTCTGCGTTGTCAGCTGCAATTCGGCCATCATATAGTCAGGCTGCCTAAGTCGCCGAGGTTGCATACATCTCTGACGTCAAGACGGTCCCCCCTTGCGTCGCCTCGGCGACCCTACGTTCAGCGGGTCTGGACGATTCTGTCGAATTGTACGTTTCGCGGAACTTAGCACGCAGTAAAATATTGCTTACCGTATGTTTTCAAACACCGGTCGCCCTTTTTATTTCCTGAAATTGCTTTTTGCCCGCCAATAGGATTAGATTTCAGGTAGCGCAATAGGCCGCTTTCTAGAGGATAGAGCAATGAAAAAAATAATAATTGCAGCATTGCTAGGAGCCCTTTCAGCTCCAGCATTTGCGGACACGACAGATCAAAAGTGGATGACGATTGTTGAGTTAAAGAAGCAGGGTATGCACTGCGCTGACGATCCGAATTGTTTCAATCGATATCACCCAGAAATATCCGAAAAGGCCACTGCGAATGTGGACGATATGATCGTCTACCATACTCGAGATGCGCTCGATACAGAGTTTACCCTTGAGTCGATCCCGGCTGATTTGGCAACGGTCGATTTGGGACTTGTGCATCCCATGACAGGACCAGTCCATATTAATGGCGCCAAACGCGGCGATGCGATTGAAGTGGAAGTTGTCGATATCGTGCCTGATCAATATGGGTACACGGTTATCGCGCCTGGGTTTGGGTTCTTGCGGGACATCTTTACTGAACCCTACATCGTAAACTGGCGTTTGACGCGAACGGGAGCAGTTTCGCCACAGATGCCTGGAATTACAGTTCCCTACGAAGCGTTTCCGGGCTCGATCGGTGTCATGCCAGGCATGCCAGAAGTCCAGAAAATCAAGGCCCGAGAAGCGGATCTTGCTGGCGCTGGTGGCGCAGTATTGGGCCCATCTGGCGCTGGCGCATTGCCCGCCGATTTGTGTGGTGAGGGTGCAAGAGCGGAAAAAGACTGTTTGAGGACCATCCCACCACGTGAGAACGGCGGCAATATGGATGTGCAGCAAATGCAGATCGGGACCCGCATTTTGTTCCCGTGCTTTATCGATGGCTGTGGCGTATTTATCGGGGATGTACACTATGCCCAAGGCGATGGTGAAGTCGGCGGCACCGCAATTGAAATGGGTTCAGTGACCACGATTCGTGTTCGGAAGATTCACCCTGGCAAGGGCGCCTCACTGGATATGCCGGCGACCCTTGGAAATGATCAGATCATTGATATGGAGCCAACGCGTTATTATCAGACGGTAGGTATCCCGTTGAAGGGTAAGGGGGAAATTCCACCGACGCACCAGTATCTCAGTGGCGCGGCAATTGCCAATCTTGAGAATCTCAACGAGGATCTCACGCTGGCGGCTCGCCATGCACTACTGCAGATGATTGACTATTTGGTTGAGGAACAGGGCCTCACCAAAGAGCAGGCGTATGTGTTGAGCTCAGTGGCTGTCGATTTACGTGTCGGCCAGGTTGTCGATGTTCCAAACTATATCGTGACGGCAGTATTGAATTTGGATGTATTCGACAAGTATCGTCATTATTAGAACAAACAGGGGGCTCGCGCCCCCTCGGATGAGATTGTGGAAAGACGTATATTTTTGAGTGGCCTCTTGTTAGCGCCGATGGCGTTTGGACACTCCCCTTGGGGCCAATATACGGTGTATCGACAAAAACATCTGTTGATTATGAGTTCGAAATCAGACCCTGAGTCGTATCCTTACTCGGAGCAACTGGTGGAGGCGATTAATCGAGAGGAGCCGAGTGCGCGCGCGAGGCCGGCACGCGCGCGTGACTTACAACGTTGCTATGATTTGTTCGTAACCAATCAATTAGAGTTTATGTTACTGCCCCAGATTGCAACCGAAGAGATGCGATATGGGCGCGGTGCATTTGATGGGCGTGTGCCGTTGTCGATGAAAACCATGTATGCATTTGGTGACCTGATCCTCAGTGTGCATACAGCGGTTCCGGCCAACGTTGTTCGTATCGTGACCTACTCCATCCTAGAGCAAATCGATGCGCTTCCAGGTGCACGAAATCCTAGCGAGATGTTAGGGTCTCCTCACATGCACATCGAAGCCCTCACTGCGATCACTACCTTTCTCGCAGATCGTCCTACTGTATGACGGTCCCTAAGCGTCAAATACCAGTGTGGATCTTTTGCGCCACGATTTGCGTGAATTCTGATCATGTATTGGGGTCATCGTCTGTGGTTGATCCGCCACTATGCCAGAACAATCTGGGTGAAATGGTTTCGTTTGAGAGTCGGTCGTCCCAACAGGGCCGTTTCGCTGCTGGCATGGCGAATCGCGCCGCCGATGGGACACCCTTTGTGCTTCGCATGAACTATCAGGCAGCAAGTCCCGCATTTCAGAAGTTCATCGATCGCCATGAATGCGCGCACCATCAGACTGGCGATGTGGATCGCCCACATCCGCCACGCAACAGTCCAGCGCATCTGATGAATGAGAGCATTGCGGATTGCGTTGCGATTCTTCGGCTTCGCGAGGAGTGGGGTGGTGATCAATCAGAGTATCCCGAGGTTCTTACTGGACTCCGTGCTGCGATGACTACCGTTGGATTTCCAGAGGTCAGTTCGGACAGTCGGGTGCAGAATATGGAAAACTGCTATCTGAATTATGGGTCGGCTGAGGCATTCGTTGACGGCGTGTTGTCTGAGCGTGGGTTGCGATAGTCAAAGCCCCTAGATCACTGCGCCCGCGCCGGGACCATAATAAACTGAGTATCTATTGTTCGCGTTCCCATCCATTCAAAGGAAATCTATCCCAAATACATTGGCACAAAGACTTTATCTGCTGTTGCGAGGGATTGGATTTCTCTCCGAGAATAAATTCTGGCAGTGGCTGTGGACAACGGATCGACATTGGTTCGGCCCAGCTTGAGCTGCAAATTGAGACTAATATGAGTGGACTAAGTATTTGAAGAATCTTCATCGGGAGCCTCAGCATCTGTTTTTGAAGTTGCAGGACAGATTTGGCTGTTCACTTTGTATTCCAAGGGCGAGGTATCTGATTTGACTCAATCAGATAAAAAATTGCTCAAGCAACGGCTCAAAAACGAAATAGGGAGTAGGCAATGAAAAAGCGCGAATTGTTTGCAGAGTTGCAGGAAGGGCTCGATGCTCTGAGTGACTCGCGAACAGGGAAACAAACACTCCGTACTCATATTGTTGAGGATTATGTTGCGCCTATGGTGACAGCCGAGGAGCTTGTGAGCCTGCGTAATCGCTTGAACCTTTCTCGTCCGGTATTCGCGAATTATTTACGAACCAACCCGCGAACTCTTGAAAGTTGGGAGCAGGGCCGTACAAAGCCAAACGCGCAAGCAGCACTGCTAATCAGGCTTGTAGAAAGCTACCCCGACACAGTCGCACGACTCGCGTCTGTTTCATAAATAAAAGGAGATGGTGGCCAGAGAGGGAATCGAACCCCCGACACGAGGACTTAGATCAAATCTACTGCATCCCTCCGCAGCATGCGCTTCCAAACATCGGGCAAGGGTGGTGATGCTGAAGAGCAGGTCATGGAGGTGCTCAATGATTTCAAAGAGCGTGCTGGTTTCGCTTCTGATGAAGCGCGTGATCTATCCCGAGTCGCTGGAGCCATCCCAAGAAACAAGACAGGTACGCTGCTCATCTCGTCTTAAAGCGACAAAACTACGCGTAAAACCATGGCAGAGTAGATGGGCAAAGCGGAGGACGTGGGTCGAGAAATTGTCAGGTCTGCTGGCATTCTGAATGTGTGGAAAGCGCATACAACACACCTGAAACTGCGGAAAACCGGTGCGTTGCAGGTTCTTTTTGCAAAACATCTAACACGCGAGTGGTAATTTCCTCACTGCTCCAGCGGGCTGGTAAACAGACAGGCTCCCCGTGCAGCACAAATGTGTATGGCTGTGCTTGAAGTCTTTCCCGTGTTTGGTGTCGCGCGCCTTCAATAACACCTAAAACAAAAGCCAAACAGGGCTCACGATCACGATCGCACTCAGCGAGAAACGCGCCTACTGTCACGATACCGCCTTGGCCCTGCGCGCAGAGCGACAGCATTAGCGTCAATGCTGCGACAAGCGATCTCAAATATCGGGCGCCTTAACACTGACCTCAAAGGCAGAATACCAAGCAGCCAAATGCTCGATGTTCTCTTTAGAAAGCCCTTGCGCAATTAGACTCATTCGACGGTCTTGGCGCATGCCTTTCTTGTAATCCATCAGTGCCTTCTCAAGATATAACGCACTCAATCCGGCCAAATTTGGGGCCTCTGGATCGCGAGACAAGCCATCCTTACCGTGGCAAGCGGAGCACTGAGCTGATAGCGATTTCCCTACCGCTGGATCACCTGCCCATGTTGGTGACACATAACATGCTACTGCTAAAACGGCCGCGAATACTGGTTTCACATTCCGCTCCTTACTGTATTCACAAAGCGTAAAAAAACCCCGGCTCATCGCCGGGGTTTTCTGATAGCGATAGATTAACCTTCGTATGAAATACGATAGATCGCACCAGCGTAGTCATCAGATACAAGAATTGAACCATCCTTCATCTGCGCGACTGACATGGGTCGGCCATCATATTCCTTGTTGGCGTTCAACCACCCTTCAGCGAAGGGCTCCATCTTGGCTTTTCCATCTTTATCGATGAACGTCACCATCACACGAGCACCACATGGCTCTGTCCGGTTCCATGATCCATGCTGCGCAGAGAAAATGGCGTTCTTATATTTCGCGGGGAATTTATTACCCGTGTAGAACACCATGCCCAAATCGGCGCAGTGTGCTGTTGTCTCGACCGCCGGATGAACAACATCGACCGGTACCTTTGCTTGGTCGTATCCAAAGTCCGCTACGCGGGTCTTGCCACCACCATACCAAGGATGACCAAAATGCTGTCCCGCTTTCGTCTGACGATTCAACTCGCCTGGCGGAATATCATCACCCATGCCATCAACTTGGTTATCAGTCCACCAGAGCTCGCCTGTTACCGGATGGAAGTCCTGACCTACCGAGTTACGCACCCCATAGGTGTAAACTTCGCGGTTGCTTCCATCGCGATCCATCCGAATAATGCCGCCGATACCTACTTGGTTATAGAGGTCCAGCTTCTCGGGTGGCGCAACGTTAAACGGCTGCCCCAACGAAATATACAGTTTATTGTCCGGGCCGATGTCAACGACACGGGCCGTGTGGTTGTAGCTTTCTTCTTCAACCGGAATCAGCTCTCCCTTCGCCACGATATCAACAGCAACCACATCGGGTCCTTCATAGAAGAATTCCGCCGCTGGGAACATCCGGACTTGGTTACGCTCAGCGATGTACAAGAAACCATCTTTGCTGAAGGTTACGCCGTTTGGCACATCAAAGCTCAGTGAGGGCGCAAAATCCTTCACCTCATCTGCAACACCGTCACGATCACGATCGGAGACAACCCATACCTTGTCTTTCCGCGTACCGACGAACAATACCGTCCCTTGCGGTGCCATGGCCATGTCACGAGCGTCCGGAACGAGCGCATACAAATCAATTTTAAATCCTGCAGGTAGCTTGATGTTTGCCAGAATCTTTTTGATGTTTTCGGCTTTTTTACCGCCCTGTTCAATGAACGTGTGGTCGTTCATTGTCTTCCCGGACGTCGCAAAAACACCGATATCAGCAGAGACCGTTGCAGTCATTGATAAGCCTGCGAGGCAGGCAGCAAGGCACTTAAGTTTCATATGAAATGCTCCAATTTTTGTCTTATTATTCTCTCACCCCGTAGATACCGACTTGCATCTACAAAATGGCCGTCACCATGTCTGGTGTTGGTATATTGTTTTACAGAATTCATAGATGCTTTCAACGAGAGGATGGTCTTATACGTTTTATGCAGTGCAGCAATTTCTATTTTCGATTCCGCAAAATACCCTCAATATATTGAAGGCTTTACGAACCCAACCCCGAGCCCGATATACTGAGGCAAATCACAACGAAGCTGACCGATGACCCTCTGCACTGAGCAATTGACACATCATTACCGCTCCCGACTTGCGTTGGACACTTTTTCAGTGCAGTTCCACGCGGGAGAGATTACAGCGATTTTGGGCCCAAATGGGGCGGGGAAGTCCACGCTCTGCAAACTCATCGCAGGTCTGATCACCTGCCAGCAGGGGCAAATCAAACTTGATGGATCGCCGCTGCACGGACCATCTCGGAAATTGATTGGGCAACTCGGGTTTGTCTTTCAAGAGCCCGCTCTTGATATGATGCGGACCGGTCGCGCCAATCTGTTATATGCCGCCGGACTTCACGGTCTGTCGAAAAACGCATCGACAGCGCAAATCGAGATAACCTGCAGTCTTCTCCATTGTGTTCATGTGCTAGACCGACCCGTAAATCAGCTCAGCGGTGGCGAGCGTCGACGGATCGAAGTCGCGCGCGCCCTCATTCACCAACCACGCTGGTTGCTTTTAGACGAACCTTCCGTGGGTCTCGATATCGACTCCAGACAGCAACTCTCCGAAGACATCCATGCCATGGCACGCGAACAACACATGGGCGTCGTATGGTGCACTCACATTACCGATGAACTCGAGCCGGATGATCGATTAGTGATCATGCATCGGGGCACAGTACGTTTTTCCGGATACTGTGGGAGCCCTAACGAACTCCTCTCGCGTTATCGGTCAGAAGTAGTCACCGATGTCTGAATTCTTTCGACCACTCATCGTGATTGTAGAGCGTGAATTTGCAAGATTCCTCGCGCAACGCACCCGCCTTCTGTCTGCGCTGGTCCGTCCGCTGTTTTGGCTCTTGGTCTTTGCAGCCGGGTTCAAAAGCACGCTGGGGATCGCTACGCAACCACCCTACGCAACGTATGTGACCTATGACTTATATGTCGTCCCCGGCCTCGTCGCCATGATGTGCCTATTTAACGGGATGCAATCATCGTTAGCTATGGTCTATGACCGTGAGTCCGGCGCCATGAAAGTGCTCATGACCGCACCGATCAGTCGCTGTCGCGTGTTGATTTTTAAGCTGATCGCCGCGACCCTCGTATCGACCGTACAAGCCTATCTGTTCATCGGGATCGCGATCGCTGTCGGTATCAATCTCCCATGGATCGGTTTGCTCACAGCGCTGCCCGCGATCCTGATAAGTGCCTTTACCTTGGGACTCGCTGGCCTGGTGCTTGCTAGTCGGTTTCGGGGGCTAGAAAACTTTGCCGGCGTCATGAATTTTGTGATTTTCCCAGCATTTTTCCTTTCAAGCGCCCTGTATCCGCTGTGGCAACTGAGAGAATCAAGCGAACTCATTTATTGGATCAGCGTGTTCAACCCCTTTACCCATTTAATAGAAATCATTCGTTTCGGCATGCATGGTATTGCCATGACACCTACTGGCTGGATCACACTTGCGGTTTTGGTCGTCATCACGCCGGCAGCTGGCTACCTGTTTCGACCGGAGGCGCAATAGCATGGGGAACGCGCTTACAACGCGAATGCTAATCGCATGGCTACTGTCTGGGTTCATCACTTTTGCGCATGCAGAAATCGTTGTCAGTCACGAGCGCTCGGGTGACCTTATTTGGATGGACCGCACCGGTCAGACGGTGGATCGCCAAAAAATCTGCAATCGCCCGCGTGGCATGGCACTTCTCAGTCAAGCACAGCGACTATTCGTGGCCTGCTCGGACGATAATATGATTCTCGAGATTGAACTCAATACACGTAACCTTGTGCGCCAGTTTTCTGACATTCCGGGGCCGATGTCATTGGCATTGTTTGCCGATGGTGAGCGACTCCTTGTATCGAATGAGGGGTTTGCATCGGCCTCAGTGATTGACCTACGGACCGGCGAGATCTTGGCACGGGTTCCCACAGGATTCGAACCCGATGGGGTTGCCATCTCAGAATCGACGGGACACTTTTTTGTCGCCTCAGAGACCAATGGATTGGTCCATGTCTTTGATACCCGAAACTATCGGGAGGTTGCCCTAATCCAAACCAACCTCAGACCACGACGTCTCGCACTCGATGAGGCCCGCGGCGAACTGTGGGTTTCATCCGAAATGGGCAGCCGTGTTGAAATCTTCGCCCTGCAATCATTTGAAAAAATTGATGAAGTGATCTTCGCCCCGAGAGGATTTCGGTCAGAGCAATTAACACCGGTCGACATTTTGCTTCCAACCGAGGGTGCTCATGCATACGTTGCACTCGGAAGTGCTAACAATATCGTGGTGATCAATCGGGTCACTCGTGAAATTTTAGACTACGTGAGAGTCGGTCGGCGGGCCTGGGGGCTCGCGCAGTCTGTTGATGGAAAACTGCTGTATGTCCTCAATGGCTTATCGGATGACATGACCATCATTGACTTGGATACCAACCGACCGATTCGCACGGTACGAACCGGCCTCGTTCCCCATGCAGTTATGGTGATTACGCAATGAAACGACTGACATTCGCGCTGTTCTATGTACTTTGGATGCTCAGCTCACCTGCACATGCAACCACCTTTGAAGTCGTCATTATTCAATCAACAGCACTTGAAGATCAATCGGAAGGACTCTCGTTTGCCGGGATACCAACTCACCCAAGACGTCCGGTCAGGAGAGCCGCCGAACTGGCTTTACTGGAGTCCAAACCGACCTTTAGTGCTCAGGATATTTCCACTCAGCTCAGCATTCTCGATATCGACCCGACGACGCCGCTGGATTCACAACTCATCGATCTAAGCCCGCAGCAATTGATCATCCTCGATGTTCCCACATCCATGATAGCCAGCATAATCAGCGCATTAGCAAATAGAAATCTAATCGTCGCAAATGTTCGACATACCGATACCGAACTCCGTGACAACAACTGTCAACCACATGTGTTTCATACCATTCCAAGTGATCGCATGTATTTCGATGCGCTCAGCCAGTTTCTGATTTACCGCGGATGGCGAAAGGTCCTCGTGGTGCGTGGGCCTAAAGCTATCGATCTGCGGCGTACTGAAGCACTGCTCACCAGCTTGGAGAAGTTTGGCGCATCTGTTGTCGACGTCCGCGAATTCACCCTGTCGCATCATCCAGATGATCGCGATCAAAACATGCCGGAGTTTTTGACCGGTGGGGCCTCCTATGACGTGGTCGCTGTCATCGATTCGGATCGGGATTACGGCCGCTATATCCAATACAGTACGCGTCAAGCACGGCCTGTCGTCGGTGATGTTGGATTGACCCCGCGCGCATGGCATCCTGCGCTCGAACGGTACGGTGCCCCACAACTTAACCAGCGATACACGGACCTCGTCGGGGGGCACTCTGAGATGCTCGGTATGACGGATGCGGAATTTGCGACTTGGGCGGCAATCAAATTCGTCACGAATACACTCCACCGGCGCCATTTAAACTCAAATGTGATCGATTTAAATGCCATCTTCAGAGATCCCGAAGGACGCGTTGACCTCTACAAGGGAACGCGTGGCTCATTTAGACTATGGAACCAGCAATTGCGACAACCGATACTCCTCGCAGCCGAGTCCGCAGTAATTGCCGTTGCCCCGATGCCGAAATTTTTGCACCCCGCGCACTACGTGGACACCCTGGGTATCGATGCCCCTGAATCGGACTGCAAACTGCAACAATGAACGCCCAGCGAAAAAATATTGTTCTGAAAACAGTTGACTCCAGAAACCGCTCTGTGCACATTAACGACGTCGGCAACAGCAGGCAATAATAATTAATCACTTAACACTGGAGGTGTCCTATGTGGCAAAAGCCAGAAGCAATCGAGTTAGCGTGCGGTTGTGAAATCAATATGTATGCTCCGGCAGAGGGCGATCGTCCGCTGTTCTGAGTACCGTCGGGGAAGCTTGCTTCCCCGATAACTCACCGAATTCAAACATTGTAAGGAACGCCTTTTGGAACTCATTGTTTTGGGTGCCGCGGCAGGTGGTGGTCTTCCCCAATGGAACTGTATCGGCGGACAAAGCCGACGCGCATGGTGGCGCGAGATCCCAACGCAAACGCAGGCAAGCGTCGCGATTGGTAGCCGTCAAAGTGGCTATGTCGTTATCAATGCGTCGCCCGATCTTCGCACCCAGATTTTGCAGACCCGCGCATTGCAACCTGACGCCCATCACCCCGATGGACCGAGGAATACGCCAATCCGGGCCGTTATCGTCACCAATGCTGACGTGGACAACATTGCTGGGCTTCTGAACCTGAGGGAGAAGCAATCGTTCTCGCTGTATGGTCCAGATGCAGTGATGCAGATCATCGGACAAAATTCGATCTTCCAAGTGCTTGACCCCGACTTTGTTAACCTGCAGCCACTCGAAGCTGGAACTGCAATCACGCCGGTTGAAGGCCTGTCGGTCGAACTCTTTCATGTGGCTGGTAAACCCCCATTGTATCTCGAAGCCGACTTGGGTATTGAGTCTGGCAGCTCAGGATTCACGAGTGGCGTCGAGGTCCAATGCGGCGCACGGCGTATTTTGGTTATTTCAAGCTGCGCCCATATTGACGCCGCATTAAAACAACGGATTCAGGGTGCTGATGTGCTTTTATTTGATGGCACCGTGTTCGAAGATGACGAGATGATTCAACAGGGGCTTGGCCACAAAACAGGTCGTCGTATGGGGCATCTGCCGATCACGGCAGCCGATGGGCCGTTGATTGAACTGTCAGAGACTCTGGGCACCCGCAAACTATTTTTTCATATCAACAATACAAACCCAATTTGGGATATCCAATCCAGTGCGTTTCAGACCATTACCGACGCCGGTTGGGAGGTCTCTCACGATGGCATGGTGATCCCGCTATGAGCGAAAAACTCTCTCGACCAGATTTTGAAACGCGACTGCGCGCGATTGGCGCTGAGCGCTACCACGACCAGCACCCCTTCCATCAGCGGATGTACACAGGTGTTTGCACGATCGATGAGATCCGAGCATGGGCACTCAATCGGTTTTGTTATCAACGGATCATTCCCGTAAAAGACGCACTAGTGATGGCTCGTCTCGATGACATCGAAGATCGTCGCGCGTGGCGCGAGCGGATCGTAGACCATGATGGCGAGATCGATGACCACCCAGAAGGTGGACTCCGACGGTGGCTCGCACTCACCTCGCAATTGGGTTTCGAGAAAGACTATGTCATGTCAATGCACGGGGTATTGCCTGCGGTTCGCTATGCGAGTCAGGCCTATTTAAAGTTTGTACAGGAGCGCTCCGTGCTCGAGGCCGTTGCGTCATCACTAACGGAGATGTTCTCGCCGCAAATCATCGCTCAGCGTGTTTCTGGCATGCTGAAACACTATGACTTTATTACTGAAGATTGTCTGACCTATTTTTCCTATCGTAAATCTCAAGCCAATCGTGACTCGCTGTGGGCGCTTGATTACATCGACAAACATGCAGTTACGCGCGAAGACCAAGAACGCTGTTACGATGCCCTTCGCTTTAAGTGTGACGTGTTATGGACCATGTTGGATGCCATCGCAGGCGCTTATCATCTCGGGGGGACCATCCCGCCAGGCGCCTGGGCACCCGATCACACGCTGCAGGTTGCCAAACGGAGTGCATCCGCATGAATCTCGTTGAGACCGCTGTGGTGCCAAAATTTGCTTCAGGCGTGCGCCTCAAGCACGACCAAGTCCGCCAGCGGCATGTGGTCCTTGGGCCCGAACTCTTAGTGGATCTCAATCAGACGGGGCACGCGATTTTGAAAGAAGTCGATGGATCTCGCTCGATTGAGCAGATTATCGAACGCCTCGCCAGCGAGTTCCAAGTTGAAACAGGGGTCATTACCAATGATGTCCGGGAGTTCTGTACTGGCATGCTGAGAAGACAGGTATTGAGTCAATGACACCCACACCACACATCCCAGCGCCACAGGTGCTTTTGGCTGAGGTCACACACCGCTGCCCATTGCAATGCCCGTATTGCTCAAATCCAACTGAACTGATTCGAAAAGAGTCGGAAATCAGCACCGAAGCCTGGGCTCGGATTTTCCAAGAGGCAGCAGATATCGGGGTCTTACAAGTCAGCATCTCAGGTGGGGAGCCTGCGGCACGGCGTGACCTTATTGCGCTTGTCGATGCAGCGCGGAAAGCAGATTTGTACGTGAACCTCATCACCTCAGGGATTGGATTGACCGAGCGTAAACTGGATGAGCTGCAAGAAGCAGGTTGTGACCACATCCAATTGTCGCTGCAAGATGTGGATGCCGATGGCGCCGAAATAATCAGCAATCTCAAAGGCAGTCTCGAGCGCAAACTGGCTTTTGCACGGTGGGTGGGTGCGCGTGACATTCCGCTCACCATCAATGCAGTCATGCATCGACTGAACTTAGATCGCTTACCGGAAACGATCCAATTGGCTGCCGATCTCGGTGCTCGACGCATCGAGATCGCCAATGTGCAATATCACGGTTGGGCCGAAGCCAATAAACAAGTCCTCATGCCCACCCTTGAGCAGGTCCGGCGGACCAATGCTGAGGTCCAAGCAGCGCGAGCACAATACGATGGCACGATGCTGATCGACTATGTCCCGGTCGACTACTTTGCTGAATTCCCCAAAGCCTGTATGAACGGTTGGGGACGGGTCGCATTGGTCATCGCGCCCGATGGCACAGTACTTCCGTGTCACAATGCCAGCACGCTGACACACTTGCGGTTGCCGAGCATCCATGACACGTCTTTAAGGGATATTTGGTACGAATCCGACGCATTTAATGCCTACAGAGGCGATCTGTGGATGCCTGAAATCTGCCAAGATTGTGACCGAAAGTTCGTTGATTTTGGTGGGTGTCGTTGCCAAGCATTAGCGATTCTTGGCGATGCATCGCAAGCCGATCCTGTCTGCTCCAAAGCACACCCGGACTCGCCCATGCGGGTCGGCCTCATCGCGACGTCTGAGCCGATCAATCCAATCATTTACAGGCCAAACTCATAGTCGAACCAGGCAATCCACTGTTGCCACGCTTTGCAACGCTTGCAAGCGCGAAGACCGATGTGATCTCGGGAGCAATAGGACCTCTATTTGCAGGAATATATTCGGAAATAAAATAACGAAACGCATGCATTGATTCGATACGGCCTTCGATCACCGCGTGTTGGACAATGTCGTATTGAAACGTGCGTGATAATCCGATCAAGACAACCGAGCGTTGAGTTTGGCGGTCTAACCACGCACACTTAGGGTCTAAGTGCCTCCAACAAAAGGCTCTCCAATTCATGGCACAGTTTGTTTACACGACGAATCGGGTCAGTAAGATCGTTCCCCCCCAAAACGTGAAATCTTAAAAGACACCTCACTGTCCTTTTTTCCAGAAGCCTCGTCAAGCTTGATTTCGTGCATCATCGTTTCCCCTTCGCGTGTAATGTTGCAAGATAGGTAAACAGGCTCGGCCAGGAGGTGGTCGCGGCTGGGGTAATGTTTGTAGGGAGCCTGATGCGACACCCCTAGCTTTCTGGAAACCTCTCTAAGACTTAAATTTTCAACCCCACGCTCAGCAATCACCTCTTGCGCTGCGACGACACAGGCTTCTTTTAAGTCAATCTTGGAGGTAGCGTTGGTCTTTTGGGTTCGAGTATTCATGGTGGGCAGCATCAATTGCTCATGGTCAACAAAGCACATCTCGAACTATACGCAAACCGACCCTTAAAAGCGGTAAGTAATTGTCAAAAAGGGGCCACAGCAGAAGCATCAATACTCATGAAATCTATGAAAAAGAGACTGTTCGGAGATGGGGATGCGAATAATCCAGGTGTCATTTGAGCCGTCCTTAAACATGAAAAATGAGTCCACATGGCGTGTTGCGAATTTTCTGCTTACTTTTTAGTGGGTAAAATTTTTAAAATTCAAGCGTGCAACAGAATGTGCTACGGCAATAGATAAGTCGCAGATTTTTGGGCGCTTTTAAGTTGTTCGCGAAAATAGGGTGGCACCCCAAACATGATTTTACAAAAAGTACGCGGATCGCGTACACTCTTTGCATGAAAGCTTTGTTTGTCGAACTGCCAGCTTTTGTACGATATCAAAGTGGACTACCTAAGCGAAGAGGAGTTCCGGCATCTGCAAGATCTCCTGCTCCATGATCCTGAGATGGGTGATGTGATCGAGGGAACTGGGGGTCTTAGGAAGCTTCGGTTTGGAAGTTCGAGGCGTGGGAAAGGAAAGCGAGGCGGTCTAAGAGTAATTTACTTCTGGTGGCAAACTGACGACAAATTTGGCTCTTTACTTTGTATTCGAAAGGGGAAGTGTCAGACCTAACATCAGCAGATAAAAAAGTGCTCAAACAAAGACTCAAAATCGAAATAGGGAGTAGGCAATGAAAAAGCGCGAATTGTTTGCAGAGTTGCAGGAAGGGCTCGATGCTCTGAGTGACTCGCGAACAGGGAAACAAACACTCCGTACTCATATTGTTGAGGATTATGTTGCGCCTATGGTGACAGCCGAGGAGCTTGTGAGCCTGCGTAATCGCTTGAACCTTTCTCGTCCGGTATTCGCGAATTATTTACGAACCAACCCGCGAACTCTTGAAAGTTGGGAGCAGGGCCGTACAAAGCCAAACGCGCAAGCAGCACTGCTAATCAGGCTTGTAGAAAGCTACCCCGACACAGTCGCACGACTCGCGTCTGTTTCATAAATAAAAGGAGATGGTGGCCAGAGAGGGAATCGAACCCCCGACACGAGGATTTTCAATGGCGTGTTGCAAAATTTCTAATAACTTTTCAGTGGGTTACATTTTTAAAATTCAAGTGTGCTACAGAGTGTGTACGCACAGCTGTTGATTGCTCAGTGTTAGCAAATACGCTAACCTCCACTTCATGTGGCAAATCGTATTTTTTAATGCGCGGGTTAAGCGCCAAATCGATGACTGGCCGGCTGGAATCTACGCAGATTTTTTGCGTTCGGTAAAGCTGATGTCAGATTATGGGGTTGACCTGAAAATGCCATTTTCCAAGCCCATGGGATCTGGGCTTTTTGAACTTCGATGCAAGGGGAAGGAGGGAATCGGCCGAGCGTTCTACTGTACGTTCGTCGATCATGAAATCGTCATCTTGCACGCCTTCATAAAGAAAACTCAGAAAACATCGAAAAGGGAGTTGGAGCTCGCCAAGCAACGACTCAAGGAGATTCGCAAATGACTGAACGATATCAACCCATTCTGTTAAATGTTGATGAGGAAATCGCCAAGGCCAAAGCAATTCGCGAGGGATTTCAAGATGCATGGGATGACCTAGAAGAAGAATATTCTGCATTAGCGGCTTTGTTAGAAGCGCGAAAGGCTCTCGGATTAACGCAGGACGATTTAGCAACCAAGATGGGTACGACAAAAAGCGCAATTTCCCGCTTGGAGTCTTCATTTAGGACAGAGAAGCACTCGCCTTCGTTTATGACTCTGAAAAAATATGCAAAGGCATGCGGTAAGCGGCTCGTTTTACGTATGGAGTAATATGGTGGCCAGAGAGGGAATCGAACCCCCGACACGAGGATTTTCAATGGCGTTTTGCATAATTATTGTCAAAATATCAATAACTTATTATTCCAATTTTGCGGTGTGCTACAGAATGTGCCAGAGAGTTTCGGCTTAGGCCATTAATCAAAACTGCTCTGTTCAGGGTAAGTCTGTCCTCGACGCCCTTCATGATGAGAAAGCCGTCATTTGAGTTGTCCTCCAATCTTGAATACGCGATACCAGATTACCACGCAGCAGGTTTCGTGATTGACGTGTTCGGAATCCGATAGGGTAGTTGAGAGGACTTCAAATATTCCGCTTTGATGAGTTTGTGCCAGTGGGTATGTCGGCGCAGTTCACTAGAAGCATGCCTTCCTGTTCCCTTCAGAATAGGCGAAACAAGCCCTACTCGGATGTTTGGAGTCAGATGTCTAATTTTTCTGACCACTGGCACCAAATCAGAATCGTTTGAACAGAGAACAACCTGCTCGCATACACCAGTCAAAGCATCACACGCCATATCGACAGCAATGCTGACATCTGACTGTTTTTCTTCAAAGCGACGAAACTTCACGTAATCCGGAGGCGGATTGAGATTTCTTTGAATCGATATGGACGCAATGATTTTCCCCTCGATGATTGAAACTAACTTTGGTCGATACTTCCTTAATGCTTGAAGATAAGTGCGTTGACGTTGTGGCGATTTTGGATCGTCAGACATTCGACCAAGTACTGGCGCTGTGTAATATTTAACTTGAAGTAGCTCTGAATCTTCGCTGAGCACGTTGTCTACAAAAAGTTGGAAAAGATCCAGCCATTTGTACTCAGATTTTCTCAAACATCCGTAATAAAGATTATATCCATCAATATAGACGATAGTTTTCATCAGATTGCTTATCTCGGAAATGAAAAAGCCACCCGAAGGTGGCTTATCTCCTAGAGAGCGAACACGCACATCGCGTCGGTCACTAGGGCAGTTATCAAAAGGATAGCCAACTACTGAACGCTGGTCAACATGCACCCTCGTCCAATGCGGATGGGATGGAGTGATCAATCGTGTCTAATGAATATCGGCCATCCCCCGTTTATGGAGTAGAGCCGAAATTATGGTGGCCAGAGAGGGAATCGAACCCCCGACACGAGGATTTTCAATCCTCTGCTCTACCAACTGAGCTATCTGGCCAAACATTGAGTCGCGTATTCAATAGAATTCGAATCCTGCTGTCAACTTTCCTCATGCCGCTTCATTCGCCGCTCTGAGGCACATAGCCTGCAGGTTTCGCATAGGTTTCATTTGCAAAGAATCGATCCATTTCCGTGACAAGCCATTGTCGTGACGTGGCGTCCATCAAATTCAGGCGATGTTCATTAATTAGCATGGTCTGATTCGCCTGCCATTCCTTCCAAGCTTGTTCGGACACCTCATTATAAATCTCAGTGCCCTTCGACCCTGGAAGAGGCGGTTGAGCGAGACCTGGCAATTCTTTTTGATATTTTCGACAAAACACCATCCGCATATGTTTCTCCTTTAGACCCAACCTAATAGTCGATTGATGGGGGCGGGTAGCCCGATGTCATAGGTTCCCTGAGTGACCCAGATTCCGTGACTCGGTGAATTCCATTGGGGCACGCTCGCTTCAACGTAGGAAAGTTGGACGGAAAAATGGCTAAATGCATGCGCGAGAACAGGCCCTTCAGCATAGTTAAGGTGCAGCTGGGAGATTAAGTTTAGCGATGAGTTGTTGCAATGACTCACCCGTTGGTGGGCAATACAAGCCACCCCAAATTCCCAGGTCAGGCCTGCGGGTAACACCAGATTCGGTTATTTATATCTCTTAGCCCGAGCACAAACCATTCCACACTCGGGCGTTTCTTGACTTTTTTGGGGGTTGGGAGGTAGTCAGTGAGTCCTTGCTGATGCGCTTGGCAATCGGCATGAAAAGGACAGTCTGAACAGCGTGGATGAGTCCTTTTACAGACTGTGGCACCCAAATCCATCATCGCCTGTGTATGCGTTGCTGCGTGCTCTCCAAGCGCCGGTGTGTAATATTCGGCGAGCTCCCAGAGCACATGTTGCTGAGACGACGTCTGTAAGTCGCCTGCAATTGCATGGAGTCTTGCGAGGACGCGGCGAACGTTGCCATCCTGAATCACCCCTCTGAGCCCCCAGCCTAGGGATCGAATTGCACCAGCCGTGGATCTTCCGATCCCTTTCAGCGTCATTAAGGAGTCTAGCGACTGCGGGATCTCGCCATCAAATAGGCTAACAATCTGCTGTGCGGCCTGATGCAGATTGCGCGCTCGGGCGTAATAGCCTAAGCCTGCCCAGTGAGCGAGTACCTGATCCTGAGGTGCTTCAGCGAGTGCTGTCACAGATGGGAAAGATTCCATGAAGCGGAGATAGTAGGGAATCACAACAGCAACTTGGGTTTGTTGCAGCATAATCTCTGAGACCCAAGTCGCGTAGGGTCCCTGCCGTTGCCAAGGCAGATCATGACGACCCGAATCTCGATGCCAGTCGCGCAGTCGCGCGGCCATTTCTATCAATCACAGTGATGGATGTGCTTAGCTCGATCATGGACTCGCGGTTGTACGTGTCGGTTGACTGGGTATTGTGCGTAGTGATGCGAGTGTGACCTGGTCTGCCTCCCGAATGGTGCAGTCCGACGTTTTATCCTGAATGTTCATTCGACAGTTGACCACAGTCGAGATGTCCTCTGATACCACGAAAAATGGGCAACGACTCAATGATGCTCCTGACTTGACCGCGGTGTTTAGGGATGTTTGCAGCGCGCCTGAGACGAGGCTTGATCGTCCAGAGCCGGTGACATTCAGTCCTCCGATGACGCCATCGAGAATATCGAACTGTGCAACTCCTTGCTCCACGTTCAGACGGATATTCAGAGCGTCTTGAAACCGTATCGTCGGCGTCAGTGGTTGCCTCAGCGCGTCACACCATGCGAGTGATGGATCAAAGGGCTTTAGAGAGGCTGATGTCAGGTTCCCGCGAATCGACCCAGTCAGCATGTTAGAGATCGGCTGATTCAACCCCGTAGACCACTCAACATCAAACTGCAGGCTCAACTGACCAGCGAGATCGCTTCCCAATGGCATGGAGGCGAGTGATCCATTGGCATAGGTCCCAACCCACGACATCGACCCAGTTGCTGGTACCCACGTTCCGCTGGCTTCTAATTCGCCAAAATAGAGTGCTGCGTTGAGTTGCCCAATGGTGATCTGATCCACATCAACTCCAACCGTTATCTTTACATGATCGACTTGTTGATTCCCTAATCGAAATTGTTTTACGCGGACCGCGTAGTTACCTGATGGAAGCAACAGGCCGCGATCATTCTGCGAGTGGTTGGTCGCATCGTCAGTTTGTGGAGCCACTGGCCAGGCTAACGTATCGAGATCCAGTGATACGTTCCAATACCCTCGATCAAACAGCCAGGTTGCTTGCGCGGTGAAGCGCCCATCATCAAGCTGTCCCTCAATCGGTTCAAAGCGCACTCCGTCCCCATCAATTTGATAGGCCCCCTGTACCGAGAATTGCCTGAATGATTGCTGCGAGGGATCGGTTGGTAGGTCCACGCCGGCAATGCTGAGCCATTGCCTGAGATGAACCACTGGAATCTCGGCCCATCCCTCGCCAGCCACATCTCCATTGCTGGCAAGTGTGATGTAGCCATCGATCGTGAGCTCCGCTTGACGGCTCTGGAGGCGGATATCGGTCAGCGTGAGGCTTTGCTCGTTAAGCCCGGATCGAACTTGCGCCTGTCCATTGATCGGAAACCGCAACTGCTTTGTTTCAGCAATTGCATTGACGGTGAGGGTACTCGGTTCATTCGATGCCAGTCGTGCGAGGTGCAGATTAGCGCGAGATAGCAGCAGATTACCGGGTAGCCCATCGATCTGACCGTCTTCGATTGTCAGTGCTTTCAAAAGTACTGAGGTCTTGATTTGGGGAGTCGATCCCTCTGAGCTTGCCCGACGGATCTGAATCGTTGGGCGAACGAGGCCGAGTTGATCAATCACCAACCGACCCTGCAGTAACGGCCACAAGGCCAACTGAATGTGTCCGGAATCAGCGTTGAGTGATCCAGATTCAGTGCGGGCAGCGACTTGCCCGAATTCAAATTGGATCGAAGAACCGAGTTGCCAACGAATGTCATCGGCAAGCTCAAGGCGGATATCGGCACCCTCAAATATCCCGATTAACAGGGGCTTCAGACGATTTGGAGACATCCATTGGGTGGCATAGAGCACCCCAATGACTCCTGTAAGAGTCACAAGTAAGACGGCGATTGCACTGTATTTCAGAGTCCGCATAAGACCTTCAGTCGTCAGCTTTTGCCAGCATCGGTATACTACGGCGTTTCGGGTCAGTTGAGGTACCAACCATGGCAGATCGCATCGCACAGGTCGAGCGTAATACGCTTGAGACGCAAATACACATTGCGGTCAATTTAGATGGCACAGGGCAAGCCTCCCTGGAGACAGGCATCCCATTTTTTGAGCACATGCTTGATCAAGTGGCGCGTCATGGATTGATTGATTTGCGCATTCAAGCCACGGGTGATTTGCATATTGATGATCATCACACGGTAGAGGATGTCGGCATTACCCTGGGTCAGGCCGTTGCTGCAGCAGTCGGTGATAAAAAGGGAATGACGCGCTATGGGCATGCCTATGTGCCCCTGGATGAGGCGATGAGTCGGGTGGTGATTGATTTTTCAGGGCGACCCGGCTTGTTTTATACCGTGCCCTTTACACGGTCGGCTGTCGGTGGATTTGATGTCGATTTGTTTCGTGAGTTTTTCCAGGGATTTGTGAATCATGCCCAGGTCACACTGCATGTGGATAATCTCAAAGGCGATAACAGTCACCATCAGATTGAGACGGTATTTAAAGCCTTTGGTCGGGCATTGCGTATGGCGCTGACACTAGATCCTCGGATGGGCGATAACATTCCATCGACCAAAGGTTCGTTGTAAATGCGACAGACCGTTGCCGTGATTGATTACGGCATGGGTAATCTGCATTCCGTTGCGAAGGCACTTGAGCATGTCGCAGATGGTGCGCGTGTTTGCGTGACCTCTCACGTCTCTGATATTCGACAAGCAGACCGCGTGGTATTGCCAGGAGTTGGTGCGATCGGAGATTGCATGGCGGGCCTGGTCGAGCGTGGGTTAGATGCAGTTGTTCGAGAGCTTATTGGGACCGTTCCTCTAATGGGGGTTTGCGTGGGGATGCAGATCCTGACGACCTTCGGTGAAGAAAATCAGGGAGTGCATGCCTTGGGTGTGTTTCCTGGTGCCATTACGCGTTTCCCTAACGATGATGTTGATGGTCAGGGTCAACGGCTTAAGATACCGCACATGGGGTGGAATCAGGTGTGGCAGCGTCCTCATCCGATGTGGTCAGACATTGCAGATGGTGCGCGTTTTTATTTTGTTCACTCATATCGGCTTCAAGACACCGCGCGTTCTGATGTCGTGGGAGTGTGTGAATACGGCGGTCCTTTTGCTGCTGCGATTGCCTGCCCTGGCGTATTTGCGGTGCAGTTTCATCCTGAAAAGTCCCAGCATGCTGGGCTTCAACTCTATGCAAACTTTTTAACTTGGGATGGCGGATGCTGATTATTCCTGCAATTGATTTAAAACAAGGCCAGTGTGTTCGTCTCCGTCAAGGCCGCATGGAGGATGCGACGGTATTTTCGGATGATCCTGCCGCCATGGCTCGACGCTGGATGGATGCGGGATGTCGCCGGCTGCATGTCGTGGACTTGGATGGCGCGTTTGCCGGCCGACCCGAAAATAAGGCTGCTGTTCGAGCGATGGTTCAGGCCTGCCCAGGCCTTCCAATTCAACTTGGGGGAGGCGTGCGAACCTTGGAGACCATCGAGGCCTATCTCGACTTGGGGTTGCAGTGGGTCATTATTGGGACTCAAGCGGTGAAGGAGCCGTCCTTTGTAAAAGCTGCATGTCAGACGTTTCCTGGGCACGTTATCGTGGGTGTCGATGCGCATGATGGGTGGGTTGCGACAGAGGGTTGGGCCGAGGCAAGCACTGTCTCCGCAGTTGAGGTCGTCAAGCAGTTTGCAGGTGATGGGGTGTCGTCTGTGGTGTACACCGATATTGGTCGTGATGGGATGCTATCCGGGGTCAATGTCGAGGCAACAGCGCAATTGGCTCGCGATACTGGATGCCCAGTGATTGCATCAGGGGGATTAAGGGACCTTGATGACATTCGGGCACTCCTTGCTGTTTCTGATCAAGGCATTCTTGGCGCAATTACCGGTCGTGCGATCTATGAAGGAACGCTGGATTTGTCGGACGCCCTTCAGCTCGCTGAGGAATCTCTTTAATGGGTTTGGCGAAACGAATTATTCCCTGTTTAGACGTCGATTGTGGCCGCGTTGTAAAGGGGGTCCAGTTTGAAGAGATTCGAGATGCGGGGGATCCTGTCGAGGTCAGTCGTCGCTACGATGCGGAAGGCGCAGACGAAATTACCTTTCTAGATATCACGGCAAGTCACGAGAATCGGGAGACGACCTATGACACTGTCTCCCGAATGGCCAGTGAGGTGTTTATTCCACTCACAGTGGGTGGGGGTGTTCGGACCCTTGACAATATTCGGGACCTCTTACTTGCCGGTGCCGATAAAGTGTCGATTAATACCGCAGCAGTGTTCCATCCTGAATTCGTCAAAGCGGCGTCAGATCGATTTGGCTCTCAGTGCATCGTGGTCGCGATTGATGCCAAACAAGTTGCAGAGAATCGTTGGGAAATCTTTACCCATGGAGGGCGCAAGCCGACTGGCATCGATGCGGTTGAATGGGCGGTTCGCATGGTCGAGTTTGGAGCAGGAGAGATCTTACTGACATCCATGGATCGCGATGGTACTCGTGATGGGTTTGATTTGGGGGTGACGCGAGCTGTCGCGGATGCGGTCTCCGTGCCAGTGATTGCCTCGGGTGGCGTTGGGCAGTTGGATCATCTCGTTGATGGCGTTTTACAGGGACATGCAGACGCAGTACTCGCGGCCAGTATCTTCCACTTCCGCCAGTTTTCCATTGCGGAAGCAAAGGCGCATATGTCCGCCGCTGGAATCGAAATGCGCCTCTCGCATTAGGGATCGAGCGACGTATTGATATAGGTCTTCTGCGCCGCGTTCGCGGCACGCCCGATCAGATGTGCCGCGATGGGTGCGGTTAACATCAAAAAGAAAATTCCAATCAGTGCTTTAATTGTGACCGACGTAGTTGCGAAGTACAGGGCGGCCGCTAACAGCGTCAGTGAGGATCCGAGTGTCCCAGCCTTGGTGGACGCATGCATCCGAATGAACACATCGGGTAACCGAATCAAGCCTGCTGCTGCAATCAATGTGAAGAAGCCCCCCATCAGAGCGACGATCCCAATCGCGTAATCCATCATTTTGAAGACTCCTGTCGGTTGAGACGGTTTAAAAAGGTCTCAGAGAAGCGAGCCATAGCAACGGTCGCGAGGAAGCCCACCAGGGCCAAGACAATGACGATATCCAAAAACACCACATCTTCGCGGCTTACGGCAAAGAGCGCACAAAACGCAGTAATGGAGACTGTCATCATATCCAGGGCGACAATGCGGTCTGCCAGTGAGGGACCCATTGCGAGCCGTCCAAATGCCAGCATGATTGATAAGATGACAAGGATTTGAGACGCATCGATGGCGAAGCTTAAAAATGCTGGTCCAGTCATGATTCAAAGACCCTCTTTACGCGCATTTCCATTCCATTTTTCAGCTCTCGAACGAGCTGTTCAGGATCGGGTGCAAACATGGCATGGATGATGAGTCGGTTTCGGCGGCGGTCCACATCGAGACACAGCGTGCCCGGTGTGAGCGAAATCAGGTTTGCAACAAGGAATATTTCCAAGTCACTGGTGACATCAAGTGGCATTTCGATGATGGCCGGTTGGCTCAAATGGGTCGGTGTGAGGACATCCCAGGCCACTTGAATGCTGGATAAGATTAATTCGTAGAGGAAGAATGCGATCAAATGGACCACTCGGAATAGTCGCCCAAAATAGGTGGTTTGGGTATCGAACATTGGTTTCGCAATCCATAAAACTGCAAAACCAATCAAGAAGCCGCTGGCTAACGAGACCATGGATTGGTCACCAATCAATAAAAACCACACCAGGGTCAGAACGAGATGCATGATGAAAAGACTCATGCACCACCTCCGAGCACTGCTTGGATATAACGTGTAGGGTCAATTAAATCTGCCGCCGCTTGTTCTGCAAATGCGAAAAAGGGAGCTGGGAATAAGCCAATACAGACGGTTAACAGAGCAAGTCCACCGATCGCCAAGATGTAGGGGGTTGGGATGGGACGATGATCAAGCCCGCCAGGACCATCGGGATGCGGTTTCCAAAACGCTTCTCCCCAGATTTTTGTCATGGAATAAATCGTTAAGAGACCAACGACCAAGGCCGCTCCAGCGGCGATCCAGTTCTGCAGATCGAGCGATGCTTGGATCAGGATGTACTTGGCCCAAAAACCGGAGAGTGGTGGGAAGCCCGCCAGTGAGAAAGCCGGAATTAAAAACAACACCGCGAGCACTGGTCTTGCATGATATAGACCTCCAATGGCTTTCAGTTCAGTGTGACCAGCAATCCGATGAATCGCGCCAGCAATCAGAAATAAGTTGGCCTTTACGATGATGTGGTGGATCAAATAAAAGATGGCTCCGACCAGTGCAAGACGGGTTCCGAGGGCTAACCCAAGCACCATGTAGCCGATCTGACTGACAATGTGGAACGATAATATTTGCCGTACATCTGTTTGCGCCGCGGCCCCGAGTACGCCAATCACCATCGTGCCGATCGCGCACCATAAGACGATGTCTGCAAGCAATGGGTCGAGCGGAAGAATGAGCGTAAATACGCGAATCAGTGCGTAGACACCTACTTTTGTGAGGAGTCCTGCGAATACCGCGGAGACGGAAAATGCGGGCGTGTGATAGGCCGCAGGCAACCAGAAAAACAGCGGGAATACCGCTGATTTAATACCAAATGCCAGGAGCAGTAACACACTGATCCACGACAGCGTGAGCGACGGCTCCATGGTATCCAAGGTTACCCTGAGATGTGCCATATTGAGGCTGCCTGTCAACCCATAGAGCATGCCAACGGCGGTGAGGAAAAAGATTGTAGAAAGCAAGTTGAGCGCCACATATGGCATGGCTCCACGAAGTGTGCCTGGACGTTTGTTGAGGACTAGTAAGCCGAAGGATGCAATCAGCATCACTTCAAACCAGACGTAGAGGTTAAACAGATCACCGGTCAGGAATGCACCAGTCACCCCTGCCAGAAGTAAGTGAAACAGTGCATGGAAGCCGGAAAAGCAGGTACGACGTCCCAGGTCTGAGAGACTATAAATAGAGACTGCAAGCCCGGTAATCCCTGTAATCAGTGTCATTGCTGCCGACAGACCATCCGCGACCATCGTGATACCAAAGGGTGCTGGCCAGTCCCCGAGTTGAGTCACCACGATCTGCCCGCCAGCCACTGCGATCAGGAGTTGGATCGACACGACAGTGTGCGCTGCACTGGCAATCACTGAGATGAAACGATCGAGACCCGTTCGGCGGGTTAAAAAGCAGGCGATCGCTGCTGTAAATGCGATCAGAATTGGAAGCATGACCAGGCTCATGAATGAGTCTCTTTACGAGGCCGAAGGCCAGGAAGGGCTGAATTGGCATTGAGATGTCCCAGCCGTCGAAATGCGCGAATCGCGAGAAACAGCGTGAAGGCGAATAATCCAAGACCGATCACAATCGCTGTCAGGACCAAGGCTTGGGGCAGTGCGTTGGCAACTTCGACAAGTGGTGCATCTGCTCCCTTGGGAATTAATGGGGACTGTCCAAGTGTCAGGCGACCTGCGACAAACACAGACAGGGTGGCTGCGTTTGAGATCATCACCAAACCCAGCAGAAAACGAAGAAAGTGTCCCGACAGCATCTGATATAAGGCCGCAGCGAATAGCAGCCCAATTAATCCGGATAACAGCGCCTCCATTATAGATGCCTCTCCATTTCCAGAACCAACGCGATGATGGCGCCTAAAACAGTGAGATAAACGCCGATATCAAACAGGAGGACCGAGGAAATGGGCCAACCCTTGTCTGTTTCGGTCGCACCCAGGAAGAGCCATTGACCCGCGAAGAGGCCCTCTTGCACGAGTGGACCGAGCAACCCCGAGCACAGTGCAATGGTGAGTCCAGTGACCGCTAAGTGTTCTGGGTTAACCCGTAGCACCCGGCGAGTCGCTGCAATATTTTCGCTTAACGCATAAACAATGAATGCGACTGCTCCGATCAGCCCCCCAATAAACCCGCCGCCGGGTTCATTGTGGCCACGCAGAAGCATGAAGATGGAAAAGACAAGCAGGATTCCAAACAGAAGGTTTGCGCCAACTTTGTAGATGAGTGAATTCATCGTTTTCGCATCCTCATATCCTTCAGTAACGCGATCGCGCCAATTGCTGCTGTGAGAACGACTGCGATTTCGCCAAAGGTATCGAGAGCTCGGAAGTCCACTAAAATCACGTTCACAATGTTGCGACCATAAGCCTCAGTCCAGCTGGCTTGTTCGAAAAATGACGTGAGAGTTCGATCCAACGGTTGGGTTGTAATCCCCCAGAGTGTCCCGCTAATGACGAAGCCAGTGGCCAATGCCAGTGTCGCATGACCCCACCGAATACCGGTCTGTTTGGGGAGTGTAGGCAGATTCAACAATGCGACCGCGATCAAGACCACCAGTAGGGTTTCGACGAGAAGTTGGGTAATCGCGACATCAGGTGCTCCAAAAAGAATGAAGATCAAAGCAACCCCAATTCCAACAACCCCTAAGCCCGTGATTGCCGCGATTCGCGATTGAGCAATCAGCGAGAACATGGTTCCAGCCAGGATCAGAATGACAATGAGCCAGAGTTTCAAAGGGGCAGGCCCCCATTCCCAATGTGGCCACGCAGGTGCATTCCAAGCAATCAGAAGTGCCAAACCGGTTAAGGTTCCTAGGACCCAACTGAGATCTCGGCTTAGCCGGTTGGTCTGAATCATGTCCGTCAGTGACTCTGCAAATCGAACAAAGGTGGCCAGAAAGTGATCCCAGCCACGATCGAAGGAGACCATTGGAAGTCGATGTAATCGACGGTAGAGACGGGCATGGAAGCGTCCGATCAGTAAACCGAGCGAGAGCGTCACCAAACTGAGTCCAAGGGCTGGATTGATCCCATGCCAAAGTCCAAGGGGAATGATCTCGGATGCGGCGGTGTCACCCCAGGTTGCGAGAAGGGTCCGCATGGCTTGATCCAGCGCTTTTGGAGCCATGGCGAGCCAGAGCCCAAGTAGCGCCATCAAGATGGGTCCGCCGGTTTCAAAGAATGCAAATTTGGTCCGGACAGCGGTCGGTGATGGTCTTAGAATACGCACGCTCATTGAGAATGCGAGTGCAACCATCATGGCATTTGCAAGCAACAAGGCACATAGGACCCAGATCGAGGTGCCTGATGTTTGGAGCAGGCTGTCATACAGCATCTCCTTGCTGATAAAGCCCAGTGCAGGTGGTAGTCCCGCCAGTGAGAGAGCAGCGGCAAGCCATGCAAATGCAAAGAGACGGTCTCGTTGCCACAATCCAAATAGGGTTGAGAAGCGTTTGGCGCCGAGCGTGTGGTCGATGGCGCCAACACTTAAAAAGAGAGTCGCTTTATACAACGCATGCGCTACCAAGAAGATCGAGGCGGCAGCGACCGCAGCTGTTCCAGGCTGACTCAATAGGGCTGTTAATGTTCCGAGCGCCATCAGCGTTGTGTAAGCAAGTGTTTGCTTCAAATCACGCTGTTTCAGGGCAAGTACACCGCCAAGGACAGCGGTGATTGAACCGGTGATGGCCAGTAATGGCATCCAAAGCGCGGCCTCTGACAGCACTGGATGGAGGCGCGCTAGCAGGTAAATTCCAGCTTTGACCATGGTGGCTGAGTGCAGGAAGGCGCTCACCGGGGTCGGTGCTTCCATGGCATTGGGTAGCCAGAAGTGGAATGGGAATTGCGCCGATTTGGTGAGTGCACCCAAACCTATCAAGACAATCACCGCTGTGATCAGGGGATGCTCGTGGATCACGAGATCACCGCTGAGGATCTCGGATAGTGCAAAGGATCCCGTGATCTGTGCGAGCAAGATGACTCCTGCTAGTAAACACAGTCCTCCAGCACCCGTGACCAACAAACCCTGTAAGGCTGCTCGACGTGAGCGCGCAGCGGCGTGGTTAAACCCGATCAATAGATATGATGTGAAGCTTGTGAGTTCCCAAAAGATAAATAGGGTTAATAAATTGTCAGCGGTGACGACCCCGAGCATGGCCAGCATGAAGAGGTGCAAATAGAGGAAGAATCGATGCCGGTGTGGATGCCCTGCCAAATAGTGTCCTGAGAACGCGAAGATGAGGGCTCCGATACCAGTAATCAGCAGGATGAATAAACGACTTAATCCGTCAATATAAAATGAGAATGCAATGTTGAGGGCACCTAACCAGTCGACCGACCAAGTGACTGGCGTGTCGAGGGGAATGAGGTGATAGATCGCGAGGACGAATAAGCCCAAAGACCACAGCATCGATCCCAGATGGATGTATTGATCAATCGGTTGGGTTGCTTGAAGAGTCACTTTGGCCATTAATGCGTGATCTCGTCGGTGGGCAACTGCGGTGGGCGGACCACGAGTAACGAGCAATCAAGCGATTTGAGAACAACTTCCGCCGTGTTGCCAATCAGTAAGTTTGTAAACCCGGTGCGTCCTTCCATGCCCATGATGAGTGTATCGACTCCCTTGGTTTTTGCGTATCTGGGGATGGCATCTTCGGGTAAGCCTGATTCAAGCACGCTATGTATGTCGATTTTGGGATGCGCATATTGCTCAACGAGTCGATTGAGCTGGCGGTGGGCCTGATGTTTGGTTGGTTGAACGGCGGCATCGACTTCGACCTTCGGCTGCTTGATAAAGCTGTGACCTAGGGCCGATTCTTCAGGCTGCCACCATGGGTGTAATACATCGAGAATTGCGCTATCGAGTTCTGCTAGGGAGGTGGACATTCCTAGGACTTGATTATTCATGGCCTCGGATTTGTGGTCATCAATATCAAGATCAACCACTGCAAGAAGCCGTTGCACACGTCCGGTTTGATTTGGATGGAGTAACCACAGAGTGACAGGACACTGTCGCAACAACTGAAGATCGGTAGATGGCCAAAGACCCCCAAGATGGGCGTGATCCATTGTCTTGATGCACAGATCGTGCTTACCAATCTGTATTTGTTGCTGGATTTCCTGCATTTCTGGACCGTGGCCAATGACGGCGCGCGCATTGATCCCATGGTCAATCAGGTTCTGGGTGATGACATCGAGTTGATCCTGGCATGAGCTATTGGCGTAGCCTTGGGCTGACTCATCGTGCGAGGAGTGCAGAGAGATCGTAAGACCTCGTGTTTGAGTCCCAGAGAGTGGATCAATGCCGAATACTGTCACAAATGCTCCAGTGTGTTCTGCAAGCCAGCGCACACGTGAAACAGCTCGTTCTGAGGAGCGATTAAAGTGTACGAAAAACAAAATGTTTTGAAAGCGTTGCATCCATTTCTTTGTGATTGTTGTTGGTTGCTCATCCTGTATGCCAGCTCCAGAAGCTTCCAATTGAAAATCTAACGTGTTGTCATTGAAATTACCAATCAGGAGAGTGTATGCCAACACTTCAGCAATTGCGTTATTTGGTGGCAGTCGCCGATTACTTAAATTTTCGGCGTGCAGCAGAACAGTGCTTCGTGACGCAACCCACACTGAGTGCGCAGATTAAGGAATTAGAGCATCGGCTCGGCGGCGTGGTGTTAATTGAGCGCAGTCGCTCGGTTGTCGTGATGACCGATTTGGGGAAAGCAGTTGCGGTCAGGGCCCGAAATATATTGCGGGAAGCCGACGAGATCCGCGCGCTGTGTAAAATTGATGAAGGGATGTTGAGTGGAACCCTACGTGTCGGTGTGGTGCATTCCCTTGGCTCGTATTTGCTTCCACAGATCATCCCTGATCTGCGTATTTCTCATCCAAATCTGCGTCTCTACGCCCGCGAGGCGCTTGCTGAGCAATTATTGGATCAGCTCGAATTCGGGCGTCTGGACCTACTCTTTTTCCCACTGCCGCATCGTCGAGCTCAGCTATCTGAGTTACCACTTTTTCGCGAGCCACTATATGTCGTGGTGCCAGAAAGCCACCCGATGGCGCAGCGTGATTGTGTCGGATCAGATGATCTTTTCGGGGAAACCGTCTTGTCTCTCGAGTCGGGCCATCGACTCTATGATCAAATTAAACGGATTTGTGATGAGTTTGGGGCGCATCTCTCGCATGACTATGAAGGAACCAGCCTTGATACGATTCGACACATGGTTGCGATGGGAATGGGAATTTCATTAATGCCTGCATTATATGTGCAGTCAGAAGTTGTGCGCCAAGCCGATGTTTGTGCGTTACCACTGGTTGGGCTGACGCCAAACCGGACTGTTGGGATGGTCTGGCGCCGGTCAACCGTTCGAGGTGGCGACTTCATCATGCTGGGTCGATCGATCCAGCAGATTTTGGCGCGATGTGCACCGAATTTGATCATCCTTGACCCGCCTGATGACACGATAGTGAGCCACTTGGCTCCCGCTTCCGATCAGGCCACAATGGCCCCGTGAGACTTTGATGCTCAGCTTGTCTTCCGACAGGCACCTCTGGGATGTGCAGAATAACCACTCAAATTGTGGTGTGCCCGAACAACTCAAGGGTCTCTTAATTCCAAGATGATGTCGCCAGTATGGCGTATTCCAGCGTCCCCACAGACAGATGTATGGTTAGCAGTTGATGGCCAATGCGCAGTGGGAGACCCGTTTACACGAGTCTCCCACTGGGATCCAACGATCCTTATGCATCAGGTTGGACTGGTTCTAGGGTTTCAGGGTGAATAAGCCCTCTAAGCTGGAACCCTCGATGATCTGTACCGGACACGAAGTAACACCCTCCGCGAGCCTGCATCCGTTGGACCATCACGCCCTCGTTCTCAAGAGACGCTTTCGCATCCTCAAGCGATTTTCGAGAGCCGCCCTCGCTCATCGCACACTGACCGACACCCAGTCGATCAGCATGGTGCTCCTGACGCTTTGACTCTCGTTCACTCCGCTCCTCTTTCCACTCAGTAGAACCGCCCTTTTGATGTGACTTCCGGTAAGACCCGTCATCACAACGTTCAGAACCGCTTGCATAGGCCAGTGATCCTGCACCAAGTGCTCCAATGAGGAGAAGACTCCAGGTGATTTTTTGCATTGTCAGACTCCTTGTTTTGTTGACAGACTCACAGTAGCGGACGTCCCTGACAGCTTCCTGAAAGTTGTGAGCCCATGGCTTCAGGTTATTGTCAGGTTTGAAGAGGCTAAAGTGCGTATAAGATGGGGCTATGCGCATTCTGTTTATCGAAGACACAGTTCCTCTTGCGGAGGCTGTTCGGGACCATTTAGTGGCCGATGGTCATGCTGTCGATTGGGTCGTGTTGTTGAAAGACGCCTCTGCAGCCTATGCTGCTCAATCCTATGATCTGATTTTGCTGGACCTGCACGTTCCAGATGGATTTGGGCTTGATTGGCTGAGCGCGCGTCGAGCGGAAGGTGTCAAGACCCCTGTGATTATCTTGACCGCGCGTGATCAAATCTCAGATCGGATCCGTGGTCTCAATGCAGGAGCGGATGACTATTTAGTGAAACCCTTTGATCTTGATGAGCTTCTGGCGCGTTGTCACGCAGTCAGTCGGCGTCGTCACGGTCATCTCTCTGTACAGTGGGAAATTGGAGATGTGTTGATCGACGAGGGTGCACATCAAGTCGTTGTTGAGGGACAAGCTGTCGATTTAACTGCTCGGGAATGGGGGGTGTTGTCGACCCTACTGCAACGTCGCGGACAGGTGGTGAGTAAGCGGGTGCTTGAGGACGCTCTTTACGCCTTTGGCGAGGAAGTCGAAAGCAATGCAGTTGAAGTCTATGTCAGTCGCTTGCGTAAAAAGCTGGGGCACACCTTGATTCGAACGCAGCGAGGACTCGGGTATCAGGTGGCCGTGTCGTGAGGCGTGCGTGGTCACTTGCGACGGCGCTGACACTGTCCATGGTCAGCGGCTTGATGGTGCTTTGGCTGCTGGCGGCCGTGGGTGCCTCGGTCACTGTATTTTTTGCTCTGAACGCAACCTTCGACAGTGCCTTGCGAGAATCGGCACAGCAGTTACTTGTCTTGGCTGTGTCTGATGAACGGAGCGATGCCTCTGATGACGATTCGGAGGAGGATTCTGATCACCAGCCCCATCGCCATGGAGATCATCCCGATCGGAAGACTGGATCCGCATTTGATCAGGATCGTCGGCTGTCTCGTTTGCATTTCGATAGCCCGCGTGTGGTGGGGGATGATGTTCGATTTCGACCACATCGCGAACGTCTGGTGTATCTCATTGAGGATCGCCAAGGCCGTGTACTGCTTCGCTCTCACACGGCGCATCCGCGTCTATTTTCGATGAGCGCAGAGGATGGATTTAGTCGAAGTACAACATCACGTCTCTATACCGAATCCACTGCTGACGGGGTATTTCGGATACAGGTTGCAGAGTCTCTTGCGCGCCGTAGGGAGGCTTTTTTGCAAGCCCTTGCATGGTTTTTGGCCCCTTTGATGGTAGCGCTCCCGCTGCTTGGGGGCTTAGTGTTCTGGGTTGTTCGGAGACGACTCAGGCCACTGCATGCCTTGGCGCAGGAGATTGCTTCTCGAGGCGGAGCGCATCTGCAGCCAGTGTCTGGAGAACAACTGTCACCTGATTTAAACGCGGTTGCCGAAGCGGTCAATGCGCTGCTTGCTCGCTTGTCGACAGAGATGGCGTCAGAGCGTGCATTTTCGAGCGCCGCGGCCCATGAACTGCGAACACCGGTGGCGAGCCAATTGGCGAAGATTCAGCGGCTGTATGCGACAGATCTAGCGCCCGATGTTCGGCTCGCCCTGCAACAGATGGAACAGTCGCTGAAGCAATGGATTCGGGTGATCGAGAAACTCTTGCAATTGGCACGTGCGGAGTCCGGTATTGGCTTCCATGCGACACCGATGGATGCAGGGTTGGTCTTGAGGATGGTTGTTGACGAGCTACGTCGTGAGTGGCCTGATCACACTTTGATGATCGATCAGTCAGAGAGTGTGTGGCTCAACGCGGATGTTGATTCCTTTGGAATCGTCTTACGAAACTTGATTGAGAACGCCGCGAGGCATGGTGTTCTCGAAACCCCGATTCGGGTCCACCTCACCGCGGAGGCATTGACGATTGAAAACGACTGTCCAGTATTGAGCCCGGCCGAGATTGATTCGATGACTGATCGCTTCGTGCGGGGACCGTCGTCATCGGATGAGGGGACTGGCTTGGGATTGTCGATTGTTGCTGCCTTATGCCGGCAATTGGGGTGGACGCTTGCAGTCCATTCACCGATACCCGGAGCTCCTGGCGGCGTGCAAGCGCATATTCAATTTAAGGCTTTATCGCCCCTGATTGAGTAGTCTTGCGCTCGCCAGAAGTTGCAGAGCTTGCCACAACTGATTGTCCTCTCTAAGGTCTTCTGCGGAAGTGTCTAACCGCTCACTGGGCCCGCCATTTTCGAGGTGTTTCGGAAGATCTGCCTCGCGGACGCGCTCGGTCTCCAGATCACTGCTCACTGGCCCCGCCTTGATCGCGATGGTCGGTAAGATTCCTTGTGCTTGAATGGATCGACCGTTTGGCGTGAAGTAGCGCGCTGTTGTGAGCTTGAGTGCGTATTGATTAGCGAGAGGCAGGATGGTTTGCACCGATCCCTTGCCAAAGGTGGGGGATCCTATCAGCACTGCGCGATCATGATCTTGGAGAGCGCCCGCAACAATCTCAGATGCCGATGCAGACCCACCATTGATAAGCACCACGAGGGGTATTCTAACCAGCGTTGTATCTGGCCGAGCAGTATAGTTTTGACTTTCCATCGGATCACGACTTTCAGTCGAGACAATTGTTCCCGTATCTAGAAACACGTCAGATACCTCGATCGCAGCATCGAGGATACCCCCTGGATTATTGCGCAAGTCGAGGATCAACCCCTTAAGTGGCGCATCGGCCTCGAGTGCCGTGATGGCTTTGATCAAGTCGGCATGGGTACCGCGCTGAAACTGGGAAATTCGGACATAACCGACATCATTGGTATAGCGCTGTGAACGTACGCTGGTGACGCGAATGATGGCACGCTCTAAACTCACTTCGAGGCGTTCTGATCGATCATCTGTTGCTCGCAAAATACCAAGCGTCACTGTGGACCCGATCGGTCCGCGGAGAGCTTCAATCGCTTCCCGTAATGACACATCGCGAATCACTTCGCCGTCGATGTGGGTGATAAGATCTCGGGCCTCGATACCAGCGAGCGCGGCCGGTGAGTCGTCGATTGGGGCGATCACTTCAATCAAGCCATTCACAACGTCCATTTCGATGCCAATCCCACCAAATTCTCCCGAGGTCGATTGGCGAAGATCTGAGACATCAGCTGGGGCTAGATACCCTGAGTGAGGATCGAGTTTGCCGAGCATGCCTTCGATCGCATACTGCATCAAGTCCTCATCCGAGTGCACCTCGACATATTGCTGGCGAATGCGCTCATAGACTTCAACAAAGGTACGAAATGCGTCGAGTGTCCGACCAGATTCGTCAGCGGCGGCTGGGGTGGTGACAAGGCATAGTGCCAGCATTAACGGGCCGATTCGCATGCAGCTCTCCTATTGGAGCCAAGGTTCAGGATTCTCAGGTCGACCTTGACGAGTCAGTGCAAAATACACCCCTGTGGAATCCAGACTACCGGTATTTCCAGCGATGGCAATGGGTGAGCCATTCGTAACCGTGTCTCCGGTCTTGACCAGCAGTTGTTGATTATGGCCATAGATCGTTGCATAGCCATCGGCATGACCGAGGACCACCACCAGTCCATATCCTAAGAGGTAGCCCGCATAGGCAACCTGTCCTCCCTGGACAGCGCGGACTTGGAGCGCGTCGCGTGCGCTAATGACCAAGCCTTGCCAGGTTCCAAATCCATCAGATCGTGGTGCACCAAAGCGATGGCTAATGATGCCATCGACGGGCCAGACCAGCCGGCCTTTATAGGGTGCGAGCGTACTACCGATCGGGATCGCACGGAGTTCTTGAATCAGTGCTTGCAATCGCTGTTGATCTGCGTCGAGTGCGGCAATGCGTGCTTGCTGAGTCGATATGTCGCGTTTGAGCTGAGCAAGCAGTGCGGTATTTTCGCGTTGCTTGAGGCGTAAGGTTTGATCTGCTTGCTCAGCGCGTTGGAGTGCACTCTTGGCCTGTTGAAAGGCATCGGCTTGCGCTTTTTCTTCGCGCCTAAGGACGTTGGATTGCGTTGCAATGGCTTGGGCGCGTGTCTGCCGCGCCTCGAGTACAAAGGGTAGATAGGCCGCTGCGCGTTCGTCAGCAATCGAAGGTGGCTGACTTGTGAGCGGAATTCCGGTCAGATAATAAGCGCGTAATTCGTCGCGATAGCGATGCATCAAGTTTGTTAACTGGGCTTCTGCTTGAGCGACAGCTGCCTGCTGGGTCGCGAGGGCGGCCTCTGTCTGAGTCACATTATCGCGAGCAGAGCGCAGCGCTTGCCGAGCACCCTTGAGTTCCTCTGCAATTTGCCCTAAGGCAGCATCGACCAATCGCGCATTCTTTGAGCCTTGCTCAATATCCGCCTGCAGTTCTGTTCGCGCGGTTTGATTTTGCTGTAAATCCCGCTGGGCATCTGTGAGACGGTCTGCCGCCTGGCTCACGACGCACCAGCCAAGACAGAGGATACCGAGCGTTTGTCTCATGCACGGACCAGTAATGAGTGTCCAGTCATCGCGCTCGGCACTGGCAATGACAACAAGTCAAGAATCGTCGGCGCAACATCTTGAAGTGCACCTGCGGTCAGTGCCACAACCCCTGGGGGTGGATTTGCCAGCCAAACCGGAACCGGCCCCACGGTGTGTGCGGTATGGGGTTGCCCGGTATCTGGATCACGCATTTGTTCTGCATTGCCATGATCTGCCGTAATGAGGCAAGTACCACCACTGTTCTCACACGCGGCAATAACGCGCGACACGCATTGATCGAGGGTCTCGATGGCTTTTACAGCTGCTTCAAAGATACCGGTATGCCCGACCATATCGCCATTTGCAAAGTTACAAATGATGACGTCGTAGGCCTTGGTGGTAATGGCGTCGACCAAGGCATCTGTGACCTCGGGCGCACTCATTTCGGGTTGTAGATCATAGGTCGCAATCTTGGGAGATGGAATCAATTGGCGTGTCTCGCCGGGCTGTGCTGCCTCGCGTCCGCCACTGAAGAAAAAAGTCACGTGCGCATACTTTTCTGTTTCCGCAATACGCAGCTGTGTCTTCCCTGCCTCCGATAAAACATCGCCTAAGGTGTGCGCAAGCGATTGCGGCGGAAAGGCGACTTGCACAGGCAACTGATCCGAGTACTGCGTGAGGGTCACTGTACTGACCGTAGTGAGCCAATCTGGACGCTCGATTTCCGTCAATGCAGGATCTGCAAAGGCCCGCATGATCTGTCGTCCACGATCAGACCGGAAGTTCATGCAGAGCACCACATCTTCGGGGCGCATCTCCCACGACTCTCCCAAACGAGTTGGTTGCACGAACTCATCGGTTTCACCACGTCGATATGCTTGTTTTAACGCCTCAAGCGCAGAGCCCGCCGAAAAGACTGCTTGCGATCGGACGATCAAATCGACGGCAGGCTGGATTCGGTCCCAGTTATTGTCGCGGTCCATTGCGAAGTATCGACCGCAGAGACTCGAGAGCGTGTAGTTGGGGTGGACAGACTCAAGCCGTGTAAATCGACTCAGGGAGTCTGTTGCGGATTGGGGGGGTACGTCACGTCCATCTAAAAATGCATGCAGCCGAACCTGCGCAACACCTAAAGAATCGGCCATTGTAATCATTGCCTCGAGATGATCTTCATGACTATGTACGCCGCCAGGACTCAGTAATCCGAGGAGATGGAGGGTACCGTTTTGCTCGCGGGCACGACGGCAGGCGTCGACGAGGACGGCATTGGTTTCGAAACTTCCTTCATCAATCGCCTTGGCAATGCGCGTGAAATCTTGATAAACCACGCGCCCGGTTCCAAGATTCATGTGACCGACTTCAGAGTTACCCATCTGCCCTTTTGGCAAACCGACTGCTTCCCCCGATGTGTCGAGGAGCGCATGGGGCACCCTCTTTGTCAGTTGATCAAAGGTCGGTGTCCGAGCGTGGGAGATCGCATTGTCGGGGGCCGCTTCGCGGGCGCCAAAGCCATCTAAAATCATTAGTACAACAGGTTTCGGTGTCATTCTGGGGTCCATTTTGCAATCTGAGCGACTGATCACGCGTTCTGCCCGTGACTTCGTAGCCGAGTCCATTATACTCCGTGGCTCATCGAGGATCATGACCTAACATTATGCAGCAGTACATTGCCTTCGCTCAGGAAAACTGGGTACTTATTACGCTTTGGTTCACCGCACTGGCTGTGCTGGTGATGTCAGAGAATCGAAAATCAGGTCAATCTGTGACGACCTCAGAAGCCACGCGCCTGATGAATCACGATGACGCACTGGTATTGGATATTCGCGAGCAGAAAGAGTATGCCGAGGGCCACATCCCAGGAGCCTTTAATTTGCCGATGTCGGCATTGGAAAAGCGTGTCTCTGAAATCGATAAGTACAAAGAAAAGCCGGTTGTGGTTGTCTGCAGGATGGGTTCGACAGCCGGGGCGGTCGGCAAAACGCTGAAGAAGTCTGGATTTTCTAACGTGGTTCGAATGGCAGGTGGCATGATGGAGTGGAACTCAGCGGGGTTACCGACCAAAAAAGGCAAATCTGCGTGAGTGATGCGGTCGTTCTCTACACGACGCAGTGGTGTCCATTTTGCGTCCGAGCCAAGCAACTTTTAGATCGATTAGGTGTGTCTTATACCGAATATCGCGTCGACCGTGACCCTGAGTTACGGGCTGAGATGATGAAGAAAAGCGGTGGTCGACATACCGTACCCCAAGTATTTATTGGCACTCGCCACGTTGGTGGCTGCGATGAGACGGTCGCAGCCCATCACAATGGCCACTTGGCTGTTTGGTTAAAGGAAGTTGGAATCCATGTCTGAAGAACAAACCCCACAACCGAATTTTTCAATTGCACGGATCTATACCAAAGATCTGTCCTTAGAAAGTCCGAAGTCTCCCAAGATATTCGAAAGTAACTGGCAGCCAAAACTTGGCCTTGATGTCGATGTACAACACAGCGTACTCAATGAGGGGCTCTTTGAGGTGGTGCTGAAGTTGGCAGTGACTGTCACCACTGAGGATCAAACCGCTTTTCTAATCGAGGTGCAGCAGGCAGGGATTTTTGCGATCGCTGGCTTTGATGATGCAACACGGGACCAAATTTTAGGCGCGATGTGTCCCAATATCTTGTTTCCGTACGCCCGCGAAACCATTGATATGCTCGCAGTCAAGGCCTCTTTCCCGGCTCCAATGCTTGCACCAATCAATTTTGACGCGATGCTCGAAGCACGGCGGCAGGCTACACTGAACGGCTAATTCTGAGCTTACTCGTCGGACTCGTCATCAGCGAGTCCGAGCTCCTTGAGTTTTCGGGTCAGTGTATTGCGGCCCCACCCGAGTTTTTCAGCTGCTTCTTTCTTTCGCCCGCCGGTTTCAGTCAGTGCGGCCTCGATCAGTGTTCGCTCAAATTCTTGCGTCAAGATCGGGATGACTTCGCCTTCATTGGTCTTCAACAGCTGTGCGGCACGCTCTTTCAGAAGAGCACTCCAGTGCCCTGTTAGAGGGCGACGCTGTGCGTCTGGAAGATCGCGGATTTCGGGCGGAAGATCAGCAATGAGGACATCGCGATTTGGCGCCATGACGGAAAGCCAGCGACAGGTATTCTCGAGTTGACGGACATTTCCTGGCCAATGAAAGCCTTGCAGTACACCAATGGCTTCGTCCGACAAGTGCTTGGCTTCAGTGCCAATTTCTTTTGCTGCCGACTGTAGAAAATGTCGTGCAAGGACTGGGATATCGGCACGCCGTTCCCGGAGCGCTGGCAACTGAATGCGGATCACATTCAGTCGATGAAAGAGGTCTTCCCGAAACTGTCCGTTGGTCACTCGATCTTCTAAATTCTGGTGTGTGGCTGCAATAATTCGGACATTCGCGCGAACTGGGCTCATGCCACCGACGCGATAGAACTCGCCATCGGCCAATACCCGTAATAGTCGTGTTTGGGTGTCAAAGGGCATGTCACCGATCTCATCGAGAAATAATGTGCCCCCATGTGCTTGCTCAAATCGACCGGCACGCGCAGCCACGGCCCCCGTAAAAGCTCCTTTTTCATGCCCAAACAATTCTGATTCCATCAGATCTTTGGGAATGGCTGCCATATTCAAAGGAATAAAGGGTCCGTTACGCCGTGGCGAATTTGTATGGACTGCGTGTGCGACTAACTCTTTTCCTGTTCCTGACTCGCCGTTGATTAAGACCGTAATCTCAGCTTGACTGAGACGCCCAATCGCCCGGTATACATCCTGCATCGCGGGTGCTTCGCCAAGCAGCAGTGGGGTCGTGGCGCGATCACTAGGAATCTCAGATTTGGGCTGCTCTACAGTTCGATCGAGCGCTCGTCGAACTAATAAAATGGCGTCATCGACATCAAAGGGTTTGGGTAGGTATTCAAATGCGCCGCGGGAGTAGGAGGCGACCGCGCTATCAAGGTCGCTGTGCGCAGTCATGACGATCACTGGCAGCTTGGGGGATACGGTATGTAGATGATCAAGTAGCGATAAGCCATCTTCACCAGGCATCCGAATATCTGTCATCACGACAGAAGGGGATGACCGCTCCAAAGCTTTGCGCGCGTCGTCGGCGGACTCAAACATCGTGTGAGGGATATTGGCTGAGCTCAGCGCTTTTTCTAACACCCAACGAATCGAGCGGTCGTCATCAACGACCCAGACAGTCTGTGTAGTCATTGTGATTCTCCGAATGGGACGATGATGTCGAACTGCGTTCGACCGGGTTTGGACGCTACCTCAATCCATCCATGATGACGGTGTACGATGGTCTGACTGATGGATAGGCCAATCCCGGATCCCTGGGCGCGACCAGAGACCATCGGAAAAAATAATCGATCTGTGAGTTCGGTTGGTATTCCCGGCCCATTATCTTCAATCCGGATTTGCAGCAGAGTCCGACTCTGTCGGCCAAGACTTCCAGCAATGGAGCGCCGGACAGCGCGCGTTTGGAAACGAATTTCGGGCGCAATTGTCACTGATTCGGTCAATGCTTCGAGTGCATTCTTCGCGATATTGAGAATGGCTTGTTGCATCTGGCCCCGATCCCCGATGATTTCAGGAAGACTTGGATCGTAATCACGAGTGATCACGATTTGCTCATTGGACTCAGCGAGAAGTAATGCGCGTGTTCGTTCAAGCAGTTGATGAATATTGACTGGCTCATGCTCGAGACGAGCAGGCGATCCCAGCAATCGATCGACCAGTGTCTTGAGGCGATCGGCCTCGCTGACGATGACATCCAAATAATCCGCATAACCATTCGCTCCAACCTCTTTGGCGAGCAACTGAGCAGCACCCTTGATACCCCCCAGCGGATTCTTGATTTCGTGAGCCAAGCCTTGCACGAGTTTTCGAAACCCCTCTTCATCACTTACTTTCCGGGAGTCCCTGGAGATCTTTAAGAGTTGATCAACCTCGGAAAGCTCCACTAAAATGACTGCGTCGCCCAAGGGAGGGTCGAGACAGCTAAAGGACGCATCGGCCGTAACCTGATATTCGTCGCGTACAAGCACCAGTTCTCGGTAGGTAAAGCCATACAGGGTATGGACCAAATGCTTCAGCGATTGCGCTAATTCAAGAGACTGGCTTGCAGTCACCCAAGACTCGAAGGGGACTGAAGCCAGTTGGCGTAAACCCATGGAGGTGATGCGTCGTGCGGACTCATTCACCCAGATGGCACGATGATTGGTGTCAAGAAGGATGATTCCGGTATTGAGCGCATCAAAGAGCCGAGTGTCCATGGGGTTGAGCCGGCGAACCGGCCCCTCCAGTGTTACACGCTGTAGTACATGCCAAATTCGACCGGATGGGTGGTCATATTCAGCCGCTCGACTTCGCCACGCTTCAGGTCGATGTAGCCATCGATCATGTCATCACTGAAGACCCCGCCACGCGTCAAGAAGTCGCGATCTGCGTCCAATGCATCGAGTGCCATCTCGAAGCTTGAGCAGACGGTTGGGATCAGTTTCGCTTCTTCAGCTGGCAGGTCATACAGATCCTTATCAGCGGCTTCGCCAGGATGGATCTTGTTCTGGATGCCATCAAGGCCCGCCATCATCATGGCAGCGAATGCCAGATAGGGGTTGGCAGTCGGATCAGGGAATCGTACTTCAATCCGACGCGCTTTCGCACTGGACACGTAGGGAATCCGAATCGAAGCGGAGCGGTTACGGGCTGAGTAGGCGAGCATCACGGGTGCTTCAAAGCCTGGCACAAGGCGTTTGTAGGAGTTTGTGGATGCATTGGTGAAGGCGTTAAGCGCGCGGGCGTGCTTAATAATGCCGCCGATGTAAAACAGCGCCGTGTCCGACAACCCAGCATAGCCGTTCCCTGCGAACAGATTTTGACCATCTTTCCAAATCGACTGGTGGCAATGCATGCCAGAGCCGTTGTCGCCAACCAATGGTTTGGGCATAAAGGTGGATGTTTTGCCGTACGCATGGGCGACGTTGTGCACCACGTACTTCAAAATCTGTACTTCATCGGCCTTTTTCACCAATGTATTGAACTTGACACCAATCTCATTCTGGCCCGCGGTCGCCACTTCGTGGTGATGGACTTCAACCTCAAGACCCATGGCTTCCATGGTTTCGCACATCGCTGTTCGTAGATCCATGTGTGAATCGATCGGTGGGACTGGAAAATATCCGCCTTTCACCATCGGCCGGTGGCCCATGTTTCCGCCGTCGATTTCGGCATGACTGGACCACGCTGCTTCTTCCGCGGAAATCTGGTACATCGCGCCAGAAATATCCGCCTTCCACTTCACGTCATCAAAAATGAAGAACTCAGGCTCAGGCCCGAAAAAGCAGGTATCCCCGATTCCAGTCGACTTCAAGTACTCTTCAGCACGAATCGCAACGGAACGTGGATCACGCTCGTAACCTTGCATTGTGGATGGTTCGACGATGTTGCACCGAATGTTTACTGTGGTCTCTTCGGTGAAGGGATCAACGACAGCAGTCGAATCATCAGGCATCAAAATCATGTCTGACTCATTAATACTTTTCCATCCGGCGATGGAGGAACCATCAAACATGGCGCCTTCTGAGAAGAACTCTGCATCAACTTTTGAGGAAGGGAAGGTCACGTGCTGCTCTTTGCCGCGCGGATCTGTAAAGCGTAGATCAATCCAACGTGCTTCGCTTTCTTGGATAAGTTTTAGTGTGTTTTCAGACATGGTGGACTCCGTGTGTCGAACCGAGAATCTCAACCCCTCACCGGAAGAGTCGAGCACTTATAAATACATAGCAAAGGGCGTGCCGGGTTAACAAGGCAGGCCATCCGCGAGATTGCGCGCCTATATTGGTGCATCTTCAGGGTAAATTGCACGAATAATGTGCACCTCCTACTCAATACGCACCTTCGTGGTGCATATTGAGCGATTGCAAAAAAAATCCCGTGAGACGGTCGCTCTCGGTATACTGCGCGCGCTCGGAGGACCCCCTAATGATTGATCGCATTCGAAATGTCGCCATTATCGCTCACGTGGATCACGGAAAAACCACGCTCGTTGATAAGTTACTTGCCGCCTCTGGGACCTTGGACCGGAAAGAAATTCTGAGCGAACGAATCATGGACTCGAACGATCAAGAGAAAGAGCGTGGCATAACGATTTTGGCGAAGAATACCGGACTGAATTGGCACGATTATCGGATCAACGTGGTCGACACGCCTGGTCACGCTGACTTCGGAGGTGAGGTCGAGCGTGTACTCTCAATGGTTGATGCGGTGCTCTTGGTCGTTGATGCCCAAGAAGGCCCGATGCCGCAAACACGGTTTGTGACGCAAAAAGCCTTTGCCCAAGGGCTGAAGCCGATTCTCATCGTCAATAAGGTCGATAAGGCAGGAGCGGATCCTCACGGCTGCATTGATAAGGTGTTTGACCTCTTTGACCAATTGGGCGCGACCGACGACCAATTGGATTTTCCGATCGTCTATTGCTCTGCGATTAACGGCTTATCCGGACCCGAGCCTGATCAGCTTATTGAGAGCATGGAGCCGATCTTGCAGGCCATTGTCGATCACTGTCCGGTCCCTCAGGTCGATGCGAATGGGCCTCTGCAGTTGCAAGTGTCGGCATTGGATTACAACAGTTATCAGGGCGTCATTGGTGTCGGCCGAATTCGTCGTGGCACACTGAAGAAAAATCAACAAGTTGCAGTGATCGACCGCGAGGGCATCAAGCGGACCGGGAAGGTATTGCAAATTCTTGGCTATCTCGGGCTCGAGCGGATCGAACAACCCAGCGCCGAAGCGGGTGATATTGTGTGTGTGACTGGGCTCGATCCCTTATTCATCTCGGATACCATTTGTGCCATCGATCAGCCTGAGGCACTGCCACAACTGTCTGTTGATGAGCCGACCGTCAGTATGACGTTTCAAGTCAATGACAGTCCCTTTGCAGGCCGTGATGGGAAGTATGTGACATCGCGGAATATCAAAGAACGCCTCGAGCGGGAATTGATCCATAACGTGGCGCTGCGGGTCGAGCCTGGCGAGACCCCTGACAAGTTTCAGGTGTCCGGCCGAGGTGAACTCCACCTCTCGGTCTTAATTGAAACCATGCGCCGAGAGGGCTTCGAACTGGGTGTCTCGCGGCCTGAAGTGATTGTACGGGAACACAATGGTGTCAAAGAAGAGCCGTACGAGTTTGTAGTGATCGATATTGAAGATCAGCACCAGGGTGCCGTCATGGAGGCCATTGGCCTTCGGAAAGGGGACTTAAAGAATATGGTCCCTGACGGGGATGGTCGTATCCGTCTTGAATATGTCATCCCTGCCCGCGGGCTCATTGGATTCCGGTCCACGTTTATGACGATGACTTCCGGTACCGGAGTTATTAGCCACGTATTTGATCATTATGGCAAGGTGAAGGAAGGCGAACTGGGCAACCGGAATAATGGCGTTTTGGTCACCATGATCGACGGGACGACCACAGCCTATTCGTTGTTCAATTTACAGGATCGTGGCCGTTTAATGGTCGGCCCTGGTCTGGATGTCTATGAAGGGATGATCTTGGGAATTCATGCGCGGGATAATGATCTGCCCGTCAATCCCGTGAGGGGTAAGCAGCTCACCAATATCCGGGCTGCAGGAACGGATGAGAACCTGATTTTGACGCCTCCAGTCAAGATGACACTTGAGTCTGCGCTTGAATTTATTGATGATGATGAACTTGTTGAAGTCACACCGAGTTCGATTCGGTTACGGAAAAAGTTATTGAAGGAAGCCGACCGCAAACGTGCAGGTCGGTCCAAGGCGGCAAGCTAGGGAGTGCGTGCTGCCCCGTCAGGGGAGCGACATGCACACACTCTATCCGGAGATCACACCGCGGCAGCATTGGATGCTTGCGGTGGGCGATGGTCACGAACTCTACGTTGAAGAGATGGGAAACCCAGAAGGGTTGCCTGTGTTGGTCTTACACGGTGGACCAGGTGCCGGCTGTAGTCCGGATTCACGGCGTTTCTTTGACCCCCACGTCTATCGCATTGTTTGCTTTGATCAGCGTGGTGCGGGGAGATCACGCCCACGTGGAGGTCTGACAGCCAATACCACCGGTCATTTACTTGATGATATTGAACTTATTCTGGCGCATCTTGCGATCAAGCGTGTGACCTTATTTGGTGGCTCGTGGGGCGCGACTTTGGCGCTGTTGTTCGCCATTCGACATCCAATGACCGTCTTGGGTTGTATCTTACGCGGCACCTTCCTGGGGCGTCCTCAGGACATTGATTGGTTGTATCAGCGCGGGGCGTCAGACATCTATCCGAGCGCTTGGCGTGACTTTTTGGTGCCGTTAACACCGCAAGAGTGTGCTGATCCGATCGCTGGGTACACGCGCATCTTCTCTGAAGCCACACCCTTTATCCGCTATCAGGCAGCACGCGCATGGAATCTTTGGGAAACGCGGCTTGCATCTCGGCAACCTGATCTTGGATCCATTACTGATGGATCACCCTCGCATGACTTGGCTTTTGCCACAATCGAGCATCACTATGTGGCACATCAATGTTTTATCGCACCAAATGCGATCCTTGATCAGGCTGAGATGCTGGCAACCGTCCCAGTCGAGTTGGTTCATGGGGTTGAAGATCATGTGTGTCCGCTGGCGGAGGCTCGCCTCTTACATGCTTCTCTGCGCGATGCGCGATTGACGATGATTGCTGATGGTGGGCATTCGGCTCGTCACCCGGCCATGATTTCGGCGCTGGTCGAGGCCACTCGATTGATGGCCGCTCGATATGGACATGGGCGCGACGTTCGCCGGAAGTAACGTCGCGGTCTTAGCGGTGCGACCGGCGCAACGATTGACTGTTTTACGCGCCAGACTTTGGTGGTTCAGGCCCGATATCTGTGTCAGCGTCCTTGGGACTCTGCGGCTCTGATGGATCAGTAATGGACGCATAGAGATCGAATTCCTGAATATCATGCGTCTCAGAGTCGCTGTCATCCACCCCATTGGTCTTTGCATTCTCGGTGTTATCGGCCGCGGCCTCCTCGGCTGCGGTATCCGATCCCCGTGGTGGGCCTAAGAACCGAGCACCAATCAGTCCAGCTTCAAATAACAGCCACATTGGCACTGCCAGTAGTGTTTGACTGATCATATCAGGTGGCGTGACGAGCATGCCGACAACAAAACAGCCGAGAAATACATAGGGTCGCTTGCTCTTTAAGCTCTTCACATCGGCCACGCCCGCTTTGACGAGCAGCATCGTTGCAATTGGGATTTCAAATGCCAAACCAAATGCCAAAAAGAGTTTCAGCACAAAACTGAGATAGGCATCGATGTCTGTCATCACCAGTGACGCCGGTGGGGCCTACGGTGGTGAAGAACCCAAAAATGAGTGGGAAGACAATGTAATAGGCGAATGCCATGCCGGCATAGAACAAGAAAATACTGGACAGAAGCAGCGGGGCAACAAGCTTTTTCTCATTTTTATAGAGCCCGGGCGCAATGAACCCCCAGATCTGATAAAGCATCACAGGCGCCGCGCAATAGACCGCGAGATAGAGTGCTAACTTAAAAGGAGCCAAAAATGGGGAGGCGACCTGGGTCGCAATCATTGATGAACCTTCTGGCATGAGTGTTTGCAATGGTTCTGCAAGATACACATACAGTTCGTTGGCAAACGCCATAAAGCCAATGAAAATAATCAGTACGGTAATGACGATACGAATTAATCGATCCCGTAATTCAATTAAGTGAGCAATCAGGGGTTGATCTGCAAATTGATCGTGATCGCTCATGAGGTACTATCGGACTCGCGACTGGTGGGCTTGGACGCCACCGACTGTGATTCAGCGATGCTAGTTCGGCTGACAGGTTCTTTGCTGGATGTTTTCGCTCCCATCTCGCCGGTTAGATCCTCAAGGGTCAATCCGCCCCCCTTGGCGTGTAATTGCTTCTTTAAATCTTCCATTTCGAGTTCGCGGTTAATCTCGCGTTGAATGGACGTCATTTGACGACGCGCACGATTCACCCACAGGCCGATGGAACGGGCCAAGCGAGGCAGTCGTTCGGGACCCACGACAATCAATCCGATGATGGCGACCAAGAGAAGCTCGGTCGCACCGATATCGAACACGCGTTAGGCCTTTTCTTTTTCAGCTGCTTTCGCAGGCTCAACCGATTCCGCGGTTGCGCCAGCGTCTTCAACGGATTCGGCCTTCATCACTGTCTCATCGGTCTTATCCTTGCCATCATCGGTCATCGACTGACGGAAGCCCTTCACAGCACCACCGAGGTCACTGCCGAGGGTCTTCAGTTTCTTGGTGCCAAAAATCATGATGACGATTGCCAGAATGATGAGCAGTTGCCAAATACTTATTCCGCCGATTCCCATGGGGTCTCCTTTGTTTTTAGAGTCGTCTCAATTAAAACCCGTGAAAGGGCCGCCGCCGAGGACATGGTAGTGCATGTGATACACCTCCTGATGTCCACCCGGACCCGTATTCAACACGGTCCGAAATCCAGAATCCAGTCCTTGTTCGCGGGCAATGGTCGGAATCGTCAATTGGATACGTCCCAAAAGACCCTCATCGTCTGCATTAACCTCAAACAAGTTCGCAATATGCCGCTGTGGGATGACAAGAAAATGAACCGGTGCCTTGGGGTGAATATCCTTGAACGCGATCATATCCTCATCTTTGTAAATGATTTCGGCAGGGATCTCGCCATCACGGATCTTACAAAATAGGCAGCCTGTCATTCTCGCTCTCCACGGGATGCCTTTTCGACTAATCCACTGACACCGAGACGCTTTTCCAGCTCAGCTAAGACCGCAGATGGTGGCTCTTCTAGGTGTGATAGCAGTACCAGCGTGTGGAACCATAAATCAGCCACTTCATGGATCACATCATGAGTATTCCCAGAGCGACTGGCGTCCTTTGCCGCCATGACCACTTCAGTTGACTCTTCGCCCACTTTTTTAAGAATGTGATCCAGTCCTTTGTGGTGTAGTCGAGCCACGTACGACTTTTCAGGATCGCCAAAGCGACGCTCGGCTAGCATGTCTTCCAGTAAATGTATGACGCTCATGAGGATTGTCCATAAAGTGTGGAAGGGTCGATCAGTACGTCAGCGACCGCGACCCATTGCCCCGATGTATCGGGTGCCCATGAGAAGCAGCTTCGCCGTCCAGTGTGACAGGCTACACCGGTTTGTTCGACTTGCAAGACGATCGCATCGCGATCGCAGTCCAGTCGCATCGAGAGACAACGCTGTTGCTGCCCAGAGCTTTCACCTTTGCGCCACAAGGTGTGCCGAGAGCGCGAGTAATACACCGCCTGACCAGAGGAAAGAGTCTCTGAGAGAGCCGCACGATTCATCCAAGCGAGCATCAGAATTTCACCGGTGTGCGCATCTTGCGCAACAGCGCTGATCAGGCCGTTGGCATCGAATTGAACGGCATCAAGAAGCTGATTCAGTGCGGGCATGTCAATCATCGTCTGAGTATGAGCGCTACAGAAAAGATGGCAAGTCCAATTGGCCAGTATGCGAGAAGTGCTGCAGGTGCCATCACGCCCCCAAGTCCCGCGGCTGTGAGTCCTGCTATGCCCAGTGCCAATGACCAACGGCGGCTGTGTTCATTGGCGCGAACGGTCTTAGCAATTTGTTGCAGCGAGGATTGATTGTGCTCGGCGATCCGCTCCAGTCTGTTGAGTCGCTCGGGCGATGACAACAGTGCATCGGTGAGCTTCGGTAAATACATCACCCAGCGTGGTCCTTGTCGCCGGGCACTTCGTAACAACCCTTTCGGTCCAAGCCGATCCTTCACCCACCGGTCGAGGAAGGGTTTCCCGGTCTTCCACAGATCCAATTCCGGATAGAGTTCTCGCCCGAGTCCTTCGATATTCAAGAGCGTTTTCTGCAACAGAACTAACTGAGGTTGGACTTCCATATGGAAGCGACGGGCGGTTTCGAACAATCGGACTAAAAGCACACCAAAACTGATTTCCCCAAGTGGTTTTTGGAAGATGGGTTCGCAGACTGTACGGATCGCACTCTCGAAATCACCAATGCGTGTATCGGCAGGAACCCAGCCGGACTCGACGTGTAGCTCAGCAACAGCGCGGTAGTCACGGTCAAAAAACGCGATCAGATTTTGCGCGAGATAACTTTGGCTCTCTGGATCCAAGGTGCCAACGATCCCAAAGTCGATCGCTTTGTAGACTGGATTTTCAGGATCCGTGATATCGATAAAGACGTTGCCAGGGTGCATGTCCGCGTGAAAGAAGCTGTGGTCGAATACCTGAGTGAAGAAGATTTCAACACCACGTTCAGCCAGCTTTTCCATATTCACATGATGTGCTTTGAGTACATCTACTTGGCTAATGGGGACGCCATACACGCGCTCTTCGACCATGACATTACGACGTGTGTAGTCCCAATAAATTTCTGGGACATAACAAATGGTTGAGCCCTCAAAGTTACGTCTGATCAGTGCTGTATTGGCCGCCTCACGTTGCAGGTCGAGCTCATCTAAAATCGTCATCCGATAATCACTGACAACTTGGACAAGCTTTAAGCGTTTGCCGTCTTCAAAGTTTTTCTCGACGAATCGAGCTAGTGTCATCATCAATTTAAGGTCTTCTTCGATGACTTTTTCGATCCCAGGTCGAATCACCTTGACGACCACCTCTCGCCCGTCATGCAAAGTTGCAGCATGCACCTGCGCGACCGAGGCTGAAGCCATTGGAGTGACGGAAAATGTGCTAAAAATGTCCATTACTGGTGACTGTAAATCGCGTTCAATAATGGCTTGTGCGGCATCTCCGGAAAACGGCTTGACGCGATCTTGCAGATCAGCCAAGGCACCTGCGATATCCGGCGGCAACAGATCACGGCGTGTCGAGAGCATTTGTCCAAACTTCACAAACACTGGTCCAAGTGTTTGTAGTGCATCACGCAGTCGCTCCCCACGAGCCTTTTTGGTGCGTACCTTTGGAATGCACCAGGCAATGAGTTTTAACGGCCCCGACTTCGGTGCCGGTAAAAACGCATCGATTCGTTCTGAAAACAGAACCTTCACGATCCGGGAAAGACGAAATAATCCTGTCATTTGGGATGCTCCAGGCGTCGTAGTCTGGCATCCATGCGTTCGAGTTGTCGGCTTAACATGGTCACGCGGTCTTTGGTCCCTTGATATGTGGTCACCGGAATGACTGGACTGTGTTCAGCCTGCAAAGTGTCTTGGAGTTGCCGTTTCGCGAGGGTGCGTGACATGGAGAGCTGGTCACGGGCCGCTCGCAAGGTGCGGATAATGAGGTTGGCGGGGATGGGTCCGATTGCTTGACTTAGAGCATCTTGCCAGTCTAAATCGAGGTCACGCAACAGTCGCTGTAAGGTCTGTAAGACACCGACCGATCCTCGTACTTCGAGCCCTTCGAGTACCAAGGCACTCGTCGGATCCGTCATCGACCGCGCGGTTTCCACCAGAGCCCCTAACGAGCCGGTCAAGGTCACGTCCGCGATGCCTTGGTCAGCGGTTGCAAGCCACCATTGTGAGTCGCCACAGATGAGCCATAAATCCGTCTTCAGATCTGTGATCTCAAGTTTCAGGACCCGTCCCGCCATTGGCGCAAGATGTTGACTGGTGACCCCTGCCAGTTGCATCCCTTGTCGCATCGCGGATTCAGAGGCCTTCACCAAGAGCGTCAGCCACATCGCTTGGCTCATGACTTGGTGCCTGTGTGAATCGCGACAATGCCACCATTGAGGTTGATATACCGACAGTCTGACATTCCTGCCGTTGTCATCATCTCCATTAATGTCTCTTGATCCGGATGCTTTCGAATAGACTCCGCAAGGTACTGATAGCTTGAGCGATCGTTTGCAATGACCTGCCCTAAGGTTGGCAAGACTGTAAAACTGTATAGGTCATAGAGTGTTTTCAGGGTCGCATCTGTTGGGTGCGAGAACTCGAGAATCAGCGCCCGCCCGCCCGGTTTCAGTACCCGATTCATCTCAGCGAGTGCAGACTCTTTATGGGTAACATTGCGCAACCCAAAACCGATGGTGACACGGTCAAAGTAGGCATCTGGAAAGGGTAGGGATTCGGCATCGCACTGGCACCACGACAGCCCTTCAAGATGTCCTTCGTCAATGAACCGATCGCGTCCAACACGGAGCATTTGATCATTGATGTCGCCAAGTACGACGTGGCCTTGCGAACCTGCGCGTTGCGCAATCGCTCGGGCAAGGTCCCCCGTGCCGGCGGCCAGATCGAGGGCCTGCATCCCTGGACGAATTGCTAGGGTCTCAACAGCAACACGCTTCCACAGTCGGTGGAGCCCTGCCGACATCAAATCATTCATCAGGTCATAGCGACGGGCGACTGAGTTGAAGACTTCACGGACGCGATAGGTTTTCTCGTCGACGGGGACTTCTTGATACCCAAAGTGTGTCGTCTTTGTCATGGCAGTCCTTTACAAAATGTATCGTGACAAATCTTCGTCTTGGCTGAGCGCACTGAGCTTCGCATCGACATAGACTCGATCAACCTGAATGGTCGATTGCACGTTTTCGACACCTGACTCGAAGAGCAGATCCTCTAGTAATTTCTCCATCAGCGTATGCAAGCGCCGCGCACCAATATTCTCGGTGGTCTCATTCACGCGGAAGGCAATATCGGCAAGCGCTGCGATCCCGTCTTCGGTAAACTCAATGGCCACCCCTTCGACATCGAGTAGCGCTTGGTACTGTTTCACCAACGAGTGATCTGGCTCGGTCAAGATGCGCGCAAAATCTGCAGGTTTTAATGCGCTGAGCTCGACTCGGATCGGCAAGCGTCCTTGCAGCTCTGGAACGAGATCTGAGGGTTTCGAGAGATGAAATGCGCCTGAGGCAATGAATAAAATGTGGTCCGTGCGGACAGTGCCCCATTTCGTCTGTACCGAGGTGCCCTCGATCAGCGGCAGAAGATCTCGCTGCACGCCTTCACGGCTAACATCACTGCCCTGGGCGTGCTCGCGACGGCAGACTTTATCGATTTCATCGAGGAAAACGATGCCTCGGTTTTCAACAGCCTCAATCGCAGCGCGTTTGACGTCGTCATCTGAGATGAGTCGTGCAGCCTCTTCGTCGGTAAGAATTCGGAGCGCCTCACCAATTGGCATCCGCCGCGTTTTCTTTCGATCTTGACCGAACTTCGAAAACATATCTTGCAACTGATGCGCCATATCCTCCATGCCGGGTGGAGACATGATATCGACCCCAGCGGGTTGCGCGCGGACGTCGACCTCAATTTCAGTCTCATTGAGCTCTCCCTCACGGAGCTTTTTCCGGAACACTTGGCGTGCCCCGGATTGCTCTGCCGGCTGTTGCTTACCATCAGTTCGCGGTGGCGGAAGCAGGATATCGAGAATGCGATCCTCTGCCCGGTCTGCAGCCTGACTCCGCACTGAACCCATCCGCCGTTCCCGTTCTGATTTCATCGCTGTACTCACGAGATCTCGGATGATGGAATCCACATCGCGCCCAACATAGCCAACTTCCGTGAACTTCGTGGCTTCTACTTTCAAAAATGGCGCATCTGCAAGCTTGGCTAAGCGACGCGCAATTTCTGTTTTACCAACGCCTGTCGGCCCGATCATCAGAATATTTTTGGGTGTTACCTCTTGTGCCATCTCGGCAGGTAACTGCATGCGGCGCCAGCGGTTACGCAGGGCGATCGCAACGGCCCGTTTGGCATCCGCTTGTCCAATAATGTGTCGATCGAGAGCGGCAACAATGGCCTTGGGTGATAAATCGGTCATGCCTTGGTTAACTCATCCAAAGTAATGTGTTGATTGGTATAAATGCAGATCTCTCCAGCCACCTTCAATGCTTCAGCGACAATCTCTTTCGCAGACAGCTCAGTTTGGCGGAGCAGCGCCTTGGCCGCGGCTTGCGCGAAGGGACCTCCAGAACCAATGGCAATCAACCCGTCCTCGGGCTCCATGACGTCACCATTCCCGGTGATGATCAGTGAGGTTTCCGTATCCGCTACTGCGAGGAGTGCTTCGAGTCGACGTAACATTCGATCTGAGCGCCAATCTTTGGCAAGCTCCACTGCAGCTCGGGTGAGGTGCCCTTGATGCTTTTCCAACTTTGCGTCAAATCGCTCAAACAGGGTAAAGGCATCTGCGGTGCCTCCCGCGAATCCTGCCAAAACGCGATCGTGATAGAGCCGGCGCACCTTACGTGCGTTGCCTTTCATCACTGTATTACCCAGTGTGACCTGCCCATCGCCACCAATCGCCACCTGATTACCGCGGCGTACCGAGACGATTGTTGTTCCGTGAAACTGTTCCATAGCCATCTAACGTACCTGAATTTGTAAGAAGTCATGGCCATTTTTGGCCAACCGATCTTTGGCAGATTCCAGATCGCGCACTGACGCAAAGGGTCCGACAACGACGCGATGCCAACCCCCATTGTCACCACTTGCGGGAATGATGCGGGCCTGCATATTTAACAGAAGCAATTCGACTCGAGTACTTTCTGCATCTGAGGCATTTCGGAATGAGGCCACTTGGACGAGGGTGGACTGCAGCTGTTTTTCAATGGCTTCTTCCCGCGATTCCGCGGGTGCGACATCGATTGAGACCTCGTTCTTCACCAGAATCTCATAAAACGTGAAGTGATTGGGTGGCGCATTCGGTGGTTCTTGAATCGGCGCGAGTGCTGCGTCAGGTCGGGCACTGACGGGAGGTGGTGGTGTCACTTGTGGTGTTGGCGTTGGCGCTGGTCGAGCGATCGGCAGTGCAACTTGGTCTTCAGTGTGTTGGCTCAGCCAAATCAGCCCGACGGCGACCACGGCAATCACGACAAGGCTGAGTGTGATTCCAATCGCTGGCCGGGGACCCCGGTTAGTCCCACGTCGATGCTTCATCGCTTGCGACGAATAATCCCGCATCACATGGCCTCGGGCGCTGAAACGCCAAGCAGCGTAAGTCCGTTGGCAAGTACTTGGCGGACCGCTTGAGCCAGAGTCAGTCGGGCATCACGTTGTGAAATATCATCGACGAGCAGCCGGGTGCCGTTATACCAGCGGTGGAAATCTCCCGCGAGATCTTGCAGGTAATAACACAGCAGATGTGGCTCTAACGAATCAGCCGCTCGCTCGATGGTTTCTTTGAATTGGCCAAGGCGCTGCGCGATATCCAAGACCTCTTGACCCTCTAGCAGAGCGAGATTTGCCAATCCCCGCTGCAAGTCAAAGGGCGGTTGGTCTTGTAAACCCTCGAAGACTCGGCAGATCCGTGCGTGGGCGTACTGAATATAGTACACCGGGTTATCTTTGCTTTGACTGGTTGCGAGATCGAGATCGAAATCCAAATGTTGATCGGCTTTTCGCATCACATAAAAGTAGCGACAGGCATCGACTCCCACCTCTTCTCTGAGCTCGCGCAGCGTGACAAAGCTCCCGGATCGGGTGGACATTTGAACTCTTTCTCCACCGCGGTACAGGATGGCGAACTGCACCAGCCGAATCGTCAATCGATCTGGATCGTAGCCTAATGCACTCGCGGCTGCCTTGACCCGCGTGATGTATCCATGGTGATCGGCGCCCCAAACATAGATCAATTCATCGTATCCACGACTGAATTTATTGGCGATGTACGCAATATCAGAGGCGAAGTAGGTGTATTCGCCATTGTCTCTCTGCACGACCCGATCTTTGTCATCACCATAGGCTGTTGAGCGAAACCACAGCGCGCCTTCATTACGGTAGAGGTGGCCGCCGGCATCGAGTTGCGCGATGGCGGCATCGATTGCGCCTGTGTTGACCAAGCTTGCTTCACTAAACCAGTGTGAAAATGTCACGCTAAACTCAGTCAGATCGTCCCGAATATCATCCAAGATTCGGGTCAGTGCGAGATCGAAGGGAATGTGCCAATCCGCGCCGAGTGTGCTCTTGATGGATTGGATCCAGCCATCAATATGCGCATCCTTGGTGTCCTCTCCATCAGACACCAGTGTTCTGGTTAGGTCGTCGATGGGGCGGGCGAGTGCATCACTGTGTGTGTGAATCAGTTCTGCGGCGAGATCCTGTATGTAGCTGCCTTGGTAGCCGCCCAGTGGAAATTGCAGTGAGTGCCCAAGTGCTTCCAGATACCGAATATAGACGCTGGCGCCCAGGATACTCATCTGACGGCCGGCATCATTCACATAATACTCTGTCTCAACTGCATGGCCTCGGGCGCTCAACAGGTTGCTGAGAGTCGCCCCGTAGGCTGCACCTCGACCGTGGCCAACATGCAAGGGCCCAGTTGGATTGGCAGAGACATATTCAACCTGGACTTTGCGGCCGGTTGTCGCTCCTCGGCCGTATCTAGAGCCTTCTGCAATGCAGGTTGTGATCGGCTCGAACAATGCATCCGCTCGTAATCTAAGATTGATAAATCCCGGTCCCGCGATTTCAATACCGACAATCAATGGGTGGGGCGCGAGCTCCGTGATGAGTTGCTCACCAAGTTGTCTGGGTGTAACCCCCATGGCTTTGGCATGTAGCAAAGCGACATTTGTTGCGAAGTCACCGTGTGCCGGGTCTCGGGTTGCTTCGACGTGAACAGGTCGTCGCGCTTGCTCAGTCAACTGGCCTTTTGCCATCCATTGATCTAAGACAGCTTCGAAAAGCGACGCAATCTGTTCTTTCATGGTGTCCCCCCGAATTCAGCGCGGAAGTGTAGCATTACCAAAGATCCCAAGGGTCGACATCCAACTGAATCAGTACTTTTCCGGCGCGTCGGTAAAGCCAAGGCCCCGTTGCCTGCAGGGCTCTGTGCAACTGATTGCGTTCACCGACAACAACGCATTGACCATGAAATTGACGATTCCGCCGTTCCATTGGAGCGGGGGCGGGTCCTAAGACGTTGACTCCTTCCAAGCGGAGTTTGCGCGCAATGGGTGCAAGTGCTTGTAAGGTGGATTCCGCGTCCGAACCCCGAGCCCGAATGACTGCTAGATGGGTGGCGGGCGGCCACCCCATATGCTGCCGTTCCGCCAGCATTGCGTCGGCGAGGGCGTCGTAATCCTGGCTTAAAATGAGTGGGAACCAGGGTGAGTCTGGGCGGTGAGTTTGGATCAATACATTGCCTTGAATATCGCGACGCCCTGCGCGTCCTGAGACCTGCGTGAGTAGCTGACTGAAGTGTTCGATACTTCGAAAGTCGGTGCCAAGCAGTCCTTGATCGGCGTCGGCGACAATCACTGTTGTGAGGCGATCAAAGTCATGCCCTTTGGCGAGCATCTGGGTGCCCACTAAGATGCAGGGTGTTCCTGCGATGACAGGCTCGAGCAGGGTTTCGAAGGCGCGTTTGCGGACCGTTGAATCTCGGTCAACCCGAATCACCGGCGTGCTTGGGAAAAGTTGAGTGAGCCGGTCTGCAAGGCGTTCAGTTCCCTCGCCGAGGCGCATCAGCTCTGGGTGTCCGCATGAAGGACATTGACGAGGAATTGCTTGACGTGCATCACAATGATGGCACCACAGCGTATGCGGATGATGGTGGACGGCAGGCTTTGAATCACAATGCTTACACACTGGGCTCCAGCCGCAATCAGCGCAATAGAGCACCGGCGCATAGCCGCGCCGATTGAGGAATACCAGAGCTTGCTCATCGCGCGCCAAAGTCCGCTCGATCGCATGCCGTGCTGCCTGTGTCAGGCCATCGACAGGACGATCGGTACGTGCATCGATCAGGCTGAGCTGCGGAGGATCAATTCCTGAGGCGCGCGCCGGAAGCCGCAGTCTTTGATAGTGACCCTGATTGGCGCGTTCCCACGTTTCCAGTGCTGGGGTCGCAGAGGCTAGGATCACTGGGCAGGATGCCTGCTTGGCGCGCATCACCGCCAGATCGCGTGCGGAGTACCTTGGACCATCAAGATTCTTGTAGGAACTGTCATGTTCCTCGTCGATCAAGATCAGACCCAGTCGTGGTAAGGGCGTGAGTAGGCAGGAACGAGTGCCAATCAAGACGTCACAGAGGCCGTCCCGTGCAGCCATAAATGCGCGTGCCCGCTCCACCGGTGTGCGTCCAGAGTGCATGACTTGGTAGTGTCCTGACAGTTGTTCACCAATGCGTTCAGCAATCCGGCCGGTCAGGCCAATTTCGGGGATAAGCAGTAAAATTTGTTGCTGTCGGCCAATCACTGCATGCATGAGATCAATAAAAACTTGAGTTTTGCCGGAGCCTGTCACGCCTTGAAGCAGGAATGGTTGAAATGATCCCAATGCGTCAGTGATTGCTTCACATGCCAGGTATTGCGCGTCTGTGCGATGGACCCCACTGGTGAGACCCTGGCCCTCAATCGTCAGTGGCTTGGGCCTGGGTTTGCCGGCACGCAATGGTTTTGGGAGTGCGCCGAGTAACAGATCACCCGGAGCTGCAAAATAATAGCGTGCCGCAAACTCAGTCAGCGCCATGATGGGCATATCGAGGATCGGTATTTCATCAAGGCATGCGGTAATCGGCTTTGCGGGATCGTGGTGATCGGATGCTTGGCCGGGCCCTGCGACAATCCCAATGACCTCACGATGCCCAAGCGGCACCTGAACGCGGCAACCGGCTTCGATGGTGGAGGGCGATGTGTATGTGAGGGGGCCTGAAAATGGCCCTGGAACAAATACTTGGATGAAAAATCCAGTCATGAAGCTTCCGTCTGTCGAGGAGTCTTGCTAGACTCCGCGCCCCGAAACGTAGATGCGGTCGTTGGCGCGATGTGTGGCCAATAGTGCGGCATTGATCATAACCTGAGGATTCAACATGAAGGCGGATATCCATCCAGCGTACACTGAGATTACGGTCACTTGCAGTTGCGGTGCAAGCTACCCAACCCGTTCAACGCGTCGCCAAGATTTTACAGTGGACGTTTGCCAAGAGTGTCACCCGTTCTATACCGGAAAGCAAAAAGTCTTGGACACAGGTGGTCGAATTGATCGCTTCAATAAGCGCTTCGGCGGCCGCAATCTGTCGCGGTAAGATCGGTTGGACCAGGCGCGTTCTTGCCTGGTCCGTCTGTCTCTGGACCGTCGCGACAACTGTCGCTTTTGCGCAATGTCCCTCCCCTCCTGTCACAGCCACTCAACAACGCATCGAACGGATCATCGATGGTGACACCTTCGTCCTCGTCGGCGGTGACCGTGTGCGAGTACTTGGGATTAACACCTACGAGCGAAATGATCCTGAACGTCGTGGTGCCTATGCCAAAGCCGCGACACAGTATGCGACACAACAGTTACAGACGCGTGTCGTGACGCTGTCTCCTTACCCCTATCGACGTGATCGTCACGGGCGGGTATTAGCCCATGTTTGGGTAAACGGCGCACATTTGGCTGAGTCGTTGTTGCATGAAGGGCTGGGATTTGCGGTCGCTGTACCGCCTTTGACTGCGCATGCGCCATGTTTATTCGCTGCTGAGAAACGCGCCCGCCTTGCGGCCCGGGGCATCTGGTCTGAGGGGCTTGCACCGATTGCCGTATCAGCTCTCAGCCGCGGTGGATTTGCGGTTGTCGAGGGTGTCGTGACCCGCGTGGATCAGCGGACGCTCTGGCTCGGTGCACAATTCGCTGTCACGTTACCCAAAGGGCTCAACATAGACGCTGGCACCCGGATTGAAGTGCGTGGGTGGATTCGGGGCCCAAAGGCAGGTGATGCTCCTGCAGTTTTTCGACTGCCGTTGGCGGACCCTGCAAATTTGCAGCGATCGGTCGATTAAAAGAGCTGTTGTGGACTCGTAATTGTTCGCTCGCCATCTTGCCCTGAAATAATCGGAACGCCGCCATCGGCGCCTTGGCTCGGCGGGGGGTTGTCTGCAAGAAAGTATTCTCGGATCGCATCGCCATCATTCGATCCCGCAAGCACGCCAGTGTCTGCATTGATCCGAGCAGAAATGATCCCCGGGGGTGGCGTCAGTCGTCGTTCTGGTTGACCGGCAAGCGCTGTTTCCATGAACTCGATCCAGATTGGTAAGGCCGCACGTCCCCCATATTCCGATCGACCCAATGTTTTTGGTTGATCAAAGCCGACCCACACGGATGCGACGACGGAGGCGTGATAGCCATTGAACCAGGCATCAATCTGATCATTGGTGGTTCCGGTTTTCCCAGCAATATCTTTTCGGCCTAGCGAATTTGCGCGTTTCCCCGTCCCAACCTGAATCACATCGCGCAACATGTCATCCATCAAAAAGTGAATACGTGCATCCAGGACACGGGGAGCGATACTGCCCCCAAGATCGAGATCGATCAGTGTCGAGGTGGCTGGTCTGAGTCGATTATCAAGGATTGGATCCATTGAGACTGGTCGTCCAGCGCAGTCTGTACGGCAGACCGTGACTGGTTTTGTCTGATACAACACCTCGCCGGTTGCCGATTCAATGCGGTCAATTAAGTAGTTGCCAATACGATAGCCACCATTGGCATAGATCGCATAGGTCTCTGCCATTTGCAGCGGCGTGAGTGATGCAGTGCCCAGCGATAGGCTTAAGTTCCGTGGTAGGGAGTCGGAGGGCAGCCCTGCGCGCTCTGCGATTTGTAAAATCCGATCCAACCCGAGTTCACGCGCCAATCTTACTGAGACGAGGTTACGACTCCGATAGAGCGCGGTTCGTAGTCGCGTCGGACCCAAGAAGTCACCACCAGAGTTTTGTGGTCGCCAGTCCGTCGCGCCTTCGGTCTGATCAAAGACCACTGGGGCATCATTAATGAGCGATGCGGGTGTCATGCCGGCTTCGAGTGCGGCCGTATAGATCAGCGGCTTAAAGCCGGACCCCACTTGGCGCCCTCCTTGAGTGGCGCGGTTAAATTTGGAGTCGAAGTAGTTAAATCCGCCGACCATCGCGCGAATTGCACCGGTCTCTGGATCGAGCGCGACCATGCCTGCTTCGACAGCCGGCTGTTGTGCCAACACCCAGTCTCCACGAAGTTGTGTGATGCGGATTAAGTCACCTGCACTGACAAGTGTGCGAGCATCTCGTATCTCTGGCCCCAGACTATTGACACTGCGATAGGTTCGGGCCCAATTAAACCCGCTGGGTGGGATACTCACGGCTTCCCCATTGCGACGAATGACATCGATCCGCTTGTCAGTGACTGCGGATACCACCGCTGGTTCGAGCAGTCCGATGGATTCGATCTCGGCCAGCGCCGCTAACCAAGCCTCTCGATCGGGCCCCGGCAGTGTTGCTTCAATGCCTCGCCAGCCATGTCGTTGGTCGTACTCCAGCAAACCATGCGTCACCGCATCTTGGGCCGCAGCTTGCCAGGCGCCACGGACTGTCGTGTAAATGCGTAAGCCCTCGGTATAGGCGCGATCGCCAAACATATCCAGCGCGATCCGTCGCGCTTCCTCAGCGACATAAGGTGCGTTTAAATCCAGCGGTATTCCATGCACTCTCGCCGTCACCGTCGCTGCAAGTGCACTCTTGTATTGCGCCTCATCAATAAAGCCCAACTTATGCATTCGGCCTAGAATCCAGTCCCGGCGTTCGATTGCTCGCTGTGGGTTTGCAATTGGATTGTGTTTCGATGGTGCTTTGGGCAGACCTGCGATCATCGCGTATTGCGGCAGGGTGAGGGCGTCGAGCTCTTGACCGTAATAGATCTGTGCAGCTGCCGCGACACCATAGGCGCGCTGGCCTAAGAAGATCACATTGAAATATAGCTCGAGGATCTCGTCCTTTGATAAGTTCCGCTCAATTTCGAGGGCCAAGAGGATTTCCCGAAACTTTCGGGCAAAGGTACGCTCTTGACTTAAAAATAATTCTTTGCCACCTGCATGGTGATGGTCGATCCACCTGACTGAATTTGTCCGGTGGATACCAGTTCCCAAGCAGCGCGAGCCAGTCCTGCAGGGTCAATCCCGACATGATCACGAAAATTGTCATCTTCTGCGGCAAGAAATGCGCGAACGAGATCCAACGGAACTTCATTAATGCGAACTGGATCGCGACGCTTTTCGCCAAACTGGGCGATTAAAAGACCGTCTTCAGTCAGAATTTGCAGGGGCGTTTGTAGCTGCACGGTCCGGAGCGTCTGCACGTCAGGAAGACTGGGCTTGAGATACAGATAGGCCCCCATGATCGCGATCCCACCGACCATCAGGAGCGTTAGGCCTAGACTTGCTGTGATCCGAATCAGTGCGCGCACGATTCCTCCCTCATACCGAGTTCGAGTGTACCTAAAATCAAAGTCCAATTGCGCCTGACATCATGGATTTTCCTGCTTCCCTAGGAGTAGGAGGCTTCATGGAACAAATTCAGTGTGCAACGCCATGGTATTGGCTGACAGATCAAGGCTTTTGTCGGATGACGACGGAAGGTGGTCAATCAACCTGGGCCGCCTTGAACACATGGCCGCCAGAGGGCTTGGCTCGCATGGACTGTGTGCTCAGCGAGGTGTGGATTCAGCGCCTTGTCGAACGTCGCGATCGACTGCCGTGGCGGACTCGACAGTTATGGCATGAACTCGGATTCTCGTTACCCCTATGTGGTGCTGATGTAGTGCGTACGAGCGCCACCTCAATCGTTGCAATTCAAGTGCTCCCTAATGCGCCCAAGGCCTTGTGGCGCTGGATCCCTCAGTCTGCGGGCTGTCGATTAATCCCGGAGGCAGATTGGATGTTTGCACACAGCCCCTCCCGTTGGTCAGCAGCGACATGGTCGTCCGGACGGCACACTGTCGTGGCGCGTCGCCATCAGTTCGGCTTTGAGCGTGTGAATTGCTGGCTGACCGAGGAAGCGCACCCTACGCGATTGCAGCAGTGGCTATTTCGCGAAGACCTCAAGGAACTCAACCATCTGTGTGTTGGCCAGGAGGGACTGGGTGCAAGCGCTTCCTGACCTGACACCTTGGCGTCAGCAGGTCTCTCGGAATCGATGGCGGTGGCTGATTCGCGGGTGGATGTTCGTCACCCTCAGTGGGTTTGGCGCTCTATTTTCAGCCTGGATGGCACTTGACGTGCTGATCCGGCTTGAACCCGATCATCGTTCAGAGGCCGCCCTACTGCAGACCCAGCTCAATGCGATTCAGGCTGAGGCGGAACAGCGCGAGCAAGATCTTGCAAGACGGGCTGAGGTCCTGACTCAGCAGATGACTGGGCGGCAAAGTGCTGCATATTTTTTGGCTCCGATGCGGCATGGGTTCTCGATCTTCCCTCCGGGTCTTGGACTCATTGCTATCGAGCGTGATGCGACCACTGTTCGCTGGCAGGTGCAGTTTGCCCATGTGTCTGCTTTGACGGCGTTTGAGCGATCACTCTTGGAACGTGGATTCAGAAGTGCAGCCAAGCACGTCATCCGTCAGGACGCATTGATGACCTTGACGGTTGAGTGGTCTGATGACTGACCGAATCGGAGTGCCATGGGTGGAGCGATTTGGTCTCGTCTTGTTGATCAGCTGGTTTATCGCTTTGATGAGTTTGGGAACCTATTTGGCGCTATATCCTGTGTTTGACCGATACCTTGAACGCCTGCGGGAAGGTCATCAAGTACGAGCCCTGCAACAGGACATCACCCGATGGCAGGAGCGCCTCACGCTCGCCTCGGCTGAATTCAATGCAATCCCATTGGTGCCAGAAGCCGTCACTTTGAGCGAGTGGCTGGCTGGTGTGCAAGCGCAGGTCCAGGTCATCGAGGTGGAAGTAGTCCCCAACGGGTTGGTGCTCACCGTGCAAGGTCGATCTGATCACCTATGGGCGTGGTTAGAGGGTGCGCTGCCGACCTGGGGCGGGTTGACAGCGACTGACTTGCAACTTCGCGGGCAGGGAACATCTGCTCAGCTTCAGGTGAGTCTGGCTCACCATACTGAGATCCGACTGTGGCCTGACGAACCGTTTGATGCTGTCGTGATGCCGGTTTGGGGGCCCCTGTCACCGTGCCCGTCGCTTGAGTTGGTCAGTCGGATTGGTCGAACCGTCCATTTGCAGGACCTTGCCGGTGTCGAGCAAGTGCGCATGGTGTCTGAGTGGTTAGATGCTGATTGGCAATTGATTCATGTGTCTGGAAAGGCACTGCAGTGGCGTAGTCGGTTGGGGACACTGTGTCAGGCGGTACCTGCGCCATGACACACTGTTTCTTGCGTTCTCTCTGGGTATGTTTGCTGGTTTTCTCGAGTCAGCCAATTTTGGCTTTGGATGTGTTTTTTGAGGGTGTCCCGCTCGGTCAGGTGCTATCACAGTTATCCGCGGAGTCCGGCTGGCGTCTGACTGCTGACTTACCTCAGGATCTGCCAGTGGATTTTGCACTCGAGGGCGCCACGATGGAGACAGTGATGCATCAGTTGGCGATGCACGCAAATGCGGTGTTTGAGCGAACCGCTGATGGTGGTCATTTGCGTCGTCCTAATGACCGGACACGCATTGAACCCCGTGCCTTGAAATATCGTGGTGCGGATGAGCTAGAGGCGCTGTTGACGGATCGTCTTGCGGCGTCAGTTATTGTCGATGCCGCCACCAATCGCTTGATTCTTGAGGGGAGTGAAGTCGATGTGTTGCAGGGTCTGCGCTTAATTGATGCGCTGGATATTCCCGTTCGGCAAATTCTGATCGAGGCAAAGTTGGTGTCAATAGATACGCACATGCGACAGGATTTGGGGGTGCGATGGCAGTTAGCCGGTAGTCGAGGCCGATTAGGTGGCCAAGCGCAATCTGGTGGCCGTCCCCTTGGTGCTGAGGCTGGACAGTTGGCTGTCTCGATTATCGATCATCCACATCTATTGGCGCTCGAGTTGGCGGCACTGGAGGCGTCTGGGTCTGGCGAAGTGATCTCAGAGCCACGCGTCGTGACCACCAATCGGCGGCAAGCCACGATCCGTCAGGGTCAGCAAGTGCCCTTTGTGACCCGAGACCAAGACGGTGTCCCAAAAACCGAATTCAAAGACGCTGTTTTGGAGCTTAATGTGACTCCTGTCCTCCGCGATGATGGTCGGATCGAGTTGAGTCTGGCGATCCGGCAGGACCAAGTCAGTACATTAGCGACCGATGCCGGTCCTGCCATTGAGACCCGCGCCCTGGATACAGAAGTCACAGTGCAGCCGGGTGAAACCTTAGTACTCGGCGGTATCTATGAATCGCGTCAAGAGGAGGTGGTTACCGGGTTACCGGGACTCTCGCAATTACCAGTTGTTGGTCGGGCGTTTCAGACGCGAGAACGTCGTGCGGTGAAGTCAGAACTGTTACTCTTTATCACACCTCGTTTATTGTGATGTAAGGATCCATGCATGCATGCCCTACCGACGTTGTTTCTCGTTGGCCCAACAGGGGCTGGCAAGACCACAATCGGTCGCATGTTGGCTGCTCGACTCGAGCGGCCATTCATCGATATTGATGAAGAAATCCAAGCCCGTTGTGGATGTGACATTGCGTGGATTTTTGATGTCGAAGGCGAGGCTGGGTTTCGAGAGCGCGAAACCAAGGTGCTCGGTGATGTGATTCTCACGCCTCAGACTGTCATTTCCACAGGGGCTGGGATTGTCTTGTCGCCCGCGAATCGCGCACTGCTCTCACCGCATCGTAATCAGGTGATTTGGCTCAAGGTGGATCTCAAAACGCAGTTGCAACGGTTAAAGCAAGATCGCACGCGTCCGCTCCTGCAAGTACCCGGGTTGGAGCAGCGATTGACGGAAATGGCATCGGTTCGGGAGCCTTTCTATGCCAACGTTGCTGGCCTTCATATCACGACTGGGAAGTCTGGTCCGCAAAGTATCGTGAACCACATTTTGGATGCATTAGCGGAGACGCAATCACCGTGAAGACATTGCAGGTCGCGCTCGGTGCGCGAAGCTATCCCATTTATATTGGGCCAGGCGCAATGGGCCTGCCTGAATTGGCTGAGCATATTGCCGGGACTGAGGTGTTGCTGGTGACCAATACCACGGTGGGGCCACTGTATGCCGATCAACTCTGCGCGGCCTTGTCGGGATATCGCCTAGAGCGAGTGACTCTGCCTGATGGTGAAGCCTATAAAACCTTGGACGCATTGATGCCCATTTTTGATGCAGCCTTAACCGCTCGGTTTGGGCGTCGGCTCACTGTGGTGGCGCTCGGTGGCGGAGTCATTGGTGATATGGCTGGATTTGCAGCAGCATCCTATCAACGAGGCGTCCCATTTATTCAGATTCCGACGACGTTATTGTCTCAAGTGGACTCATCTGTGGGTGGGAAAACGGGCGTGAATCACCCGTTGGGCAAGAACATGATTGGTGCGTTTTACCAGCCAAAGGCCGTCTTTGCAGATACTGCCGTGCTTGCAACATTACCGCCCCGCGAGCTGTCTGCCGGTCTCGCCGAGGTCATCAAGTATGGGCTTCTGGGTGATCGTCTATTTTTGGCATGGATTGAGACGCACTTGGCTGCACTGATGGCCTTGGATGCAGACCTCATGGCGGATGCAATCGCACAGTGTTGCGCAATGAAGGCTGCGATCGTCGCTGACGATGAGCGCGAGGCTGGCGGTCGCGCCTTACTGAATTTAGGCCACACCTTTGGGCATGCGATTGAAGCGCATCAGGGCTATGGCTCTTGGTTACACGGCGAGGCCGTTGCAGTGGGTTTGATCATGGCAGCGCATTGCTCGGCTGAGCTTGGACTGTTGTCGCTCGATGATGTGTCACGGGTGACTCGCCTGTGTGCCCTAGCCGGGCTGCCAACGCAGCCCCCCAAAGGGATGCGCCCAGGCGACTTTCTCACCCACATGGCTGTCGATAAGAAGAACCAAGACGGCAGACTGCGTTTGATTTTGATGCGGCAGTTGGGTGATGCCTATATCGAGGACGCAGTGAATGAGCGGGCATTGATGGCCACTCTTGAGGGCTCATGTTGCGTTTAGTGCCCTCGCAGCAAGCCGCGCTTGGTCGCTTAGAGACTGCGTTGCAACGGGGTGTTTCTTGGCTCGCGCTGGTTGCGCCGTCTCAGTCTGGTAAGAGTACCGTGCTCGCCCACTGGCCCGGAGCTCTGGGTGCCAACTGGTTACACCTCAATGCACGCTCGATCGCCTGTCCCGAAGATCTTGTTGCCGCTTGTTTGCAGCGTTGGCCTTCATCACATGCTCGAATTGATGAATTGGGTTGGAAGACCCAATTGACGCAGTTACAGCCGCCGGAGTGCAGTGGGTTGCCCATGCTAGTCATTGATGATGCTGAGCAGCTTGATGATGTTGTCCTTACTGTCCTATCCGCGATGGCGAGTGGTGGCTATGGTGCGGGATGGTCGATCTTATTGGTGGGGGCCTTGAGTTTGGGTGTGCGTTTGGCCAGTGCGTGCCCCGAATCTGTGAGTCCGACCACTGTTCGTTTGCCTCCTTGGGATGAGCGAGACCTCCAGATGGCCTGTCCTGAGATGATGTCACTCCCCGAGACACTTCGCGTAGAGCGAGTCACAGCGCATCTCGAATCAAGCATTCCTCAGCGTCTCGCAGCCCTTCGTGAGCCAGTTCCTGAGACGCCACTGGCCGCGCCTGAACCCATGCGAAAACCCTTCTGGCGTCGCCATTGGGTTTGGTTCATAGTCAGTGCTGCCTTGGTGATGGCTGCGATCGTAGTGATGACATCAACCCCTCTGTGGTCATGGAGTCGCAGCGGGTCCCCATCCCAATGACGTCTCAATAGGTGTCGTTGACAACAGAAGTTGCCTGAACTTTGCCTCAATTTGTATACTGCGTGGCCGTTTTGCGCCGGGACCGGGTTCTGTGGGCCCGCAAGCCGCGTTGAGACGAGCACTGGCTCAGATGCTTGCTCAGAATTTAGTCGGGTGAAATACACTCGAAAGTGACGAATTTGCGCTATTCCGCGCACGATTATCGGGAAAATTGAATGATCAAAGGCCTCTATACTCCAGGTGAGTTCAAGGACAATTGTGGGTTTGGATTAATTGCCCACTGCGAAGGATCGCCAAGTCATGACCTATTGCAGACTGCGATTACCGCGTTGACCTGTATGACTCATCGCGGGGGTATTGCTGCGGATGGAAAAACCGGGGATGGCTGTGGGTTGCTGCTGCAAATGCCTGACGCCTTCATGCGCGATGCCTGTCGAGCTGCAACCGGTCAAGCGCCGGATGCTTTATTCGCTGTAGGCATGGTGTTTATGCCATTAGAAGCTGAGGCACAACACGCTGCCCGGGCTGCGATCGAGACGGTCATCGCGGCGCGTGGACTCACAGTCATTGGGTGGCGCGATGTCCCGACTGACCCAACCAATCTTGGACCGATTGCGCTGGGTAATATGCCGGCATTTCAGCAGGTATTTGTTGGACCAGGTACCCTCGGACAAGAGGCTTTCGACCGCGAGCTATTCATGGCGGCGCGATTGGTTGAGCAAGCGCTATCGGATTCTCCTGAGTTTTATTTGTGCTCATTGTCTCGCCGCGTGGTGTCGTATAAAGGCTTGATGATGCCTGTCGATCTGCCGAATTTTTATCCAGATCTGGGTAATCCAGAGATGACCACTGCGATTTGCGTATTCCATCAACGATTCTCGACCAATACATTACCGCGCTGGCCGCTCGCGCAGCCTTTCCGCTTATTGGCGCACAATGGTGAGATCAACACGATCGCAGGGAATCGCAATTGGTCAAAGGCGCGTGGACATCTGTTCAAGAGCCCGCAGTTACCCGATGTCGATCAAATTTTGCCCTTGGTGAATACCACTGGGTCAGATTCTTCGTCGCTCGATAATATGCTCGAGGTGCTGTGCGCCGGCGGAATGGATATGTTTCGGGCGATTCGGATGCTCATTCCGCCCGCTTGGCAGAATGTCGAGGACATGGATGCCGATTTACGGGCGTTTTATGAATACAACTCGATGCACATGGAGCCATGGGATGGTCCTGCTGGAATCGTCCTCACCGATGGCCGTTATGCCTGCTGTTTGCTGGATCGAAACGGATTGCGTCCTGCGCGTTGGGTGAAGACGCGAAATGGCTTCTTTACGATTGCCTCAGAAATCGGAACTTGGAACTATGCGCCCGAAGATGTCATTGCCAAAGGCCGCGTGGGTCCTGGCGAAGTCCTGGCGATCGATACCGAAACCGGAGAGGTGCTGAGCACCGAGGTGATTGATACTGCCTTAAAATCCCGCCAGCCCTATAAAAAATGGTTGCGCGAGAAGACCATTCGCATTGAAAGCGATTTGCGCGATGAGTTCTCGAATTTAGCGCCGGTGACCGATGAGGGATTGGCGCCCTATTTGAAGTTATTCACCCTGTCTTCCGAGGAGCGGGAGCAGATCATTCGGCCGCTCGCGGAGACTGGCCAAGAGGCGGTAGGCTCGATGGGTGACGATACGCCAATGGCTGTGCTCTCAACGCAGCAGCGGCATATTGCGGATTACTTCCGACAGCAGTTTGCGCAGGTGACAAATCCGCCGATCGACCCATTACGTGAGGCGATCGTGATGAGTCTTGAGACCTGCTTGGGCAGTGAGCTCAATCCGTTTGAAGAAACTGCAGATCACGCAGAGCGCGTCATTTTGCAGTCTCCGGTTCTGTCGGCTCCGAAGATGGATCGACTGAAAGCTTTCGATCACCCTGCGTACCGACGGATCCAGATTGAGCTGGCATTCGACCCGGCAGTGGGGCTGAAGCAGGCTGTCGAATCTGTCTGTGACCAGGCAGTGCAGGCCGTTCGTGATGGTCACGTGCTGTTGATCCTGTCTGATCGCGCGGTGGCGCGTGATCAATGGGTGGTGTCGGCAACCATGGCAACGGGTGCTGTGCATCACCGTTTGATTCGTGAGGGGCTGCGTTGTGCGGCTAATCTGATCATCGATACCGCCGAGGCGCGTGACCCGCATCATTTTGCGGTCTTGATCGGGTTTGGTGCGACCGCGGTCTATCCATATCTCAGCTATCGGGTCATTAATGATCTGGTGGACTCGAATGAACTGATCGGGGATCCCCTGGAACTGCACCAGAATTATCGGAAAGGCATCAACAAAGGGTTGCTGAAGATCCTATCGAAGATGGGTATTTCAACTGTCGCCAGCTACCGAGGCGCGCAGTTATTTGAAGCAATTGGATTGTCGAACGAAGTCGTCGATCTCTGTTTCCGTGGCGTGCAAAGTCGTATTGCGGGTGCGGATTTCAGTGACTTTGAAGTGGATTTAAGCCAGCGCGCAACCGCAGCGTGGTCGCGCAGGCGTCCGGTACCACAAGGCGGGTTACTGAAGTATATGCATGGTGGCGAGTACCACGCCTATAACCCGGATGTGGTGCAAACTCTTCAAAATGCGGTGCAAACGGGCTCCTATTCGACCTATCAGCGCTATGCAAAGCTCGTGAATGAGCGTCCAGTGGCCACCTTGCGTGATCTATTGAACGTCGAGCTCTCTGGAGTGACCCCGATCCCAATTGATCAGGTCGAGCCGATTGAGTCAATTTTAAAGCGGTTTGATTCGGCAGGAATGTCACTTGGTGCATTGAGCCCGGAAGCCCATGAAGCACTTGCTCAGGGAATGAATGAGCTGGGTGCTCGCTCGAATTCCGGTGAAGGGGGTGAAGATCCTGCGCGCTACGGCACGATTCGGATGTCGAAGATTAAGCAGGTGGCCTCTGGGCGCTTTGGCGTCACCCCGTCCTATTTGGTCAATGCGGAAGTGTTGCAGATCAAGATTGCACAGGGTGCGAAGCCTGGAGAGGGGGGGCAGCTTCCGGGAGGTAAGGTTAATCAGTTGATTGCGCGACTGCGTTATTCGGTACCTGGAGTGACCCTGATTTCACCGCCGCCGCACCATGACATTTATTCCATTGAAGATTTGGCGCAGCTGATTTTTGACTTAAAGCAGGTCAATCCGAAGGCATTGGTCAGTGTGAAACTGGTCAGTGAGCCCGGTGTCGGTACCATCGCTGCTGGCGTGGCCAAGGCGTATGCCGATTTGATTACGATCTCTGGCTACGACGGTGGAACCGCTGCAAGTCCGTTGACGTCAATCAAGTATGCGGGATCGCCCTGGGAACTAGGCTTGGCGGAAGCCCATCAGGCGCTTCGAGCGAATGATCTGCGTGGCAAGGTGCGGCTGCAAACTGATGGTGGGCTGAAGACTGGTTTGGATGTGATCAAGGCAGCCATCCTGGGCGCCGAGAGTTTCGGCTTTGGGACAGCGCCGATGGTGGCGATGGGATGCAAGTACTTGCGTATTTGCCATCTCAACAACTGTGCGACCGGGGTCGCCACGCAGAACGACTATCTGCGAGAGCAACATTTCCGTGGCACGGTAGAAATGATCAAGCACTTCTTCACCTTTGTGGCGGAAGAGACGCGTGAATGGATGGCGCGATTGGGTGTTTCGACAATCCCAGAGTTGGTGGGTCGAACCGATTTGTTGACGCAAGTGGGCGGTCGGTCGCAGAAGCAGTCGAAGTTGGATTTCAGTGCGCTGCTGTATCAGGGTCCTGAGCATGTTGGAAAGCCACAGGTGTGCCAGGTCGCGAAAAATGCGCCCTATGATGAAGGCCTGTTGAATCAGCGGATGGTTGCGGATTCGTCGGGCGCACTTGAAGACGGTGAGGGAGCATCCCTGACCTATCGTGTGACCAACTGCGATCGCTCGGTGGGGGCCACGTTGTCTGGCGCCTTGGCGTTGCGATTTGGCGCATCCGGTCCTGACAAACCGATTCGGATTGCCTTAGAGGGAACTGCGGGCCAGTCCTTTGGGGTGTTCAATGCCGCTGGCCTCGAAATGGACCTTGAGGGAGATGCCAACGATTATGTCGGCAAGGGCATGGCAGGTGGGCGTCTGGTCATCCGACCACCAAAAGTCTCGACCTTCGCATCGGAAGAGACCGCAATCATTGGCAATACCTGCCTCTATGGGGCGACTGGTGGGACTCTCTATGCGGCAGGCTGTGCGGGTGAACGCTTTGCTGTTCGTAACTCAGGCGCCACCGCTGTTGTTGAGGGTGCCGGCGATCATTGTTGCGAATACATGACTGGCGGTCTGGTGGTTGTCTTGGGCGAAACGGGACGGAACTTTGGCGCAGGGATGACCGGCGGGTTTGCCTATGTCTTGGATCTCTCCCGAACCTTTGTTGATCGGTATAACCATGAGTTAGTCGAGATTACGCGGATCGCCACAGAGCACACTGAACAGTACCGCGCGCATTTGCGTGGCCATCTGGAGCGGTATGTTAAGGCCACCGAGAGTGCGTGGGGACGCACGATTTTGGATGATTATGAATCCTATGTGGGACGTTTCTGGCTGGTGAAGCCGAAGGCTGCAAACTTGACCAGTTTGCTCACCACATCACGTGCGGATGCACAGTAAGGAGAGACCATGACCGATCGGTTGCAGAATGCGTTTCAGTTTGTTGATGTGGGTCGTAAAGACCCAGAAAAACGTCCGATGGATACCCGTAAAGGTGCCTTTGTTGAAATTTACGAAGGGTTCAAATCCGAGCAGGCGTCGAATCAGGCCCATCGTTGTCTCTCTTGCGGGAACCCCTATTGCTCTTGGAAGTGCCCAGTGCACAACCACATTCCGAATTGGTTGGAGCTTATTAGCCAGGGCAACATCATGGCTGCGGTTGAGTTGTGTCATAAGACCAACTCGTTGCCAGAAGTCTGTGGTCGGGTATGTCCCCAAGATCGTCTGTGCGAGGGTGCGTGCACCCTCAACGATGGGTTTGGTGCGGTCACCATCGGGTCGGTTGAAAAGTACATTACAGACACTGCCTTTGCCCTCGGGTGGCGTCCAAATATGGATGATGTGGTTTGGACGGATAAGCGAGTTGCAATCATAGGCGCAGGTCCTGCCGGACTTGCGTGTGCCGATGTCTTGGCGCGCGGTGGAGTGAAGTCCGTGGTGTTTGATCGCTATCCTGAAATTGGCGGTCTTCTTACCTTTGGGATTCCAGAATTTAAGCTGGAGAAGTCCGTGATGACCCGGCGTCGAGCCGTGTTTGAATCCATGGGGATCGAGTTCCGCCTCAATACTGAGGTTGGCCGTGATGTGTCGGTCGGTGAGCTGATGGAAAGCTTTGACGCGGTATTTCTTGGGATGGGTACCTATACCAATATGGCGGGGGGATTCCCGGGCGAGCAGTTACCGGGTGTGTTCAAAGCACTTCCCTATTTGGTCTCCAATGTGAACCGGTGTTTGGGCTTCGAAACCGATTCCAGCGCGTTTATTAATATGAAGGGTAAGCGGGTCATTGTGCTCGGCGGTGGCGATACTGCGATGGATTGTAATCGTACTGCGATTCGGCAAGGTGCCAAGTCCGTTACCTGCGTCTACCGTCGTGATGAGATCAACATGCCTGGATCACGCAAGGAAGTTGCTAATGCGCGAGAGGAGGGGGTGAAGTTCCTCTTTAACCGCCAGCCTGTCGAGGTCGTTGGTGACGCAACGGGGGTCACGGGGGTTCGGTTTGTCACGACTCAGTTGGGTGAGCCTGATGCGAATGGGCGTCGCAGTCCTGAAGTAGTGCCTGGTTCAGATGAAATCGTTCCAGCCGATTGTGTCTTGATTGCCTTTGGCTTCCGTCCAAGCCCTGCGGAATGGTTTTTAGATCTTGCGATCCAGACGGCTGATTCAGGTCTGGTGATTGCTCCTGAGTCAGGGGAGTATCCCTACCAGACCACCAACCCGAAAATCTTTGCCGGTGGCGATATGGTGCGTGGGTCTGATTTAGTGGTCACTGCGATCGCAGAGGGTCGGCAGGCCGCAGGCGCCGTACTCGATTACTTGGGGGTTTAATGATCGGGTTGAAGAACGATCGTTTTTTGCGTGCCTTGGCGCGCCAGCCGGTCGATCAAACGCCGATCTGGATGATGCGTCAAGCAGGTCGGTATCTGCCTGAGTACCGACAGACGCGGGCACAAGCCGGCGACTTTATGGCGCTTTGTACCAATCCGAGCTTGGCCTGTGAGGTGACGCTTCAACCCTTGGATCGGTATCCATTGGATGCGGCGATCCTGTTCTCCGATATTTTAACGATCCCTGATGCAATGGGTCTTGGGCTCTATTTTGAGGCAGGTGAAGGCCCCCGTTTTCAGCGCCCTATCCGCACTCGGGCGGCCATTGATGCCTTGCCGGTTCCGTCGATGGCTGATGCCCTGGATTACGTAATGAAAGCCGTCACCACCATTCGGTCGGCGCTGAACGGTCGGGTCCCGTTGATTGGGTTTTCGGGAAGTCCTTGGACTTTGGCGACCTACATGATTGAAGGTGGCGGAAGCAAAGAGTATCGCTACGCGAAGGGATTGATGTATTCCGATCCCGATGCGTTGCACGTGTTGTTATCCAAGCTGGCCGATGCGGTCACCGATTACCTGAATGCGCAAATCGCAGCCGGTGCGCAGGCTGTACAAATTTTTGATACCTGGGGTGGTGTCTTAACTGCCCCAGCGTATGACGAGTTTTCATTGGCCTATATGGCGCGGATCGTGAATGGCTTGACGCGAGAGGCTGATGGACGTCGGGTTCCAGTGATTTTATTTACCAAGGGTGGCGGTGCCTGGCTTGAGCGAATGGCTGATACTGGGTGCGATGCATTGGGATTGGACTGGACTGTTGATCTGGGTGCGTGCCGACAGCGAGTTGGCGAGCGTGTTGCCTTACAGGGCAATTTAGATCCATCCGTGTTATTTGGCTCGGATGCATTGATCGCGTCAGAAGTGCATCGATTACTGACTGCCTTTGGTCCACACTGTGGTCATGTCTTTAATTTGGGACACGGCATTAATCAACATGTTGAACCGTCACGTGCCGCCTCTATGATTGAAGCAGTGCAACGGATCAGCCGGGAAATTCATGCCGGTGGTAATTGAGGGATAAATCATGTTGAGAGTGTCGATGCTGTTGGGTGGCCTAGTGGTCTCATCCTGGGGCCTCGCGGATGCACGTGGATTGGCGGAAATCTATCAGCGCGCGCTGGCTGAAGATCCTGCCTTACAGGCGCAGGTTGCGACCTTAGATCGTGCCAAGGCATTACAACGGCAGACGCAAGGTGGTGACGGATGGTCTGCCAGTGGCCGGCTCGCTGGGACCCAAGCCAACAACCTGGCAACCGATGCAAACACCCGGACGGGCGCGTTGACCGTGACCGTCTCTCGACCGATTTATGATCCAGAGTTAGACGCTGCTATTCGGGGTCAAGACGCGTCAACCCGGGCCTCTGAGGCAAGTTTTACAACCTACTTACAGGGTCACATTGTGACGGTTGCATCCGCATATTTTGCGGTCAAGTCAGCTGAGCAGGATCTTTTGGCTGCAACAGCGCGGGTTGAGGCGGTGAGCCGCCAACTCGATCAGGCCACAGAGCGTCTGAATGTCGGTATCGGCACACGGGTCGATGTTGATCAGGCCAGGGCTTCGTTAGATTTGGCGCGTGTTGCGCTGATTTCATCCGAAGTGGCGTTGGATACCGCGCGGGTCGATCTGGGCCGGTTATTGGCTGAAGAGCCTGGCCCATTAAAGGGTTTGGCTCCTGAATTTGTCGCTGACATGCACCGTTCCGTCCCAACCGATGTGATGGCGTTGGTGGACTCGCATCCTGCGGTTGTCGCCAAGCAGGAGAGTCTGGCGGCCGCCTTTGCAGATTTGGATGAAGCCAAGGCAGTGGATGGTCCCGATGTCAGCGTCTCGTCGGTATTTAGCTTGTCAGATACCTGGGGGTCGAGTTCAGCAACGGCAACGACGCGATCGAATGCCCTCAGTCTGACCCTGAATGCTCCGATTTGGAGTAATGGGGTCAATGCAGCTCGGATTGAAGTCGCGATGGCGGCTGTCGACAGCGCACGTGCAAGCCTTGAAAGTGAGACCCGCAAAGCACGTCGTGATATTGAAGTTGCGATTCAAGAATTGCGTGCGAGTAGCCGGACGGTGGATGCACGCTTGCTATCCATCCGCTCTGCGGCCAGTCGTGTGGAAGCAACTGAGGCTGCTTACTCGGTCGGATCAGGTGATATCGTCGAAGTGTTGAATGCCAAGGAGTCTTTGATTGCGGCGGAGCGTGATTACACCAAGGCGCGCCATGCACATGTGCTGAATCAGTTACGTTTAGATCAAGCCATGGGTGATTTGTCTGAGTCGCGATTGGTGGAACTTGAGAGTGTGCTGATTCCCTGATCAATGAAAGTCCCGTGAGGGGACGATGAGTTGACCTAACCACATTGATGCGTCTTCCATGTGTTCAACAATGACATGGATGACGTCATGTGACTCTTGCACATATCCGGTGACCTTCAGTAAGCGACTTCCTAAGATTTCCTGTCGATAGGTCTCGACCCGATTTGGCCAAATGATGCAGTTGATTTGGCCTGTCTCATCCTCGAGCGTCAAAAAGACCACTCCTGATGCGGAACCTGGGCGTTGTCGTGTGGCGACGAGACCTGCCACCGTGACGCGTATCTGACCTTGCCTGGGAAGTTGTGACAGTTGTTCTGCGCTATGGCAGTGACGAAAGGGTGTTTTCGGGCGTAATAGCGACATTGGATGCGCTTCCAGCGAGATCCCAGTTGTTGCGTAGTCCGCTACCACAGTTTCGCCTAAACGTGGGGTGCGTGGCGTGTGTGAAGATGTCAATGGTTGGTCGGTCAGTAAAGGCAATTGCGCTTCGGAGTCTGCGAGTTGCCACATGCTATCGAAGCGGCTATCGGACAATCCTCGAAAGGCATGTGCGCCCGCTAAGATTTCAAGATCGTGCGTGGAAAGTCCTGTCCGTTGTCGGACGTCGGAGAGACTGCGATAGGGGTGCTCTCCACGCCGGTGAATCAGTCGCTGTGCGATGTCTTGACGTAACCCCTTAATCATATGGAGTCCCAGGCGAATACTGGGTCGGTGCTCAGCGGGTTCCAAGGTGGAGAGCCAATCGGATGCGTTGACATCGATTGGATGTATTGTCACGCCATGTCGGTTGGCATCTGCCAATAGTTGTGCCGGTGTATAGAATCCCATGGGCTGGGCATTGAGTAAGCCGCAGTAAAAGGCTTCTGGCAGGTGCTGTTTCAGCCACGCTGAGTGATAGACCAAGATGGCAAAACTTGCCGCGTGAGATTCTGGGAATCCATATTTCCCAAAGCCTTCGATTTGATGGCACAGGCGCTCTGCAAACCCGATATCGTGGCCACGCTGGCGCATCCCTTGAATAATCCGCTCTCGAAAGTGGGCGAGCCCCGCGCCGCCTTTCCACGATGCCATTGCCCGTCGTAGCTGATCAGCTTCGCCCGCTGAAAATCCGGCTGCCACCATGACCAATTGAATCACCTGCTCTTGGAAGATGGGAACGCCAAGGGTGCGCTTTAATACCGCATGAATCTCGGGAGGCTGAGGCTCGAGTGGTTCAAGGCCCGCACGTCGTCTGAGGTAGGGGTGGACCATATCTCCCTGAATCGGGCCGGGTCGGACGATGGCAACTTCAATGACGAGATCATAATAGGTTCTTGGCTTGAGTCGCGGCAGCATTGCCAATTGTGCGCGTGATTCGATTTGAAAGACGCCAATCGCGTCACCTGCACAAAGCATGTCATAGACCTTGGGATCTTCAGCCGGAATCTCTGCAAGGCTGTTCGGTGGATTGCGCCATGCCCCTGTACTCAGCGGTGACTGTGCATAGCGCTGTGCCAGTTGGAGTCCGTGCTGTAATGCGCTGAGCATGCCGAGTGCGAGAACATCGATTTTCATGAGACCGAGGGCATCAATATCGTCCTTATCCCACTGCAAACAGGTGCGCTCAGCCATGGCGGTATTTTCAATCGGGCATAAGGCTGAGAGTGGACCGCGCGAAATCACGAATCCGCCGACATGCTGGGTGAGATGCCTTGGAAATCCGAGTAGCTCCTTGACTAAGGTCATTAGTAATTGGAGCTTTGGTGCCTGAGGGTCGATCCCGAGCGTTGCGAAACGCGTGTGCATTTGATCACTGTGATCCCACCAGGCCAGGCTGCCTGAGAGCGCTTCAATGAGATCCAGCGGGAGCCCGAGTGCTTTTCCCACATCCCGAATCGCAGAGCGTTTCCGGTAGGTGATCACGGCTGCTGCCAGTGCTGCGCGTTCTGGGGTGTATTTGCGATAGATATACGCGATTACTTCATCGCGTCGATGATGTTCAAAATCTACATCAATATCCGGTGGTTCATTGCGTTCTTTGGAGACAAAGCGTTCAAATAAGACCGCCACTCGGCTTGGATCAACTTCAGTGATCCAGAGGCAATAGCAAACGACAGAGTTCGCTGCTGAGCCTCGACCTTGACAGAGAATCCCCTGGCTTCGTGCGTAGGCCACGATGTCATGCACTGTGAGGAAGTAGGGCGCGTAATCAAGCTCCTCAATGAGATGCAGCTCTTTGTCAATCAGCCGTGTGATGGTATCAGGCACGCCATCCGGCCAGCGTTCGGTTGCGCCCTGTTCGACAAGAGCGCGGAGATAGCTTTGTTCTGAGGTGTAGTGGGGCGGCACGATCTCATTCGGATACTCATAGCGCAGCTGCGTCAATGACCACTGGCAGCGCTCGAGAAGGCCCAAAGTAGCTTGTCGCCATGGTGCTGGATAGCGGCTTTCGAGTGCAGTCAAAGGCAGTAAACAACGTTCACTCGAGGGCTCTAAGTGGTCCGCGATCTCGCTCAGAGGCTGTTTGAGACGAATCGCAGTCAAGGTATGTTGTAGTTTGAGGCGACGGCGGCTGTGCATGAGTGGCCGCATCGTTGCGATCACCGGAAGATTCCACTCGAAGGCGGTTAAATCAATGCGTTCCGCCCAGAGAGCCTGATGACCGTTTTCAGGAAGGTGTGCTGCGATCCATAATCGTCCTTTAAATCGGTACTGCAAGCAGTTCAGGGCATCTGTCCAGTTGGTGGCATAGGGATTGGGGTGCCAGAGACAGAGGAGGTCGTCGGATAAACCTGTGAGGTCTCGGTGACTCAAGACATATTGCCCCTTCATCGCACGTCGTCGACTTAAGGAAATTAGCTGACACAGTGCTCCCCAGCCTTCACGGTTGGGTGCTAATAGTGTGACCTCAAACCCTTCTTGCAACTGAAAGACGCTGCCATGCACCAGCGGCATGTTGACTGCGTGCGCTGCGAGATGGGCGCGGACAGATCCCGATACGGATGCTTCATCGGTAAGTCCGAGACCAGCATAACCAAGCTGATGTGCTTGGTGCACGAACTCCTCCGGATGAGACGCTCCGGTGAGAAAGGTGAAGTTGGATTGGCAACACAGTTCAGCAAACATACTGTATAAATATACAGCATATTTACTGAAATCAGCAGGTCAGTGTGTCGTTAGTTAGGTTGCGCTTTTCGGTGCGTCTAGAGCCCCTTGCTCCAATTGTGCAAGGCGGGTTTCCAATGCGGCCAATTTGGCTTCGGCACGCCCTAACTTTTCTTGCTGTCGATCGAAGTCGTCTCGCGTAACGAGACTCAGGTCTTTTAATCCTTGCTGAATCATTTGCTCAACTTGCTGTTTGAACTCTGCCTGCATTTTACGGGCGGGCTCAGGGAGCGCTTCGCTGATCTTTGTTGCCAGGTCATTAAGCGTATCGCGGTTCAACATCGAATGGCCTCCTTGGGGACGTTATCAGTGTATTGGGGTGGATCTCAAAAAGCCAAAAAAGACTTTCGAGGCTTGCGCACTATTCTGGTGCTTATAAGTTCGCTACAGTGGCGCACGTGCGCAATCTCGGTGCTTGTTTCGGATTGAAACCCTGAAAAAAGCCCAATCTCCTGCGAAGTGATGGGTTGGCACGCTATCTGCAAAACAGTTTATGAGCGGGACTCGTCCCACCCATGAAATCGTCTCTATACGAGGAGCAATACATGAAACTTGTCACGGCGGTGGTTAAACCGTTCAAGTTGGATGATGTGCGAGAAGCACTGTCTGACATTGGGATGCAAGGCATCACGGTGACCGAAGTCAAAGGCTTTGGTCGCCAAAAAGGGCACACCGAACTCTATCGGGGTGCGGAATATGTCGTCGATTTCTTGCCGAAGGTGAAGATCGAAGTGGCAACCACAGATGAACAGGTCGATCAGGTGATTGAAGCAATCTCCAAGGCCGCAAATACCGGCAAAATTGGTGATGGCAAGATCTTTGTCGTGCATCTCGAACAAGCCATCCGAATTCGCACCGGGGAATCCGGAAACGACGCACTTTAATTTCATTTAGTTCCGCAGACACACTTCGCAGGAGAGTCATTGTGAACGATACAGCAACGCTAGCGGGTGATCTGGCCCAGCTCGCCTACGCCCTTGATACCTTTTATTTCCTTTTGTCTGGCGCCTTTGTGATGTGGATGGCCGCAGGCTTTGCCATGCTCGAAGCAGGTTTAGTCCGTGCCAAAAACACGACCGAGATTTTAACGAAGAACGTGTTGCTCTATGCCATTGCATCCGTCATGTATTTGTTAATTGGCTATAACTTAATGTACATGAACGACGATTGGGGCGGGGTACTTCCCAATATTGGGTTCCTAATCGGCGATGAACATACCGTGGACGCAGTCTTAGCCGGTGGTGATGATGCGCCCTATTACTCCGCGCGCTCTGATTTCTTCTTCCAGGTGGTCTTTGTCGCGACCGGGATGTCAATTATCTCAGGGGCTGTGGCTGAACGGATGAAGTTGTTTGCCTTCTTGGCATTCGCAGTCATCTTCACCGGGTTCATCTATCCAATTCAAGGATCTTGGAGTTGGGGTGGTGGCTTCTTGTCAGAGGCAGGCTTCAGTGACTTCGCAGGCTCAGGCATTGTCCACATGTGTGGCGCAGCAGCGGCCCTTGCAGGTGTTCTGGTATTGGGCGCTCGGAAAGGGAAATACGGCCCGAACGGTGTGATCAATGCGATCCCCGGTGCCAACATGCCGCTGGCGACCTTGGGTACCTTCATCCTGTGGCTCGGTTGGTTTGGCTTCAATGGCGGCTCCGAGCTAATGGTGTCGAACGTCGATGAAGCGAATGCGGTTGCTCAGGTCTTCTTGAATACCAATATGGCAGCCGCCGGCGGAGCCATTGCCGCAGCACTCGTTGCGAAAATACGCTTCGGGAAAGCCGATCTCTCCATGGCATTGAATGGTGCATTGGCCGGCTTGGTCTCCATTACTGCGGACCCACTGTCGTCGAGCGCTTTGATGGCTACGATTATTGGTGCCATTGGGGGTGTAATTGTGGTGTTCTCGATCCTGATGTTGGATCGGATGAAGATTGATGATCCAGTCGGTGCGATCAGTGTGCACGGCGTTGCGGGTATTTGGGGCCTGTTAGCAGTCTTGATTTCGAACAGTGACGCGACCTTAGGTGGTCAGTTACTCGGGATCACTGCAATCTTCGGATTCACCTTCATTGCGAGCTTGATTATCTGGTCGATTTTGAAAGTGGTGATGGGCATCCGTGTGACCGAAGAGGAAGAGTATCTTGGCCTCGATGTGGTGGATTGCGGAGTTGAAGCTTATCCCGAATTCAAGCGTTCTTAACTTCCCACCCGGAACTCGGGCGGCGTGAGCCGCCCTTTTTTTTGCCTCGGTTTTGTCTACACTCGCGGTTTGCTTCAAAGAGGTGATCCTGTGCGCGCTGTGTTTTTAGATTATTCGACTCTCAATCCAGCAGACTTGGATCTGACCCGCCTACATCAGGGCTTCACTGAACTTGTATTGCACGACATGACTGGGCCAGACGATGTCTTCGCGCGAATGGCGGGGTTCGATGTTGTGATCGTGAATAAGGTGCGACTGACCGCCGCACATTTTTCTGATCCGCAGTTGAAACTGGTCTTAGTGGCTGCGACAGGCACCGATAATATCGATAAGACCGCAGCGACAGCTGCCGGGGTGGTCGTGTGCAATGTGACGGCGTACGGGACCGCCACAGTGGCGCAGCATACCCTCATGCTGATGTTGCTCTTGGCGACACAGGCTTCGCGGTATCAGGCAGATGTCGCGAGCGGCCGCTGGAGTCGAAGCCCGATGTTCTGTTTGATGGACTATCCCATTGTCGAACTGTCTGGGCGGACGCTAGGACTGATCGGCTATGGCGAATTAGGTCGCCAAGTTGGTGCCCTTGGCGAAGCCTTTGGGATGCAAGTCTTGGTCATGGGGCGTGCAGGTGTCGACTATGCCGATGGAACGCAACGCGTTGACTTTGAGACCTTGCTCGCGCGATCCGATGTGGTCAGTCTGCATTGCTTATTGACTCCCGAGACGGCCCATCTGATGAATGCGGACGCATTTGCCAACATGAAGCCAGGCGCGTTTTTGGTGAATACTGCGCGCGGCGGGCTGGTGGATGAGGCCGCGTTGATCCATGCACTCGAGTCAGGCCACCTCGGTGGTGCTGGGCTCGATGTGGTCTCTATGGAACCCCCACCAGCGGATTTGCCGATTCTGGCCTGTACGCACCCGAATTTGATTATCACCCCACACAGTGCTTGGGCGTCTCGAGAGGCGCGTCAACGGATTGTTGAAATAATGCGTGAGAATCTCGACGCTTTTATCGAGGGTGCGCCGATCAACCGAGTGGCTTGAGATGGTTGATCAGGTCAACCACTGAGCCCATAACCCAGTCCGCGTGCGGCGCGGCGTCCGTCGGAAGGGCGCGTGTGTTGACCCATGCCGTGCGAATCCCGAGTGCGGCAGCGCCTGTGACGTCGTGTTCTGGATCATCGCCGACATGCAAGAGCTCATCAGGTGCGATTTGAAAATGCGCTAATGCTGCTGTGAACATATCTGGTGCAGGTTTGGGGCGCGGAAACTCGTGGGCTCGGAATGAAAACTGAAAATGTTGCCCGATGGGCATCGCCATGAGATCCGCGTTGCCATTGGTAATCGCACCCAGAGAGAACTGGGTCGCAAGCTGAGCGAGCATGGATTCGACACCGGGATAGGGGGCGACATTTTGCCGCTCTCGATAGAACACCCGAAACCCAAGATCCGCCAGCTCCTTGGCCATGCGTGGGTTCGCACCTTGCGATAAAAACCACCGCTGAAGCGCTTCACGACGGGTCCAACCCAAGTCATGGGCGCGGTCGGGATGCTCCGAGGCAACTTGCTGGCGATGCGTTTTCAGGGCCTCAAAGCTGTAGCTGTGCATCCAGTGACTCGCGGCGTCATGCAATGCATCGCGCATCAGATCTTCGGCGCGATAGATGCTCTGATCGGTTTCCCAAAGGGTGTTATCGAGATCGAAGGTGATGGCACGAATGATCATGATTTTTTGGCACGGGCTCTTGGGTGTGCTTGATCATAGACAGCAGCGAGGTGTTGAAAATCCAAATGCGTGTACACCTGTGTTGTCGACAAGCTTGCATGTCCTAAGAATTCTTGAATCGCCCGGAGATCACCTGAGGATTCAAGTAGATGCGTTGCAGCACTGTGACGCAGGGCATGTGGATGAACGTGTTGATCCAGCCCAGCCCGTTGCGCCCGCTCCGCCAGTCGACGTTGCGCCGTTCGCGGTCCCAGTGGCTGACCTTTCGCGGTGATAAATAACCGATTGGTGGATTCGCTGCCAAGATACTGCGATCGGACTTCGCACCAGCGACGAATCGCATCTTGGGCTGGCCGTCCGACAGGCACAATCCGTTCTTTGGCCCCTTTCCCGAGGACCCGAATGTCCTCACAGGGCGGGCGGATGTCGCTTAGTGTGAGTTGGAGTGCTTCATTGAGGCGTAGACCCGAGGAATACAGCAGTTCAAAGAGCGCTTGATCCCGCACTGCATCCGGTTGAGCTGGATCAACAGGGCTGTCCAGCAACTGCTTCACGGCATCGGCGTGCAATGCGTGCGGCAGCCGTCTGGGGGATTTGGGCGCACGTACGCCATCGACTGGATTGGTGGTGATTGCGCCTGCTGACATCGCTTCTCGGCAAACCCCTCTGAGCGCTGACAGTTTTCGTGCAATGGAGCGACCTGATAGTCCCTGTTGACTTAACTGGCGCACCCAGCCAATGACATCCAGTGTATCGATTGTTTCGAGTGACCGCGTTGCCCCAAAAAATTGGTGGGCTTGCTTGAGATCACGGGCATAGGCTGACAGGGTATGCTCAGAGCGGTGTTTCGACTGGCTCAGTCCAGACAGCAGGCGATCGATTGCGTCCTCGAAGGTCATCCGGTACGAGCGGTAAGGAACCTCGGCAGCATGAGTGCCAAGGCTTCGCCAATATGATCCAGAAACAACGTATCTTGGCTTGACTGAAAGTGTGTTGGGTCGGGGTGACCCAGAGCCAAAATTCCATAGGTATGCCCACGGATGAGAGCCAATGATGCGGCACTCTGGACATCTTTTGAGGCATCGCCAAACAGCGCTTTTCGACGTTTGGCCGTGAGACGACCGACCCAGCGGTTGCGATCCGAAATTGCGTCAGCTAGATCGCCATCGGCGGTTAATCGAGCATGCGCAATGTGGCCAATCAATGGGGAGTCGACTTGGGTCGGGAAGTGATCCGATAACAGCAAACGTACCACTGGAATGGCGAAGCCTCCTGCAAGGCGCTCATCTAACACAGTGGCCACATCATCAAGATCCCGCGCATCCAGTAGAGCGAGAACTAATGATCGGGTTTTTTCGAAAAGTACGCTATTGACCCGTGCATTTTCGATCATGTGATCGTTCTCACGCTCCAGCACCCGCACGTGGTCACGCATTCGACGAACTTGATATTCAAGGAGTGAAATCGCAGCTCCGGTCTCTGATGGAATTTTAAGGTCACGGACCAGATCGGGATGTTCCACAAAGAACTCTGGGTGATGGGCTAAGTACTTTGCAACGTCTACCGCTTTCACAGTCTGAATTCTCCCTCGTAGACACTTTCAGCAGGCCCTGTCATGAAAAGGGACTGTCCAGCGCCTGCCCAGTCAATGAGAAGCGTACCGCCTTCGGTTTCGACAGTCACCTGTTGATCAAGAAGCCCCTGGTGACGACCATACGCGACCGCAGCGCAAGCACCGGTTCCACAGGCCAGTGTTTCCCCGACGCCTCGCTCATAGACTCGTAAACGAATCAGGTCGGGGCCAACGACTTCCATAAAGCCGACGTTGACTGAGCTGGGGAATTGCGGCAATGCCTGAACGGCAGGCCCTATCGTATGCACAGGTGCATCCTGAACCTGCTCCACCTGGCACACTGCATGTGGATTCCCCATGCTCACGAGGCCAAAGGCACGAGGCCCCTCGGGTGTGTCAAGTAAGACACTCCCGTCCGTGATTTCTGGGGGTGCGACATAGGGCAGGGACGTCGCCAAAAAGCTGGGCTCGCTCATGTCCACGCGGACTTGACCGTCGTCTAGGGCATGCAGCGTGATGAGCCCTCCCAGAGTATTGACGGTCATGGTCGTTTTGGTGGTGAGGTCGCGATCGCGAACAAAACGCGCGAAGCAGCGTGCACCATTCCCACAATGCTGCACCTCATGGCCATCTGCGTTGAAGATACGGTAGTTAAAGTCAGCATCCGGCCGGGATGGAGGCTCAATCAGCAAGAGCTGGTCGAACCCGATGCCTGTGTGTCGATTTGAGAGGCGCTGGATGTGGGTGGTACGCAAACTCACATGCTGACTAATTGCGTCGATGACGACGAAATCGTTGCCAAGCCCATGCATTTTGGTGAATTGAATCCGCATCAGCGCAAGCCTCCCAGTTCCCGTTCCCAGAGGCTGTCTAACGTTTCGCGCTCCCGAATCAGGCGCACTGATGCGCCATCGACGAGGACTTCCGCAGCGCGTGGTCGAGAATTGTAATTACTGGCCATCACAAACCCATAGGCGCCAGCCGAGCGAACCGCCAGTAAATCCCCTGGTTTGACCGACAGCGCGCGCGCTTTCCCCAAAAAGTCACCGGATTCACAGACTGGACCCACCACATCATAGGTTGCACTCACGCGCTCGGGATCAGTGGATCGATCCACGGGGATGATGGCTTGCCATGCGCCATAGAGACTTGGCCGAATGAGGTCATTCATCGCACCGTCCACGATCACAAAGTCATGTCCACTGTTGTGCTTGGTCAAGATGACGTCGGTCACAAAGATGCCTGCATTGGCCGCGATGGAGCGCCCAGGCTCCAATAGCAATGTGAGTGTACGTCCCTTCAGCCGTGCCAGGATTTCCGCCATATAGGTCGCCGGATGGGGTGGCTCTTCATCTTTATACGTCACACCCAAGCCACCCCCTAAATCCAAGTGGGTGAGGTGGATGCCGTCAGCGTCAAGTTCGTCAATTAATCCAAGTAAGCGATCAAGCGCTTGCAGTAGAGGCGCGGTATCGGTGAGCTGAGAGCCAATATGGCAGTCGATCCCAACAGGATTCAGTGCACTCGCATCTCGCGCAATCCGGTAGGCGGCCAAGGCGTCTTGATGCGGAATTCCGAATTTATTGCCTTTCAATCCGGTGGAAATGTATGGATGCGTTTTGGCATCGACATCGGGATTGATGCGCAAGGACACAGGCGCAATCACACCTAGGCCGTCAGCGACCTGTTGCAGGAGGTTGAGCTCAGCGATGGATTCCACATTGAAACAATGGATACCGACTTCGAGTGCACGTTGCATTTCTGCTGGTGTCTTGCCGACTCCGGAGAACACCACTTTGGCAGGATCTCCGCCTGCTCGCAGCACCCGTTCAAGCTCACCGACTGAGACAATGTCGAAGCCCGCACCGGCCTCCGCGAGGAGCTGAAGCACGCTTAAGTTGGAATTCGCTTTCATGCCAAAACACACCAAGTGCGGGTGCCCCGTCAACGCATCAGTGTATGCGTGCAAATGTCGCAGTAGTGTCGCTTTCGAGTAGATATAGAGTGGCGTCCCGAACTCCGCCGAGAGATCCGCCACGGGCACGTCTTCGGCGTACAAGGCGTCGCCTCGGTAGTCAAAGAAATCCATGGTTAGCGTCCCTCTGATGTTGCCGCAGGTTGATCCGGCAAATACAACGGGCCGGTTTGTCCGCAACCGATCAGTAGCGAAGAACCAATTAACGTCAGCATAAGAACAAATATTTTCATGCCGAAAGTATACCCAGATTCTGGGGCGAACCACCTGCAATTTATGGGCGTTGATGGATTTTCAACCTTGACTCATCGCGGCAGGCGTTCTTATCTCAGCGACCGAATATGAGACCCCGAGGGTGTACACTTTGGCCTGATAAGGAGGACCTATGATCTACAACGTGTTGACTATCGCAGGCTCAGATTCGGGGGGTGGTGCTGGTATTCAGGCTGATCTGAAGGCAATTTCAGCGCGCGGTTGTTATGGACTCAGTGTGATCACTGCCTTGACCGCGCAGAATACGGTCAGTGTGGATGCCATTTATCCAGTCGCGATTGATTTTATTCGTGCCCAATGCGAGACCGTTGCTCGGGATATTCGTATTGATGCAATCAAGGTCGGTATGTTGGGAACGGTTGAGGTGACAGACCTTGTGTCGGCTTTTCTGGCAACCCAGTCGTGTCCGATCGTGGTTGACCCGGTCATGGTAGCGAAGAGTGGCGATCGTTTACTGCATCGCGATGCAGTGGAGGCGTTAAGACAGCGATTGCTTCCATTGGCGACAGTCATCACCCCCAATTTGCCTGAGGCAGCCGATTTGTTGGGTGTTGCCGAGGCCACTGATGACCAATCGATGCTTGGGCAAGCCCGCGCACTGCAGGCGCTAGGAGCACGCGCTGTTCTCCTCAAGGGTGGGCATTTACTCGGAGATCAGCTGACAGATCTCTTGTTGACTGATCGAGTAGACTGGTTCCGAGGACCACGCATCCAGACCCACAACACACATGGAACCGGCTGCTCTCTGTCCGCAGCTCTCGCTGCAGAACTCACGAAATCACAGGACCTTCTGCATGCCGTGCAGGTTGCTCGGGGGTATCTAACAGAGGCGATCCGGCACGCCGATGCCTTGTCGGTGGGCAGTGGGCATGGTCCAGTGCACCACTTTTGGGAGCAGACTCGATGACTGCGCAGTGGCCAGACGTTCAATTTGGACCGGCTGACTGGACGCTGGATTCGACCGAAACCCTCGCTGAGGGCTTTTTTCGATTGGATCGATGGCGATTGTCGCACGCAGGGCATCAGGGCCAATTGATTGGCCCGCTGTCGCGTGAGCTTTTTATCCGTGAGCCCGCTGTAGTGGTGGCTTTGGTGGATCCGGCCGCGCGCGTGTGCGTGTTCGTCGAGCAATTCCGTATAGGGGTCGCGGCGTCCGGTACAGGAGAGAGTCCGTGGCTGATGGAGTGGGTTGCCGGGATTTGTGATACCGGTGAGCTTCCCGAGCAGACTGCTGTTCGTGAAGTGTTCGAAGAAACAGGATTATTACCAAATGGGCCTTTACGTCACCTCACGACCTACTATCCAAGCCCGGGTGGTTCGAATGAATTGATCCATCTGTACCTGACGACGGTCGATAGTCGTCAGAGCCCCGGTTTCGGGGGCAAGCTGATGAACATGAGGATCTCAAGGTTCATTGTGTCGATGTGGATGCTTGCTTTGACGCGCTCGATCGCGGTCGCATCAATAACGCGGCGACGCTGATCGGATTACAGTGGCTACGCATCCATCGTCATGACTATGCGCTTTAATTCGATTTCGCGTTCTGAGACTGGACAGCACGAGCCTTGCGCCACCATTATTGGAGTGTGACGCGATGAGACACGCGTTCTTTGGAAAGTATTGAGGAGTGATTGTGCCCGGCAGACGCCGACATGTGCCTGACCTGCGCCGACACCATGCTGGTTGTGCACTGAATTACAGTTTGTTGGATCGTTTAGAGCGACGTTTTGGCGCTCATGGACGGGTGATATTTCGGTTGCCGTTTGGCGGTCAGGATTGCCGTGTTGAAATGCGCTGGCATGATTTGGGCCCGTATACAGGGCTGGTCGCAAGTCAGTGTCATTTATCGAGTGGTGGATCAACCTGGATTCCGTTGCCCGCATTTACTGTGCGGTTGTATCACGACATGCGTTTGGCTGAAGTCACCGATGAGACCTCGTCGGAGTTCATTCGAGGAGCCTATCCGTATCCAAACCCCGCCATGTTACAGCCGAATGAGCGGGAGCAGTTGGATCACTTTTTGACTGAGTGGCTCAGTTTTTGTTTGCATCAGGGCCTTGCTGTGGATGCGTCTTTAGGAACAACCAACGATGAGTTATCAGGCACAGGATATTGAAGTCCTGTCGGGGCTAGACCCCGTCAAACGCCGGCCTGGCATGTACACAGATACCACTCGACCCAATCACCTTGCGCAAGAGGTGATTGATAATTCGGTTGATGAAGCGTTGGCAGGTCATGCGTCTGTCATTGAAGTGCGGCTGATGGCAGATGGTGCGATTAGCGTGTCAGACAATGGCCGCGGTATGCCGGTCGATATGCACCCTGATGAGGGTGTTCCTGGGGTCGAATTGATCCTTACCCGTCTGCATGCAGGTGGTAAGTTTTCGAACAAGAACTATCAGTTTTCAGGTGGTTTGCATGGAGTTGGGGTCAGTGTGGTCAACGCGCTGTCCACTGAAGTCATTGTGCAAGTCAAACGAGATGGGCGTCGCTACGAAATCCGATTTGCAAACGGCGATAAAACCAGTGATCTCGCTGAGATTGGGACAGTCCCGAAAAAGGAGACCGGTACGACGGTCTCATTCCGCCCTGACCCTCGTTACTTTGATTCGCCAAATCTCTCCATTCCCCGCCTAAAGCATGTATTGCGCGCAAAAGCAGTCCTGTGCTCTGGATTGATCATCACTTTGGTTGATGAGAAGTCAGGTGAAACCGATACCTGGTGCTATGAGAATGGCCTTACAGATTATCTCGAGAGCGCTCTTGGGGATGCCCTCAGAATTCCAGAGGTACCCTATGTCGGGGTCTTTTCCGCGACTCACGAAGCGGTGGAGTGGGCCTTGGCTTGGGTACCGGATGGGGGCGAGTTGGTTGCCGAAAGCTATGTCAATCTGATTCCGACAGCTCAGGGTGGTACCCATGTGAATGGGCTACGGACCGGGTTGACCGATGCACTGCGAGAGTATTGTGAGTATCGCAGTTTAATCCCGCGCGGTCTGAAATTGGCACCGGAAGATGTCTGGGATCGTTGTGCCTATGTGCTGAGTGTGAAGCTCGAAGATCCGCAGTTTTCCGGTCAGACCAAAGAGCGCTTAAGTTCCAGAGAATGTGCTGTCTTTGTCGGTGGCGTGGTCCGAGACGCGTTCAGTTTATATTTGAATAGCCATACGGATATTGGTGATTTATTGGCAGAGCTTGCGATCTCTGCTGCGCAATCGCGTCTCAAATCTAGAAAACAGGTGGCTCGGAAAAAAATCACGCAGGGTCCCGCGCTTCCTGGAAAATTGGCAGATTGCTCCGGTGGTGATGCCATGGCTGGCGAGCTCTTTCTGGTGGAGGGTGATTCTGCAGGTGGCAGCGCGAAGCAGGCGCGTGATCGGGAATTCCAAGCGGTGATGCCGCTACGCGGGAAGATTTTGAATACCTGGGAGATCGATTCTGGCGAGATCTTGGCTTCGCAAGAAGTGCATGATATCGCCGTGGCGCTTGGCGTCGATCCGGGGTCCTCTGATCTCACCAGCCTTCGCTACGGCAAAGTCTGTATTTTGGCCGATGCCGATAGCGATGGACTGCATATCGCAACCCTCCTATGTGCGCTCTTCGTCCGTCATTTCCGGCCTTTGGTTGAGGGTGGGCATGTGTTTGTCGCGATGCCACCTCTGTACCGTATTGATGTGGGTAAGGATGTCTATTACGCACTGGACGACGCTGAGAAGCAGGGTGTCATGGATCGACTCAGCGCCGAGAAACGCACAGCGAAGATACAAGTGACCCGCTTTAAAGGATTGGGCGAAATGAACCCAAGCCAATTGCGTGTGACAACCATGGATCCGAATACGCGGCGTTTAGTGCAGCTGATTTTAGATGATACGGACGAAACACCAGGCCCTGAGTGCACGGATGAGATCATGGATCGCTTGTTGGGTAAAAAGCGTGCGGGTGATCGACGTGTGTGGCTTGAAGCAAGTGGTCATTTGGCAGATGTCAGTTAAGTATCAAGTGTGCTTGCGGACATGATGACTCCGATCCACAGGGTCTATCTTGACGGCGGTGGGAGTAAGACCGCACTGCGTTATGGGACAGAGACACTGCGGTGGGGTCCGAGTGCACTGTCACTGGGGGTGACTCCTTTGATGGCCTGTCGTCAAGAGGTGCGTGCACATTGGAACTTGCCTGAGACGGTTCACTGGGTGATGTCGATGGCGGGCTGTGAGCATCTCGCACATCGCAATGCCCTGCTTGCCAATTGGGGAGAGCCATTGATCTTAATGTCGGATCGCGATGCAGGTTGGTTGGGGGCCTCTGGTGGTAAGCCAATGGCTGTCTTGACTGTGGGTACCGGGACTGCACTCGCCTGGATGACCTCGGATCACACCTTTGGCCATGCCGGAGGGCTTGGTTTTAGACTCGGCGATGAAGGCAGTGGGGCCTGGATCGGTCGTTATGCGCTGGCACTTCTCGCTCAGGCGCTGGATGGCGATTGTCGTGTTGATCTCTCGATTGCTGCCTGGTCGGAAGGTTTGCAAGTTGCTCCGACTCTTGATTCGGTGATGGCACTTGCTGCCGACGCGACACCTGCACTCTTTGCGCGAAGAGCGCCCTGGGTGATGCAGGCGGCCGATGCGGGCGATCCTGTGGCACGAGGGATTTGCGCTGATGCAGTGGTCGCGCTGGATCACCTCCTGGGTCGACTGCCAGAATCTCTACCAATCGCTTTGGTGGGTGGGCTGAGCGGTATCTTCGGTGATCCCTTACGGCATCTTGGTCATGCGATTGACACACCTAAGGGAGATGTCTTTGACGGACTCTCTCGGGTCGTCGAGGGATTTGAATGTCCAGGCCTGCAAATTTGGAGGTGCGGTTATGTTTGAACTCGAAGCCGCAATTTGGCAGAGCGGACAATGGCACACTGTGGTGATCTCGGGGTCCACTACGATAGAGTCGATTGTGCCTAGACATGAGAGTCAGCACCCCGAGCGCCGACTCCTCCCAGGCTGTATCGACTGTCATGTCCATGGTGGCGGCGGTGCGGATGTGATGAGTGGTGAGGGAGCCTTACGTGAGATGCTCCAGGTTCACGCATCGCTGGGGGTATCAGGTCTGGTCGCGACCACTGTAACGGCCTCTGATCATGCGATTAATCAGGTCATCGATGCGGCGACTCGGGTAATGGCAGCCCCCGACTCAGGCTCAGCACGGTTATTTGGAGTGCATTTAGAGGGCCCTTATCTCTCCCCAGAGCGATTGGGAGCGCAACCCCCTGAGACCCGGCTGGTTGAAGTCGATCGAGTCGAGGGCTGGTTCGATTCCGGTATTGTGCGTATTTTGACCTATGCGCCAGAGGCGGATCCTGACCATCAACTGCCAGCGCTAGCCAAGCGGTATGGCGTCCGATTACAGCTTGGACATACCAATTGTAGCTATGCACAAGCGGCCCTCCGGATCAGTCAAGGTCAGGGTGTCACCCATTTGTATAACGCGATGAGTGGCGTGAGTCATCGTGGTGGCGGCCTCGCCTTGGCAAGTCTTTGTCATAGTGAATTTGCGGAGCTGATTTGTGATGGCGTCCATGTGGATCCGCCTGCAGTGCATTTGGCCCGTAAGGCTATCTCCAAACTGTATGTCGTGAGTGATGCGACGGCCGCAGCAGGGATGCCTGATGGACCCTATCAGTTGGGTGCGCTCACGGTTTACAAGAAAGGCGACAGCGTCCGCCTTGCCGACGGTACCCTTGCTGGAAGTGCGGTAAGTGGGCGACGGATGGTCACGCTCGCTCGTGAATGGGGGTTTGGATGGCAGGAAATTGCAAATCGTTTTAGCACCTATCCTGCCCAATGGTTGCAGGTCGACGATCAATTTGGCGCGATCCGGGTCGGCGCTGCTGCAGATTTTCTGGAACTCGACGGAGAGGCGCCTGTCGCAACCTGGGTTGCGGGTCAACGCATTACCCATCGCCTGGACCTCTCTGAACCCTAACTACCTTCAATCTAAATCTAAATGCAAATCTGTTGCATTTAGATTTAGATTGAATACACTACGCATCTATCGACAAACAAGGAGTCAACATGATGCGTTTTAAACTTGTGACTGTTGCGCTAGTCGGTCTTCTCTCGCAAGCCGTTATTGCTAGTGAAGTGAACGTGTATTCTGCTCGACAAGAATCGTTGATTAAACCGCTTCTGGATCAATTTACCTCGGAGACAGGGGTGGTCGTGAATCTGATCGCGGGTAACGGGAACGAGTTACTAAAGCGGATGCAGACTGAGGGGATCGCATCGCCCGCAGATGTCTTTATTACCGTTGATGCCGGAAATCTGCATGCAGCCAAAGAGGCCGGGGTGTATCAACCAATTCAGAGTGCGCTCCTTGAGCAACGGATCCCCCCAAAATTAAGGGATTTGGATGGTGCATGGGTGGGGCTGACGCAGCGTGCACGCCCAATTTTTTATGCCAAGGATCGCGTCGATCCAGCCACCCTTTCCACGTATGAGGCGCTTGCTGATGGGGCCTGGAAGGGACGCGTCTGCATTCGTTCATCTGGCAATATTTACAATCAGTCCTTGGTGGCCTCGATGATTGAACACACAGGTGCTGAGGCAACCCGCCAATGGGCGACTGCCTTCGTGAAAAATTTCGCACGAAAACCTGCCGGTGGGGACACCGATCAGTTACGGGCGGTTGCTGCTGGACAGTGCGATGTGGCGATCTCAAACACCTACTACTACGGACGCCTTGCCGACAGCGCAAAGCCTGAAGATCGCAAGGTCTATGACGCGCTTGGGGTATTTTGGCCAAACCAGGCAGATCGCGGAGTGCACATCAATGTCAGTGGTGCTGTGCTTGCAAAGCACGCCAAGAATATCGCCGAGGCACTTCAGTTGCTGGAGTTTATGGTGTCAGATCAGGCACAAGCCCACTATGCACGGATTAATCACGAATACCCAGTTGTGCCAGGCGCCCCTATTTCTGACACTATTGTCGCCTTTGGACCATTCAAGGCAGACGACCTCAACCTCACTGCCTTGGGTGTCAATAACCGTCGAGCAGTGCAATTAATGGATCAAGCGGGTTGGCAATAACTCAGGTCTCACGCGTTACCTTCGGTCGGCGACGACCGAACGGTTTTGTGATCACAGCGATCGGGGCCGCACTCTGTGTGGCCTTGCCCGTTTTAGTGGTTCTCGGTTTTATGCTCTTCTCCACCTCGGAGAGCTGGTCTCACTTGGTCGAGACCGTCCTGTGGCGATACATTCTCCACTCGGTGCTACTGTCTGTCGCCGTCGCAATTGGTGTGGTGATGATTGGTGTACCGGCTGCTTGGTTGATTTCGTTTTATGCATTCCCAGGAAGGCGGCTGCTGTCATGGTTGCTTCTACTGCCGATGGCCTATCCCGCCTATATTTTGGCATATACCTACACGGGACTCCTGGATTATAGCGGCCCCGTGTTGACATGGATGCGCAGTATCGATGCGCCTGCATGGGTGATGTGGCCGCTTCTGGAGATCCGCTCGATTCCCGGTGCGGCCGTGATGTTGAGTCTGGTGCTCTATCCCTATGTCTACCTGCTGGCGCGGGCTGCCTTTTTGGAACAGGCTGCCAATGTCATGGAGGCAGGGTACAGCCTTGGTCAAACACGCTCTCAGGTCTTTTTGAGGGTTGTCATTCCCATGGCGCGGCCCGCCATTGTGGCGGGAACCTTGCTCGCAGTGATGGAAACCTTGGCGGACTATGGAACCGTTCAGTTCTTTGGCGTGCAGACCTTTACAACCGGGATTGTCCGAACTTTTTACGGGCTTCGGGACACCGCTGGAGCCGCGCAACTTGCGTCGATCTTATTGGGCTTTGTGGCCCTTCTGGTCATCCTCGAGCGTCTGTCACGGCGTAAAATCCAATACTACTCGGATCAAAACCGTCGTCTCTCTCGCCTTGCCGTGACGCTCACGGGGTGGCGTGCGATTTGGGCGATGCTCTTGTGTGCCGCACCGCTGATGCTTGGATTTGCCCTACCGACGGCAGTACTGGGCTATTGGACGCTGTTTTATGCGGAGGGTGGTGCCTTATGGTCTTTGACCCTGAATTCCTTTGTGCTAGCGGGCATTGCGAGCTTGGTCGTTGTTGGCGTGGCCTTAGTCATTGCCTATGCCAACCGGCTCTACCCGGCCCCTTGGTTGTCCAATGTGACCACGGTCATTGGGTTGGGCTATGCACTTCCTGGTGTGGTGGTTGCAATTGGCGTACTAATTCCGTTTGGGGCCCTTGATCAATGGCTGTCACGTGGTTTGATGGCCTTTGGGGTTGAGCCACGCCTTTGGATTTCTGGATCGATTGGTTTACTGATCTTTGCCTATACCGTTCGCTTTCTTGCGGTTGCCAATGGCAATTTGGTCAGTGGATTATCCCGTATCCGCCCAAGCCTGGACCACAGCGGACGATTATTGGGTCGCACCCAGTCCCAGGTATTACGGCAAATCCATGTGCCTTTAATGCGTGGATCTGTGTTAACTGCGATTTTGATTTGTTTCGTTGATGTCTTGAAAGAGTTGCCGGCGACGCTCATTTTAAGACCATTTGATTTCAACACACTGGCTGTCCGAGTTTACGATCTCGCTGGTGATGAACGCCTGATCGACGCGGCCCCCGCGTCGTTAATGATAATTGCTGTGGGATTATTGCCTGTGATTTTACTGAATCGGTCGGTTCATGCCGCAAATCATGACTGAATCCGTGATGGACGCACTCACCCTGCGCGACCTGACCTTGTCGTATGCCGGCGATGCCGTGGTGCATGGTGTCGATCTCGCCCTCAAACATCGCGAGCTCGGTTGCTTGTTGGGCCCCAGTGGTTGCGGAAAAAGCACATTGCTCAGGGCGATTGCAGGATTTCAAGCGCTAGATGATGGGGAAATCCTTCTGGCTGGAGAAACCCTGTCGACGCCCAATGCGATGGTGTTACCAGAACACCGTGGCGTTGGCATGGTGTTTCAAGATGTGGCGCTGTTCCCACACTTGACCGTCTCCGACAATATTGCCTTTGGCCTCACTGATTGGTCCAAACCAGAGGCGCGGACGCGGATCAGTGAGTTGTTGGATTTGATTGGATTGCAAGGCCTCGATGCGCGCTACCCCCATGAACTTTCAGGGGGTCAACAGCAACGAGTTGCCTTGGCACGCGCGATGGCGCCAAAGCCGAAGTTATTGTTACTCGATGAGCCCTTCTCTGGCTTAGACACCGAGCTTCGGGGACGCCTTGCCAGTGAAGTCCGTGCGATCCTGAAGGCAGACGGGATTTCTGCATTACTGGTCACGCATGATCAACGCGAGGCGTTTGATTTCGCGGATCGGATTGCTGTGATGCGCGCAGGTCGGATCGAGCAATTTGATACCGCCTACCAAATCTATCATGAGCCAGTCAGTGAGTTTGTTGCTCACTTTGTCGGGCCTGGCGAGGTAATCGATGCCAGTGTGAGCGGGATTCGTTCGGTCTCGAGTCCGTTGGGGGAGTTGGCGAGTGATTCAGATTTCGGGTTGCCCGTTGGCTGCCCAGTCCATGTCTTTTTACGTCCTGATGATCTGATTCACGATGATCATTCCCCGTATCGGGGACGCCTCATTGCGAAGCACTTCCGAGGCGCTCATCATGTCTACGAAGTGCAACTCGAATCCGGGGTTGTGCTTGGATGTTTAGCGCCATCACATCACAACCATGAGTTGGGTGAGAATGTTGGATTACGGTTGGAGCTGGAGCACTTAGTGGTGTTCCCAGTGAAACGTCTTTGTCTGCGAGAAGATTGTGTCAATGCCCGATGCACTGGCTGTCCTGCGTAAGCAGATGCGAGCCGTTCAAATTGCCGCATTACGCCAAGGCCGTGCTGCGGTGATTGCGATTGAGGGGTATGACGCCGCAGGCAAGGGTGGCGTGATTCGTGAACTGAGCTATGCGATGGATCCCCGCGGATTTTGCGTCTACCCGATTGGTGCCCCCACATCGACCGAAGCGTTTCGGCCCTTTTTATGGCGATTTTGGTCCCGCTTACCGGCGCCTGGGCAGTTGGTCATTTTCGACCGATCTTGGTATGGGCGAGTATTGGTTGAGCGGGTGGAACAGGGTTTGTCGGATCAAGCCTATGTCAGCGCTTTCGACGCGATCGATACGTTTGAAGCGACGCTTGAGGATCAGGACATTCCCTTGATCAAATGCTTTTTGGATATCCCAGCAGAGATCCAGCGTGAACGCTTGCGACGACGGGCACGAATTCCTGAGAAGCGTTGGAAGCTCACCTTGGATGATCTCAATGCCTGGGAGCATCGAGCGGCCTATGAGCACGCGGTTGAGGTGATGCTGAGTCGGGCACAGCGAGTGCCTTGGGTTCGGGTAGATGCCAGCCAAAAGTCGGACGCCCATGAAGCCGTCCTCGCGGCAATTATCGATCGGCTATCTGATTGGCTCGAGCCATCGGATCATGCATTCCAGCCTGGGGTGGAAGAGCGCTTGGGAGAGTTGGATCCTTGAGACTCTCGTTGAGGACCCAATCATTGGGGAAAAACACACAGGATGCGCCATGTCGACCTTAGCTGATTTGTCGGATTATTTGTTAGTCCCGGACCTGCACAACCCGCGGCTATCGCGATCGGTGACTGGGGTGGATCAGATGGGAGCAACGCAGACCATTGCCGTCATTGAAGAGCGCCCTTTGACCATTTATTTGAATGCTCAGGAGATCGTCACGGCCATGACAATCGGTGACTATCCTGAGTACCTTGCGCTGGGATTTCTAAAAAATCAGGGCATGTTGAAGTCGACCGATACTGTGACCGGTGTGGACTATGATGAGGAGCTTGAGGTGGTCGTCGTGCGGACCCTCGAGACCGCGAACTATGAGGCCAAACTCGAAAAGAAAACGCGAACCTCTGGCTGTGCTGTCGGCACCGTGTTTGGGGATATGATGGAGGGCCTGCAGGGTCTCACCTTGCCAGCAATGCCGTTGAAGACATCTTGGCTGTATGCGCTGTCGCATCAGATCAATCGAACCCCGAGTCTCTATCTCGAAACTGGCGCAATCCATGGGACGGTGCTGTGTGAAGGACCTCGCCCTCTGGTCTATATGGAAGATGTCGGGCGTCATAACGCGGTCGATAAGATCGCGGGATGGATGTTGAGTCACGGCGTCGAGCCGGGTAATAAGCTGCTCTACACCACCGGTCGATTGACATCAGAGATGGTCATTAAGACCGCCTTGATGGGGATCCCAGCATTGGTGAGTCGGTCGGGTTTCACTGCCTGGGGCGTAGATATTGCACGGGAAGTTGGTCTCACCCTTATTGGCAGGATGCGCGGGCGTAAGTTCAGTTGTTTGAGTGGCGAAGATCGATTGGTCCTCGACTCTGATCCCAGTGAGGTGGGTGAGGAAGAGTTGCGTCATCGACGCAAGGGGGCACAGGATGACTAACGTGGTCGGCGTCATTCTTGCGGGCGGCCAGGGAACTCGGATGGGTGGTCAGGATAAAGGGCTACTGTCGCTGGGACCGCATACCATTCTCGACGAGGTCATCCGCCGGCTCACCCCCCAGGTGGATCGACTCGTATTAAACGTCAATGGTGACCCAGCGCGATTCGCGCATCTGGCATTACCAACCGTTCCAGATTCGCTCGGTGGCTTTCTTGGGCCGCTTGCCGGTGTGTTGGCCGGGATGGAGTGGGCGCGCGCTCATCACGCTGACTGGGTGGCAACGGTCGCCGCCGATACGCCTTTTTTTCCATTGGATTTTGTCGTGCGCTGCCAAGATGCGTGCCAATCCGGTGCGCCGATTGCCCTAGCAGCGACGGCGGATGCGGACGGGGTATGGCATCGGCAACCGACCTTTGGCTTGTGGCATGTCAGTACGATCGACAGTTTGCATCGGGCACTTGAGAGCGGGTTACGCAAGATTGTGCGCTGGACGGATGCAGAAGGGGGTGTGGAGGTCCGCTTTGAGACGGGCATCTATGATCCGTTTTTTAACGTGAATACACCAGATGAATTGGATGATGCACGACGAATGCTGGAACAGGCGCAATGATCATTTTTGGAATCGTTGGTTGGAAAAATACCGGAAAAACGACGCTCACTGAGCGCCTTGTCACCACCTTCACACAACGCGGCTTGGTTGTATCGACGATCAAGCACACGCATCATGACGTTGACATCGACGTTCCAGGTACCGACAGCTATCGACACCGTGCTGCCGGGGCTCACGAAGTGCTTCTGGCGTCAGGTCCCCGATGGGCATTGATGCATGAGTCTTCAGCCGATGCCGAGCCGTCTTTAGAGGCCTTATTAGATCGGTTGGCGCCTGTCGACTTAGTGCTCGTCGAAGGTTACAAGTATGGACGCCATCCCCGTCTCGAGGTCTATCGTGCGGGGACGATACAGCCGCCCATCGGGAGGGAAGATCGCTCTGTGCTTGCGCTGGTCACGGATGCGGTGGTTGATGATTGGGATCGGCCCCGATTTGATTTGGATGCAATTGATGCGATTGCTGATTTTATTCACCACACAGTGAGACTGCCATGATCCAGCCACCCCCCCTTACCAATGATTGTTTTGCGCTGCCGCCAGGGGTGCACTGGACCCCGGTGGATGAGGCAAGGCGTCTTTTGCAGGCCGCCTTACGCCCTGTGGTTGCGCAAGGTGAGATAGTCGCATTAGAAGCGGCGTTTGATCGCATTCTCAGTGCGCCCGTAGTCGCTCAACGGTCCTCTCCACCGTCCGCAAACTCAGCTGTGGATGGCTATGGGTTTGCAGGTCCCATTCCAGAGGGCGCCTGTATCCTCGAGTTAATGCCGGGTCGTGCGGCGGCCGGTGTTCCCTTTGAGGGATCGGTTTTGCCTGGGTGTGCGGTGCGCATCCTCACTGGAGCGGTCATTCCTCCGGGTGTTGATACCGTTGTATTGGAAGAAGATTGCACCATCACTGAGACGCAAATTGCGTTTAATGGCCCGTTGAAGCAGGGCTCAAATACCCGCGATGCGGGTGAAGATATGCTTGAGGGTACTGCTGTGTTTCAAGCGGGTCGACGCTTAACTGCCACCGATCTCGCCCTGTTGGCTTCAGTTGGATTAGCGACTGTGCCGGTCTGCGCGCGCCTGAAGGTCGGCGTTTTGTCGACTGGGGATGAAATCCGCCCCGTGGGTGCAGCTGCTTCAGACTGGCAGGTCTACGATGCCAATCGATCCATGCTCTTGGCAATGATGCGCGAACTTGGATTTGACGCTGTCGATCTCGGGTTGGTGGAAGACACCCGCGATGCTGTTCGACATGCCCTGAATCAGGGTGCCAAGCAGTGCGACGTGATCTTTACCTCAGGGGGTGCCTCGGCCGGGGATGAGGATCATGTTTCGGCGATTTTAAAAGCTGAAGGGGCTTTAACCAGCTGGCGGATCGCGCTGAAGCCAGGTCGTCCGTTGGCGCTTGGAATGTGGCAGGAAACACCCATTATTGGCTTGCCCGGGAATCCAGTTGCGGCCTATGTGTGCGCTTTGGTGTTTGGCCGGCCGGCGCTTGAAGTGTTGGCGGGTGGTGCGTGGTTTGAGCCACAGGGCTATTCAGTGCCAGCCGCCTTCAAAAAGAATAAGCGAGAGGGTCGCAACGAGTATCTGCGTGCGCGATTAAATCTGGATGGACACTGTGAGGTGTTTCCGTCAGAAGGATCTGGGCGGATTTCTAGTATTAGTTGGTCCGATGGGTTGGTGGTGTTAGGCCATGATGCAGTTGCGGTGACACCCGGTGTCTTAGTGCACTACGTGCCCTATCGCAACTACATGCGTCCGTCTTAATCGACGGACCCATGGACTGCGAACGCTTCTAGGTCAGCGTCGCTTGGCGCACTGTAGCGGTAGGCTTCATGCACGCCGACGTCCTCTAGGGTTCTGCTAACCATCAACAACGTATTGTCGATTTGGTCTTCACACATGTGCCGCATGTGTTCCAATTCCTCCAGGGCCACAGGGCGTGCGATATCAATCGACGGCGCGCCAAACTCGGAGACAAAACGGGCAGCGAGCTGGTCGATGAGTGCATTGTATTCCGCTTCAAGAATGTCAGCGACAGCGACGAAGGTGGCACGGCCCCCACTTTCCAGACTTAACCATCCATTTGTAAAGGCTTGTCGTTGCTTTCCTTGAAGATTTTCGTCAGTCCAATTGGCAAATTCAAAGCCCCCCGAAATCGCCCACTCACCTGGGCCTGCAGGATGTTCAAAGACATTCTCGTCAGACTCGTCCAGGCGGATAGTACGGGCAAGTTTCATAGGGACTCCAAGTAGTCGGACAGCGGGATGATGGTTGTTATTGCCCCGTCTCGTAACAGCATATTGCCGCGATCATCCACCCCTGTGAATAATCCTTCACGCGGATAGGTAATTTGCTCGCCAAGACCAATACAGCGACCGCGCCATGCTTCATGGACGGGAGTGAACCCATCCGCCAGGTAGCGATTCAACCAGACTAGGGTATGGCGAGACCAACTCTCGAGTAACCCAGTTGGGGAAATCTCAACACAACCCTCTTCGTACAGTGCGGTCTCATTGGGATGCTCCCCGGGATCAACGGTTGACGTTGATGCAAACGGAATCTCAAAACCAATGATAAGCCAATTCGGATGGGAGTCTGGTGCAGTCGTTTCAGCAGCGATCCGTAATCGACCACAAAACGCCCCGTTGACCTTGATCCGATCAGGCCAGACAAATTGCACAGGCACTTCGGGTGGTGCAAGCGCACCAAGCGCTTCTGCGATTCCAATCTGAACTACGTAATAGGCTTGCAGCGCCTCCTCCAAACTGGTTTCTGGAGCCAGCACGATGGCAGCTTTCAGTGTTTCGATGTCTTCCGACCAGTAAATCGTCCCAGAATCGATTCCTGCAATGGCCTGGGTCATGGCTTTCACAAAGGGATCCCCATGCACAGGAACCCGCTCTCCTTTGAGGAGCGGCGGAAACACAGGATGTCCTTCAACGACGGGTGGTTGCATTAGGCAAGAACTCCTGACGCAATTAACTGATCAGCGAGTGCGAAAAAGGACTGGGCTTGAGGGCCATTGGGATGGCTGACAACAATCGGTGCACCGCCGTCACTGGCAATGCGAATGTCTAGGTCCAGAGGGATTTCCCCTAAGAATGGAATGCCCAGCTTCTCTGCTTCAGCGCGGGCGCCACCATGACCGAAGGGATGATGCTCCATGCCACATCCTGAGCAGACAAAGGACGACATATTCTCAACAATGCCCAACAGGGGAACCTCCATGCGTTTAAACATGTCAATCCCTTTCCTGGCATCAATGAGCGCGATGTCTTGTGGCGTGGAGACGATGACAGCACCCGCCACATTGGTCTTTTGGCTCAAAGTCATTTGGACATCGCCTGTTCCTGGCGGCAGGTCGACCAGTAAGACATCCAATTTACCCCATTGCACTTGATTCAGCATCTGCTGCAGGGCGCCCATGAGCATCGGTCCACGCCAGATGATTGCCTCGTCTTCCGGGGTCATGAGCCCGAGCGACATCAGTGTCACGCCATGGTTACGAAGCGGTAAAATGGTCTTGCCATCTGGGCTGGAAGGGCGCCCAGAGACCCCTAGCATTCGAGGCTGACTGGGTCCATAGACATCGGCGTCCAGCAGACCAACGCGCAGGCCGCGCCCAGCGAGTGCCACTGCTAAGTTCGAGGACACAGTGGATTTCCCGACGCCCCCTTTTCCAGAGGCGATTGCGATGATGTGTCGGACACCCTCAGGATTTTGCTTCGGGGGATTCTTAGGTTTAGCGTCGGTAGCGATGACATTGGGATTGGCTGTTGGCGTGACTGCGGGCTTTTTCATTGCACTCGCATCTTTAAATTGCACAACGGCCGGTTTGCTCCCTGATTCTTGATCTGACATAGCCTGTCCTATGGGGTGTCGACGGTGATGTGACCGTCCACAGTATGATACAAGCCGATGTCTGGCATCCGGAGCTCGACTGTGACAACGAGTTGAGCTGGCAGGGAGCCGGACTGCTCGGCAGCGCGGACCGCCTCTTCAATCTTCTGTTGCGAGGTGACTCCAACAGACTTTAAAAACTTCCGCATCGACATGTTAAACGCATCGTCATTCATGGTGATTCCTCATTGTTATTATCAGGCCACACAATACGGGCGTGCTGTTAAAAATCAATCAGAACGCTTGTATCTTTCTCGATACGACCTTAATTTCTTAGAATAACCATAACAAGAGAAGACATGTGATGTGCAGATGGTTACGTTATTGGATCGTCGCGTGGTTGTTTTTGCCTCTCGCAGGCATCGCCGCGGATGCGCGCGTGTTTATCCCAGAGCCTTGGCTAGATGCGGGCTTGGATCAACACTTGTTTCCACGTTTTATGTTTAAGTCGCGGGTTCGCTTAAGCGCGACCAGTGATGAAACGAAGGCTGATTTTGGGTTGCGACCAATGGCCCCTGATGAGTCTGGGGTACACGTTGCAAATGTCGACGAACTGATGGTCGGCCTGGTCGCCGAACAGGCATCACCAAAGGCGATGGCCGTGTTCGCAGAGTGGCTGAAAAGCGACCCTGGCCGGGCAGCATTACTTGATTTTCAGCTCGCGGGAGTGCCTCTCTTTACGACCCCAAAACGTGTCCAGCCGGTAGTGGTCGAAGTGGCGTTGACTGGAGATGTGGCGCGCGGTAAGCAACTTTCAGAGCTACATTGCGCGCGATGTCACGTGGTGGATCGTTCCAAACCCTTTGGCGCTATCGGAAACTCGCCGTCGTTCCATGCGATGCGATCTTTCACGGATTGGTTGCCCACATTTTCAACGTTCTATGGTGCAAATCCACATCGCGCCCTGATTGCGATTGAATCGATTCAGGATCCGCATACGGATCTTCGTCCTGTCCATATTGCGCGTATCCATCTGACTCTCGATGACGTCTTGGATATTGTGACTTTTGTGAGCACGCTTGAACCGCTGGACCTGGGTGCGCCGGTTCAAGCGCGCTAATCCTAACTATCGAGGTAATCGTCCGTGGTTCTTGGCCGGGGGCGATTGCCCATCTTCATGGGTGCGTTGTCGTCGTGATATTGCGCATTAATGCGGCAGTCATCGCACATTTGAATCAGCTTGAAATTATCGGAGCCGGTGTACATCCAGTGTTTGCCGTTGAGTTTTTCGATGATTCGCTCGATCGTGGATTTGACACCGAATTCCCGTCCGCACTCGACACAAGCAAAGGGTTCTTCACCGTGTAGGGGGCGGGCGGACAGCACACCTTTGTCTAGATTGAGTTGTGGACTGAGTGTTATGGCCGATTCTGGACAGGTATTCGCGCATATCCCGCACTGGATGCAGCTATTCTCGGTAAAGTTAATTTCCGGTTTATCCGGGTGGTCGCCGAGGGCGGCTGTTGGACACAGCGAGACACAGGCTAGGCAGAGGGTACATGCATCGCCATTGACTTGAATTTCGCCGTAAGGAGCGCCCACAGGGAGCGTAATTGGGGCCTCTATCGATGTGCTGGCACTGGCCTTTGTTGCGTCAGCCAGCGCGCTGGCAATGAGGCGCACGACATCACGCCGACCACCGATAAGCAGCACCGGGGTAATCGCAGGATCTGGATGTGTTGGTGTGGTTAAGGCGTCAAAGAGTGCCCCTGGAGACGTCACTTCGAGACGCTGTATGCGTTCAAGAGCGTGCCCCGTCCCAGTTAAAATGGCTTCGGTAATGAGCCATTGCGGATCCAGTGCCTCACGTTCGGTCTTGGGTCCGATTAGGACAAATACTTGGCTAAAACCAGCACCGAGAGCGGCAAGACATTCTGCATGACCAACCCCTTCGATGTGGTCGAGCCCGAGTGGAATGACGTCTGAAGGTAAGCCTTCTCCATGGCGCGCCAATAAACGAATCAGCTCCCCACCGAATTCCGCGTCATGGATCAGGAGTCGCGGTGCAGATTGGGCGTGCGCACGGTAGGTTTCTGCGAGCGTCGCAATGGTGCGCGTGAAATGCTCGAAGGGGGGGTCGGTCATGGTGACTGCACCTGTTGGGCACACTGCCGCACAGGACCCACAGCCCGCACACACATTGGAGTCAATGAATACTGTATCGCCTCGGCTCGAGATCGCCTCGGTGGGGCATACATCAAGGCAGCGCGTGCATCCCGTCTTTTTCGCGCGAGAATGGGCGCAGAGACTTTCCTCGAAGCGGAAGTAAATGGTTTTCTCAAAGGAGCCGATGCGATCCAGTGCTTTTGGCACGAGCGCCCTCAGTGCAACCTCGTCGGTTGGTGAGGCCCAGAAATATCCGTTGCGCTTATGATGGGCCGGAAACGCGGGATCGAGGCCTCGGACGTCAATAAAGATGTCGCATTTGGATTTGGCGCCATCGCGAGGAGCGGTAAAGGCGATACGTCCACGGCCTGTCGGCACCATTTCAGCGAATTGATCAATGATGATCGTGAATCCACCCAATGCGCCCGAGACTTCACGTAAGGTACCGCGCGTCACATCATAGGCAGCCGTGGGTTCCTTCAGCTTTGGTTCGTCAGTGATTATGATCGTCACGCCTAGCGTCGGTGTGAGCTGGCTAGCAAGCCATTCACAAGCGGCTTGAGGCCCCACGATGCAGCAGACGCCCTGAGATTCAATGGTTTTCAGGGGGGCCATCGGTTGGGAGAGTGTCGCTGCTTTAATGAGAGCGGCTTGCTTCGCCTCCACTTGTTTCTGATTCGCATTGGTTGGTGCCCAGCCCGCGCGATCTCGGATATCAATGGCCATAAAGGGGGCGGCACGGCCTGAGGTGGCGATGATTTCTTCGCTCAGTCGATCAAACAGCTGTGCTTGTTGTCCGCAGGTGACAATCACTTCACCGTCAGCGCTCAAGGCAGCCGCGACGCGATCGAGGTCCCCGGTGCAGAGTCCTGATGACGTCACAACCTGGTGCGCACCTGCCGCTTTTTGAAGTAGTTCCGGATTCGCGGTTTGGGTGTTGGCACAGTCACACACGAGCAATGTGCGTTGTTGCGTCATATCGGAATCTCCTGCCAAGTGATGGCTTGTTATTGCTGAATCAGATCACACAGTGCTATCTAGTGCATCAAAGTTCAAGGATTTGAAATTCCGTTTCAAATCTTAGAATGTATTGTCATGGATGATCAGACTGATGAGAGTGACGTAGTTAATGGCGGAAGACAATCGAACGAGTGCATGGCGGCGCAGCCTCCCATTGGGCGTGATGGTTCGCCGGACCCCAGGCGTTACGCAGTGGGCTCAGTGGGTATGGACCCCGGTTGCCGTCGTGCCAGGGGCACCTGATGCCTTCTGGAAACCGATGCGCGAAGACGGCAATGTCATTGATTATTTAGCGGGTGTGGCTGAATTGACGCTGTATCGGAGTGACGTGGAGGCCTATAAGGTTTCGTTAAACATGGAAGCGCCCTCGCTGTGGGTGATTTTGGTTCCTGATTCAATCGGCGCTTCACCGAGTGACTGGGTCGTTGGAGCGGTCACAGCATCCGCCTACGAAGCGCAGGACGCGCTCGACAGTGGCGAGAATTTGGTCGAAGCTGTTCCCATGTCTGAAGGCTTGGCTGCGTGGGTTAATGAATTTGTTGATCTGCACTACGAGGATGAGCCCTTTCAAAAACGGCAACGTGATCGTGCCCAAGTAGATCGCGTGGAAGATGGTCGCGGTGATCCGCGTATCAGCCAGACAACGGATGTGTATCGGTCTCCCCGCGCGCAAAAATTAAGAAAGGACCATTGACTGTGCAAGACGAGGATCTGATGAACCGCTGGGCTCTCCGACGGAAGCGGGTGCAAGAAGAGGCTGAGGCCCTGGATCGTGCCGAGCGAGACGCGGCGACGGCTGAAGGCGAGGCTGCCATTGCCAGCGAGTTGGCTGAAGAGACGCTGACAGAGGAGGAATTGTTAGCGAAGTGGGAACTGCCGAACCCTGACGAGGTGGTGTCCGGCGATGACTTAACCGGTTTTTTCAAAGAAGGCGTTCCCGAGTTCATTCGCCGTCGTGCGCTGCGTGCCTTGTGGGTGAGTAACCCGATTCTGGCAAATCTGGACGGCCTGAATGATTACGATACTGATTTCACAATCATCGAGCCGATTATTTCATCATCCTATACGGCTGGGGTTGGATACGCGAAAAAGGTGATTGAACAGGCCTTTGCAGATATGCCTGATTCTGAGACCCATTCTGTTCGTCCGCCTGACGCGATTCGGACGCTCGCGGGTACAGAGCCCGCGCTCCTAGAATCCGAGGACTCCGAGGGGGTCTCTGAGAAAATGCTGAGAACCCGCCGGTTGAAAATGATGCATTGCAGAATGCATCCCGTGACCGGGCGGCGCATACTCAGAGTGTGTCGGAGGAGGGTCGCCTGTCAGGGGATTCCGAAGAGACGGCATCGTTAATCCATCGATATCCTGCGCGGATGCGATTTGATAGTTAGCGGGCCGAGGACGAAAAAGACTTGAATCCAGAATGGATCTGGATATTCTAATTCATGATTTGAGATAAGAACGGAGAGGCTGTGAGCCAAAATGCCGTCATGCAGTGCCCTAAATCCCTCATGGACGAGGATGTATCGAGAGCACAGCTCTATCAACTACTTGGCCAGTTGTTAACGGATCCACCAACCGCTGAGTTACTCGATGGAATGGCGTCGCTGCAAGGCGATGACACTGAGATTGGTCGCGCCACGAAAACACTTGCTTCGGTGTCCTCAAAAGTCACTGCCGACGATGTGGAGCGCGAGTACAACGCGTTGTTTATCGGACTTGGGCGTGGTGAGATCCTGCCCTACGCCAGTTATTATTTGACCGGCTTTCTAAACGAAAAACCCTTAGCGATTCTCCGGCAAACCCTGGCAACCTTGGGGGCTGCGCGTGCGGAAGGCGTGTCCGAACCTGAGGATCATGCGGGGTTTCTGTGCCAAGTGATGGCTGGATTGATCACGGGAAGTTTTCAGTCAGGCCCTGCATCTATCGCCCAGCAAAAAGCTTTTTTCGAGGCTCACATCGCGCCGTGGATGAAGCTTGTATTTAGCGATATTGAGCGAGCAGAGAGCGCAGTGTTATATGCCCCAATCGGTACGTTGGGACGGCATTTTATCGATGTGGAAGCTGACGCATTCCGCATGGAATAGGTTTTGGGATGTTCCCAAAAAGGCCGGGCTTGCCCGGAGTGTGTGAAATGGAGGTGTCTATGGACCGCCAATTAAAGGCTGAAGGACGGAGAAGCTTCTTGAAGCTGGCTGCGACTGGAGTGCCCGCGGCAGTGGCCGCAATGGCAGCCGGAACGCAAGCAGTTGCTGGTGTCACAGTTGAGACAGAGCAAACGCTTGGGCTTCGGAAAACAGAGCACGTCAAGAAGTATCTTGACTCAGCTCGGTTCTGAGAAATAGATACCACGGTGCTTGTGGGTTGCGTGAGGCTCCACTTGCACTTTTGGTGTTGTTTTTCAGAAAGATAACAGGAACAAAAAGGAAACCAACATGTTAAGAAAGAAGACCAATGGGGTGGCATTCGGCTCCCGTGCTGGGTCTCTGCTTTCGACGCTCGGTTCCCAGAAAGTTGACCGTCGTGCGTTTTTACGCGCATCTGGTCTAGCTGTCGGAGGAATTGCAGCGTTGTCACTATCTGGTGGCAAAGTGCAAGCAGCGGCACATTCAAGTGCTTCAGGTAAAGTCGAAATTGTGAAGAGTGTGTGTACACACTGTTCGGTCGGCTGTACGGTTGAAGCAGAAGTTCAAAATGGCGTTTGGGTTGGGCAAGAGCCTGGCTGGGACAGCCCATTCAACCTCGGCGCACATTGCGCGAAAGGTGCCGCAGTGCGTGAGCACCGCCCATGGCGAGCGTCGACTGAAGTACCCAATGAAGCTGGTCAATGGTGAGTGGACTCGAATTTCTTGGCAGGATGCGATCAATGAGATCGGCGACCAGATGCTGAAGATTCGCAATGAGTCAGGCCCCGATTCGGTGTACTGGCTGGGTTCTGCAAAGAGCAATAACGAAGGCGCGTACCTGTTCCGTAAGTTTGCGGCGTATTGGGGAACCAACAACGTTGACCATCAGGCGCGGATCTGTCACTCCACCACAGTAGCCGGTGTTGCGAACACCTGGGGCTATGGTGCGATGACTAACTCCTACAATGATATCCACAACTCAAAAGCGATCTTCCTGATTGGGGGTAACCCCGCTGAAGCGCACCCTGTGTCGTTACTGCATATCTTGAAGGCGAAAGAGCAGAATAATGCGCCCTTAATCGTCTGCGATCCACGTTTTACGCGGACTGCAGCGCACGCTGATGAATATGTTCGCTTCCGTCCAGGTTCCGATGTCGCTCTCATATGGGGCATTTTGTGGCACATCTTCGAGAATGGTTGGGAAGACAAAGGGTTCATCCGTACCCGGACTTGGGGAATGGATCAGATTAGACCAGAGATTTCGAAGTGGAATCCTGCTGAAGTCGAGCGTGTAACTGGTGTTCCAGGTGCGCAACTTGAGCGCGTCGCGAAAACACTGGCCAACAATCGTCCTGGCACTGTGATCTGGTGTATGGGTGGTACCCAGCACACCAACGGTAACAACAATACCCGCGCATACTGCATTCTGCAGTTGGCACTGGGGAACATGGGTGTTGCTGGCGGTGGTACGAATATTTTCCGTGGCCACGACAACGTGCAGGGTGCAACCGATTTGGGTGTGCTCGCGGATACCCTGCCTGGGTACTACGGCTTAGCCGCAGGCTCTTGGGCGCATTGGGCGCGCGTTTGGGAAGAAGATCTCGACTGGTTGAAAGGTCGATTTGCGACCATGGCTGGAAAGGATGGCAAGCAGAAGCTGATGATGAACGAAACTGGTATTCCAGTCTCTCGTTGGATCGATGGCGTCTTGGAAGCCAAAGAAAACCTGGGTCAGCCTGACAACACACGTGCAATGGTCCTTTGGGGTCATGCACCAAACTCCCAGACACGGATGAAGGAAATGAAAACGGCAATGGAAAAACTCGACCTCTTGGTCGTTGTTGATCCGTTCCCAACCGTGTCTGCAGTCCTGCATGACCGTAAAGATGGAGCCTACTTGCTGCCAGCGACCACTCAGTTCGAGACCTATGGGTCTGTGACTGCGTCGAACCGCTCGTTACAGTGGCGTGAGAAGGTGGTCGAGCCTCTGTTCGAATCAAAGCCTGATCACACCATCATCAAGCTGTTCGCCGACAAGTTTGGCTTTAGTGATCGGATGTTCCGGAACATTAAGGTCAATGGTGATGAGCCGCTGATTGAAGACATCACCCGCGAGTTCAACCGTGGGATGTGGACAATCGGCTACACTGGCCAGTCACCAGAGCGGATGCGTGCGCACATGCAGAACCAGCACACCTTTGATCGCACCACCTTGCGTGCTGTCGGTGGTCCATGCGATGGCGATTTCTATGGGATGCCATGGCCATGCTGGGGTACTGCAGAGATGAAGCACCCAGGTACAGCGAACCTGTACGACATGTCGATTCCGGTTTCGAAAGGTGGTTTGACCTTCCGTGCGCGGTTTGGTGTTGAGCGTGATGGCCAAAGCTTGTTGGCTGACGGTGTGTATTCGAAGGATTCCGAGATCAAAGACGGATATCCAGAGTTCACCATGCAGATGCTGATGGATCTGGGCTGGGACAAGGATCTGACTGCCGACGAGCGCGCTGCGATCGACAAGGTGGCTGGTGCGAAGACCAACTGGAAGACCGACCTGTCAGGCGGGATTCAGCGCGTTGCGATCAAGCACGAGTGTGCGCCCTTCGGTAACGCGAAAGCGCGGGCTGTGGTCTGGAACTTCCCAGATCCAATTCCGTTGCATCGTGAGCCGTTGTACACCGCACGCTATGACCTTGTGAAGGATTATCCGACCTATGCGGATAAGACATTCTGGCGTGTACCCGACCATGTACGCATCCATCCAGAAGACAGACTTCTCGAAGGATTTCCCAATCGTGTTGACCTCTGGTCGACTGGTTGAGTACGAGGGTGGTGGTGATGAAACCCGTTCAAACCCATGGTTGGCAGAGCTCCAGCAAGAGATGTTCATCGAGGTGAATCCGCGTGATGCGAACAACCTGAACATTCGTGATGGTGCTGATGTCTGGGTGGAAGGACCGGAAGGGGCACGCATTAAAGTGAAGGCGATGGTGACAAACCGCGTTGGCACTGGTGTGGCGTTCATGCCGTTCCACTTCGGCGGGCATTTTGAAGGGAAGGACCTCCGCGGAAAGTATCCGAAGGGTGCCGATCCATTATGTGCTTGGTGAATCCACCAATACTGTTCAAACGTACGGCTATGACTCGGTCACTCAAATGCAAGAGACCAAGGCAACGCTGTGCAGAATCATGCCAGCTTAAGGAGGACGTGAGATATGTCACTCGGAGGAAAAGCGCGCGCAAAGTTTCTTTGCGACGCAGAACGCTGCATTGAATGTAATGCATGCGTAACGGCATGTAAGAACGAGCACGAAGTGCCTTGGGGAATTAACCGTCGTCGTGTTGTCACGATCAACGACGGGAAGCCTGGAGAGCGTTCGATCTCAGTTGCTTGCATGCATTGTTCAGACGCACCCTGCATGGCAGTGTGCCCTGTAGACTGCTTCTACCAGACAGACGATGGCATCGTATTGCACTCGAAAGATCTGTGTATTGGTTGTGGTTACTGCTTCTACGCCTGCCCATTTGGTGCGCCGCAGTTCCCTCAAGCCGGCAACTTCGGTTCGCGCGGTAAGATGGACAAGTGCACTTTCTGTGCTGGCGGTCCGGAAGAGGCCCACTCGGAAGCAGAGTTCCAGAAGTATGGACGCAACCGTGTTGCAGAGGGCAAGTTGCCAGTCTGCGCCGAAATGTGTTCGACCAAGGCCCTGTTAGCCGGCGACGGTGATGATGTGTCCGCGATTTATCGCGAGCGTGTCGTGACCCGTGGTTTCGGTTCAGGTGCATGGGGCTGGGGCTCGGCGTACGGCCAGCAAACTGGCGGTTAATTCCAAGACGGAATTAACAACCATCAAGGACGGTGGGCGCATCTGCGCCCACTGTTCGTTCTTAAGCAAATTGAGAGCTGCGCGAGCAGTCAAGGGGTCGACATGACACAGACGATTGGTGCGTTATTGATCGCACTCTTCTCCATGACAGTGGGTCTGTCACATGCCAACGAGACGACACGCGAGTCGACCGGTGGTGCGCAGACACTGCAAGATATTATGGCGCGTCAAGCCGGACAACAAATTGACGACAGTTTCCGCCGTGACGCAACGGGCAACCCAGATGCTGCCAAGCAAATCACCGAGCAATTGGGGGTCTTGGGTGGAGTGTCTGATTCTGAAGTATTCCGTGGGATTCGTTACAGCGACCTGGACATTAAGGTTTCCAACAGCGGTCCTGCCGCAGATATTCTGGTTCAAGACGGCGGCATGCGCTGGCTAGAATTACGACAAGGTCCTCTGGCGACCTACGGTGGTGGGGCGCTCTTGGGAATAATCGGATTATTGGTATTTTTCTATTTTGCACGTGGTCGGATCATGATTGATGGAGGTCCTGCGGGGACAACCATTGAGCGCTTTAAGGCCGTCGAGCGATTTGGACACTGGGTATTGGCGAGTTCCTTTGTGTTGCTTGGCTTAACAGGCCTCCTCACACTTCTGGGTCGTCAGTTGCTAATCCCTGTGATTGGTCACGAGGCATTTTCAACGCTCGCAATTGGATCGAAGTGGATTCATAACAACGTTGCATGGGCATTTATGCTGGGTTTGTTTATGACCTTCTTTATGTGGGTCTGGCACAACATCCCCAACAAGCTTGATCTGGTGTGGTTTGCGAAGGGCGGTGGTATTTTCGGGAAAGAGCATCCACCAGCGAAGAAGTTCAATGCCGGTCAAAAGATTATTTTCTGGACCGTCATGGTGCTTGGATTCTCGGTCTCGTTATCAGGAATCTCTCTTCTGTTCCCGTTTGAATATCCAATGTTTGCGAAGACCTTTGCGATCATGAATTCGGTATTTGGGTCGAGCTATCCAACCGAGTTGTTGCCGCATGAAGAAATGCAGTACGCGCAGATTTGGCACGCGATTGTGGCCTTTGTCATGATGGTGGCGATCGTTGCCCACATTTATATCGGCTCGGTGGGCATGGAAGGTGCGTTTGATGCCATGGGTAATGGGCAAGTTGACCTGGAGTGGGCGCGTCAACACCATAGCCTTTGGGTCTGCTGAGGAAGAGGCGAAAGGGAAGATTCCAGCAGGCTCCTCACTGTCAGCGCATCATGGCAAGTAAGGGAGGAATTCAGGGAATGAAAGCAATGTTAACGGCCTTTGTGGCGACAGCCCTCATCTCAGTCGCTGCCTATTACACCTTGCAAGGTGCAGGTTACTCGGCAGCAGAGAAGACCACTGCACCCTCGTCAGTTCGTTTGAACTGACGTCTTCAATGACCGACGTGGACCTTGAGATCGATACCCTCGGCCTGAAGTGTCCACTGCCGGTTCTGCGCGTCAAAAAACGAATCCAAGATTTGTCTGTCAACGCGGTGATTCGGGTGATCGCGGATGATCCAACCACCTTACGTGATGTACCCGCCTGGTGTGAACTCTCTGGTCATCGATTACTTGACAGCGCCGAGTACGCCGATCCCACTCGGTTTATCTATCACATTTTGCTCAGTGGAATGACCAAGGACGGGTCACGATGACACAGTATTTGACGACCAAGGAAGTCGCAGATCTTCTCCGTATCAAGGAGCGTAAGGTCTATGACTTGACCGCGAAGGGCGAGATTCCCTGTGTGCGAGCGACCGGGAAATTGCTCTTTCCTGAGGCCGAGATACGCCAGTGGATGGCACGGCAGAGCGATTTTGGTGCATTTCGCCCCCTGGTTGTGGTGGGTAGTCATGATCCCTTGCTGGATTGGGCATTGCGTGAGTCGGAGTCAGGCATTGCCAATCTTACGGATGGCAGTTTGGATGGATTGGAGCGCTTTGCCAACGGTGAGGGCATGATGGCAGGGTTGCACTTGTATGACGCAGAGTTAGGTGAATGGAATCGGCCCTGGCTTGTCGATGGTTTTGCCGAAGAGCCTGTGGTTCTCATGCGTTTTGTGACGCGAGTACGAGGGCTCATTATTGGACCCGCCCATGCCAATCAGGTGAGGACACTGGCGGATCTACCGGGGCTCCGCGTTGCGACACGCCAACTCCAATCCGGCACACAGTCTCTGTTTAACGCGCTGTGTGACCAGCAAGGGTTAGATCCCGAGACGATGCTGATGACTCCCGTCTTCCGTTCGGAGACCGATGCGGCGCTGGCGGTCCTTGATGGGACTTGCGACGTTGCCTTTGGTTTGCAAGCGCTTGCGCATCGGTATTCCCTGTCTTTTGTCGACATCGTGCAAGAAGAATTTGATCTACTAGTTGATCGAAAGGCCTGGTTTGATGCGCCCTTCCAACGCTTTCTTGGCTTTTGTCAGGGTCCTGACTTCCGGCAGCAGGCAGCATCTTTTGCCGGCTATCAGATCACCGATCTTGGGTTGATTCGGTTCAACGGAAGTTAGGTACACGAGAGGACCGTGTGTCAGTGATGACCTGAACGGCTGACGCACACTTGGCGTCCGTCATTGAGGGTCACCACTTCAATCGGGTGGTCGTAGAGCGCAGTGAGTCGTTCAGATGTCAGCTGCTCTGCGGGCGGCTTGGCCGCAGTGATCGCAGCTTCATGGAGTAAGATCACTTGGTCAGCAACCGCAAATGCATGATCGGGGTTATGGGTGGAAATAATCAGCCCGAGGGCGTCATCCGCCAACTGACGAACGCATTCCAATACTTTCATTTGATTGCCAAAATCGAGACTGGCTGTGGGCTCATCCAGCACAATGTAGGGGGTCTGTTGTGCCAAGGCTCTGGCAATCAGAGTGAGTTGCCGTTGTCCACCTGAGAGAGTGCTAAACACTTGATCCTGCAGGTGACGGATCTGCATTTTATCCAGTGCTTGTGACGCAATCTCGCGATCCATCGATGAGGGCGCACTGAACAAGCCGACTTGCGCAGTGCGCCCCATCAGTACAATGTCTTCGACCGTGTAAGGGAAGATAGGGCCTTGTGTTTGTGGGACGTAAGCGATGCGCTGTGCGATCTGTTGTGGACTGAGCGCTTGCAATGCGATGCCATCAATCGCCACATGCCCTGCACGCGTTGGTAGTAGCCCCAATAGGGTCTTAAACAAGGTGGTTTTACCTGATCCATTGGGTCCAAGCAGGCACACGATCTCCCCACGCCCCACATGTACATTGATATTGGTTGCCAACGGACGCTCTGGGTAGCCAATACTGAGCTGGTCTGCTGTGATCCCTATTGCCATCCACGTCGACTCCGGGCGAGCAAGAACAAGAATACAGGCGCACCAAAGAAGGCGGTCAGTATTCCGATGGGCGTTTCAGTCGTTGTTAAAGTCCGCGCCAAGGTATCGATACCGACTAGAAAGCACGCACCCATGAGCATCGCGACTGGGAGTAGGCGGGCAAAGTTTGGTCCAACCAATAAGCGAGCCATGTGGGGGACGATCAGTCCCACCCACCCGATCACGCCAGCGATGGACACGGCCGCCGCTGTCATCAGCGTTGCTGCAATCACCAGGATCCCCCGTAAACGACTGGGGTGGACCCCCAATGCTCTGGCCTCTTCGTCGCCAAGTGAAAGTACATTCATCCGCCAACGTAGCAGAATCATCGGTATTAGGCTGATGACAACTGCCGGGATGACGGCAACCACATCTGCGATGCGAATGCTGGCAAAGGACCCGAGAAGCCAAAAGGTGATGGCGGGCAACTGGTCATAGGGATCGGCCAAGACTTTGATCAGGGATAGAGTGGCCCCTGCCAGCGAGCCAATCACCACGCCGGCAAGGACTAACACCAAGGTTGCTTCACGATGCCGCACCATGTTTGCGACCGCATACACCAGCGCGACTGTCACCAGGCCTCCAGCAAACGCCATGACCTGAATTGCGACGATAGACAGTGACAGCAGGATACCGAGTGCTGCCCCCAGCCCAGCGCCCGTTGACACGCCTAAGATATCTGGAGATACCAAGGGGTTCCGAAAGAGGCCCTGGTAGGCGCATCCGGCCGCAGCAAGGACAGCGCCGACGATCGCGGATGCGGCGATGCGCGGAAACCGAATCTCAAATAGGATGCGATCGACTTGGCCGGACACCTCACCGCCGAGCAGTCGCAGCCAAAGATGGGACAGGATGTCGATGTGGCTGATCGGATAGGCACCGATGCCTGCAGCCAGGACGATCAGCCCGAGTAATGCAAGACTGAGGCTGGCAATCCAGCCCCAGCGCGCCAGGCGGCTCAGCGCGTTGTCGACCACGAGATCAACTGGTTGAGATCAGCCTCCGCAACGTCGACGTGGTAAAACAGCCGGTAGTACTCGCGGACAGCTTCTTTCAAGTCAAACTGAAAATGCTCTGGATAGAGCAGACCGGTGAGCCATTTTAGGCCGATTAGACGATTAATCGATGGGGGCCGATCAATCCAGCCAAAGGGAGCAGATGGCGCAAAATAGACCCGTTGTTGTTTGACTGCCCGGATGTCAGCCCAGAGCGGATCTTGGTAGACACGATCAAAAAACTGTCGATCCCAGGTGAGAATGATGTCTGGATCAGATGCGATAATCTCTTCCATCGACATGTTGACCAAATTACGTTGCATGGCCATTTTCTCACCGTAGTCGGCAATATTTCGGCCACCTGCGCGCTCGATGATTTCAGTATTGATCGACCCTTTCACACCGGTTTCTAAGCCGTCTGGTCCCCGTGCTAAATAGACTGAAGGCCGTCTTTCTTCAGGTATGGTTGCGAGCACTGCATCAATCTCTGCAAATAACGCATCCGCGTAGCCTGCCAGACGCTCGCCGCGCTCAGGAACACCCAAGATGTTACCGAGTAAACGAAGAGCAGTCGGCGTGTTATTGAAGCGACCGTCAATCAGCAGGTAAGGAATGCCAGTTTGCGCTTGAGTTTCGTCAGCAAGCGAGACATAGGTGCTTCGAATCGATCCAAAATCAAGAATCACGTCAGGCTGTAAGGTAATCACCAATTCCAGGTTTGCGGTGCTACCTCGCCCTGTGAGTCGTCCCGTGACCGGAAGGTCGACGTACTGCGGGCGCAAGAAACGGACGTTCGTAGGCGTGGTGCGCGCGAGGCCATCCCGGTTCAGCATCTCTGGAGCCAGCATATAGGTAATGATCGAGGCCGGAGGGCCCGCCGCGTAGACACGTTCAATACGGTCAGGGAGCGTGACTATCCGACCTGCAGAATCTGTGACTGTGCGTTCAGCGAGTGCCCAGGTCGGAAGCCAGAGGGTACAAACAGTGAGCAGAATTCGAGTCAGCATGGTCTTGATCCTTCGCAATATCTTCAAGAATGGAGGGGGTCGGGTAACTTTCAAGAGGCTGATAAAAAAGCCCTCTCATGCATGCATCAGAGGGCGGTCCGATCAAAGGGTCATGATCGATTAGTTTGCGTTTGGATAGAACAACTGGTCGCCATTGACCCTGTAGGACGCGATGGTGTTTTGGCCGCGCTCAGAAATCAACCAATCGACAAACTTTTGCCCAGCCTGAACTTTCGTGGAAGGGCACTTTGCAGGATTCACTCGGATCACGCCGTACTGATTAAATAGTGCGGAATCGCCTTCAACGTGGATCTTAAAGTCCCCTTTGTTGCCGAAGTTTGCCCAGGAGGCGCGGTCACTCAGGACGTAAGCACCCATCCCCACCGAGGTATTGAGCGTTGCACCCATTCCTGATCCGGTTTCGCGATACCACTGTCCTGAAGCGCCTGTTGGGTCAATGTTCGCCCCCTTCCAAAGGCGGAGTTCTGCTTTGTGAGTCCCTGAATCATCACCACGTGACGCAAACAGCGCCTTACTATTTGCAATTTTGGTCAATGCGCCAGTGACATCTTTCATGCCATTGACTTTTGCAGGATCGCTGCTTGGACCAACAATCACGAAATCGTTGTACATCAGGTCGAATCGCTCAATGCCGAAACCATCTTTGACAAATTTTTCTTCTGACGCTTTGGCATGAACTAGAAGCACGTCGCCATCGCAACGTTCCGCATTTTTAATCGCTTGTCCTGTCCCAACGGCCACAACGTTAACAGTGAGCCCTGTCTCTTTCTGAACGATTGGCAGTATGTAATCGTAGAGCCCTGAGTTTTTGGTTGACGTGGTCGACTGCACGATGATGCTCTCTGCCATCGCCAAATTGGCAGCCAAAGGCAGAACCACCAGGCTGAGCAGTATTTTTCGAATTGACAATGTGTGCATGCGTAGATCTCCTTGGTTGGTGTTACAACACAATATCCCCAGAGAGATAGGCTTTGGCGGCCTCGGACTCTGGGCTTGTGAAGAAGGTTGAGGCGGGCGTATGTTCTGCCACGCGACCGCGGTGAATAAACAATACGTCTTCCGCCAAGCGTTTGGCTTGGCCGATGTCGTGGGAAATAAATAAAACCTTGGTGCCTTGGTCGCGCGCTTCACAGACCAATTTCTCGATCAGAAAGACGGACGCTGGATCTAGGCTGGCGGTCGGCTCATCCAAAAATAAGATACGTGGCGTGCAGGCCAGCGCGCGAGCGAGTGCGAGGCGTTGTTGTTCGCCGCCTGAGAGAAGGCGGGCGGGTTGCTTGGTCTTCTCTGAGAGTCCTACACGGGCCAATAACGCGTCGACGGTATGGTTGGGATTGGTATTTCTGTACCCGAGTACAAACCGAAGATTGGCCTCGACAGAGCGACGCAGAAGGACTGGATGCTGAAATACCATCGCTTGGTCATATCGAATCTCCGCATTGAGCGGTTCCCCTGCAAAACGTACCATGCCTGCGGGGGTCTCGATCAGGCCATGTAGGCAACGCAATAACAAACTTTTTCCCGCACCATTGGGCCCCATGATGAGTGTGATTCCGGATCCAGAGAGGTGGCAGTTGAGGTTGTCGAGAAGTGCTCTGCCTTGGACCGTGAGGGAGAGTCCGTGTGTTGAAATCGGCAATAAGGGCGGTTGCGTCTTAGACATAGGCCATCCGCTTGGCTTGTGTTTTCAATATCATCACGACGGCATTCACGATCAAGGCAATGCTGAGCAGGATGATGCCGAGTGCGAGCGCAATCGCGAGCTCTCCTTTGGATGTTTCTAAGGCAATGGCTGTGGTCATGACGCGGGTGAGATGGTCAATGTTGCCACCTACAATAATGACGGCGCCAACCTCTGAGATGGCGCGTCCGAACCCTGCGAGGACGGCGGTAATCAGTGAGTATCGCGCATCCCAAAGGTAAGCCAAGACGGCCGTGGTACGCGGTACGCTGAGCGATTGGAATTGTGCGTCGTACTCGTGATGCAAATCTTCAATGACCTGGCATGACAAGGCGCCAATGATTGGCGTAATCAAGACCACCTGTGCAATGACCATTGCAGTGGGCGTGTACAGCAATCCGAGGACCCCCAAGGGTCCTGACCTGGACAACATGAGATAGACCAATAGGCCCACTACGACAGGGGGTAGGCCCAACAATGCATTGAGCACGGTGATCGCAATACGTCGCCCGGGAAAGCGACTGATCGCAAGCAGTGCGCCGACCGGTAACCCAATGACGACCGAAATTAGCAGAGCAAGGGAGCTGACTTGCATCGAGAGAGCGAGAATCTCCATCAGCTCTGCATCGAAGCGAATCAGCAGTCGCCCAGCTTCTACAAAAGCGTCAGTGATCATGTGAAGTTTTGTTTAATTTTCATTAAATGAAATTAAAACATATCAAAGCAGGGATGTCATGGAATTACATTGGGGGAACCTTGGAGTACAGTAGTCGTGTTTCTGAAGACGAGGAGTTCTCGTGCGTAGCGAATCCAATCGACTGCACTACCTCGCAGAGTTTTCTGCCAGTTTGGCAGATCTGGGGACCTTTCTGCCGTTGGTATTGGGCGTCTTAATTGTGACCCAAATGGACCCGGTCGGCGTGCTGTTTGGTTTTGGCATATTTGCCCTCGTGACTGGCGGATTGTATCGGCGTCCGATTCCGGTCCAACCCATGAAGGCTGTTGCAGCAATGGGTATCGCAGGGATGCTCTCGGCTGATGCGATGGTTGCGACGACCGTGGTGATGGGGTGTGTCTTACTGGTATTGAGCCTTAGTGATGTGATTACGCGTATTCGACGATTCATCCCGAATTCGATCATGCACGGTCTAAAGCTAAGCCTGGTGGTGAGCCTCATCGTGGTTACCCATTCGCGCCTTGAGTGGCAGTGGATGGACGTCGGATTATTGCTCATCGGACTGATCGCGCTGCAGTGGACTCCGCTGAAGTCACTGAGTGCACTGTTCATGATTGTGATTGGTATGTGGCTTTGGATGCCACTGGAGCGCGTCTCGGTCGGCTTTGATCCCAGTCTTCCAACATTGATTTGGCCGTCGCTTGAGAGTTTTTGATTGCGATGCGCGACGCGACTTTGCCGCAATTGATCCTGACGATCACGAACGCTCTGATTTTGACCGCGGTGATCGCGCATGCCTACTATCCAGAGGATCACCCTCGCGTCACTGAGCAACGACTGGCGCGATCATCCGGTTGGGCCAATCTCCTGCTCGCTCCCTTTGGTGCCATGCCGATGTGCCATGGTGCGGGAGGTCTGGTCGCGCATCATGCATTCGGGGGTCGTTCGGGCTGGACGATGGCTCTTTTTGGTCTGTTTTGCCTGATCCTTGGTCTGGGGTTTGGTGATGGCGTTTTACAACTACTTGCCGCGATCCCCGGGAGTGTCATGGTGATGCTGGTTCTCTACGCAGCCTGGCAGATTGCGGATCCGAAGACCATGATGACCTTAAAACCCAGTTGCTATCTGGTGATTGGATGCATGGTGGTCGTTAGTGTGTTTTGGGGCCTGTTTCCTGCCATCGCGGCCGGCTGGCTTGCAGAAGTCCTGCGAACCGGTCGGTGGGCCCCGGCGAACGCAACTAACTGACCTGGATCACCGTCCCCATCCCTGCGGCGTGATGCTCGAGCATGTGACAGTGGAGCAACCAAAGTCCTGGATTATCCGCGACGAAAATCAACTCAGCGCGCTCTCCACCGTGCATCAAATGGGTGTCTCGTCTGCTCGCGGAGATCTTGCCGGACTCAGGATCGCGAACCCAGAAGTGGAAGCCATGCAAGTGCATTGCATGAGGCCACTGGGTATCGTTCCAGATCTCAATAATGGCTGTTTCACCCAGTTTGAGATCGGCAAGGCGATCTTTCATGTTACCGACCACCCCATTAAAGGCCCACACCTTTTGGTAACTTTGCGCGAGTTCTCGAATCGGACGCATGACGCCATCAAGCGACGCCTCAGCAAGATTTCCCATGGCGCCGCCCTGCATGTGTAGCGGGATTCGGCGAGCAGTTGCCAAGTCTGGAAGGCTCTCGGGTTCTGGATCGGATAGGGTGGCTTTTGCGGCCTCGGCGACCCCAAGGGTGGCATCGACTTTGAGCGCAAAGGCGGGATAGGGTTCATCGGTACTGATCTCTGTGACGGTAAACAGGTCACTGGTGACATCCACAATCAGATCGATCCGTTGCGCAGGTGCGAGTTCGAACTCCTGCACCGTGACTAAGGGTGTTCGGAATCCATCGAGTGCATATTGTGTGGCGGGATTGGCAAGCTGAAGGCGGAAAATACGCGCGTTCGCCGCATTGATCAGGCGCAGTCGAACGCGACTTTGCCCTTTGATGCCAATGGATGGGTTGGACTCGCCATTGACGGTCAACCAGTTCCCGAGCCGTCCGCCGTGCGCCCAGTCATGTAAGCGGCCAAAGGATGCCTCATCGAGCTGACCTGCCTCATTGAGGCGCCAATCATCAATCATGACCACCACATCGTGATCCACTGAGGGTTCGTCAGGCCCTTCCACAATGAGTGGTCCGTAGAGTCCGCGCGCCATTTGTTGCCAGGTTTTGGCGTGCGAGTGATACCAATAGGTCCCCGCATCTGGGGGGACGAACAGATATTGGAACCGCTCGCCTGCAGCAACGGGTGGCTGGGTTAGCATCGAGACGCCATCCATGCCATTACTTAACCGAATCCCATGCCAGTGAATGGATGTTGGCTCTGGTAATGCATTGATTAGCTCTGCTTGGACCATCTCACCCTGCTTTACCCGAAGCTCCGGGCCTGGCAGCGCGCCATTATAGGTCCACAGCATCGATGCCTTCAGATCCGGAAAGGGGTTAGAGCGCGTTCGATCACGCCGGCCTCCAGACGAAACACGGTACTCGCCGACGCTGAAGAGGGCGGAAGAGCCAAGCTCGGTGCGAGTGCGGCAATGCCAGTGGCTTTCAAAAAATCGCGACGTTTCATGTGGACCCCTTTCGTGACCCTTTCATTGTGCGGTTGATTCTGAGTGACTCAAGAGCAATACGTGGTTTGCAGGTGAGGTTTTCACCAACTTCGTTATGATGCGTGAATCATTGAGATCTGCAACGCGCAGGTTGGGGAGTAGTGGAATGTTTCGGTCGTTTTTTGCCAATCGTGCATGGATGCCCTGGTCGGTGCTTGGAACCGGTCTGATTTTGGTCGTTACCTGGTACAAGGTGCAATTGGATGTGCGGATCAATGAATGGTTTGGCACCTTTTACAACACCATTCAAGAGGCCCTCGGAAATCCGGGGAAAGTCCAGTTTGAAGACTTCCTGGGTCAGTGTCTGACCTTTGCGGAAATCGCAGGCCTTTATATCGTCATTGCGGTGGCGTTAGAGTTTTTCATTCGCCACTACGTGTTCCGCTGGCGGACTGCGATGAATGATTACTACATGTCACATTGGCAGGGGCTTCGTGGCATTGAAGGTGCCGCCCAGCGGGTGCAAGAAGACACGATGCGCTTTGCCCGCATTATGGAATCTCTGGGTGTGGCGTTTTTGCGATCTTTGATGACCTTGGCCGCTTTCCTCCCAATTTTGTGGATGCTCAGTGACCAGGTAAAGGAATTGCCGTGGATCGGACCTGTGGATCAAGCCCTCGTATTCCTTGCGATTCTATCGAGTATCATCGGTACATTGTTATTGGCCTTGGTCGGAATCAAATTGCCTGGTCTTGAATTTAACAATCAAAAAGTGGAGGCCGCTTATCGCAAGGAGCTCGTGCTCGGTGAAGATCTCGCCGATCGTGCGGAACCGACCACGGTTAGCGCCTTGTATCGAAACGTGCGGACCAATTACTTCACCTTGTTCAAGCACTACTTATATTTCGATATCGCGAAATGGAGCTACCTACAATTTTCCGTGATTGTGCCTTACATCGCTCTGGGTCCTACCATTGTCTCTGGCGCAATCACCCTCGGGGTGCTGCAGCAAATTCTTCGGGCATTTGGCAAGGTGGAAGAGTCATTTCAATTCTTGGTGAATAGTTGGAGCACCATTGTTGAACTGATGAGTATTTATAAGCGCCTGAATGCATTTGAAAAGAATATCCGTGGCGAGCCTGTGGTGGAATTCCAGGGATGAGTGATGCCTTCGACCCAGCACGTTTACAGAGTGATATTGTCGCGCTGTTGACCCGGGTACGGAGTGTCAGTCTTGCCTCTGTCCATGCGGATGGGATGCCGCTTGCGTCCTATGCGCCCTTCGCATTGATGGAAGGGGATGCTGGCTTTTGGGTGCTGTTGAGTGAATTAGCCGCGCATGCGCGGAATTTGCGTGAGCATCCTGACTGCTCTGTTTTGGCGCTGGCGGATGAAGCGGACTCGGCCCAGATCTATGTCCGTGAGCGATGCCAATATGAAATGCAGGCAGCGCGAGTGGATCGTGGTACGTCTGACTGGCGGTTGGGTTGTGATCGCTTGCGCGCGCGTCATGGCGCCTTGGTGGATACGCTCGAGCAGTTAGCCGACTTTCAATTATTCCGATTACGTCCCGTGTCCGGTCGTTATGTGGTTGGGTTTGGCCGCGCTTATGCACTCGAGCCTGGCACCTTAACCTTGGTCGCGGCGCATTTGCAGGGGCCAACCGGCCCAATCCGTGATGACCTCTCCGCACCTGACGTGCAGACCTGAGGGCTGGTCAATCCCAGACTGAAAATCCGGGATCTTGTGCGAGTAAACCCTGTTGCCGAGCCCACGCAAAGTGATAGGCCTGCTCCGATGGACCTTTTTGGCGCAAGAGGGTGAGACGCTCAATCCCCTCAGCAATCGTTGGCCAAGAGGCCTCATCATTTTGCTCCCAAAGCACTGAGAGGGCCTCTCCACCGTGCTCAAACCAAGTATCGCGACGGACCATAATGGCTCGGTGTGCGGGGTGTCGGACAAATCCAAACAGTGAGTCCAGATCCCGCCAGGCCGAGAGATTGGCGAGATGGTGTGGCCCAAGAAAGGCGATTGCATCAGGATTGGCGTCGCTATCGGTCAGTCGCCACAAGAATCCTGGATGCACGTCTGCAATCCCATTGATCTGGTTAATGGCGCCGTTGAAATCCGACAGCCGAGGGTCTGTGGATGGGAACTTCATCACGGAGACATTGAATTGACAAAGCATGGGATTGGTCACGAGTCACTTGCTGAGAGATCAAAAACGATCCAACATCCGCCTATGAAAGTCCAATCGAATTTGGTGTCACCCGTCTTGATTGCAGCCTGCGTGGTTGTCATGTTGAGCTTTGCGATTCGTGCAAGCTATGGGGTGTTTCAGATTCCGATCGCGACTGACCTGTCTTGGTTGCGCAGCGAATTTTCGCTGGCCATCGCAATCCAGAATCTCGCATGGGGGATTGCAACTCCTCTCTTTGGGGTCATTGCAGAGCGCTTTGGGGATCGTAAGGCGATTCTGCTCGGGATCGTGCTGTATGCCGCAGGTCTCATGCTCAGCGGTATGTCGGTCACCCCGCTTGGGCATCAACTTATTGAAATTATTGTTGGTTGCGGCATTGCTGGCACAGGCTTTGGCGTCATTTTAGGTGTTGTGGGTCGCGCTGCGATGCCGGAGCATCGCTCGCTTGCCCTAGGAATTGCGACGGCTGCTGGCAGTGCTGGACAGGTGGTTGGACCACCTGCGGCTCAATGGTTGCTTGATCAGATGCACTGGTCGCAGGTGTTCTTTGTATTTGCTGCGGTGATTTTACTTGCGGTCGCTGCCTTGCCCTATTTAAAAACCGAGTACGTCGCCACCAAGGCAGAGCTCGCCGAGACCATGGGACAGATCGTCCTGCGGGCGGTCAAAGACCCAAGCTATGGAATGATCTTCATTGGATTTTTCAGTTGCGGTTTCCAGTTGGGATTTATCACTGCGCATTTCCCTGCGTTTGTGACCGAGATGTGCGCCAGTGTGAGTCCAGACGGCATCTTGGCATCCATTGGTGTTGGGACAACGTCGGCACTGGGGGCGTTTTCGATCGCCGTCATTGGGATTTTCAATATTATCGGCACGATTTCAGCGGGCGCTCTGGGTAAGCACTTTACGAAGAAATACTTGCTCGCAGGGATTTATGCCGGGCGGACCGTCATCGCGGCCTGGTTCATTATTGTCCCGATGACCCCAACCACAGTGATCATCTTCTCGGTCGTCATGGGAACGCTTTGGCTTGCCACTGTGCCACTGACATCAGGGTTAGTGGCGCATTTGTTTGGCCTGAAATATATGGCAACACTCTACGGATTGGTCTTCTTTTCCCACCAACTGGGCTCTTTTATGGGCGTTTGGCTTGGCGGGACGCTGTACGATCAGTTTGGCTCCTATGCGGTCGTTTGGTGGGTCGGCGTCGGTACCGGCGTGTTATCGGTGCTCATTCATTTACCCATTCGTGAAAAACGCCCTGAATTGGTGATGGCTTCATAAGATTGCGTTTCATTGGGCGACTGGATACTCACGGTCTGACCAATACGATTGTTTGCGATGTTGTTGATCCCGGAATTGTTGAATGCGCCGTCGCGCCGCACGCTCTTGCAGTCCGCAATAGGCCTCGAGGAGGAGCTCAGTGACTGCAAGCGTGCCTGCCATGGTATTGATGTATTGCAATTGCATCTGTTCGACCGCAATCGTCAGCGTGGCACTGCGTGCTAGGGGGAGTTTAAGCTGTCCGTAATTGCGATCATCTTCGCGCCTGGCTGGATTCCACGGTTCGCCAGTTCGATCATTTGGGTGGTGTAGGGTGCAACGGAGAAGAGAATCAAGACATCCTCGTCCGTGGTCATTTGTAGATAATCGAGCGCCAACGGAAATGCGTTTGGAATGAGTTGAATGAGCGGGTTGACCATCTTACCCATATAGGCAAGGTAGTGCGCGAAGCTATATGCGCTACGAAAACCGCCGACATGAATCTGACTGGCATCCATCATTAAGCCCGCTGCTTTTTCAATTTGTTCGGGGACGCCATGCTCGGTCAGCCGCTCGATTTGCTTGAATTGCCCCAAATGACTTTCACCCAATTGCTGTTTCGACCAAGTTGCAGTGGCGGGCATATCGAGCTGGGTTTTAATCTGTGCTTGAAACGAGGCACGGAAACTTCGGTAATCGGGGTATCCGAGCGCCGCCGCCATTCGGATCACGGTTGAGGGTGTCACGCCTGCCGCCGTCGCGAATTCACGGACAGTCAGAAATGGAATATCCGTGGAATGTCGGATCGCAAATGCCGCTGCCCGCTGCTGCGTGCGTGGAAGTTGATTGAGATGGGCGAGTGTGTGCGCGCGACTCATCGAATCTCTTGATTCATTTTCTAATCCCATTTCGATACATGCGGTACAAATGTACCGGAAAATTGCAGGTGCGGTACAACTCATAGCACCATAGCGATGCATATCATTGCGCTGACAATAATGAAGGAGTTCACATGAAGCTAAGAGATCTAGCCCTAGCAGCCGTCACGGCGACCGGCTTGCTGGCTGGCAGCGCGCAAGCGCAGCAATTTATTTCGATTGGAACTGGCGGGGTCACCGGGGTGTATTACCCAACCGGTGGTGCAATTTGTCGCTTAATAAATAAGGATCGTAAAACCCACGGTATTCGATGCTCTGCGGAGTCGACAGGTGGATCGGTGTATAACATCAACACCATTCGTGCAGGCGAGCTCGAGTTTGGAGTCGCTCAGTCAGACTGGCAGTATCACTCCTATCGAGGTACTTCACAATTCGCGGATCAAGGGCCATTCACCGACTTGCGGGCGGTTTTTTCAGTTCACCCTGAGCCCTTCACATTGCTCGTGCGCTCTGGGACGAACGTCACGAAATTTGAGGAATTGAAAGGTCTGAAGGTGAACGTCGGTAATCCAGGGTCTGGCCAACGGGCTACCATGGAAGTTGTCATGGATGCTTTTGGCATGAAGATGAGCGATTTTGCAGTCGCTGCTGAGCTGAAAGGATCCGAGATGGCTCAGGCGCTTTGTGACGGCAAGATCGATGCAATGATTTACACCATTGGTCATCCTGCGGCGGCAATTACTGAAGCGACGAATACCTGTGGCGTTGACTTGGTGTCTGTTCGCGGAGCTCCGATCGATAAGCTGGTCGGCGATAATTCGTTCTACCGCGTCGCGACGATCCCTGCGGCAACCTACAAAGGTAACGACAGTGATGTGACAACCTTTGGCGTCGGTGCAACGTTTGTCACCTCAGCGAAAGTGTCTGATGAAGTGGTCTACACAGTGGTTAAAGCAGTGTTTGACAACTTTGCAGATTTCAAAAAGCTACATCCTGCATTCAGTGCTCTGAAAGAGTCTGAAATGGTCAATGACGGGTTGTCAGCACCATTGCATCCCGGTGCTCTGAAATACTACAAAGAACGCGGTTGGATGTAAGACTGGTCGCGGGGAGCAATTGCTCCCCGCTTTTCTTTGTAAATTGGACGCTGTGTCGTGCGCATTGAACATCACTCACGATTGACTCAGTCTGCCGCTCGGCGTGTTGTGCTGGGACTCTGTTTGGTATGGACCCTGTTTCAGATCTATACCGCCAGCGCAATTCCGTTCGTGCTGTCTGACTGGTTCGGCTTGAATATTGTCTTCAATAATCAGGAAGTGCGTCAGATTCATTTGGCGTTTGCGATGGCTCTAGCCATGTTAATTCACCCGTTACGCGCCGCTGATCATTCCTCGATTCCTTGGGTCGACTGGATTGCTGCAACAATAGCGGCTGGTTGCTGTCTTTATTTACTCGTCTTTAAGGATCAAATTTCAGGTCGATCAGGTCTCCCAGTGACTGCAGATCTGTGGGTATCTGGGATTGGGTTGCTCATGTTGGGGCTTGCCTTATTTCGTGCTCTGGGCTTACCGCTATTGGTCGTTAGCTCAATCTTTTTGCTCTATGTGTTTTTTGGGGATCAGCCATTTTTACCAGACTCCATGCAATGGAAGGGTGCGTCACTGAATAAAGCCTTATGGCATTTTTGGATGCAAACCGAGGGTGTATTTGGCGTGGCGCTCGGCGTGGCCTCCTCCATGATTTTCTTATTTGTCTTGTTTGGCGCCTTACTGGAGCGCGCAGGTGCGGGGCTCTACTTTATCCAACTGGCGTACTCGTTATTGGGTCACATGCGTGGTGGCCCAGCGAAAGCGGCGGTGGTTGCATCAGGGCTGTCTGGGATCTATTCCGGATCATCGATCGCCAATGTGGTCTCCACTGGCACTTTTACGATTCCGTTGATGAAACAAACGGGCTTTACAGCTGAGAAGGCCGGTGCGGTTGAAGTCGCGGCGTCAACCAATGGACAACTAACGCCACCCGTCATGGGGGCCGCTGCTTTCTTGATCGCTGAATTCACCGGCGTGTCGTATACCGATCTGATTCGCCATGCCTTGTTGCCTGCGCTGGTGTCCTACATTGGCCTAATGTACATCGTGCACTTGGAGGCGGTGAAACTGGGCTTACAGGGGATGCCGCGATCAAGCCGAGCGCTTCCTTGGTTACAGCGATATACCAGCCTCTTGGCGGGATTTTTCGGGGTCGCGCTTCTCGGTGGATTGATTCACTTGAGCTTTGGCTGGATTAAAGGCGTCGCTCCTGAATTCTCAATCTGGTTGGGACTGCTGGTATTTGTCGCGCTGTATGTCTTCACGCTTTTGCTCGCATCTCGACATCCTGATGTCGAGACCTTAGACAGTCCAGAATCCTTTCAAACAGTAATGCCTGCTCACGAAATCCTGCCGCGTGGGCTCCATTTTTTGGTGCCGATTGCTGTTCTACTCTGGTGCATTTTAATCGAGCGCCTCTCGCCAACGTTGTCCGCATTTTGGGGCACTCTTGCGATCCTCACAGTGATTCTGACGCAGTCCGCGCTCAAGCAGTGGTTCCGTGGGCACGCCTTCCAGTGGGCCTTGTTGCGGCGTGGATGGGATCAAGCGATCTCTGGGATGATTCAGGGCGCTCAGAATATGGTCGGTATTGGTGTTGCAACTGCGGTTGCTGGCATCATCATTGGCACCGTATCACTGACGGGTGCCCATCAAGTCATTGGCGAGCTTGTTGAAGCCCTGTCGGGTGGGAGTTTGATCGCCATGTTGGTACTCGTTGCACTGATGAGTCTGATTTTGGGGATGGGGTTACCGACGACAGCCAACTATATTGTTGTCTCATCCCTGATGGCGCCTGTCATTGTCAGCCTTGGCGCCCAGTCAGGCTTGTTTGTGCCCTTGGTCGCCGTGCATCTCTTTGTGTTTTATTTTGGCATTCTTGCAGATGATACGCCGCCAGTTGGTCTGGCGGCCTTTGCAGCCTCAGCGATCAGCCAAGGGGATCCAATCCGGACTGGTATTCAAGGGTTCACCTACGATATTCGCACTGCGATTTTGCCGTTTCTATTTATCTTCAACACGGAGTTGCTATTGATCGATGTGACTTGGGTGAAGGGTGTGACGATTTTTGTGGTGGCCGCCGCTGCAATGATGCTGTTTGCGGCTGCGACTCAAGGCTTTTGGCTGACGCGGTTACGGCTCTGGGAAACGGGTGCGCTGTTGGTGATTGCATTTACCTTGGTGCGCCCTGGCTACTGGATTGATCAAATACAGCCCCCCTGGTTACCACAGTCAATCAATGAGACTGTGCTGACGGAACCCACCTATGCCGGTACTTTGCAACTGGTGTTCGAGGGTCCTGACTTTGATGATATTGATCGTGATGTGCGTTATGTCGTGTTGACGACCATTCCAGAGGGCACTGATGTCACCACGTTTTTGGAGTCACAGGGATTGATTGTGCAGGTGGACGCGGAGACGGTATCTCTTGAGGAACCTTTTCCCGGGACCAATTATTTTCAAGATCTTCAGCGCTTTGACTTTTATGGCGATCGTCCTGTCGCGCTCACTGCGCTGTCTGTCCGAAATACCGCGCAGTGGACGAAGGAGTGGATGTATCTCCCTGCGTTTTTGATGTTGTTGATTGTTCTTGGTTCACAGCGATCTCGGATCGCACGCGAGGTTGCACATGCCTAACGCCTCTCATGTCTTCCCTCGAAATCCCCGGGCCCAATTACCGACTGCCGTGGGCGGTCATGGATGTTGGTTGGTTGATGCCGACGGGCGAGAATATCTTGATGCATCAGGGGGTGCCGCTGTCAGTTGCTTGGGACACTCGCCAACCACAGTGATCGATGCAACCTGTGAGCAACTGCAACAGCTGGCGTATGCGCATACCAGCTTTTTTACCTCTGACCCAGCCGAGCGTTTAGCAACACGCCTCGCTGAGTTAGCGCCAGATGGTTTGAATTGGGTGTACTTCGTCTCAGGCGGTTCTGAAGCGGTTGAAGCGTCCATCAAGCTTGCGCGGCAATACTTTTTGGAGATTGGTCAGCCTGATCGCGCCCATTTAATTGCAAGGCGCCAGAGCTATCATGGAAATACCCTTGGGGCGTTGGCTGCGGGGGGAAATCAGTGGCGCCGACGGCAGTTTGAGCCGATGCTGCCGCCACATGTGAGCCACATCAGCCCCTGCCATTACTGGCGTTGGGGTGAACCGGGGGAGAGTCCGGAAGCGTACGGGCGTCGAGTTGCGGATGAGCTCGAGACCGAGATTTTGCGGGTGGGTCCTGAGCGGGTTGCCGCCTTTCTCGTGGAGCCAGTGGTCGGTGCAACCATGGGTGCTGTGCCGGCTGTTACCGGATACTTTGAGCGGATCCGTGAGATTTGTGACACCTACGGCGTGTTACTGATCTTTGATGAGGTCATGTGCGGCATGGGCCGAACTGGCGCTCTCTTTGCCTCTGCAGACGAGGCGGTCATTCCTGATATTGTGTGTATCGCAAAAGGGTTGGGCGCTGGTATTCAGCCGATTGGGGCAATGCTGTGCCAAGAGCATATCTATACGGCGATTCGTGACGGCAGTGGGTTTTTCCAGCACGGGCATACCTACATCGGCCACCCTACTGCCTGTGCGGCAGGACTTGCCGTCTTAGACGAGATCGCAAATCCAAGGATGCTTTCAGCAGTGCGAGCGCGTGGCTCGCAGCTTTTGGATTTACTGAAAACCCGCTTTGCCCATCATCCGAATGTCGGCGATATTCGGGGGCGTGGATTATTTGTCGGGATCGAACTGGTTTCCGATCGTGGTTCTAAGCGTCCATTAAGCCCTGAGCTAAAAGTTGCAGGTCGTCTGAAGGCAGCTGCGATGCGTGAGGGCCTGATGTGCTACCCGATGTCGGGAACAATTGACGGGCACCTCGGCGATCATGTCTTGTTGGCACCACCCTTTATTATTTCCGCCGTAGAAGTCGAGATGTTGGTGGATCGTTTGGCGAGTGCTCTGGATCAGGTGTTACCAGTGGAAGCAGCTTGCGCATGACGCCAATGATCATGGTTGCGCCGAATGGTGCGCGGCTAAAACCAGAGGTGCATCCAGGCGTCCCGGTCACCGATGATGCGTTAATCGAAGCCGGTCGTGCTTGCCATACCGCTGGAGCGCATGCTTTGCATGCGCATCTGCGAGATGGTCATGGTGATCATCTATTGGATGCGGCCCGCTATCAGCGATTGTTGTCAGAGTTCGCGGCACAGGTCCCAGGCCTCAAGATACAGGTCACTTCAGAGGCAGCGGGCCTCTATTCCTCTGATGCGCAAATCCAGCTCCTGAGACAGCTCCAGGCGCCCTGGGTCTCGCTTGCGGTCCGAGAAATTACGCGGCAGCAAGCAATGCCGACGTTAATGACTTTTTTTTCGTGTCTTTCTGTTGATCTCGAGATTCAATTTATTCTGTATGACCCTTCGGATTTGCATTTGCTATGGCGCATGCAATCAGAGGGGGTCTTGGGGGATCGTCCGCTCGACCTACTTTACGTCTTGGGACGTTATACCGAGCAACGTGAGAGTACCCCCGCGATGCTTGATCCATTTTTGGCAGCAGTTGGTCAGGCAGACGGGGCTCAGAGACCACGCTCTCAGATGGTCTGCGCTTTTGGTCGCGGACAAATCGACTGTCTGCGGATTGCGGCAGTAGCTGGACTGGATTTGCGAGTCGGTTTTGAGAATGGTATCTGGCGGCGTGATGGCTCTATTGCACGAAGTAATGTCGATCTAATAGACGACCTGCACGATGCCCTTGGTGCATGACGATATGTTGAGTGCGATGTGCCTGGTCTGCCCATGACTTTCGCGGTCTCACTGTCATGCAAGATGCTGTATTGCAACAAGATGCTTGACCGAACGTCTGGCTCCTCATTTGGCCTGTTTATTGCAAAATAGTGGATTACGCGTCCGTCCCTTTTGGGGAATAGCGCGGCAAACCAATGCTTTGAGGAGAACATGATGCGTTTGTTAGTGGTTTTTTTGAGCACGCTCGTGCTCAGTTCCGGTGCGCTTGCACAAACTGCAATTAAATTTGCACTGGATTGGCGCTTTGAGGGGCCTGCAGCACCTTACTTCGTGGCGATCGATCAAGGATATTATGCGGACGAAGGACTCGATGTCAGCATTGACCCAGGGTCAGGCTCTGTTGAAGGAATCAATCGGGTCGCCAGCGGCGCCTATCAACTGGGGTTTGCCGACATTAACTCCTTGGTGAAATTCCGGGATAACCCTGCCAATGCGCCGCTTCAGGCAGTGCAAATGGTCTACGACACCCCCGCATTCGCCATCATCACGATGAAGCGTACCGGGATCTCCGGGCCCAAGGATCTTGAGGGCAAGATTTTGGGTGCTCCAGCACCAGACGGTGCCTACGCACAGTGGCCAATCTTTGTGGCGGCCAACGGCATTGAAGCATCTAAGGTGAAGATCGAGAACGTCGGCTTTCCTGTGCGTGAGCCGATGTTGGTGAAAGGCGATGTGGATGCGATTACTGGATTTTGGTTTTCGTCCTACATGAACCTGAAAGCCAATGGTGCAAAGGATGACGACATTGTCGTGATGCTGATGAAGGATTATGGCGTGGATCTCTATGGGAACGTGATTATCGTCAATCCAGAGTTTGCGAAATCAAATCCGGATGCCGTGAAAGGCTTCGTCAAAGCGACTATCCGCGGGATCCAGGAGACTATTCGGAATCCTGAAGCAGCGATCGATGCACTCTTAAAGCGTAATCAAATTGCCAATAAGGCTGTGGAATTAGAGCGCCTGAAGTTGGCACTGGACCGCAATTTCGTGACGGATGCGACGCGTCAAAATGGATTTGGTGATGTGGACATGAGTCGCTTGGCGCGTTCGATCGATCAGATTGGATTGACCTTTAAGTACACCAATAAGCCCTCCGCGGATGCGATCTTTACCTCCGCATTTTTGCCACCTAAAGCGGACCGTCTGGTTCCATAAGTAGATCACTCCGGGGCAGCGCCCCGGAGCTTTAGCAGTTGAATAAGGAAGAATGCATGCAGCCATTGGTCGTGTTGGATACGGTCTCAATGATCTACGGGAAGGGCGCTCAGGCCGTTCCGGCGATCGAAGAGATTTCATTGAACATTCATCGCGGTGAGTTCATTGCCGTCGTGGGTCCGTCAGGCTGTGGTAAGAGTTCGCTGATGAAGTTGATCAGCGGTCTGCATCCTGCGGCAGCGGGTGACGTGGTCATTGATGGGGTCGTCGTTGATCGCCCCTTAAAGTCGGTTGGCATGGCCTTCCAAAACAGTAATTTGTTGCCCTGGCGGAGCTGCGTGGACAACGTGCTACTGCCTTTGGAGATTGTGCCACCCCATCGGCAGCGTATTCGGCGAGAAAAAGCGGCGTATCGACAGAAGGCGGTCGAGTTGCTGAATTCGGTCGGATTGACTGGCTTTACCGATAAGTTTCCGTGGCAACTCTCAGGGGGCATGCAGCAGCGTGCCTCAATCTGTCGTGCCCTGATCCATGAACCTGAAATCTTAATGCTGGATGAGCCCTTCGGTGCACTGGATGCATTCACCCGTGAAGAGCTGTGGTGCACGCTTCGGGACGTACATGCTGCGCGTGGCGTGACTGTGATGTTGGTCACCCATGATCTGCGCGAAGCAGTCTTTCTTGCGGATACGGTCTATGTCATGTCGAACCGTCCGGGTCGCATCTTGAAGCGGTGTGCAATTGACTTACCACGTCCACGCGACTTGGAGGTCACCTACACGCCAGAGTTCCAGGAGATTGTGCATGAGTTACGCAGCTTAATTGGAGGGCAGCACTGATGGATCGTCAGGACTTTATGATCAAGGTGGTCTCACCCACTGCCTTTACCGTCGCGCTCTTTGTCTTTTGGGAAGCAGCGTGTCGCATCTTTTCGATTCCGTTGACGGTCTTACCGGCGCCGACCGTGGTTTTTGAGGCCTTGTGGCAATACCGGGACCCGATTATCAGTAATTCCTGGGTGACGCTATGGACCACGCTGGCGGGCTTTGCGCTCGCTACCGTGGGTGGATTACTGCTTGGGATTGCAGTGGGATGGCACAAGGCGATTTATGCCGGGGTGTATCCCCTGTTGGTTGGGTTCAACTCAATCCCGAAGGTCGCGGTTGTGCCGGTGTTGATCCTGTGGTTTGGCCTGGGTGAGATACCAGCGATTATCACCGCCTTTTTGATTTCATTTTTCCCGATCGTGGTCAATGTGGCGACAGGTCTTGCCACGACCGAGCCTGAACTTGAAGATGTATTGCGCGCATTGGGAGCGTCAAAGCTAGATGTCATGCGGAAGGTTGGGATTCCGCGGTCACTGCCGTACTTTTTTGGGTCACTGAAGGTGGCGATTACACTTGCCTTTGTTGGTGCGGTGGTCTCAGAAACTGTTGGTGCCAATAAAGGTATCGGTAAGCTGATGCTGGATGCACAAGCCAGTTTCCAGATTCAGATTGTCTTCGCAGGGTTACTGGTGCTCGCATTTCTTGGCATTGTGCTCTATATCCTGACCGCGCTGATTGAGCAGCGTTTTACTGGCTGGGCATTCCGAGGCCAGAATCGCTAGGCCCGAGGAGGCGGAGGGTCGGTACTGACAGTCTAAGGTAACTTAGTCACAAAAATTGGCGTCAAAAACCTGAATACTCGGGGTCATCAAATCCAATGGAGGATGAGCGATGTATTCACCCCTGTATTTTCTTGCAGCCCTTGGCGCAGGTGGCTTGGCTGTCAGTTTCTTTTTGATGTTGATGTTCTGGATTCCCCATCCTGGTCAGCAAATCCCCGTCTTTGAAGATTGGGTCAGTGCATTTCAAACAGGTGATCTCCTCACCCAGGCGATTGTCGTGGTTGGGCTCAGTGGGGTGCTGTTTTTTACTGTCCAGCATATTCGCCTCCTGATCCTGAATTTCCAGTTGATGGGGACATTTCGGCGTTCCACTGAGTATGCGCGCTTCTTAGCGAGTCCAATGCAGACCCAAGAGCTTGCTTTACCGTTAGCAAGCGCCATGGCGATCAATGTGGGATTTATCGCGGGCGCACTCTTTGTTCCCAAGCTGTGGACGATTGTCGAAGTACTGTTTCCCTTCGCCATGGTGGCATTTTTGGCCATCGGAATCTGGGCGCTTGCATTGTACGCTCGGGTGTTTCGACAGGCGACGTCTGGCGCCTTCGATATTGGGGGGACCGCAAGCTTCGCACAGGTCTTGCCTGCGTTTAGTTTCGCCATGGTGGCTGTTGGCCTGGCGGCACCGGCATCGATGTCTCACACCCCGTGGGTTGTGGGCATCAGTGTGACCTTCTCCACTTTTTTTGCTGTTACTGCCATTGTCTTGGCTGTGCTGAAAACAGCGATGGCATTGTCCAATATGTTGACGAAGGGGGTGGATCCTGCGGGCCTGCCCACACTCTGGATCTGGGTCCCGATTCTGACAGTGCTCGCCATTACCTTGATGCGTCAGGATCATGGCGTCGTTCATACGCTGGGTCTCGGGGTGCAAACCGCATGGCTAAGTCCCTTGTTGATGGTGGTTTCTGCGCAAGTATTGGTATTAATTTTAGGTGCAGTTGCCATGCATCCACATGATTATTTGGCCAAAGTCTGGAATGGTGAGGTCAAGGGTGCGGCTGTGTTTGCGCTGATTTGTCCTGGGGTTGCCTTGTCAGTGAGTCTGCACTTTTTGATTAACAAAGGTTTTGTGGCCTCTGGATTGGTCAGTCATGGGGGGATCGCATATGGATTGTTGAACCTGATGCCCATGGCGATCATGGTCCTGACAATCGTCGCATTTTTGCGCCTGTTACGGTCCTTTACCATCGAGCGTGCGCAATGGGCGAGTGCCCAACTCTCAAACGCGCATTCGTGATTCAGAAGAGGGGGTCAGCATCTGCTGGCCCCTCTCTGCCGGAGCGACGCAATCTGCCTCATCCAGCCCACTGTCCAATCCCCGACCGACGAGCCTTTCCCTGCGACGATTGTTCGATCACTCCTTAGTTTCCTGTCCGAATTTAAATGATAGTCTGCATCACAAACGTGACGACCACGTATTCACCCTGACGTATGGAGAGACCCGATGCGCGATGAAACCCTCGCCATTCATGCTGGCTACACCACCGATCCGACGACCAAGGCCGTTATACCGCCAATTTGCCAAAACGTTGCCTTCGAGTTTGATGATGCGGCCCATGGCGCTGCGCTATTCAACCTGGAAGTGGCGGGAAATATTTACACCCGCATCATGAACCCCACCTGCGATGTGCTCGAGCAACGGGTTGCTGCCTTGGAGGGCGGTATCGCGGCCCTCGCTGTCTCCTCGGGAATGTCAGCGATTACCTATGCCATCCAAACGCTGGCTGAGCATGGTCACAATATCGTGACGACGCCGCAACTCTATGGCGGGACCTACACGCTCTTTGCCCATATGTTGCCAAGCCAAGGGATTGAGGTGCGCTTCGCAGAGACCGATGACCCGGCTGACTTGGCCGCGCTGATTGATGCCAATACCCGCGCTGTCTACTGTGAGACCATCGGTAATCCAGCCGGTAATGTGATCGACCTTCGAGCGATGGCTGACATGGCGCACCAACATGGCGTTCCATTGATCGTTGATAACACGGTGGCGACACCGGCGCTGTGTAAACCAATCGCCTTGGGAGCAGACATCGTTGTTCATGCATTGACGAAGTTTATGGGCGGTCATGGCAACAGTTTAGGCGGCATCATTGTGGACTCTGGGAAATTCCCATGGACTGATCATGCTGAGAAATTCCCCGGAATGACGGCACCTGAAGCGGCTTATCACAATGTGGTCTATTCCGATGCCTTTGGCCCGGCCGCCTTTATTGCGCGCGCTCGAACCGTTCCTTTGCGGAACACCGGCGCGGCACTGGCGCCAATGAATGCATTCTTACTACTGCAAGGGATCGAGACGCTCAATCTCCGAATGGAACGACATTGTGAGAATACCACGGCGGTTGCGGCCTATCTGGCGAGACACCCGAAGGTGGAGTGGGTCAGTTATGCGGGATTGCCGGCTCACCCGCATCATGGATTGGTGCAGTCGCAATTGGGTGGGCGTGCCTCAGCCTTGCTGACCTTTGGGGTTCATGGCGGATTTGAGGCAGGTGTTCGTTTTTATGATGCTCTGGGCTTGTTCAAGCGTCTCGTCAATATTGGTGACGCACGTTCATTAGCATGCCATCCGGCATCAACCACGCATCGCCAGTTGAGTGACGCGGAGCTCGTGAAAGTCGGGGTGAAGCCAGAAATGATTCGGTTGTGTGTCGGAATCGAACACATCGATGACATTCTCGCGGATCTCGAACAGGCGTTAGCACACGCCTAACGAGGTCAATCCGATCTGCCGCGTTGCGTCAGATCGGATCTCTTGGGGGTCGTTGTCCTGAAGGTGACGCCCACATTGCTCTCAGAGTGATATGACTGGGTTACGAAGAATACCAATCTGTTCGATGTCGCTTTCAATGATATCGCCGGGTAAGCAGTACCGGGTTGCGGCGATAAGCCCCTCTGTGGCCTGCCATTGCCCACCGAGCTCTGCGTCCACTGACCACGCGGTGCCTGCTGGGGTCCCTGTCAAAATCACCATGCCCGGCTTTAAGGTGAAGTTGATCGAAAAATTGTGAATCAGCTCGGCGCATGTCCAAATCATGTCAGCTGTATTAGCCGATTGCCGGAGCTCTCCGTTGATGCGCGTTCTTAACTCGAGCCTTTGGGGATCGGGGATTGCCGATCGGGAGGTAATCACTGGACCAAGCGGGAGACTCGAATCGAATGCTTTTCCGCGGCCTAATTCATAAAACACAGTACCGTCTGGCGTTCGGCGTACCTGTCGGTCGCGTGCGGTGACATCATTTGCCACTGTGTAGCCAAACACGTGGGAGAGCGCATTCTCGACGGAGATGTGCCGTCCTGGTCGTCCAATGACGATTGCCAACTCGGTTTCGCAATCCAATTTTTGGGTGAGGATCGGGTCATAGATAATGCCGTCGTTTGGGCCAATGACGCAGTCTGATGTTTTTAAGAAGAATTCAGGTTCTTTTCCGCTCAGGGGGGCGTTGGCTTTCTCTGCATTGTGCGCTCTGTAGTTACTTCCAGCGCAAAGAACCGTCGAGGGTTGAAGGGGCGCTGCGAGGATCAAATCCTGCAGAGCAACGCGCCTCAACTGTGCTGTTTTGTTCAAAAGTTCATGGACTACGGCGAGTCCGTCGTCACCCGCGGCGATTAGGGTCTCCATCGACCGAAACACGGCATTGGGCTGCGAGCCATCAAGGTCGATGACATGCTCAGATTGGAGCAGTCCAAGGCGCCGTGTGTCTTCATGAATGAATGTACAAAATTGCATAGGATGATCTCTTTAACGAAACAAAAACGATGCAGTCAAGACGACCCCAAGGGTCGCGACACCAATACGCAAGGGTTTTTCGGGTAGACGCTGGGTTAGGGTGGCCCCCACATATCCCCCCAAGATTCCACCGATCAAAACAAAGCCTGCGGCGAGCCAGTCGGTCAATCCTGAAAAAATCATCGGGATCACCGCTGTTGACTGAATTACGACAGCGAATAGATTCTTCGCGCCGTTGACCTCGCCGATGCTTGAGCCGGTCGTGAGAGAGAGGACTGCCAGCAACATGAACCCCATCCCGGCACCGAAAAAGCCACCATAAAAGCCAATTCCTCCCATGAGGATGCCGGTGATCCAGGTGAGTCGATGTTGAGGTATATGGCGTTTCAGCAGATCTGTTGCCTGTGGCCCTAGGATGATCGCGGCGACAGCGATAACTAAAAAAAACGGAATGACTTGAACGAACATGGTGTTGCTTGCGTTGACCATGAGGACGGACCCCAAGACAGCACCGATAACGGCTGGAATCATGTGTCCTAGGAGTGCTCGAAAATCCCTCAGTAAGACCTTTCGGTAGACCCATACTGCTGGAAATTGCGCAGGCCAGAGAGCGATGCTTTGCGTCACGTTGGCAGCGATTGGTGGTAGACCGGTGGCCAGAAGCATTGGAAACACAAACAGTTTGGCGCCACCAGCAGACGCGTTGACAGCACCCCCAATGAATCCTGCCAATATGAAGATGCCAATTTCGAGAGTCATTGTTCAGCGCGAAGGCGTGCGGAGTCGGTTGCATCCCGAAGCGCAAGCGCAGTCAGAGCAAAATGCGCCTCAGTTAATGTGCAGACTTGATCGACATCGCGGGCTAGTGCGGCCCGCGCAATTGCGCTGTGTTCGCCCCCAAGATCGCGTGAGCCAAGTCGCTGATACACTGACGCGCGGCGATAGCGTTCACAGAGATCGTGGAGACCAATTCGGACCCGAAGAAGCCAATGAGAGCCACACGCGGACACCAGTGCAGTATGGAATTCGGTATTGGCTCGTTCCCATGAGTCGGGTACGCCATCAGTGGCTCGAAACAGCGTCGCATCTTCCTTGTCCATTAAATAGCTGGCTGCGACCACACGTGCTTCCCAAGCGTCATCCCCTAGCGCAATTGATAATGTCAGCGCCGCTTTCTCAATCGCAATCCGAGCACGGTTTAAGTCTTCGAATTCAGCTGGATCCAGAGGCGCGACGGTAAATCCCCGGTTTCCCTCAGTCACCACCAGGCCATCTTGGGCCAACTTTTGGAGCGCCTCACGCAGTGGCGTGGGACCAATCCCATAGAGTGTTTTCAGCTTTTCGATTCGAAGTCGTTCGCCTGCGTGGCGCTCACCGGTAATAATGTCGTGACGCAAAGAATGGTACGCGGTGTCCACTAGCGTACCGCCTTCCAGCGCAACCAAATGCTGATGCCTCATAATACGAAAATCCTCTACGCTCGCGATCAGTCTATATTTGACAACCTAATTTTTCTATGTTTTAACGTTTCATCGAGAAAACATAAAAGTGTCGACATAATGAAATTAATCACCTATTCCTACCAAGGGCAACTCGCAGCTGGTTTTATTGACGGCGATGCTGCTGTCATGTGTGCGACTGGGCCTGATGCGCAGCATGCTGTTTTGAACGCGATCCGGACTGATCATCTAACTACCTGGGCTCAGGGAGAGTTTCCGCGGGTCCCTTTGGCAGACGTCAGCTTGCACGCCCCCATCCCTGAGCCGTTGCGCGATATTTTATGCGTTGGAAAAACTACTACGCCCATGCGGCTGAGTTTCATCACAGCGGTTTTGACTCCAGTGCGAAAGAGGAAGTGCCGTCCTATCCTGTGGTGTTTACCAAGGCGACGACCACTGTGTGTGGTCCCGGAGACGTGGTGCGCGGATCGCTCGATCCAACTGATTCGGTCGACTATGAGGGCGAGTTGGGCGTTGTGATCGGTCGACGCTGCGTGGGAGTGAGCAAAGCAGATGCCTATGATCATGTCTTGGGTTACGTGATTATCAATGATGTCACCTCCCGCGAACTTCAAAAGCTTCACAACCAGTGGATTATCGGGAAGGGTGTCGACACGTTTTGCCCAATGGGTCCATGGATTTTGACGGCGGATGAAGTCGCCGATGTGGGGGCCATGGAATTGGTCACCGAGATTAATGGTGAGGTACGCCAGCATGCCAAAGTGGCTGACCTCATTTTCGATATTCCAACGTTGATCGAGACGCTATCTCGGACAATGACCTTGCTTCCTGGTGACATCATTGCCACCGGAACCCCTGTCGGTGTTGGGATCGGGTTTAAGCCCCCGAAATATCTTCAAGCAGGCGATCAGATGCGTGTCAGCATCACAGGTCTTGGAGTGCTTGAAAACGTGATCGGCTAGTAAAACAGTCGATTGACAATAAGTATAAAGGAGAACCACATGCGCACATTGACAAAGTTAACGACGGCCGCCGCCCTCATCCTGGGTGCAACGGTCCAAGTCCATGCCCAATCCGGGTATTTTGCTGGCAAGTCGATCGACGTGATCGTCCCCTTCGGAACAGGTGGTGCCACCTTTGTTTCGGCGAAATTCCTTGAACCCTATTTCGAGAAACATCTTCCCGGTAACCCTCAGATTAACGTTATTGACCGTCCCGGTGGTGGTTCGATCTTGGGGGCTAACTGGTTCGAGCAAAATGCGAAGTCAGACGGTACGACGATCCTATTCACCACGTCCTCGACCGCCAATCCCTTCGTACTCGGGCAGAAGGGAGTGGAGTACCGTCTTGCCGATTACCGTGTCGCCTATAGTCATCCCTTCAGTTCAGTCGCATATGTCGCCCCCTCTGCGGGAGTGACCACTGCAATGGACATTAAAAAGGCATCGAAGCCACTTCTTTACGGCGGTATCGCTGCAGCGGCTTCCGACTTGCCGGCGCTTCTGTCCTTCGAGGTCTTGGGGCTGGATGTCCGGTCAGTTCTCGGGTTTAACGGTCGCGGACCGATCCGATTGGCATTTGAGCAAGGTGAATTAAACCTAGATTATCAGTTCACGCCGGTGTATCTCACGCAGGTGGTGCCCATGATTGAAGCGGGAAAAGCGGTCCCACTATGGACCGGCGGATCGATTCAAAATGGCGTCTTAAAGGGCCGCGATCCGCTTGCACCAGAGTTGCCTTCTGTGTATGAAGTCTACGAGTCTCTCAATGGCAAAGCACCCTCCGGGATTGAATGGGATGCCTTCCAAGGGATTGCCGCAGTGACATACGCCTATGGGTTAACTGCATATATGCATCCTGACACCCCTCAGGAGGTCTTGGATATCTTTGCGAAGACTGTGGATGCAATCAATAACGATCCAGAGTTCCAAGCCGAATCGAAGCGAGTCACGAACGGTGCCCGCCTCAATGCTGGCCCTGACACAGAAGCTGTGGTGAAAGCGGCACTGAAGCCATCTGATGCGGTGAAAACCTACCTGCGTGATTTATTGAGTACAAAATATGGTGTGAAATTCTAACATTCCATTTGGCGACGGACCCACTCTGGGTCCGTCGCTCCTTCGGGTCGATAGGACCAATACAACATGATGCTCGACCACGCGCTTAGCGCGCTTGATGCTTTATTCGAACCCACGCGACTGCTGGCATTGTTTGGCGGCATGATTGTGGGGATGATTTTCGGAATGCTCCCAGGGCTTGGTGGTGTTGCCGCAGTCTCCATCTTGTTACCGTTTATCTACTATCTAGATGCCTACTCGGGGTTGGCCATGTTGTTGGGGGCGGTCTCGGTCGTCTATACCTCAGATACGATTACCTCTGTCTTACTCGGTGCGCCTGGCTCGCCTGCTTCAGCACCTACGGCGATTGAGGGACACGCTCTGGCCAAACAAGGTCAAGCAGCTCGTGCTTTGGGAGTTGGCTTCTTAGCGTCAATGGTGGGCGGTCTGGTTGGGTCCTTGGTGTTGCTGTTTGCGATTCCTGTGGCTGGCCCCATCGTGTTGATGCTCTCGACACCTGAGCTGTTCATGTTTGCACTGGTTGGTCTTTTCTTCGCGTCTTCCATGATTGGTAAAGATTTAGCCAAAGGCTTGGCGGCAGCCTGTCTCGGTCTACTATTGGGCGTTGTTGGGCCCGCTCAAGCCGCTGCAGATTTCCGGTTTACCTTTGGCCAGGTGTATTTGCTGGATGGGTTTTCACTCACGATCGTAGCCTTGGGTTTGTTTGGCGTCGCCGAGGTGATTTCCATGCTCGCGACGGGTGGGGGCATCAGTCAGTCACGGATTGAGGTGGCGTCCTGGCGTGATGGATTTCATGATTTTTGGCGAAATCGCTGGTTGGTGTTGCGGGCGTCGTTGATTGGCGTCTTGGGCGGATTTGTGCCTGCGGTCGGTGCATCCGCATCCACTTGGGTGGCCTATGGGCATGCGATTCGGTCGACCAAGGATCGCTCAAAATTTGGTAAAGGTGAAATTCGAGGGATTGCAGCCTCAGAGGGTGCAAATAATGCCACCGTGATTTCTGATCTTGTCCCAACACTCTTGTTCAGTGTTCCTGGTGGACCTGCTGCGGCAATTTTCTTGGGTGCACTGTTCTCATTTGGGTACTACCCAGGCCCCCGCATGATTACCCAAAGTCCCGACTTAATGTTTTTGATCGTCTGGTCAGTCGCTTTGACATCTGTGGTGGGTGCCCTGATTTGCTTTGCAATCACCCCGGCACTCGCGCGCTTGACGCGAATTCCGTTTGCCATTATCGCCGCGCCCTTGGTGTTGATTATGGTGGTGGGGGCCTATCAATCGACGTCGACAATTGGTGACATCTTCATGTTGTTTGCCCTGGGTGGTCTTGGGTGGTTGATGAAGCATGGTGGGTGGCCGCGGGCGCCGGCCTTGGTCGGCTTTGTCTTATCTGGACCGATGGAGCAGTATTTTTGGCTGACCAATCAGATTCATGGGTGGTCGTGGCTGATGCGTCCCGGCGTACTCGTGATCGGTTCGATTATTGCAATTCCACTGTTGCTCTCGGCCTATCGTTGGTATCGGGCGCGCCATCAAAGTGAGGATGCAGTCAAAGACGATGTGCCTCCTCCACCTGTCGAGACCTCAACAAGTAGTGTCGGCGTCGCACTTGTGCTGGCCGTCATCGTTGCCGTGATGTTCGTCTATGCGGTTTGGGAAATGCAGTCGTTTAATCCGGTATCGCGACTGATGCCTACCCTCGCAATCGTGCCTGGATTGCCGTTGGCACTGTGGTTGGTTTTTCGGGGTGTCCGCGAGTACCAAAATGATTTTGCCAATGACGGCGCGGAATTGTGGATTTTGCTGACCTTAATTGTGTATGCCATTGCCGTTTGGGCGATCGGCTTGAGTCTCCCGACCATTGCACTGATCGCTTGGATGCTCTTGGGTCGGGCGAAGATGCGGCTCTGGACTGGTGCAATCTATGGCGCAATTGTCTTTGCGATTGTGTGGATCTTGTTTGATTTACTGCGTGGCGACGCGCCCAGCGGTGCGTTGATCTCTTTGTTCTAGGAGGCTCTGATGGCCAATATGATTGATCCTTTAATTATCGAACCCAGTATCGATCCACTGACCAAAAAAATTGGTATCCGACATGTGAAAGCCACCAATGCCGGAGGAACGCGAACGAAGGTGCAGGTCAGAGAGTTTGACCCGGTGTACACCGATGAACCGGCCTCCTTGGGTGGAACCAATACCGCACCGAGTCCTCTGGAAACGATTTTAGTGGCACTGGTTGGTTGCGATGGGGTGATCATTCATGGGGTCGCGAACGCAATGAACTTTGCCTATACAGGTGTGGATTTCTCAGCTGAAAGTCAGATTGACGTGCGTGGTCCAAAGGGAGTCCCTGGGATCCGGCCTTATTTCGAAAGTGGCCGACTGGAAATCACCCTGTATTCCGATGAGTCCGAGGAACGTTTCAAACAGCTTTGTCGCAATGTCGAATTCCGCTGCCCAGTGATGAACTTGTTAAACGCCGCGCAGGTCGATATGACTGTCATCTGGTCCAAGCGCGCTGCATCCGAGTACGATGGGTCTGTTGATTAACGCGTGACATCGCCTGAGTATTTGAGGCAGTCGCGGTCTGATTGAGTGAGGTAGTGAGTGACAGTGTCTGCATCCAACACAATTCCACGTGTGGACGATGCGCGGGCAATTCGTCGGTTTCTGACACAGTCAATGGGGATGTGGCTCGATCGCGAGGATGGACTCATTGAGTGCCTACACGCGATACAAGACTCCTATGGATGTTTACCCAAACCAATCCTCAAAGAGCTTGCGCAGATGCGCCGCCAGTCATCCGCGGAACTTCTCGGTGTTGCCACCTTTTATCACCATTTTCGTGTTGTGGATGCGATCCCCATTCAAACCATCCGTACGATTCGTGTCTGTGAGGGCGTGAGTTGCGCATTGCGTGGTGCGCACGGGTTGACCGAACACATCAGAGCTGAGTTGGCGTCACACCATGCGTTAGTCATCGAACCGGTCCCTTGTGTCGGTCGGTGTGAGCACGCACCGATCGCTGTGGTTGGGCAGCGACCGATTCACCATGCCTCGGTCGAATCGGTCGTTGAGACAGTGCACGCGAAGGCTTGGGAGCACCCTGAGAGCGCAAGGCAGGGATCCTTTGATCCAGTGCGCTGTCTGCAGGATCGGCAGGGACAGCTTCCTCGCAGTGCACAGATTGCACCGGATTGGGTTGGGCTCGCCGCCTATGTGCGAGACGGTGGATATCAACTGTTGGCTGAGATTCGGGCATCCAGTGAACGCGCAGACAGCGCCCTTGAGGAGCTAGGGCGCGCAGCCTTACGTGGACTTGGTGGAGCTGGATTTCCGGCCGGGCGAAAGTGGTCCATCGTACGACAACAGCCAAGTCCGCGTGTCTTAGTGGTGAACTTGGATGAAGGGGAGCCGGGCACGTTTAAGGACCGCTCCTATCTTGAGCGGGATCCTCATCGCTTTTTGGAAGGGATGCTGATCGCCGCAGCTGTGGTGGATGTTGCACGATGCTATGTCTATCTGCGCGATGAATATGCTGGCGCACGTACCATTTTGCAGCAGTGCCTGGATGAACTTGTGGATAGCGACGTGATCAACGCCGAGTTTGTTGAGTTACGTCGGGGTGCAGGGGCCTATATTTGTGGGGAAGAGTCCGCTCTGATCGAATCCATTGAAGGTCGGCGAGGTGAACCTCGTCATCGACCACCCTACGTGGCAGAGCGGGGATTGTTTGGCCACCCCTCGCTGGTCCATAACTTTGAGACGCTCTACTGGGTGCGAGATATTTTGCAGCGTGGTGCGCAGTGGTGGAACAGTTACGGTCACAACGGGCGAACCGGACTTCGCTCGTTTAGTGTCAGTGGTCGCGTTCGTGAGCCCGGTGTCAAGTTGGCACCGGCCGGGATCACCTTGACTGAATTGATCCAAGCATATTGCGGTGGGATGGAGCCTGGACATACCTTGTATGGCTATTTTCCAGGTGGTGCATCTGGGGGAATGTTGCCGGCATCAATGGCCGATGTTCCCTTGGATTTCGACACGCTTCAATCGGTCGGTTGTTTTATTGGATCTGCCGCAATCGTGGTCTTTAGCCAGCACGATAAGGCGCGGGATCTTGCCCAGCAAACGATGGACTTTTTTCGCCATGAGAGTTGTGGTCAATGCACCCCCTGCCGCGAAGGTACGGGGCGTGCACTGGATTTGATGCAGGCATCCCATTGGGATGTGGACTCCCTGCGCGATCTCGCTGAAGTTCTGCGTGAGGGTTCGATTTGTGGATTGGGCCAAGCTGCACCCAATACCTGGGACTGCGTTCAACGTTATTTCTCACATGAGGTCTCGGGGAATGTCTAGCGCATTACAGAGCCGCGTCTTGATCACCCTCAATGGGTTACCCGTCGAGGCAACTGTTGGTGAGACGGTGCTCTCGGTTCTTTCTCGTGAGCAGATCGCCATCCCCTCGTTATGTTGCGATCCATCCTCGGGTGCGGATGGGAACTGTCGCTCGTGCTTGGTGGAAGTGTCGGGTTTTAAAACCTTGCAGCCGAGTTGCCTCTGTCAGGTGAGCGGTCAGATGGAGATCACTACCCATTCAGAGCGCGCTGAGCGGGTGCGTCGAGGTGTCTTGGCGTTGCTCGCTGAACAAGCGCCAGGCAGTCAGATGGATGGGGCGAGCGAGTTGGCTGGTTGGTTACGCCACTATGCAATTGTGCCGAGCGTCGCTGAGCCTCCAGACACGATCGATCGCTCCCACCCTGCCTTTGTCTTCGAGAAGAACGCGTGTATTCAGTGTGATCGATGTGTTCGCGCCTGTCAGGATGTCCAGGTCAATGGGGTGATTGGTGTGTCAGGACGTGGTGCATCGAGTGCGATTATCTTTGGCTTGGATCAAACCATTGTCGACAGTCCCTGTGTGGGCTGTGGGGAGTGTGTCGCTGCCTGTCCCACGGATGCATTACGGATTGAAGAGCGCACAGCGCCCACGGAGTCCATTGCCTCCATCTGTCCCTACTGTGGAGTCGGTTGTGCGTTGACGTATCAGGTCAGCGAAACCGGTGAGATTTTGTCTGTGGATGGCCGAGATGGCCCTGCCAATGCGGGCCGGTTATGTGTCAAAGGGCGCTTTGGTTATGACTATGCGCACCACCCCGAGCGACTGACACAACCCTATTTACGTCGCGCGGATGCGCCAAAAAGTGCTGATTTTGTGGATGCGGTGCTGTCGGGCGCGCGTCGATGGGAAGAGGCCTTTGAACCAGTGTCCTGGGAGGTTGCCCTCTCCCACGCGGCGCAAGGGTTTCTGTCACTAAAAACGCAGTATGGCGTGAATAGTCTGGCAGGTTTTGGATCCGCGAAAGGATCCAATGAGGAAGCCTATTTATTTCAGAAGCTGATACGGACAGGATTTGAGAACCATCACGTGGATCACTGTACCCGGTTGTGTCATGCCTCGAGTGTGGCGGCATTACTGGAGGGCCTGGGTTCTGGCGCGGTGAGTAATCCGGTTCGGGATATTCAGTGTGCGGATGTGGCGATTTTAATTGGATGTAATCCGACCGTGAATCATCCGGTGGCAGCGACCTGGATGAAACAGGCAGCTCGCAGTGGAACGGATCTGATTGTGATCGATCCGCGACAAACCGAGATTGGTCAGCATGCGACCATCCAACTGCAAATTCATCCAGGGTCAGACATTGCCCTGATTAATGCACTGCTGCATGTCGTTGTCCTTGAGGGCCTTGTGAACAAGGCCTTTGTTGATGCTCGGGTTGACGGTTTTGAGGCACTGGCTGCGCATCTGATGGCATTTTCACCGGAACAGATGGCACCGATCTGTGGGATTACACCGGAACGGATTCGTGAGGTGGCCAGACGATACGCAACCGCATCGGCAGCGATGATTTTTTGGGGTATGGGCATCAGTCAGCATGTGCATGGTACTGATAACGTGCGTGGATTGATCGCGTTGGCAGCGGTGACTGGACAGATTGGTCGGCCCGGGACTGGTTTACACCCCTTACGTGGACAGAACAACGTCCAGGGTGCGAGTGACGCTGGCTTGATTCCGATGATGTTACCGAACTACCAGCGTGTTTCATCTGCAGAGAGTAGAGCGCCCTTTGAAGCGCTCTGGGGTCAGTCGCTGAGTGCGCAGGCGGGATTGACTGTGGTTGAGATTCTCGAACGGATGGATCCAGCACGTTCTGATTCGGAGCGGATGCGCGGGCTCTATGTCATGGGGGAGAATCCAGCCATGAGTGATCCTGACTTGACGCATGCGCGAGAGGCCTTGGCTTCACTGACGCATCTGGTGGTCCAAGATGTGTTCATGACTGAGACAGCGTTATTGGCGGACGTTGTGTTGCCGGCAAGCGTGTGGATTGAAAAAACCGGCACGGTGACCAATACCGATCGAACGGTGCAACTGGGTCGAGCTGCGACTCCTCCACCGGGGGATGCAAAGCAGGATCTTTGGATCATTCAGGCGATGGCTGAGAAGCTGGGGCTGTCATGGCACTATCCAGGATCTGATCATGGTGTTGGTGCGGTGTTCGATGAAATGATCCAGGCAATGGGCTCCTCTTATGCAGGTCTCTCTTGGGCGCGATTACAGCGAGAGGGCAGCGTTACCTATCCGTGCCCCAGCGCAGACTCTCCGGGCCAGTCAGTGTTGTTCCATGACCGCTTTCCCACTGCCAATGGACGTCTGCGTGTTGTCGCCTCGCAATATCAGGGGCCCAATGAACCCACATCCAAAGACTATCCGTTGAGTCTGATTACGGGGCGTGTCTTGGAGCACTGGCACACTGGAACGATGACGCGCCGGTCGAGAACACTCTCCACACTCTATCCTGAGGCACTGTTGTCGATCCATGTGGCTGATGCCGAACGATTGATGATTCATGAGGGAACGCTTGTCGACGTGACCTCACCGCATGGTCGGATTCAGGTCAAGGTCTGTCTCGATGAGCGTGTTGCCCCAGGGACTGTTTTTTTGCCGTTCGCATTTTTCGAATCTGCTGCAAATGTGCTGACCCATTCAGCGTTGGACCCGTATGGCAAGATTCCCGAGTTTAAGCATACTCCTGTGCGTGTTCAGCCGATGACGCGGTGCGTCGAATCCACGTGACTCATCGAAGCCCGTTACATTGCACCTGGATCTGGGGATTGGTAGTGCTTGCAGGGCCTGTGTGGGCATCTGCGCCTGAGAGTGGAGGCATGATCTGTGAGGCGGCCAAGGCAGATCACTTGGCCGGTTATGCGACCTCTCGCATGGCCACATTGACGGAAGTGTCGACACAATCACGGGGAATGTTTGATATCCAGTCAGTGCAACTGAATTGGAGCGATCGCTCTGAAGCTCGCTTACGCATTGTTCGCTCTGCCTCTGGTCTTGCCCAATTTCAAGTTGAAGTGGTGAGATCTGGGGTCCCAGATTGGGCAGATGCCTTTGCCGGCGACTGCATGCTGATCTCCCGTCGACAATTGCGTCGACATGCGTCGGGTCAGTGGCTTGATTTGCGCATCGAGTCAGGGGGCCGTTCGAGCAGTCGTCCCTATAATCCGCCCACTCCTGACATCACCTATGCCAGTTCGCCGCGCGGTCCGATTATTGGGCATGTGGATTCTGGGATTGATTATCGTCGACTGGATTTTCAGGCGCATTTTCTTGCGGATGCAGATGGGCAATGGCTTGCCCGTGATGCCTGGGATGGAGATCAGCAGCCTTTTGATTTGGATGTCGGACGTTCGCCATTTTTTCCGAGAGAGCATGGGTCGCGCGTATTGGATGTGTTGTTACAAGAGACCGATCACGTCTCCGTGATTCCATTACGCTATCCACGTCCTCAAATCGAGGCACTTGGTGGACATGTGCGCTGGCTGATTGACTCAGGGGCCACCTTGATCATGCTCCCGATGGGCTCGTTTCAGGCGCGTGATTGGGAGTCTTTAAGAAGCGTGATCGAGGCCTACCCAAAGATTGTCTTCGTGATCTCCGCAGGGAATAACGGGGTCGATCTTGGTGCTCAACCGGTCTATCCAGCCGTGTTTCCTCTGCCGAATATTCTGACGGTCACCTCAGTCTTCTCCGACGGGACAATTGCTGAGGGTGCAAATTATGGGGCAGCAGTGGATCTTGGGATACCCGCTGAGAACTTGACTGCTCGGGGTATTGAGGGAGTGCCTGCCACTGTCAGTGGCTCGAGCTTTGCAGTCCCGATCGCCACTGCATGGCTGGCTAAGCTGCAGCGCTGTGAGCCGGAGTTATTTGGTGAGGCCTTAATCAACACCTTGCGAGATCGTCTGCTACCCAGCCCAGATGCGGCAACGCAAGGATGGATTTCCCACGATGTTGGGCAAACGATTCGTTGCGAATCTAAGCCTGCGATTTGATTTGGATAGTCGGGCTCATGGGGCCGGCTCGATGTTTTCTCCCGAATGGCGGGCTGTCAGGAGAGTCCTGCGTCTGCCGACTATGGCTTTTACGACCAATGTCTAGGGTAGGCGTTTCTCTATGAAACGCAGCGACGTGGATCAGTGCTCTCCGCATCAGCCCAGTGTCCATGCAGGTTTGCCCAATACCAGTTTGATCTGACTGCGTTTTGTCAAGATTCCCGGAAATTAAACATGTTTTTGCAAGTTGTTCCCGCGATCTGTTCGGTAGTAGGTTAAGAAAAAAAGAATAAACAGATAACGCACGCCGCGATCACCCATGTGCTCCGGCAATGAGACTCTCGATTGGTCATGTTAGATGTCTTTGACCGTCGCGCTGAATGTGAGCTTTATCAATAATAAGTAGGGACAGTTATGCTGAAATCACTGTATATCGATCCGGAGAAATGCACCGGATGCCTTCAGTGCGAGATGGCGTGTTCGCTCGAGAACACTGGGATCTTTAATCCCTCCCAATCGCGGATCAAAGTCTTTAGTTTCGAGGATGCGGGGCGCAAGGTGCCTTACACCTGCACGCAGTGTGACGAAGCCTGGTGTATGCAAGCGTGCCCTGTGGATGCGATTAAGCTCGACAAGCACACAGGTGCCAAGGTGGTTGAGGAAGAAACCTGTGTCGGCTGCAAGGTCTGCACGATTTCGTGTCCATTCGGAACCATCAATTACGTCGCTGAAACCGGGAAAGTCCAAAAGTGCGACCTCTGTGGTGGCGATCCGGCCTGCGCGGCAGCCTGCCCAACAGAGGCCATCACCTTTGTGGATGCCAACTGGACCGGCTTAGAAAGGATGCGTACTTGGGCCGCTCGGGCCAATGAAGCCAGTCTCTAAGGGGGGACAGAACGATGGGTTGGACACGGAAAATCCTTCGGGTAAACCTCACTGAAGGGACCTGCAAGGCTGAAGATTTAAATATGACATGGGCGAAGGACTATCTCGGATCACGAGGCCTTGCCACCAAGTATCTCGTGGAAGAAATGGATCCCAAGGTGGATCCATTGTCACCTGAGAATAAGTTGATCATGGCGACCGGCCCGCTGACCGGGACCATGGCATCCACTGGTGGCCGCTATACGGTGGTCACCAAGGGCCCTCTCACTGGCGCAATCGCTTGCTCGAACTCCGGTGGATATTTCGGGGCAGAGATGAAGTTTGCCGGCTGGGACATGATTATTTTTGAGGGGCGCTCGGAGAAGCCTGTTTACTTAATGCTTGAAAACGATCGCGCTGAATTAAAGGATGCGTCCCACCTCTGGGGCACCTCGACCTGGCATACCGAAGAGCAAATTAAAAAAGATAATCAGGATCCTCAAATTCGGGTGTCGTCAATCGGCAAGGCCGGTGAGAATCAGGTGCTGTTCTCGTGTGTCGTCAACGATTTGCATCGCGCGGCCGGACGCTCTGGGGTGGGTGCAGTGATGGGTTCCAAAAACCTGAAAGCTGTGGCCTTGCGTGGAACCAAAGGCGTTTCTGGGATCGAGGATTTTACCGAATTCGCGAAGGTGACCAAAGAGAAGAAGGCAATCCTGGCCGAGAACGCGGTGACAGGGCAGGGTTTACCAACCTATGGCACGCAAGTACTGATGAACGTGATTAACGAAATGGGTGCGCTCCCGACCCGTAATCACAAGTCAGTCCAGTTTGAAGATGCCAATGCCATTTCTGCAGAGGCGATGGCCAAGCCTCGTGAAAGTGATGGGAAAGCGCAATTGGTGACCAATGCGGCCTGTTTTGGTTGCACGATTGCCTGTGGCCGGATCTCAAAAATCGATAAAGAGCATTTCACCGTGGTCAACAAGCCGCAGTACTGGGGTGCTTCGGGCGGTCTTGAGTACGAGGCGGCATGGGCTCTCGGTGCGGCGAATGGCGTGAATGATCTTGACGCTCTGCAGTACGCCAACTTGATCTGTAATGAACAGGGTATGGATCCGATTTCTTTTGGTGCCACTATCGGTGCCGTGATGGAAATGTATGAGAATGGCACGCTCGACGAGGCCGCGATTGGGGTGAAAGCACCTTTTGGGTCCGCTGCTGCACTCTGCGAGTTGGTGGACATGACGGCCAACGGTGTTGGATTCGGGGTTGAGATTGGCCTGGGGTCCAAGCGTCTGTGCGAAAAGTATGGGCAACCCGAACTCTCCATGAGCGTTAAGGGACAAGAGTTCCCAGCCTACGATGCGCGGGGTATTCAGGGCATGGGACTGACGTATGCCACATCAAACCGCGGTGCATGCCACCTCCGGTCATACACGGTGGCCTCGGAAGTGTTGGGGATTCCGGTGAAGACCGATCCACTGACGACCGATGGGAAGCCGGAATTGGTGATGGCGTTTCAGGATGCCACTGCGGCATTTGATTCATCAGGCCTCTGCATCTTCACTAGCTTTGCGTGGTCGTTGGCTGATATTCAGCCACAGATCGATGCGGCGTGCGAAGGTGAGTGGTCTCTCGAGAAGCTTAGCCAAGTGGGCGAGCGCATCTGGAATATGGAGAAGATGTTCAATTTGGAAGCCGGTCTAACCAAGGATGATGATCGCTTACCCAAGCGGTTGACCACTGAACCCGCTGAAATGGGCCCGGCAAAAGGGCTTGTATCAGGGGTCCCAGAAATGCTGCCGAAGTACTATGAAATTCGGGGCTGGGATACCGAGGGTCATCCCAAGGCAGAAACCAAAGCTCGATTGGGCTTGTAAGGCCGACTCGAGACAACGCCCCACACGATGGGGCGTTGTTTTGACCGCATTCTTTGAGGCATGGTGATGAAGCATCTCATCTTGGGCAATGGCCCGACTGGCGTGATTGCCGCAGAAACACTCCGTAAAGCCGACCGTCATGCTGAGATTATGATGGTTGGTTCCGAACCCGAACCACCCTACTCGCGGATGGCCATTCCATATCTGCTTGAGGGGAATATCGATGAATCAGGGACCTATCTTCGGAAGGCTGATGGTCATTTTGAGTCCCTGCAGATTGACAATCGCATTGGAGTCGCCACTGCAGTGAATGCTGCCGACAAAGTAGTCGCATTCGCGGATGGATCGACAGAGTCTTATGACAAGTTGCTGATCGCGACGGGTTCACATCCGATTTGTCCTCCCATCCCGGGTGTGGATCTTCCGCACGTCCATACCTGCTGGACACTTGCCGATGCGCGCGCGATTGCCGCGCGGGCTGGCGCTGGGACGCGTGTGGTGCAAGTGGGTGCGGGCTTTATTGGATGCATTATTTTAGAGGCACTCGCCAAGCGTGGTGTCGATTTGACTGTGGTCGAGCTGGGTGATCGGATGGTGCCACGAATGATGACGCCGAAAGCAGGCGCCATGATTAAGCACTGGGTTGAATCAAAAGGCGTGCGGGTCGTGACTGAAGCGCGTGTGGAGCGTATCGACGCGAGTTCCTCGCAAACACCATCGTTGCTTGAGACGGTGAAAGGTTTATTGGGCCATGCACAGGCCGACGCACCCTCATCCGTGATGACGGTCACCTTGTCGACCGGCGAACGGATTGAGTGTGATTTGGTGATTGTGTCCGCCGGTGTGCGTCCAAACATTGGCTTTTTGGATGGCTCAGGTATCGCGGTAGGACTGGGTGTGTTGACAGATCGTCACATGCAATCGTCAGTGGCGGATGTCTATGCGGCTGGGGATGTTGCCGAAGCACCTGACTTATTCTCTGGTACACCCATGGTGTCCGCGATTCAGCCCAATGCGGCTGATCAGGCGCGGATTGCAGCACTCAATATGGCAGGCAAGTCCGTGCCTCATGGTGGCGTAATGGCGATTAACGTACTGGATACCTTGGGACTGATTTCGAGCTCGTTCGGGCAGTGGGAAGGGGTTACTGGTGGAGATGGTGTCGAAGTCGCAGATCCTGACTCGCATCGCTATATCAGCTTGCAATTCAAGGATGATGTCTTAGTGGGCGCGACCTCGATTGGGTTGACCCAGCACGTGGGCGTATTACGTGGATTGATTCAATCGCAGGTCAGCTTGGGCGACTGGAAACAGGCACTGATGCATGATCCATTGCGCGCGATGGATGCATACTTAGCCTCTGTTCAGAAACCAGGTGTATTGCATGACCAAACCCATGGCCACGCTCAAGCTGTTTGCTAGCCTGAGCCAATATTTACCAGCGACCGCTGTCGATAATCGTCTCGACATTACAGTTGAGTCTGACACGACCATTGCAGCCATCATCGAGCGGTTCAACCTCCCTGAGAAATTAGTGCATCTGGTGTTGGTCAATGGTGTCTACATTGATCCATCCGACCGCGCCCAGCGCGTCCTGCAGCCGGGAGAGGTGTTGGCTATTTGGCCGCCTGTCGCGGGCGGCTGATGGAGCACTCTGATTGGACCGAATTGGTCCGAACCGTATCAGCCAGCCCATCGGAATATGCCCGAGGCCTGCATCAGGCTGTTCCGGGTGGGGTGACGGGTGGACCCTTGCACTTTGCCGTCTGTGCGGATGATATGAGGATTCAAATCGATCTGATTCCCGGTCCAGATCATGTGATTGCGCTGCTTCGCCTTCCGTCATTAACGGCCACTTGGCGCTTAACCGGGGGCAGTGCGGCATCTCGTCAGGCGCTTGTCGCAAAAATGGATCTGGCGATGCGTCGAGGTGGTGGCTGATGGATGATCAGCAATTACTGCGATACAGCCGACACGTACTGTTGAACGACTTCGGTATTGCTGGCCAAGAGCGCCTCATGGGTAGTCATGTGCTGATTATCGGGGCCGGGGGACTTGGCTGTCCTGTTGCCATGTATCTTGCGAGTGCAGGCATTGGACAACTCACAGTCTGTGACGGTGATCAGGTGGAGATGAGTAATCTGCAACGACAGGTACTTCACCGCGCGTCACGCATTGGGATGAATAAAGCGTTATCGGCGCAGCAGGAGCTTGCCGATCTCAATCCCGAATGCCGGGTGACGGCGATCCCTGAGTATGTCGATGGCGCGTTACTGGATCGGTTGGTCCAATCCGCGATGGTGGTGGTTGAGGCTAGTGATCATCTCGCGACGCGTCACGCTGTCAATCGCGCCTGTGTGCGTTGGAAGACGCCATTAGTGAGTGGTGCGGCAATTCAGTGGGTGGGCCAACTGGCGGTATTTGACGCGCGTCAGCCGGACTCGCCGTGCTACGCCTGCTTTGTCTCAGAGCAGACGGAGTCACCAGATTTGAGCTGTAGCGAGACCGGAATCGTCGCCTCTGTCACGGGAACAATTGGAACCATGCAGGCGACCGAGGTCTTGCGTCTGTTGGTGCATGACCGGAGCGCTCTGCGTGGTCGCATGCTGCTCTATGATGCGATCAATGCATCCTGGCAGGACCTCATGATCCCCAAAAAGCCGACCTGTTCGGTGTGCCAACCGGCTGATTCGTCACTGGCTGACTCCGGTGTTGGCCGCGCCTAAGTCGATGACCGACTGCATGATCGCTCTGCCAGGGTAAGACGGAGCCCCCTTTGGGCCTTGAACTTGAAGTGCCTTCGCGCCATCTCCTCCACATGCACACAATGATGGGCATCTGTTGACGAATATGCCCATGGTGATTCTGGGTAAGGAGCTTTGATTGGACTCACTCACGCAGGCCGTTCTGGGCGGCGCTGTGACTTATGCGGTCCTAGGTCGGCGTTTGGGGAAGCGTGCCATGCTCTATGGCGCCGCCTTAGGAACTCTGCCTGATCTGGATGTGTTCATTGATTTCGGTGGACCCATCGAAAACATGACCTACCATCGTGGATTTTCGCACTCACTATTCGTCCAAGCGGTACTGACTCCAATGCTTGCCTGGCTGTTTTCGCGAACGCGTACGTTCTTTGATCCACTATTTCTTCGCTGGTGTATCGCGATTTTTCTATGTTTTGTGACGCACACTCTGGCGGATACGTTCACGGTCTATGGCACCCAGATCTTATGGCCACTGACAGACCACCCCTTTGCCCATTCGATTTTATTTATTGTCGATCCTGCCTACACGGGACCCCTTCTCATCGCGTTTATCGGCGTTTTACTCATCCGCGACGTGGGTAAAGCGATACGGCTGAATGCGTGGATGCTGGGTCTCTCTACGCTCTATTTGGTCTGGAGTACTGGGGCAAAAATTGCCATTGATCACACAGTGGAAAGTGCCTTGGCGCAGCGAGGGATTATCCCGGAGGTCTATGAATCCACCCCGGCACCACTCAATACGCTGCTCTGGCGGGGCGTTGCGGTTCAAGGAGATCGCTACTACGAGATTTGGGCCTCGGTATTTGATGAGATTGATCAGGTTCAAGTCACAGAGTATCCGCGCAATCTCGAATTGCTGGCGTCCGTGGCGGACCACCCAAGCGTGCAACGCCTTCGTTGGTTTACCAAGGGGCAGTACAAGGCGTGGCAAGACGGCGAACTGGTGTACCTGTCAGATCTCCGAATGGGCGTTGCAGGGGCCTATGTCTTCAACTTCGAAGTCGGTCGTCTAGAGGGTGGAGCGATCGTGCTTGGACAGTTTGATCAACTCGAACAGCGCCCCGACCTTGAGCGACTGCCATTACTTTGGCAGCGGATTTTTGATGCAAATATCGAAATCTCCATGCCGCCAGGGGAGCTTTGAATTCCATTTTCGCAATTGCTGTGCTGCCTTTTATCCTCGCAGGATTGTCGGCAACCTATTGTTGAGCTGCTGAGGATCATCAGCGCTCCTCAGCTCTCGCAAAGATGGCCGCAGTCGACCGTCGTCACCGAAACGACACACTGTCATCTAATTGACATAATTGCGTGGTGTAGTAGCGGTTTGATCAGGAGTGCCTCTCTTATGAAAACCGTCATCGTTGCAACCACCCTTGCATTAGGCTTGTTATCTCAGGCCGCATTTGCTGACACTTTAGTAGTATATAGCGCCGGCCCTAAACCACTGGCCATGGGCTTGGCGAAAGAATTTGAAGCCAAAACTGGCATTAAAGTGGACATGTTCCAATCCACCGCCGGAAAAATTATGGCGCGCTATCAAGCAGAGAAGGCGAACCCACAGGTTGACGTCATGATTTCTGCTGCCTGGGGTGATGCGATCACCTTGGACCAAGCGGGCGAGCTGGCTGCTTATGCGTCTCCAGAATCCGCAAACGTCCCTGCGTTTTTGAAGACGCCGACCTACGTGGCTCAAGGTGCCGCTGCTTTGACGATGGTGTACAACACGAAGTCGAAGATGCCTGCCCCGACATCTTGGGCGGATTTGACGAAGCCTGAGTACCGTGATCAAGTGACGATGCCTGATCCTGCCAGTTCTGGCTCTGCGCTGACGTTGATGCAAGGTCTTGTGACGAAAAACGGTGATGCGGCTTGGGATCTGTTCGCGAAGCTCAATGCAAATGGTATGTTGGTTGCGGGCGCAAACGCGGCTGCACTGAATCCAGTCTTACAGGGTGAGCGGTCAGTTGTATTTGGTGCCGTGGACTACATCGCGATGGGACAAAAGGCCAAAGGGGAGTCCATCGAGGTAATCTATCCGACAGATGGTACCGTGTTGGCTCCACGTCCAATCATGATTTTAAAGTCATCAAAGCGTCAGGATGCTGCCAAGCAATTCGTGGACTTTGTGATGAGTGATGCGGGTCAAAAGCTGGTCGCAAATGTCTTATTGCTGCCAGGCCGTACCGACATTCCTGCGAAGCGCCCCGGGTTTAGTGAGCTCTCCATCATTGAGTTTGACGAAGTTGCTGGTGCTGCCAATGCGGCCGCCGATAAGGCGAAGTTCGCGACAATTATGGCGAAGTAATTTCGGCAAGACTCCGTGTACCATCGTTTGAACAAGAGCCGGCTCGCGCCGGCTCTTTGGTTCACAAGCCTTGTCACCTTGGTGATCATTGTTGGCCTTCCCATGATCGCCATCATACTGTTTGCCGTCTTTCCAAAGATTAATGAATTATCGCTGACTGCCCCATTCTCATTGCTTATTCCGAACCTGACCGATCCACGGCTGTCTGGAGCTATCGCAAATTCGTTGATGCTTTCAGCCAGCGTGACCGCGGTCGCCGCCCTCACTGCATTACCGCTGTCATTGTTGCGAGCGCGAATGTCGAAACGCCAGGGGCAGTTTTGGGATGTGTGCTTTTTAATCCCATTCTTGATTCCACCCTACATTGGCTCGTTGGCGTGGATGCAGTTGTTACAACGCAATGGATTTATTGAGCAGTTGTTTGGGTTTCATGCAGGCGCGATGCTCTACTCCTTCACCGGTATCACGCTGGTCATGGCGCTGAATTTATTTCCGCTGATCTACTTTTCAGCATCACGAAGTCTCATGGTCATTGGTTCACGCTACGGGGATATTGCCCGCGTGTGCGGTGCCAACCCGCTCAGTACGTTTTTCCGCATTGATCTGCCGTTGGTCCTTCCAGCCCTGGTATCCAGTGGTCTGATTGTCTTTATTTTGACCATTGAAGAGTTTGGGACACCTGAGATTTTAGGGCGACGCTTCGGGTTTGAGGTGATGGTGACTGCGGTACACGATAAGTTCACCAATTGGCCAGTTGACTTGGCTGGTGCCTCGGTCTTGTGTTGCGTCCTAATCCTTTTAGCGTTTTTAGCGTATCGTGGACAGCAAATGATCGTTGCAGTCTACCAAACACAGGTCGATGCCAATGGTTTCGCAACTGCTGAGCCAAGTACTTCAGTGCTGTTACGATTGTCGACGGTGGGCGTCTTTGCGTTGGTGGCCATCATCGCAGTGGCCTTACCCTTGGCTTCTGTGACCGCCAGTGCGTTCATGGATACCATGTCCGGGGGGCTCGACCGGGACAACTTCAGTCTTCGCAATATGCAGACTGTTTTCGCGCCTGGCTCCGATGCAATCAACGCAATCCTAACCAGCTTGTCGCTGGCCATTGCGGCTGCCTTGCTGACGGCCCTCATTGGCTTTCTCGTGGCCTTTACGCTTGTTCGATTACCGTCCCGAGGAACAGCAATGCTCGACTTCCTATCGATCTTGCCCAACTCAATCCCCGGCATGGCAGTGGCGGTGGGACTGATCCTGACCTGGAATCTCCCGTTTTGGCCCGTGACGCCATACAACACGTTGCTGATTCTGCTACTGGCGTATCTTTGCTTGATGCTTCCGTATCCTATTCGGATGTTGACGACGGCCCTTCGGCAGTTACCCACCTCCCTCGATCACGCAGCTTACGTGGCCGGTGCCAATGAGATCACGGTGATTCGTCGGATTTTGGCCCCGTTACTGGCCCCGGTCGCCTTTGCAGCAGGGTTTATTGTGTTTGCGATCAGTACACGAGAGCTGGTGACCTCGCTGATGCTCTCGCCACCGGGCGTCGAGACGGTCGCGACCTTCGTATTTCGTCAGTTTGATCAGGGATCTATGAATGTGGGTATGGCAATGAGTCTGTTGACGATTCTGCTGTCAGCAGTGGTCATTGGCGCAGGCCAACGGCTCGCAGGACGGACTTTTCGATGAATTCGCTCAATCTTCACGGGATTCAAAAATCCTTTGGTCAGACCGATGTGCTTGTGGACGTCGACTTGACCGTCGAAGCGGGAACCTTTGTGACCCTGCTCGGGCCATCGGGATGCGGCAAAACGACCTTACTGCGGATCATTGCTGGCCTTGATGCACCTGATTCTGGGACTGTGCATGGCCGTGGTATGACCTTTGTGGACACTCAGGCTGGGATTTTTATCCCACCCCAAGCGCGCGAACTCGGGTATGTGTTTCAGGACTATGGCCTGTGGCCCCATCTTACGGTGGCTGAAAACGTCGCGTTTCCGTTACAGATGCGCGCCATGGCGAAGGCTGATATCAGGGAGCGGGTGACCGAGGTCCTGGGTGCTGTGCAACTCCTAAATCATGCCGATAAGCGTCCCGAGAAACTCTCAGGGGGACAGAAGCAGCGTGTCTCCATCGCGCGTGCGTTGGCAGGCAAGCCGAGTCTGATGTTGTTCGATGAACCCTTATCCAATCTTGATGCCAATTTACGAGAGGAACTGGGATACGAGATTCGGCGATTGACCCGGGAATTGGGGCTGACATGTATCAACGTGACCCATGATCGTCGCGAAGCGCAACTGCTGTCAGATTCGATTGCGTTAATGAAAGACGGTCGGATTCATCAAGTGGGCCCACCTGATACCCTCTTTCAGAATCCAATCGATGTTTGGGCGGCCACCTTTTTGGACGCAGGTAATTTACTCCCAGGCGCACTATTTGGTCTGGATACACCCACAGTGCTTGTTGGCAGGAGTGCGGCGACGGTCGATCCAACGGGCACATTGCATGGCCTCGTGACCGCGACCCTCTATATTGATGACAGGTATGAATCGCTCATTCAGGTTGAGGGCCATCAGCTGAAAGTGTTCACTGCGACTCGATTAAACCCTGGGGATTCAGTGTGTTTGAGGATTGACACACGATCCGTCCGATCCCTCAGCGGCTAACCAAAAACTGCCATTCTTTGCGATAGAGAATGCTGTGGACATTGAGTGTCAGCGGGTTTGATTCTGGACTCTTGATGCGCGATTGAGGGCATCACATCAAAGCTGATGGCAGAAACAGCGCGATCTGTGGAAGGATCGTGAGAATTAGGATGCCCGTCAGTAAGATCAACCAATAGGGGATGGTTGCTGACGCGACTTCACCCAGAGACACCTTTTCTTTGGTCACAGAGACCAAGACCGACAGGTTGAGTCCGACTGGTGGCGTGACCTGACCGATTTCAATGAGGATGGTGATCACCACACCGAGCCAGATTGGGTCATAGCCGAGTCCAACCATTAAGGGAACAACGATCGGTAATGTCATGATCATCAATGACAACCCATCAAAAAAACAACCCAATACAAGATAGATCAGTACCACCAACATCAGGACAAATACTGGCCCAAAATTGGCTGCACGGACTGCTTCGAGAATGGATTGTGGTATGCCAAGGAGACTGACGGCCTGGGCTAAAATAGTTGCGCCAACCACGACGAACAGGATGGACGCAAACAGCAGCGTTGCCGAATAAAAACAGAATGCGAGGGTCTTGGGGGTGAGCGTTCCCCAGAAATAGCCGACCAAAATGGTCGCAATGACGCCGATCCCAGCAGCCTCCGTTGGTGTGGCGAAACCGAATGCGATACTGCCCATGATGGTCGCGATCAGGAGAATGAACGGCCACAGGCTGAATATCTTTAACACTGCCATCTTCTTTGACAGTGTGGGTGCATCCCTGGGAGCGAGCTCAGGATGGAAGACGCATCGCACGAACACGTAGATCATAAATGCGGCTGCAAACAATAGACCGGGTATGACGCCCGCGAGAAACAGTTTACCGATGGATGTTTCTGTTAACGCGCCGTAAATGAGCAGTGAGAGACTGGGGGGAATCAGTAGACCCAATGTGCCTCCACCGGCGAGCGATGCGACCACCATCCGACGGTCATAACCACGTGCGGTCATCTCTGGATAGGCCACTGACCCAACAGCCGCCGCAGTGGATAAGCTCGATCCACTGACTGCGCCAAATAGCGTGCAAACTGCGATGTTGGTGTGCAGTAGTCCCCCGGGAATCATCTGAAATAAGGGCATTAATGCGGCATAGATTTTCTGGCTGACTCCGCTACGGAGCATGATTTCGCCCAAAATAATAAAGAGTGGAATCGCGCTGAGCGTGAAGGAGTTGAGCACATTCCAAACCGCATCGAGTGCCACATAGGTGGATCCATGTACGAGAAACTGAAGGATCACGAGTCCGGTCAGACCCAGTGCCGCTCCGAGTGCTAGCCCAGAGCCTGCGAACACCACCAATCCACTTATCAGGACTCCCCAAAAACTTAGCATGGTTAGCTGCTCACTTGGTCAGACAGATCCTGTGAACCGATTTGTTCTGGGCTCCTCACAGCGAACGCAACGAGTGTCAGGAGTGCTGACAGCGGAAAAAGTGCCATCCAGGGATACATGAGCAGACGGCCGACCTCGGTTTTAATATTTCGTTGGATCGCAAACTCCAACCATGGGAGACACAGGATGAGGAGCCAGAGACAGAAAACCATCCCAAACAAGCCTGCGAGTTTTTGCGCTATCCGGCTGTACTTGTCAGGAATGACTGTCACGAGAGCCACAATGCGGACATGTTCGGCCCGTAAAGTGGCCAGTGGAAGCGCCAGGAAAAAGGCCGTGGTCATGAGCAGGCCGACGAGTTCCTCGGTGAAACGAAAGGGTGTCAATGCAAAATATCGCATTGACACGCTCGCTCCGATCAGTAAAACGATTCCGCAACTTGCCAACGCTGCCAGACACGTCATTCCAATAAATGCACGCTCCAGGGTTCTGTATGCGCGCGCACTCATTGGTTCCGATCGGATCTGATCACCTCGATGCAGCGTCAATGTCAGCGGCCAAGAACCCGAAGAATACGTCCACGATATTCGGGTGCCTTACCGCCTGCATCTTCCGCTAATTCAAGCCAAGTTGACGAGGCTGCCTCGAGAAATGCAGTCCGGTCTTCCTCTGAGAATGGCTCAAGAAACTCAATACCCTGTTCTGTCAGCTTAGACCGCGCTGCTTGTTCTTTTTCTTCCGCCGCGGAATATTCATTTGTACGCGCCCACACGCGTCCCGCGGCCACGCTGACTGCATCACGTTCGCGATCACTTAACGCATCCCATGCACCTCTCGATGCGCCGAGTACATAGGGCACACCTGCGACTGGATAGAGATAGGACGCAAACTTAGTGACCTCATGAAGTGAGATCGTGTGCGCGAACAACGCTGGGTAAACGGCACAATCCACGACACCAGTCTGTAATGCCACGTAGAGCTCGTTTTGCCCAACGATCTGGGCTGAGACCCCGAGTTTGGTGAATGTTTGGACTTGGTCATTACTCCAGACACGCAGTTTTTTCGTTCTCAGATCGGCGAGCGAACGTACTGGTTGTTCGCGGCAAAATATGGAGGCCTTCAACAGCGGTAGAGCCATGAACCCTGTTGGCACGATATCGAGTTCACTGAGAACTTCTGTATAGATTGCTTGAATCTCTGGCAAAGCCGAGATCAGCTCATCAGGACTTCCCACCGATCCTTGGATCATGACTGCATTGAGCGCAGGTACGTCACGGCCAAGGTAGTTCGCCCAGACCAACCCCATTTCGACGGCACCACGCGGTAGCCAGCGCGCCACGTCGTTATCTTTGAGATTCAGTGAACCCCCATGAAAAACATCAATCGTGAGGCTGCCGCCACTCAGTTCAGCCACATCTGCAGCAAATGTATCGAGTTGCTTCGATTCACCGCGACCTTCTGGGAGACCATTGTTGAATTTCCAGTCCTTCGCGTATCCGCCTAGAGACACCAGTACTAATACGATTGCTATCGAAGTTTGTTGAACAATACGTTTGAACATGCGCTTTCTCCTTGTAATCCTTTGAGTTTAGGGTGGACTCTGAATCGCTTCAATCTCTTAAGTAGATTGATTACTTCTTAGCTTGTGACATTTAGATGGGGGAAGAATCCGTACTGATATCGAGTTACTAAAAACCTTCGACAGCGCCTCGGACAAAAAATAGGAAGTGGCAGACAAGTTCTGCACCCGCAGCGGTCCAAGGGCTTATGCGCTTGTGCCGATAGACCGTGATTTTTTTAGCCAATCGGCATCTGTCAGTTCTTCGCTGACCGCCTGTCGGATCGCCTTTAGATCCATTGCTGATCCTGAGTCCAATCTCGGCAACACAGCGAGGTTGACTGATCCACCCAAGCATCAATTCAAGAAAATAAGGGTTGAATCTTCACTTTTTTCTTGATGGTTAGATCAATGCAACGGTCGGCATATTCTGGTAGCACACTGGACGCAAAAACCGACGAATTGAGAGTGTTCCAACGGAGGTATGTCCAAAGTTTGTGGATGCGGGATATGGACCGCCGTGCACCATACTGTCAACGACTTCCACCCCAGTGGGGAAACCGTTCGCTAAGATACGGCCTGCTTTCCTTTCAAGGATCGGCAGAAGTCTCTGAATCAGAGGCTGATCATCTGAGTCAAAATGCAGCGTGCATGTGAGCTGGCCATCCAAATTGCGCGCGATCTCAACCATTTCATCTGTGCTATCGACTGTCACGATTAATCCAAAGGGACCAAAGATCTCGTGTTGAAGCGCCGCGTGAGTGACCCATCCCTGATAGTTAGTACGATAGAGCTGTGGGGACGCCTGGCGACCAGAGCAGACCGGAGTGAACAAAGGATCGATGTTGGAGAGATTGGCGATTTCTGCAATCCCATCTTGATACGCCTGAGCGATCGTCTCACTGAGCATGATCTGGGGCTGTATGGCAGACAATGTATCCATTGCCTTGGCATAGAACTGCTCGGCTGCATTCTCGTTCGGGAGAATGACAACGCCCGGGTTTGTGCAAAATTGACCGGCACCAAGGGTTAGGGACGTCACCCAGCCAGCTGCAATATCTTCCGCGCGAGTCTCGAGTGCACTCTTGCACACAAACATTGGATTCAAGGACCCTAACTCACCAAAGAAAGGAATGGGCTCCGCGCGCCGTGCACACCGATTGAAGAGTGCCCGCCCACCCGCGAGAGACCCTGTGAAACCCACAGCTTTAATCAGTGGGTGATCGACTAAACGTTCGCCAACATCTCGCTGACCGCCCTGAACAAGCGAAAACACGCCGGGATGCAGATCACAGGCTTGAATCGCCTCAAGTATTGCGCCAGCCACGAGCTCACTCGTTCCAGGATGCCCCGAATGACCTTTAACAACCACTGGGCAGCCTGCCGCGAGCGCGGCGGCTGTATCACCGCCAGCAACAGAGAAGGCTAATGGAAAGTTTGATGCGCCGAAGACAGCCACAGGACCGATTGGACGCTGAATCATTTTAATTTCTGGACGAGGGACAGGCGTTCGCTCAGGAAGAGCCCCGTCGAATCGATAATCGAGGTAAGCCCCTTGGAGAATATGTTGAGCGAATAGCCGAAGTTGTCCGGTGGTACGGGATAATTCACCCTCCAATCGACCGGTTGGGAGACCGGTCTCATCAGATCCAAGTGCAACGATTGCCGGCCGTCGAGCTTCCAGTCGATCGGCAATGGTCGTTAGGAAAACGCTACGAACGTCGGAGGTGCTGTACCCGTATGACCAAAAGGCTGCCTCTGCCGCCTCTGCCGCTTGATCGACGGATTGAGGAGTCCCGACGAAGAAAGTCTGGCTCGATCCTGTGGCAGGGGAAGACTGGAAGGTCCGATCGGTTCCAATCCAATTTCCATTGATAAGGTGCTTACCACCGAGTTCGATCGTCACAAAGTCTCCTAGTGAGTGCCACCGCAGCGCTATGCTGCGGTATCGACACCTTCGATTGCATGTCGGTTGGATGCCATGTTGAGGCACATCGTAAAGGCGTTGTGTGTGGGCACGAGATTGGCAACTCCTTGGCCTGCAATGTCAAAGGCAGTCCCGTGGGCAGGAGTTGTTAAGGGTAGGGGTAAGCCCGCAAGAACAGATACGCCCTTCTCAAAGCCCAAAAGCTTGATCGCGATTTGACCTTGGTCATGATACATCGTGACCACAGCATCATATTCGCCGGCACGAACCTTCAGCCATAATGTGTCTGCAGGGAATGGCCCCGTACACTGAATGCCACTTGCCTGCGCTTGTTTGACGGCGGGACTAATCACTCGGATTTCTTCATCCCCCATGAGTCCGTTATCGCCCGCGTGCGGGTTATAGGCTGCGACGACGATACGTGGTTGGGCATACCCGGCCATCTTGAGAGTTTGGTCGGTCAGCGCAATACCATCGACGATCGCTGGGATCGTGAGTAGTTTCGACACATCGCGCATCGCCACGTGACTGGTGATGCGACCATTCCACATCCCATTTGCGACATTGAATTCGCTTGCGCATGTACGGATTCCGAAGAATTCCTTGGCAAAGCCAAGCTCATCGGTGAAGTGATTACCACCGAGATGCATAGACTCCTTGTTGAACGGCATAAACACAACGCCATCAACCAAACCCATTTTCGACAGAGTGAATGCACATTCAAGTCCGGCGATTGAGGATGCACCTCCCGCGGCTGACACCTGAGCAATCGCAGTCCGATCAATTGCCTCAATATCGAGATCAAGATGCAAAATCTCACCATCTTTGAACAGTGGTGTTTCGTTCTTGGCGATATGGCGTACGTTAGGGATTGTAATACCGGTCTGTGCTTCGCCTCGCGCGAAGATCGAGGGTGCTCCGATCACCAGTATATTGGCTGCTTCACGGACGCCCGATTGATCCAACAACTTGATCATCAGTTCAGGGCCTATTCCACCTGGATCCCCTTGAACTAAGGCTATGGTTTTATTTGTCATATCACTTCCCCTTATCGATGATCAAAGCCTGAGTCGCGGCAATGTTAGTGATCGCTGTTTCCAAATGACGTCGCATGTGTTTGCCACACTCTTTGGCATTTCTAGCGACCAGTGCTTCCGTAATATCTTCGTGTTGTCCGAGGGTACTATCACGGCCAGTACGCATCTTTGATGAAATAAACCGGGCCCTCCAGAGTCTCGCATTTAGTGTTTTATGGATCTCCAGCAGAGGGTCATTTCTCGACGCATGGACAATCGCTTTATGGAAATCCATATCCCATTGGAAAAATTGCAATGGCTCAGTGTCTTCACTGGCTGATTCCATCAGACGCTCCAGCCGAACTGCTTCATCGATTTCATTGTCAGTGGCATGTTGGCACGCAAGTTCACCGGCCAGCGCCTCCAATGATCCTAAGACAAGCAGGTTCTGCGCCAGCTCTTGTAAGGAAGGATCCGCAACTCGGGGTCGTCGGGTTTTTCCATACACCACGAGTCCTTCGTTTTCCAAAATCCGCAGCGCTTCTTTGAGTGGGGTCCGACTGATGCCAAGTGCATCAGCAAGATCGCGTTCAGACATTGGGAGACCAGGCTCGAGATTACCCAGCAAAATGAACTCGCGAAGTGTATCAGCGGCCTCATCGGCAAGACTTTTTCGTGGCGAAATTCCACTGAACTCGCGGAGTTCGGTTGCCCAATTCAATTGATTCAACTTATTTCCCCCATCGCAATGCCACGGGATCAAGTGGCCGGATAAGCTCCATTAATGCCGCGCGCGCTGCCGATCCAAGTGGTTGAATCGGGTGTCGACAAAATGCTGACTGAATGACACCGCCTTCAACCATTGTCTCTTTCGCCGCGCGAAACCCGCACTGACGGTTTTCATGGTTAATTGCCGGAAGTACCCGGCCATAGGCGGCAATAGCAGCATCGCGTTGGCCCTTCGCATGTAACTGAATCACTGGTCTGATCTGATCAGGAATCGTCGCAGACGTCATTGATCCTGTCGCGCCAGCATCAAGATCAGCAAGGAGAGTAATCCCCTCCTCGCCGTCAAAAGGCCCATCAATATAGGCACTGGCTTCAGTTAATAGAGCCCGGAGTTTGGCAGCGGTTCCGACCGACTCAATCTTTAGCAGCTTGAGCATGTCAATCTCTTTTACCATTTTGACCAGCAGAGGGACATCGAGTTCGACCCCAGATAACGGGGCGTCTTGCAGCATGATTGGAATCCCCACCTCGCCAACACGCGCAAATTGTTCAAATGTTTGTGTCGGGGAGCCTTTCAAGAGCGCGCCATGATAAGGCGCCATCATCATTACGATGTTGGCACCAAGCTCTTTGGCATGTTGTGCGCGAGCGACCACAATATCGGATGCAAAATGACTGATGGTGACGATGACAGGCACGCGCCCAGCGACATGTTCTAAGCTGAGTCGCGTGAGGGTCTCACGTTCCGTATCCGATAATAGAAATTGCTCAGAATAGTTCGCAAGAATGCACAGGCCATCGACTCCTTGGTCGACCATGCAATCAAGGATGCGGCGGTTCCCTTCGAGGTCCAATGTACCGTCCGGGTGGAATGCAGTGGGTGCTACCGGCCAGATGCCCCGATACTGAGTCATTCGATCACCTCAAAATGCTGGATGTGTTTGTCTGATAGCTGAATACCGAGGCCTGGAGTGTGTTCATCGAGATGCAAATATCCATCAATAGGCTCGGGATCACCGTCAAAAATGTAATAGAACAATTCGTTGCCCACTTCAACATCGAAGACGGGGAAGTACTCAGCGATCGGGCAGTTCGCGTTTGCCATTGTCAGGTGATAGTTATGCATTTGCCCAGCATGGGGAATCACAGGGATCTGATAACTTTCTGCGATGGCATTGATTTTCTGAGCAGCCGTAATTCCTCCCACCCGATTGGTGTCATACTGCAGCACGCTCACGGCTCCTCTGCGGAGCAGGTCTGCGCATCCCATTACTGAGAATTCGTGCTCTCCTCCAGAAATTGGAATGATATTCATCTGGTTCAGTTCAACATAGCCTTGAATGTCATCAGCGATCACCGGTTCTTCAAGCCATCGAGGTTCAAATCGTGCAAGTAATGGGAGCATCCGTTTGGTGTAGTCGAGATTCCATCCCATATAGCATTCAAGCATTAAATCGACGTCATACCCGAGTACTTCGCGCATCGCCTCGACGCGCTTAATATTTTCCCGCATGCCAGCTTTGCCATCGGTTGGGCCATAACCGAATCGGGTTTTATACCCTTGATACCCGAATTGTTTTGCTTGCTCGGCCTCTGCTTGCATGACATCTATCGGACCGGCATAGAGCTTCGAATAGTACACGGGGATTTTATCTTTGGTACGGCCACCCAAGAGCTTGAACACTGGTTTACCAACGAGTTTCCCCATCAGGTCCCAGAGTGCGATATCGATGGCTGAAATTGCCACCATGCCAATCCCTTTTCTGCCCCAAGCGTGACTGCGTCGATACATCTTTTCCCAGAGATATGACACGTCGAATGGATCCTCTCCGAGGATTAATGGCGCAAACCATTCGTCAATGGCCTTCTTCGTCAGTCCAGGCGCGAGGGCGGCATCTCCGAGTCCGATCGTTCCGTCAGAGGTCTCGATTTCGCATGTGAGCCATTGATGAAACCGAAAAGACGCCATCGCATCTCCTCGATCGCCAAGGAGGTCGGAGGCATTGGTGCAAAAGTTACCGGTCGGCGGGACAGTTGGTCCGGTCCAAGTCCATACTTTGGTACGGATTGAGGCGATCTTAGTCATTGAATAAATCCAGCACGTTCCATGAGAAACAATCCATATATACATCTCGAAGTTAGCAATTGCAGACCTGGTTGGTCAATGATATTTTGTATTTGGAATGTCAAATTCCAATTTGAGGATCTCTCAAAGGTCTTCAGCAACATAATGATAAAAAGGTTCAATGCTCCCAGACGTTGGGTGATTGCCTTAACCCGCCCACGAAGGGGCACTACGGAGGACAGAATGAAAAAGTTTTTGAAAGGCTTAGGGGCGATCGCATTGCTCGGAGGACTATTGTCCACGTCAGTTCCAGCGCTTGCTGAGACGATTGTGGTTGCGGTTGGCGCGCCAAAAAACAGTTTGCAGGGGCGTAGTGCCGAGAAATTTGCAACGGATTTGCAAGCACGTCTTGGCAGTGGTTACAAAGTGGAATTTTATTCCGATGCGCAGCTGGGCAACGAAAAGGAACTGATGCAGAAGCTTCGCCTGGGTACGGTTCAGTTCACCCTGATTTCATCAATTATGACGACAGTTGCGAACGAATTCGCACTCTTTGATCTGCCATTTTTGGTGCAAGATCGCGCCCATATGAAGCGGATCGATCAGGAGATCGTGCAAGGTGTACTGCTACCCAAAGCACAGGCAAAGGGTTTGCATGTCGTCTCGACCTGGGAGAATGGTTTCCGGCAAATCACCAATTCAATCAGGCCCATCACAACTCCAGCGGATCTCGCCGGGATTAAGATTCGGACTCCATCATCGGAGTGGCGTGTTGCAATGTTTAAGGAATATGGCGCTAACCCGACTGCCATGGCTTTTTCCGAGCTTTTTGTCGCGCTCCAAACTGGAACCATGGACGGCCAAGAGAACCCACTGACCAATATTGTTGGGGCGAACCTGCATGAAGTGCAGAAATATCTCAGTTTAAGTGGTCACGTCTACACGCCGACTTATCTTACAACAGGGAGTGATGCCTGGAATAAGATGCCAGCTGATGTCAAAAAGACTGTCAGCGAAGTCGCGAATAATGTTCAGGATTGGGCATTTGCGGAAGGGGAGAAGGCCGATCGCGAGTTGATTGACAAGGTGGTAGCTGCCGGCGTTGCAGTCAATGAGACAGACAAAGCTGCATTTGTCGCTGCGTCAGCACCTATCTATGACCTTTTCAATCAGAAGGTTCCTGGTGCTGGGGAAATGATCCGAAAAGCACGTGCTCTTGCAAAGTAAAACATCTCTATAAAAACCAGCAATGACCTCACCCAGTGCCGAAGTCGGCATTGGGTGAGAGTCTGAGGAATGCAGTGCAATGTGGTGGATTCACCGAACCTTGAAGACAGTTGTGGAGTGGATCAGTTTGGCCATCCTGATTGGTCTGACCGGAGTTGTTGTCTATGCCACGACATTTCGGTACCTCGGTTTATCACCCAGTTGGTATGACGAGGTGGCACAAATCCTTCTCGCGTGGCTCACTTACTTTGCTGCGGTTTATGCGATGTTCAATCGCCAACACATGGGTTTTGCGGGTCTGATGTTGAGTCTGCCAACGCCACTCCGAATCGCTGTCTTGCTTCTTTCCGAGACGTTGATTGTCGCGTTCTTTGGGGTTGCCGCCTGGTATGGCACCATGCTGTTGCCTTTCGCACAATACGATACGTTATTGAGTATTTCTTGGATTACGATGGCAATGGTGCAATCTGTCATCCCGATCACGGCTGTTTTGATGATCGCCGCATCATGCCTCACGTTTCCCGAGATATTTCGCGACACGCTATCGGGCATCGATCGTGAGCATCTTGAGATTGACCAAGCGATCGCTTCCGCAGAGGCTGAGTATGGTGTGGGCGAGGAGGGTAAGCCATGATCTTGCTCTGGACCGCCATCATTCTGATTGGACTGATTTTTTTGAATGTGCCCATTGCGGTGGCTGTCGGCGTTGTAGCGATAGGGGGTTTCCTAATCACCAATGGGCCTGCCCAACTTTATGACGTCGTCATTGTGCTCTACACAGGGGCCACATCCTTCCCCTTGATCGCTATTCCACTATTCATCCTTGCGGGGAGCCTGATGAATACGTCGGGCATTTCCATTCGACTGATTAACTTTGTCTCTTCATTGATTGGCTTTGTTCGAGGCGGTCTTGGCATGGTCAATGTTGGTGTCTCGATGTTTTTCGCCGAGATTTCGGGGTCTGCTGTGGCAGATGTCGCTGCGACTGGAACCGTCTTAATTCCAGAAATGAAACGACGAGGCTACTCGCGTACCTTTGCCGCTGCGATTACGTCGTCCTCGGCATCTCTTGCCATCATTATCCCACCCTCTATACCCATGATTTTGTACGGAGCTATCGCTGAAACCTCTGTCTTGAAATTGTTTCTAGCGGGTGTCGTACCTGGGGTTTTGGGTGGATTTTTACTCATGGTTGTTACCTATATTTTGGCGGTTCGCTACGATCTTCCTCGCGAAGAAAGCTTTGACCTTCGCCGGGTAGGGAAGGCTTTTCGCGAAGCATTCTGGGCCTTGACTCTTCCCGTGATTATTTTGGGAGGGATTTTTTCGGGGTTCGTGACTGCCACTGAGGGCGCGGCACTGGCTGTTGTGACGGCTCTGTTCATTGGGACATTTATTTACCGGGATATGAATCTTGAGCGGCTGCACAAGGCGATGCTCGAGGGGATCTCACAAACTGGTATCGTCATGTTACTGGTTGCGTCCTCAGCAGCGTTGGGACTCTTCCTCACGCAAACCCAAGTTCCACAGCAACTGGCTCAATCCATCATCGCATTCACTAATAACCCCTGGGTCGTGCTGGCACTGTTAAACGTCTTGTTATTTGTTCTCGGCATGTTTCTGCATGGCGCCGCTGCCATCATTTTGGTCGTGCCAATCGTGATGCCACTGGTCACTGCTGTCGGGATTGATCCGATACATTTCGGAATTGTACTGACCTTAAACTTGGCAATTGGGCAGCAAACACCGCCAGTTGCGAGTGTTTTGATTACCTCTTGTTCGATTGCAAAAGCTGGGATTTGGGAGACGACACGCACAAACTTACCTTTCATCGCGGTGTTGGCTTTTATTTTACTGCTGGTGACTTACGTCCCAGCCGTGAGTCTTGGGCTAGTACATCTGCTTGAGTGATCGCTACGTTACAAGCGGCGGCTGAGCCCAAGCATGTGGATGCATCTCGACCCCAAATTTTGGTCAATTTGTTGGACTGAAGTCTTGTCCAGACAACCAAGGAAAGGACCTTGACGAGCTGACTGCTAGGGGCTGGATTCATGCCGATGTGTCACATCGGAAGTTCGAATGACTGCTTGCTTAGATAGCGGGCTTACCATCGTTGGTTAAATTCATTCATCATAAAAATCACACAGACGTTTACTCTCTCGATACGCCCTTCCCATGAGGAAGAGGTATCTTGAGCAATCGAAAGTGGACCCGAATTGTAAGAGACGAGAGGTCTTCTTTTTGTGGGCTAGCGCGAGTGAGTCATACAAGTTTGATCGTCTAATCGGGCCCGAACCTCAGACCAGTCCTCCACGATTTCAACGATTTACTGATTCAGTTCTTTGAGTAACTCCTCCATCAAAATGATTTCTTTCTCTTGCTCGCGAATAATCTGCTCGGCCAGTTCTCGTACGCGTGGGTTCTTGCCGTATTCGAGCAAAATCGCCGCCATGTCAACCGCGCCTCGATGATGGGGGATCATGCCAGCGATGAAATCCTTGTCAGCATCACCGGTAAACTGAATCATCATTTCTTGATGCATGCGCTCATTGGCCGTTTCATAAGCCTTGGTCGACGGGGATGTACTATCGGTACTTGGTTGTGGTTGAGCTCCGTGTCCGCCGTGTCCGCCGTGTCCGCCGTGATTACCGTGACTCATTTGGGCGTTTGCCAAGAGCGGCGATAGAGCGATCATTGTCGCAACGGCCAGTATTTTTTTGCGCATCATCGGTTCCTTACAAGCATGCGTTTAAATCCCCTAAAATCTTAGGAGACTCACGAGGTTACACCTTGAATATCTGGCTTGTGAAGACTTAGGTGAGCTGGCCTGCGCTCTGGTTTTTAGGGCGAACTGTCTTAATCCGGGAAACCCTGTAGTTGTCAGTTAAAACAAGATGGACAAGTCGAACGTCACCTTATCGAGTTTTTTCGTCACCGTAAGAGTTCTTGTGGACCCCAAGAGTCAGCGGAATCAGCGTGACGGCTCAGTTATGACAGGTGTATGCCAATTGCGTCACCTGTAAAAAACGTCGCCCACACAGAATTGCTTAGAACCATTTCCGTTATCCAATAACCCCTCTCAATCTCAACGTGACTTTATTGTTTAGCAGCTTGTGACATTCACAGCGAGTCCACCAAGAGATGTTTCTTTGTATTTCGTGCTCATATCAGCACCGATTTGTTTCAGCGATTCTACACACTGGTCGAAGGATACTCGGTGTCTCCCATCACCATGTAAAGCCAATTTAGCAGCCAGATAGGCCTTGGTTGCACCGAAGGCATTTCGCTCGATACAAGGAATTTGAACGAGACCATGTACCGGATCACAGGTCAACCCGAGATGATGCTCGAGGGCAATCTCCGCCGCATTCTCGATCTGTTCGGGCGTTCCACCAAGTACTGCGCATAATCCCGCTGCTGCCATCGCTGCGGCACCTCCGATTTCAGCTTGGCACCCGGCTTCGGCTCCAGAAATCGATGCATTTCGTTTTAGGATCGAGCCAAAAGCCCCAGCTGTGAAGAAGAACTGTTCTCGGCTTTCCGCGCTTTGGTATCCAAGATGATCCATGAGATACATTAAAACTGCCGGAACGACCCCGGCTGCCCCGTTGGTCGGCGCTGTCACGACCTGATGTCCTGCCGCGTTTTCCTCATTGACCGCGAGTGCAAACACACTGAGCCAGTCCGATGCTTCGATGCTCTGTGTGTTGTCAGGATCAGACAATGTTTTGTATATCGGTGACGCTCGCCGCGAAAGCTTCAGTGATCCTGGCAATAGTTCGGTTGCAGTGAGACCGCGTTTCACACAGTGAGTCATCGCGCTTGTTAACGTCTCAAGTTGCTGTGAAATGAGATCCAGAGGTCGCAGGCTTTGCTCATTCAGAGCAATAATTTCGGCAATTGTGAATCCATGGTCTTGGGTGAGTGTCAGCAGCTCAGTTGCGTTACTAAACGGAAAAGGAACCGTTGGACTCAATTGCGCAGCAGTCACTGCATTCAGTTCTCGCTTGGTTTGAATAAATCCCCCACCAATCGAAAAATAGGTCTCCGTTACCAGGATCCCCTCTTCACCCTGCAATTCGAATTTGAGTCCATTGGGGTGTTCCTCAAGCCATTCATGCTGATGAAAAAGGATGTCTCGATGAGGAAAAAATTCGATATGGGGCATTGTCGGGAATGCAATCGGTTCCAACTTGTCGAACAATTTCGTCAGAGGTGTCAATTGATGCTGCTCGAGCGTGGATGGATGCAGTCCTGCAAAGCCATAGACAATTGCGCGATCTGTTTGATGCCCTCGACCAGTCAAGGCAAGTGATCCATACAGATGCACGACAAGTCGACGACCCAGTGCAGACGTATCCTTTATCAACGTCATGAATTCAATTGCCGCCAACATTGGGCCCATCGTGTGCGACGAAGACGGGCCGATGCTGAGCTTGAAGATATCGAATGTGGAGATGAACCCGGGTTTGATACGAGCTCCTTGTGACGTGAGGCTCAAGAGCCAACCGACTTGGTGCAAATCCAAATCGTTTTCGTTTGCAGGTATTGCTCGATCGCCTCTGTCCCATTGTCTCGAGATAATGATCCAGACTGTTTATAGCCACCGAATGGCGTCTTGATATCACCTTCTGTAAAGCCATTAATCGAAATTGTGCCGCAAGGTAACTCCCGTGCGACGTGCAGAGCTCGATCAATGTCCTGCGTGAATAGCGTGGCATGGAGTCCGTAGTCAGTATCCTTGGCAAGGGCGATTGCACTCTCAATGCTGTTCACAGTCATGATCCCTAGAACAGGACCGAAAATTTCGTCTTTCGCGATGGTCATCTCCCCGGTGACGTTCGCAAAAATCGTTGGGTTGATGAAATTACCTTGGGCCGGCTGATGTAATTCGGGAAGTTTGATCGCCCCTTCGGCCTTGCCAAGTTCGATATATTTGTTGACGCGCGCGTGGTGTGTATGACTAATCATGCACCCGATATTTGTCTCTAGATTCAGTGGATCCCCAACTGTGTAACGAGCGACCCGATCAGCGATCGCCTGGGTGAATTCTTCGACCAAAGGTTTGGCGACAATTTGACGCATATTTGCGGAGCAATTCTGGCCTGCATTCCAAAATGCTGAATTAGCAGCATGTTCGATCAGCTCATCATTGATGCACGCATCATCTAAGACAATAAAGGGACTTTTTCCGCCCATCTCTAGGGCGATCCCCTTGAGGTTGCTCTCCCCTGAGTATTTCATGAAGAGACGTCCAACTTCAGTGGAGCCTGTGAACGAGATCACATCCACATCAGGGTGTTTGCCGAGCGCTGCTCCTGCCTCATGGCCATATCCAGGCACCACGTTAAGCACCCCTGCAGGGACACCTGCTTCTCTTGCCAATTCAGCAAACCTCAGCGTGGTGAGGGGCGCTTCTTCAGCTGGTTTGACGACCACCGAACATCCGACAGCAAGAGCAGGTGCCACTTTCCACGAAGCCATCACAAGGGGAAAATTCCAAGGTAAGACAAGGCCGGCCACACCGACAGGTTCTCGCGTAATCAGCGCCATTGATTGGCGGCCAGTTTGTGGAATCTTGCCAAAATATTTATCTGCAAGCTCTGCGTACCATTGCAGGAAATTGGGGACATCGGTGCCAATTTCGTGGATACAATCTGAAATGGTTTTACCGGTATCGAGACATTCGAGGACCGCCAGCTCGTCTGCGTGCTGTCGAACCAAGGCGGCGAGTTTTAGGAGTACTGATTTGCGAAACTCTGGATCTGCTCTAGACCAGATTCCGCTGTTGAACGCAGCCCGCGCAGCCCTCACAGCATGGTTGACATCATCTTGGTCACAGCGCGTAACTTCCGCAAGATGTTCTTGGTTTGCGGGATTGATGACACTAAATGTCTGTTTACTATGTGCATCAACATACTCACCGTTGATAAAAGCCTGATGTCTAATCTGCATCGAGCGGACAATCGCGTGAATCTCGGTCTGCTGCATGGGAGCTGTCTCCTAAAATACGGTGGTCTTGAGGGTCGAATGGAATTTTTGCAAATCTTCTACAAGTAAATCAGGCGCTTCTAAGGCCGCAAAATGACCGCCTCTCGGCATTTCAGTCCACTGAGTGACGTTATACAGTCGGTCGACATACGTTCGCGGTGGCCAAGCAAGCATTTCCGCTGGAAAGACCGAACATGCAGTGGGGACTTCGACTCGTTTATCGTCGATTGAGAGGATCCGACCGCCTTCTTCCCTTCGTCCGTAATAGATCCAAGACGCAGTATTAAAGGTGCGGGTCAGGATATAGATCATGACGTGAAAAATGAGATCGTCTTTGGAATACACGCTCTCAATGTCACCGTCCCGAATATCGGACCATGATCTAAACTTTTCGATGAGCCATGCAGCGATACCCACAGGACTGTCATTCATCGCGTAGCTTAATGTTTGTGGGCGCGTTGCCTGAACGGTGCGGTATCCATCCTCAATTTGTTGGTCACGATCAAATTGTTCTGCCCATCGATGTTCTTCCGGTGTTTGTGGTCCGAGAGCGTGTCTCATGGTGAGAATATTAATATGGAGCGCCTTACAATATTTCGCGTGATCAAAACCAAGCCACGAGCTGATAGCGCCCCCCCAATCACCACCCTGTGCCATATAGGATGTGTAACCTAGATGCTCTGTCATGAGCGTATTCAGATGCCGAGCCATTGCCCTCGGACCCATGGGGCGAGGTGGTCTAGCGGAAAATCCGAACCCAGGAAGGGATGGAGCGATGACGTCAAACGCATCATCAACTGATCCACCAAATCGCTCTGGATGTGCAAGTGGTTCGATGATTTTTAGAAACTCACAAACACTGCCGGGCCAACCGTGTGAGATGAGCAATGGAGTGGGATTCGGACCACTTCCTTTCTCAAACAGATAGTGTGTATCGATCCCATCAACATGGCTCTGAAAATGGTTGAATTGATCAAGCTTCGCTTGATGATCCCACCAATTAAACTCATGGACCCAATACTGACAAAGCTCCTGAAGGTAGTTGAGGTTCGTGCCATAGTCCCAGCCGCCATCGTCGGGCATTTCATGCCACACGTATTCGGATACGCGCTTAATTACCCGATTGAGATCGTCTTGTGTTGGCGCAAACCGATACGGTGTCCCCAAGTTCGGATGGGAACCACGCAAGTCAGATACGGAACTCTTGGGCGTGGCATAACTCATTCGCATCTCCGTTTGAAAGCAATTGGGTCAGATCCATGACCCTATGTCTGGCGGCATTACAACGCGTACAGGAGTTAATGAGGAGGACAGTTTTTAGGATTTTCTGGGACAGACGACTGCTTTACCGCAACAGGGAGTCAACTTCTTCACTAATGATTCGAATTCCATCTTCAATTTTATCGATCGGGACAAAGGCAAATCCGAGACGAAATCCTGATTGATGATTTCGTGCCAGGTAGTAATTATCACCACTGTCGATTAGGACGCTGCGCGCCCTTAGTCTGGCTTTAAGCTCGATCGCATTAAACGATGGAGGTCCCTCGAGCCAGAAGGATGTGCCACCCTGAGTGCTCGAGATTCTTAAAAAACCAAGATACTTTTGGATTGATTGATGTGTCAGAGCCCATCTGGTCTTGTAGCTCTTTTCTAGGTTTCTGAGGTGTGCTTCGAAATATCCTTTTCGAATAAATAGTGCGATGACCTCTTGCAGGAACAGCGGCGCATGTCTGTACATCGCCGCCCGTGCTTGTCGAGCAGCTTGAATAATATTCGGATGGGCGACCATGAAACCAACACGGAGTCCTGGAGAAATGGTTTTGGAGAAACTACCCAAGTAGATGACTCGTTCGGCGTCGAGTGACCGAAGGGTTGGCACGGAATGTTTGAAAAAATTCATTTCCGCTTCATAGTCATCTTCGATGATAAAGAAGCTGTTTGTCGCAGCGCGGAGAAGCAGATCTTGTCGACGAGCGAGAGTCATGGTTACCATCGTTGGGAACTGATGTGCGGGTGTTGTAAAGATAAGTTTGGTGTCATCAGGGATTGCGCTCGGATCTAATCCATCGGCATCGATCGGCACACCCACCATGTCGTTTCCGAAGAGTTGAAACGCATCTCTCGCGCCAAAGTATCCTGGATTTTCAATCGCGACCCTTCCGGACTTTTTCGCGAAAATGGCAGCCAAGATTGCCAGCCCACCTTGCGAACCGGTGGTGATCATAATTTCATCTTCAGAAGCCAGAATTCCGCGGCTGGTCAATAATCGTTTACGTATTTGGGAGATTAAATGACGACTGTCAGTATCTATCGAGTCTCGAATCCAATCTAAGGTATGTTTTCGACCCAATACTGTGCGCGCACATTCTCTCCAAGAATCTAATGGAAACAACAAAGGATCGATTTGGTTGTACGTAAAGGGGTACGTGTAGTCTTGCCAATCTACCGGGCTGTCTAGGGTCGATAAATTGACATCAAGCAAATCGATCGAGAAGCCACTGCTGTTGCTCTTGTGATCAGACGGCTCCGCAGTGGGCGTGGACCTTTTAGATGACAGACTAATGAAATAACCAGAGCGATCTCGGGATTCAATAAGGCCCGCATCGATCAGTTGCATGTACGCGGCATTCACGGTGTTTCGAGAGACGTTCAATGTTTTTGATAATTCGCGGCAAGAGGGTAATTTTTGATCGGCTTCAATGTCTGCCTCAACAATGACTCGGCTGATCGCTTCGCACACCATGTCTTGCAAATTCAGCTTCTGCTCGTCTTTCTCAGAAGCGATCTGTTCAAACAAACTCAATAATTGATTTTTCACGCATTCCAGTCCGAAAGTGACTTATGCGGCTGTCAAACCGTATTTGCACTAGGATAGCTTGAGTAACCGGCGATGGTCTGTGAAAAAAATGAACCAGAGCTTCTGTCACGCGGAAATAGTTGATCTGTCCTTTGGGAATCCAGCGAATCAGGGTGAATCTTCATCCGAACTACTCAGGAAGCGGAGGGACTATGGAACCTTTAAAATCTATAATGACAAGTGTTGTACTGGGCGCAGCTTTGGTTGCCTCCCAAGCAGCTATGGCCGAGAAAGTGCTTAAAATAGGAACGACTGGGCAGTTGGGGATGCCCATCGGTGATGCCATTGATCAAGCACTGATTCCAGCAATGGAAAAGGCATCGGGTGGCAAGATGCGTATTGAACCCCACTATCAGGGGAGCTTGTGCGCCGAGCAAAAGTGTGGGGAGCAAGCGAATCAGGGGCTCTTATCTCTGTGGACGAGCTCAACCGCGAATTTCGGGAGTTTTGGTACCGAGCTCGCGATTTTTGACCTTCCTTTTATTTTCAAGTCGTTAGACGATGCAAAGCGGATCTCAGATGGCTGGTTGGCTGAACGGCAGTGCAAGTTAGCACTTGAAAATGCGGGACATATTTGCTTATCCGTCTATTCAAGTGGCGGATTCAGGCAACTCGGGAATGCGACGAAGTCGGTGAAAGTGCCTGACGATATGAAGGGCTTAAAATGGCGAGTCACAAAGAGCCCAGTTGAATATATGTTGGTTAAAAATTGGGGAGCTGTGCCAGTTCCTTACGATTGGGGCCAGCTATATCAAGGTCTTCAATCTGGAATTGTCGAGGGTCAATACGTTGCGACCCCATGGCAACACGTGGCTAAGCTGCACGAAGTCGCGAAGTATTTCACGGAAATTGGTGGCATGTGGTCTGGAAACATCATTGCGATGGACTCGGGCCAATATAACGCGCTTTCAGCTGAAGAAAAGAAATGGGTACATGTTGCCGCGGATGCTTATGGGGCTCGCGTGAATGAGCTCGATAATCTGTGGGTGAGTAGTGGTGAAAAGGCGATAAAAGCGTCAATCAACGAGTGGTACACACCCACCGAGGCGGAGCTTTCCGAATGGCGTAAAGGCGCGATTGGTGCGTGGATTGATGCGAAGGGAACCTTTGAACCAGCGGTGGCTAGACGGGTACTCCTCGAGCAAGGATTGGATGATTTTGTTGCACAGCTCGAAAAAGCCGGCGCTCTTTAATCGTTAACCATTCGCTTAACCGAAAGATCATCTAGATTCAGTTTGACTTTAGATGATCTTTTTTAATTCTGCGACCATAAGTGAGTGATCATGGAAAGCCTGTTATTACTGAGCATATTGCTGATTTTGATCCTTGCTGGTGCTCCGATTGGCTTTACGCTCATCCTCATTCCATTTTTCTATATTTTAGTCACTGATGCTGTCCCGCTGGTTTTGATTCCGAGCCAAATGTTCAATGCGATTGACTCTGTTCCGCTGACCGCAATCGCATTTTTCATGCTGACTGGCGAGCTCATGACAAGCGCGACAATTACCGACCGACTGGTGTCATTGAGTCGAGCCTTGATTGGACGAATGCGCGGTGGATTGGCTCAGATTAATGTGTTGGTCAGTATGTTCTTTGCTGGCATGAACGGTTCCGTGGTCGCCGATACCGCGACGGTCGGTTCACTGGTGATTCCTGCGATGAATAAAGCTGGATATCCCCCCGCGTTTTCGGCAGCTGTTACCGGGGTGAGCTCGACTATTGGCGGTATTATCCCGCCCAGTATCATGATGATTATTCTTGCAAACTCGACCGAGATCTCCATCGCATTGCTCTTCGCAGCTGGAATTATCCCCGGTATTTTGGTTGGCATTGTGATTATGCTGATCAATCATTATTTTGCGGTCAAACTCAACTTCGAGCGTAGTGAGGAATCTTTTTCTTTCAGAAGGGCAGGTCGAGAACTCTATCGGTCCTCCTTTGCGCTGTTAATTCCAGTTGTACTGGTTGGCTCAGTGATGGGGGGGATTGCCTCTGTTGTGGAAGCAGGCGCAATCACTGCCCTGGTCGCATTGTTCTCTGGAGTGTTCGTGTACCGAACGATTCGATGGACTCAATGCTCTACTGCCTTTCGGCGAGCATTTCGAAACTCCGCCATGGTATTCATCATCATTGCAGCTTCGGGTCCGTTCAGTTGGTTATTAACCTCTCTTGGAGCCATCAGTGATCTTGAGGCTTGGCTGCTGGGCATGGCGGACTCTCCAGTGCTATTCATCATATCCCTGATGTTATTCATTTTTTTATTGGGGACTGTGATGGACTCTGCGGTCAACATCATCATTGTGGGCCCCGTGTTAGTAAGCGTGATGGCGAAGGCCGGTTTTCCTGAGATACAAGCGGCAATGGTGGTGATTGTTGGATTTTTAATCGGGTCGGTAACACCCCCTGTTGGGGTCGCATACTTTACCGCTGCGACGATTGCGCAAGTGCGACTCGAGGAAGTAGCGGTTGCGTTAATACCGTACATCGCCGGCTTATTCGTTTTATTACTATGTATCATTTTAATACCTGAATTAACCATGTTTCTTCCAGGAATGATGGGATAGGAGAGGAATATGATCACGCTACTGAACACGATTGATCGGTTGGTGCATCGTTCCTTAGAGCTTGCATGTTCTTTGTTTTTGGCGCTGATGGTTGGATTCACGATCTATACCATCGTGATGCGTTATGTATTTGAGAATCCTCCAGTCTGGGGAGATCTCTTGACCGTACTGAGTAATATTTGGCTGATGTTCATTGCGCTTTCACTGACAGCGCGGGATAACGATCATATTGCGTTAAATTTGATTTACGAAAAACTTCCACCACGTTTTGCACTCTATGTCCGTCAGTTCTGGAAAGCGATGATCTTCTTAGTGGGGATTGTTTTGATCATTTATGGTCTTGAACTTGTGGACACAATGAGGGGTCGTTACTGGGAGATGTGGTACTTCGAATTCACCTCTCAAGGCTTTGAATTCAAGGAAAACTACATGCCGAAAAAGTATGCCGTGGCCATCTTGCCGATGGCTGGCTTTTTGACAGCCAGTGGTGCTGCGATCTGTTTTTTCAAAAAAGTATAGTCAGTGCGTCATCCGCTGAGCGTGAACACCAAATTCGTGCAATGGCGATTCTGCCAAACTTGTTCGACTTTTTTGCTAGCGCATTACGTGTTGGTTCAGCGAATCCAATCAGGTACTTGCTGTTCTAGCTTGCTTCGCCGCCTCCATTGTTTCGATTCCAATGATTCAGCTTGAGTATCGACGAAGGTTCGAATATGCGACTCGTATCCTGCCAGGCTTATTGCTTGCGGGTTTAGTTGCTGGTGTTGCTCAATTTGTCGGTACGCAATTCACTCTTCCAACGATGTTACTGGCTCTCGTATTTGGTCTATCTCTTAATCGAGTGTTGAGCATGACGCGCGCGCAACCTGGAATTGTGTTTTCTTCGAAAGCATTGCTCCGATTTTCCGTGGGTTTATTGGGGGTGCGTGTGAGTTATGACTTAATTCTTCAGGTCGGAACGCACTACTTACTTGTCGCCTTTGCCGGGGTTGTCTGCACGATTGTTGTTGGATTACTACTCAGTAAAGTCATGGGATTAGATCGTTCAATTGGCATTTTAACAGGCGGCAGTGTTGCCATCTGCGGGGCTTCAGCCGCTGTCGCCATTTCTGCAGTGTTACCCAGTCGGAAGACGACCGAGCAAGAGCTTGCTGCAGCGGTATTTGGAGTCACGATTCTCAGTACCATTGCGATGATTGTTTATCCGCTGATCGCATCTCAGTTGGCGTTTTCGGATATCGAAGCAGGCGTTTTCTTTGGTGCAGCGATCCATGATGTTGCACAGGTTGTCGGTGCGGGGTTAATGGTCTCGGATGAGGCTGGGACAGTGGCGACGCTTGTGAAGCTATTCCGGGTATCGTTACTTGCGCCTGTGGTGCTCTGTATTTCTCTTTTTCTGTTACGGTTTGGTCATCAATTTGTCGCAACCGATCAAAAGAGCCGCCTGGTTCCTGGTTTTATCCTTATCTTTCTGTGTCTCGCTGGATTGAATACCTTACAGTTCATTCCACCGATTCTTAAAGATGTGTTGACCAGCCTCTCGAGCTGGGGACTGTTGATCGCCATTACTGCAGTAGGAATGAAAACGTCTTTTCAGGGCTTATGGTCCAGAGGCTCTGGTGTTCTTGCGTTAATCTTGGTTGAAACGATTTTTATTGCGCTATTCGTTGTGTTTCTCATGTGATTGATCTTGATCTACGGGCTTTCCCGTGGTCGTCTGATGCGAGGTTTTGGTGGGAAACTTCAGATACTTTCCATGTGTCGACGTGGTGAATAAGCACATCTCAAATCGTCTTGTTCACGCCAATTGGAAATTGACCCTCCATTTCTTCGGCTTTGCTTCGCCCCGTCTTCGACTGCGCGAGCTGGCTCCGATCAGTGCCATCGAGTAGGTCTGATAGAGACGGATAGGCATGGTTTATATGCTTTTTTCATCTAAGGTTATTCATTAAAAGTTGACATTGGGCCAGTTCTCTAGTGTATTACATTAGCGCACAGCCTCGATGATCGACGCTGCAACTAACAAAAAACAGAATTAGAGGTATACCTGATGTCAATGGATATGATTCCTGAACCACAGAGTACGTTGGACAATCCAGCACGTCGTGTGATGTTGAAGGGTGGGGCGGGCGCTGTGGCCGCCTTGGGCTTGATGCAAATGTCACCGGCAGCTCTCGCATCGTCGCATTCAAAAGTGCCTGAATTTGCTCAGTGGAAGCGTATTGAAGATCTAATCGTTCACAGCGCCAACACGATGGAAACTGTCCGCGGTGCGATTCGTAGCGGTGTGATTACCCCATCACCAACATTGTTCGTGCGGAACAATCTTCCTGCACCAAGCGCGAGCATCACCGAGAATATGGATAATTGGGAAGTAAGTTTTGAAGGGGTGAAGAATCCGCGCTCCCTCAAGGTTTCCGATTTGAAGAAAATGGGTGCAACCACCGTGGCATCCGTCCTGCAATGTTCCGGTAATGGCCGCGCCTTCTTCCCACACGGTGCTGGTGGTACACAGTGGTCTGTGGGTGCAGCTGGCTGCGTCATGTGGACGGGTGTTCCTCTCAAAGACGTCATCGAGAGCATGGGCGGATCCGTCGGTGGGATGCGATACATCACTGGTACCGGTGGGGAAGAGATTCCTGCAGGCATCGATCCGAAGACAATCATGGTCGAGCGTTCTGTCCCGATGGCTGCCCTTGAGAATGCGATGCTGGCATGGCAGATGAACGACGAGCCATTGGATCTTGCACACGGTGGACCATTACGACTGGTATTCCCTGGGTACTACGGCGTTAACAACGTGAAGTATGTAAAGCGCGTCGCAATGACAGAAAACCAAACTGAAGCAAAAATTCAGTCTTCGGGTTATCGCATTCGCGATATTGGTGTGAAAGGCTCTGCTGAACAGCCATCCATGTGGGAAATGAATGTCAAATCATGGATCACTGGACCACTTGAAACCGCAAATACTGGTGTAAATTTGATTTACGGTGTGGCATTTGGTGGAAGCAAATCTGTCCAAAAAATCGAAGTGTCACTTGATAATGGTCAGAATTGGCAGGCTGCTCAGTTTGTTGGACCGGATCTTGGCCCATTTGCATGGCGCCCATTCGTATTTAAAACGAACCTGAAAGCTGGTGAGTATCGTGTCGTATCTCGGGCAACTGACGTCGATGGGACAGCACAGCCTCGTGAACGCTTTGAAAACGAGCGCGGCTACCTGCACAACGGCTGGGAAGATCACGGCGTGACAATTAAAGTTTAATCACGTAAACGGTTTGACGGCCCTCTCGGGGGCCGTTTTTAATACATAGGATCGAGTTATGAATCTGAGAACAGTGCTCGCGACAGTCGTTGGGGTCTCATTTTTTTCACCTGTACTGGTACAGGCCAATAGCGATGAGAAAGCAAAGTCTTTATTTGTGCAGGGAGCTGCTCCACCATGCGCCATTTGTCACACTTACTCAGCTGCTGGCAGCAATGGAATGGTTGGACCGAATCTTGATGATTTACAACCAACGGCACAAGCAGTTCGTCTTGCGGTCACAAATGGGGTCGGCGTCATGCCTGCCTATGGTGAGACCCTCTCTGCTGAGGAGATCGAAGCCATCGTTCAATTTGTTTCTAAAAAGTGAGCAGCACGCAGTCAGCCGCGCATTGAAGAGTCTCGATCGTTAACTGTTCAGATCAGAAAAGTCACTTGGCTCTTCTCTATTGTTCGGATCTGTTCCGACTCTGACCATGCAACTCCTATGGGTCAAAATGGGAGTGCACATCTTCGCATAATGTCTCAATTCCAAGGTGTCAAACCTACGCTACGATGGTAAGCGTTGGCGGCATAATAATTGTGACGGGATCCATATCGGCTTGTGCTTGTCGTCTGTGCGATCAGCGTGGGAATGGCCAAATGCCTCCTTAGCTTAACACCCGCCCAGCTCACACAGCGCGAGAGTGAACCAACGTCGATGTCCTGCGATCTGAGTGCGAATTTCTCGTATGTATTTTTTCGCCTGCTGTGCGCCCCAAGTGCAGGCGGTGTAATCCGTAATATCTTCTAAGTCAGCGTTGGCTCGCCGAGCATAGTTAATTGACTTCACTCACCAGTCGCCGCTTGATCCGCCCGTCGGTCCAGCGCATCCCAATCAATCTCATCGACGAAGCCGCTCACGTAGCCTTCTTCGATTGCATCGTTCAGCCTCTTGATCGCTGTTTGCTGCTGCTCAAACATCCGCAGCGCATCGCGCACAACCTCGCTTGCTGTGCCGTAGCGCCCAGTTTGAACCTGCTGAGCAATCAGTTCATCAAAGTGCTCGCCCAGTATGATTGATGTGGCTCTGCCCATTACAACCTCCATTGATTACCTAATAATATTTTTGTTACCCCCTTTCAGGTCAAGCCATGTGAAGTGGTTCACTAAATCTGGATAGGCCGTTCACGGATTTTTGGACTAAAGGATTCCCCTGATTTGATGACTCCATCTTCTTAAGAAATAAAGGCTCCTGAAAACTTGGCGCGATTCAATTATTAGACTCGTTCAAAAATGGGGAGATTACGCACGTCTATCGGACCGCTAAAGTGGCTAACCCAGTTTGTCGGCTGACATCATTTTATGTATTCCAGTTGGCTTTTGAACAGGCGAGCAATGCATCCCAATCATCAGGAGGGTGCCCAGATTTGAGCATTTTTTGAAAGACCATGTAAGGGTCGGTTTTGGCGCCGGATGAGCGCAAGGTGTTCTCGTCATTGACCCAAGCAAAGATGATGATCCGAGTCTTGGAATCAAAGCGAAAAAACAATCGAAAACGTCGACCGATCTTGGCTCGACGCCAATGGCGAAACGTAGGTCCCATGGTGGTGCCTTGGCGGTATTCATCGCGATTAGGGTTGCGAGGGACCACTTCGAGAATCAGTGTCGCAAGCGTATTAAACAGTTTGACGTTGGCATTGGATTCGAAGGCCCTTGGATCTTGAGCCCTTGCACGCTGTACTGCTGCCGTCAATTTCTGTAGCTGCTCGATCAGGCAATCATGGAAAAGCAGAGTCCACCCGTTACGTTGAATCAAAGCACGACGTCGCCATCAATATCCGCGCTGAGCTCTACGCGCTTTCCAAGCGCTGCGAGCATGGAGCGTGCTAAGTCATCGGGCAGTGTGGTGATGTGTTGGCCGGCGCCAATATCTTTTTCCAGCAGAGCCAGAAAGCCTGTAATGGCCGGATCTTCGTGGTATTCCTCGTTTACGCGGGTGACGATGATGCTATCCCCTGTGAAATCAAAGGCGAGCTTTCCACCAGCATCCACGCCCAAAGCTTGACGGATGGATTTGGGTATCGTGATCTGCCCCTTCGATGTCAGGGTCGCTATTTCGTGAATGGTGTGCATGACGGCTTCCTTAAAATTTAGGTCGAATGAAATGTAAGGAATAATCCTTACTACGTCAAGACGCAGTTACAATGGTACCTATGTAGTGGTCAATAAAAACTGGACACCATTTTGAGTTGTTGTTCAGCTCATGCAGGAGCTAAACCCTATTGGCCTGATGCGGTCGCGTTCAATGGTAGTGCCCCAAAAGATAGCGACCGAGATCTTCCCGAGCTACCAGAACGCTCTCGTGATCGAGTGATAGCTACGTTCTGGGCTGGCTCGCCCAAGCTTTCTCATCAGAAATCGATCGCTCATCCGGTCGAGAGGCAATCACACATCCTAACAATTTGTCGTCTCCTGATGTCTGGAGCCCGCTCGTTAAGGGGCAAAACGGCCACTAATTTTTGGGAATTGGTTTTACCAACAATTTTGCCCAAAACTTGCACGACTGGAATTTTTAAAATATTGATAAGATTGACATAAATGGCGCGCCCGAGAGAGTTCGAACCTCTGACCTTTGCCTCCGAAGGGTAACGCTCTACCGGGTTGGCGTACGGGGTGATTAATCATCGCATGAGGTCCGTTAAAACGGGGTTACGCTCATGGAGCCACACATTTGTGAGGTTCTTGTAAAACACGCTCACTGAGGGGCGACTTCGTGCTTCACTGCTTTGAGGTCGATGTTAAGCGCACGTAAAACGCGTAGGATCGTGTCAAAGCGCGGTTTGGATCCGGCTGATAACGCTTTGTATAGGCTCTCTCGGCCAAGCCCGGAATCGTTAGCAATCTGAGTCATGCCGCGCGCCTTTGCAACATGCCCAATCGCGCGGATCAGTTCGTCACTGTCACCGTCTTCTAAAACCATTGATAAATATCCAGCGATATCGGCTTCGTCGCGCAGCTGGGACGCGATGTCGAACTCAGACAGGGTGGCGACATTGATTGGTTTACTCATTCTCTATTTCTCCAGCAGCTTTGCGAGGCGTTTGGCTTTTTGAATGTCTTTAGCTTGGGTGGATTTATCTCCGCCGCCGAGCATGACAATCAGCGTGTCACCCTGCATTGTGTAATACATGCGCCAACCTGGCCCAAAGAATTCCCGCATTTCATTCACGTTTTCGCCAACAGGCGTTACATCTCCCAGATTGCCTCGGCTCGCCTTCTCGATTCGTCGAGCCAAGCGGATTCGTGTTGGACTGTCTTTTAACCCATTCAGCCAGTCATCGAATTCTTGCAGGGTTTTTACAACAATCATTGTTGAACTGTATCCTTATGGATACGTACTGGCAACTTGAAATCACTAAATCCCGAATTTCTAGCGTCACCCTCAACGTTTGCAGAGGTTTAGAGATGAGGCTTGCGATAAGACGCAGTCTGAGCACCATGAAGGTGGCAATCGATTCAGGGGAGCTGTATCAATTTGGAAGTATCAAGGAGTGAATCGCCCCCGGTTTTCAGGAGGCTTCATTACTCGAGAAGATGGAGTTATGGAAACAGGAAACCCTTTACTTCGGAGATCCGTAAATGGTTAGCGGACGCGGATCCTCATGTCCGGAGCCCGCTCTATCTGGACGACCTCCGCTGTATAAGTCCGGAGACTGGTTTCCTTATAGCTCGTTGACGATTGGAAGCGTCTTTAGATGTGCGTCGATAGTTTCAACAACATCTGAATGTATCGGCAGATGCGCCTTCTCCTCGTTCCACCGCTCCATGAAGATGGAAACGGTCTCCTGAGCCGTGCTCGAGACAAGCTTCGGTGGCAGAGCGGCCTTGGCAGCAAGGTGGTCAAGCTCGTCTTTATTCAACTCGTCAAAGCGCTTTGTGCGGCTGAAATTCAGGGCCGCCTGATCTCCGATGATGTAAGGGATTGTCGACACAAAATCGTAGGCAGGAGAGAGCCGGGGATGTCGTCCATCCGGATAGATCAGCGACCAATTTTTGAGGTGCATATCACCGTTGCCGATCATCGTGTTGAAAATCAGGCGACGGATAAATTCTGCAACGTCCCTTGATTCCGTCTCAGAGGCAATGACTTGCGCAATGTTTGCTGAGCTTGCATTTTTATACTTCCGATCAGCAAAGACGCCATAGACCTGTGCAAAGTCTTCGATATGGATACGTTCTGCATCTTGCGCCCGGTCGAAGCGTTCAATGACGAAGGCCTTGGCGCCTAGCCGATCAACACCAGGGGGGAGATTCCGGATGGAGGTCACATCAACGAGATCGATGGCAGGCACAGAAATTCCGACCATGCGCGCCAGCGTCATCATCGAGAACTCGTTTTCGGGGACACCGCGATACTCATTAGACGGGAGCTTTACGATCCAGTCGCCTCCGACTCCGCGTACCGGAATGGTGAGGCCACCGCTTGTATCGGTGATGGCAGAAAATTTCATCTGTACGCCAGCGAGAGAAAAGCGCATGGCGTTTTCGTGAACGTCCGGGCTCTCGCCATCGTCCAGGTCGGTATCATCGAGGAGTGGCCAGGCTTCTCCATCGGCCGGTTCGACCGTTACTGCCCCTGGCAGATCGCGCCCCAAGACCCACATGATGAAAAACTCTCTATCAGCGTGAACTTTGGCCTTCTCCGCGAGGTATTTCCGCAAATATCCCTCCGGCAGGAGGTTGGAGAAGAAGGGCATCAGCTTCATCTGATACGCCCTGTGGTCCGTGATCAGGTCACCATGGATGTCTTTGAAGCTAAGGCTCAGGGTGCTCCGGTTGAGGATCGTTGACATAGCCGTCGGTAAAAGCAAAGACGGTCCTCTCGCCACCCAAGTAAGTCACCGTTCCAATCAATTGGCCGTGCAGTTTCACGTTGAGGGTGGAAACGTCAGGCATCGTCGTCCTCATCGAGTGAATAGGCCGGTCTCACGCGTTCGTCACTATGTGCAAGCTCCGTGCTTTGGGCGAGCTCCTTACTTAGATTTCGCATGAGGTCTTGGCTGCGGCTGAGTGCCTCCGGTTGCGTTAGTGGCTCTTTAATTTTTTCCAACGCCTGACGGAGCCGCTTTAAAGATTCCGGCGCTGCAAACTGCACCTGGAAGCGCTGAAGATCGGCGAAGCTCTTCTGCAGCCTCTTTACGGCGTCGAGAGCGGGTGACTCCATCTGCAGAATTCGTAAGCGTTCTGAAATGCGGTTCCATTCTTTAACGGCTTGCCCCAAAGCCTTCGAATCTTGGCCGCTCGTCTGCTTTGAGATCATTCGCACCGCAGGCAAAGCCTTGCGCGGTACAAGCGCAAGTTCCATCTCAAGTGCATGCGCAAGGGCGAGGAGACTGGTCGCGCGCGGATCGACAGAGCTCGCCTCGATACGCGAGATTTGGGCCTGCGGCACGCCAGAGAGATCGCTCAACTCGCGTTGGCTGATGCCTTTGGCAAGCCTTGCCTTCCTCAGATTCGCGGCTATTTCCTGGGCGCGATAGCTCATATCAATGTCTTTTTCTGCATCAAAACATTATTTTAATGTATTTTAAGATATCAATTTCTAAGAATTTTTCAATATTGATGTCGTTTGCGCCATCTTAATTAGCACGTGATGCAGTAATCAACATCGACATGTAGATCTCCATCATACCATCGAGTCTGATAATCGCATTTGCTGTGGCGAATGAGAGTTTCCCCAATTCCCAAAGGAGTGGGGGGTCTCAGCGTCTATAGTGGTCAAAAAAACAGACGCGATGTTAAGTCGTTGTTCAGTTCATGTAGAGGTAACATCCTGTTGGCTCGATGCGGCCACATCCAATGGTAGTGTCCCCAAAAGAGATCGATCGAGATCCCCTCGATCGATCACAGTAGTCTCATGACCGATTGATCGCTGCGCTTTGAACTGACTTGCTTGAGAGTGTCCTATCAGCAATCGATCTCTCTTCGGGTGGAGAGGTAATCACAGATCCTGAAAATTTAACGTGTCCTAGTGTCAGGGGGTGCAGCGGTTCATACGCCCAAAACAGCCACTAATTTTTGGGAATTTTTTGGGAATTGTTTTTACCGACAATTTCGCCCAAAACTTGCGCGGCTAAAATTTTTAAGTAATTAATAATATTGAAATTAATGGCGCGCCCGAGAGGATTCGAACCTCTGACCTTTGCCTCCGGAGGGCAACGCTCTATCCAGCTGAGCTACGGGCGCGTGGGACCCGGAATTTTACACGCTTTAAGTCCCAGACAAAGCGGTTTCCGTTGATTTGCCCGGAATTTGTGCAGCAAGTGGTGGATGAGGATCTCCATACCCGAGCGCCAGCCCCGGTCTGGTTCCTGTTCGCTGCTTGGTTCTTGATCTGCCGTTCCGTGCAGAGCGTGATTCCCTGTAAGCTATTGATCTCAGTCATTGATACGAAGGAAGACGACCATGTCGAAGGCCTATTGGGTAAGTAGTTATCGCGCCATTCATGATCCGGAAAAGCTGGCGGCCTACGCTGCATTGGCAGGTCCCGCGATTCAGGCGAAGGGTGGCGAGTTTTTAGCCCGTGGGACTGCCCATTACGCATCGGGCATTGGGCTTATCGAGCGCACTGTGATTGTTCAGTGGCCAGATTTGGCAGCTGCCGAAGGTGCCTATCACTCACCAGAATACCAGACTGCCTTGGCTGCCTTGGCAGACGGTGTGGAACGGGATTTTCGCATCATCGAAGGCGTGTAATGCACGTCTATGCGAAGGGCTGGAGTCCACTCCGTGCGCCGCGTATACTCCCGACTCACATTTTTGAACGGCAATGAGGCGATCTATGAACCGTGTACTCGTGTTTTTCTCGGCATTCGCCATGGCAACCCTGGGATGGGCAGCTGTATCTTCGCAGGACGCGGTCTTTGAGCGACTCAAGTCCCCTGCATCTGTGTGTGTGAAGGGTGATCCCTGTGCGGATGCAGTTGGCCAAGCCGGCCCTGTGGTTGCTGCGGCACGCTCTGGTGAGCAGGTCTATAACGGCGCCTGTGCTGCTTGCCATAATAGTGGTGCGGCCGGCGCTCCAAAGCTTGGGGATACTGCTGGCTGGGCCGATCGGCTGCCTAAAGGCAATGAAACCCTCGTGCGTCATGTGGTCGAAGGCTACAACGCGATGCCTGCCAAAGGACTCTGCATGGATTGCAGCGATGCTGAACTGGCCGATGCTGTGGCCTATATGATTCAGGGGCTGTAAGTCACACTCTTAGGGCTGGTCCCGCGTGGGATCAGCCTGTAATTCCCTCGAAAGACACGCCTCGAGTAACCCAAGACGATCTGCGATCTGCGCCTCCGGCAGTGGAGTCAAGGTTCGCGCAGGGATCCCGTGCCACGCGCGGCTCGCCTGCAGCAAGCACGGCACGTTCGCGCGCACTGTCACTTCCATTGGAATACAGGGCAAGATCACAGCCGGCATCCAGTGCTGCGATCACGCGCGCTTCAATCGATCCCTCCAATGCGCCCATGGTGAGGCAATCTGAAATCAAGAGACTGTCTGGACAGATCGACCGGATGCGTGCAATCGCTTTGTCATTGACCGTCACAGGCTGCGGGCCGAGTTCAGGCAAGGTGACATGCGCGGTCATCGCAAACCGACTCTGGATCACCTGAAAGGGGAGCCAATCCTCAGCGTCGAGAATCGCCAGGGGGGTTTCAATCACCGGGCAGGTCAGGTGACTATCGGCAGTCACTCGCCCCATTCCTGGTAAATGTTTCATCACGCCGGATACCCCTGTGGTCTGCAGGCCGTCCAGAAATGCCAGCGCCAGTGGGATGACCTCCGCCGGGGTTGTGCCAAAGGCGCGATCACCAATCACTGGATCTGCCCCATCGATTGCCAGATCCAAACAGGGTGCGCAGGTATGAGTAATCCCGAGACTTGCCAACTGATGCCCGATCACTTGACCCAATGCGTGCGCTAAGGTCAGGCCCTCAAACGCATTGCGGCGCCAGCGTTGTCCAATGGTCAAAGGGCTGGGTAAGGCCGGCCAATGGGGTGGCCCAAGGCGTTGTACCCGTCCACCTTCTTGATCAATGAAGATCGGACAGTCGCGTCCTGCAAGCTGTACAAGAGTATCAGTCAGGGCAGAGACTTGGTCGGGTGAGGTGATATTGCGTCGAAATACAATGAATCCATAGGGCTGAAGCCGCTCGATCCAGTCGCATTCTGACGCGGAGAGTGTGGGTCCAGAGAGCCCGATAATGATGGGTCGATAGACGCTGTGACTCATGCCGCAGATCCTTTTAACAGTGCGCGTAACGAATCTAGAGTGGCTTGTCCTCGGGCTTTGACCTCGTCTGGGTCTTGGGCATCCCGCCCATGCCATTGAATGTGTTCGCTCGGTAACTCGTCTAAGAATCGGCTGGGCGTGGTTTCGAAGGTGTCTCCATATTGCTTTCGACGTTTGGCATAGGTGATGTGTAAATGTTGCTGAGCTCGGGTAATCCCGACATACATCAGGCGACGTTCTTCTTCGATGGTCTCAGCCTCAATGGAGTTTCGGTGTGGGAGGATGTCTTCTTCGACGCCCATTAAAAAAACCTCTGGGAATTCCAAGCCCTTCGCAGCATGCAAGGTGGCTAACTGCACACGATCGGATTGATCTTCTTCCTCTTCGCGATCCAATAAGTCACGCAGCACCAATTTGCGAATAGCGGCTTCGACCGCTGTCTCATCGGCAAGCTCATCTGAATCCTCAGGATTGGTGAGATCTTTCTGCAGGGCTGCAATGAGTTGTTCGACATTGGCCCAACGCCGCTCTGCCATGGCTTCCGTCGCGCTGGTGGTCGAGAGCCAGCCTCGGTAATCAATGGTCTCAATCAATTCCCGGATCGCGGCAATGCCATCACCCTCGACGAGGGCGCGCCGGCACCCATCGATCATTGTATGAAACTGCATCAGCCGGCGCACCACATCGGGTTCCAGATCCGCATGTAAGCCAATCTCAGCCATCGCCAGAAACATCGGACAACCACGGCGCTGTGCGTGACTGCCTAGGGCTTCCAAGGTGGCAGGCCCCAAGCGACGTTTGGGGACATTTAAAATCCGTAACAGTGCATTGTCGTCATCGGGATTGATGAGAAGACGCAAATACGCCATCAGATCGCGGATCTCTGAGCGTGCAAAAAAACTGGTCCCACCACTCATCTTGTAGGGAATCCGAAACTGTTGAAGTTTGAACTCCAGGACACGCGATTGATGGTTACTGCGATAGAGCACAGCGAACTCAGCAAAGCGTCTGCCACCGTTGAGCTTACGCTCTAAGATCCGGCTCGCAATCCGTTCTGCTTCATCGTCGTCAGACAGGCACGGCAGGATCTCAATCCGCTCTCCATAGCCCTTGTCGCTCCAGAGTTGTTTCTCAAATAGGTGCGGGTTATGGCTGATGAGGTGGTTAGCGCTCTCCAAAATGACACGTGTTGAGCGATAGTTTTGCTCGAGTTTGATGACCTTCAGGGTCGCGTAATCCTGATGTAATTCGGCGAGATTCTCTGGCCGAGCACCGCGCCATGCATAAATTGATTGATCGTCATCGCCGACAATGGTGAGTGCTCCGGAGAGCGCTGTGAGTTGTTTCACGAGGGCATACTGGATTCGGTTGGTATCCTGATATTCATCGACCAATAGATACCGAATCCGGCCACGCCAACGATCTAAGGTCTCGGGATGTGCCTGAAACAGTTGCACAGGTAGACCAATCAGATCATCAAAGTCCACCGCGTTACAGGCGCGCAAGTAGCGGGTGTATTCACGATATGCCGAGGCTGCGAGCACATCCTCGGCAGTGTCTGCGAGCTGTGCGGCCTGCTCCGGTGTGATGCCTTCGTTTTTGTAGTCGGATATTCGCCCTTGTATCCGTTGCACCACATCACGGTCATCCACATGCTCACGACTTAACAGTTCCGCCAAGGCTTGGCGGGCATCCTCGGGATCCAAAATGGAGAACCCGGACTTTAATCCCAGTTGACTGGCTTCACGCCGGATCACATTGAGACCGAAGGTGTGGAAGGTTGAGACGGTTAGCCCGCGTAAGCGATCGGCTGGCGCCACCTGACTGATGCGTTCGCGCATTTCTCGGGCGGCTTTATTGGTAAAGGTGACCGCCGTGATCTGACGCGCCGGAATCCCAGCCTCTGCAATTAGCCAGGCAATTTTATGCGTGATGACACTGGTTTTGCCGCTGCCAGCGCCGGCAAGCACCAGTAAGGGGGACCCCAAATGTGTGATGGCATCGCGTTGACGTGGATTGAAACGGGTTAGGTCCAAGAGGGCTCCTTCAGTACCCTAAAAGTGTATCAGGTTCTGTGGACTGGTCAGTTGAACCAGCCGCTCAACCACCACTGTCGATCGATGGCATCTTGATAAACCCAAGCATGACGATGATCCTCAGTCCGCGTGATCCAATATTGTCGTCGTGCCGGTTGTCCATCCCACCAGCCGGTTTCTAAACGTTCTGGTCCGCAGAGGAGTTGATGACCCTGTGGTGTTGCACCGCTCCCCAGGCGTTCCGGGGGGTGTACGATCCATAGGGGACGCTCAGGTAGCCTCTGGGGTAGGGCCGTCTCGGAAGGGCTGAGCCCATATCGATTGGCGTGTTCCGGTCTGGGATCCTGCACCCGAGTGGGCCACTGGATGCAGTCTGGCCCCAATCGCGCCATCAAGCGATGCCGCCAGGCTTGGCTTGGCCGCGCCTGAAACAAATCTAAGGCATCTGGGGTGTGACGGCTGAGGCGGTCGATGTGCAAACACATTGCATAGACTGCAGACGGTAAGCGCCAGCGCTCCAACGTCAGCCAGGTGGGATCCGTCAAGGTCTCCAGGCCACTCTCTGGTTGATTCAATTGCACCAGGAGTGTGTGGGTATGCCGTGATGCATCAGTGATCCGCCAGCACAGTTGATCCGTGGCGGATTGACGCAGACGCAACCATTGGCAGGCCTCTTGAAGCAGCCGACGCATTGGAAAGCGCATCATTTCTTGGGTCACTAAACCGGGATCAAAGGCCAGCGTACGTTGGAAGACTGGTGGCGGCTTGAACCAGTTGAGTGGCCGCAGCTGTTGCCCTGTCAGCGCGTGAAGCAGGGTGTCGAGCTCCTTCGGAAACCGACGGAGACGATCCCGTTGCGGGAGTGCGAGGAGATCTCCGATGGTGACCAAACCCATGCGTTGCATGCGGGTGTGTTGTGCGGCCTCAATGGGTAGCGCCCGCACTGGACAGGCCTGCAGTGTTTGCCAATAGTCATTTGGATCCGGACACAGGTCCTCGGCCAAAAACAGAGCAGCCATCTCTGGGGAGAGCCCGCTGGCAATGCGGATCGGCCGCTGTACCTGACGATGTGTTGCCTTGAGTTGTTCTAAAATTCTTGAGACCTCTCCGAAGAGACGCTGACTGGCAGCAATTTCCAAGCACAGCCCACCGTGTTGAATCGCCACCTGATCGCTGTAGCGATAGGCCCAGTGCGCCCAGTGATGCAACCATTGCCGCTCCAAATCAGGACGCTGCACCTGAGTGTGTACGCTGGGGCAGAGGCTATGCGCCAGTGACAGCGTCATGCCTGGGTAGAGTCCATTTGCAAGCGCTTGGGTGTTTGCTGCGACGACTCGCTGGCCGGCATAGACCACGGTGGCTACCCCGTCCTGTGGGATTTCCAACACCTCCAAGGCGAGTGCTGGGAAGACCAATTTGGCAAACACGGCTGTCATTGCAGCGTCTTGGTATCGAGTAGAGCCACCCGCCGCCTTGCCGGTGGGCAGGCCAGGGGTCGATTTGGCGATGTTGGGACGCATAAGGTGACAGGTGGGCGTCCGGCTTGTTTTGAGACGTGAAGATGCAGTCCATCCGAATCGCGGGTGAGACTCCAACGTGTGGGGGCGGGAGAAGGCAGATTTCCAGCCGCGCTGTGACGGATGATGACCAATTGACAGCCCACATCTTGGGCGGCCAGATGCAGTCGACGCAATTGCTTGGTTTGGTAGGGTGCCTCTGCACAGCACAGAATGCTGGCAAGAGTGCCGGAGCGCACCAGTTGTTCCAGCGTCCAGGCCTGTTCATCGCGGGCACAGCGCACCACATGAACGACCTGTGGCGAAATGGCCTGTTGTTGTAACCCTTCAGCACTCAACTGATAGGATGGATTCAGGAGTCCAAGCCCTTGGCCAAGGCTACTGATCTGTTGCCACACAGGCAGCCATAGACCGAAGAGAGCGGTCGACGGAAGCTCGGTGAGGCATTCCAAGAGCCCGTGTGCTGGCCAGCCACCACCGACGAGCTGCCGATCCAGGGCTGGATGTCCACTGGACCAGACGGCTGTCGTGCGACTGCTTTGGCCTTGCCACAGGCGCCCAGCATCAAATAGAGGTTGTAACAGTTTTGAGTTCATTGCTGTATAAAAATACAGTTTTTTGCTGGAGTCAATCCGATAGTCTGCTGGCCATGAATCAATTGCGTGCCTGTGCACTGTTTCTGCTGTGTCTCTCTCATCTGGTCTTTGGTCAACAGCCTGAGAATCAGGTGCGTGCGCAACTCCTGTCGCCGGTCGAGGCGGTGGTGCCTGGGTCAACCGTGTGGTTTGGTTTGGCGCTCACCATTGCCCCTGGCTGGAACACCTATTGGTCCAACCCTGGCGTCACTGGTCTGCCACCGTCGGTCACCTTCGGCGAAGGTGACAACAGCATCACCCCTGAACTGTTCTTCCCAGTGGCTGCGACCAAGGCCTTTGGCGGTGACGATACATTACTGACCTATGGCTACAGTGATCAGGTGATCCATCCCTTCGCCATGACTGTGCCAGCCTCGACCACGGGGTCGTATGTGCTGGAGGGTGAGGCGCGCTGGTTGGTCTGTCGCGAATTGTGTATCCCTGAGTCGCAGCCTGTTCGCCTCGCACTTCCTGTTGTGACAGCGACACAGAGGCCAGCGCCCCATCCGGATGCGGCGCGCATTGATGCCGCCCGAGGTGCCGTGCCTGCTGACTTCCCGGGCGCCTTTACAGTGAGTGCGGATCGCCTGCAGATTTGGCTCAGTGGCTTTCAGGATGTGACGGTGCTCGACCTCATGCCTGAGGCGACCGGCTTGGTGGCGGGTCGGATTGTGACGCAAACTCCGACGGATCAGGGGCGTTGGCTCAGTTTGGATCGGCCGTTACCGATCGATGACGGGGTCCTCGATCAACCACTGGTGGTGGTCTCCGCACAGGGCGGTAGTCGACTGCATTTTGATGCCACCTTGGCGTCGCCAGAATTCCCCAGTGGCGCGGCCTTGGCGTTGCCATTGGCCCTGCTGATGGCACTTGTCGGGGGGTTGTTACTGAATTTGATGCCTTGCGTCTTCCCAGTGCTCTCGATCAAGGCTCTGGCCATTGCCAAAAAAGCACAGGCCGCACCGGCAGAGGTCGCAGCCAGTGTTGGACTCTACGGCTTGGGAATTTGGGTCAGCATGCTGTTGCTCGCAGGCTTGATGGTGGCCTTACAGATTGCCGGACACAGCATCGGTTGGGGGTTCCAGTTGCAGTCGGCCTGGTTTGTTGGGCTCTTGGTGTTCGTCTTTGTGCTGCTTGGATACAACCTGCTGGGATGGTTTGAGTTCGGTGGTCAGGCGGCGGATTTAGGCCAATCCTTGACCGAAGGAGGCAGCTATCGTTCGGCATTCTTTACCGGCGTCTTGGCGGTGGTGGTGGCGACACCCTGTACCGCGCCCTTCATGGGTGTTGCCATGGGCTACACCCTGACCCAACCTTGGTGGATCACGCTGTTGGTGTTCTCTGCACTGGGACTTGGTTTGGCGGCTCCGATGTTGGCCTTGGTGGTCTTCCCAGGGATCAGTCAACGGCTCCCACGTCCGGGCGCTTGGATGGTGACGTTAAAGCAGACCTTGGCCTTCCCAGTCTTTGCGACGGCGATTTGGCTGATCTGGGTGATGACGCGTCAGACCTCAGCAGATGCCATGGCACTGTTATTGGCCGGACTGCTCTGGACCAGTTTTGGCTTGTGGCTTCGACAGGCGTGGTCCAAGCGTCCTCTGGTTGGGGTGGCGATCGCCCTGTCTGGGATGTTGGTGATTCCGCTGATTGCCACCTCGGCCTCGGTCGATGACACGACAGCCTCGTCACAGCGAGCTGCGTCTGTGGAGTCGGTCCCCTACTCAGAGGCGGATTTAGCGACGGCGTTGGCGGCCGGTCAAACGGTCTTTCTGAACATGACGGCGGATTGGTGCATTACCTGTAAAGTGACCGAGCAACGTCTTTTGCACACAGAGCGGGTCTCGGCGCTCTTTGCCGAGCACCAGGTACTGCGCATGACGGGCGATTGGACACGTTATGACGCATCCATTACTGCCTACCTGAATCGCTTTCATCGGGTTGGTGTGCCCTTGTATGTGATCGAGTCCCCGGCCCATCCCCCACGGGTCTTGTCGCAATTCCCGTCCTTTGACGAGTTGGCCGAGGCGGTCGCCAGTCAGCCCTGATTAGAGCCCGATTTTCCCCGAATCTCCTGAATCGTCTCGGGCTCACCCCAGGGTTTGAGGCCCTGAATGGCCTCGATGACTGTGCCATCGCGATGGATCAGCACTGTGGTGGGGACACCACGCAGCCCATAGATTTTGAGCCCACTCATGGTGGCATCTAAGACATCCACGGTGTGGGGCCCAAACAGCTCCGGACGCTTGGCTTGGAAGGCAGCCACCACTTGTGCGGATTCGCCAAAGTTCACCAAGTAGACGGTCGCCTTTCCATCCAGCGCCTTGGCAAGTTGGGCCAAATCCGGGAGTTCTTTAATACAGGGTGCACACCAGGTGGCCCAAAAGTTCACCACCGCCGGGGCCTTGATTGTGGTGGGTTCGCCAGCAGGCGTGGTGAAGCCTGCGGCCAGTGCAGAGGGTCCGATTCCGGCGCCGACAAGCGCGCTCCACAATAAGATTGTCCTACGATTTAACATTGGTTATGCTCCTGACAAGGATCGCATGACACCGTATTGCGATACGCGCAATGGGGTGCCAAATGAGGCGACATACAACACAACAACACTGGAGTCGTCACGATGCTTGATCAAATGAGAGCATCATTAACCAACCTCAGCAAGTCCGAACGTAGCGTCGGTGAGGCAATCTTATCGGATCCAGAGCGGGCGGTGCACATGAGTATTGCGCGCTTGGCGGTGGCATCAGGGGTGTCTGAGCCCACCGTGAATCGGTTTTGCCGATCGCTCGGTTGTAAAGGCTTTCCGGACTTTAAGCTGAAGTTGGCGCAGTCCTTAGCGAATCCAGCCTCCTTTCAAGTGCGGGGATTAAATGACAATGACACCGCACCCTTGTTGGCGGATAAGTTGTTTGAGACTGCACTGTCGCGCTTGACCCGCGCCCGTGCCCGCTTACCTGAGCAAGATCTGGCTGGGGTGATTGGTGAGATTTTGGACTGCCGGCGATTACTGATTTACGGTCTGGGCCCGACCACCGGTCTTGCTCGTGGTTCACAAGAACTGTTTATCGGCACACCAGTCACTGTGATCGTCCACACCGATGCGGTGATTCAGGAACTCACTGCCAGCTCTGCCATGGAAAGTGATCTGTTTTTGTTTCTCTGCACCAATGGAGAAACCGCTCCCATGGTGGCGTCAGCCACGGTGGCAGACGAGCGAGGCGCCCGCCTGATCGCCATTGCGCCGACAGGCAGCCCTCTGGCACGTGCCTGTCATCGCACCATCGATCTGGTACTGGACACCCAAGCGGCCACCCAGGCACGGTTCACCAATCGCTTGGTCTGTCAGTTGGTGTTGGATGTGTTGGCCGAAGCGGTCCAGCAAGCCACCCGCGCAAATAAGCGGTATCAACGCGCGACATCAAAAAACACCATGGATCAGGCCGCGCGCTAGTCATTTTGGTCTATGCTTTTGGTCACGAAGGAGTCTGAGTGGCCAAAACGCGAACCGAATATCAATGTCAGGACTGTGGTGCTGCCAGTCGTCAGTGGGCGGGGCAATGCGTCACCTGTGGTGCCTGGAATACCCTGGTCGAAGCAGTCATCGCCGATGTCAAACCGGCGGCTGGACGTGGCTATGCCGGGCAGTTACCCACGCGCGCCAAGCTGGGTGAGATCTCCGCGACTGCGCTGCATCGTCTGCCCTCGGGCATGGGTGAGCTGGATCGTGTCTTGGGCGGCGGCTTTGTCCCAGGCTCGGTGGTGCTCTTAGGTGGCGCACCTGGGGCCGGCAAAAGCACCCTGTTGTTGCAAGTCGCGACCCATCTGAGCGGTCAGACGCCTTGTCTGTACGTGACTGGCGAAGAGTCGTTGGAACAAATCGCCCTGCGTGCGCAGCGCTTGGGGCTGTCTGGGGCGCAACTGGACTGTGTTTCCGAGACTCGGGTGGAAGCCATCGAGGCTTTGATTACGTCCCTGCGACCCGCCTTTGTGGTGGTGGATTCGATTCAGGTGATGCAGGTCGAGACCCTCTCGGGCGCCCCCGGTAGCGTGGGCCAAGTACGAGAGTCCGCTGCCTATCTCACCCGTGTGGCCAAACGAACCGGTGCGGTGTTGTTATTGGTTGGGCACGTCACCAAGGATGGCACATTGGCGGGACCCAAGGTGCTGGAACACATCATTGATGCCTCGATGATGCTTGATGGCGACACCGGTGGCCGCTATCGGACCCTGCGCGGCATCAAGAACCGCTTTGGCTCGGTGGGGGAGTTGGGTGTGTTTGCGATGACTGAGACCGGCCTGAAGGAGGTGAAAAACCCCTCTGCCTTGTTTTTGCAGCGCCCTGAGCGTCCAGCCCCGGGGTCTGCCGTGATCTGCACCTGGGAGGGCACGCGCCCACTGTTGGTGGAGGTGCAGGCCTTGGTGGATCATTCCTTGGGCGGTCATCCACGGCGGGTGACGGTGGGCTTAGATGGCCAGCGGTTGGCGATGTTATTGGCGATTTTGCATCGCCATGGACAGCTGCAGTTGGGGGATCAGGATGTGTTTTTGAACGTCGTCGGTGGGGTGCGGGTGTCTGAGACGGGTGCGGATTTGGGGGTGATCTTGGCCTCGGTCTCGAGTTTTCGGGAGCGGGTGATCCCTCCTCATTGGGTGATGTTTGGTGAGGTTGGGCTGTCCGGTGAGGTCCGTCCCGTGGCGTCCGGCCAAGAGCGGATTCGGGAAGCGGCGAAGCACGGATTTACCCGCGCTCTGGTGCCTCGCGCCAACGCCCCAAAACAACCCATCGTAGGCATGGAGATCGTGCCTTTGGATCGGTTAAGTGATGCCTTGGAGGTGTTTTATGCAACGTGATTTAGCAGCCATGCGTCGGGATTATCGGCAGGGGACGCTGACCGAAGAGATGGCCGGTGTCGATCCTTTAACCCTCTTTGATCAGTGGATTGTGGCAGCACGTGATGCGGGTCAGATTGAAGCCAATGCGATGACCTTGGCGACTGTCGATGCGATGGGACATCCCCACGCGCGGATTGTGCTGTTAAAAGAACAGGTGGCTCGCGACTTTGTGTTTTTTACCAATTATCAAAGTGCCAAAGGCCAACAATTGGCTGCCTCACCCTGCGCAGCCTTGGTGTTTTGGTGGGACGTGTTGGAGCGTCAAGTGCGCATCGAAGGCCCAGTGCGACGGATTGATCCCAAGGACAGTGATGCCTATTTTGCCAGCCGACCGCTGAGCTCTCGGCTCGGCGCCTGGGCGTCTGAGCAATCCAAGCCGATTACCGACCATGCGGTGCTTGAGACGCGTTATGCCGAACACGCCGCGCACTATGGCGAGGCGGTGCCGCGTCCCCGCATTGGGGCGGTTATGCGGTGGCGGCAGAGCAGATCGAGTTTTGGCAAGGCCGATCGTCCCGGCTTCACGACCGATTGCAGTATGCGTGGGACGGTCATACTTGGAATCGGCTCCGGCTCGCCCCATAACCGACTCCATACGATGTGTTATGGTGCGATGCACCATATGAGGGAATGCGCGTGAGACGGAGAATAGGGTTGAGCCTTTGGGCGTGTGCGTCCTTGGCCTGGGCGAGCACTGTCTCGGTGACGACGGTGTCGCTCGAGTCCACCGCCATTGCAGTCACACAGCGTTATCCCGCCACCGTGGAGGCCATGCAGCGAACTGCGCTGTCCGCCGGGATTGCTGGTGCGCTGACCGAAGTCCGGGTTCAAGTCGGGGATGCTGTGAAAGGCAGGCCAAGTGATCGCGGAATTGGACTGTCGTGATGCCCGACTGGCACGTGATCGCGCCAGCGCCGCGGTTGAAGCTGCCGAGATCAATCTGGCATTTGCCCAGCGTCAGGCGGACCGGATCCGCCAGCTGGCGGCCACCAATATTGCCAGCGAAGAATTAAAAGACACCCGAGTCACCGATGTGGCGCGCCTTGATGTGGCGCTTGAGACGGCGCGTACGGCGCTTGCCGAGACGGGATTAGCGGTCGAGCGGTGTCGCGTGATCGCTCCCTTTGCCGCCTATGTGACCGCCAAGCGTGCGGATCAGGGGACGCGCGTGCAGATTGGAACCCCCATTGTCGAGCTGACCTCACAAGCAATCGAGGTACAGGCGCGCGTTCCACTCGGTGCCATCTGGCCTGATGCGGCCAATCTCACCTTCCAGTCGGCCATGGGCGTTGCACCCTTGGGGGCGGTCTTGGTGGCGTCGACCGTGGATTCTGGGACAGGCAGCCGGTTGCTGCGATTTGCCAGTCCAGAACGGCTGTTGCCCGGGACTCCCGGACAGTTGGTGGTGGCGGATGTGGCCCGCGCACTTCCGGGGGACTATTTGGTTGAACGGGACGGGGTTTTGGGGATTTTTGTGGCCGAGGATCAGCGTGCACGCTTTATTCCACGGCCCGAGGCGCAGCTTGGTCAACCCGTGGCGGTGAATGACCTGCCGATGACCACCCGTTTGATTGATGCTGGGCGCTTCCGTGTGCGTGACGGCGACAGTCTCGAGATCAATTGATGCGTGGACTTGCCCGGTTATTGATCACCAATCCGGTGCTCACCAATCTGACCTTTGTGTTGGTGTTGGCGATGGGGACGCTGAGCTATCTGAGTCTGCCGCGTCAGCAGGATCCGACCATCAATTTTAACTGGATTGTCATTGTTACCTCATGGCCCGGTGCGTCCGCCTCGGACATCGAGACTCAACTCACCGATCCCATGGAAGAAGCGATCCAGCGCGTCGATGATTTAGATTTTGTCTCCAGTTATTCACGCGAAGGACTCTCTTCGATTTTGGTGCGATTTGAGGATATCTCGGAAGACGTCTTTGAGCGGCGTCTTGCAGATCTACGTCGGGAAGTGGGTACGGCCGAGGATGTGTTTCCGGGTGAGGCCTCGGATCCCCTGTTTATCGAGATCACCTCATCGAATGCCTTCCCAGCCACCACCTTGGCGCTGGTCGGTGCAGGCGATGATGAGAGTCTTCGAAAGCAAGCCGAGTTGATTGAAAACGAACTGGAACGGCGCCCGCGGATCGATCGGGTTGATTTATTGGCCTTTGCCGAGCCCGAACTGAAAGTGCAATTTGATCCACAGGTGCTGGCCAGCCGTGGATTGTCGCCACTCGATCTGGCGAATACTGTGCAATTGTTCTTCCGTGATTTAGCGGCGGGCGAGTTGGATGTGGGCGGGACCAGTTGGCTGGTTCGGCTGCGCGGAAAATCCAATGCCCCGGAAGATGTGCTGCAGTTTCCGATGGTTGGTCGTGATGGCTCGGTGCGGGTGGGTGATGTCGCGACAGTGATTCGGACCCAGGCGGAGCGTTCCGAACTGGTTCGATTCAATGGGCAGCCTGCGGTGATGATGGCGGTGATGAAAGCCGAGGGCGCCAATACCTTGGAGCTGGTCGACGAGGTTCGCGACTATGTGGCGGCACGGAACGCCCTGGCAGATGTCACTGGGACTCGGTTAGAGCTGATTGATGATCAGACCATTCCCACCCGAAAAGCACTCTCGATCATGGAAAACAACGCGCTGATTGGATTGGCGCTGGTGCTGCTGGTTGCCTGGGTATTCTTAGGCCTACGAATCGCGATTCTCACCGCGATTGGCATCCCATTCATTTTGGCAGCCACCTTCTGGGTCTTGGGTGGTTTGAACCAAACCTTAAACGTCACGGTGTTGCTGGGGGTGGTGATTGCCCTTGGGATGTTGGTGGATGATGCGGTGGTGGTGGTCGAAGCCATTTATTACCGCATGGAGCGCGGTGTCCGCGGACTCAACGCGGTCATGGATGCATTGGCAGAAACTGCGGCTCCTGTGACCGCCGCGGTCTTGACCACCGTCGCCGCCTTTATGCCTTTAATGCTACTGCCTGGGATTTTAGGCAAGTTCATGATGGTGATTCCGCTGGTGGTCTCGGTGGCCTTATTGATCAGCTTGATCGAGGCGTTTTGGATGTTGCCTGCACACGTCTTATCGGCATCCTCAGATGGACCGTCGACTGGTTGGATGCAGCGTTTGCGGACCCGAATGACTCGTTGGATCCGGCGGGTGTATACCCGTGCCTTGGTCAAGGCGATCCGCTATCCGTGGGTGGCCATTGCCGTGGTCATCACTGTCTTAGCCGGTGCAGGTGGACTGTTGGCGACCGGTAAGATCCGAGCCGACTTTTTTGCCTCGGATCCGATCCGGGTGTTCTACGTCAATGTCGACTCTGAGCCCGGGACACGCCTTGAAAGCACGCTGGAGATGGTCTTAGCGGTCGAGTCTGTGGTGAAGGCAGGCCTTGAGGATAATGAAGCGCGGGGGGTCATTGCCTACGCAGGGCAACAGTTTACCGAAACCGAACCCTTGCGCGGCTCCCATCGTGGCCAGATTTTAGTGGGTCTCAATCCCGAAGGTCGGGAGGTCAGTGACATTGTTGATGGTCTTCGAGACGCCGTGGATTCTGTTCCTGGTCCGTCTCGCGTCACCTTCTTACAGCTCGCCGGCGGGCCGCCGGCTGCCAAGCCGATTTCCATCAAGGTACGCGGGTCTGAGTATGGGGAACTGCGCGCGGCAGCCGATCAGGTGAAGATGATCTTGGCTGCCACACCCGGCGTCAAAGACATCACTGACGATGCCCAAGAGGGCCGCATGGCCTTGGAGATGGCCTTCAACGCGGATCAAATGTCACGCTCGGGACTATCGCCCGACGTGGTGGCGCGGAACCTCCGGATGTTGGTCGATGGCGAGATCGTCGCCTCGGTGCAGGATGCGGGAGAGACCGTCAATGTGCGTGTGGTTGCTAATCAATCACAGATGGACTCGCCGGAGCGACTGCTACAGACCCAGTTGGCGACCCCCAGTGGTGGTCTGGTGAGTCTTGACGATCTCATGGATGTGACCCGCACCCCTACCTTGGGGACGATTCGGCATTACAACTTCCGTCGTGCCATTACCGTCGAAGCCGAGATCGATGCGGAGATCACCGATACAGTCACTGCCAACACCCAGGTGATGACGGCTTGGGCGCCCATGCAAAGCCAGTACCCAGATATTGATTTGGATTTCTCAGGTGAGCTTGATGACATTCAAGAGAGCTTGGACTCGATTGGGGTGTTGTTCCTGTTTGGGCTTGGGGTGATGTATCTGATTTTGGGAACCCAGTTTAAGAGCTACGGCCAACCCGTATTGATTCTGGTGACGGTGCCTCTGGCCTTTACCGGTGTGATCTTGGGACTGTTCGTGACGGGAAATCCTTTATCGCTGTATACCCTCTATGGGGTGGTTGCACTCTCTGGAATTGCAGTGAACTCGGCGATTGTCTTAATCAGCGCGGCCAATGACCGGCTTCGGTTGGGGATGAGCTTAAAACACGCCACCCTCTATGCGGCGCGCCGTCGTGTGGTCCCCATTGTCATTACCGTGTTGACCACCATCGCCGGGTTGTTCTCCTGGCCGCCGGCCTGGGCGGGCAGTCCTTAATTTGGGGACCGGTCGCCACGGCCATTGTGTGGGGGTTGGGCTTTAGCTCGATCCTGACCTTGTTCGTGGTGCCGGTGTTGTATTACCTCACCGGTCAACGACGGGCGCGACGGCTTGCACCGACCGAGTTGAGGACCCTTGAAAATTAAATCGACTGCTCATAATTAGGGAATAAGGCGCCATCTTGGGCCTTCACGAAACCGACCTCGTCTTCGGAGAGGTCACCCACAATTGCTCATTGGAGGATTGTTATGAGTATTGATTTATCACCCCTGTATCGCACTGCCATTGGCTTTGATCGTTTGGCAACCATGTTGGAAAACGCCAACCGAGTCGAAAGTGCGGGCTACCCCCCTTACAACATCGAAGTCATTGGTGAGGACCAGTACCGCATTACCATGGCGGTGGCCGGATTTGCGGATGACGAACTCAGCATTGAGTCGAAGCAAAACGAATTGACCGTGGTTGGAAAGAAAACAGAGCCTGAGGACGCAGGTGAGCGGAAGTTCTTACACCGCGGCATTGCCAATCGTGGTTTTGAGCGGAAGTTCCAATTGGCCGATCACGTCTACGTGAAAGGCGCGCAGTTGGAGCATGGGCTGTTGCACATCGCGCTCTATCGTGAGCTCCCTGAGGCGCTCAAGCCACGGACCATTGCCATTGAGCGTGGTCAGGTGATCGACGCCTAAGTGGCTCAGTCAGGCCCCGTCAGGGGCCTGACTATTTGGACAGCTGTTGGAGATGCGTCTTCAAATCGGTCCAGCCGATCTTGACCCCAAAAGCATGCGTCGCCCACCACATAAAAGGGCGAGCCAAAGACGCCACGCTGCATTGCTTCGTCGGTCTCTGCTGCAAAGGTTGCGCGAGCCTCGTCGCGGGTGTTTAACAGTGATCGCGGCAGCTGCACGCTGTCTAACAGCTGACCTAAGACCGCGACGTCCGCCAGATTGAGATCACGTGCCCAGACGGCCTCGAGACAGGCGCGCGCCAACTGATCCACCGGATATCCTTGATCCCGCGCTTGAACGAGAGTGAGGCAGGCGGCGGTGCCGTCGACTGGAAAGTGGGCAGGGTGCAACTGAAACGGCAATCCAGTTTTGACCTGAATCCGTTTGAGTTCTTGCAGCCGATAGGCTTGGCGTTGTGGGCTGCGTTGACCCACAGGAACGCCGCCGGTGGCACCAAAGACCGCGCCGATATCAAAGGGAATATACCGAATCCGTGCACCCACCTCCGTAGCCAATTGCTCTAGCCGGTCACCGGCCAGATAGGTAAAGGGCGAGACAGGTGAGAAGAAATAATCGATTTGTGTCATGGTCCTGTTCCAGATCAAGTTGGGGAGTGGGTTGTCATCATTTTGACCTTTCGTTCTTGTGCAATGCAAAATCCAGGCGATACATGAGGGACCGATCGTGACACCAGAGACACAACTCACCAACACCACCTACGATGAATTAGCCATTGGCATGTCGGCGTCGCTGTCTAAGCGCCTGACGATGCAGGATATCCAATTGTTTGCGGTAATGTCTGGGGATTACAACCCGGCGCATTTAGACGGTGATTACGCCAAATCCAGCCGCTTTCATGAAATCATCGCCCACGGCATGTGGGGTGGCGCACTGATCTCGACTGTGTTGGGGACCGTCTTGCCTGGGATTGGGACGATTTATGTCAGCCAAACTTTGGAGTTTTGCCGTCCCGTGCACATCGGGGACACCCTGGTGGTGACGGTCACGGTGCTGGAAAAACATCCCAAGAATCGCGTCACCTTTGACTGCTCCGCACTGAATCAGGCCGGTGAGGTGGTCTTGATAGGCCAGGCCACGGTGTTGGCCCCGTCTGAGAAAATCAGCCGTGAGGTGGTGGCGCTGCCGAGTGTGTTGCTCACCGAGCGCACCCAGCTCTCAAAACTTTTGAGTCTGGCAAAGAGTCTGCCAGCCCTGCGGGTGGCTGTGGTGCATCCCTGTGATCAGGTCTCACTCGAAGGCGCACTGACGGCGCGGACCCACAATCTCATCGATCCGATTTTGGTGGGTCCGGAAGCGAAGATTCGGGCGGTGGCAGCGGCCCATGACTTGGATCTGACTGGCGTGTCGATTGATCCTGTCCCACATTCCCATGCGGCGGCTCTGCGGGCGGTGGAGCTGGTTCGAGAGGGCCAAGTGGATGCGGTGATGAAGGGGAGTCTGCACACCGATGAGTTGATGGAGGCCTTGATTGCCACTACCGCTGGATTACGGACCGGTCGTCGTGTCAGTCATGTGTTTGTCTTTGATGTCCCCACCTATCCGCGGCCTTTGTTGATTACCGATGCCGCGATCAACATCAATCCCTCGCTGACGGCCAAGCGGGATATTGTGCAAAACGCCATTGAGCTGGCGCATGCGCTTGGCGTGGCCGAGCCGAAGGTCGCGATTCTATCGGCGGTGGAGACGGTCAATCCGGCGATTCCGTCGACCTTGGATGCGGCCGCGCTGTGCAAAATGGCGGATCGCGGACAGATTACCGGGGCACTGTTAGACGGCCCGCTGGCCTTTGATAATGCGGTGAGTGCCGTGGCCGCCCAGATTAAAGGGATCCGGTCTGCGGTGGCGGGGGCGGCTGACATTTTGGTGACCCCGGATATGGAGGCCGGCAACATGCTGGCCAAACAACTGGAATACCTTGCCAACGCCGAGGGGGCGGGGATTGTGCTTGGGCTCCGTATCCCGGTGATCTTGACCAGTCGTGCCGATGACACGATGTCGCGGATGGCATCCTGTGCCTTGGCATCCGTGATGCGCGCCCATCAATTAAAGCGAGTCTGAGATGGACCTGGTCGTCAATGTGGGCTCGTCGAGCGTCAAGTTCACCGGGTTTGAGGCCTCCGGTGTGCGCCGCTTTGAGGGTGAGGCCGCGCTGCACGGAGAGGCTCTTCAGCTGCAAGTGACCGATGCCGAGGGTGGCATGCTTGCCGACGCAGTCTTACCTGTGGCGGCCGATCCAGGCCAGGGGGTGGCTGCGCTCGTGGAGGCGGTTGCCGATTGGTTGACCACCCAAGCATTATCACCCCGGTGTGTGTTGCATCGGGTGGTTCATGGGGGATCTCAGTTTGTCGCGCCCGTCATAATTGATGCGGAGGTGTGTGCAGCACTCGAGGCACTGACGGTGCTGGCGCCACTGCATCAACCGCTGAACCTTGCCGGCATCGCCCTGATGGGGCGGCAGTATCCGGGTATTCCTCAGATTGCCTGCTTTGATACCGCCTTCCATGCCCAGCAAAGTCCTTTTGAACAACACTTTGCCCTGCCCGAGTCGCTGTTTGCAGAGGGGATACGGCGCTATGGATTTCATGGATTGTCCTATGCCTACCTGACACGCCAGTTGCCACGAATGGGCATGGAGGCTGATGCGCGCGTGGTGCTGTGTCATTTGGGCAGTGGTGCCAGTCTCTGTGCGGTGCGAGGCGGCGTGTCTGTGGCGTCCACCATGGGATTGACCGCCTTGGATGGTCTGCCAATGGGCACCCGCACCGGGCGACTGGATGCGGGCGTGGTGCTGCATTTATTGGTCGATGGGTTGGGAGACTGAGGCGATCACGCACCTGTTATACCGGGAGTCTGGATTGCTTGGTTTGTCTGGACTGTCTGCCGATGTCCGGACACTGGAAGCCAGTCCAGATCCAAAGGCGCAGTTTGCCTTGGATTATTTTGCCTATCGGATCAATGCGGAGATCGGAAGCCTCGTCGCCATCTTAGGGGGCTTGGATGGCCTGGTGTTCTCAGGCGGCATTGGCACGCACTCCGCCTCGGTCCGAGCGCGGGTCCTGCACCGACTGGCGTCGTGGTTACCCCTGTCCTGGTCCGAGCAGGCCAATGCGTCCCAAGCTGATTGGCTGTCCACGCCGGACAGTCCGGTGACGGTGCTTCGCATGGCCACTGATGAGGCGGCAGAGATCTGGCGGACAGGGATTGGCTGCCTGGATGGGATGCGCTAGTCCGTTTGCATCGCGGGTGGGATCCAAAACTGTCGCAATCTCTGGTATAACGACGCGACGAGACAGGAGGTTCCAATGATCGGTAAAGTACTCAAAGAACTCACGACAGGGGATACAGGGTTTGCCCTGATGCTGGTGGTGATGTCCCTGACGATTCTCGCGCTCGCGTTCTAAGTGCATCCCTCGACGCTGGCAATTGGTGCCACAGTGCCGGTGTTTCTGGCGCTGACCTGGCACCATTTTGCACCGTCCTCAACGGCCTATGCGGCAATTGGCCTCACGACTGGGATTGCGCTGGTGGTGTTCGCGATGCGACAGCTCTGGCGGGCGATTCGGCTGGATGTGGTCACCGCCATGGTGGTTCTGACAACTGCCTTGGCCTCGATTGTGTTGCCAGTCTTGCAATGGGTGGCGGTACTTCCCTCTGTGTTTATCTCATCGGCAGTTTTTGGTGGGTTGGTGGTGGGCGTCTTCCGACATCGGATTCCGGATTGGGCTGATGTTCGGCGTGATCACTGACCCGCCCGCACTGTTACGCGCGGCCTTCGATGCCGCCGTGGCCTCGGCGCAAGCCGAGCAGTTAATCCCACATTTACAGGCATTACCGGATTGTCCGGGCGAGACGGTCATCTTGGCTGTCGGGAAGGCTGCGGCACCCATGGCGCGGGTCGCGTCCCAGATATTCCCAGCGGCGCGAGGGATGGTGGTGGCGCCGCACGGACACGCGCTGGAGACCCATTTAACCCCCTATTTTGCGAGCCATCCGGTGCCAGATGACGGGAGCCTCGCGGCTTCCGATGCGGCGATGCAACTTGCACAGTCGTTGCGGCCACAGGACCGGCTGTTGTGTCTGATCTCTGGCGGTGGGTCTGCGTTACTCTCCGCGCCCTTGCCTGGCATGGACCCTGCCCTGAAACGGCAGATCCATCAGGAACTCTTGGCCAGTGGTGCCACCATTGCCGAGCTCAATACCGTCCGAAAGCAACTGTCGTTGGTCAAAGGCGGACGTCTGGCCAAGGCCTGCGCAGGTACTGTGTTAAATTTTTGATTTCCGACGTGCCAGGCGATGCGCCTGAGTTTATCGCATCAGGCCCGACGGTCGCTGCACACACCACCCAAGCGGATGCATGGGCGGTGGTGACCCGCTATGGGCTGCCCTCTGCGGATGCGATTCGGCCTTGGCTGACGGATCCCCAATGGGCCACCCCGGATGCAGGAGATCCCTGTTTTTCGAGCGTGCAGACCACGCTGATTGCAACCCACAGCAGGCGCTTGAGGCGGCCGCGAGGGTGTTTGAGCAGGCAGGGGTGATGCCTTGGATACTCAGTGATCGCTTGGAAGGTGAGTCAGCGGCGGTTGCTCCAGTATTCGCGGCGGTGGCGCAGTCATTGCAGGCGGATACAACGCCACTGTCGCCACCGGTGTGCGTGCTGTCAGGTGGTGAGACGACGGTTCGGGTCACCGGCACGGGTGTTGGTGGTCCGAATGTGCAGTTTTTGTTGGCCTTGCTCGTCGCACTCGAGGGGACGCCTGGGATTTGGGCGATGGCCTGTGATACCGACGGTGTGGATGGTGCGAAGGGCAATGCGGGGGCGTGGATTGGGCCTGAGTCTCTTGCCAAAGCGCAGGCGCTTGGCTTGGATCCGAAGCGCGCGCTGTCTGACCAAGATGCGCACCATTTTTTTGAGGCTCTGGGGCAGGCGGTGATCACCGGCCCGACCGGCACGAATGTGAATGATTTTCGGGCGATCTTGGTACTGCCGCGAGTCTGAGTCACCCTCTGGTCGTGAGTGGATTGTTACGATCTGCACAGCGGCTCTGCGCGATCTCTCCGTCATCGGTGCGCATCCCTAGGGACCGGGATCACCCATATCAAACGGATGGTTGGATGGGGTGCCATGCAGTAATTCCGATGCGATCGCGTGTACCTCCCCTTGGAGATACGCCCAGTATTCAGGGTGATCGAGGGTATTCTCTTTGAGTTTTGAGGGATAAAGCGGCTCATCTCCATCTGGAAATCACGGCGTACCTCGCTGTTGGACATCAACTGACCCAGCTGTACAGACAGTGCTTGATGAAAGTCATCCATGTGCTTTTGTCTGGCGTCGAGCTTATTGGTCAGGAGGGCTCGCGATAATGCAACACCGCGCTGCTTGATCCAAACGATATCCCACAGATCTCGGGGCTTGATACGCCTTGCCCGATAGGCAAACGCGATGAGTTTATCGACGAACAACTCCTGTAATGATTGCACCGGAACCAGGATCCCTTCGGTTGGGACCACCGCGTTGTAGTGATTCAGAAGAGGGCGTTTCTCGATCTCAAAGGATGGAATCGCGCATACGTCGATATGCACTTTTTGTCTTGGTAAGTCTGGTCGATTCGCGTCTTTGACGATGGAGATGTTCCAAGACACGGTATCCCCTTGCCGAGTACTCGATGGTGCCGTCACGGAGACCTCGGTCTCATATTTGTTCTGAAGATAGGTTTTGATTTCAGTGTCTAACCCTTCGCATGACGCGGGTTTGAAGTGATGGCCGCCGTTAAAATCAAGATCTTCGGACAGCCGACTGCTGTTGTAGCACATCCGTAACGCAGTGCCTCCCACAAAGGTGAGACGGTGCATCACCCCATGTTGGATCAGGACCGCCATCACGTCGTGATGCAAGATCTCCTTCTCAATGACGGGGGTCAGTGCGGCGTAGCCCGGGTTAGCCTGGACGATGTTGTGAAGGAGTTGCTTAAGCATCCGTTAGGTCTCCAGCAGATGTTGGTTACGCTGACAGTGTTTCAGGTCAGTGATTGCAAGTGCTTTGTCGGCCCGGTACATCCGAATCTCCGGGTCGTAGTATAGGTGCTGGGCGATCTGTTCGACTGGCTGCTTTGTATGGGTGAGCTCAATGACGCCATAGGGTGTGACAAAACAACCGCTTCGACCCTTTGTCATGACGGTGACCCGTCCCATCAGCACCTGGGAAATCTCACCGATGTGGCTGAGCTGACTTTCGAGGCTGATGTAGCTGAGGACATGACTGCGCAGTTTTGTGATGAGTTGATAAATCGCTGTCTCGGGTGTTGGTGGTGTGACCACGCTTTCATAGAATCCTCGCACTAAACGTCTGAGACGGCCCTGACGCACGCAATCTTTCAGAAAATTCCGAAATGTCGGATCACAAGGCACGCCGAGCATACATGCCAGCTCCGCTGTGCTGTGAATCCCACCGCCCGCCGTGACTGCGTTCGCGAGGGCTTTGAGTAGAGCATCTGATTTGGTCATCGGTATACACTGAAGTAATTTAAATGATTATTGAGTGTATACCGATAAGGAGAGATGTCACGCGGCTGGTGTCGCATGATGGGATTTTCGTCGCTCTGGCAGTGTGAAAGACGCGTGGTCACGCTGTGTGCGTCGCGTGCTAGGACAGACCTGCGAGCAGCGCAATGACCACCGAGAGCGTGCCAATCCCTGAGACAGTCGAGACAAAAATACAGGTCGTCGCAACAGGCGGTGCCACCTGATAGCGGGTTGCAAACTGATACATGGTCATGCCGGTCGGCATCGCTGCCAACAAGATGGCAACCGCCAACCAGTCACGCTCGAGGCCGATCCAGGACCCAACGAGCCAGACAAGTGCAGGGTGCAGCAGGTTTTTAATCGACGTCACCAAGATCGCGGGGACGACCGATCCACTGATGGTATAGGTCGCCAGTGAGCTTCCCAGAACAAAGAGTGCACAGGGCACGACACTGGTCGCCACGAGGTCAAACATCTCTGCGACCAGCGGATGGAGTCCAAGACCGGTCGCCTTCCACAGAAACCCAGCCCCTAACCCCTGAATCAGGGGGTTGCTGATCAACCCTTTGGCCACTTGCTTGGGAAAGGTGCTGAGCTGGGCGCCCTGACCTTTGGCTACCTCCATGAGGACGGTGACCACTGCGAATACCGAGATACCGTGTACGCTGATCAACAAAAATAGTGGCAGTAATGCGTCAGGACCTAGTGCCCGTGACACAAGCGGGATACCCAGTAACACGCTATTGGAGTAACACGCGCCGAGTCCAATCACAATCGCTTCGACGGTGGTGCGTTTTAATAGCCAACGTGCGGCGATGGCCCCGACAAGAAAGACCGCAGACAGTGGGAGGTAGTAGGTGACAAACAGTGCGCCTGTCGAGGCGGACGGAGTATCCAGCTTGACCACCGCGTGGAATAACAGGACCGGAACCGCATAATCGAACACATATTTTTCGAGCCCTTCGCGGTGCGCTGCCCGGAAGTGCCCCACCTTGGTGGCCGCAAAGCCAAACACCCCAAGTAATAGGACCGGGGCGATGACATTGAGGATACTGCCAAGCACTTAGGGGGGGCTCAACAAATAGTCAGTGGTGTTTGGAATCTCGGTGATGAGTCCAGCATCGCGCATAAACTCGGCAAAACGCGTCCAAGACGCCACATCTGTTGAGCGCGTCTCGGTGGCGAGTTTGGGGAGCGTATCGCGCCAGGCACGTGCATTGAGCTCGGTGTCTAATTCCATGGGCTTGTAGCTGACAAACACCCGATAGGTGTCCTCAGGATCCGCCAGAATGGCTGCCGTGGCGACATCCAGTGCATCCAAGAAGGCGCTGAAGTCAGCGCGCATCGCCTGATCCGGGCGTGTCACTAAAATCAGCTCTTCATAGTGGGGTACGCCGTGGTTTTCGGGCAAAAATGCGCGACCAGGCTTTCCGTCAATGTCCATTTGGTTGAGTTCAAAGTTCCGAAACGCGCCAATCACGGCATCCACTTGGCCGGTATACAGTGACGGTGACAGGGCAAAATTCACGTTGACCAACCGAATGTCGCGATTGCTGAGTCCGGCTGTTTTCAGCATGGCACCCAAGATGGCATCTTCAAAGCCACCCACTGAATACCCGACGGTTTTGCCTTTGAGATCGGCAATGGATTGGATGGGCCCGTCTTCAAGCACCACCAAGGAGTTCAGCGGTGTGTCGACCAAGGCGCCGATCCGCGCCAGCGGCAGCCCGTTGGCGAGATCCATCATCAACGAGGGCTGGTAGCTGACCGCAATGTCTGCTCGTCCTGCTGCAACTAGTTTGGGCGGAAGGCTTGGATCGGCCGGCTCGATGAGCGTGACGTCAAGACCGCGTTTGGCGAACTCACCGGTCTGTAAGGCGACAATCAAGGGCGCATGGTCAGGATTGACGAACCAGTCCAGCAAGACCGTGATCGGCTTAGCCTGACTGGGAAGGACCCAAAGGGCGGTCGCGAATAGGAAACCGATCTGAACCAGGGCGCGCATGGGCATTCCTTTTGTGGGTGGTGTATGCGGGGGCTCATGATCCCCAAGTTCGACCAAGGGGTAAAGAAACATCTCCCTCTGCGGGCGAACCCCTGATGATCTCGGATGTGCTTGGAGTCATCGGTTCCCTCCCGCCCGGGTCGGTCAGTGAGCCCATCCTCTGTCGACAGGGTCGACGCGACAGAGAATGGGGTACGTTCGATAGACGCAGTCGACGATTAGGCCACCAACGCCTGAATCTGTGCCTCGGCACGGAGCCAAGGCATCGGCCGTGGTCAGCTGCTGATCGGCTGCAATCACCTGCACGTCCTGAATGCCAATAAAGTGCAGGACTTGCGTCAGGTGCGGTGTTGCAAAATCCACGGCGCTGTTGACCGGCACACCACCAGAGGTCACCACAAGGATGGCGCGCTTGCCGTTGAGAAGCCCGACTGGACCCTGTTCTGTATAACGGAACGTGATGCCCGCGCGACAAATTTGGTCCACCCAGGCTTTGAGCGCGCTGGAGATGCCGAAGTTATAAATCGGGCAGGTGATCACCACAGTGTCCGCGGCCTGCAGTTCGGCAATCAGCTGATCGGAGAGGGCCAGCGCGTCACGATCGGCCTCGGTCCGTGCCTCATCTGCTGTAAAGTTCGCGCGGAACCAGGCTTGATCAACCACCGGCAAGCCCTGCGAGAGATCGCGGGTCACCAACGTATGGGCTGGAAGTTGTTGCAGCACCTGCTGCGCGAGTTTGTAACTGCTGGCATCCGTGCCTTGTGCACTGGTGGCAACGCATAAAACGGTGTGGGTCATGTCGAGTCTCCTATGAAAACATGACACGAATCATGCGGGCGAACGTGTTGGATGACATGCCAAGAACTGTGTTGAGAGTCAGTCCAATTTGGATTGAATCTGAGCCTCGACTCGGTACGAGTCGGTGTGCGAGTGGTGCAAATCCCCGACGACTGCGCCGAGCACCGGCCAGCGTGTTTCTGCCGGCGCTCGGGGTTCTTAGGCCTGCGCTTTGAGCTCGAGGCGGCGGCGATGCAAGACCGGTTCGGTGTAGCCGTTTGGCTGCTCGGTCCCTTGTAACACCAACTCAAGGGCGGCTTGATAGGCCACCGATTGGGCAAAATTGGGCGCCATTGGACGATAGGCAGGATCGTGCGCATTCTGCTGGTCGACCACTGCGGCCATGCGCTGCATGGTTTCCACGATCTGCGCAACCGTCACAATCCCGTGGCATAACCAGTTCGCCATGTGCTGGGAGCTGATGCGCAAGGTGGCGCGATCTTCCATGAGTCCAATGTTGTTGATGTCCGGCACTTTCGAGCAACCCACGCCCTGATCAATCCAGCGAACCACATAGCCCAAGATCCCTTGCGCATTGTTGTCGAGCTCGGCCTGGATCTCGGCGGCTGACCAATTGGGGTCGGTGGCGACGGGAATGGTGAGAATGTCATCGACGGTATTGCGACGTGTTCCTTTGAGTGCATTTTGGCGCGCAAAGACATCCACTTGATGGTAGTGCAGGGCGTGCAAGGTGGCGGCTGTTGGGGAGGGGACCCAAGCGGTATTCGCCCCTGACATGGGGTGTGCGATCTTTTGCTCGAGCATTGCCGCCATTAAGTCCGGCATGGCCCACATGCCTTTGCCAATTTGTGCATGGCCTTGCAGACCGCACTCCAGTCCCACGTCGACGTTCCAGTTCTCATAGGCGGTGATCCAGGTGGATTGCTTCATCTCTCCTTTCCGAATCATGGGGCCTGCCTGCATGGAGGTGTGCATCTCATCACCGGTCCGGTCGAGGAATCCGGTGTTGATAAACACCACACGCTCTGTCGCCTGACCGATGCAGGATTTCAGGTTCACTGTGGTGCGGCGCTCTTCGTCCATGATGCCCATTTTGAGGGTGTTGCGTGGGAGGCCTAAGAGTTGTTCGATCTCGCCGAATAGGCGGTTGGCAAAGGCCACCTCATCCGGGCCGTGCATCTTCGGTTTGACGATATAGACACTGCCATGACGGCTGTTGGTATTGGTGCTGCGTTTCAAATCATGGATCGCCATCAATGCAGTGAAGACACCATCGAGAATGCCTTCAGGAACTTCCTGTCCGTCGCCGTCCAAGATGGCTGGGTTGGTCATCAAGTGACCGACGTTGCGGACAAACATCAATGCGCGGCCTGGCAGCGTGATGCGCTCGCCATGGAGTCCTTGGTAGGTCCGATCTGGGTTGAGCGTGCGTGTAAAACGCTGATCACCCTTGGTGACAACTTCACTGAGAGTGCCTTTCATCAGGCCCAACCAATTTTGATAGACGAGGACCTTGTCTTCGGCATCCACGGCAGCCACAGAATCCTCACAGTCCATGATGGTGGTCAGTGCGGATTCCATGAGGATGTCTTCAATGCCTGCAGGATCTGCGGCACCAATCGCAGATGTGTGATTGATTTGCAGTTCAAAATGCAATCCGTGATGCTTGAATACGACGTGCGTGGGTGCATCGGCCGGTCCATTGAATCCGAGACATTGACTTGGATCACGCAGTTCCGTCGTGCCGGTGGCGGTGGTGACAACCAGTTTGTTTGAGGCGATCTGGTAGTGGGTCGCGTCTTGATGGCTGCCCTCTGCCAGTGGGATCGCTTGATCGAGAAAGGCTTTGGCGAACGCAATCACCTTGGCGCCACGGATTGGATTGTAGACCGTCCCAGCCTCAGCACCCCCGTCCCCTGAAATCGCATCCGTCCCATAGAGTGCGTTATACAGACTGCCCCAGCGCGCATTCGCAGCGTTGAGTGCGTAGCGCGCATTCATCACTGGAACAACCAGCTGCGGTCCTGCGGTCTGAGCGACTTCCGGATCCACCTGTTGGGTGGTGACCTGCACAACAGGGGGTTCCGGTACTAAGTATCCGATGTCTTGCAAAAATGCTTTGTAGGACGCCATGTCGAGCGGCTGGCCTCGCCGGGCCGCATGGTAGTCATCAATCTTGGCTTGTAACTGGTCGCGTGTGGCCAACAGTGCGCGGTTCACAGGGGCCAGTCGATGAATCAGGGCATCGAGTGCTTGCCAAAAGTGATCTGACTCGATGTCAGTGCCCGGAAGGGCGTCTGTTTCCACAAAATCATACAGAGATTGGGCGATCTGTAATCGGCCACGAGTCACGCGCGCTGTCATTGGGAATCCTCCATTGTTGAGATGAAAATTACCACAAAATGAAATGAGTTTCCAAAAGTGAAAAGTGGGCGCGTGACATGGGTCGAGGTCCAATAAAAAACCCCCTGTGTGCAACGCACGCAGGGGGTTAACGCCGCGCACTCAGCGCGACTGGCTCGAACGCCTCAGTGCGGAAAGGTGCGCACGAAGTGCATCGCTTTCTGCATCCAGCGGTGCAGACCGCGATAGGGGGTGAGTCCGGCCTTATTCAGGCGAATCTCGTTACGTGCCACGGCATCGTGGCTTGAAAGCATGGCTTGACCCAATAGTGGAGACATCTGTGACCTCCTGTGTGTCAGTTCAGATTGCGCACAATGTACGCAATCTATTTGGGAATTGCAAGCGATGCGCTCTGGTCATCGATCATGCTGTCGCGCTAAGTGGTTTTACGGACCTCGATTTTTCGGGGACGATGAGGGAGTGATCCGTGGGGTCGTCGTGATCGGGATCCCACGGATCCTGCACCGCCCCGCAACGGGGGCTAGCACGCCACGGTGTGGAGGTATGGACTTCCATAGTTCGTTTTTAACTATGTAATTTAAATATACGATTGTTAATGAATATGATTCTGCGCGATGCTGGTCCTCGTCAAACAAGGAGGCGTTATGCACCCGTTCAAACATGCTGTACCCCAGTGGTTTGCGCGACTCCCGAGTGGGGTCATGTGGCCACAAGCCAGCCTCCCGGTGTCCATACGTCATGTGATTCAGTGGCATCACCCTTGACGGGGCTAACGGATCGCTGAAAGCAGACCCTTGGACGCCTATACTCAGACCATTGCTGACCAGCCATGGAGGCATGGTCGTCATCAGGAGGACATCCAATGCGTACATGGACAACCCATCAATATCGGCATTTCTGAAGCAGACCGTCAAACCATTGTGGACGGGTTATCACGGTTGCTGGCGGATAGCTATACCTTGTATTTGCAGACGCATAATTTCCACTGGAACGTCACGGGACCGATGTTTAACACCCTCCATACCATGTTTATGACGCAATACACCGAGCAGTGGGGTGCGCTGGATTTGATCGCCGAACGGATCCGGGCACTGGGATTTCCGGCACCAGGTACCTATGCCGAGTATGCCCGGCTCTCGAGCGTCAAGGAGGTCACCGGGGTACCGAAAGCAATGGAGATGGTGCGTATTCTGGTCGATGCCCAAGAGGCAACGGCGCGCACGGCCCGCTCGCTGTTCCCTGTGGTCGAGGCTGCCAACGATCAGCCCACAGCCGATTTGATCACTCAACGGCTCGACGTCCATGAAAAGACGGCCTGGATGCTGCGCTCGTTGCTTGAGGAGTAATCGCGATCCCGACAACTGACGGGTTGGGTATTTTCCGATAGACTGCCGCTCCAACAATGATGTTGGAGCGGGCATGTCCGGAAGTCCTTTACTAGATCCCAGTGTGCTGTTTTTTGTGCTCGGCGTATGTGCCGGCCTGATACGGTCGAACCTTGAAATCCCCGCCGCCATCGCCCGATTCTTATCGCTCTATTTGTTGATGGCCTTGGGTCTCAAGGGCGGCTTTGCACTCTCAGTCAGCGGCATCGATGGCGCCATTTTGCGAGACCTGGGCTTGGCCGTGTTGCTTGCCATCTTGGTGCCCTTGGCGGGTTTTGCGCTCTTAAAGCGATTTGTGCCTCCCTTGGATGCGCTTGGCGATCGCAGCGACCTATGGATCTGTCTCTGCGGTGACCTTCATTACCGCCACACAATTCTTGGAGACAGCGTCCGTTGAGTACGGCGGGCATATGTCAGCTGCCATGGCGCTGATGGAATCGCCAGCCATCATCTTTGCAGTGTTGATGGCCAACGTGTATCGAAGTCGTGCCGGTCAAGCCAGTGCGGTCCCAGTCTCCGCGGTGATGCGTGAGTCCTTTACCGAAGGCGCACAGATTCTGTTACTGGGTAGCATGGTGATTGGGGTGCTGACCGGCAAGGCCGGCCAGGTCATCATGGACCCGTTTACAGGCACTATTTTTAAGGGAATGTTGGCATTTTTCCTGTTGGATATGGGCATTGCGACAGCGCAACGGCTGGCCGATTTGAAAGCAGTCCCGAAGCGTTTGGCGTTTTATGGGGTCATTGGTCCCTTGGTGCATGCGTCGATCGCGCTCGGCTTGTCTTGGCTGTTTGGATTAAGCGTCGGCAACGCGACCCTACTCATGGTGCTGGCAGCCAGTGCGTCTTACATCGCTGTCCCAGCCGTCCTGAAACACGCACTCCCTGAATCATCGCCCACGCTCTATCTCGGTTTGTCGCTGGGGTTGACCTTTCCGTTTAATATTCTGGTCGGGATTCCCTTGTATTACGGGATTGCTCGGGTGGTGCTGGGTAGTTAATCCCAGTTTAGGTCCGCTGGCTAGCGCGGCGGATCCACACGACTGGCCGTCGAGGTATTGACCCGGAACCATCCTGCGATCGAATACCGATCCCGTTTTGCCGGCAACACCTCGTGCGGAAATTCTTCGCTTAAAAAGCAGACAAGGGTGCCAAATGACGGCGTGACTTTGATGGGCTCGTGGATCTCACCGTCACGAGGATAGAGCACAAGTTCACCGCCATCATCGGGCTGCCAGCCAGGGTTTAAGTACAGGACCACCGAGACAAGACGGTTGGCTTCGCCCCGAAAAGCATCCAAGTGTCGCTTGTAAAAGTCGCCAGGCCGGTAGTGCGCGTAATGACTCTCAAAGGAAAATAATCCCATGAAGAGTTCGCGATTGAGGGTTTGACGGAGGGATTCTGTCCAGGCAAGCCAGGCGATACAGGGTGCGCTGGTCCCGTGAATCCAACAAATCGAGTCAGTTCGCGTAAAGCGATTGTGTTGCTCCAGCCGTTGTCGTCCAATCTTTGCCGCCTGAAACTGCGCGTCATCCAGCTCAGTCACCTCGCGCCAGAGTGCCATACCCAACTCACTGGGAATGGCATTGGGCACAATCGACACTCCGCGATCCGCCAGCTGTGTGGCAATCATCGAGTGGGGTTGAGTGAGGTGTCTGGAATCGATTTGAGGTTGCATAAGCGCTCCGAGTGCATCGAAGCTACTGAATTCCGAATAATTGGCAAGCGATTTAAGTGGTCTTGATGCGTGATTGATGGCTTGATCGTCAGGCAGAGCTGACATGGGTATACTCGAGCCTTATTAAATAACCATGTGCGCTAAGGATGACCGTGATTGGTGCGTTTCGCCAACAACTCCACCCAGATCGAGGAATTGCCATTGCGCAAGGGCTCATCTTATTAAACCTCGTTGCAATGACTCGGGCCTTTGCGCTCGTCAATGTGATTGAGCTGACACTCTGGCTTCTGTTTTTGTTTAACAAGACATTGCGTCAACGGTTTGTTGAATCCGTGAAAGACCCTCGCATTGGTTTGGTGATGGTGTTCTGGGCCTGGATCGCGCTCAGTATGCTGTGGAGTCCGGCACCTTGGCCTGAACGCTTTGATGATTGGTTGTCTTGGAGAAAGTTACTGCTATTCCCGATGGCGTTTTCGGTGTTTCGGGAAGACAGCGCAAAACGGTTGGTCTGGTGGGTACTGATCGGAGTGGCGGCTGGGTACATGGTGATGTCTTGGCTTGGGTTCTGGGGTGTGGTGATACTTAATCGGCTCCTGAAAATGATTGAGAACTACGCGACACAGGGCGTTGTATTTTCTGCAGCTGCTTTTCTTTGTTTACTCATCACGATTGATCGTACCGTGAATCGGTTACCAAGGGTCTTGTGTGGCATGCTCGTTCTTGGGTTTATTTCGAGCATATTACTCGTGTCATCCGGACGAAGCGGTTACTTATTTCTGCTTGTCGTTGCTGCAGGGTTTGGATTTTGGGCTTTCCCGAAGACGCGTCTCTTGGCGTCGGCCGGCTTGGTTGTAACTCTCTGCTTCAGTTTAATCGTCTCAGAGTCAACCCGAACGCGCATTGCCCAGGGGTTCAATGAGATCGAGACAGCGTATAGCTCAGAAAGCTTCACCAGTTTGGGAATACGTACTGTGATGTGGGCAAATAGTATGCGAATGATCAGTGAAGCCCCCTTACTTGGATCGGGTTCTGGTGGGTATTCGATCGAATATGAAAAATGGGCCTCGCAACTTGATGGTTGGCGCGCCTTGATTTCTGACGATCCCCATCAACAATATCTTCACATTGCGGCTGAGTACGGCTTAATAGGTTTGGCCATCTTTTTGGCTGCATTGTTCCTTTGTGCACTCACCCCTGTTCATAGCGTGACCATTTTCTCTGGTTTGATCATTTTAGCTGCCACCGCGGCGAATGGATTCGCCAATGGACATTTTAGCGCATTCGTAGAGGGGCGTTTGCTTTGGATTTTGCTGGGTGCAATGCTTGCTGCCACCGTGCCGTATTCCTATCAGCGTGGGGTTGTGGCGCGGTGAGTCAACTCGATAATGTCCTCGATCTTCCTATTTATTTGGTGACTGTGAAGTCCTTTACTGATCGCCACGCGCACATGAAAGAACAAGCGCAGCGTTTTGGCTTATCGATTGAATTTTTGGAAGCATTTGACGCGGTAGAGCTTACGTCCGTTGATTACTCTCGAGTCGTATCGGGTTGCATGGAGCCTCCCGGCGTATCGACTGTCTTGAAACACGTTTTGGCCAATGAACATGTTGTCTCGCGGAATCAAAAAGTTGCCCTGGTCTTGGAGGATGACGCCATTTTATTCGATGGATTTCGAGAAAAGCTTGATCAGGTTTTGAGGTTAACCAACGATCTTGAGCCTGGTTGGCTCATATTCCTTAGGGGCGCAGATAATAAATTAGACTCTCGGTTTTTTTGAATCGAGGTGGAGACTAATCGAGAAGCCAATTTCAACAACGGAAGCCTACCTGATGGATTATGAGGGATGTGCCCGAAGACTCGCGTGGTTGCGTGATCACTTGATTGATAAACCTGCTGATCATTTCTTGCAGTCAGTGGATCCGATGCTCAATGTTAAACACTATTGGCCATCGGTTGCATTGGCCACTCAGGGCTCCATTACCGGGCAGTTCAAGACAGCGCTGGACGGCTCTCGAGCAAAGCATAGCCGCAACTATTTATTGATTCGATATCATTATAACCGTCTGAGGAAGCAAGTACTTCCAAGATTGTTTAGCCGATTTTTCGGATGGCTTAGTGGGTAAGTTAGCGTGCTTCTTGCGTTTTAAAGTTAGGTGGACTCTCTGGGGGCACTAGTCTTGGAGCTCTTCTTGGTTTTTGGCTCTAATCATCGCTTCGATGGACACCTTGCTTCTGGCTTGGTTAGCCAAAAATGTTGTTTCAAGATTGCTCCTTAATTAGGTGTCGTTTAAGGTGATTGGGCATATAGAGTGAATCAAAGTGATCTCGCTCCTGCGGTAGCCTGCCTTTCGCAGAATCACTCAGAGAGAGGTTTCTAAAATGTGATGCGACTGGTACTTCGATTGATGCCTTCCACTGATTTTGATTGGCTTCCAGGGCAGAAAGAGTGAAGTTATTGGACTAGGGTGGTAATCTGACGCAGTTATTCACTGGCTGACTCTTAGTGTGGAAAGTGCTGAAGCTTGTGATGCATGTCCGTGAGTTTGAGTACTGTAAATTGAGTCGGGATTTTGGTTCTAGGGGGTCATATTAATTACTTGATGCGGATCAGAGGCCACCTTAGACACATTTGTGCTTCGTGGATATAGAGATCCAAATATCTGGTATTTTGGTTACAGATACTGGAGTTACCCCAATCATTTCAGTGCTCCAATTAATCTTCGATGTTCCAGAGGCGAAGTAACCCTCGAACCACTTCTCTTTAATGGGGGATGCGGTGGTTGATTGATTTCTATCTTGACGTGGGGGATATATCAAGAGAGCTAAATTGATGCAGGAACTTTCAAGACATTCCCAGTTCTTTTTCAACCAGACTCGAGTGGGAATGGGGCAAATGGCTGCGGTCAGGATTACCCTCTGACGCTGAAGGCGGAGACTGACCAGACAGGTAGTTTATGTGTTTGGGTCGCCAGCCATGATTTCTGATACGACAACACTCCTCCGTAATAATGGGTCGCCACCGAATGTCTTGTTCGGATATTTTTGTCTGTTCTTCAACTCCATAGGTAGCAGGATGATGAAAATATGAAGGCCATAATTCTTGCAGGGGGATTGGGGACTCGCTTGGCTGAAGAGACCTCTACCCGTCCCAAGCCCATGATCGAAATCGGTGGTCGGCCGATCCTTTGGCACATCATGAAGCTCTATTCCGCGCATGGCGTGAATGACTTCATCATCTGCTGCGGCTACAAGGGGTATGTCATCAAGGAGTACTTCGCCAACTACTTCCTGCACATGTCCGATGTGACCTTCGACATGACCAACAACACCATGGCGGTGCACCAGCAAAATGCCGAACCCTGGAAGGTCACCTTGGTGGATACCGGCGATGACACGCTCACCGGCGGCCGTCTGAAGCGCGTGGCGGATTACATCAAAGACGAAGAGGCATTCTGCTTCACCTACGGCGACGGCGTCAGTGATGTGGATATCGGTGCCACCATCCGCTTTCATCAGCAACACGGCAAGTTGGCCACCGTCACTGCCGTTCAGCCGCCTGGGCGTTACGGCGCGCTGGAGCGCTCCGGTGATCAAGTGACTGGCTTTGTCGAAAAGCCCCGCGGCGATGGTGGACTGATCAACGGCGGCTTTTTTGTTTTGTCACCCAAGTGTCTGGACTTGATTGATGGCGACCAAAGCAGTTGGGAAAGCGCGCCGCTGACGCAATTGGCCAAGACGAATCAGATGATGGCGTTTGAACATCGCGGTTTTTGGCAGCCGATGGATACCTTGCGCGACAAGAACCTGCTCGAAGAGTTGTGGGATTCTGGCAAGGCACCCTGGAAGATCTGGCAATGAGCCCGGACTTTTGGCGAAATCGATCGGTTTTTCTTACCGGCCACACGGGCTTTAAAGGTGGCTGGATTGCGCTTTGGCTGAGTCAGTTAGGCGCCAAGGTTCACGGCTATTCGCTTGCACCGCCTACCACGCCGAACTTTTTCACCGAAACCCAACTGCAAGACCGTCTTCAAAGCTCGACCATCGCCGACATCAGGGACCTGTCAAAACTGGCGCGGCGTGTGCAAGCCGCGCAGCCTTCCATCGTCATCCACATGGCCGCACAACCTTTGGTGCGCGAGTCCTACAACACGCCGGTCGACACTTTCGCCACCAATGTGATTGGTACGGTCAATGTGCTGGAAGCTGCGCGTCAATCGGAAACCGTGCAGGCCATCGTCAACATCACCACCGACAAGTGTTACGAAAATCAGGAATGGCTCTGGCCCTATCGTGAGAATGATCGCTTGGGTGGGCACGACCCGTATTCCAGCAGCAAGGCCTGCGCGGAAATCGCCGCCGCTGCGTATCGCAACTCGTTCCTTGCCCAATCTGGAATCCAGCTGGCCAGTGTGCGTGCGGGTAATGTGATTGGCGGGGGTGATTGGGCAACCGATCGGCTGATCCCTGACTTTCCTGCGAGCGATGGATGCTGGTGAAATCTTACGTATCCGTTCGCCCAACGCTGTGCGCCCGTGGCAGCATGTGTTGGAGCCGCTCTCTGGCTACCTGATGCTGGCCGAGCGCTTGGTAACCGATGGTGCGACATTCGCCGAGGCTTGGAACTTCGGACCAGAAGAATTCGATGCCAAGCCCGTATCTTGGATTGTGGAGCGTCTTTGCCAAGTGTTCCCGCATGCGCGCTGGGAACTGGAAGGAGATCCACAACCGCACGAAGCCGGTTTATTGAAACTCGATAGCGCAAAAGCCAAAACCAGACTCGGTTGGGCACCACGCTGGTCGCTGGAAACCGCGCTCGATCAAACAGTCGAATGGTACCAGGCATGGAGAGAAGGCCAGTCGATGGCGGAACGCATCCATCCAGCAAATTGAGACGTATCAAGCCGCATGAGTCGCTTTGTTTTACGTCCAACGCCGATCCATGGTCTGCAAGTCATCGAGCGCCAGCCCATCGGCGATTCGCGCGGATTCCTTGAGCGGCTTTTTTGCCAAGAAACACTCAACTTGCTTCTGCAAGGTAAAACCATACGTCAGATCAATCGCACGCTTACACAAAACAAGGGAACGGTGCGCGGTCTGCACTTTCAGTATCTACCCCATGCAGAAACCAAAATCGTGACCTGCATAAAAGGCCAAGTCTGGGATGTGGCGGTTGATCTGTCGCCGAGGTTCATCGACTTTCTTGCAGCATCACGCTGTTCTGCTCAGCGAAGATAGCCACCAGAGTTATCTGATCCCGGAAGGTTTTGCGCATGGCTTTCAGACGCTCAGCCCCGATTGTGAAATGCTGTATTTCCACACTGCCGACTACAACGCCGACGCCGAAGGCGCCCTGAATGCGTGTGACCCACGACTCGCAATCAACTGGCCAGCAGCCTGATCGCAGATCGCTCCGAGCGCGATAAGAACCACTGCCATGTTGACAGATGACTTTCACGGAATCGATTTATGAACTGCCGCCACTGCGGAACGCCGCTGCAACATACTTTTTTCGATCTGGGTTTTGCGCCGCCCTCGAATGCGTACCTCAGCAAAGAGGCGCTCACGCGCCCCGAGCTGTATTTCCCGCTCAAGATACAAGTCTGTGACCACTGCTGGTTGGTACAAACCGAAGACTACGCCGAAGCCGATGCGCTGTTTACCCCAGATTATGCCTACTTTTCCAGCACCTCTAGCAGCTGGCTGGCACACGCCAAACGCTATGCTGAAAAGATGATTGCAGAACTGGGCTTGACCAGCTACCAGCCATGTGATCGAAGTGGCTTCGAACGACGGTTATTTGCTCAAAAACTTTGTTGCAGCCGGGATTCCTTGCCTGGGCATCGAGCCAACCGACAGCACCGCCGATGCAGCCGAAAAACTGGGCATTCCGGTGTTGCGCCAATTCTTTGGTGAAGCCCTCGGCAAACAACTGGCCAATGATGGCAAACAAGCCGACCTGATCGCCGGCAACAATGTGTACGCCCATGTGCCGGACATCAACGATTTCACCAAAGGCTTAAAGGCGGCGTTAAAGCCGGGCGGCACCATCACGCTGGAGTTTCCGCATCTGATGCGCCTGATCGAGCAGGCGCAGTTCGATACGGTTTATCACGAGCATTTTTCCTATCTGTCGCTGTACTACGGTGAGCCGAATTTTCGCGGCGGCAGGGCTGCGCATCTGGAATGTGGAAGAACTGCCCACCCACGGTGGAAGTTTGCGTGTGTACGGTTGTCATGCAGACGACCCGCGCGACACGCAGCAGTCGGTCGATGCTTTGCTGCAAGAAGAAGCCGATCGCGGACTGCAACAACTGCAAACTTATCTGGAGTTCCAGCCGCGTGCCGACAAAATCAAAAATGACCTGCTCGCTTTCCTGATTGAACAAAAACGCCAAGGCAAAACCGTGGCAGCCTATGGTGCGGCTGCGAAGGCAATACACTTGCTTAACTACGCGGGCGTAAAGCCTGACCTGCTTGCCGTTCGTGTGCGATGCCGCGAAAGGCCAAGCAGGGGCAATTCATGCCCGGGAGCCACATCCCCATTCTGCCTCCGGAACGAACTCGCAGAAGTGAAACCAGACTTTGTTCTGATTCTTCCTTGGAACATCGCTGAGGAAGTAAAGATGCAGAATGCTGAAGTGGTTAAAAGCGGAACCAGATTTGTGACTGCCGTTCCTGAGCTGAGTATTCAATGAAAACTCGAATCTATTACACAAAGCCTTCCATTACTGATCTGGAAGTTCGCTACGCCACCGACGCGGCAGCCAACGGTTGGGGCGATCAGTGCTATGCCTACATCAATCGTTTTGAAGAGCTCTTCAAACAACACCTAGGTGTGCAATACGCCATTGCCACCTCAAGCTGCACGGGCGCGCTGCATATGGGCATGGCCGCACTTGGCATTGGCCCTGGTGATGAAGTGATCATGGCCGATACCAATTGGATTGCAACCGCATCACCCATTGTTCATCTTGGTGCAAAGCCGGTTTTTGTCGACATCCTTCCGGATTCGTGGTGTATCGATCCAGACAAAGCCGAAGCAGCAATTACGCCGCGAACCAAAGCGATTGTTGCCGTGCATCTTTACGGTAACTTATGCGATATGGATCGCTTGCTGGCGATCGGCGAAAAGTACGGCATTCCAGTTATCGAAGATGCTGCCGAAGCCATTGGTTCCGTTTGGCATGGCAAGCGCGCCGGTTCGATGGGCGCATTTGGCGCGTTCTCTTTTCATGGTACGAAAACGCTCACCACCGGCGAAGGTGGCATGTTCGTCACCAACGATGCCGACTTATTTGAGCGTGTACTCACGCTGAGTAATCACGGCAGAGCGCGAGGACAGACCAAGCAGTTCTGGCCAGACATGGTTGGGTTCAAATACAAGATGTCGAATATTCAGGCTGCGATTGGGTGTGCGCAGATGGAGCGGATTGATGAGCTAATTCAGCGGGAAGAGAGAGATTTTTTCGGTATACCAGAATCGTCTCAAGAAACTTCTGAACGGCGTTAGCATGAATCCTGAATTGCCAAACACAATAAACGGTGTATGGATGCCTACGATAGTTTTCTTCTCCAAAGAAACACGTGTCACCCGTGAGCAGCTTCAAGACGCCTTTGCTAAAGCTATTGATGCCAGAGTCTTTTTTTGGCCTTTATCTGGGTTGCCAAGCTTTGAATCAGTAGAAACAAATATTTGGAGTTGGGATCTCCATCAAGAGCAATAAATC
>JAGYKJ010000007.1 GCA_018401755.1 Litorivicinus sp.
GAAGGCTAGGGTAATAGCCTTTATACGATACCCGCGGCTATTGTTTTCAAAAGAAAAATTTTTATTTCATTCAATTCTCGATAGCCAATGCATGATTTGACCAACTCGGACACAACTCACGACGACTACGAAGGGGCCGAACTGTAGCGATTATTGTGATGGAAGGCAAGATGACGGAATCTGCCAAATCTGCACACCTGTTTGCCAAATGTACCCTACCCATGCCGACTCAAATCACTCGGAGGCAAGTTGATGTGAGTGCGAGGCAGCTCAATGTCCAGTCATCCAAGTGAACGCAATGATCTGGCAGTTCCGAGGTCGCACCTGTATCGGTAGGAAGTTGTCAGGCTCCGAGACCTACTGATGCTCCCAAGACCGGATACAGGCTTGTTTTTCTTGGTTCCATACGTAGCCTGCTGACGGGATGCAGCCATACTCATCGCGATCTGAGCCGATTCGTGTTTGCTGGGCGCATCCAGCCATCCCAATGAGTACCAACATGACCAGAGTGATTTTGGTTGATAAATTCATCATTGACATCCCTGGCTGCGAATGTGGGACAAGCGGCAAACGGGCTGCCGTGCGATGGGCTATCGCGTCGAGGCACAGCGCGAATTTTGCGAAATCAGCTAAATTCGTGACGTGACAGAGGCTTACGTGTGAATTCCTGGGGCGAAATGAGCGAAATCAAGTGCCAGCACAGTCCCGCGTCGTCTGTGTGTGCTATAGTTGCGACAGATTCTGCCACCTGTGCGACAATTCGCCTTTCTGATCGCTCCGGGAGATTCCCATGCCTGAACGCATCAACGCCCGTCTGTCGCAACCCCTGGCTGAATTCGTGGATCGAATGGTCGGCGAGGCGGGTCTTTACGAAACACCCAGCGAATACGTGCGCGACCTGATCCGACGCGACATGGAACGGCGCGACGGCCAGTTTGTGCGGGACGCCATCCTCACCGGTTTTCGAGACATCGCAGCGGGCCGCGTCTTTGCGTCCAGCGGCGACTTCAAGACCGACATGGCGGTGCTGGACCGCAAGGAAGCCGATGGCTGGCAATGATGTGCCATCGCCTGCTACGTTCCTGCTGACTCGGAATGCGGCGCTGGATTTGCGCCGTATCTACACGCGGTCACTCCGGGAATGGGGCGATGACATTGCCGACCGCTATCTCGCCGACCTGTATGCGGTTATGGGCGTTGCAGCCGCCGACCTGGAAAAGGGGCGTCTGCGGCAGTACCGCTCGGCTCCGTTTCTGATGGTTGCGGCGCGGCAGCACCTCGTGATCTACGACCTCGTGCCGCAAGGCATCGCAGTGCTGAGGGTTCAACATCAGGTGCGCGACATCGAGTCCCTGATCGCAGACCTGACCCCGGCCCTCCACGCTGAAGTCGAGCGGCTGAAGCGGAAAACCTGATCGTACCGAAGCAACCCCCAGCAGTGCTGTCTAGCTACGACCAGCTTTCAGAGACGGTCCGCCAGAAAGGCTCAGTTATTCGAAATTTTCGAATAACTTGCGGATTCATTTGCTCTATAGCGGATACACGGCCAGGCCAAACAACCCAGCGCAGCCTGAGACGCCGCCCTAGAAGGTTCTCACCGTTCTGCCCCCATTTCTACGCACACGCACGCAGCGTTACTTAGGGGTCGGAAGGTCGGAATCAGATCGCGGTAAACTACACGGCACCACACTGAATGGCCTGAACTCCTCAGGCCATTTTTTCGTCTGTCGTTTCCCCAATAAAAACAAGCGTTGCGCCACAGTGCGTGTGCTGGCCCTTTCGGTTTTCCGTGCCAGAAGCCGTTTTTCAGACCAGAAGCGCTCTCTATTATCTGTGAATGCGTTGGTCGTCATCGGCCAAGAACCAAGTATTTATGCGGGTTTATACGATTCCGGTTTGCATCACGATGTCTCTAACTTTTGGCACGGTGTTCTCTTTCATGCGCTCTCGGCCAGTTCGGCCAATTCGGCCCCGATGGTGTTGGGCTGGAACTCCCTGATCAGCGATTGCCAGCCTGGGGAGTGCCACTGAACCCAATGGCGTCCTCGGTGACGGTCGTGACGTTTGTGATGATTGTGATGATTGTTCCTTCTTGTATGGCTTGGCAAAAACGCATGTATTGCCACCATCACAGGCTGGTATTACTATAGACTCGATTGTAAAACACAGGAGGCCGCATGTCGACCACACTGACCATCAAAGGGCAAGTCACCATCCCCAAACAAATCCGCGATGCCTTGGGCCTGCACCCCGGCATGCCGGTGGACTTTGCTGTCAACCGAGACGGCGAAGTGGTGATCCACAAGGCCGAAGGTTCGGCTAAGCGCAAGCCTGACCGGTTTGAGGCCGCCCGCGGCAAGGCCGATGTCAAGTGGCGCACGCAAGACCTGATGGCGCTGCTGCGCGATGATGTGGGAAATGTGGCCTGATGCTGGTCGACACCAACGTTCTGGTTGATGTCCTGGAAAACGACCCGGACTGGGCCGACTGGTCCATCGCGCAGCTGCAGGCGCAGTCCAAGGTGCACCGGCTGGCCATCAACCCCATCATCTATTCCGAGCTGTCGCTGACGTTTTCTACTGTCGAAGCGCTGGACCAAGTGCTCGACGGCATGGAACTGCGAATGCTGGACATACCCAAGCCCGCTTTGTTTTTGGCGGGCAAAGCCTTTGTGCAATACCGCCGCAGCGGGGGCGTGAAAAACAATGTGCTCGGGGATTTTTTTATCGGGGCCCACGCCGCTGTCAGCGGCCTGCCGGTATTAACCCGAGATACTCGGCGTTATAGGAATTATTTTCCGAGCGTCAGATTAGTGGCGCCGGACTGAAAGAGACGCGTCACGATATGAGCATCATTGAGGAATTTGTCGGCAAAGTGCTTGCCATTCAGAAAACAGGCGCAGCCACCGAGCATTCATATCGACCGGCATTGGAGGCGCTGGTCAACAGGCTGGCAGATGGTGTCACAGCCATCAACGAACCCAAGCGCGTGGCCTGTGGCGCGCCTGACTTCATCGTGCAGCGCGGGGACATTGTCATTGGTCATATTGAAGACAAAGACGTTGGCGTCAGTCTCACTAAACTCAGCGACAGCAACAAGGCGTAGCAAGGTCGCTACCTCGTCTCTCTCATCCTGAGAAGCAGAGTCCATCGTCGGGTGAAACGTGCGACCACGTCATCCATGGTGCATACAACGTACAAGCAGTATTTGGGGGCTTCGGTTGGGGAACCTGATGGAACGGCTTTGGGAGCCGTTCCTCGTATGTTGTGTCGTTTTGTTACAGTGTGCGAAACACTGATTGGTTCAACTGAGCGGCAATCTCGTGTTGCATCATGCCTTTGTAGGCTGCAGTGCCGACGAGATGCTCTGACACAAGATAATTGGCTCGAAGTTGCTGGGCGACGAAGATTCCGCGGCCGATACCCCGAATGGCTTCAATCACAGACTCGCCAAAGTGAGCCAGTGAAGTGAGTGCAGTTGTTTGAATGTTAAGAGTGGTCATCTGAGCTCCTTGTGGGATGAATCATCCGTTGCGTTAAGTTACTTTTGGTAACGCGACTAAAGTATGATATCCACGTGAAAACGTCAAGCCTCCAAATGCGTTGGCTGTAAAAAAGATGACCAATCGTGACAAATGGGTGATGCGCTAGGGTAATAGCATCCATTGCGGCTCGACTTCCGAGTACACGCTGCCGTCGCCACCCTTGAATACCAGGTCAACAGAGTCTCGACGGGCGAGTGTTTTCTCGAAAATCAGATGCGGTTTTTTATCGACGAAGACCGCAACAGCTAACAGTTCCTTGGCTTCACGCGAATCGCTAACCACACTGACTTGTGTCGTTTTTGCCGGGAAGTCGAGCCCCAGCATCAGATTCACTTGTCCAATGGCATTATCAAATTCCGGTAAGCGTTCGGTCGTTCGGACGTAGGCGGTTTCATCTTCGAGTTCAATGGCCAACAACCGCATATTGGTTGCAAGATAGGAGGTGAGTTGATCCTTGCTTCCCATGGGGATTTTGGTTTTGATCACAAGATTCTCGCCGAGGGTGCCTTTGGAGCGAGAGAACTCCGAGCCGGGACTTAAGTATGGAATTGCCAAGTCTGATACTCGGTCAAGTAATCCGTCTTTGTCGTCGCCCAAGAGGCTAAATGAGACTGTCGCAGTGACTTCGATGACCTCAGTTTTGGCCAATTCCACGTCTGAGGTGTAGACCTCTAAAGTCAATTGATCAGGCTGACAGCCTGCCAGCAAAAAAGCGACAAGGATTGGTCCAAACCATCTTGAGACGTGCCGCATTGATCCCTCTCCTTGCGTTGGCAGTGAATTCCCGATGAGCTGCTAATGTGCCCATCTCGGGCGAGCGAGTCAATGTGGTGGTGTGGTCCTAGGTCAGGTCAGGACCCGGATGGGTTTTCCTGCATGAAACGACCGGAATGCCTCGAGCATTTGCGCATAAAACACCTGAAACGTTTCTTCTGTGCAATAGCCGATATGCGGCGTACACAGTGTTTTGGGATGTTGCACGAGACGATCAGCGAGAGGCGTCGGCTCGACATCGTATACATCGGTTGCATAGCCCCGAATCAGATTCTGATCGAGTGCATCAAGCATCGCATCAGGATTCACCAGGTCTGCTCTAGAGGTATTCACTAAAAATCCGCTGGGTCCCAGCGCGCTGAGCTCCTCAAAACCAATGAGATGTCGCGTTCGTTCCGATAGTTTCATATGGATGGAGACAACATCGGCCTCTCGAAATAAGTCCTGTTTGCTGACGTATTCCACCTGGTGGGGCGCACAGCGTTCAGCGGTCAAGTTGGGGCTCCAGGCAATGACTCGCATCCCAATAGCGCTCCCCAAGATTGCCAGTTGTCCCCCCAAGCGTCCGAGTCCAACGATCCCAAGTGTCTTCCCTCGGCAGTCTTGGCCAAGTTCGGTTTGCCACTGACCGCTTTGGTGGCCTTCGATCAGCGGAATGAGTCGACGAAACTGCGCCAGAATCAGTAAAAACGCGAGTTCAGCCGTGGCGTGACCGGGCGATTCGGTCCCTGACACGACAATCCCCTGATGCTTGCAGGCTTCTAGGTCAATGGATGCATTCGCCATACCCGTTGTGACGAGGCAGCGAAGTTTCGGGAGTCGCTCAATGACTGCGGCGGGGAAAGGTGTCCGTTCACGCATCAACCCAATACCATCGAAAGGCGCGAGCCGGGCAATCAGTTGATCAAGATCGGTGATGTGATCTGGGAAAAAGCTGAACTCAAGCGATGACGCATCGCTCCAAGGTGCAAACCGTTCAGCCCAGTGGTTGAAGTCATCCAATATCGCTATACGCATCATTACCCCCGTGTTGTGGTCATCGCATGCTATCGCCTTCTTTCAGGTGCCGCTATTCTCCATACTTCGTGAACAGGAGTAAGTGCATGTCCACCTATCGATTAAACGTAATTCCAGGCGATGGCATCGGGCAAGAGGTGATTCCAGCAGGCCTGCGTATCGCAGAGCATGTCGCGCGCCAGCATGGGTTTGGTCTCAGCTATCAGCAGTTTGATTGGCGTTGCGAGACCTATCTTGCGACAGGTCAGATGATGCCTGATGACGGCTTGTCGCAATTGGCCGATGCCGATGCCATTTACTTGGGAGCTGTGGGTTGGCCGACGGTTGCCGATCATGTGTCGTTATGGGGGCTTTTGATTCCGATTCGTCGAGAGTTTGATCAGTATGTAAATTTGCGCCCAGTCCGCTTACTCAAGGGTGTGCAGTCGCCGCTCGCAAATCGTGGACCAGACGATATCGATTTTGTGGTGGTTCGGGAAAACTGTGAAGGCGAGTATTCCGAAGTGGGTGGCCGCCTGTACGCTGGGACAGAGCGCGAAATTGTGATGCAAGAGGCGATTTTTACGCGGTTCGGAACAGATCGTATTTTGCGCTATGCCTTCGAATTGGCGAAAACGCGACGCGGGCAGTTGACCTCAGCGACCAAGTCAAATGGGATCATGCATTCCATGCCTTTTTGGGACGAGCGTGTCAAAGCCATCGCTGCCGAGTATCCCGACATTCAAGTGAATCAATTTCATATCGATATTTTAACGGCACATTTTGTTCTGCATCCGGACTGGTTTGATGTAGTGGTCGGATCTAATCTGTTTGGAGATATCCTGTCGGATCTGGGGCCTGCCGTGGCAGGTTCGATTGGCATTGCGCCGTCCGCCAATATCAACCCAGATGGACGTTATCCATCGATGTTTGAACCGGTTCATGGCTCAGCACCAGATATCGCAGGTCAAGGAATCGCGAATCCAATTGCCGCGGTCTGGACTGTGGCAATGATGTTTGAGCACCTCGGTCAAGCAGAGGCTGCAAGGCGGATTGAATCAGCGATCGAGACGGTACTCACTGGCTCAAAGGAGGCCATCACACGCGATCTTGGGGGGGTGGGTTCAACAGCCTCCTGCACCGAGGCCCTGTTACGGGCGCTCGGTGCGGATTGAGTTAGCCGAGCTGTTTCGCGTGAATCACCTGCGCCCAATGTTGCGGACCAGTTTTGTGAACGTTGGTGCCTTGTGCATCAACAGCCACCGTAACCGGCATGTCTTCCACGACGAACTCATGAATGGCTTCCATTCCCAGTTCGGGGAACGCAACGACGCGTGATTGCTTAATCGCTTGAGAGACCAGATAGGCTGCGCCACCGACAGCCATCAGGTAGGCGGCCTTATGTTTTTTGATTGCCTCGACCCCAGATGGTCCGCGCTCTGCCTTGCCGACCATGGCTAACAGCCCGGTTTGACCCAGAATTTGATCCGTAAATTTGTCCATCCGCGTGGCTGTTGTTGGTCCCGCTGGACCAACTACCTCATCACGGACTGGACTCACGGGGCCGACGTAGTAGATGACTTTGCCTTTTAAATCGACTGGTAGGGGCTCGCCACGATCAAGCATGTCGACCATGCGTTTGTGTGCAGCATCTCGTCCAGTCAACAGCGTTCCGTTTAAAAGCAGTGTTTCACCCGGCTTCCAGGCCTGCACTTCCGCTGGTGTTAGCGTATCTAAATTCACGCGTTTGGCATGGGGTCCCGCTTCCCAAGAAATATCAGGCCAGTCTTCCAAAGCGGGTGGTGTGAGCACCGCAGGGCCTGTTCCGTCGAGGGTGAAGTGGGTGTGCCGAGTGGCCGCACAATTCGGGATCATCCCCACAGCTTTGCTGACTGCATGGGTTGGGTAGTCGAGAATTTTCACATCCAAGACGGTTGTCAGGCCGCCCAAACCCTGCGCACCGATCCCAAGCTGATTGACTGCCTCAAAGATTTCGAGTCGTAGTTCTTCAAGGGCAGAGGCAGGACCGCGTGCTTTCAGGTCATAAATATCAATAGGCTGCATGAGCGATTCCTTCGCCATGACTAACGCTTTTTCAGCAGTTCCGCCAATGCCAAGTCCCAGCATTCCTGGAGGACACCATCCAGCACCCATGGTGGGAATCGTGTTGACGACCCAGTCCAGAACGGAATCGGATGGATTGAGCATCACGAATTTAGATTTGTTTTCAGATCCGCCGCCCTTTGCCGCGATATCCACACTCAAGGTCTCTCCGGGCACTACTTGGTAATGGATCACTGCGGGCGTGTTATCACGGGTGTTGGTCCGCGCGCCCGCCGGGTCGCGCAGAATGGAGGCACGCAGCACATTATCGGGGTGTGTGTAGGCACGACGCACACCTTCATTGATCATGTCATCGAGACCCATCGTGGCGTCATCAAAACGGACCTGCATGCCGACTTTGACGAAGACTGTGACAATGCCGGTGTCCTGACACATAGGGCGATGTCCCATCGCACTCATCCGAGAGTTCACCAAGATCTGCGCCATGGCATCCTTTGCTGCCGGAGACTCCTCACGCAGATAGGCGTCATGGAGTGCGTGGATAAAATCTGTTGGATGGTAGTAAGAAATAAACTGCAGCGCGTTGAAAACGCTTTCGATGATGTCGTCTTGGCGGATCGATGCCATACAGAGTCCTCCGGGAGCAAGACGTGAAAGTGTATCAGACCCTGATTCGAAAGAACGCCGGTGCGGCATCCCTCTTTGGTGGAGACGCGAGGTCAGGGCGTGGTTGTGGTGAGCCCTACGGTCTGCCAAGCCTGCATGCCGCCTCGATACCATTTCAACTTGTGAGCAGGGTAGCCTAGTCTCAGCAGCGTCTTGATGTTGGTTGGGGACTGCCCACACCAGAGTCCGTTGCAATACAGAATCAATGTTTTGGCTTGTGAAAAGTCCCAAAATCCATCGGTTTGCATTGCCCCAAACTGCGTTTCAAGTAAATCAGCGATGGTCAAAGGATCGGAGCGGCTTGCATTCAACATTGTCCATGGAACATTAATGGCGCCGGGAATCATGCCTCGAGCGACCCAGTCGGGCGTTCGCGAATCAATTAAAATGATGGAGTCATCGCCTGCGTTGATGCGTTCAAGCATGTCGAGGACTTCCAGTTCACCAATCGTCTCGACCCCGGGCGCTATATGCATGGGCTGGATACAGAAGGGTGGGCAGGGTCGCGAGGTGAGTGCAAAATCAGGATCAATCGTTGCGGTATGATCGGGGTTGCGATGGATTATGATTGTCTGTCCCTGATGGTCAGCCTCAACGTCCATTCGATCGGGTGTGATCCCGACCGGCTTCTCTTCTGCCATCAGTGCGGCTGAGCAGAGCGTGAGGACAAGCGTCACGCCGCGTGTGAAGATTCTCATTGGTTCCTCCATGAGCCAGTGTGTTGACTGGTTTATAGCATGGTCACCTTCATGATTTCTTCATCGTTTTTCCCCGATGTCTTCCTTCTTGATCTGAGCAAACACGTTTCAATAGGACTCCCAATCATTGATACGGAGTCTCAATATGAAACATCTTCTCTACGTTGTTGCCTGCTCAACCGCCTTAATCGGCAGCGCCCATGCCGAGAGCGTCTCGGATCGCTTACCAGAACATATCGGCTTTGGGTCGGGCGCACTTCTGGGTGCCGTCATTGCAGGTCCGGTGGGTGCGATTGTTGCCAGTACCATTGGTGTCATGATGGGCCACGATGTTCTCCAAGATCGTGCGCTAGTCGCTGAACAATCGAAACGTACCGAGGCAGAGTCTGAACAAACCCTCGCGTATCAGGCGCGTGATCGCGCTGTGGCACAACTCAAGGCAGAAACGATCGCACTTCAACGGTCCCAAGCCGATGTCCGGGCGACGCAGCAACAACTGCAGGCGATACAGCAGGTTCTGGAAGCGGTCTCAATTCCAGTGTACTTCGACCTCGACTCAGCCACTGCACATGCACGGCATGAGGCGACCTTAGCCGCTTTGGCGGATGCACTCAGTGCTGTTTCGACACTGCGACTCGAGTTGACTGGCTATGCCGATACATCTGGTTCCAGCGCATACAACCAGACGCTCAGTGACGCGCGTGCGGCGAGTATTGGTGAATTCCTCATTGGGTCGGGTTTAGATCTGGGACGGATTCAGATGGAGGGACGCGGCGAAGCGACCATAGCTCCCTTTGATCCCATCACTTCAGCAGTTGATCGTCGCGTTGAGATTCAATTTCGTTTTGATGCCACTGAGCGAGGAGTGCAGTCTGATGAAAGTCTTTATTCCATTCGATAATTCAGAAGATCTCGGGTGTGCGGGTGCACACCCTCCCTTGGTGCCCTTTGATATTCATGCGATGCGCGTGGTGCGTATCCAAACAGTTGGAGAGTCGACAGATGGCGTTGCAGAGATTGTCCTCGAAGTGGAGCGGGATCACCCCGAATATCATCAATCGCATCGAAAAACGCGGTATGGTGGCGCTCCGAGCGCGCGAACAATTGACTTTTGAGTGGACTGGGGGTGCGATGAACGCACGGATTGTGGTGGTTGAAGACGATGTGGATCAACTGACCAATTACAGCTATGCCCTGCAAAAAAAGGGATTCCAAGTCTCCAGCTACGAAACCCTCGAAGAGGTGCATCTCCATCTGAGTCAAACCCCCAGTTTGGCCCTGCTGGATGTGCATTTAGGCCATGATCCCGACGCTGGTTTTGGCTTGTGTCAGTGGTTGCTTGATCGTTATCCAGGGTTACCAGTGATTTTTCTGACCAGTCGTCACGAAGAAATCGATCAGATTTTTGGACTACGATTGGGTGCGTGGGATTATCTCACCAAACCGATTTCGACCGCCTTATTAGTCGAGAAGGTGGCGGCAGTTCTCAAACGCGTCAATGACGCACGACGTCCTGGTGTCGAAGACTTACTTGAGGCTGGTCCGCTGCTCATCGATGTGGCGAAGGCGAAGGTCTTTTGGCGAGATTTACCAGTGACATTAACGGTGACAGAGCTGTCCATTCTCGAGGCGCTTGTCCGTGCTGATGGTGCAGTCTTGAGCTTTGATCAATTGGCTGAACGGACCCGTCAATCGGTGGTTACGAACAATACGCTGAGTACCCACATCAAGCACATTCGTCAGAAAATAAAACGCTTAGATCCCACCTTTGACGCGCTTGTCAGTGTGTATGGAAGTGGCTATCAGTGGGACCTCCCGCCGGAATGAGATGGTCTTTGCGTGCCAAGCTGTTTGTGTTTGTGCCAGTCCTTGCCGTTCTTCCATGGCTTGGATGGCATACCCTCGAGCGGCTTCAGTTGTTTGCAATTCGCGCACAAACTGAGGCCTTGGCGGTGCTTGCCGATACCTTGGCCCAAGAGCTCTCGACCCAACCCCTTGGGCCTTGGATGCTGAAGCCGCAGATCTCTGGGAGTCCACCGGCGATTGCCAGTCAAGCGCCTGTATTGGATGGTTTCTTAGATGACTGGCCAGTGATGGATTCCATTCCCTTAAGCCAGATTGCAACGCTTCGGGTCGCTCAGCGAGCTGACCAACTCTATCTCGCGATCGATATTCGCGACAGTACGCGCCGATATCGGCGCCCCGACTCTGAAGGATTGTCGGATCGATTGGTCCTGACTCTTTTAAAGCCGACGGGTGATGACGTCATTCTGATTGCCCCAGAGGGGCCTGGCCAATGGGCTCTCAACCGATCTGGTCGAGGACGTGCACCGGAATCATCCATGGTTGGGTATTGGTGGGAATTGGCAGAGGGTTATCGCTTTGAAGGGCGTCTAAATGCTGCGCGTCTTGTGGGCGCCACTGGGTGGGTCCTTTCAGTGATCGATGCCACTGGAGACGACATCCTCACACGATCCTATGCGTTGCCCGTTGCACCCTTACACCCGGTGATTCAGGCACGGGCAGAGGCCTTTGCATCTGAGGCTCGGCAAGTGCTTGTCCATGGACGTGATGGACATCTCTTGGCGATGACTGCGTCCTTGACAGGCACTCCAGACTTGCAAGCGAAGCAGGTGATTCTGTCAGCGACACAGGCCATGGGGACGGTCACGATTCAGGCACGTGCAGATCAGGTTGTGAGCTCTGCGAGTCGCGCGTTGATTCAGTTGGCGTGGCAAACGATGGCTGTTTTGGTGGTTCTGCTGATCGGGTTATCACTGTATGCGGGACGTTTGACTGAACGGATTGGCCGATTGGGTCGAGAGCTTCGAGCGCAGTTGGATGCGCGCGGTCGACTGGCTGAATCGCACCCCTTAAGTGCACTGACTGCGACTGATGAGATTGGTGATTTAGCGCGGGATATCGCGAAGGTGATGAGTGACTTGAGGCGGTATACCCAGTTTCTTGAACGCATCCCGCGCACCTTGCGTCACGAGCTCAGTAATCCGATGAGTACGGTCCAGACATCGCTTGAACTCTTGGCCGATGAACAGGATCCAGCGCAACAAGCTCGCCTGAGAGCGGCTGCCGAGCGCGGAATCGCGAAGCTCGACAGCACCCTGTCTCGGGTGACGGAGGCGGTCAGTCTAGAAGATGCGCTCCGGGAAGATGTGCTCTATCCAGTCGATTTGACCAAACTGTTGGACGACTATGTTCAGGTGCAGCGCGAACAACATCCACGTGTGCAATGGCGCCTCGATGTTCCACAAACCGCTGTGATGGTCATGGCGCATTCGCTGCGTCTTGAGCAGTTACTTGATAAGTTGGTTGATAATGCATTGGATTACACCCCGGATCAGGGCCGGATTTGGCTAAAGTTGCGCGATCATCTGACATCAGTGACCTTGTCCATCGAAAACGAGGGCCCCAAGGAGTTGGTCGGCGCGGCCGATGAGCTATTTCAGCTGTTTTCCAGCGCGCGTCATGATGCCAGTGGCGCGCATCTGGGTCTTGGCCTCTACATTGTGCGAACCATTGCTGAAGCTTTTGAAGCAACCCCACACATCGAGTCGACAGCACGCGGTGTGTTAGTCACGATACAGGGATTCAAACCTGCATCAGGGAGTCGATAAATGCAGTTGAGTTGTTTGCAGTACACAGCCGAACCCGATCTTGAACAAACTTGGGCACGAATCGAGCCGTTATTGATGATGGCGGCATTGACCGGTCCAGACCTCGTGTTATTGCCTGAGTGCGCCCTATTTTTGTCGGCGGATCAAGCAGTAAGTCGGGCGGCCGCGATTGATCTGGACCATCCAACTCTTCAGTTGCTGCGGCAATGGGCAGATGATCATTCGACCTGGGTTGTGGTGGGTTCCGTCATCTATCGTGACGGTGCGCAGGTGATGAATCGCATGTTGGTGTTCAATCGTGAGGGAGCCTTGGTCCAGCACTATGACAAAATCCACATGTTCGATGTAGTGCTTGGAAACGGCGAGAGCTATCGAGAAAGCGCGTTATTTACGCCGGGATCTGCTCCCGCCATGGTTGAGATTGAGGGCTGGACGGTCGGTTTATCGATTTGTTTTGACTTACGCTTCCCTAAGTTATACCGGTATTACGCGAAGGCAGGATGTGATCTGATTCTTGCGCCTTCGGCATTTACACAGACGACTGGAGCGGTGCATTGGCAGTTACTCAACCAAGCCCGTGCTGTTGAAAATGGGTGCTTTGTGGCATCGGCAAACCAGTGTGGGGTGAATCAGCATGGCCGCGCTACCTTTGGGCATAGTCAGATCACCTCGCCTTGGGGTGAGATTCTGGCGCAAGCCGGTCCATCAGCGACGCTTGTATCAGCCACTCTGGATCGGGCCGCAGTGGCTGAGGCCCGTCGCAAAATACCAGTACTGCCTCAGGATCGGGATTTTTAACCACCCCTGGTCCTTAAATCAGGGGGCTGGATAGGGTGTTGCCTCGACCGACGGACGTTGTTTGAAGGTTTGGTACCACTGCTCCACACGCGGTGCGATGGTCGTCCAATCACGTTCAGGGATCCGCACCAGTAGCCACTCATAGGCAGAGAGCAGTGCGATCGTGGCCAATGAAACTTCAGACTCAAGCCCGTCCCAAGTTGCTTCGATATGCTGCAATGTGCGTTCAATTTTGCCCATCTGAAGTGCCACGCCTGCTTGATTTGGGGGCGTTTCAGTGATGGCTTTCCGAAGCGTTGAGGCGGCATCACTGAGTCCATTGAGCATGGAGAGGCGTGTTTTTGACTGCCAACGGTCCAAGCCAGTCGATAACATCCATTCGGGGCGGTAGGTCTCAACCAGATATTCAGCGATGACTTGGGAGTCGTACAACACCACATCACCATTTCGAAATGTGGGTACTTTCCCGAGCGGATTGAACTGCCAGAGATAGTCACTGGATTCACGCGGGGCAACGACTGTGATTGTCATCTGATCCGCTAACCCAAATTCATGCGCAAGGATGCGCACTTTGCGCGCATAACCAGACGATAGGGAGCAAATTAATTCCATATGCGACTCTCCACGGCGATTGCTGTGATCGTTGGGACAACCTGCGCCATCAAGTGTCCAGCCTCATTAAAAAACGTTCGGCAGGACAATGCGATAGCTGGACTTAGACGACTCTTCTTTGGGGTCCATTGCGGATTGCTTTGGATCATCTGGCGGGAGGCCATAGTAATCGAGTCGCCCCTTGTGCAGTCTAGGGTAAAGCAAGGACTGGGATAGGAAAACAGATGGCGACTGTGTTTGAAGACGAGATCATCGGCGCGATGGCGCGTGGCATTGTCGATGACATGCAAGCAGGTTTGTTTCGGTCTGGGTATTCGTCGATTATTCGTGAAAGTCATGATGCGAGTTGCGCCATTCTTTTAGCCGATGGTGCTTTGGGCGCACAAAAGGTGGTGTTACCGATTCACGTGGGGGCCTTCCCCGCCGTTGTATCCGGACTCCTGAAACGGTTTCCAGCAGCATCGATCCAACCGGGTGATTGCTTTCTGACAAACTCGCCCTGGGAAGGTGGCAGTCCCCATAACCCAGATTTTGCGGTTGTTGCACCTGTTTTTTTTCAAGACGAGTTAGTCGCGTTTACCGCCAGTATTGCGCATAAGTCGGACATTGGTGGGGCGGTTCCGGGAAGTTGTCCAGCCACTGCCAGAGATATGTATGCAGAAGGTTTGCATATCCCCCCGGTTCGATTGTATCGGGATGGGACTCCGAACCCGGAAGTGGTCACCTTGATCGCTGGAAACAGTCGCAGTGCGCCAATCGTGATGGGTGATCTCATGGGTCAAGCTGGGATTTGCATACAAGGTGCAGTGCGGGTTGCTGAGCTCTTTGAGCGTTTTGGAAAGCAGCATGCGCTCTCTAGTTTTGCAGCGGGTCGTAGGCGCACCGAGCAGACGATTCGGCAAGCTTTGAGTCAAATACCCGACTTTACGGGCTCCGCTGAGCGATGGATGGATAATGACGGCATCACGCTGGATCGACCAATCGCGATTCGCGTGCAGGTGCAAAAGACCGGTGATCAGATCGCGTTTGATTTCACCGAGACGGACCCGCAGGGCGCAGGTCCAATCAATATTCGGCCACATCTTCTGAATGCATGTTGTGCGTATGTGATGGTCGCCATTGCGGATTCGACGCTGGCAATCAATCAAGGCGTGATGGATGCATTTACGGTCAAAACGAAGCTGGGAACGATCGTGGATCCGCATTTCCCAGCGCCGGTCAACAGTTATAACACCGCCATGCATGCGGTGATTGAGGCGATCTTCGCGGCGATGGGTGAAGTCGTACCCAGCCTTGCACGTGCAGATGGTGGCGGCGGTCGAGCGCTTACGTTTGCCCATCAAGCCGATGGTAAAACATTGATTCAGTATGAATTATTCGCGGGTGGGACTGGTGCCATGCGTGACTATCAAGGGCAAACAGCCTGTCATTGTAACCAGACGAACGGGAAAGTCGGATCGCTCGAAATGATTGAGACTGAGTTCCCAATCCGGGTCGAGGAGTTTTCCGTTAAACGTGATTCGGGTGGGCTCGGTGAGTTCCGCGGTGGTCACGGGTTCCGTCGGCGGTATCGTTTGCTCGAGGGTCAGGCGTCAATCACGTTGCGATCGTCGAAGCATCAGGTCGCGCCTCAGGGCGCAGTCGGCGGACAGCCAGGCCAGCCAGGGCATTGTGAAGTGAGTTTAGGTGGCCAGCGACGTGTCTTGGCTACTATGGAATCAGGCGTTGTTATTCATCCGAATGACACACTGGTGATTGAAACCCCCGGAGGGGGCGGGTTCGGCTAGCACTGACATTGCCTAGTCGAACATAACAATAAAAGGAGACTTGTATGGGCATATTTGTTTCACGTTGGATCGCTGGAGTAACACTCGCCGCGACCACTTTTTCACCGGTCGTCCTCGCGCGCGATCTTACGCTCGCCACAGGCCGGCAGGGAGGATCTCAATATCCGATTACTGTCGCGCTTTCGCAGGTGATTGAAGGGCTGCCGGATATTGATTCGGTGACACTGAAGCCAGGTGGTGGAACCAGTAATGTGGCAGCGGTTGGGTTAGGCCAATCTGATTTGGCAATCACATTATCCCCCAGTGCGGTTGACGGTTTGGCTGGGGTCAAACCCTATCCACAGCCCATGGCGGACATTACCCAGTTATTCGCATTGCACGGCTTTAAAATCACGACGCTGGTTGCAGCAAACTCGGACATTAAAACCTTCCGTGATTTGGCAGGAAAAAAAGTGAGCATCGGCCCGAATGGTTGGACCATCAACACCATGTCGAAGAAGATTCTCGAGATGGAAGGCATGAATGTGCGGATGGAAACGCTGAAGCCGGATGATGCTGTACAGCAGCTTAAGGATGGGAATATTGATGCGATCATCAATACGCCTTCGGATTTATATGCGCCCTTTTTGGATTTAGCGACGGCCCGCGAAATTCGGTTAGTTCCGCTCACTGCAGGGATTCAGAAACGGTTGATTGATGAAAACTCAAGCTTTTATCTGTCGACTTGGCCTGCGGATTCCAAGGCATATCCAAAATTGGTCAATACAGTCGAAACAGTCTCATATCCCAATATCATTATCGCCAATAGCAAGACGGTATCGGACGATTTGGCCTATCGCATTGTCAAGCAGGTTGTTGAGTCGTTTGAGAAAGTAGCCGACTCAGAGCCTTCCCTAAAGGTCCTGAAACTCAGCGATCTTGCAGTATCCGTTGGAGTGCCGATTCATCCAGGTGCTGCGCGCTATTTTAAGGAACGAGGCTGGATGTAATTTGTGATGACTTCGATTCGGTCCTATGGACTGCAGGCCATTGCGCTTTGCCTTGGCCTGTTTCATATCTATACCGGACTGTTCGGATCATTTGACGCATCCATCCAGAGGGGCGTTCATCTCGCACTTGCTGTGGCTTTTTTTGCGGTTCACAGCACCCGCGATGACGCCCTTTGGTTTAATCGGTTTAATCTTCTCTTCGGCGTTGCCGTCATTGCCACCATTGGCTGGCGGATGAGCGAGCACATCTACCTCTCAAGTGAGCGTTTTGAGTTTGTGAGCCCCTTGACGTCCTTAGAAATCATCTTGGGCTCAATTTTTGTCGTTTCAGTGTTAGAGCTCTGCCGGCGCGCGATTGGCTGGGTGTTACCTGCCTTGGTCCTGGTATTGTTTGTCTACTGTTTTGTACCGGGGCTGCCAGGGTTATTGCGGCACAGTGGCTATTCGCTCGGACTCTTGCTGGACGTGCAATATCTCACCTATGCCGGCGCATTCGGAATCCCCTTAAGTGTTTCTGCCAGCTACATCGCGTTATTTATTATTTTCGGTGCGTTCATGGAGCGCTCTGGATTGGGGGCCTTGATCATCGATTTGGCGAATCACGCGGTAGGACACTACCGCGGTGGCCCCGCGAAGGTCGCGGTTGTTGCGAGTGCGTTTACCGGGACAATTTCCGGGAGTGCCCCTGCAAATGTCATGACCACGGGGGCGTTGACGATTCCACTCATGAAAAAAACCGGCTATCCGGCGCACTGGGCTGGAGCCATTGAGGCGGCTGCTTCGACCGGAGGCATCCTGATGCCTCCGATCATGGGCGCGATTGCATTTTTAATGGCCCAATACACCGGGATCCCTTATCTCACCATCGCAACCATCGCATTGGTCCCGGCGCTATTTTATTTCTTGGGTATCTTCTTGGCAGTTCACTGGGCTGCGATCCGGCACAATGTGATTCCTGTGCCTCGCGCGCCAGGCAGTTCCGCGTGGGCGATTCTGAAAGCACGTGGTCATCTCATCTTGCCAGTCGTGATTTTGATTGCCCTGTTGGTTGAGGGCTTTTCGCCACAGTACGCGGTCTCCTACGCCATTTTGGCCGTGATTGTATTGTCGTGGTTAAAGCCAACAACCGCGATGCGGTTTAGAGATATTCGTGATGCGTTGGTCAATGCCGCTGCTGCAATTGCCTTTGTTGCGCTTACGACGGCCGTGGCTGGCATGGTCGTTGGCGTTTTTGAAATGACGGGACTCAGTTTAAGCTTCGCACAAGAGGCGAATAGTTACGTGGTGGGTCTCTTCAGCGGGTTGGTCTTGACCATGATCGTCTCTATTGTTCTCGGCATGGGTGTACCACCGTCGGTGAGCTACATCGTCCAGATTGCGGTGACCATCCCCATTGTGATTGGATTTTTGAAGACCAGTGGCGTGGATCCGGCGACGGCAATGCTGATTGCCCATTTTTTCGTCATGTACTACGCATCACTTGCGGTCTTAACGCCACCAGATGCATTGGCATCCATTGCGGCAGCAGGTCTTGCAAAGGCCCCTGTGATGAAGACTGCGCTCTATGCGACGCGGGTGGCTTTTGTAGCATTCATCGTGCCATTTCTATTCGCGTATAAGCCCACTTTACTGTTGCAAGGTCTCCCTCTTGATATTGCGCTTGATATTGGATTTGCAGCTGTTGCAGTGGTGGCTGGGTCAATCGCGCTTGAGGGGTACCGTATCCCATGGTTTCGCTCGATTGATCGCCTCATTGGTGTGCTCGTGGCGGTGGGTTGTGCGTATCCTGACCATACCATCAACATCTTCGCAACCATTCTGGGGATGGTTTGGGGTGCACGGATTTTCGCGAGATATCAGCGCCATCGAGTGGCGATTGAAGCTGTCATGTAGCCTCGAAGCCAGAGCAAACCCTTAAAGGTTGAATAACAACTTCGTCCCCATGAAAGCCATCATCACGAGAATCAATTGCTCAAAGCGCTGTTTCGATATGTAGGGTCCGATGCGGGTTCCAATCCACATGCCGACAAAAATCGGAATGAGGGAGGATGTGCTCCACAAAAACAGGGGCCACGTCATCAAGTCCGCCTGAATTAACCATAGAAATTGGCCCCCACCCATGGCGATAAAGTACCAACTTATCGTCAGGATGAATGTCTCCTTCGGAAGCCGAAGCGACATCAGATAGACCAAGATGACCGGTGCTGAGACGCCAGTGAGACCACCAGCCAAGCCTGCGAGAAAGCCAGCGGGCGCGTTGGTCCAACGGGCGATCTGGCGCGAGAGCTGGAAGGACGGTTTGAGTGCTCGAAAACCCATGTAGAGCCACAAGATGAGCCCAAGCAACTGCGTCAGAACAGCCGGGTCTGCCCATGTCAGGGTCAGAATACCGAGACCCGAGCCAACGATCGATGCGATCCCTAAGGGGAGCAGTCGAATATCTGGATCCGCATGATGGCGGTATATCCAGACCTGATAGATGTTGGGAACGACACTGGGTACTGAAATCAGGATGATTGCCAATACAATCGAAATCGCATCTGCAATGACAGGGACTGCGATGACGGGGACACCTAATCCCAAAATCCCTTTAAAGATACCGCCGAGTACGAAGGCAATCACAATCCCGATCGCTTCGAATACCGAAATCTGGTCCAGTAGTGTTGCATCCATCAACGTGCGACTCTCCTAAGGGGTCAGTATGCCTGTTTTGGCGAGTCCGATTTGGCGATGACTCCGAAACAATGATGGGTGACCGCCCATATCAAGTTCACATGACCATCCGGGCGACGGTATGTCCAGAATCTCTTTCCAAATGGAGAAACCCAGTAACGGCGGGGCCTGCTCGTGTTGGCATGAAACCGCGTGGGTCGGCGGTCAGGGTCGGTCGCGGCATAACCTGGAGGTTGGGTCTCGAGCGGCCCGCGCATGACTTGACAGGGCGCTCGTGGATCCGAAGTATCAAGGGATTATTTTGGGATAACAATAACTGGAGTAGATCATGGCAAACCCCTCCGTCATTCAGGGCAAGATGCTCATCAATGGCCAACTCGTGGATTCCGTCTCCGGCGACACCTTCGAGAGCACCAACCCCGCGACTGAAGAATTAATCGGGATTGTTCCGAAAGCCACTGTCGATGACGTCGCCATTGCGACTGATGCTGCCAAGGCGGCGCAGCGCGAATGGGCGAAGACTGATATGGGACATCGGATTAAGGTCCTGACGCGATTCGCGGCGGCACTAGAAGCACGAACTGATGAGATCGCGGATCTTGAAGTACGCGATACAGGAAACACCATCAAGCCGATGCGCCAAGATGTGATTACAGCGGCTGATCGGATTCGGCTCTATGCAGGTCTTGGCTATGAGCTAAAAGGTGAAACGATTCCAGCGACATCGTCTGGTCTGCATATCACTGTTCGCGAACCTTACGGTGTCGTGGGTCGCATTATTCCGTTTAACCATCCCATTGGGTTCGCGGCGTCGCGTCTTGCGCCGGCACTGGTTGCAGGCAACTCGATCTTAATTAAACCGCCTGAGCAGAGCCCGTTGTCGGCCTGTATTTTAGCGGAGCTGTGCCAAGAATACTTCCCCCCGGGATTGGTTAATATTCTGACTGGGGAAGGTGCGACTGGGGATGCCATCGTGCGTCATCCAGACATCAAGCGAATCGCTTTCATCGGCTCTGTCCCAACAGGAATGCGCATTCAGCACAGTGCGGCAGAGGTTGGCGTGAAAAGCGTGTCCTTGGAATTGGGTGGAAAAAATCCCCTGATCGCATGCCCTGACGCGGATCCGGATGTCGTCGCAACGGCAGCGGTTCGAGGGATGAATTTCGCGTGGCAAGGTCAGTCCTGTGGTTCCACAAGCCGGATTTTGTTACACGAAAGCCTCCACGACGCAGTCGTCGAGCGCATGGTGGCGAAGTTGAAAGCCCTGAAAATTGGGAACCCACTGGATCCAAATATCGACATGGGTCCAATGAACTCCAAGAGGCAGTATGAGCGTGTCATGTCCCTCATTGCTGCTGCAAAGGCGGAGGGCGCGCAGTGCCTGGTGGGTGGCGGACGGCCCCAGGGTGCTGGTTTTGAGAAAGGGTATTGGGTCGAGCCAACACTTTTCTCGGGCGTGAATACCTCAATGGGAATCGCTCAGACGGAAGTCTTTGGTCCAGTTGTTAGTATCTTTAAGTGGTCAAATATCGGCGAAGCCATTGAGATGGCGAATGCGATTGAGTACGGACTTACTGCATCGATTTTCACCCATGATTTTGAAACCGCGATGCATCTCTCACGAGCAGTCAATGTGGGCTATGTCTGGATTAACGGTACCAACACTCATTTCCGAAATGTCCCCTATGGTGGCTTCAAGAACAGTGGTATCGGCCGCGAAGAAGGTCTCGATGAGCTCCTCAGTTACACTGAATTAAAAGCCATTAACTGGACCCCGGGTGTCTCATCAGCGGCGGGCTCAGCATGGAGACAGAGTAATGACTAAACCTGTCCTGAACCCGATCGATCAGCCAAAAAACGTCGATACCGAGGTTCGCTTTGGGAGCGACGTGGCTGCTCAAATGCTTCGTCGTTTAAAGATCCCATACATTGCACTGAACCCGGGTGCGAGTTATCGCGGGTTTCATGACAGCCTGGTCAACCATCTTGGTAATCACGAACCCGAGATGCTGATGTGCTTGCACGAAGAGCATGCGGTAGCGATCGCACAAGGGTATGCAAAGGCCGGTGGTGAACCGATGGCCGTTGCACTCCACAGCAATGTGGGTCTGATGCACGGCACGATGGCGATTTTTAATGCCTGGTGTGATCGTCAGCCGATGTTGATTATGGGTGCAACTGGTCCTGTGGATGCGGCATTACGCCGGCCATGGATCGATTGGCTGCACACCTCGCAAGATCAGGGGGCCTTAATCCGAAACTACGTCAAATATGACGATCAACCCGGTTCGATTGAAGCGATGCCAGAAGCGATTTTACGGGCATGGCAGCAGTCTAATACGTCACCTTGTGGGCCGAGTTATGTGGTTCTCGATGCCGCCTTGCAAGAGGCGGATGCCGATCCTGATTTTGTCTTCCCGGATCAGGATCGTTTCAAACCAGCGCCTGCGCCAGCACCGGCGCCCGATGTGTTGGCAACAGCCGTCAACGCACTGAAAGACGCGAAAAAGCCTGTTTTTTTAATGGGTAAAGGCGATTTTACAGCGACGTCTTGGAATGCGCGGGTCTCTCTGGTGGAGGCCACTGGTGGTCTGATGCTCACGGATCTGAAAACCCATGCGATCGTTCCTTCTGATCATCCGGCGCATGTCGGCGAACCGTTTAACAAACTCAGTAAGAGTGGACGTCAAGCACTCCGCGATGCAGATGTCATTGTCAGCCTCGGTTGGGTGGATCTTGGTGGCGTTTTGCGCCAGGCCTATGGTGCGAACCCAATCGACGCCACGATTATTCATGCGAGCCAAGATCTGCATCTTCACAACGGATGGGGCCGTGAAACATTCCAGCTTCCACCGGTGGATGTGCATATCGTTGCGGACCCTGATGAAACCCTGCATGGGCTGATTCGCGGGCTCGATGTGCAGGTCGCACCATCGACCGCCAAGAAGCCTCGGCCAGCCTATCCCGATCAAGGCAATACTTTGAATTTGGTCGATGTGGCTCGTGAGTTGGCAGCCGTAGTCGGCGACACCCCAGTGAGCTTTGCTGCATTAGCACGTAGTTGGCCCACTAAATACTGGCCCTTCACTGATCCATTGTCCTACCTTGGCAAGGACGGCGGCGGCGGCGTGGGCTCCGGTCCAGGGTTGTGCGTGGGTGCTGCGCTGAAATTGAAAGAGTCTGATCGATTGACTGTGGGGATCATCGGTGATGGCGACTGTCTGATGGGGATTAACGCCTTCTGGACGGCCGCCCGCTATGGCGTTCCAGTGCTCATCATCGTTGGGAATAATCGCAGTTATTACAACGACGAACTGCATCAGGAAGGCGTTGCGATTCATCGGAAACGTGATCCGAGTAATCGTTGGATTGGTCAGACGATTGATCATCCTGCGCCAGATATTGCAACCATTGCATCTGGATTGGGCGTGGAGAGTCGAGGTCCGATTCGTGATCAAGCAAGCCTGACGGCTGCGATTGTTGCAGGGGTGGCTGCCGTGCGGGAGGGTCGTCCCTTCTTGATTGATGTTCACATCGATCCAGGCCACGGACGCGAATTGACGGAGTCGATGGCTGAACGGTCGTTGGCGAAGTCGGACTAAGCCGCCATGGAGGTATCGCTGCTGGAGGTTGCGGGCCAAGCTCTGCTGAGTATTGCAGAGCCTGAGCGGATCTTTTATCTGATCTTCGGGGTACTGATCGGTCTGATTCTCGGGGTGATTCCAGGGCTCAGCGGTCTCATTGGATTGTCCCTATTATTGCCCTTCACCTACAGTATGGAGCCCTTGGCAGCCCTCGCGATGCTGATCGGCTTGATGTCGGTTACGACCACCTCTGACACGATTCCGGCTGTGCTCTTCGGTGTCCCAGGAACGGTAGGGTCCGCTGCAACTGTGCTCGATGGACATCCGATGGCACGTCGTGGCGAAGCCAGTCGCGCTTTTGGCGCTGCATTTTTCGCCTCCATGATGGGGGGACTTTTTGGGGCATTCTTACTGGGTCTGAGTGTTCCAGTACTCCGACCCATCATGCTCATGGTGGGCTCACCAGAGCTTCTTGCCTGCTGTATTTTTGGCTTGTCATTGGTTGCTGTGCTCTCCGGAGGAAACGCATTTAAAGGATTGGCTGCGGTCTGTTTGGGGTTAATGCTGGCGATGATTGGAGAGGACTCTCAGGCGGGCGAACTCCGATGGACCTTTGATACCATCTACCTCTGGGACGGCATCCCCATTGTCCCCATTGCATTGGGCTTATTTGCAATCCCTGAGTTGGCGGATTTAGCCATCCGTCGCTCGACGGTCGTGCGTGAAGAATTTCATGACGTGAAGTCGACTCAGCGCGAGGGCGTGTTGGATGTCATGCGGCACAAGTGGTTGGTGGTCCGATGTGCGTCGATTGGTTCGCTCATGGGTGCTGTCCCAGGGATTGGCGCGGCTGTCATTGATTGGATTGCCTATGGCCATGCCGCTAAGACAGAGAAGGGTGCACAAGAGACCTTTGGCACGGGTGATGTGCGTGGCGTGATTGCTTCAGAGAGCTCAAACAATGCGAAAGAGGGGGGATCGTTGGTGCCCACTATCGCATTTGGTGTCCCCGGTTCCGCATCCATGGCGCTGTTACTCGGTGCCTTTACTGTTCAGGGGATCGTACCTGGCCCTGACATGTTGTCGAAGAATCTGGATGTCACCTACGCATTGGTGTGGAGCGTTGCCATCGCCAACGTCATTGGTGCTGGGATCTGTTTTGGTGGTGCACATATTCTGGCGAAGCTCGCGTTAGTGCGCGCTTCTTTACTGGTTCCAGTTGTGCTGGGTATTGCATTTATCGGGGCTTTCCAAGGACAAAAGGCCTGGGGTGATCTCTATATCTTGGTGGCTGCAGGCATCGTGGGCTTTGTCATGAAACGCTTGGGATGGCCACGGCCTCCCGTGATTCTTGGCTTTGTCTTGGGTGCCTTGGTTGAGCGCTACATGTTTATTTCTGTGCGGCGCTACGATGCGGACTGGATCTTCCACCCGATGGTGGCGATTTTACTGTTGTTGTCTTTGTATATGGTATTTGCCCCGACCATCACTGGTCTTGTGAAACGAGTGCGCGGCCGTCCGGAGGGGCGACTGCAACTGGGTTGGTTTATCAATGCATCCCGGTGGGATGTGGGCTTCACCGCTGTGGTCTTTGCCCTATTTGCCTATGGCGTTACCAGTGCCCAAGCATGGGCACCCTCAGCACGCCTGTTTCCGGTGGTGATTGGGTGGATTGGCGTCTTAGCAGTCGCGTGTTTGTTGGTCGGTATGTGTATTCGGCGTGTGGGTGGCGAGGCAGTGGCAGCGGGTCTCCACATGGATACTGTGGAGGAATTTAAGGGACTTGATCCTTCCACGGTCGCAATCCGGGCGGTGATTTTCTTCGCATGGTGTCTAGGCTACCTGGCGCTCTCGGCAATTATTGGGATGTTGCCCGCCATGGCGATCTTTGTGTTTGGATTTTTGTATTGGACTGGCCGTGAGGGATTACAAACGAGTCTGCTCATGACAGCGAGTGTCGTGACGCTCAGCTACGGGTTGTTCCATTGGATTTTGATCGTGCCTTGGCCGGAAGCCCTTCTTGGTGAGTGGTTACCGGGACTGCGCGAGATGAGAGCGTTCCGGTTGTTCTAAAACCCACCCCAGCGGCGCTGGGGTGGAATTGTGCATTACTGTTTAAAGATCGAATCAAGATCAGAAATAAGATTACGCGGTGTGGCGTGGAGATCACTCACCACCTTTGCAACCTGGTCAGCTGTCCGTGTCCGAATAACGAGCCCAGCTTTCTTAGCATCTTGCAAGAAAGCGGGGTCTTCCAGCATTGCGGTGAAAGCGTTGCGTAGCGCGCTTAACCGATCGGCTGGCACATTGCCATGTACATAGAATGCCTGCCCAACCTTCAGTGGCGCTTCTAAGAAGGCCAACATCTTTTGATCGGTGTCATTCGTGGCATAGTCACTGGCTTTGGGCACATTCATCAAGTCAGGATGATCGTCACCCATGCGGAACACGTATTTGATTTTGTTGTCACGGACCCAGTCAGGATTGGTCGCGAGAAAGCCCTCATAGTAATTTCCGCGCCCACTGATTTCCCCACTTTCCATTGCAAGGTTCATGGCGCCACCACTCTTGTACCCAGGAATGACTTTCATCTTGGCGCCACTGATTTTGGCGAGAAAGACTGGGTACTGATAAGAGCTTCCGCCCACACCTGACGAGCCAAAGATGACTTCGGTGTCTCGCATTTTCTCCAGTGTGTCTGCCTCTGTGGTATGCCAGACGACCCCAACGTAGGGGCGAACAGCGACGGAGCCCAGCCAATTCACCTGGGTGAAGTCAAACTTGGTGTTATCCGAGGTCATCGGGACCACGAGGGAGGATGGATGTAACTCGGCGATCACCAAGCCATTATCCGGTGCTGCATTTTGCACGTAGTTTGCCGCTTTCATTCCGCCGCCGCCCCCACGATCTTCAACGATCACTGTGGGATTGCCAGGAATGTGCCGGCCGATGTGATTGGAAACCAGTAACGCATACGCATAGATCGACCCACCGGTACCGGACGGAGCCACCACTGTTACTGTTTTGTCTTTATAAAAATCTGCCACTGCATCGGCTAAACTTACCGAAGCGGCAGTCAAACCAAGTGTGGCGCAGACCGCCGTGAGTAGGTGCTTTCGCATGAATAACTCCTTCATTGTTATTGGTTTTACCTATGGTTACTGCAGTACAGAGAAATCTGTCAGTGATGTCAATGATTCAGGCAGACGAGAAGGGCAGTGCCATGAAACCACCCGGCTTTGGCTCTGCAATGCCGGGTGATTGAGCCACTACTTAGGCACTGTCGGGGGATTTACCGGGGGTAGCCAGGCCTTATCCAATGGAGAGGAACGATTGGGGCGATGGAAAATCGCGGATTCACGACAGCCTTCAGCGGCTACTTGTGGGTCGATCTGGTGCTGCCAACGATCCCCCACAAATCGACATCCTGTGTAGGCGGCTGACGCCTTGGACACTAACCATACCGAGATTGGTCCAATCGTTGCCGGGTCGATCCCTTTGCCAGTGAGAGATCCTGTTCCGAATTTTGTATTGACTGCACCGCCAGGACTCAGGGAGTTCACCGTGACGGAGGTTTCATTTAATGATTCGGCCCATGCAATCGTGGCGGCATCCAATGCGGCTTTAGATGGTCCATAGGGAGTCCAGGCTTTTTGATGCATCGAGTCTGTTCGCTTTGAAATGTTAATAATCCGTCCTTGTGGGGATTTGAGTAATGCCTCCAGCGCTGCATGCACCATCAGATAGGGCCCAGCGATATTGGTTTGAATGATGTCAATCAGTCCATCAGGATCTTGCAGATGCAGCGGAAGATCACCTTGCCCGCCATGGGCATAGCGGCCCGCTTTCCCCGCATTATTGATCAATGCATCCAGTCCACCGAAGCGTTCAAGGTGACGATCCACCGCATCCTGACATTGCGTGGGGATGCGGACATCGGATAGCACTGTCAGACAGGGTGTGCCTGCCTCCTCCACTAACTGCTTTGCTGCCGTAAGCTCTGCAATCATTGCCTCCGAGGTTTCGTCGGAACCAGGTGCCGCTGTGAGTGTTATACCGGCTGCACCTGCACGTGCGCATGCGTGCGCCATTTCGAGCCCAAGCCCGCGACTGCCGCCTGTGATGAGTAGTGTGAGCCCTGTCAGTTGCATCATCTGTTCTCCCTTGTTATCGAATGAAAACAGAATACCGTGTTGATGCATCATGAAGACAATCTCTTCAAGAAAACCCGCTCAGCTAGTGATATAGAGTCAACAGGACGACCAAATCAGATTGGCATTGGCCCACTGAGAGGGGTCTCGGTACTCTTCGAGAACAGATTGGGTTGGCCTGGATAAGGAACATTGAATGAAAACAGTACAAACAGTTGTCGGCTTGGGCGCCTTGGTAGGCGCAGCACAGGTTTTCGCACATCCTGGTGCGCATGCGCACATGGAACCTGTCGTAGGCCTATTGCACCACTTCAGCGGTGATCATTTACTTGGCACCCTGCTGGTTCCAGCATTGGTTGGTTTAGTCGCTTGGGCGTTGGTCAAGGCGCGCTAAACAAAACGCACTTGCGTTTGGTTGAAATGCACTCTTTGGAGTGCATTTTTTTTGCACCACGTTTGTCATCCTAAAAAAAGCCCCGCATCAGCGGGGCTTTTCCAGCAAGCTTTTTCAGGCTGCCTTAACTCTTCGGCGGGAGATCCACCAATTCTTTTTCATAGGCTTCGTGCATGTGGCTGCTCAATCCATTCGCTGCGAGTGACTTGGCAAATAGATCACGCACTTCTTGAGATTCATCTGCATAGTCGATCTGGTGACCACCAATTCGGCGACTGATCCAGGCCTTCGGCACGCCCTGTGCATTTCGGATGGCAACCCCTTCATATTTGAATGCCAAGTAACGCGCTGGCGTAGTTCCGGTATTGAAGTGCTGGTGGAACCACATGTTGGGGGGCACGATCATGGTACCCACTTCCCAGTCATAGCGCTCGGGCACACCACCTTCTGGCCACATCAGTGAGTACCCAGACCCACTCAAAATGATCACGTGTGCACCGGGACCGTGTGCGTGTGCCTTTTTGTATGTTCCGATTGGGAACTGCGAGATGTGGCTATTCAACGAGCTCTTCGCGAAGTTGAAACGAATATGTCCACCACCGGCTCCACGCTCTTTGGCCTCGATCAATGGCAAATTGACGCCATCTGGAACGAAGTTGGTTTCCAATAGCAGCCCCTTTTGCTCTCCTTTGGCGGAGAAGTAGTCTGGCTCACCATTGAATCGATCCAAGAAGTCGTAGCGGGTGTTGAAGACAAAATCAGGATCACCATAGGTGTTAATGATTGGAGGTGCATTGGTGACCGAGACAAACCGTGCCGGTTCTTTTCCAGACAGGTTGTAGTGTTGGTGTACTGTATTAAGGGGAACCGCAAATAAGGCGCCTGGACCCCACTCGAACTCGACTTCAGCACCGGCGAAGTTTTTTACCGTTGTTTTGCCGTGGCCCGACAAAATCATGATGGTTTCTTCAAACAGTTGGCTCTGTGGTGCGAGCGTACCACCGGCAGGAATCTCACACACATAGCAGTCGTTGGTGGTGCGTGATGCATCATGGTTGATGTAGACGCCAAGGCCACCACGACGCGCCCATGGCTTTAATTCAACGGTGTTTAAGTTTTGAATATAAAACGCGTCAATGACATCAAGACCTTCCTTCCGAATCCACTGCAAATAGGGAGTGTCTTTTTCCTTCGCAAATTTCTTCGCCAGTTCATCAGAGACGATGGCATCTTTCATGGTTGGGTCCTTCTTATTTCAGCGGGCTTCCCCCGCAAGACTGAAAAGTGTGCGCTCACACGTTGGCGCAAATGGTAGCAATGAAATAGGCTCGGTTTCGGATTTAGCACGTCAAAATCAAAACAGAATGGATATGGGGGCGAGAGTTGATGAGCCAGCGGGATTCCGAAGAGCACGTAAAGACCCAGGCAGAGTCGCATGCGCTCGACGATCACAATTACGGAACCTTTGGCCAGCACCAGCATGTGCCAGGTCAGCATTATGATCATGATCACGATGATGAGTTCGATGACAGTCCGCTGGAAGATAATCCGTTGTGGCAGCAGGACAATATTTTTCTGTCGACCGTTGGGATCGATATCGGATCCTCGAGTACCCAAGTGGTCTTCTCGCAAGTCCATTTAGAGCGGCAGGGTGAGGCCCTGAGCAGTCGATACGTGGTGGTTGAGCGACGGTTGATTTATCAGTCGCCGATATTTTTTACGCCCTATACCGACGGCAATCAGATTGATCCGGGCGCCTTGGGTGCATGCATTGATCAAGCCTACAATGAAGCGGACCTTCGCCCGTATGATATCGATATCGGTGTCGTACTGCTGACCGGAGAGGCCCTGCGACGCGACAATTCAGAGCAGATTGCACACCTCATTGCACACAAGGGCGGTGAGTTTTTGTCGGCGAGTGCTGGGCATCACATGGAATCAGTGTTGGCAGCACACGGGTCTGGGGCAGTTGCCCACTCGGGTACGCAAGGTCAACGTGTCTTGAATGTGGATATCGGCGGAGGCACGACCAAGTTAGCGCTGATCGACTCTGGACAGGTCACCTCTAGTGCCGCCTTTCATGTGGGCGGACGACTGTTAGTCATTGACGCCGAAGGTACCATCACACGACTCGAGCCACGGTTGGTGGAAATTGCGAGAGGTATCGGCATGACGTTGCATCTTGGCGTGAAAGTGGATCCGACCATGATGGCGAAGATCGCGACAGAGATGGCGCGGATGGTGGTTGATGTTCTCTGTGGACGCGCTGTACCGGAAGCCACTTGGCTGACAGACCCCCTGGATTTGTCCGAGCCCATGGATGCCATTGTCTTCTCAGGCGGTGTCTCTGAATATATTCGTGAGCCTGAGCAAACCGGGCATGGCGATATCGGTCTTGCGCTGGGTCAAGCGATCCGCTCTGCGATCGATGCCAGCGCATTACCCGCGCCCGTGGTGCCGGCCGATCAAGGAATTCGGGCAACTGCCTTGGGGGCGAGCGAGTTCAATATTCAGGTCAGTGGGAATACCGGACATATTTCGGATCCCGGCGCATTGTTGCCCCGCAGGAATTTACCGGTGATCAGCGTCCGGGTGTCTGCGGAGACCGCGACCCGGGCGTCAGTCTGCGCGATGTTGGATACTGCTGAGGCGCATTTTGATTTAGTCAATTACAGTGAATGCGCGATCGCCATGTCCTGGGATGGGTATTTTGATTACCCCGCTCTGCGTGCCTTGTGTGAGGGTGTGCGGGATCATATCAATCAATGGGCTGACCATCGCAGGCCACTGTATTTGTTGTTTGATCGCGATCTGGCGCAGAGTGTTGGACGTATTTTGGTGGACGAGTTGGACGTGACGCGGCCCATACTGGTCCTCGATGGGTTGGTCTTCCGCGCTTTCGAATTTGTGGACCTGGGCCGGATTCGGTTGCCATCGCGCACAGTGCCAGTCACGGTGAAATCATTGCTGTTTCAAAATCATGGAATGGCGCCTAAAGCACATGAGGAGAGTCTGTGAAAATTTCAGTTCAGGGGTCGGATACGGCATTTGAGTGTGGGGATGATTACATCCTGCGCGCAGCATTGGGTGAGGGCTTGGGATTCCCCTATGAGTGTGGATCGGGATCCTGCGGGAATTGTCGGTTTGAGCTGATTGAGGGTGACATTATCTACCCCCATGGCACACCGTCGATTTTGACTGAGAAAGATGCGGCCCGAAACCGGCATTTAGCGTGCCAGTGCAAGCCGACCACTGATCTGAGCATCAAGGTTCGTTTGTTTTCTGAGTACGCACCCTTGCATCAACCCAGCACCTTCCCGGCCACGCTGACTGACGTGATCCCAGTGACGCACGATATTTATGAGTTCCAGTTTGAGACCGATGCTGAGCAGCCATTCAGTGCGGGGCAGTATGCGTTGATCGAGCTACCCGGAGTCCCAGGGGATCGGGCGTATTCAATGTGTAATACGGGCACCGAAGCAAGGCGATGGGATTTCCAAATTAAAAAAGTTCCCAATGGAAAGGCCTCCGTCACCCTGTTTGACGATGTTCAGGTCGGTCAACAGGTGCATTTGAGTGGCCCCTATGGCCGTGGGTATTTCCGCGGCTTCCGTGGTCGAGATGTAGTACTTGTTGCAGGTGGTTCTGGCCTATCGCCCATGGTGTCCATTGCTCGAGCTGCAGCGACTGCTGCACGCCACGGTGAGCAGGTATTTTTCTATTATGGTGGTCGTGGCTTGGTTGATCTGGCAGGTGAGGCCTTTTTGACGCCGCTTGAGGGTTACGGGGACTGGATGCACTACGCGGCGGCACTGAGCGACTCCGGCGATACCGGTTCGCATTTCAAAGGGTTCGTGCATGATCTAGTGAAATCAGCGCATGGCGATACGCTCACCGGAATGGATGTGTATTTTGCAGGTCCACCCTTAATGGGTGCGGCGATGGAAGGGATGATTCGGGAGATGAAAATCCCATCGGATCAAGTGTTTTATGATCGGTTTTATTGAGAGGTCCTGATGGGTGCGCAAAAAATGACGGTGAATCGTCTTCAGGCGATGAAGACGCGTGGTGAAAAATCGGTAGGTATCGTTGTCTGGGATGCGGAAATGGCTGCGATCGCCGATCAGGCTGGGGCTGATTTTCTGATTGTTGGGGATTCCGTGGGGATCAACCTTTGGGGTCAAACCAATACCCTAGAAATCACCCTTGAAGAGCTCATGGTTGCTGCCCGGGCAGTGCGTCGAGGCGCTCCCAAAGCGCTGGTATGCGTCGATATTCCCTTTGGTCCTGTCCAAGTCAGCGTTGAGGCAGGCGTCGCAGCTGCAGTCCGTTTGGTGAAGGAGGCCGGTGCCGATCTGGTGAAGATCGATGCGGCACCAGAGTTTCCAGAGGCCGTTCGTGCAGTGACACAGGCGGGAATTCCTGTGTTTGCGCAGATGGGGTTAAGCCCCCAAGCGGCCACCAAGTACGGATTCTCGTTGAGTGATTTGCAACAGCCTGACGTGATTGTCCCAGATGCCATGGTGGCGCAGATGGTTGAGGAAGCAAAAGCCATGGAAGCGGCAGGTGCGGCCATGATCGACTTGACCAACTCAGGACCGGTGGTCGGTGCGGCCGTGACCGAGGCGGTGTCTATTCCAGTGATTGGTGGGATGGGTGGTGGACCCTGGCTTGACGGGCGTATTCGGATGATGCACGCGGCCATCGGCTATGGCACCAAGTATCTGGAAAACCCTCCAGAAACCTATGCATATGTGGCGCAAATTGCCAAAGCTGCGATCGATGAACTGATTGCCGATGTTCGTGCCGGGCGTCAAATCAAAGGGGGTATCGCGGTGCCCAAGAAGGAGAGTTAAGCGATGGACTTCATCCAAGCCGATGGGATTCGTACTCATTACCGGATTGAAGGATCTGGGCCTGCCTTGTTGATGTTTTCGCCTGGTGGATTTGATGCCACCTTCGCAAAATGGTCCGGTCTGGGGCTGTATCAACGCATCGGCATCATGGATTATTTGACTGCGCACTTCACCTGCATTGAGTTTGACCGGCGGGAGTGTGGTCAATCTGGTGGCCGACTTGAGGTGCTCAGTTGGTCTGCGATGGCCCGTCAAGGTGCAGCCCTCGCAACTGCCCTTGGATTTGAGCAAGTGCACGTCATGGGTGGTTGTCTTGGATGCGCTCCGGCTGCGCAGTTTGCGCTTGATTACCCAGCACGCACGCGCTCGACTAATCTCATTTGGCCCGTTGGTGGTGCACGCTATCGGATGCGGAATGTTGGGCGTTTTTCAGAGCATTTGAATTGGGTCGCAGCACAGGGAATTGAGGCACTGATTGCCCGAGCGCTGGACGCTGATGTGGGCTTCGCGAAAGATGCATTGTTGGGTCCATGGGGCGGGTCATTGCGCATTGACGCTGATTTACGGGATACGCTTGCCGAAATCGATGCCCCGCGCTATCAGGCCCTGGTGTCGGGTTCGCTGAATGCGCTATTTATGGCAGATTCAGCAGCAGGGCCTGCTCCCGAGGCGTTGATGCAGATGCGCGGTCCTCGGTTGGTGATTCCGGGGGATGATGAGAGCCACGCTCGCTCGGCTGGTCATTTTGTCGCAGAGTGCCTGCCAGGCTGCACATTGATCTCGGACGCAGTCGCTGATCAAACGCGGGAGCGTATCTTTCACGTATTCGATCAGTTTTATGCGCAATGAGACCCGAATGGCAAAGAACAAATCGACACCGCGTGGATCCTCAGACTCTACGCTTCGTTGATTTGTGTCTGTTCTGGGTCTGAGTCTTGCTGCGCGCCACTGCCTCGCCCAGCAAAATTGACTGAAGTCGTCTCGGCACGATGCATCTGGTGATGCTGCGTGCCGCGATCAGCCGACCTGATTCAACGTCGACGCCACAAAGTAGTCATGCCATCCCGACGTCGGTTTTAAAATATGTTGTCGTAAACCGGACTGAATTAGGGCATTGAGTACTTGTAGGTTGGGTTCAACTCCATAGGGCAGCGGATCAATTCCACGCGCCAATAGGGTGAGATTCCGTTGATCTGTTTCATCGAAATCGGCTGAATCGCGCGTGGAAAGATCGCTCAGATAGCGTTGTTTTTGTTCCACAAAACAATCAAACAGTGCATTCGGAAGGTCGGGATATTGGGCAACCACAGACTCTTTCAGCACAATCAGGTGATTGATTGGGTAAAAGCCCTCTGTTTCCACAGCCGCGATGGCTTGATGTTCAGGATTTTCAATCAGGGAACGCATTCTTCCTGATTCGAATTCGTCCGGTGCCATGCCAGCGACCGCGGACAGTCGCCCATCCAGTAGCATGGCCTCGAGTGTCTCGCTGTCTGGGATGTTTGTGACATTAGCAGGGGGTCGATAGGCTTCGACGTGTTCGTCTCCCGAGCGCTGCCAGGAGACGCTCTCAAGATTCACGCCAAGGCGATCGAGTAAGGTTCGCGCCCAGACGCCGGTGGTAACGGTGTAACCGCGATTCACACCAATGGCCGTGCCATTGAGATCCTCTGGCCGTTGGATCGGCCCATCAGCCAGCACTGATATTTTATCGTGATGAAAGCCTCGCAATAAAAATACCGGGATGCCAATGATGGGAACGCCATGTTGACGCGCACAGATATAGGTTGTCAGTGCCATTTCGGCAACGTCAAAGGCCTGTTCGCGCACCATTGCACGGAACGCCTTGACCAACACAGGCCATTCTTCAAATTGTAACTCGAAGCCTTGTGGCCCAAGTTCACCGGATTTGATCTGCGCATTCGCGCCCTGCGTGCGTGAGACCGCTTTCAAAGCGACCATGGCATTCTCCTTATTCTCAACAACAACTGCATCCAATGGCGCCAACCTGTTGCAGACTGATCAATAACCAAGCCGGCGGGTAATCTTCCTGTGTGATCTGCTCAACCGGCTTGAATACCGTCAGTTGATGCGGAACCTCGTCAAGGACGAACTGAATCTGAACCATCTGCGGTGGGAAGCCTGGCTCCTTGCACCGGTGTTCCTCGATCAACACGTTGACTGACTCGTCTAATTTGAATCGAGAGTGGGTTAGCCGATCGAGTCGGTCCACCTCTGTGATCCATCTTGCGCGAGTTCTCATGGGTTGGATGATTCCAAGGTCCGAGCGCTGTGGCGAGTTTTTGGATGAACCATCTTGAGATGCCTGCGGTTCTGAATTGGATATAGCTCGAATTGTCTCGATTGTTACACTTCACTACTAGACACTCGAATCACCATCCACGTAGGGAGCTCTTCAAATGGTCGAAATGGTCAAGGCAATGGTGCGCACGTCGCCGTCTGTCATGGAAATGAAAGAATATCCAATGCCGGAAGTTCCCGATGATGGTGCGTTGATGAAGGTCGTAGTGGCCGGTATCTGTGGAACCGATGTGAAAATCTATTCAAAGCCCCAGAAAGATGAGCACGTCATCATGGGTCATGAAAATATTGGCGTCATTGCGAAGGCGGGTAAAACCTTCATGAAGCGCAAGGGCGTCAAAGAAGGCGACTTAGTGTTTGTTGAGCATTATGTGCCATGCATGCAGTGTGAGTGGTGTCACAAAGGCGAGTATCGGCATTGCCAAGGTACCGATTGGCGCTATAACCCAGAAGCCATTCGTTACGGCTATACGTCTTGTGAGAAGGCACCACACCTGTTCGGCGGCTTTGCCGAATACATGTATCTCCCTTGGAATGCAGTCCTGCATAAGGTACCGCAAGGATTGTCACCGGAGATCGCAGGGATTGTGACACCAATGGCGAACGGGATTCAGTGGGCGCTGTTTGATTGTGGGGTTGGTTATGATTCCAGCGTATTGATTCAGGGTCCTGGTCAACAGGGCATGGCGCAAACCGTTGCCTGCAAGCAGGCTGGTGCCTCTTGCATTATCGTCACGGGGACCGCAAAAGATGTGAAGCGACTTGAAGTTGCGAAGAAGCTGGGTGCGGATTACACCATCAACGTATCCGAAGAAGATCCACTCGAGCGGATCATGGAGATCACTGGTGGAAAGGGCGTGGATGTCTCCCTGGATTGCACCTCAGGTGCGGGCACCATCCCAGTGAGCCTCGGGATTGAGGCGTTAAAGCGCAAAGGTGGGACGATCTTGCTTCAGGGTGAACTGTCTGAGTTTCCCAATTTCCCGATTGGCAAGGCGACTGTTAAGTACGTCACCTTCAAGAGTGCGCGTGGCCACAATTATGAGTCATGCGAACTCGCGTTGACGCAGCTTGCCTCGAAGCGTTTCCCATTTGAATTGGTCGCGACGCATACCTACGCCTTGGAAGATGCGGATACCGCAGTCCGAGCTGTCGCAGGCCAAATCAGTAACGACGTCATTCACGTCTCATTGTTACCGAACGGATAATATGTCGTGGTCTTTCCTGTCACCCTAGTCACAGGCTTTCTCGGCGCGGGAAAGACCACACTGATCCAACAGTTGATTCAATCTGGGTCGTTACGTGACGCGTTGGTTGTGGTCAATGATTTTGGTGACCTCTCCATTGATGGACAAATCTTGGGTCAGGGTGATCAAGATGTCATCGAGTTAGGTGGCGGATGCGTCTGTTGCACGGTACGTGACGAATTTGTCACGACCCTAAAGGCAGCCGTTGAGGCTCATCCGCGCATGACCTCCGTGTGGGTTGAAACCAGCGGCATCAGTGCGCCCTCTGAATTACTTGCTGTGTTTGAAGCCAATGCATGGTTAACCCAACGGTTCCGAGTGGAGCGCGTGGTGACTGTGGTCGATACATCGCACGCATTGCGTGATCTCAACGATCGTGATAACGCGATTGATCAGGTGGTCTATGCATCGACCGTGATCCTCAATCGGGCCAGTGCGGTCTCTGCCGATGTTCAAGCAGCAGTGGCTGCGCGTATTTCCGATCTGAATCCCTGGGCAACTCAACAGGTCCTTGATGTCACCACGGTGACGGTTGATCAATTCGGGTCTGCCATGGATTACGGCGATCACAGTCAAATCCAACGATTACAGCATGTGGAGCACTGCGGGCACATTCACGCCTCTGGGAGGTCTGTGAGGGGCATCACCACACGCTGATTGGACATGGTGTTGAGTCTCATATGGCGAGAGCGACAGATCCTTTGAATGCTGAGATCTTCAGTGGAGCACTGGAGGCTTGGATTATGGCTCAGGGCGAGGGTCTATTGCGCATGAAGGGCGTTTTGACGCTTGATGACGAGGCATATCCGATGATCTTGCAAGGCATTCGTGGCCAGGTCTCGGTCGAGCCCTTGTTGACGCATCAATGGCCCGCCGGCTTGTCGACCCTGGTGGTGATTGGCTCTGACCTCGATCATGCTGGCCTCGAGGCCTTAATGGGTTCTTAGAGCGTTAATTTTGAAAATATTTTGATGGAGTGCGTTATGCCAATCGTTGTCACTGATGTCCCCACGATTTCTGACGAAATCATTGCCCGCTATCGGCCACTGAGCGTCGCCACTGTGCATGAAGCTCAGGGTCGAATCGGATTGATGAGTCCTGAGATTCGTCCGATTGCCGATGGACTGAAATTGGTGGGTCGTGCCGTGACAGCATCCTGTACCCCAGGTGACAACACCATGATTCATGTGGCAATGGAGCAATGTCGTCCAGGTGATGTGATGGTCGTCAGCGTCGAATCTCGATCGGACTGTGGATACTTTGGGGACCTGCTTGCGACCTTGATGATGGCGCGTGGTATCGCCGGATTGGTGATTGACTCCGGGGTCCGTGACCTTGCTGATTTGCGGCAAATGGGCGTGGCTGTCTTCAGCCGCTGTATTGCTGCGCAAGGGACCGTGAAAGAAACCTTAGGTGATGTCAATGTTTCAATCGTGTGTGCAGGCCAGTTGGTCCGCCCTGGTGATTTAATTGTTGCTGACGATGATGGGGTCGTGGTGGTCGAGCGGCATCGATTGATTGAAGTGGCTGAACTCTCTGAAGCCCGAGAAGCCAAGGAGGCTGGCATTCGTGCAACCTATCGCGAAGGCACCTTGGGGCTTGATTTGAACAACATGCGTGAGCGGTTGCTGCAAAAGGGGCTGACCTACACCACGCATGCAGAGTATCTCAAACTGACTGGTTCATCGTCTTAAGGAGCGCGCCATGATTATTGATTGCCACGGACACTACACCACGGCATCGCCGAAGTTACAGGCTTTCCGGGATGAGCAGCTCGCGCTATTTGCGGCCGGTAGGCCGACCGATACTGCGACGCTTGAGGCGATTTCTGACGATGAAATCGTTGATTCTATTGCTAATAATCAGCTGAAATTAATTCTGGAGCGGGGTGGTGATCTGACAATCTTCTCACCCAAAGCCTCGGCAATGGGTCAGCATCAGGCAGATCTGCAGACATCGATCCGGTGGGCGCATGCCGCCAATGATTTGATCTATCGGGCCTGTGAGTTGTTCCCTGAGAATTTCGCTCCAGGCTGTCAGCTCCCGCAGGAAGCCGGTCATCCGATTGACGCCGCTGTTGCTGAGTTACGGCGTTGTGTCGAAGACATGGGTTTTGTGGGGTGTAACCTCAATCCTGATCCCTCTGGAGGGTACTGGCAATCACCGGCCCTGACAGACCCCTACTGGTTTCCTCTTTATGAAGCCATGGTCGAGCTGGATGTCCCAGCCATGATTCATGTGTCTGGCTCATGCCATCCGGCCCATCACACGACCGGCGCGCATTACATCAACGGCGATACAACAGCCTTTATGCAGCTGATTCAAGGCGATCTGTTCAGCCGCTTCCCAACATTACGCTTGATTATCCCACATGGCGGTGGTGCAGTGCCCTATCACTGGGGACGCTATCGTGGCCTCGCGCAGATGCTCAATCAGCCAGAATTGTCTGGGCATTTGATGAAGAATGTCTACTTTGATACCTGCGTCTATCATAAGCCGGGTGTGGAGTTGTTATTGGATGTCATTGGCGTTGATAACGTGCTCTTCGGATCTGAAATGCTGGGAGCTGTGCGTGGGATTGATCCGGATACCGGACATTATTTTGACGATACGAAGCGATACATCGACCAACTGGCTCTCCCAGCATCCCAGGTGGCACAACTTTTTGAAGGCAATGCGCGACGCGTCTTCCCTCGCCTGGATGCGCGCCTCAGAGCACAGGGGCATTAACGAAGTCAGAGGGTGGGTATGCCACGACGTATCCACCCTCTGAGCGTATTAATGCAGGCAACTTCCACCATCGACGACGAGCGTTTGGCCAGTAATGAAATCACTGTCTGGGCCAATAAAGAACGCGATCGGTCCCGCCAAGTCAGCAGGTAGTTGCACCCGTTTGAGACAGCGGCCTTTCACAGCCTGCTCGCGCGCGGCCAAAATGGACTCTGTCGGATTCTCTTCCGACAAAGTACTCCCTGGGGCAATACAGTTCACGGTGATGTTGTCACCACCGACTTCCATGGCCAGTGACTTGGTGTAGCTGATGACAGCTCCTTTTGATGTGACGTAGTGGATCCGAGATGCAGATCCTTTGAGCGCGGTTCCGGAACTGATGTTGACGATTTTCCCGGATTGTTGCTCACGCATGATAGGCACCACAGTGCTGCACACGTTCCAGACACCCTTGACGTTGATTTGCATCATTTTGTCCCACTCTGCTTCGCTGATACTCAGCGAATCGACGCGAGACATGGGCACGCGCGAGAACATGGCTGCATTATTGACCAAGCCGTCGATGCGCCCAAGATCCCGTTTGACACGTGCCACCATCGCTTCGACGCTGGCTCGATCAGCCACGTCGGTTTGCACCGCGGTGGCTTTGAGACCTTTGCCATGAAAATCTGCTGCGGCGGCTTCTGCTCGAGTGCCGTCGAGCTCGGCAATGACCACGTGTGCTCCACGTGCTGCCATGAGTTCACTTGCAACGATGCCAATGCCTCCAGCACCACCTGTGACGATGACGACGCGATTGTCTAAATTCCCCATGTGTATTCCTTACATTGGTGGTTGTGTATCGAGGACGGTTGTCCGAAAGAGTAGGCGACGCTCACCAGCGGGAAAATCGGTCCGCGCATGCATTGAACAGCGATTGTCCCAGACGACCAAGTCGCCAACAGTCCATTGATGCTTGTAAACAAAAGCGTCCTGTTCGCAGTGATCGAATAAAAACTGAAGGATTTCGTCACTTTCCGTGCGATCTAAGCCTTCGATATGGTCTGTCATGAGGCGGTTAACGTAGAGGCTTTTACGTCCTGTTTCATGGTTTGTTCTGACCACCGGATGCGAGCACGTGCCAAAGGCGGGCGTGCCTTTATCATCGCCCTTATTCATGGATCCGTAGTGATACAGATGGTTTGCGCGTAACCCTTTAAGACGTGTTTTCCACGTATCTGGTAGCGTGTCATAGGCGGCATAGCCGCTTGCGAACCAGGTGTCACCGCCGACCGACGGGATCTCCACTGCGTAAAGTAACGTCGCTTTATCCGGGTTTTCCCGGTGAATCGTGTCGTGATGGAACATCATTTCACCATCCGGGATCGAACCAATCGGTACGCCATCTTCCCGAATATTTGAGATCATCATGATCCCAGGTGGTAATGCATCGTACGCTTTTGGCTGAAATTCACGAGGTCGATACGTTGGTTGTCCTTGTTCGCCGAAAATTCCGGCCGCGGCAAGTTGTTGCTCGTGGCTGATTGCCTGTCCAGGAAATAAGACGACGGCATGTTCTAAGAACGCGTCTCTGATCTGTTGTTGCACGGACTCGGAAACTGGCTGGCTTAAATCGACCCCGTCAATGCATGCACCAATGGCGTCGGTGAGCGGTGTTATTTGAATCATGATGAGCTCCTCCTGAGGTATTTACGATGACGATGCGATTGTCTAACGTCCCCCTGTGTATTCCTTACATTGGTGGTTGTGTATCGAGGACGGTTGTCCGAAAGAGTAGGCGACGCTCACCAGCGGGAAAATCGGTCCGCGCATGCATTGAACAGCGATTGTCCCAGACGACCAAGTCGCCAATAGTCCATTGATGCTTGTAAACAAAAGCGTCCTGTTCGCAGTGATCGAATAAAAACTGAAGGATTTCGTCACTTTCCGTGCGATCTAAGCCTTCGATATGGTCTGTCATGAGACGGTTAACGTAGAGGCTTTTACGTCCTGTTTCATGGTTTGTTCTGACCACCGGATGCGAGCACGTGCCAAAGGCGGGCGTACCTTTATCATCGCCCTTCTTCGTCGATCCGTAGTGATACAGATGGTTTGCGCGTAACCCTTTAAGACGTGTTTTCCACGTATCTGGTAGCGTGTCATAGGCGGCATAGCCGCTTGCAAACCAGGTATCACCGCCGACTGACGGGATCTCCACTGCATAAAGTAATGTCGCTTTATCCGGGATTTCCCGGTGGATCATGTCGTGATGGAACATCATTTCACCATCCGGTAACGAACCAATCGGTACGCCATCTTCCCGAATATTTGAGATCATCATGATCCCAGGTGGTAATGCATCGTACGCTTTTGGCTGAAATTCACGAGGTCGATGCAGTTGTCCTTGTTCGCCGAAAATTCGGGCCGCGGCAAGTTGTTGCTCGTGACTGATTGCCTGTCCGGGAAATAAGACGACGGCATGTTCTAAGAACGCGTCTCTGATCTGTTGTTGCACGGACTCGGAAACTGGCTGGCTTAAATCGACCCCGTCAATGCATGCACCAATGGCGTCGGTGAGCGGTGTTATTTGAATCATGATGAGCTCCTCCTGAGGTATTGTGGAACGCTTCTACTGTCGCACAAATATCGGTCCGGTTTGGGTGTGCAACCATTTCATTTCGATCGAGCTTTCAGTTTTTTGTGTACCGTAATTGCGGGCAATATTATGTAACACGAGGATCGCATGATGACGACCGCGACAATTGGCTTAATCGGGGCTGGCCGGATGGGGTTAGCGCAGATCAAACACCTGATTCGTGGTGGCTATCAAGTCGCTGTGTGCGAGCGGGATGAGACCAACCAAACCAAAGCAATGGCGCTGGGCGCGTATTTAGTGGATACCCCTGAAGCCTGTTTTGATGCGGCCGAGATCGTCTATGTGGCGGTTGGCTTCGATCCAGAGGTTGAGGCAGTGTGTCGCGGTCCACATGGCCTGATGAGCTCTGCACGGCAAGGGGGTGTGGTTGTCGTTAATAGTACCTGCGACCCCGAATTTATGCAGGAGATGGCGGCTGCCTTTGCTACTAAAGGGCATGGCTTTTTGGATGTGCCAATCGCGCGGGGCGGATGGGCTGCCGACAACGGAACCTTGCTTGCTATGGTGGGGGGGGATCAAGCCGCCCTTGAGCGAGTACGGCCCTCATTATCGACATTCTGCTCAGATATCGAATGGATGGGGGGTGTCGGCACCGGACAAGTGACTAAGGCGATTAATAACCTGTTGCTCTGGCTCAATGGGATCGGGTTGCTTGAAAGTGCGCAGATCGCGGAAGCCTACGGACTCAATCTGGCACATTTGCGTAAGGTCTTACTCGTCTCGAGTGGAAAAAGTGCCGCAATGGAAGATTGGTCAAAGATGACCTTTTCATGGGCAGCGAAGGATATGCAGATTGTGTCAGCCATGATGTCGCGTCATGACTTAACGCTACCACTCTTGGATCAGTTGTCTGAACGGTCGCAAGTGGCCAAGGCAGAATGCGAAGCACGTCGTCGAGCCGGACGCGACTGGGCTGCCGAATGACCGATCAAACCCTCGGACAGCTGTATGCCTTGGCTTCCGCCTTTAGTTTTGCGTTTGCCAGTATTGGGATCAGCGTTAATCAGCGCCGAGGGTATCCAAATGACGGCGCATTTCTGTCTGTCGTGATTACCGTTTTATTTGCATTTGGCTTATTTGTGATTTTCGAGCGCGGTGTCTTGCCCTCGACAGATGATCCTCTGTTCCTGGAAGGGATTTTGTGGTTTTCCATGGCCGGCTTATTTGCGATGGTGTTTGGGCGGACGCTGGTGTTTCGGTCAATCAAGCTCTTAGGCGTGACCCGAGGGACGACGGTTAAGAAGTTCAATCCCTTTTTCTCAGTGTTTTTTGCATTTTTATTCTTGAGTGAGCTGTTTAGTGCCTGGGAAATGGTTGGCATGGGAGCGTTGGCTGCGGCACTGGCCTTGCTCGTGTCGGATAAGAGCCGGAAATATGCCTCTCAGGATCCCTTAAAAACCCATTCATTTGGCGCCACTGCGCTGCTTTATCTGCCTGGCATCCTCGCCTGCTTGGCCTACGCGGTCTCGTATATCGCACGTAAAATCGGGCTTGATACCTTGAGCGTACCGGCATTCGGAACCTTCGTCAGTGCCGTCTCGGGCTTATTGTTTTACCTGCTGGCGGCAACATTCTCAGGTACGTATCGCGGATTTGTATTTGGCGGCCTTAAAAATATTCGTCCAATGACGTTAGGGATTGGGATTTCAATGTCTTTGGGTCAAGTGTTGTTCTTTACAGCGCTGGCTTACGAGAAGCTCTCAACAGTTGTAGTGATTTCTGCACTGGAGACCTTTATAGCCATCTTTTTGTCGGTGGTGGTGTTTCGTCTGGAACAGCGTCCATCTGTCAAACAACTCGGAGCAGCCTGCCTGGCCACGATTGGGGTCGGTTTGGTGACATTTTATTAATCATGACAACAATGAGGGAATCGCCATGACGGAATGGGTCGAACCAACAGATGAAAAACGCGCGGGCCACGGGACCTTTGGTCGGCCTTTGACGGACTATGATCGGTTTATGGAGTCGGAAGGGATTCCGATTTTCCGAGGCTTTGGAGTGCCGCGTTGCCAAGACTTGCCGATGAAGCCCTGGGCTCGCATGGGTGGCAATGGCACCTATGTGCAGCTCTATGGAACCGAAGGGACCTGGGGGATGTATGTCTGTGAGATTCCGCCACGCCAAGAGTTGAATGTGGAGAAGCACATTTACGAAAAGAACATCATGGTGTTGGAAGGGCGTGGTGCCTGTGAAGTTTGGCATGACGAGAAGAAGAAGCAGGTGTTTGAGTGGCAGGCGGGATCGTTATTTTCGATTCCGGTGAACACCTCTCATCGGATGATCAATATGTCTGGTACGCGTGCGGTGTTTGTGGCGGGAACGACAGCGCCGAACCTGATGAACCTGATTGGAGATACCGACTTTATTTTTAACAGTGATTACAAGTTCAACCGGTTTGACGAGAACTTGTCGGATTTCTTCAAGGAGAAGACGGCGATCGAGCCCGATCCGATCCGTGGTTTAGCAATGCGTAAGACCAATATCATGGCTGACATTGTGCATGCTGAGTTGCCACTGGATAACCGTCGAAGCCCAGGCTATCGACGGATTGAGCCACATATGACGGCAAATAAGTTTTATCTTTGGATCGGTCAGCATGAGATTGGTCGTTACTCGAAGGCCCATGCGCACACGTCCGCAGCCATTTTGTTCTGCCTGACTGGGAAAGGATATACCTATTCGTGGCCAGAGCACCTGGGTGTGAACCCATGGAAGGATGGGAAGGGTGATGAAGTGATTCGAGTCGATTATGAGTATGGCGGATGCGTGAGTGCGGCGCCAGGTGGGGCACGTTGGTATCACCAGCACTTCAATGTCTCAGATGAGCCCTTCCGTTTGACTGCATGGTTTGGACCAAACCACCCAAGCATGTTGCCTGGTGCGGCACCTGGTCAGAAGACAACTGATTACACGGCGATGGATATCCACGAAGGGGGCACATCCATCCCCTATTGGTTGGAGGACCCAGAAGTTCGTTCGGAATTCGAGCGCCAACTGAATGCGAATGGTGCGAAGTCCAAAATGGAGCCGCACCGGTATGTGAAACCTGAAGGTCTGATAGATACCTCGGATCACCACCACCACTGAGAGAAACTGTCATGACGGAATGGGTCGAACCAACAGATGAAAAACGCGCGGGCCACGGGACCTTTGGTCGGCCTTTGACGGACTATGATCGGTTTATGGAGTCGGAAGGGATTCCGATTTTCCGAGGCTTTGGAGTGCCGCGTTGCCAAGACTTGCCGATGAAGCCCTGGGCTCGCATGGGTGGCAATGGCACCTATGTGCAGCTCTATGGAACCGAAGGGACCTGGGGGATGTATGTCTGTGAGATTCCGCCACGCCAAGAGTTGAATGTGGAGAAGCACATTTACGAAAAGAACATCATGGTGTTGGAAGGGCGTGGTGCCTGTGAAGTTTGGCATGACGAGAAGAAGAAGCAGGTGTTTGAGTGGCAGGCGGGATCGTTATTTTCGATTCCGGTGAACACCTCTCATCGGATGATCAATATGTCTGGTACGCGTGCGGTGTTTGTGGCGGGAACGACAGCGCCGAACCTGATGAACCTGATTGGAGATACCGACTTTATTTTTAACAGTGATTACAAGTTCAACCGGTTTGACGAGAACTTGTCGGATTTCTTCAAGGAGAAGACGGCGATCGAGCCCGATCCGATCCGTGGTTTAGCAATGCGTAAGACCAATATCATGGCTGACATTGTGCATGCTGAGTTGCCACTGGATAACCGTCGAAGCCCAGGATTCAGACGTATTGAGCCGCATATGACGGCAAATAAGTTTTATCTTTGGATCGGTCAGCACGAGATTGGTCGTTACTCGAAGGCCCATGCGCATACGTCCGCAGCCATTTTGTTCTGCCTAACAGGCAAGGGGTACACCTTGTCATGGCCTGAACATGTGGGTGTGAATCCATGGAAGGCTGGAAAAGAAGACCAGGTCGTGCGAGTTGACTATGAGTATGGCGGATGCGTGAGTGCGGCGCCAGGTGGGGCGCGTTGGTATCACCAGCACTTCAATGTCTCAGATGAGCCCTTCCGTTTGACTGCATGGTTTGGACCAAACCACCCAAGCATGTTGCCTGGTGCGGCACCTGGTCAGAAGACCATTGACTATACCGCAATGGATATCCATGAAGGGGGGACTTCAATCCCATATTGGCAGGAAGACCCTTACATCCGGGAAGAATTTCATCGGTGTCTACAAGTCAGTGGTGCAACGTCCCGGATGGAGTCGCATCGATATGAAAAACCCGCGGATCTTTGAGAGGCATCGCGATGAAATTTACCTCTGCTGAACGAGCGCTTGTTGAAGCGGATGTCATCAACATGATCACCCTGGGTCTGGATATTGGATCGGCCACCAGCCATGTGTCGCTATCGCAATTGACCCTGGTTCGCGGACACAATCGCTATACAGTGACGGAAGCGAAGGTGATTCATCAAAGCCCAGTCCTTAAAACTCCCTTTGGTGGGGAGGGTCGTGCTCAGATTGATGGGACCGTTCTAGAATCCATGATTGACGATGCGCTGGCTGAGGCACGGGTAACACGTGACCAGATTGAGTCGGGTGTGGTGATTTTGACGGGTAACGCACTGCGTCGGAATAACGCACGGGAAATCGCCGATGTACTTGCTGCGTTTAGTGGCAAGTTCATCTCGATCAGTGCAGGCGATCGCCTGGAATCGACGTTGGCAGCCTATGGGTCGGGCGCTATCGCAGCGTCAAAATCAAAGCCTGTACTCAACGTGGATATTGGTGGAGGAACCACCAAGATCACTCACTGCGTGGATGGCAAAGTACATGAATTGACTGCGATCGAGATCGGCGGTCGGATTTTGCAGGTTTCCTCTGACGGTGTGGTCAACCACGGCGAGCCGACGGTTGCGCTGTTCACCGAGGATGGGGCGATCCCAGTCAATGGTACCCGCTTGAGCATTGAGGCCATTGATGCGCTGATTCACCGGATGGCGGATACCGTCTGTCAGGCGGTGACGGGCCAAGATGTGGGCATGGCACAGCGGATTGACCCCATTCACCCGTACCCTGAGGGTGGCGAAATTGTGCTCAGCGGTGGTGTGAGTCAATGGTTGTTGCCGAGTGCGACAGGTGTCAGCGACGATTTGGGACAACGCCTTGCCCACGCTGTACAGACAAGACTCATAGCACGCGGATACCAGGTTCGCATTGCCAATGACCCGATTCGGGCGACGGTACTAGGTGCGTCGCAGCAACGCCTACAAGTCAGTGGTAATACCATCTTTATTTCCGACGAATCGATTCTGCCAATCCGCAATATTCCAGTATTACAGTTGGCCTTTGATGACACCCCAATCACTGTTGACGGAGTTGTCGATCAGGTGCGACGCGTTGAAGCCCATCAATTGTTCGAAACGGATGCGAAGATGACGGCGCTTGGAGTCAACTGGGAAGGGTCAGTCACCTATGCGCGTATTGATGCTTTCTGTCGTGGATTGATGACAGCGAGAGCACTCAACGAACATCCAGATGAGCCTTTGATCCTGCTTTTAGCCCAGGATATCGCGGGATTGATTGGGATTCATTTGAAGGAAGAACTCAATCTCCCAAACCCGATCGTGTGTCTCGATGGCTTGGATCAGGTGGACTTTGATTTTATCGATGTGGGCGAGGTCCTCAATCAAACCGGGCTCGTTCCCGTGGTTGCAAAATCAATTCTTTTTCAGACTGGATCGAAGGTCTGATCTGTCGCACCAAGGACCCAGGTCTGGGTCCTTGGTGTCGTGCCGAGACATGAGTTTGCCCCCCCACGAAAACAGCATTGGTGAACGCATGAGCGCCCTGGAAAACCGTGGCATGCTGATGTTTTGTCATAATCATGAGGAGCGAGCGATGGATATTGACCCACGATTTAAGGTCACTTCAGTGGTGAATGGGCGGATGCTGATTAATGGGGAGCTTCGTGAATCGTCCCAGAATCAGTGGCTAGAGAGCTACTGTCCTGCAACACAGGAATATTTAGGTCGAGTCCCCAACGCTACTGCCGAAGAAATGGCTGAGGCTGTGACAGGTGCGAAGGCAGCGTCGCGTGCATGGGCGAAGACCACCCAGCAAACGCGTGTTGATCTCATTATGGCCATTGCTGAACGGCTCGAGGCGCGAGCTGATGAATTTGCTCGGATTGAATCGCTGGATACTGGGAATACCTACGGGCCGATGCAGAATGATGTGCATAAGGCCGTTGAACGGATGCGTTTTTACTGTGGCCTTGCCTATGAAATTAAAGGAATGACCGTTCCCTCAACGCCTGGCAATCTCCACCTGACCATTCGTGAGCCCTATGGTGTCGTTGGCCGAATCATCCCGTTTAACCATCCGATTGGCTTTGCTGCTTCACGGATTGCGCCCGCGTTGATTGCTGGAAATACCATTATCGTCAAACCATCTGAGCAGGCACCCTTATCAGCGAGCTTGTTGGCTGAAATCTGTGCGGAGTTGGCGCCACCGGGTGTAATCAACATTGTGACTGGGGATCGCCTCACGGGTGAGGCTTTGGTTCGGGATTCGCGAGTCAAGCGAATTGCCTTCATTGGTTCTGTGGCCTCAGGAATGGCGATTCAAAAAGCAGCAGCGGATAGCGCGGTTAAGCACATCTCGCTGGAGTTAGGTGGAAAGAACCCATTCATCATTTGTGAGGATGCAGATATCGATCAAGCTGTGATTGCGGCGACCAATGGGATGAACTTTGGTTGGCAAGGGCAATCGTGTGGATCGACGAGTCGCTTATTGGTCCATGAGTCCCAGTATGCGTTAGTGGCTCAGAAGGTGGTTGATCGAGTGAAGACCGTGAAAGTCGGCCATCCGATGAACCCTGAAATCAAGATGGGCCCAGTGGTGTCCGAAGCGCAATATCAGAAGGTGCTGTCTTACATCGATGTTGCGAAATCCGAAGGTGCGGAGCTCCTTCTGGGTGGCGAGGCACTGACGATTGATGGCTGCCCGGGTGGGTACTTTGTGTCACCCACAGTCTTTGGACGGGTTGGGATGGAGATGCGGATTGCGCAAGAAGAAGTCTTTGGTCCCATCATGAGTCTGATGCCGTATCAAAATCTAGATGATGCGGTTGAGATTGCAAACTCAACAAGCTATGGGCTGACAGCCGCGATTTGGACCTCTAATTACTTCACCGCGATGGATCTCTGTCGCCGCGTCGAGGCTGGGTATGTCTGGGTCAATGGCATTGGTAACCACTACCGCGGACAGCCCTACGGCGGATACAAGAATAGCGGCATCGGTCGTGAAGAAGGGTTGGATGAAATGCTGAGCTATACCGAAGTGAAATCCATTAACTTCGCAATGGGCCAGGCGGAGCGTGCGAAAAATAACTGAGGCATTTTTTGCGTTGGTAAAAAAGAGGGCGCCGAGGCGCCCTTTAACGTTCTCAGGAGTGGAGAAGACGATTACAACCCGATGCCGGCTGCAGGTAATGCGAGTAACACAGCACCGAGCAGTGAGATACCAATCCCAATCCAAATCCAAATACCGAACAATTCAGTGGTTGGATTGATGATCTTGCTGAAGATGACCCGGAAAATCGTCGAGGTCCGTTGGATCGGAGAAACGATGTAGACCGGGGCTAAGGCTAAAGCGACATAGCGTAGACCCTGGGAGAGGAAGACGAAAACGCCCGAGGTAATAAAGTCCGGAATATTTTTCCGATCGGTATTGCGAACTTCGGCGGTAAATCCGAAGGCGATAATGACGACCAATAACACTAACGAGGCCGCAGCGTGTCCAATGAACGCACCAAACACGGCCAGTTGCCAAGATTTGGTTTCCATGGCCAGGGCGACCAGTACCGGTGATGAGCCATAGCAAATCGAGCTGATCAATCCGTAGAAGTAGCCTTCCATGAGCTTGAATTCAAACTGCAGATTCGCGACTTTTTTGGATTTCCGTTCTTGAGAGACCGCCAGTGGCCCTAGGGTCAACAGAATGATTCCAATCCAACTCAGTGTATTGATCTGTTCACCCAGCACCGCAATCGCGAGTACAACTGAGACAACCACTGTAAATTGTTGAATTGGACCGGCGACATTGGCGCCAACTGCCTTCGTACACTTATAGTTGGTGTAGCGTCCAATTAAGAAGTGCACAACGCCTGCGGCAACGAAGTACCAGACTCCGCTCCAATCAAGATTGACAAGATCGTCTTCGCGAATTGCGATCAAAGACAAAAAACCAAACAGGATCATGCCTAGGGGTAAGGTGACAGCAAGACCCTGCATCGCCGTGCCGGTGAGCACCCCGCGGCGCATCATCACCGCGTTGAATCCGAAGAATCCCGCGCTCAAAAACGATAATAATGCACCGAGCATCACCTGTTACTTCTGTGCAATCAATGCGCGAACCCAATCGGCATCGATGGTGGTATTTGGCACGTACTCTGGCGCATTTTCAAGTTGCTCCAGGTCATTGAGCCCACACATTTTATAGACTCGATTGGTTGCCGAAATCAGTCGACAGGGGCGACTTGGGTCTGCATTGAAGTGTTGGTGAATGGTGTTTGGTGGAATATAGATTACGTCACCCGCCTCCCAATCAAAGCGCTTGACCTCGTCTTGGGCTTTCCAGTGATAAGTGTCTGTGATTTCTACATCACAATCCTGGTGTAAATCGTATCCACGTCCTTCGAGGACATAGAGACACTCTTCCGCGAGATGGCGATGCTTCCCAGAATGGCTTCCTGCCGGAATGATTTGCATGTATGCGTCAACGGTTTCCATGCGAGTATTCATTTTTTCATTAATTAAATGCTTGAGGATCCCCTGCGGCGCAAGCTCCCAGGGCATCTCGTCCGGGTGGACCACCTTTTTACGGAGTGCATTGCGCTCATCTGCAGACATTGCTTGATCAAGGAGCTCTTGATACAACCCTAAATTTGTGGAGCCTTCGAGCCACTGATAGGCTTCTTGCCATGCCATATCAATACCCTCCTTCTGGATGGTTGTAATCAATTTCTGCTTCACGAGGCTCAAAACCTTCGGCGCCTGGGAAGGGTTCCGTATGACGTGCTTCAACGGTTTGCTGGAATAGCATGTTGAGGAACAGATACATGGGCTTTGTCTTGATGACTAACGCACGTGCTGGCTCTGTCTCACTGGCGTTGAAATGCTGATGCACGCAGTTATTGTGCACAATGGCGACGTCTCCAGCCTTCCAGTCGTACCGGATATTGTCGTGAATCTCGTAGCCCTGGCCATCTAGAATATAGAATGCTGCTTCATTGACGTGACCATGCTTTTGAGACTTTCCGCCAGGACTGTATTCTTCGAGATGCAGGTGGAATGTCTGGGTGATCCCATCCTTCGGTTCGACATAATGACGAGAATACGCTTGGGGACCATCCACCATCTTGATGTCTCGCGCTTTGCGAACGCGCGGTTGTGACCGCAAGCGCTCTAGTTCTATCTGAAGGCTATACGCGCCCTGGACCCCGCGGACGAAAATCCGGTCAGTTTGTTCGTGATATCGAGTCATGGTCTGTCTCTTCTTTGCTTCGGTTTCTGAAGATGCGCGCGCTGATGCACGCGACAGATGTCAGTCTTTACACTCTATGTGGCCGAGTGAGATGACTGAAAAACTAAAACCGTCTTGGCTGGAAACTGAAATCATCATGATGGCCACAATGCCAATTGTGCGATGCTCACAACCCTGAAAATTAGGAGTGGCATGGCGTCAACTGCAGTCTCAAAATATCAAAATCACCGCCGTTTCGCACTGAGTTGGTGTATTGGGATTATTGGTGGAACACTCTTATTTTTTGAACAAGTCCCACTGGCTTGGTTACTCGGTTCGATGGTGGCGAGTTCAATCGCTGCGTTAAGTGGGCTCGAGATCACCACCTGGATTCGACTGACGCCCTGGGCGCGCTGTGTCTTGGGTGTGATGGTTGGCACGGGGATCACACCCATTCCAATGGCGGAATTGATATCTTATGGGGTGACCTTGGCCATGGTGCCATTGTTTTTACTCGGCTCTATCTCTCTCAATTATTGGATGTTGCGCCGTATGTTTCGGCAAAATGCAGCGACTGCACTCTTCTCTGCACTCCCTGGAGGCATGGTGGAAATGATTACCACAGGGCGAGAATACGGAGCAGATCCAAAGTTTTTGACGACAGTGCATTTGATCCGGGTCATCGCCATTGTTGCTGGCGCCGCGTTTCTCGGTGCGATGGTTGGTTTGGCAGATTTTCGGATGCAAACCCCAGCGTGGGATCATTGGCAATATGTGCCACTACATCTATTGCTTGGCGTTGTCGGCTGGCGTGTGGGCGTGCGTTTGCGCATTCCGAGTGCATCACTGCTTGCGCCGATGTTTATGGTGACTGCATTGCAAGCCTCTGATGTCCTGCACATGCAGCTGTTTACCCCTTTGATCATCGTTGCTCAGGTGATCATTGGGATTGATATTGCACGCTCCTTTAATGGAGTCTCATTACGCGCCATGCGGATCCCATTTATTGCCGCTGGAATGAGTGTGTTGGTCATGACTGCTGTGTTGGCAGTACTCGCCCTCGCGATTTTGACGCTTCGTGCAGATCTTCCTTTGATTCAGGTGGTGTTATCGTTTTTGCCCGGCGGTCAAACCGAGTTAGCATTATTGGCGTTTGCGTTAAAGTTGGATCTCACCTTTGTGGTGACACATCAAATCTTCCGCATCGCGCTCATTATGTTTTCGTTGCCACTTTTTATTGTATGGTTGACTCGGTGGAGGCGCCCTGATGACTCGTCGTCCCGTTAATTATTACGGTGCCGGGTTTTTAGCACTTGGATTGGTTCCCTTAACAGCGGTGATCGTGCCGCTTTATGCCCTAGGGTTAGGTGCGTCTGCGGGACAGGTGGGCATCATCATGGCGATGCGGTCATTGCTCCCGTTTTTGATGGCCATCCCTGGTGGCGCCATGATGGACCGCTTTGGCGTCCGATTTATGGTGTCGCGCTTATCAGCTGCCTGTGCGGTTTTGGCATTGGTCTATCCGTTTGCCGATGGGTTTTGGCCGTTGCTTCTGCTGCAATTGATCTTTGGCCTTTGTCAGTCCTTTTGTTGGATTGGCGTGCAAACAGGGATTGGAAAGGCGTTTAAAGGCGATAGCTTAATAACCTCGCATCTTGGGTTCTGGAGCATGGGCGGAACCTTCATTGGTCCGTTGATGATTGGGGTTATCTGGGATTACTTGGGCTCGACCTCGAGCTTCGTAACCGTGTCTGTGTGGTGCGCCTTGCTCATGTGCCTCGCCTTGACGCTGGGTGAACAGTCCAGCGCGATTAGTGCGCAGGAGCCTATGTCTAAGCGAAAGCAAATGGGTGCTGATTACGGTGCGGCTTTTGGCTTATTAAAAGAGCCGATTGTCTTTTTTGTGATTGCTTCCTCCTCCGTGCGACTGGGTGCAGTCGCTTTGCAGACGAGCTTTCTACCTGTGTATTTGGCTGAATTATCGTTTTCTGCATCACAGATTGGTTTGGTGATTGGAGTCAGCGCCGCATCCTCGGCAGTTGCGGCCTTCTTAAACAATGTGATGGCCCGCTGGTGGCAACCAGAGCGCATTTTGGCGGTGTTCATTCTGATTGCACTGCTTGCTCTCACCGCCATGTCAGCCACCTCCTCATTTTGGGGCTTAATGGGGTTGAATATCTTGATGGGGGTTGCGATTGGAACCACCCAGCCCGCTATGTTTTCAGTCCTTGGTGCGCGCATTCCTTCTGAGATACAGGGGCTCATCGTCGGTCTACGAACCAGTGTAAACCGATTAGCTACCTTTTTTGTGCCTCTTGCAGCAGGTGTTGCTGCCGAACTCGCCGGCACTCGCTACACCTTTGTTTGGGTTGGTATTTTACTCATTGCACTATGGGCATTGACCCAGTTGAAAATGCGCATGCAGGCATCCTGACTTGATCGCCATACCAAGACCTTATCCACGTCATGCGGAATTCAATTAGGGTTCTGAGTTGAGATGACTGGACGGACGCCGTCTGCCACAGGTACCTTGGGTAAGTCACACCATAGTGTGGACGATAACTATAATCAGGAGGCATTCCCATGCGATTTTTAACAGCGCTGCTTGCTTTGGGGGTTGCATTTGCAACACCAGCACAAGCGGCATTTCCGGAAAAAAATATTGACTTCGTTATCCCCTATGGTCCAGGCGGCGGGTTTGATACGCTGACGCGGAAGATGATTCCGTACATGGAAGAGTACTTCGCAAAGCAGGGGTCAAAAATCTCTGTCGTGCCTGTCAATATGCCAGGTGCCAGCGGCAACAAAGCAGCGGCCTACACCAGTCGTTCGAAGCCAGATGGCTACACCATTCAAATATTTAATATTCCAGGCCACGGTTTGGGCTACATCACGGATAACAATGCGGGTTACGACATTACTGAAATGACCTGGATTAATCAGGTTGGCGTTGACACCTATGTCGTCATCACCTCAGGTGCGGGTGAGTTGAAGTCGATTGATAACATTATGAACCTTGGGCGAGACATCAAAGTCCCTGAGCAAGGTCCTGGTTCGACCTCAAACATGGCGAATAAGATTGTGTGGACGACGCTTGGCAAAGGTGCCGAGTACATCTTTGGCTATAAGTCATCGCAAGAGTATGCGACCGCGGTTCTTCGTGGCGATGGCGATTTGACAATGGTCGTCGTGGGATCAGCAAAACGCTACAACAAGGCGGGTGACTACAATATCGTTGCGCACTTCGATGCGAAGGTAGATCCAGAGTTCACCAACGCAGTAAATGGCGCTGCACTTGGCAAGCCTGAATTGGATGAAGTCAATCTACTTCGTATGGTGGCAGGGCCTCCTGGAATGAGTCCAGAGGTGACCAACACATTACATGCGGCATTGAAGTATGCAGTTGAGCATCCTGAATTGCAGAAGTGGGCGGCAGATACCCAGAATGGTGTTGTATCGTCCGAAAGCCCTGAGGCGGCGCAGAAACGCCTAATGCGGGCGCTGACGCTGTACAAGCAGTTTGCGGATATCTTTAAGTAGTATCTAACGTAGTTGGAGATCAAGATGCGGCTATTTGCAGCAATGTTGGCACTGGGTGTGGCATTTGCCACGCCCGCACAAGCGTCATTCCCGGAGAAGAACATTGAGTTCGTCATCCCTTATGGGCCGGGTGGTGGTTTCGACACGCTGACGCGAAAAATGATTCCATTCATGGAAGAGTACTTCGCGAAAAAGGGTGCAGATATTTCTGTTGTGCCCGTGAATATGCCAGGTGCTGGTGGTGCTAAAGCGGCCACCTACACGACACGCGCAAAGCCAGATGGCCATACCATCCAGATCTTTAACATTCCAGGTCATGGCGTGAGTTATATCACCGGTTCTGACGGCGGATTTGACATCACGCGCATGACTTGGATTACTCAAGTTGGCGTCGATACTTACGTATTGATGACATCAGCGAGCGGTCCATTTAAAACCCTGGATAATTTGATCAACGTGAATCGTGATCTCAAAATTCCTGAAATTGGTCCAAGTGCCACATCGAGCATGGCAAATTCCATTGTGTGGTCCACTTTGAACAAGGGTGCTGACTTCATTTACGGCTATAAATCGTCTCAAGAGTATGCGACCGCGGTATTGCGCGGCGATGGTGACTTGACGATGGCCGTACTGGGATCTGCCAAGCGGTATAACAAGGCGGGTGACTACAACGTGATTGCTCACTTTTCTGAGCAGATCGATCCCGAGTTTCCGGGAGCCCTCAATGGTGCCGCGATTGGTCACCCTGATTTAGATGCGGTGAACTTGCTCCGGGTTGTGGCGGGTCCGCCAGGGATGTCACCTGAAATCACCAATGAGTTACATGCTGCGCTGAAGTATGCGGTTGAGCATCCTGAGTTACAAAAGTGGGCGGTAGAAACGCAAAATAATGCGGTGTCTTCTGCAACACCTGCTGCTGCTGACGCAACAGTGATGCGTGCCTTGAATCTGTACAAGCAGTTCTCGCACTTATTTAAATAAACCGCTCAGAGGTTTGACCTCAATTAGGAATGGAGATTTAGGGCTGTGGATACACTTGCCATTATTGCAACAGCGTGGTCGGATCTACTCCAGCCATGGTCGATGTTTTATTTGATCTTAGGGGTTGTCATTGGGCTTGTGTTTGGTGTTCTACCAGGATTAGGTGGCACCACAGCGCTGGCTTTACTGATCCCATTTTCGATCGGAATGACCGCTTCGGATGCGATCATCTTGATGGCTGGGGTCATGGCATCCACGCCAACCAGTGGTGCCGTGACAGCCATTTTATTGAATACACCGGGCACGGCGCCGAATGCGGCAACGACTCTCGATGGCTATCCGCTTGCTAAGCAGGGTAAGGCAGGTCTTGCGATCGGTGCGGCATCCATGGCATCCGGAGTGGGTGGCATACTGGGCATTATATTTTTAATCGCAATGATCCCAATTACTCGGGAAATTGTCCTGATGTTTGGCCCTCCAGAATTCTTTTTGCTCACAATCTTGGGCTTGATCTCAGTGTCTTTGTCGACGGGAGCTAAGTTCCTGAAGAGTTTAGTCGTGGGTGCCTTCGGCGTGATTGTGTCCTGCGTCGGGTACCACTTCGTGACCGGTGAGATTCGTTTCAGTGGTGGCTTAGATTATCTCTGGGACGGCTTCAAACTTGTGCCTGCAATGATTGGGTTTTTCGCGGTCAGCGAAATGATTAACTTGTGGGCGAAAGGTGGATCAATCTCGGAAGGTGGGGATATGGCGAAGGTCAACCTTAAGCAGGTGTTGCAAGGTTGTTGGCTTCCCTTTAAACATTGGTCGGTGACCTTGCGCGGCTCAGCCATCGGCACAGGGGTCGGTGCATTGCCGGGTGTGGGTGGCACTGTGGCTGCCTTTATGGCCTATACACTCGCAGTAGCCAGTGCCAAGCCCGCTGATCGTGAAAGTTTTGGCCAAGGAAATATTATCGGAGTGATTGCACCGGAGGCTTCCAACAATGCAAAGGAGGGAGGAGCCCTCGTTCCTACGCTCGCGTTTGGTATTCCCGGTAGTGCTGAAATGGCGGTATTCCTGAGCGTATTGGTGCTCCACGGCATGGTGCCAGGTCCAACCATTATGACGGAAAGTATCGATATTATATGGATTTTGATTCTTGCGACCGTGGTCTCAGGAATCTTGGCATCCGCGATTACTATTTTAACGGCCTCAAGCATGGCGAAGCTGACGTTTGTAGACTCGAAGACTCTGGTCCCGGTGGTCTTGGCCTTCGCATTAATAGGCTCTTATTCGCTCAATAATGAGTTCTTGGATGTTGTTGCTGCCCTAGGTTTTGGCGTCATTGGGTTCATCTTCATGCGCTTGGGGTTCCCAAGAATTAGTTTTCCACTTGCGCTGGTGCTCGCTCCGATCATGGAAACAAGTTACTACCAGACAATGAAGATCGGTGACGGAAGTCTAGGCATTTTGTTTGATCGGACCCCTTCGATCGTCATCTTTGCCTGCATTATTGGTTGTTTGTTGTATTTCCTGAAGGGCTTCGTGTTCGATCGTAACGTCGCAAGCTCTGCAAACGCGTGAAGGATAATTGGATGGAACAGAAATCGAGATTTGACGGCTTCACGATAGCGATGCTTGCCATGCTCGCGTTGGCCGGGTTGACGATTTACTTTGGGATGGATTACAAGCCGATCAGTCGATTTTTACCAATAGCGGCGTCGATCTTAATGATTATTTGCGTGCTTTGGCTAATGTACGACCGAGCCAAGGGGGGTGATGCTGGAGAAAAGTCTCTCAGTGGAGAGGGTGACGACATTCCTGTGTCCCAAATTTGGCAATCGATCTTTTGGATTTCGATATTCGCTGCCATTGCCTATTTTCTGGGATTTATTGTGGGCTCTGGGATCTATACCTTCTTCTCACTGTATGTGTGGGGTAAGCGCTCGATACGTCACGCGCTCGCAATATCCGGAGGCTTGGCCATATCGATCTATGTGCTGTTCAATATGCTTCTCGGTAAGACGTTGTATAACGGGGTTCTTATTGACTTATTGATGGGTTGAGATTGGAGGTGTATCCGCACGGAAACGGGCTTGAGGGGTATCTCGTCGCGAGTTTCCCCGCGGATATGGTAGCTGCCTGGATGAAGACCGAATATTTCTAATGCATTCAAGACTATAGAAATCCGGGGCCATGGAGTGAAGGTGAATGGGTGTCGACATGATTGACGCTGCCATACAAGGGTTAGAGGGTATTCTTCAATGGAAGGCCTTTGGCCTGATGATTGTTGGAATTCTGATCAGTAGTACCCTTGTTGCCATGCCCGGAATCGGAAGCAAGACCGCCATTGCGCTGTTACTTCCGTTTGCGTTTGTGTTGGATAAGTATGAAGCGATTGCCCTGATTGTGAGCGTTTGGGCGGTGAGTAATACGGCCAATTCGATTACAGCAATTCTCTTTTCAGTTCCCGGCGGGGGCGGCTCACAAGCCACCATTATGGATGGCTACCCCATGGCAAAGAATGGCGAGGCGGCACGTGCGCTTGCTGCTTCATTTACCTCCTCAGCACTTGGGGGCGTGATTGGTGCAATCGTGCTCTTGGCTGCAATTCCCATTCTGCGACCGCTGGTCTTATTACTGGGCCCTCCAGAATTTTTCATGCTGGTCATGATGGGTGTTGTGATGGTGGGCGCACTGTCTGGAAAGGCGCCACTTAAAGGGATTGCGGTTGGTGTTTTCGGCCTTGCGATTTCATTAATTGGAATCCAGGGGCAGTCGGGCGAGCCCCGGTATACCTTCGAGTACATTTATCTGTTTGATGGGATTGGTCTGGTTCCCTTAACGATTGGATTATTCGCCATTCCTGAGCTGATTGCGCTTGCCGCACGCAAGGGAACGATTTCTGATGTTGCCTTGGGTGACATTGGGGCAGGTCGTCGACAAGGTATCAAAGATGCATTCATTCACTGGTGGTTGGTCGTTCGTTCGAGCATCGTTGGTGTATGGGTTGGGATCATTCCAGGTCTTGGATCATCAGTCGCAGATTGGTTTGCTTATGGCCATGCGTTACAAACCTGCAAAGGCGCACGCGAAACCTTCGGGAAAGGTGATGTCAGGGGTGTCATTGCTGTCGATGCAGCGACAAATGCGAAGGAGGGTGGTGCTTTAATTCCAACACTCGCATTTGGGATTCCGGGCAGTAGCACCCTGGCGCTGATTTTTGCAGGTCTTCTCATTGTGGGAATTACTCCAGGTCGGGAAATCCTCACGACACAGCTTGATGTGACCTTTTCGATTATTTGGTTACTGATCATCTCCTCGATCTTAACTTCATTGTTGTGCCTGGCGTTCGTGAAGCAGATGGCGCAAGCGACCACATTACGGCCCTCGATTCTTGTGCCAATGGTGCTTGCGATGGCTGTGCTTGGGAGTTTTGCAAACTCAAACCGCCTCGAAGATGTGGCTGTTATGATTATTTTTGGCCTCATTGGGCTGGTTTTGCGAGCGACCGGATGGCCAAGACCACCACTACTTTTAGGTCTGGTCTTAGGGCCTCTGGCGGAGCGGTTTATGTGGACCTCCTATCAGATTTATGAATTCGGATTCTTGTTGCGCCCAGGGGTACTGATCATTTTCGGACTGTTGGTGTTGAGTCTGGCTTATCCGATGATTCAAAAGCGGTATATGGCGAAGCGCCAAGCGGGAGCACTGTGATGAGACGTGTGTTTTCGGCATCCAATATCGTTGGCGCTATTTTGCTGGCCTACTTTGTGTATGTGGTCATTGGAAGCTTCGAGTTTTCTCCGTTGCCTGGATTATTCCCGATGGTCGTTGGCGTCGTCGGGATTATCGTGATTGTTGTGCATTTTGTTGCAAAGGCTATTCGTGAATCTGAGAAAATTCCAGCGGGCACCGGCGCGAATGCGCCGGGTGCGGTTGATTTCGAGATCACTGAGGACGAGACCTCGCGAGAGGGGATTCGGATCACCATTGAGCAATTGGCGTGGGTTTTTGGCTTATTTCTCTCGCTTTGGGCATTTGGATTTTACCTTTCTGTCCCAGTGTTTGTGTTTGCCTATTTGAAACGTAATGGAGAGTCTTGGCGTCTCAGTCTGATTCTTGCCACTGTGATGGCGGTGGTGGTACGTGGTTTATTTAATGAGCTATTAAATCTCCCCTTTCCGCAGGGAGTGCTCATTAGCCTGTTCACCTGAAACCTTTGAATTGATCAAGGTGAAATATCTACAAACGTTGGAGGACGTGATGAAAATAATATCGAAGTATGTAACACCAGCCGTGTTTGCAGGGCTTACCGGACTGACCATGGCGCTGCCAGCGCAAGCTGTCGATTTTTCTGGAAAGACTATCGAGATTGCGATTCGCTCGACCCCTGGGGGTGGATATGACTTTCATGGTCGTCTGATGGCGCGCCACATTGGTAAGTATCTTCCCGGAAATCCTGAGGTGATTGCTGTCAACCGCCCAGGTGCTGGCGGTGTTGTGGGCGCGAATTGGCTCTATACCCAAGCCCCTCGGGATGGAACTGCAATCTACGTAGCGGCCCGTGAATTAGCCCTCGCTGAGCGGCTTGGTGGCAAAGGCATTCGCTATAAGTCGGCGGAAATGCCTGTGTTAGGAAGTCCTGTGAGTGACTCTCGGGTGTTGATGAGCGCAAAAGACTCGTCGGTCAAAACGCTGGAAGACATCAAGTCCCTTGGACGTGAGTTTATTTTTTCAACGAGCGGCATTGGTGCGGGATCCACGCAGGTGCAGCAGCTTCTGAAAGATGCCGGCTACCCTGTCAAGATTGTTACGGGTTACGAAGGGTCTGGAGATCAAGCACTCGCAATTCTGCGGGGTGAAGTTGACGGGATGAGCGGAACCTATCCGAGCCAGAAGGACGTGATCGACAAGGAAGGCTTCATTATTTTCGCGAAGCTGGGTAACCATCCGGATCTTAAGGGTGTTCCAGATTTACGTGATGCCATGCAGGGCGAATATCGAACCTTAGCGAAAATTTTGGCAACGCCACTGCTCGCTGGTCGTCCATTTATTACCGCGCCTGGGACACCTCCAGACGTTGTTGCCGTGTTGCGGGAAGCGTTCAGAAAGACAGTTCAGGACCCAGACTACGTCAAAGAACTGACTCAAGCGGGTGAAGAAGTGGGGTATACCTCTCCTGAGGAGCTTGAAGATCTCTACAAAGAGATTTTGGGTGCGCCTGACGAAATCGTTTCGTTATTCGCAAAGAAGAAGAAAAAGTAACGGCAGCGTCTAAGTGATCCGATTACGGTCTCGTAATCGGATCGGTTTTTGGAGGATCAGTGATTAGTAAAACAACCTTGGGTACAGAAAGTGCCTTACTTGTTTTTGACATGATAAATGTGCATGTCAAACATGAAGATGGCAGCGTTAATACAAAATATGCTCCGATATTGCCGGGAATTGTTAATCTTGTGATAAAAGCCCGCTCCCAGGGCGTCCCTATTATTTTTGCCTACGCCAATCATCGTCACGACAATGGGACGACGGCCGTGACTTTGAGAGATACTGATAATCGGTTGCTGCCAGTTCCAGATGATGGCGAACCCGCCATTGCAGTCGTATCAGAGGGCACTTGGGGCAATCAAATTATTGATGAGTTTGCCTCTACTCAGTCAGACTTTATGGTGCCCAAGTATCGATGGAGTGCATTTCATCAAACCTATTTGGATTTATTGTGCCGTACCAAGGGGATTGGTCGGCTCGTCTTGCTTGGCGGTTCGACCGATGTTGGCATTGCGAGTACGGCATTTTCAGCAAGAGATCTTGACTATCATTTGATTTTTGCAAGTGATGGATGTGCCTCTCCGGAAATGGATAATCACCGCCAATTAATGCAACGTGTGTTTCCTCGAATGGGCTACGTGCGCACTGTTGAGGAAATTAGAGCCATGTTGCCGTAGGTTAATAGGAGCCAACTTTTTCGGTTGGCGCCATACGAACTTATGGTTTGTTCTTCGTGAAGAGGTCTGCGAAATCGCTTGCTGACATGACATGGTCCAGCGGTTACAGAGTGCACGCCAGGAACTCAACCTACCGAACCTACTTGAGAAGCTCGATCGATTTGACCTGCTGATTCTGGATGATCTGTCCTATGTCGAGAAGGATCAGGCGGAGACCAGCGTGCTGTTCGAGCTGATCTCCACTCGTTATGAGCGGCGATCCTTACTCATCACCGCGAATCAGCCGTTTGGAGAGTGGAACAGGGTCTTTCCCGATCCGGCAATGACCATCGCTGCGATTGACCGACTGGTACATCACGCCACCATCTTCGAAATGAATGTCGAAAGCTATCGGCGCCGACAGGCGGTTGAAACCAATAAAAGATCACGAGGCAAACAGGAGGGCTAAACAACAAAGAGAGAGCTAAATGCCCATCTCGGAACCGGACAAGATAATTGTCGATAACCGGACAAGATAGTTGACGCTATACAAGGCATGTTCGCCACATCCGCTGGGATTGGTTTAAATGATCTCTGACACAGAACGATTACTACCCTTGTATGACAGGTTATAGAAATCGATTAAGAGAAATGCTGGCTTTCTCAATCCGATCCTTCGGCAGCGGGCCTAAATCAGTTCCTTCTCACCCTGATTGCCTGATCGGTAGTGTCGATATCTTTCGCATCGTTATTTTTCCGAGTGTGGAGCCGATTTCCATTTATACGCTCACCTCATGACCTGAATCATCTGCTTCAAAAAGAAAATTCATATCCAAGTATTCCCATGTTCCCTATTGGTTCACCGAGACATGTCTGAGATGAGCCGTACTGAGCAGTAGAGCCGATTTTCCATCTGGAAAAGCACCCAACGCCGTTGCGACGGCCTCAGAGCTTTCCCAGCAGATCCTTAATGGCCTGATTCTCCAGCGCCATGTCCGCATACATCCGCTTCAGCTTACTGTTCTCAGCCTCAAGCTCTTTCATTCGCTTTAAATCCGACGCTTCCATACCGCCGTATTTGCTCTTCCACTGGTAATACGTGGCATTACTAATGCCGTGCTCTCTGCACAGATCTTCAATCTTTCGACCGGCTTCGGCTTCCTTCAGGATCGATACAATCTGTGTCTCTGTAAATCTCGATTTACGCATGATGTCTCCTTCATCAAATGATGGCAGAAAACATCTAGCTTTTCCTTGCGCACTCATTGGGGGAGCTTAAGAACGTGCTAACCAAAAATAACCCCGCAACTTGCGGGGTTATTACGAATCTGACGTCCTAACAACAGTACGTCATGGCGATATGACTTTTACTGACAATCCACCAGTGAAGCCTCATTTTCTGGATGACCAGGATTGTATTCAATGGAACAGTTCATGCCAGCCTTCAGCGCTTTGCGTTTGACTTCTTTGCCAGCCACTAGGAGTTTTGTCCGACTGCTCGAGATTGCTGCATTCACGGATGCCCCAGTCCCCTTAAATACAATAAGCTTACCGCCATCTTGAACATCATCCAGTGCTGCTGTGACTTTCGTTACTGGTGTTTCGCTGAACTTTGCAATGACATCATCAGGGGCCATGAGGATATTGCTGTAAAGCGTGGCCAAATCTTCTGGATTCATGTAGTCAATTGGGCGCTCCCCTTTTGCTGCCTCAGCGATTAACTCAGGGTCCTCAAGGGCTTTCCTAAACGCATCTTGCAGTATTTTGACTCGATCTGCGGGAACACCTGGGGTTGTGGCAAAAGGACGTCCTGCTGCCAGAGGCGCTGTTGCAACGGCCAGAGTTGCTTTCTGGTTTTCTGGTATGAACGTTGAGAGCTGCTCTAATTGATCTTGCCCTGCCACCTTGCCGAGCAAACCAATGACCTTAAGACCTTCCTCCTTGGCTTGTTCAACAATACTGCCAAAGCTCCCAGCAGTCCCTTGGACTTCGCCACGAATGACCGCAAGCAGCTTTTCCTGCGTTCCGACGTAACCAGAGATCAAACGGACCGGCATCCCCGCGTTTTGCAGAAGTTCAGTATAGGTATAGGAATCAGATCCAGGGCCCGTCGCACTGAACTTTTGCTCATCCCTGAGTGACTTCAACTCACTGAGGCTATTAAAGGGCGCGTCTTTAGCAGCCACATAGGCATAAGCCTCCCCGGTCGCACTGCCTAAAAGGTTCCATTTGGATACATCATAACTGACACCCTCTTTGCCAACACGCTGAGTGAAGGCCACCCCGCGATCGATAATAGCAACCACTGTTCCGTCACGTGGCGCTTGTGAGTCGAGATAATTTGCAGCAACGATACCGCCCGCACCTGGCATATTTTGCACGATAACTTTCGGATTACCGGGAATATGCTTTCCGATATGGTTACCAATTAGCCGTCCATATTGGTCATACCCACCCCCGGGTCCTGACCGTACGATGATCGTTATGGTTTTGCCTTTATAGAAATCACCACCGTGTCCACCTGCATACACAGGCGCAGATAGAAGTGCGGCCTGACAGACAAGGGCAGTCCCGACAATGCCTTTGAGAGAAGATAATAATCGCATGGCTTTACTCCTTATGATTATGTGTTATACGCCAAACAACAGTGTTGTCAGTACACCACGTGGTAGCGGAAGTACCAACCCTACCTGGAATCCCCAATACAGGATCGCCAGTACGCCAAGCCCAAGTAGCGCTGATAACCACATTGGCTCTTTGTTCATCAATAAATAAATCACTACTAGAAGCGGTAGAGCAATCAAAAATCCGAGTAAATATGCCCCCGTGATCAATGCGCCAAACCAGATAAAGAATACAAAGACACGTCGAAAAGCATCGCGGGTAACTTCTGAATCAGTCATTGCTAAATCAGCTGTTGAATCGTGCGTCTCAATGATTCGCTTCTGATCTCTTCGAATATCTTGATAGAGAGCGATCACGATCAAAGGCAGTGCAATGGCTGCCACGAATACGGGCATCATCATGGCCCGAAAGGGCATCTCTAAGCCTCGCGCCATCGCGTAGCCAAAAAGCACAAAGAGAGCGAGCGGTCAGGGCATATTTACTGACCGCCATGCGCCACCCCAGATTCAGCACGTTTCTTTCGGATGAATTTTTTGACTGTTGGCCACGCCAGGATAGCCATCAGTAGGAGGAGTAACGATCCCGTGATCGGCCGGAAAATAAACTCCCAATCGTACAATTGATAGGAAGTCCATAGATGACGTTCAGCTTCCGGCCCTAACACCAATCCTAGGAGGAGGGGAGGTCGAGGCCAACCATGTAGACGAAGCCAATACCCAGCAACGCCGAAGAAAGCCATGATCAGCACATCGTAGTAGCTATTTGAGGTGGCAAAGGCACCGACGACCGACAGTGCACAGATCACAGGTACGAGAAGGCTGGGGCGGATTTGAGTGGCTTTAGCGAGTGGTTTGATAAAAATAATACAGAGAACAGAAGTGATGACGCTGGCGATAATCAGTAGCCAAATGAATGAAAACGTCACATCGAGATTCGTTGTCAAAATATCTTTGCCAGGTTTTACCCCGACAATTAGAAGGCCGCCAAAGACCAGCGCAAGCGTGGAAGATCCTGGGATCCCGAAGGCTAGGGTAGGAATAAGTGAACCGCCTTCTTTCGCATTTGTCGCCGCGTCGACGGCGATGACACCGCGAACGTCGCCAGTCCCAAAGGTTTCCTCGGCACCTTTTTCGGTCGCCCGAGCATGCCCATAGGCAAACCAGTCTGCGACTGACGATCCTAAGCCGGGAATCATCCCAACCCAGACGCCGACAAGACTTGAGCGAATCACAAGCCACCAGTGGATAAAGGGATCTTTAATGCCTTGTCGTCGTCCACTGTCGAGGTTGTTTAGTTCCATCTTCGAAATTGAGGATCCAGAGGCCACCAGTGCAATCAGTTCTGGAATGGCAAAGAGTCCAATAGTGACCGGAATTAAACTTAAGCCCTCCATCAACGCGAGCGATCCAAAAGTAAACCTTGGGATCCCACTCACTAAGTGGACGCCCACTGTCGCGAGCAATAATCCCAAAAGACCGATCACGAGCCCTTTAACCTTGTTTTTGCCACTAAGGGTCGAGACCATTGCGATCCCGAATAGAATCAGAACAAAAAATTCGGGTGGTCCAAGCATAATCACGAGAGGCTTTAAAATCGGCAGAGATAGCGCCAGTACCATGGCACCAAAGACCCCACCGAGCGCGGATGCTGTAAAAGCAGCGGCGAGCGCCCGTGCCGCTTCACCGTTCCGGGCCATTGGGTAGCCATCTAAAATGGTGGCTTGTGAGCCCGAACCCCCGGGTACAGCAAATAAAATTGAGGTAATCGAATTCGCGGTATTACTTACCGCCCACACGCTGACGATGAGACAGATCGCCTCAAACTTTTCGAGCGTAAATGCGACTGGTAACAGCAATGCGATGGCGGTTTTGGAGCCAATCCCAGGAAGTGCAACGAGTGTCGAACTGATGACAATCCCAAGCATCATATACATGAAGGCGGAGGGCTGGAGAATCGATACCAGTCCGCTGACGACGGCTGGCCAAATATCATCCATGCTCTCTAACTTCCTGAGGGAAATTTTTGACGTAAATGCGCCTTGAACGCCTCTAGAGGCATGACATGGCCGTATTTGTGGTGCATATCGAACAGATTCATGGCATGGCTGACCGGATTTCGATCGAACACACACTCTTCAATCAAAATCGGTGGATAGCCATGAGAGTACGCCTCAACAGTAGAGGCCCGAACACAACCACTTGTACTCTCACCCGCGATGACTAATGAGTCGACGCCAAGTTCCTTCATGGTCTCAGCCATCGGTGTATCAAAGAACACACTCGCTCGTGGCTTGTAAATGATGGTGTCTTCCGGTTCGGGGCGGAAGGCCTCGTAGATCGCATAATCCTCTTCGGTGAGCGCTTTCCGCTGACGTTGTGTCGAATGGACGCCTTCACTGTGCGCAGACCAGCGCCGTGTTGAATAGATGACCGGTAACTGACGATCCCGGAATAGCTGAATGAGGGCTTGAGTCGGCGCAATCGCCTTGTAGGCGTGTTCACCACATCCACTCGGATTAGTCGATAGGAGCTCTCGAACGGGCTTATTACCACCTTTGTAGGACAGGTTATAAAGATCGATCAAAAGTAATGCAGGGCTAGACCCTAAGCGTGGCTCTGACTGATAGTGAGCGTACATGGCACGAATATCATCATTAATGAGCGAATCCCAAATGCGCATGCGAGCCTCTTTTTATAAGCTTTGTACGATGATGATACATACCTGCCATGTGATGTCAGGATCTTGGCTAAATCAATTTATTCTCTTACCCCCTTGTCGGGTGATTGGCTGACCCTAATGTGGGTGCGCATGATCATGTGAATTGTGGTCATGCCCATGGTGGTGGTCATGGCTGGGGTGCGTGAGCTGGTGCTCAAGGGTGCGGCCGTGCTCGACTCCTCCGAGAAATTGGTGAAGCCCAATGCGTTGAAGGCTGCCATCATCCACTAACAGACCTGCAAGTACGCCACTGGCTCGGGCAAGAACTTGGGATATTTGCGCAATACGTTCTGGCTGTTGTGATTCTGGTGTGTGTGAGGCCAGCGCACGAGCCATTTGGAAGAGTTGTGCCATCAATTCATGGTTCGCTTTGTGATCTGGAAGTGCTGCGACTGTTCGGGCCCAATCCTGATTTGATGGGACTTGCGGAGTCGCTACATCGTCTAACGCGAGTTGGATAAACTCATGAAAACTGCCAATGTCGTGTTGTCCTTCGAGATCTCCGCACATGATTTTATCCTTAACTAGCGTGAATAAGAGTGGCTGGCAATCGCTTTGCTGATGTCGCTCATCCGCGCTGCAAATGCCCATTCATTGTTGTACCAGGCGCTGAAAAACGCAGTGTTTGCAGCCAGCGCGCGGATATTCGTGGCATCGATGATGGCTGATCGACCATCAAATTTATAGTCACTACTCACCAATGCGCGCTCATCCAATCCGAGTACATGTGCCGGGACTGTACTGCTGCGAAAAGCGGAGCTAAGACCTTCGGTGCTCAGTGGTTTATCGGTTTGCAAAGTTAACGTCACATAGCTTGTATGTGACACAGGTGCACGAACCGTTTGACCAATCAACTGTTGTCCGAGCGCTGGAAAGAACCGAGCAATGAGTTGTGATGGTTCGTGGCCTGCCGGAATTAAATTATCGAAACCGGCACGAGACCAGCGCGCGTGTTTCGCGATGTGATCAAGAACAGGTTGGGTGTTGGTGACGCTGTGCACAGACACAAAGGTTCCAGATACGATTGTTCGATATGCATTCACTGCTGTTAAGGCGGGAATGAGGCAGTTATTTAAACATCCAGGGTTCACAATCAGGCGATGTTGGGCCGGGTTGTACGCAGTATGATTCACTCCTTCAACCCAAACGAAGGTCTCGTCTCGTCCTCTCACGGCGTCCGTTTGGCTGGAAAAAATCACGCAGAAATGACCCTTGGTCGACGCGTCAGCGAGGGTTCGTGCCACGTTCGGGTCTCCTGAGCACTCGATGATCAGTTCCGGATCACAGCTTTTGAGTGCCTCACTGACAGACTGGTATAGAGGGATTCCTGTGTGCTGACCAGCGATTAAGGTGCTGTCATTTGCGGTGAAGATGGCGGCAGAATCGAGGTGCCCATAGGTGCTGTCATGATTTAGAAGATAAGCGAACAGTGCGGCCTCTGTTGAAACTTCCACCGCACCGACCCACTGTCTGTCGGATGGGTTCTGTATGAGATCGCGCGCGACCAAACGTCCGATTCGCCCAAGGCCGATGATGAGCGTACGCATGTTGCCCCTTAGCGCGTCTGGAGGGGAACGCCCCTTCGCAGGCCGCAATACCATTTCGTTTTTGGACACTCCGAAAGCCGGAATGCATTATTGATCAAAATTACCATAACAGGAGTGTAATTCATGATGGAACAACAGACTGCACAGCTCGCCCAGAATCTGATGAGCTTGCTTGAGCGTCCTGATGTTGCCGAAGCGATTACGGTTGAGGGGACCCAGATGGTGACGGACTACCTATCGGATCCGCAGGTCCGCGCTTATGTGCAAGGTCTGGATGTCTCATCGAAGGTGCGCTTATGGGGAACGCCGAAGCAGGGAATGCAAATTCTGCTGCACGGGGCAGAGCGTCCAAAGAAAGGTGCTCCCCACGATCATGGAGAGTCTTGGGCACTGTATTACCAAGTGGAAGGTTTCACTGAGATGACCAGTTATCACCGCTTAACCGGTGAGCAGGGGCAACCCGGTCCCGCTGCACTCGAGGTTTTTGATGTACAGAAGGTCCAGCCCGGTTACGCCATGTTTTTTGGCCCCCATGTGATTCATTCAACACGTCATCCTGAGTCACCCGCTCGTTGGATCCGAGTGACAGGAGATGATTTGGACTATGCGACACGTTTGCGTTTTAGCATTGAGCGCCAAGAAGCTGATTTAGATACAGGTAAATAACACACGAGGAGTCACGCATGTTGAAGTCAACAGTGATTGGTATTGGGGCCATGGGCCTTGAAATGGCCAAGCACATTCACGCCAAGGGGATGCCGGTTACCGGTTTCGATATCAACCCAGAACAGATTGCCGCTGCGAAAAGTGCAGGTTTGGCGACGGAAATGGACATGGCCGCATTGGTCCCTGCGCACGATGTTTTCATCGTCATAGTCGCGTCTGATGCGCAATCGACCACGGTTGTGGATCAAATACTCGCATCAAGCCCCAAACCTGGTTCGGCAATCGTGATTGCAGCAACCAATCATCCAACGACCATGCGGATGCTTGCTGATCGTGCGAAGGCGGCGGGATTGCGATTTGTTGATGCGCCTGTTGTCTTTGGCATGCAGGGCGCGCGTGATGGCAACCTTGCTAGCCTGTGTGGCGGTTCCGCGGAGGATGTGGCCTTTGTTGAGCCAGTGTTGATGTGCTACAGCCGCGCTGTGCACCACGTCGGTGGCGTTGGAGCGGGTCAGTTAGCGAAGACCTGTAACAACATGATGCATTGGGCCGCATGCTGCGCGAACTTTGAGGTATTGGCTCTTGCGAAGCGATACGGCGTCGATGCGCAGCGGATGCGTGAAATCCTGCTGCAGTGTCCTGCCCGAAATACAACGCTTGAGCGCTGGGACCATACACGGTTTACCTGGCAGGAGAAGGATATGGATGTCGCCATGGAGCTTGCGCAAAGCGCGAAGCTTCCGTTACCGCTGTTCGGCACAATCGACCAGTTGGTGAAAATGCTGGGCCCTGATGATGTCAGTGCCTTACTATATGGCGACAAAACTACTTATTTGGGCGTTGAAGTCGCTGCCTTGACCAAAGAAAAAGGTAGCTTGGCCAACTAACCACCCTCTCGATACAAGGAGCTGTGCATTGGACATCAAAAGTCTTCGTTTGTTTTTGGGTATTATTAAGCATCGAAGTATTACCAAAGCATCGAAGCATCTGTACATTGCGCAGCCCGCGTTAGGCCTCTATCTCCGCCGTCTTGAGGATGAGATTGGGGTCGAGTTGGTGACCCGCCATGCGCGCGGCGTGACGCCGACCGCGGCCGGACTCAAGTTGGCTGAGCATGCTGAACGCTTAATTAGCCAGATGCACTACATCAAAAACGAGCTGCAAAATCTGCGCGATACGCCATCTGGACCTGTCCTTGTGGGTCTCACCCACGGGACGGGACAACTTCTGGCGGCGCAGTTAACGAAGCGGGTTGCGCTTGATTTTCCGGATATTCAGATTCGTTTACGAGACTCAATCAGTGAGTCGCTGGCGAAGATGCTTAACGATGGTCGTTTGGATCTCGCGTTGTGCTATGCCCCATCGGATGATCAGGATTTGCGTTTCAAACCGCTTGGGCGTGAGACTCTGTATTTGACCTACTGGAAGAATGCGATCAACGAGACAGTACCGGATGAAATTCAGTTCGAAGACTTGGTGAATTATCCGCTGATTTTGCCGTCTGAGCAGTTTGAGTATCGCCGCTTGGTCGATGGATTTGCTGAGCAGATCGGGATTGAACTAAATATCGTGCATGAAGTTGAGTCGGTTCAGCCGATTCGTCATCTGATTCGTGAAGGCCTCGGGTTTTCTGTTGGCTCAATCGGTGCTGTGAAATGGGAGTATGAAGAAGGCCATGTGGGGGTTGCGAAGATCCTCAATCCGACGCCTTATCGAACCCTATATATGGCTGAGAATATGAGTAAGCCTACTTCACGTGCGCAGGAAGTTGTTCGGGATTATATTGTCAGCCTGGTTGTGGAAGTCGCCAGCGATCATCCTGAGATATTGTCGATCGAAGGATTCGATCTGAACGAAGAGCCCGAACAGTTATAAGCTTCCCCCAAGCCGGATGCGTTTGGTAAATCCTAAACGCATCCCGTGCATCGTAAATTGATATTTCCGACCCTACCCATGCAGACATAACCTGTCCGAAATGATGGGGGACCGAATGTCTGTTGATTCGATTTCAGAAGAGGTGTTGAACGCCTCCTTGGCCGGTGTGGTCAAGCAAATGCAGGAAGCATTATTCCGGACTGGCTTTTCAACGATTATCCGAGAAAGTCACGATGCCAGCTGTGCGGTGTTATTGGCTGATGGTCGGGTTGCCGCGCAGCACATTGTTTTACCGCTTCATTTGGGGGTGTTCCCCGTGTCCGTGGCTGCTGTGATTGCTGCCTATGGATTGGATGATATTGGTCCAGATGATGCGTTCTTGGTGAATCATCCGTATATCGGCGGCAGTCCTCATGCCCCAGATATGTGCGTGATCAAGCCGGTCTTCGTGAATGGCGCGTTATTGTTTTTCACTGCGAGTATTGCGCATAAGAGTGATATTGGCGGCCCTGTTCCGGGCAGTTGTTCTGGTAAAGCGACCGATATTTTTAGTGAAGGGATGCATTTTCCGCCAGTTCGGTTTGTCCGGGATGGCGTTGTCTCCAAAGAAGTAGAGACCATCATCCGAGCCAACAGTCGAACCCCCGATCTGGTCATGGGCGACATCCGTGGTCAACTCGGATGCTGTCACGTTGGTGCGCGGCGGGTCATCGATCTCTGCCAAAAATACGGTCTCGAGACGCTGAACGCGGCGGTTGAACAGCGGATTGCCGCAACCGAGCTGGTGATTCGTCGGACTCTAGGAGAGTGGGCGGATGGTGAAGCGAGTGCTGAACGATTCTTGGATGACGATGGGATCCGAGTAGGGCAACCGATCCGTATTGCAGTCACAGTGAAGAAATTGGGCGAAGAGCTGCATTTTGATTTCTCAGCGTCTGATGATCAGGCCGTGGGTCCTGCAAATATTCGTCCATCTCTGGTCAAGGCGGCCTGTGCCTATGTGATTTTGGCAGCCATGGACCGAGAAGTGTCTGTGAATCAGGGTATTTTGAATGCCTTTGCGATCACAACGCGTCCTGGGTCAATTTTAGAGCCACGGATTCCAGCCCCAATGAACACCTACAATGCCACTGTCCACGCTGTCATCAATGCCAGCTTGGATGCCTTGGGTCAACTGGGCCAGGCGGCGCAACGCGCGGATGGATCGGATTCGCGATCATTGATTTTTGGATTCAGTCGCCCTGAGGGCGATGTGGGATCGGCGATTTCATATGAAATCTTTGCGGGGGGGTCTGGTGCCTCCGCTGGATTTGACGGTCTCACAGGTTGCCATGTGAACCAAACCAATGGCCGCATTACACCGATCGAGATTTTGGAAACTGAGTACCCTCTGCGTATTCGTCAGTTCTCTGTGTTACATGACAGTGGTGGTGAGGGCGAGCATCGAGGTGGTGATGCATTCCGACGTGATTATGAGATTTTGATGGATCAGACACGTTTATCGATTCGCTCGTCGCGACATGCGATTGCGCCTCGAGGCGTTGCAGGTGGCGGCGATGGGCGCCCTGGAGCTGCTTGCTTGAACCCAGATCATGACGCCAAGTCGTTATCAGCGCGTGAGGTCAATATTCCGTTAGGTGCTGGCGATGTGGTTCGACTCGACACACCCAGTGGTGGTGGTTGTGGTGTAAAGATTTCCAGTCGGCGCCGCAGTTGCGCCGCGTGATGACAAACAGATAGCGCGATAAAAAGGATCAGGCATGAGTGCACGGGTACAGGTCTCGGTGGATACCGGGGGAACGTTTTCGGATTTCACCTACTTTGACCGTGACGGGGTACTGCATTCCTTTAAAGTGCCCTCGACACCGAAGTCACCTGAAACAGCTGTCATCGCGGGTCTTGATCGCGTGATTGCGACTGGCATCGGACCAAGTGAAATCGACATATTTATTCACGGGACGACTGTTGGTACGAATGCGTTACTGCAGGAAAAAGGGGCAAGAACTGCGTTAGTCATCACCGAAGGGTTTGATGCGGTGTACGAGGTTCAGGAGCAAGCCCGCCCCTATGGTGCTGAAATTTTCAATATCCGCTATCAACGGCCGAAGTTACTTGTTGATCGTGCGCAGGTCATCGAAGTTCCTGAGCGCATCGGTTCCCGTGGTGAGGTTGTGCGAGATCTTGATCTCGACGTGACCCGTGCCCGTTTACAGTCATTGGTGGGCCAGGATATTCAAGCGGTTGCTGTTTGCTTACTGTTTTCGTTTCTGAACCCAGCGCATGAACGACATGTGAAGGCCTTGGTCGAAGAGGTGCTTCCTGGGGTACCGGTGACGATTTCCAGTGCCTTATGTCCTTTCATCCGTGAGTATTATCGGATGTCCACGACGATCATTAATGCGTACTTGCGTCCCGTGATGGATCGCTATTTGTCGGAACTGGATCGGGCCATGTCGTCTCGCGGAATGACCTCTAAGAAGCGGTATGTGATGCAGTCGAATGGGGGCGTTGCATCCCTCACTGCAACAGCTGAGCGCCCTGTCGCGACCTTAATGTCGGGATTGGCAGGTGGCGTGATGGCATCATTGAAGATCCTCAATCAAGCCGGTATTTCGTCAGGTATTTCCTTTGACATGGGGGGTACCAGCTGTGATGTCGCTGTGAATGAAGGGGTGATGGCTGAGATCCGTGATCGTTTTGAGATCGAAGGTCGGCATGTGTGTCTGCCGTCGGTGCAAGTGGAGACATTATCCGCCGGTGGTGGCACGATGGCGTGGGTCGACGAACATGGTTTGCTGCATGTCGGACCACAGAGTGCAGGGGCCATGCCTGGTCCAGTGGCCTATGGGCAGGGCGGTGAGACACCGACGATTACCGACTGTAATGTGGTCTTAGGATATTTAGGCGATCGGCCAGAGGTAAAGGCACATTTGAGCTTGCAGCCAGAGCTTGCCCGGAAGGCCATACAGGACAAGATTGCTGCACCGCTGAACTTGGATGTGAACGAGGCAGCCCTCGGCATTTTGAAAATTATCGACATCAAAATGAGCGAGGCGATTCGGGCGTTGGCGACCAGCAAGGGACTGGATTTACGAGATTTTACACTGGTGTCCTTCGGTGGCGCGGGACCATTGCACTCGTCACGCATTATGCGTGAGCTTGGGTTAAAGCAAGTCCTGATTCCAGCTCGACCAGGGGTGACGTCCGCACTTGGACTATTGCATGCGGATGTGAAGCATGAGTTCATTCAAACAAAGCCTGCAGGGCTCTCCAGTTTGTCCGCGGATGACTATACACAGGCGTTGGCGGAGTTGGTGAAGCAGGCGGAAACGTACCTTTTGGCAGATGGGTTTTCGCCGGAGGAAATGAGTACCATTATGCAGGTCGATCTTCGCTATCAAGGCCAAGGATATGAGCTGTCTGTCGAGGTTGAGAGTCAACTGTTGGATCGAGAAGCCCTGAGGGCAGCCTTTGATGCGATGCATGAGCGCAAGTTTGGGCATGCCGCGATTTCGCAGCCGGTTGAAGTGATGGCTTATCGGGTCACTGGAGTAGGCCATCCCTCCCGGACAACCTCTGCGTTTGATACCTCGGTACGGTCGGATGCGGCCGAGACCCGCGGTGCACCCACTCATCGCACAGCGGTCTTTGAGGTGTCTGGGAAGTGGAAAAATTTTGAGACACCGATTTATCAGCGGCATGATTTGGTGCCTGGTCAGACCTACTTGGGTCCCATGGTGATCGAGCAAGCGGATACCACCACCTTGGTTGTTCCCGAACAAACTGTGGTGATGGACCCTTATGGGAACATTTTGATTCGGGATGAGCGAGTCGATGTAGAGGAGAATAAAAATGATCGAGATCGAGCGACTGTCTGATGCCCTTGGGGCGCGGATTCATGGGGTAGACCTGGGGGGCGATCTCTCCGATGAGGTGTTCGGGGAGATCCGCCAAGCCTTGGTGGATCATCGTGTGATCTCGTTCCCAGCACAGTCCCTCACGCCAGATCAGCATGTGGCATTTTCAAAGCGGTTTGGCCCCTGCGATGTCCACAGCAATAATCAGTATTTACTCGAAGGCCACCCCGAAATCCTGATTCTGTCCAATGACCTGAAAGATGGGAAGCCAATTGGCGTGGTGGATGCGGGCGTCGAGTGGCACTCAGATTTATCTTGGCAGCTCGATCCTCCTTTGGGCTCGATTTTGTATAACCTGAAAAATCCCTCTGAGGGCGGCCATACAGGGTTCATCGATATGGGCAAGGTCTATCGTGCCCTGGATGCGGACCTGAAAGTATTGATTCGAGGGCTGCACGGGCTGCATTGCGTCAGTAAACTGGTGAACCCGCGGGTTACGATTTCAGAAAATCGATTGAATGCTCGTGATTTCTACGCTGAGCAACTGAAAAAGCACCCACCGGTTCGACATCCGCTGGTGTATCGCCATCCTGACACTGGTGAGGACATTTTGTTTGCCAGCCCTCGATTCACCATCGGGATTGAAGAACTCGAGGATGCAGTCGGTCAACCGCTCTTGGATCGGCTATTTGCTTATTTGGATGACCCACAGTTCCAGCTGACGTATCAATGGAATCAGCATGATGTGGTGATGTGGGATAATCGAAGCGTATTGCATTGTGCCTTGGGTGGTTATCAGTATCCGGATATTCGGTTGATTAACCGAACGACGGTACTCTGTGATGAGCAAAGCCGCCTGCAGCCAGTCCATTAAGCCCTACTGCCACGGTGTGGCGTATACCTCGAGGAGACGTTGTGCGCATTCAATCGACATCTGAGATTCCCTACGAGGTCTATGTCAACCCCGCGATCTATGATCGCGAGATGGAAGAATTATTTCAGGGACCTGTTTGGCATTTTTTGGGATTTGAGTCCGCACTGACTCAAGAACATAACTATTTCACGACAGAGATTGCCGGGCTACCGATTGTCGTTGTGAAGGATCATGGCACGATTCGCGCGTTCGTGAATCGGTGTATTCATCGTGGATCGCTGCTCTGTATTGCGCAGACCGGGCGCATCTCCGAGTTTTCATGTGTCTATCATGGTTGGACCTATGATTTAACAGGCCAATTGACCGGGGTCGCATTCGAGCGCGGTATTCAAGGTCAAGGCGGGATGCCTGAGGATTTCAACAAATCCGAGCAACATTTACGTTCTCTGACAGTCCAAAACTATCATGGGGTGATCTTTGCCTCGTTTGATGCGCAGATCCCTGATTTCGAGACTTACGTCGGTCCTGATATTGCTGCGGGAATTCGTCGAGTACTGCCGCGCCGCCCGGTACTACTGGGTCGGACGAGTCAGCTGATACACAGTAACTGGAAGATCTATGTTGAGAATAATCGTGATAGCTACCACGCCAGCATTCTCCATTCGTTTTTTACCACCTTTAAGTTAAATCGACTCACCCAATCCGGGGGAATCGTGATCAATGCGGCAGGGGGCAGTCACATCTCGTTCTCGAAGCGCAAGCAAGAGGTTGATGATGCCACCTATGATGCCGAGCAATTGCGCGCAAATAAGGATGATTTTGGGCTGAAGGATCCGCGTGCGCTTCGCTTTATTGATGAATTTGGTGATCAGATTTCGTTACAGATTTTGACCTTGTTCCCACTGACCGTCTTTCATCAAATCAACAACTCATTGTGCGTGCGACAAGTGATTCCTCGCGGAGTCGACCAAGTCGAGGTGGTGTGGTGGTATTACGGATTTGAGGATGACTCGGCTGAACTTCAGGAAGCCCGATTAATGCAAATTAATCTTGTTGGGCCTGCGGGTTATATTTCGATGGAAGATGGCGCAGTGGGAGGATTTGTTCAGCGGAATTCATCCTATGCTGAGGGGGCAGTCGGTTTACTCAAGATGGGGGGATACGATCATCTGAGTTCCCCCAGTCGTGTGACTGAGGCAGCCATTCGCGGATTTTGGAAGCAGTATTGTGATCACCTTGGGGAGACAATCGTATGAGTGTGCCAGTTGCTATTGCGTCGTTGATTCAGTCGAGTGCTGCAGCGCTTGATGCGCTTGACTTTCATCACTGGTTATCTGGCTTTACCGAGTATGGGCAATACCATATCACGACCGCTGACAATCAGCGTCAAGGGTTACCACTGGGCTTGATGCATGCGCTTAATAAGGATCAACTTCGGGATCGCATCGCCTCGATCTCGTCAGTCAATGTCTATGAGCCCCATCGCTATCGACACATCCTGTCACAGACATGGATCAAAGGTCAGGGCTTGGAATTACAGTACATCACCCCTTTCGCGGTCTACCGGATCACACCTTCGAAGCCCACAATTTTGTTCGTGACCGGCGAGTACCAAGATCGCGTTGAATATAGTCATAGCGGAGTCCGATTCACTTACCGCACCGTGGTCTTGGACAACGACATGATCGATACCTTATTAGCCATCCCGCTGTGAGTCGCCAACCTGTCATCGCACTCCCCATCGGTGATCCATCGGGGATTGGTCCGGAGATTGTTCTGAAGACCCTGAGGGAGACGCGAATTCAGGAGTTACCGGTGGATTGGTGCGTGATTGGGGATCGATCCGTGATCGAATCAGCAGCCAGTGTGGCCAACCAGCAGATAACGGTCGAGGGAACTCAGATTGTCGGCCTAGGGGTGTCCTGCCAGTTTCGAGAGCCTGATCGGCCATTGCAACACCCAGTCGTGTTTGGTATGTCGAACGCAGAGGCAGGGCGGGTCTGTTATCGCTATGCCGAAATGGCTGTTCAGGGCGTTCTATCGGGTGACTTCGATGCGGTAGCGGCAGCACCGCACACGGAGGCCTCGGTGAATGCTGCGGGGATTGCATTCTCGGGATATCCGAGCCTCCTCGGGCGATTATGCCCAGATGCAGGGCCCATTCAGCTATTAATGATGGGCGGGCATCTTGCGGTCATTCATGTCACGTTACATCAGAGCTTAGCCTCGGCGATTTCGGCGATCACAACCGAGCGGGTGATTGCAACCATTGAGGCGGCGGACCGGTTCTTCCGCCAGTTGACAGAGACTCCGAAGATTGCAGTCTGTGGCCTGAATCCTCACGCGGGTGAAGGAGGATTGTTCGGTTCGGAAGATGAGCACGTCATTGCGCCTGCAGTTGCCGTCTGCCAACAGCAGGGCATTGCGGTCAGTGGACCGATTTCTCCCGATGCGCTTTTTTATCGCGACGATTTTGATTGTATTGTCGCGATGTATCATGACCAAGGCCATATTCCGGTGAAGACAATTGCGCCACGATCAAGCATTGCGCTGTCGATCGGCGCAGATGTATTGTTTGGGACCGTTGCCCATGGCAGTGCATTAGGGATCGCCGGCAAGGGGATCGCGGATGCCTCAGCCTATACTCGGCTTGCACACGAGATGGCACGCGCTGCCATGCTAAAACGACAACACCCCCAATAAAATTGCGCCACCTGCTGGAATTGCGAGTAACGCAGAGTGTCGCCTGGTGGTGATATCACTCGACCCACGACTTGATTGCACCCCGATCCCATAGGCGATGAGCAGCAACCCGACCGCGGTTGCCGTTGTGAAACCGATGATCTCCGGCCAAGTGCCTAACCCGATCAGTGCGGGCTGATAGAGAAACACGACCGGCAGTAAATAGGCGGGAAGGGCAATTTTTAACGCCTCGACCGCCGTTTGCGTCATCCCTGAACGTGCAAGATTGGCTGCAACAAAGACGCTCAGACACACCGGTGGGGTTAAGAACGAGAGAGTTCCGAAGTAGAAGACAAAGAGGTGTGCTGCGAGCTCAGGTATTCCAAATCCAACCAGAGCGGGAGCAATTAGACCGATCAAGATGACATAGGTCGCGGTGACCGGCACCCCCATCCCCAGAACAATACAGGCCACCGCAGAAATCAGAATCAAGAGCGGTAGGCTGCCGTCTGCGAATGACAGAATTAACCGAGAGAGGCTAGTGCCGACGCCAGTCGCGCCAAGTACGCCCATGATGATGCCGGCACAGGCGCAGATGATTGCGATCTCGACAATTTGCGGTGTCGAGTCATGCAGCACCCGAACCCAGATACGCCACTGTCGTGTTTTCCCATTCCACAGCCCAATCACCAATGCCCCAATTGCAGCCCCAACCGCCGAGGCGGAAGCGCTCTGGTAGAGCACAAACAGCAGCACAATGAGCAGTGCGATGGGGCCGAGAAACGGGATCAAAATGCGTAACAAGGAATCTGTGGTTGGTGTCGTCGAGTTGTCTATTGATGTGGTGTACCGATTGGCGAAGTGGCAGTACACCAAGACACAGGCATAAAACAGCAATGCAGGTACCAGTGCTGCGGCTGCAACATCGGCATAGGGTATGGTGAGGTATTCCGCAATGAGGAACCCTGTCGCTGCCATAATTGGAGGCAGGATCAGTCCTCCTGTCGACGCGACCGCCTCGATTGCCGCAGCACGAAACGGAGGGATGCCTTGCGAGACCATTAATGGAATCGTCATGACACCAGTTGTTGCGACATTTGCTGATGCACTTCCGGAGAGACTTCCAAACAAGCCACTTGCAGTGATTGCTATCTTGTCCCCACCTTGAGATTGTCCAACCATGCGTCGGGCGAGCTGTTGAATAGCGTCCCCACCACCGGACTCGATCAAACATTTTCCGAAAATCACGAAGACCGCAACTACCGTCGCGGCGACCTGTAAGGGCAGTCCATGAATCCCGCCCTGGCCAAAGAAGATCAGTGTTGATAGACGATCCAGTCGAATCGGACGGATCCAAGCGCCATCGGACAGCCAACTCAAGACCGCAGGGCCCAATAGGGCAACAATGCATAAGATCACCAGCGCGTAGCCGGTCACACGGCGCAATGCTTCCAGTAGCAAGATCGTGCCGAGTACCGCCATGAATACTTTATCGGGTGTGATAAATCCGATCGAAAATAAAATTGCTTCGTATTGGACTGTCGCATAGAGCCCCAGACCGAGCGACGCGACTGTGAGAACACCACGGAGGATTTGGTCCGCTGCGGTGTGAAACCAGACATGGCTTTGGTTCATGCCGCTGGCAAACACAAACGCGCATGAGAGCGTACTAAACAGGATGAGATATTGTTCCATATAAAACATCCACCCCATGCGACTTGGGATATTCAGCGCATACAGCGCTGCGACAACCGGTAACGCGATTGCAACAGTGGATGTAAAAAAGCGAGACGCTTGCGCGCCCCGCTTTTCCGAGAAGGCCAGGATCACTGCAGGGCTGCCTGTACCTGATCCATTTCAGGGGTCCAAACACCCTTGTCTTTGAAATAGGCGATTGCAGCTGGATGATATGGAATGCTTGTCGCTTCACTGACGAACTTATCCGGCGTCCAGCCGCGCATCCATCCGAACACTCCTGGAAGTTTGTCATGGTGGTTCCAAACAGTATCCAAAAATGTGGTGACGTACTCGTTACTCAAATCAGTTCGCGCAAGCACTGGTACGCCATATGCGATCGCATTGATGGGTGTTTCCACGCCGGGGATTCCTGGTTTGACAGGGGCAATCTCCCATGATGAGCCGAACTGACGGGCTCGTTTTGTGGCTTCAGGCGTATTTTCGACCGATAGGAAACGCGCTCCACGGGTTGCATCTAGTTCTTGAATGACGCCACTGCCAAGCGATCCAACGGCCGCCACTGCACGCCCCTCTTGGACAGCTTTGACACCCTGAGGGTAGCTCCCTACGGTTACAGCAATCACATCATCTTTCGTCAATCCCGCTGTCGCAAGGAGTGCCTCTGCGCTCAATGATGAACTGGCAAATGCACCATAATCGATCACGACCCGCTTCCCTTTCAGATCTTGAATGGTCTCAATGCCAGAGTCCTTTGTTGTGATAAAGGAGATGTTGATGGCTTTGCCAATCAACACTGTTGACACCTTAAATCCACGGCTCGTCAGGCTGTCACCATAGGGTGGAAGGCCTCGATAGGCGGCTTCAGCGTCAAAGGGATTGACGAGGCCAAAATCCACTTCACCAGTGATCATCATCGGGTAGTAGACGGTGCCGCCTTGAGGTAAGACATCGACGGTTAACGATGAGTTTTGGGTCACAACGGTGCCCAAGGCATTCGCAATTGAGTTAAATAAGCTGCCGGGTGGGTTCCCCCCAAGCACAGTACGTTCAGCAATCGCCGTGGTGCTCATTGAAAATGCGAGACCTGCTGCCAGCAGGCCTTTCGTCCAAGTGCGTTTAGATATCATGGTCGTCTCCTTACAAATCATTATTGTTTTGGCCGCGTTCTCGCCAGAATTCGACCAAAGCATCATAATCTGCTTCCGTTGATACTGGCCACTGAGATGGCACTTACTCGGGTCCTGATGTGTTCTTGAGTCAAGCTGATTTTGGTTTGGAATCGCACTCGATTTGCGTCGGTTTCCTGCCGAGTGAAGCCAGGATTGGCATTAGACTATCCAAACTCTTGAGATGCGAAGAGGGGTTTAGACCCCGCCTCTAGCGAAATCCCTGTCGATATGGATTTGAACACCAATGGATGTCAGCTTTTTTTCCATGATCCTTCAGGAAAGTGGACTCACCACCCATGATTTGTGGTGGATTATTTTTGCGTTTGTGGCAGGCGGTTTCGTCAAGGGCGTGATTGGTTTAGGAATGCCGTTTGTGGCGATCCCAGTGATCTCCTTTGTGGCGGATGTGCCGACAGCGGTTGGTCTCGTCGCATTTCCCAGTATTTTTCCCAATATCGTCCAACTTTGGATGTATCGCGCCCATGCATCAAGGCCAGGGACAGCCGCCTTGATGTCGGTGGGGACTATTTTAGGGACCGGTGTCGGGGTTTCTCTTCTGGTCCAAATTGATAAAGCAGTGATCGCCCAATTACTTGGCGTTTTATTGTTGGCCTATCTTGTGCTTCGCATCGTACGGATCGATCTTGCACTCTCGCCTCGGCGCGGCGCGCAAATCGCATTGCCGACCGGTATTTTGTCCGGTGTCTTAGGAGGGATGACAGGCCTCTCAGCTCCAGTTACTTTGACCTACTTCATGGCTCTGAAACTGTCTAAATACGAGTTTATTTACGCAGTGAGTGTGTTTTTTATTGCAATCGGATCAGCGCAAGCATTTTTCTATGTGCAATCTGGGTTTATCAGTCATGCATTGTTTGTGATGTCTGCACTTGCCTTAATTCCAATCTTGATTGGTATGCGAATCGGCACCTGGATCACTCAATATATTTCCCAAGTGGTCTTTGAGCGCTTAATTCTGGCACTGATGGCATTGCTTGGATTGAAGTTGACTCTCGGTCTTTAGTTATCTTTTGATGATTCCTGCAATGCCGGTAGCGCACCGGCACTGCAGGTGATTGGGTTAAAACTCTGAGCGTTGGGGTTCCATTGCATACGGTCTGTTCGCCTTGGTCGACCAGTGCTCCCATGCGCGTTCTACGGTAAACGATGTCCGGGTCTCAATGATCGATTGCACTTCACCCTCGCTCAGGAAGGTGATGTTGTCGCCACCGAGTTGATGCGCCTTGATTTGGATCTCTGCATTGACCTCCAAATAGACCGCGGAAAAAACGGATAGACGAAGCGACTCTCCCACGACCACGCACCCATGACCGCGCATTAGGGCTGCACGTTTGTCACCCAATGCCTTTGCCAAGTCATGCCCCATATCCATGGTGCGAACGAGCAGGTTGGTGTCACCGAACCTATCACGTGAATCCCAGATGGGCACGTCGCAGCCCATGGATGCACACATGTGAAGGATGGGCCGAATGGGCGTGCCCGTGACCCCAAATGGAATCACGTTCATGCTGTGGTTGTGCACCACCGAATGAATATCCGGGCGATGCATATACACGGCGCCGTGAATGAATCGCTCCGCGTAGGGTGCCCGTCCACGAAGGTCCTCCAGTGGATTGCCCTCAAGATCGAATTCAATCAAATCATCGCGATCAATCAAATCTGGCGCACGCGACCGCGATAAGAAATACCGATCTTCATGATCGGGGTGACGAATACTGACATGACCAAAGGAATCACACACACGCTGATTTCCGAGGATGCGATTGGCGGTGACCAGTTCATCAAGCTTGGCGTCGAGATAGCTATTGGGGCGACTCATCATGAGCTCCTTGTCGTTTTTGATTATTTATTGTGCGGGTAGTTCGGGTCGTTCAAGTCCGCGGCCATGGCCAGTGGACAATGAGACGATTTCAGTCAGGTTGTCTGGGACGGCATTACCTCGCCAAACAATGTGCAGATCAGGGCGCATCAGGATGAGGTCAGATTGATACAGATCGCGTATCCGATCAGAGGGTATCGACACCTCCTGGAATGGTGCCTTGATCGCGGCATAGGCCTGGGCAACTGCAGACCCACTGGCCGCTTTGCGACCCAGACGCAAGAGAACATAGGTTTCTGGAAGGTGATCCTGCATTGGCGTGCCGTCGTCAAGCCAGCAATGAGGAAGTCGCGCACCAGGCCAGGTGGTTGGGTTGTATTCACCGATCCGATGTTCAGGGCCGCCCGGAATATTGTCGATACAGGGGGAATCCACATAGCGGTATCCCAGTTCTGCACCGATCATACGATTGCCCTTACGTTGTTCGGAATCAGCGGAGGCAATTAACGTCGCTTTGACAGCATGGCCCTCGGGAGTGTCCTCAAAAATATTGGCTGCGGAGAGCGCCCTCCACTTATGTCGACCAACGTTCGCAAAGCGAGACGCCCCAACATTGCGATCGCCCACTTGGCGACGTTCGATCTCATAGGAGTCCAACAGCTCGGGACCACCCCAGCCCTTAAGCGTGGCGGCCAGCTTCCAGGCCAGGTCGAATGCATCGCCCACACCCGTATTCATCCCAAGACCGCCGGTTGGGATCACCAGGTGCACTGAGTCGCCAGCTAAGAATACGCGTTTTTCACGGTAGCGATCAGCAAGCAGCAGATTTTGCTTCCAAGGTGCGCACGAGAGCATCTCGTATTTCACGGGAAAGCCAACGACCTCCTCAAACTTTCTCTTCATCGACTCCGCGTCAGGGACTGTTGCATGAAGACTCCAGTGCTTGGTGGAGTCTTGCATCAGCAAAAACGTGTGCTCAGTGTCAGCACGATGGTAGTGCCGACCCCGACCTGGGCCATCGCCTCGAGGCAACTTGTCATACAGCTCTTCGCAATAGAACAGAGCCTGTTGCAGCGTCAGAATGCCGCCCTCACCACGGAGTCGAATACCCAATTGTTTGCGGATGGGACTGGTCCCGCCATCGCAGCCAACAAGATACGCAGCACGCTCGGTGACGCGCGAGCCGTCGGGACCTGTGCAGTGAACCGTGACGCCCTCGTCGTCTTGTTCAAACTCGTCGAACGTATGCCCAAAACGGACGTCCACACTGGGCAAACTCTCAGCAACCTCTTTGAGGAGTGGCTCAAGGGTGTACTGAGAAATCAGTTGGTAGGGCTCCAGTGGGCTTGAGAGGTCTTCAATTGCCCGAATCCGTTTGGTGAACTCATCGATCGATGGATGTTTTTCGGTGAGTAGCGGAGGTTTAGTGAGGTCTTCAACAATAAACACATCCATTGGACAGTCAGACCGCAACCCCGCTGCACGAATTTTGTCAGACAGCCCAATCCGTCGAAACATCTCCATAGAGCGTGCATTACAGCGCTCCATCTTTGGAAGAAACTGAGGCTTAGGATGACGTTCAAACAGGATGCAACGGATATTTTGCCGTCCTAGATTGATCGCGAGCGTTAAGCCAACAGGGCCAGCGCCAACAATAATAACTTCAGTGTTCACAGCGTGTCGTGTCCTTTCAGAATTGACCCTGCGAGCCAAAGGCTCGCAGGTCCCATGTCGATTACTCAGGAATCCCCATCAATTGGCATGCATTGCGGAAGAAAATCTTCTCGCGTTGCGTCTCCGTCAATTCCATTGACTCGATCGCCTTGATGGTTTCGCGAATATACATAGGGCCGCCTTCTGGATCGAAGGGGGCGTCTGAAGCGAATAACACACGATCCTCGCTGAAGAATTCAATAGCATGCTCAATGGCTTTGCGTGAACCGAAAGACGCGGTGTCCGCATAGAACTCTTTGAAGTATTCAAGATGCGGACGCTTTAACGCGTTTTTCACTGCGCCGAGATCTCTGTCGCTGGTTCGCTTGCCCATTTGATCCCAACCGGGTCCGACGCGACCTTCGAAAAATGGCACCATCCCACCCGCATGATGCGTGATGACCTTCAAGTTCTCAAAACGATCAAAGAATCGCGAAAATACCATTCGAGCCATTGCAACGGAGGTCTCATAGGGCCATCCAAAAGTCCACCAAATTTCGTATTCTGATCGTGTCTCGCTCTGGTAGTCAGCGAACCCTTGGCCCCGAGCAGGGTGCATCCAGACCGGCTTGTTGACTGAATTCATGTAGGCAAAAAACGGTTCGTAGTCCGGATGGTCAAGTGGCTTGCCGGCAACGTTGGTATAGATCTGCATGCCTGCCGCACCAAGCTCTTCGATCGCATACTTGCACTCGGCAAGCAGCTTATCGCCTGAGTTCATGGGTGCGGATCCGACAAAGGCAGGAAACCGCTCCGGATATTTGTCACACAGGCTGGCCATGGACTCCGAGCCAATACGACTTAATTCCGATGCTTTATCGACATCTGCGATTTTCTCGAGAGGCGGTGAGGCGAGCGTCAACACCTGTTGATACCCCTCACCGAACATATCCATGACCTCAAACCGACGATCTAGATTCGTGATCATCGGCACAGCTCCACTGCGAAGTGTGATGTCCGTCATTTGGCCGATGTGGGCAATCAGTGCATCAAAGAATTCGGTCGGCCAAATATGATTAAAAATATCAACCTTACGCATGGGGGATCCTTTTTTATGTTGTACCACCAAGATTTAGTGAAATCTGCCTTACCCATCCAGTTCAATAAAGACTTTGCCATCCTTTTTCGTGACTGGGTACGATCGTACAGGATCCACACAGGGTGGTTCTGTGACCTCTCCGGTCCGAATATCGAATGCACCGTTGTGAAAATCACATTCGATATTGAAACCATCTAAAAACCCCTCACTTAAAGAGCCAGGGCCGTGACTACAAAGATCATCGAGTGCGAAATAGTTGTCTTCGACCCGAAACAGCGCGATGTCTGTCCCGTTTACCGTGAATCGACGGGCCTCGTTATGATCTAGATCAGATTCTGAGCACAATTCTATTAGCGTCATAATGAAACAAGATTACCTGTGAGTTAAAAACTAAAAGTAGCCTAGCATTCACCTTGCTGGAAGGGCTTTTAGTAACTAAACCGATTTTGAATGGAAGGGATTAAGAAACGCTATGTTGATCAAACAAGATAATGACCTGTTAACCCAGACAGGACCCGGGACCCCAATGGGGGAGATGTTTCGTCGGTACTGGTTGCCGGTCCTCTTATCGAGTGAGCTTCCTGAGAATGATTGCCCGCCGGTGCGTGTTCAAGTGCTCTCAGAGCGCCTGATTGCGTTTCGAGATTCAGACGGAAAGCTAGGCTTGATGGATGAGTTTTGCGCGCATCGCGGCATTTCTTTGTGGTTTGGCCGGAACGAAGAAGGCGGGATCCGTTGTCCGTACCATGGCTGGAAATACGATGTGAATGGGAATTGCACCGAGATCCCATCTGAGCCGGAAGAGAGTGGATTATGCGAAAAAATTAAGCTCACGGCCTATCCGATGATTGATAAGGGTGGCGTCATTTGGGCCTATATGGGCCCGAAGGAGCATCAGCCGCCTGAGCCTGAATGGGAATTTGTCTCTGTGCCGTTGGACCACACGTTTACATCGAAACGGGTTCAAGAATGCAATTGGTTGCAAGCGATGGAGGGTGGAATCGACTCAAGCCATGTCTCCTGGTTACACAGCTATACCTTCACCAAGGACCCACTGTTTAAAAATGCGGAAGGTAATAAGTACAACCAGCAAGATCGTCGTCCTGCCTTCGAAGTCAAGCCAGTGGATGGGGGCTTATTGATTGGAGCCCGCCGTAACGCCGAAAATGATCAGTATTACTGGCGGGTGACCCCCTTTATTGCTCCCAGTTTCACGATGATCCCGCCCCGTGGTGATCATCCTGTTCATGGACACTTCTGGGTACCAATTGATGATGAAAACAACATGGCGTGGAGCTATGACTATCATCCAGCACGTCCATTAACCAAAGAAGAGCGCGAAGCGATGGAGCGTGGGGAGGGGATTCATGTGGCGTATGTCCCGGGTTCGTTCCGGCCTCTGCAAAATAAGGATAATGATTATCTGATGGATCGCGAGGCGCAAAAGCGGTGTGAGACGTATAGCGGCATTGAAGGCTTTGCAATGCAGGATGCATCTATCCAAGAAAGTATGGGTCCGATCGTTGACCGAACGAAGGAAAACTTGGTGTCCACCGATAACGGGATCATCATGGCTCGGAAGGTGTTAAAGCGTGCCTGCGTAGCCCTGCGTGATAAGGGCGAGACGCCTCCAGGGGTCTCGATTGAACACCAGAAAATTCGATCAGTCTCTAAGTTGATTCCGCGTAGCGAGGACTTTCTCGAGGCGGCGGCAGAAGACTTTAAGGTCAAGCCAGGCGTTCGTCAGACGTCGGTATGACGGCAATCGAAACATCTCGTTCGCTCGCAGGGGCCTGTGCATCCAAGCACACGGCTCAGGCGTTGAAATTTCGAATTCAACGCCCGAACAGTCGACAGCGATCCTATGCATTCGTGGTGCATCAGGACTGTTATCCACTGTTCCAAGCGATGCGTCCGCGTTTGATCGGAGCAGAACCGCAGGAAGTGTCCACGGATACCATTGCGGTCTATCTGTCTTCGGCGGGGTATATCGCCGTGGATACCTTGTTTACAGTTGATCCACCTGATTTTTTGACGCTGATCGCACCGGCTGACCCGCTTGAGCGTGACAAGTTTCTACTGGTGGTTCGTCGTCTCACACGGTGGATGCACAATCGCTTTGTGACGACCTTGCTATGGACAAATGGAGAGCCAGTCCAGTATGCCCACGCATCACCTGAGTTAATTGGTGAGTTGCGCTCGATTTCCTCGCAACTGGTCTGGGTCGAGGATGCAGTGGATCTGGAAGACATTCTCCGGGCAATGCGGATCGCGCAATAAGGCGATCCGCATTTGGCCTGTGGTTGGGTTAACCCAACTGCTCCGTCAGGAATGAAGAAACCCGCTCGAAAGCCAAAGCTGCTGAAGGCGCATGATGGCGATCCTCACGGGTGTCGTTGAAAAACGCGTGGCCTGCCCCGGCATAAATAAACGCGTCATGTTTAACGCCTGCCTGGCTGAGTGCTGCGAGATAGGCATCACGGCCAGCATTAATACGGTCGTCATTCTCTGCGTAATGCAACTGCAGCGTGGCCTTGATGCGGGGAATACTTTCGTCGCTGGGTGCGGTTCCGTAGAACATAATGCCAGCATCCATCTCACTGAGTTCGGTGGCACAGTGATTGACGACACCACCCCCCCAGCAGTAGCCCAAGACCGCGCATTTACTCGATGGGACGACTTCGTTTAACAGGTTCAGCCAGTAGCGTGTGATATCTGCGACATCGGATCGACTGACCCCTTTGAGGCGATCGATATTGTCGTCAAAATCCGTACTCGAGCCGCCAACAGGCGACAGATAATCGGGCGCGGCAACTGCATATCCAAGCGCCGCAAAGCGATTTGCAACGTTGCGAATGTGATCCTCAAGCCCTCGGTTTTCGTGCACGATGACTAAACGGCCTTTTGGCGATGGGGGAATAACCAGGTGAGCATTCTGACGTGTCATGCGGAGTCTCCTCAGTGGCTTAACTTAAATAGTGCGCAACCGTGCCCGCAATAAACGGAATTGGGAGCGCGACGGTGCACCGAATCAATAAAAATTTGGGGCCGGCAAGACTGGTTTCATAAATCAAAATACGATGAATTGCAAAAATACACCATGCGGTAATGAACGCGACGAGTGCACCCTCAGAGGCCCCTGCGCCGGCCAGTGTGGCTGCGGTTGTGAATGCGACAGCGGGTCCGGCAGGGACTAGCATGCCAGCCAATCCACCAATCAAGATCGGTTTCAAGCCAGCGCCACGTCCGAGGTTTTCTGAGATGAGTTCCGATGGAATAATCTGCAGTAGAAATCCTGTTCCGATAATCACAAGCACCATGCGTGGTAAAAATTCTGCCACCTGCTTTTTAAAGCGGACCCATGCTCTCTGGATAGACCCATCACCCCGGCGACCTGCGATGTAGCCCATGACAAACAATAATGCGACCAGAAATAGTAAGGATGGACTGATCATTTCAGGCTGGTCGCTTGCTGCTTACCAAACAGCCAGCCTGCCAGAAGACCAGCCAATGACGGCAGCCAAAAGCCTGCGAGAAATCGAAGTGAGGCTTGGTCAATACCCAGGAGCGGCATATCCCAAATGAGGATACGTTGCACGCCAAGCATCGACCAGGCAGTGATATAGGTGATGCCGATGACATAGCCTAAGCCGCTAGCGAGGAATAGGTTGAGGATTGAGAACGAGCTTGTTGGTCCGCCTGGGGTGATGGCGCCAAGGATGGTTGCGTAGACAAGTTGCATCACTCCCCGTTGCTTCTGGATCAGCTCTTTGAGCTTTTCTGCGTCAAGCAAGACCCAAAGTAGGGCTGCAATGCCAAAGGCGAGGGTAATCCGTGGAAGCATTCCTGCCATCATCTCGACTTGAACATCGATCGCCATTGAGAATCCCTCAGCACCTTTGAGGTAATAACAGTAGCCCCCCCCGGCCACACCGAAGGCCGCATAAGCGATCATCTCGATATGGCGTTTCTTGAATCGTGACTTTTTTTTGCCTGTTACGGGCGGATCTTTATCGAAACCTTCATCTGTTTGTTGTTGTTTTGTCACAGTGTTCTCACATTCAATGTGCAGCAAGCGTAGAGACTTCACTTCCTTACGGACAAGGTAAAAAGTCAGAGGAATTTGTTATGGGCCTGAGGTGGTTTTATTAGAAGCCTTAAAAAACTGGGATAGCGTACACTGATTGAGAAATAACAAGGAGGCCCCATGGCAGATCAAACAGATATTGTGGCCGGAGGTTCTGACGGCGAAGTCGTTTGGGAGCGCTGGTCTAAGAAGCGAGTATTCGTGCGTGCCCTCGAGGGGACGTATGGTGAATTGGTGGCTGAGCTCTTCAGTCAGCCTCGCATTTATCGTACCCCGACATGAAGTGGAAGGGTGGCCCGCAAAATTACGGGAAAAAAGTCATTAACCCGCAAGCGGCTAAGGTCGCGCAGTCCATTGAAACGCACATTGACGTCTATGCACCAGGTGGCTATGGCCAGAAGCACGGGCACATGAACAGTGCGGTCTTCTTTGTATTGAAAGGGAAAGGACATGATGTCCACGATCGGCGTCGGATCGATTGGGAAGCAGGTGATGCTCTGATTGTTGAAAACGGTTGTGTGCACCAGCACTTCAATGATGATCCAGATGACGAATCGATCGTATTGATCATGAAGGCTAAACCGTTGTTCTTATTCATGCATATGATCTTCCAGAAGATGGTGGACTATCCACCCAAGACCCCTGTTCCGGGTCATGAAGATTACGTGCCACCAACAGCGATTTAACAGGAGAGAGCCATGTTTGTGGATCCAACCGAACGGGCACGCTCAAAAAATGAGTCGTTGCACGCTAATTTTTATAACGAAGCACTAGAGGCATCGAAAGAGTTCCGCAAGGAATATCTGGAGCGCAAGAATATTGTGAAATCGTCTGAAATGCCGATGGAGCGTTCAGCCGATGGTTTGATTAAGCACATTATTCGTGAAGAAATGAATACCAAAGAGTGTTGCTTAGATCTTTACATGCAGTTCATTGCTGCGGGAGAGGCGACTGGCACCAGTCGGCATCTGTCAGAAGAGGTCGCCTTTGTGATCGAAGGGGAAGGCTATGATCATCACTTTGATGTGAACTTCCATTGCGCCGACGAATTTATCTGGGAATGGGAAACCACGCCGAAGGTATTTGAGTGGAAGGCTGGGGACTTTATTTATATCCCACCTTACTGCGCACATAAGCGGTTCAATACGTCGGCTTCTGAAGCGCGCATCGTCGTGATGAACAGTCGGATGCCGCGTCTGATGGGATTCGATTGGGTTGAGCAGTTAGAGCCAGCCAAAGGCTTTGAAGAATATTGGGTGCCACCAAAGGATTGATTGGCAGATATTCTAAAAAGGGACCCTCGGGTCCCTTTTTTTTAGATCTCGCTCGTTGCAAGAACAGCACGGGTACGCTCGAGACGGATCTCGCGGTCTTCGGTGCTTTCGAATACCGTCTTCAAGTCAAGTGCGAGCCGAATTGTTGCCAGCATGCGAGCAATTGGGCTTTGTCTTTCATGCAGGTTGTTTGGAACACCTGCGGTTACGAATGCAGTCATGATGCGCTCCTTGCGTAGTGCTGTTTGGTTGTTCAATTAGCCAATAGTATATGATGCAGCGCAGCAAATCACAACAACGAAGTGTTCCTTTTTGACACAGATCAAGTTCGGTTGGGTATTTTGGGGACGTTAACTCGGCCGGCGCAGGCGCCGGCCCTGTTGACTAGATGGAATAGGATTCCATCGATGAGGGATCGAATAATTCCTCCGCAGCAAGTTGTCGCTGCGACAGTCCTTGCGCATGGTGATAGCGAAGGAAGGTATCAATCACATGTCGATTATTGGTGTACCCGTAGGTCCAGATTTCAGGTCCAAGATGCGTCCGAACGTAGTCAATTTGCTCATCCAGCATCGGGAGTGTCACCTTGCTTGCCGACGTATCAAGAATCGCTTCCATGGCAATTTGGCGGGCCTGTTCGAATGCTTTATAGAGCGATGCGGGTAACCAGGGGTGCTGCGCAACGAGTGCCTTCTTAATCCCGACCACGTGCATGATTGGAAAGATTTGAGTCGCCTGATAGTACCTGGCTACTTCGCCGAAGGTGTCCGGGAATAACCGGCCATAGGCGTCGGATGAATAAAAGGCTCCTGGAGGGCGAGGACCAATGAGCCCATCGATTTGACCTGCTTCGAGCATCGCATTGAGTGTTTGGCCCTCCGGCGCTTCTGAATAATCCACACCCTCAGGAAGTTTGATTTTCATTTTTTCTGGCCGCTTCGGATCAAATAGCCCTCCACGAATCCATCGGATGTCGGTTTGTGGAACGCCGTAGAAATCTTCCAGAATGCCCCGTACCCACACATTGGCGGTGAGTTGATATTCAGTCACACCCAGAGTCTTTCCTTTGAGGTCGCTGGGTTGGCTGATTCCAGAAGCCTTTCGGATAAAGACGGCTGAGTGTCGAAAAGATCGAGAGACGAATACTGGAATGGCGACGTATGGGAAGTCTGGGTTGGCTGCGCCGGCACAATAGGACGAAAACGATAATTCTGAAACATCAAACGAATGAAATCGAAACGCTCGATAAAACATCTCTTCTGGCGAGAAAAACAAATGGTTTGGATCCACCCCTTCGATCTGAACTCGTCCATCCGAGATCGGGCGTGTGCGGTCGTAGTTGCCTGTGGCAATGGTAAGTGATAGCTGTCCCATGGTGGTCCTCATCGCGCTGTATTCAATTGTTCAACACTACCGTCCTTCGGTGCCGTCGTCCTCCAATGCATTGTTAGTGCGGCCAAATGAGATTGGCATGGCCGCCCAACGAAAGCAGGTGTGCCAGGACTTGACATCCGTAAGTCGACATGAATACTTCGAAGTCTAAGGAACTGATTTTAAAATAACAAACAAAAAGGGCGGTGCATGCCAGAACAACCAGTGTATTACGGCAGTGATGCTATTGCTGACGTCTTGCGCGCGCACGGGTTTCGTCATATTGCACTCACGCCTGGCGCCTCATTCCGTGGCTTACACGACAGCCTTGTGAATTATCTGGGGAACGTCAATCCAGAGATGGTGCTGTGTTTGCATGAGGAGCATGCTGTGGCAGTTGCGCACGGCTACGCCAAGGTGTCTGGCACCTGCTTGCCCGTTGCATTGCACTCCAATGTCGGTCTGATGCATGCCGCGATGGCGATCTACAACGCATGGTGCGATCGAGTTCCGATGATTATTTTGGGTGCAACCGGTCCGCTTGATGCCGAAAGGCGTCGCCCCTGGATTGATTGGATTCACACCAGTCAAGATCAGGCACAAGTCATTCGTTCATATTGCAAGTGGGATGATCAGCCAATCTCCGCTGCAGGCGCGGTGCATGCCTTATTGCATGGCATTCAGATGACACAGTCGTATCCTCAGGCACCGGTCTATATCAACTGTGATACTGAGTTATTCGAAGCCCCTTGTGATTTGAGTCCTGAGGCGATGCAGTCACGGACATGGCCGACGATCGACGCGGGGGCGCTGTCACCCGAGGCGCTCGAACACGTCGTCGGGATGCTCCAAGGGCGATCACGCATTCTCTGTCTATTTGGTCGAATGGAGCGAACTGCACAGGCTTTTTCAGCACGCATTGATTTGATCGAAGCCATCGACGCGACTGTGGTCACCGATCTACGGACCGGTTCCACCTTTCCAACCCAACATCCAAATCATCTCGCACCTGGCGCACTGATGCCGACATCTGGCGTGATTGACGCTGTGCGTGAGGCAGATCTGATTTTGAGTTTTGACTGGATCGATCTCGGCGGCCTATTTCGGCAGGCGTTTGGGGAGCCACGGGCACCTCAACCAGTGATTTCATTTTCACCAGACCATGGCTTGCATAATGGCTGGAGTAAGGACGGTTGTGAGCCTGCCGCGACCACGTCAAGTTTCGCGATCCACCCTGATCAAGCCATTCGCCAATTGGCGGTGCAACTCCAGGTCGCTCCTGCCAGCCAGTCATTACGACCATGGCAGGCTGCTCCGCGGGCTGCTGGTCCATTGTCTGTGCAAGATCTTGGACATGTGATGTATGACACGTTGGGGGGTGAGGCAGTCACTCTGATTCGGACCCCAATCAGTTGGCAAAGTCATTTTTGGCCGTTCTCGGACGCACTGTCGCATCTTGGTTTCGATGGCGGCGGTGGTATTGGCTCCGGCTTGGGGATGGCGATTGGTGCAGCACTCGCGCTTCGTGATCAAGCACGATTGCCGGTCGCCGTGCTTGGTGATGGAGATTACTTGATGGGTGTCTCAGCACTTTGGACGGCAGTCCATCATCACATCCCACTATTAATTGTGATTGCAAATAACCGGTCCTTTTTTAATGACGAAGTGCATCAGGAGCGGGTGGCGATCACTCGGGGACGGGATGTGAATAATAAGGGTGTTGGGATTCGGATCGAGGACCCAGATCCTGATTTGGCCGGCTTAGCGCGCGCGCAAGGTGCGCTGGCAGCAGGCCCTGTGACTGATGTGGCGGAGCTCGTGCGCGCATTGGAATGGGCGCGCACAGAAGTGCACTCAGGTCAGGTTGTGGTCTTGGATGTCCATGTCACGCGATCGTATTGAGGGATAGGTGAGAGATGAAAGGATTGGATTCGTTACTTCCGACTGAAACGGGATTGTTTTACGACGGTGGCTTTCACCAGGATCCAGCTGGAACCTTTGACAGCTTCAATCCTGCAACGGGTGAATTCCTTGCCACAGTGACGAAGGCCTCCGCTGGCACAGTGGATCATGTGGTCAAGCGAGCCGCTGACGCGCAAGTGGGTTGGGCAGCCATGGATGTCCGGGAACGGGTGGCTTGTGTACGGCAATTTGCGAGTGCAATTGAAGCCGACGCGGAACGCCTCGCGCGCATCGATGCATTGGACTCAGGGAATCCCTATCGCGGGATGGCCTTCGATATTCGAATCAGCTTGGCGGTGATGGATCTTTTTGCCAATTTGGCAACGGAGATGAAGGGGGAGACCTATCCTGGTGGACCATCCCGGCTGAATTTGTCGATTCGGGAGCCGCTGGGAGTCGTTGCGCGCATTATTCCGTTCAATCATCCGTTGATGTTTGCCTGTATCAAAAGTGTCGCACCGCTGATCGCTGGTAATGCAGTCATCATGAAGCCCTCTGAATTCACGCCGTTATCGGCTTTACGCATTGCTGAACTTGCATCTCATATTTTCCCGCCAGGGGTGTTCAATGTGATTAACGGTGACCGCGTTGCTGGCAGTGCGCTCTCGCGTCATCCGATGGTGCGTAATGTCAGCCTCGTGGGCAGCGTTCCGACCGGGCGTGCGGTGCTTGCTGATGCCGCGACCCAGGTCAAGTCGGTGTTACTTGAACTGGGGGGTAAAAATCCGTTAATTGTCTGCGAGGACACGGACGTTGAGTATGCGGTCGCCCAAGCAGTAAAAGGGATGAATCTCACTTGGACTGCGGGGCAGTCCTGTGGCTCAACCAGTCGCTTATTGGTTCATGCGTCCCATTATCAGGCTGTTCTCGAGGGTGTGACAGAGGCCTTTGCAAAGCTGACGCTCGGCATGCCGTTTGAGGCCTCGACCGAGATGGGTTGCCTCACAACGCCTCCTCAATATGCCAAAGTCAAACAATATCTTGAGATTGGCCGTGCCGAGGGCGCACAAATGACCACCGGTGGATTACCTGACGCACCACCGCATGCAGAGGGATTGTTCATCCGGCCCACTGTTTTTGCTGGCGTCACTCCAGAGATGCGTATTGCCAAGGAAGAGATTTTTGGACCGGTCTTGTCAGTCATGTCTTGGACTGATGATGCCGAGGTCATGGCGATTGCTAACGGCCTTGAGTATGGGTTGACCGCGGGAATATTGACGAACGATATCAATCGCGCACTCAAAATGGCTCGCCAAGTTCAAGCGGGTTATGTCTGGGTGAACAATGCCAGCGATCATTATCCGGGGGTGCCATTTGGTGGGTATAAGGATTCTGGATTGGGACGTGAAGAGTGCCTTGAGGAGTTGTTGTCATACACTCAGGTGAAGGCGATTAATATTACGATCCGTTAATTAGGAGAGCATCATCCATGGCTGATATCGCATTATCGATACAGAACTTGTCTAAGACCTTTCTGCGTCGGGACGGTGAGCCAGTGATTGCCTTGGAAGACGTTTCATTAGATGTGCATCGGGGTGAGTTTGTTGCCATCGTTGGACCAAGCGGCTGTGGGAAGTCGACCTTATTCAATATTATCGGTGGGTTGCTTGGCGCAACCACTGGCGAGGTGATTCAGCCAGCCAAGTCGGCTGGTCAGGCGGATACTCGGATTGGCATGGTATTTCAGCAAGACAGCTCCTTCCCCTGGCGGACAGTGCTCGAGAATGTGGCGTTCCCGCTAGAGATGATGGGGATGGCGAAGGCTGCACGATTGGAGAAGGCTGCCTATTTTGTGCATATGGTTGGCTTGACTGATTTCAAAGATAGCTTTCCGCACCAGCTCTCTGGAGGAATGCGCCAACGGATCTGTATCGCGCGAACCCTCGCGTACGAACCTGATATTTTATTGCTTGATGAGCCGTTTGCGGCTTTGGACGAACAAACGCGCATGTTACTGGGCGATCAGCTCACCCAGATCTGCGCGGAATTAAAACAAACCAGTTTATTGATTACCCACAATATTTCTGAGGCTGTTCAGCTCAGTGATCGGGTCGTCATGTTGTCTTTCCGACCTGGTCGGATTATCGATGTCATCCCCGTGGATCTGCCTCGTCCACGGAGTTCGGATGTCTTTGGCTCCGACCAATTTGCTAAATTGGTTGGAGCTATTTGGGCCAAGCTCAAGGTAGAGGCGAATAAAGGGCTGACTTCAAACGCATAATAACAATCTGGAGAAATGATTATGAAACACAGTGTTTCAACACTACTTGCCGGGATCGCTGGCGCAGTCTTGTCTGTGTCCGCGATGGCTGCCGAAAAAATTAACGTCGCCATTGGTCAAAAAGGGCTCTGGGACACGATGATTACCGTCCACGGGGTCGAGCAGGGATTTTTTGCAAAGCAGGGATTAGAGGTCGAGATTACTTGGACCAAAGGGGGCTCGGAAACACTGCAAGCAGTGATTACAGGCAGCGCGCAGTATGCGTTGGCTAACGGGACCTTGGGCGTCTTAGGTGCTTTCGCAAAAGGTGCACCACTGCGCATTGTATCGGCACAAATGACTGGTGCGCCGGATCTGTTTTGGTATGTCAAAAAGGATTCTCCGATTCAGTCCATGAAGGACACAGGCGGGAAAACATTTGGATTTAGTCGACCCGGGTCATCAACTCATTTGGTCGGCTTGGCGCTTGCGAGTGAAGCCGGCGTGGAGCCAAAGATGACATCAACTGGTGGCATTCCTGCGACCCGTACTCAGGTAATGTCCAATCAGGTCGATGTGGGCTGGTCGGTTCCTCCATTCAACCTTGACCTCGTCAACGCGGGTGATGCACGGATCATCGCAAAGGGCGGTGACGTGAAGAGTTTGGCGAACCAGACGATTCGGGTGAACGTCGTAAACGCAGATTACTTGGCAAAGAGCCCTGAGTCGGTCGCGAAGTTTGTGCGTGCTTATCAACAGACGATTGATTGGATGTATGCGAACCCTGACAAGGCGGCTGCAAGCTATGCGACCTTTAATAAAGTCGATTTGGCTGTCGCGAAATCTGCGATCGAGTTTTATCCAAAGTCGAGCCTAGTGATTTCTCCAGTCAGTGGATTGGACGCATCGATGGCGGAAGCTCTGGAGAATAAGAATCTGACTCAGCCCTTATCCGCCGAACAGGTTCAGACGCTCGTGCAAATTCCAAACATTTAGGTCTGATCGATGACGTGGATGCGCTCAAGCGCTGTATTGACCCTGCTGGTGATTGTCATCATTGGCGGGTTGATGCAGATCGTTGTCAGTGCGGCTTGGGTCTCAGAGCTTGTGATCCCCAAGCCACTGGCAATTTTAGCGGCGCTGGCAGGCATGCTCCTTGAGCGATCCACGTGGGATTATTTTTTCATTACCCTCAGTAGCACATTGGCGGCTAATTTTGTTGCGGTGGGTGGTGGGCTGACGATCGGATTTTGCCTGCATTTCCGACCGACATGGTCGAAAGCGACTGTACCGATGTTTGCCGCTGCATTTGCTGCACCGATGATCTTGCTGTACCCCATATTTCTGGTGTTGTTCGGGCGCACTCAGTCAACAATTATCATCATGGGAGCACTGACGGGGTTGATCCCAGTGGTACTGAATACGGTGGTTGCCTTGGATGGTGTGCCGCGTTACTTCCATGCGGTTGCACGAAGCTATGGTTGTACCCGCTGGCAACATATGATCCATGTGATCTTCCCAGCCGCTGCATCCGGTATTTTTGTTGGGATTCGGTTGGGTCTGATTTACTCATTGGTCAATATCATTGGGATCGAATTTTTAATCAACTTTGGTGGTTTGGGCTATTTGGTCAGTCACATGTATGACCTGTTTGAAATCACCAAAATGTATGCGGCGATTCTGTTGGTGATCACCGTCAGTGCACTGTTCTACAGCGTTCTTAATTGGGCGCAGCGGCGTGTGAATCAGGTGAGTGTCGGATGATGGGGATTGTGCAGATTCGTCTTGCCATTGTCCTTGTGATGGTGGGTATTTGGGAGCTGATTGCCTGGTCGGGTTGGTTGTACCAAGAGGTCTTTCCATCCGGGCTGATAGTATTGGCTTCGGTCGGGCAACTGGTGGTTGATGGCGCTTTTTACCAGCACTTAATGGTGACTTTGGTTGAGATTCTGGTTGGCTTGCTGATCGCCATCGTCTTGGGTGTGTCAACTGGGCTGTTATTGGGTGTGAGTGAGCAACTCTATCGCGGGATGGATCCCATTCTTGTGGCGCTTGCGACGACCCCAAAGATCGTCTTCTTCCCGGTGATTATGTTACTCGTCGGGATTGGGACTGAGTCGAAAATTGCGATGGGGGCGTTGAGTGCCTATTTTCCAATTGCCCTCAGTAGCGCAGCATCGGTTCGCTCTGTCCCTCAAGTGTTGATTGACGTCGGCCGTGCTTTGAAGTTGTCGCGCTGGCAGATGGCGCGGACTATTTATGTGCCTGCCGTTTTACCCGAATTATTGACTGGGGTGAGACTCGGCTTGGGCGTTTGCATCATCGGGGTGTTACTGGCTGAAATCAAAATGTCCAATCAAGGCTTGGGGTTCATGGCCATTGAGTATTACAACTTGTTTGATATTCCCTCGTTATACGCAGCACTTTTGGTCATTTTTCTGATTGCGATTGCGATTAACGCGGTGATTGATCATCTATTGCGTGTTGCGACTGCCCATCGGGAGGATTAGGTTTCGGAATTCTCGAGATTCCAGCGAGTCAACAGGCGTTTCGCGGTCACTCCGCCGTCGACTTTGAGGTCAACACCATTAATCCAACTTGCCTCAGGGCTGGCGAGAAAGCACGCGGCTGCTGCCACCTCGGTGGTTGTTGCGACCCGACTGACGAGGCTTCGATTGTGTGTTTGTCTGCTTTGAAATGCGGCTTTAAATGCTGGAGTCAGACGGGTATCTACAGACGACGGACTAATGGTATTAAAGCGAATGCCCTGCGCATTTCCGGCCATCTGCAGCGTCCAGACAATTAACAACTCTTTGGATAATTCGTACGCACGGGCAGGCGTCAGGGTATCGAGACTGACACATTCGGCGAGCTGGTCGATGTCAATTTCAGGAAGCGCTGTACGAATCATGTCGCAGTGCTCGGTCCAGCCATCACCTGCACGCGATGCGATTGTGACGACCGACGCATCATCGGTCAGGCGGGAAAGCACACTTTCCGTGAGTGTGCGTGTCCCGAGCCAATTAATAGCCAGCACCGCACGCTGGTTGTCATCGCTTGGGGCGATCCCGGCACAGTTGATGAGTCCATGAATCGGCCCAGATAGCTCAGCAATGGCAGCCTGAATACTGGCCGGATCAGCCAAATTCAGTGCGATCCAATGCGTCTGTCGTGAGGGGTCGCGATCGAGAATGGTGACCTGGTGCCCCTTGGCGAGAAGTTGATCGACCACCGCGTGGCCAATGCCATGGGTTCCTCCGGTCACAAGGTAATGTCGTTGTGGACTCATTTCCGTTGGCTCTGTGCTTCCAGGGCCCGCTTTAAGTCAATTAAGAGCGCGCGCAATTGGCCGATTTCATCGGCAGACAGAACATCGGCGGTGATGTCGTTGACGTCTTTGGCAATCGGTAACAAGACCTGCTTGAGTCGACGCCCTTCAGGCGTGAGCCAAACAAGCATTTTCCGGCGGTCCGTTGGGTGCCGTGAACGACGCACCAGCCCCTTTGCTTCCATACCTGCGAGTGCAGTGAAGGTTGTTGATTCTTTCATGCCCACTTGGTTGGCTAACTCTCGCTGGGTAATTCCATCACCTTCCCAGAGCACCCTTAGAAAATGGTACTGGCCAATTAAGATCCCATGGGGTTGGATCCGATGTTGTAGCGTACGAGAGAAGAGTCGGGTGATATCTCTGGAGAGATAGGCGATTGATTGACCGGGAGCAAACGAAAAAGCCTCGAATGCGTCGGAATCGATCTGCTCAGTTGGGGTCGAGTGGGCGTCATCCATGGTTGTCATGGCCGGAAGAAACCATGAGGCGCGAACGTTGTCAATTGCCTGCTCCAAACAGCGCAATCCCTGATCGGATAATCAACATGCATCCAATGATGGCAAGTGCGCCAAGGATCAGCCGCTCGAAGAATACTTCTGAGCAGTATTTACGAACACGTTCGCCAAAACGGATTCCGGCAAGCATCGGGAGACACGCAGCTGCGGAAAGCAGTAATTGCGAGGTTCCAAAGACATTCAAGGCAGTAAGACTGCCATACATTGGAATCAGACCGCTCAAGTAGAGTAATGCAATCACCCGGACAAATGTGTGTCGATCCAAGGCATTTAGTGATGAGAGATAGAGGACCAAAAGGGGGCCGACAAAGGATGTTGATCCACCGACAAATCCTGCTGCAAGGCCTGCCACGGGGGCCGCATAGCGCTCCTTTTCAAGCGGAATTTTTAAGGTCCAACGGGTAACGCGTAAGATGATATTAAGCAAGATCAGACAGCCCAGGCCCAGTTTCAACGCGTCCATGTTGGCTGTCACCAAAATCTGCACGCCAATCAATACGCCAATAACTTGGAAAACAGCCAGTGGGAAGAAGCGTCCCAATAATGGTGTGATGGGTTGTGTCAGTTTGGCTTGATAGAGGTTTGAGATCAGAACCGGTACCCCCATCAGTGTGATTGCTGAAATTAATGGCATCACGAGTGCCAACAGTGGCACTGCAAATAGTGGCAGGCCAAATCCGAGCGCACCTTTGATCATGCCACCTGTGAAAAAAATCACGGCCGCCAATGCCAGCATCCAGGGTTCAAAAGGGAGCGCGTCCAGCATCTGCTTAGATCCATGTATCAAAAATGAGTGTCAGACATGAATGGCATGGCTTGAACCCCATCCCATCGGTCTGCTGTGTTGACGATTAGATATCTAAGTTGTAGCTTCATTGCAAGATGACCCGGTCTTAACTGGGTCATGTCGATACAACGATAATAGGCGATATGACCACTGCGATGCGACAGCTAACCTTTGCCGTACATGACTATGATCATGTGCGTGATGTCTTCGGACCCGAGGTCGTGACCGAGGGAATCGAGCTCAATCAATTAAAGCTTCCCGTTGAAGAGATTTTCTTCCGGTTCATTAAATTTGGTGAGTTTGAGGTCTCTGAACACTCCTTTGCAAAGTATGTCAGTCTGGTTTCTAAGGGGCAGGCGCGTGGAGTCGCGATTCCCGTGTTTCCTTCGCGCGTGTTTCGGCATTCGGCGATTTATCTACCGAGTAATTCACCGATTAAAACGCCTAAAGATCTCGAGGGTAAGCGGATCGGGATCCCTGAATGGGGCCAGACTGCTGGAGTCTATGTGCGGGGTGCGCTGGCGGACCAGTTTGATGTGGATCTCGGGTCGATTGCGTGGATTCAATCGGGGGTACATCAGCCTGGCCGTGCGGAAAAGGTTAAATTTAACCTACCCAGCTGGGTGAATTTAACGCCGAATACCTCACAAAACCTGAATCAGCTGTTACTTAATGGCGACGTCGATGCCGTGATCACGGCACATCCGATTCAGGCTTTCAAAGACGGTCATCCAGGTGTGAAGCGCATGTTTCCAGATCCGAGGGCGGTCGAGCGCGCCTATTTCGATCTCACGGGATGTTTTCCGATTATGCATACCGTGGTGATTCGTCAGGATGTCTTGGATGAGACTCCCTGGGTCGCTCAAACCTTGTTTAAGGGGTTGGATCAAGCCCGTGCACGAAGTGTTCGTCGCCTTTTAGATGCGACTGCATCTGCCGCACCCATGCCGTGGATTTTTTCCGCACTTGAGGATTCGAAGGATCTGTATCACGGCGGCGATTACTGGTCGTATGGCATTGAACAGAATCGCAAAACGCTGGAGACTTTTATTCGGTATTGCGTGGAACAGGGTGTTGCAGACCGTATGTTGGCACCCGAAGAGCTATTTTTTGCCAACGCCCTAGACGCGTTTAAGGTGTAATCGATGACTTGGGGCGCTCTCTTTTCGACAGGCTATACACGGAAACCCTCAGGCGTGATGGGTTATGTGCTGACCGGTTATGCTGCCTTGTTTGCCATCTGGTCAGTCTATGCCGCCAACTTTGCGGTCATGGATCCATTGGCGATTGTGACGTTATTTTTATCCTTCATGCTGGTGTTGGTGTTTTCAACGATTTCCGCAGTACCGGATAGACCGTCTGAGCGTGCAGACCAGATTCCGTGGATCGATTTGGCATTGGCTGCATTAAGTATTGCCTGCGGCGTGTATTTTGCGACGAATTTAGAGGCGATCTCGACCCGCATCACCTTGTTAGATCCACTGACGAACGTTGATACGTTCTTTGCGACTGTCTTGATCCTCATGTGCCTCGAGGTCTGTCGGCGGACGGTGGGTATTTTACTGACTGTCATTGTGATTCTCTTCATGGCCTATAACCTCTATGGCCATCTGTTGTCGGGTGCAATGGGGCATGGCTATATTAGCTATGAGCACTTCCTCGATATCATGGTCTTTACCACGGACGGGTTGTTTGGAACGCCACTGAAAGTTGCAGCGACCTATGTATTCTTGTTCGTGTTGTTTGGGACTTTCCTGGCCAACGCGGGTGGTGGTGACTTTTTCAATAATCTTGCAGCCTCAGTCGCTGGCACCAAGGTTGGCGGTCCCGCAAAAATTGCAGTTGTTTCCTCCGGTCTTTATGGCACGATTTCGGGCAGTCCCACCTCGGATGTGGTGACGACTGGATCGATTACCATTCCAATGATGAAACGCGCCGGATATCCAGCAACTGTGGCTGGAGGTGTCGAAGTGGCTGCGTCCACCGGTGGGAGCGTGCTTCCGCCGGTGATGGGGTCCGCAGCCTTTATCATGTCGGAATACACAGGGATTCCGTATCTGGATATCGTCGTGGCGAGTATCGTCCCAGCATTGTTGTATTACTTCTCGGTGTATGCCCAGGTTCACTTTACCTCGGTACGGTACGGGCTTCGGGGTTTGGATAAAAGTGAAGTGCCTGCACTTGCGCAAACTATGAAGAATGGTGGGTTATTTCTGGTGCCCTTGACGGTCATTGTGATTGCCCTGGTTCAGGGATACAGCCCCACCTATGTCGCCTTTTACGGAACCTTGGCCGTCTTGGTGGTCGCGATGATTCGAAAGTCAACGCGTTTAACTCCCAAAGCGATCATGTCGAGTCTTGCTGAGACTGCCCGACGCATGGCACCGGTTGTGGGTGCCTGTGCTGCCGCTGGCTTTGTGATTGGCGGAATTACGATGACCGGATTGGCTGCGAAATTGTCTGCGCTCGTGTTCATCCTCACAGGGGATATCTTGTGGCTTTCGATGATCATTGCCGCCATTTTGACGATTATTCTTGGCATGGGGATGCCAACAGTCAGCTCCTATATTTTGGCAGCTGTGCTGATTGGTCCATTGTTGATCAAGCTGGGCATCCCGGAGATGGCTGCGCATTTATTTCTTTTATATTACGCCGTGCTCTCTGCGATCACCCCGCCTGTTGCCGTGGCTGCGTTTGCTGCTGCCTCTATCGCTGAGGATAACCCGATGCATATCGCATTTCGTGGTATGCAGTTTGGTATTGGCGCCTTTGTGTTGCCATTCTTTTTTGTGCTTGACCCCGCGCTGTTGGGCGAGGGTGCATGGTTTGAGGTGATGTGGGCGACCGTTCGCGCTGCACTGATGTTCTTTTTGATTGCGATCGCGATCGCCGGATTTTTCCGACAGCAGTTGCTCCCGTGGCAGCGACTGGTGATGTTAATTTGCATTGTGTTGATGTTGATTCCAGCACCGATGCTACAGATTCCAGCCTTTGTGGCTGGTGCCATTCTCATTGTCAGCTTGATGCGGGCGTCTAACCCGCCAACGGTGACAGTGTGAATACTAACGTCACGCGCTTTCGGCGCGTCATAACGATAACTTAGAGGACGATACGATGGGCGTATTCCAAAAAACCTGTGCAGTAGCCGCGCTTGGCGTCGGGCTCACAGTCAGTTCGGTGTCTGCTGTTGCGCAGACTAACTATATCTTGGCAGGTGCGAGTCCTGGTGGATTGTGGTCCTTGTTGGGGGTTGGCGCGGATAAAGCGCTCCGCGCCAGTGATCCAAATGCGACGGTAACCTACCAGACATCCGGTGGTGGCTTTGCCAATGCGGCATTGGTGTCTACCAACAAAGTCAATATGGGCATCATGCACGATGCGGAGGCAAAAATCGCTGCGGAGGGCGGTGACCCTTATAAAGCGCCTGTTTCAAATATTCGTGCGATGGCTGTAATGTACAACTTTTCGGCTTTTCAACCGATAATCAGCAAGAGCTTTGCAGAAAAGTATGATGTTTATAGTTATGAAGATCTTGCTGCGAAAAAGCCGCCTGTTCGATTAATCATCAACAAGCGAGGTAATATTGTTCATAACCAAGCCGTTGAGGTGCTTGAGGCCTATGGCGTCACCCTCAAAGATATCGAGAGCTGGGGTGGTAGAGTGTTGTATGCCGGCTCCGCTGAGGGAGTTGAACTGATGAAGAACCGCCAGGCGGATATGGTCGCAAACAGTATCTTTGTGGGCCATTCGTCGATTCGTGAGGTCGTCAATACAATCCCCGTGGTGATGCTTCCGATTCGTGAGGACGTGATCCAGTCAGTTAGCACAAAAATGGGGACGTTGGATATCACGATTCCAAAATCGGCCTATGATTTCTTACCTGGAGATTACAAGACCGTCGCCCTGAGTGCGATGTTGGTTGTGAATGCAGATACGCCAGACGATGAAGTCTATAAAATCACCAAGGCTTTGGTCGCAAACATCGGAGAAATCCAGGGCGTGCATAAAGCAATGCGTGCCCTCACCCCAGAGATGATGGTGGGTCAGAATGCGATCCCATTCCATCCAGGTGCTGTAAAGGCCTTTAAAGAAGCAGGTTTGATGTAATTTCATCTGCCGATAACCGAAAATGGCCTGACGTGTTCAGGCCATTTTTTTGTCTCTTCGTTATGCGGCGTCTGAGTCTCGCGTGAGCGTCCGCCAGTCGGTCTCCTTCGAGTGCACCCCCTCGTAGGACCGAATAATCCGATGTGGTGGGGTATCTGGCGTCGTTCCAATGGCTGCTTCGCCGCGTGCGACCTTCGTGGCGGCATCCACCATTAACTTCCGAAACTCAACAACGGCCATATCCGAGGCTCCCAATCGATCTGTAGAGCGATTCACAATGGCGCCCATCGAGACCCACATAATGATGTCTTGATTGGGAATGCCTGGTACACCCGTAAAATTGCCAAGCTTCATGGCTTGGCGATCTTGGCCAAAGCGGTTGGCAGGCTGGCGTTTTGAGACCCAATGTTCATCGAGGTCGATTCCAGGTTGGGAATAGTTGAATTTCCGCCAATCTTCTGTCGATGGGCAGTCTGTCCCTCCCCAAGCGATAAAGTTAAACATCGAGTTTTCGTTATCGATCGGAACCACCACTGTGGTGACGTTGTACGACGAATTTGGGGGGATCAAACAGGTAAAGGGTGCGATGTACTCTGTAATCCGCAAATAATCATGCGTTGCTGCCTGCTTGATTGGATGCCGAATCGCTGCATAGTGGAATCCGTAGCTAGTTCGCTCAACATGGAGTCGCGGTGACTTATCTGTTGACGGGCGATACCACGCCTTATTGTCGGCGGCTGCACCCTCAACGCGGGCGGGCACCATATCGGATGAGTGCAAACTACTGGAATGCGATGAGTCAATTTGCCCCTCCATGATTTGAGCCCAATTCGCGGGGATCCGAATTTTCGTGACAGACACTTGCGTATCCGCCGTTGGTGCAAAGGCAGGCGGTTGAAACTCCGGCATGTCTTCGACCGCTCCGAGCCATGCCCACACAAACGCACCCCATTCCCTGGTTGGGTAGGCGGGTTGCTTGACTTTAGCAGCCAGTGCACTGCTGTCTGGTTCTGAGGGCATTTCTGTGCATTGCCCATCTGCATCAAACTTCCAGCCGTGATAGAGGCAGCGTAATCCACAGTCCTCGTTACGGCCGTATAACAATGAGGCCTTACGATGCGGACACAGTTCATCTAGCAGGCCGACCCGGCCATTCGTATCTCGAAAGGCCACCAAACGTTCACCCAGTACTTCGATCAGGATCGGCGTTCCATCTCGATCAGGAAGTTCTTCAATGAGGCAAATCGGGATCCAATGCTGTCGCATCAGTTGTCCCATGGGTGCATCACCAACGACGTGGGTGAGCAAGGTGTTTTCGTCCACAGTGAGCATGTGCGCATCCTCTTATTCGTGCGTTGACCGCGCGATAGATCAAATCAGAGCCCCTGATCTTGATCCATACGTCGTAAACCCTTAGATTGCTAATGGTAATCAAAAGGGAGACCACAGGCAATGCACTCAGATGCCTCCATGCAATTGAACGTCGTCGCGATTCGGCCGCTAACCACAGAGATCACGGAATATCGTTTCGCGCGTCCTGATGGAGGCGTGTTGCCGGAGTTCACGCCCGGTGCGCATATCACGGTAACCACACCGGCTGGTGCAAACCGCCGGTATTCGTTAGTGAATGCGGGGGATGAGCCGCGTGAATACGTCATTGCTGTCAAACGAGAACGAGTATCCCGCGGCGGCTCGCAGTCCATGCATGAGGATGTGGTGATGGGAATGTCACTTGATGTGACGCCGCCAGAAAATAGTTTTCCGTTGGAATCCGCATCGCGCTATCTGCTGATTGCGGGTGGTATTGGAGTGACGCCAATTTTGGCGATGAGCCGAGCTCTTGCAGAGCGCGGTGCGCACTTTGAAGTGATTTACTGCACGCGTAGCGAAGAGCTGACGGCATATGCAGACGAGTTACGCGCCCTCGCTGGCACTCGCCTGACGATTCATCATGATCAGGGTGATCCGACTCAGGTATTTGATTTTTGGGACCACTTTGCGACCCCCAGCACGACCCATGTGTACTGCTGTGGACCAAAGCCGCTGATGGAGGAGATTAAAGCGATTTCAGGACACTGGTCTGCACAGCAAATCCACTTTGAGGACTTTAAGCCTGTTGAAGTGACGCGCGCAGTCGATCAATCCTTTGAAGTCTGCTTGGCATCGACTGGACAGATATTCCAAGTCCCTGACACTCGCTCGATCCTCGAGACCCTGCGGTCAGCGGGAGTCCGAGTGCCCAGTTCCTGTGAAAGTGGTACCTGTGGGTCATGTCGCATGCAACTGGTGGCAGGTGAAGTGGAGCATCGTGATTATGTGCTGGTTGGACCGGAGCGCGAGTCTTACATCATGGTCTGTGTCTCGCGTGGTTGGGATCGTATCACTGTGGATTTCGAATAATGCAGCCAATCCGTCTTGGGGTCGTGGGTTTGGGTCGCGGGTTGATGCTGTCTTTGCCCTCACTACTCGCAGATCCCCGGGTGCAATTGGTCGCCGGTGCTGCACCACGTCAGGAGTCTCGTACTGCATTTCACGAGATGACCGGTGGGCGCACCTATGAGGCCTATGCTGATTTGTGTGCAGATCCGGATGTTGAAGCCATCTATGTCGCCACGCCACATCAACTCCATGCAGAGATGACGATCGATGCCGCGAAGGCTGGTAAACATGTCCTTGTGGATAAGCCCCTGACCATTGGGGAAGCGGACGGACTGGCCATGATTGATGCCTGTGACCAGGCTGGCGTGCATCTGATCGTGGGGCCGTGTCATAGCTTTGATGCGCCAATTCAAATGGCGTATCGAATCCTGACGTCAGGTGAATTTGGTGCGGTCCGTGCAATCGTCGCAATGAATTTCACCGACTTTATGTACCGACCGAGGCGTCCGGAAGAGCTAAAGACTGAAGCAGGCGGGGGTGTGCTGTTCTCCCAAGGTGCGCATCAGATCGATATTGTCCGCTTGCTCGCGGGGGGTGTTGTTTCAGAGGTGTATGCCAGTACTGGTCACTGGGATATGGACCGTCCGACAGAGTCTGCTTTCCACGCGATGCTTCGGTTTCAATCTGGTGTTACGGCGCAATGCACGTATTCAGGGTATGCCCATTTTGATTCCGATCTGTGGCAGGATCAGATCAACGAAATTGGGATGCCGAAGTCTGACGCGGACTATGGTCGCGCTCGACGTGCCTTGTCTGGATTGGATCAGGCTGCGGAGATTGCTGCAAAGCGAACTCGTACCCTCGGCCAGGCGACTGTGCCGCCTGTGGCGCCTCATCATGAGCACTTTGGTCCATTGATCGTGCAGTTGGATCGGGCGGATTTGCGTGTCACCCCACGAGGGATCCATGTGTATGGCGATTTTGCGACTGAGTTTCGGTCTACGCCCATGGATACTGGGCCTCGATCGACCGTTGTGACGGCACTCTATGACGCCGTCCGAACTGGGGTGGCCCCAATACAAACCGGGCGGTGGGGCCTCGCCACCCTCGCGGTCTGTCATGCTATCTTGGAATCGGCTGACTCCGCGCGACCGGTACAGCCTCGGTATCAGGTAACTGTTCATGGAGAGAGGATTTAAGGAATGGTGTTAGCGAGCGAATTACCCGATTTGCTGATTGAAGATGATGTGCGACGGACGCTCTTGGAAGATTGGGGGCGCGCAGGGGATGTGACCACGCAAGCGACGATCCTTCCTGATGCGCAGGCAACTGCGCAGTTTATTGCCCGTGAGGCAGGGACAGTCTGTGGACTTGCGCATGCTCGCCTCGCCTTTCATTTGACTGATCCAAGCTTGCTATTCCAGGTACACGTGGGTGATGGCGGGCAGGTGGACCCGGGTACCTTGATTGCCGAAGTATCGGGTCGGGCACGCGCGATTCTTTCCGCTGAACGGACTGCGTTGAATTTTATGTGTCATTTGTCGGGGATCTCGAGCCTAACCGCGCAATTCGTGCAACGGATTGCGCATACCGAGGCACGGATGTGTTGCACGCGAAAGACCTTGCCGGGGCTTCGTGCATCGCAAAAGTATGCTGTCCGATGTGGCGGGGCTTGGAACCACCGTTTTGGTCTGGACGATGCCATGTTGATCAAGGATAACCACATCGCGGTGTGTGGCTCGATCACGGGGGCGCTTGCGCGTGCTCAGGCGTTCGCAGGACACCTGCTTTCGATCGAGATTGAGGTTGATACGTTGTCGCAGCTGGAGGAAGCCTTATCTGCTGGCGCGACCTGCGTACTGCTCGACAACTTTACACCAGCACGCCTTACTGAGGCGGTTGAGCTGACAGCCGGTCGGGCGAAGCTCGAGGCCTCTGGTGGTATTCGGATCGATACCGTGCAGGCTGTCGCAGAGAGTGGGGTTGACTATATTTCGTCGTCACAATTGACGATGGCCGCGCCGACACTTGATATTGGCCTTGATATTGGCGTGCATTGATTGCTTGGGGTAAGGCAACTTACCCCATTTGCCCCTGCCGACAAATCCGTCTGACTGCTGTCGATCAATCCCGCCCATAATGAGACCTCAGATACGGAGGTCCTCATGAAAATAATCAATAATTCCGATGTGTTATCGCTCATTGATATGAAGACAGTATTGACCTGTCTGGAAGATACCTATCGTGCATACTTTGAGGGGCGTGCTGTCTGTCGACCCCGTGTCGATATCGAGATTCCAACGACGACCCCCGGGAAGTTATATCGCTGGGGAACCATGGAAGGTGGCATGCAGGGTGGCTATTTTGCGATTCGTTGCAAGTCCGACATTATTTATTATGAGCAAGGTCCTCAGGGTGCGACGCAGGAGAAGTACTGTGTTGAGCCAGGAACATTTTGTGGCTTCATTTTATTGTTCTCAACCGAGAATGGAGAGCCGCTGGCATTGATCAACGACGGTGCAATACAGCATATGCGGGTTGCCGCAGATAGTGCGATCGGAATCAAGTACGCCAGCCGCGAGAACTCAGAAACCATTGGGTTATTGGGATCTGGCGGGATGGCCCGTGATCACCTTCGCGCTGTCATCCAGGTGCGGCCAATACGCCATGTGAATGTATTTAGTCCAACGGTTGCCAATCGACACGCATTTGCTGAGGAGATGAGTCGAGAGCTTGGTATTGATATCGTGCCTGTTGCGACACCAGAGGCAGCTGTTGCGGGGGTGGATATCATCATGGGGGTGACCGATGCACGTCGCCCAGTGATTCGTCCAGAGTACTTAGTTCCTGGCCAGCATGTGGTGAATATCGGGGGAGGCGGTGGGATTCCAGCCGATGTACAGGCGCGTGTGACCCGCTACCTAAGATTTGGGAACACGCCCTCTCCGGTGGGATGGTCCGATCACGTCTTTGACGACGAATACCTCACATTCCGAGCGACTCCGCCTGGCTACGTGACCGATGAGTCAACAGCGCGCGCGCATGGCGAAATGATGCCAGATCGGCTCGTTCGGCTGTCTGACATCATGCTTTCTGGCGCGCTGGCTCGAAATCCCGATGACATTACTTATTCGGAGCGGGGTAATTTGCAGGGGAATCAGTTTCACCCGCTCGCGGGATATCTCTACGAGCAAGCCCTCGCAAGCGGGCGAGGTCGAGAGATTCCCACAGAGTGGTGGTTACAAGATATTCGAAACTAGCCTCACCAGTTGATGGATTGGTACTGGTAGTACTCTCGAATGCCATAGACTGATTTTTCCCAGCCGAGGCCACTTTGCTTCAATCCCCCGGCTGGCATCTGATCCGCAATTGCGCCGACTGGTCTGGGGGAATTCAGAAAGACACGCGCGGCTTCCACTCGACGCGCAAGACTCTGAAGTGTCGGTAAGTGATCACCCCAAAGTGATCCACTGAGCCCATATTCGGTGCGATTTACCTCGTCGATGACTGCATCGAGATCGTCATACACCACTATCGGAAGAATTGGTCCAAATTGTTCGTCGAGGACCAGCGGGTGGTCAGGTGAAATATTGGTTGCCAGATGTGGTCGGACATAGCAGCCGTGCTCTTGTTCGGCTGATTCGCACCACTGACCGAATGCCTCGAGATGGACACCGTCTTTGCGAGCATCGTCGATCAATTGCAACAGACGGGCCTGCTGGATGCGATCAATCACCGGACCGATTGTTGCTTGGGGATCATTCGGGGGACCAATCCATTGGGCTTGCATCCATGTCCGGAGTCCATCAATGAGCGCGGAGGCGTCCGATCTATGGACATACACTCGTTTTGTGGCATAACAAAATTGTCCTGAACGCCGAAACGCGGAGGTTGCCAGGGCATCAATATGTGGCGCCATCTCTGTCCCTGGTAGGATCAGCGCGGCATCATTCCCACCCAGCTCACACTGCACGGATTTGAGCGTGGCTGCTGCGGCACGCATGACTGCTCGGCCGACCGCAGTGCTCCCAGTAAACGCGATCTTGCGGATCTTTGGATGGGTGACGAGCGCCTCGCCAACGGATTCTGTCCCGTGGATGAGGTGGATTAATCCCTCCGGCACACACTCCATGGCGAGTTCAATGAATCGACTAATCCCCAGCGGTGCGCGAGGCGCAGGCTTCATAATCATGGCGTTGCCTGCGAGCAATGCTGGAATCAGTTTGGCAGTCGCCAAGGAAATTGGGGCATTCCAAGGCACGATGGCGGCCACCACTCCAAACGGAATCTTGATGACGCGCGCATGTCCATCGGCTGCATCGAGCTGGATATCCGCAAGTTCCGCGGGGGCGACACGACAGAGCTCGCGAATCTGCTTGACCGACTCCTGCACCTCGCGGCCAACCACGGCACGAAGCATTCCTTGCTCACTCATCAGCACTGAGGTCATCGAATCGACTTCCAATGCCAAACGATCGGCAAAGGTTAATAGCGCTGAAATTCGATCGTCGAGGGGTGTGGCTGCCCAGATGGGTTGGGCTTTGAGTGCCGCATTGACAGCATGGTCGACAAGATCTGCAGTGCCCAATGTAATGGTTCCGACGACCATGCGGGTATCTGCCGGATTTCGTACCTGAAATTCAGTGTCAGAAAATCGGGCTTGATTTGCGATCCAATGTGGTTGTTTCATGATGCATCACCTTAGTGCGGGCCAAGATCCAATCATTTTGTGTTCTTGGCGTCAATGCAGGCGTCAAACAATAACAGGTCGGGTGGAATTAGATGCGTGTTGGATTTGTCGGTTTAGGCCGAATGGGACTCCCCATGGCTCATCGGATTGGGTCTGAATTTCCGGTCAGCGGGACTGATCGTGATTCAGCGCGGAAAGCGCTGTCGGACTACTCATGGCATTGCTTGGCTCGACTCACCTCAAGATGTGGCGCGGCAGTCTGATTTAGTCTTTGTGTTGGTGGGGACGGAGGCGCAAGTTGAGGACGTCTTCTATGGGCCTTATGGGCTCTTAGCCACCTCACAACATGCGTTCATGGTGGTACTGGCCTCGACACTTCGGCCTGCATTTAGCCGCGCGCTTGCCGAAGCAATTGAGCGAACACACCCGCAGATCGTGCTTCTTGATGGTCCGATTGCGCGTGGTGAACAGGCAGCTCGAGACGGGCAGTTACTCATGTTTTTGGGCGGTGACCGTGTCAGTTGTGAATCGATTGCACCAGTGATTCGCTGTGTCGCCAGCGAATCTGCTTGGATGGGTCCAATCGGGTCTGGGCAGGTTGCAAAAATGATTAATAATTATTTGCTTTGGGCGTGTTTAACAGCATCGGTGGAAGGTCTCGATCTTGGAGAAGCCGAGGGCCTTGATCGCGAGCAATTACGCCAGATCTTGGTCCTCAGTAGTGGGGATAACTGGGCGCTTCGAACCCGGGCTGATGATCGTCCCGCGCTCTGGGCAGAAAAGGACATGGCGATTGTCCTCGATGAGGCGCAGCAACAGGGGTTGACGCTGCCAATTGCTGCCCAAGTAAGCGAGTCCATCAAAGCTTTTAAAGTGGCTCGTGGCCTTCCTGCAGCGCCAACTGACTAACTTGATATCGCAACAGGGCTGGGGAAGTGAATTTTACTCTACGTCAAACTGAACCACTTTCGCTGACTGCTTGAGTGTACGGCCTGAAATGTCTACGGTTTACGGATTAAATCGGGGAAACCCCGATCACATGAATGATGAGACGAAATGGAACTGTCACTGTTAGATGTCGCATTTAATGCATTAGGGGTCATGCTTGAGCCCGAGCGGCTGATGTATCTCGGTCTAGGTACGGTGCTGGGCCTTGCGATCGGCATCATGCCCGGCATTGGTGGGGTCGCGGGTCTCGCCCTTTTGTTGCCCTTTACGTTTAGCCTCGATGCCTACTCTGCCTTTGCATTCATGTTGGGACTTGGTGCGGTAACAAGCACCAGCGATACGATTCCAGCGGTGTTATTTGGGGTTCCAGGGACGTCCGCCTCCCAGGCGACTGTGATCGATGGCCACAGTATGGCCAAAAAAGGTGAGGCGGGGCGCGCATTGAGCGCAGCGTACGCCGCATCGCTCATCGGTGGCTTGTGGGGCGCCCTGTTGCTTGGTCTGACCATCCCCGTACTTCGGCCCATCATGCTGAATATCAATTCCCCAGAGCTCTTGGCGTTTTCTATTTTTGGGTTGTCGATGGTGTCTGCGCTATCTGGATCGATGCCATTACGGGGTCTTGCCATGGCGGGATTTGGGGTGTCGCTCGCGATGGTGGGCGGGGATCCAGTGAGCGGGCAACAACGCTGGACGTTCGATACGCTGTATTTGTATGACGATCTGCCGCTATTGCCTGTCGCCTTAGGTCTGTTTGCCCTTCCTGAACTCGCCGACATTGCCATCAAGCGCATGGCGATCAGCCAAACCACAAAATATAACCTACGCGATGGCATGATGATGGGGCTGAAAGATGTCCTAAAAAACTGGTTGTTAGTTGCAAAATGCGGATCCCTTGGGGCGTTCATTGGTGCAATTCCAGGGCTTGGGTCGGCTGTGGTCGATTGGTTTGCGTACGGCTATGCGGCAAAGACCTGCAAAGGGGCATCCGAGACTTTCGGGAAGGGTGATGTGCGAGGTGTGATTGCCCCAGAGAGCGCGAATAACGCGAAAGAAGGTGGATCGTTGGTGCCGACGATTGCCTTTGGTGTCCCTGGATCCGCGTCAATGGCATTGTTGCTTGGTGGATTTATGATCCACGGACTTGTGCCCGGGAAAGCGATGGTCACAACCAATATCGAAGTGACCTATGCGATGGTTTGGTCGATAGCACTTGCCAATATTTTGGGGGCAGGTCTGTGTTTCGCGTTCAGCGGGCAGTTTGCGAAGATTGCGACGCTTCGATACACCCTGGTCATCCCAGGCGTGATCTGCATCATGATGGTCGGTGCTTTCCAAGCCTCGGCTGACTGGGGTGATCTGTTTGTGCTTCTGATATTCGGCAGCGTTGGCTGGATTATGAAGCACATGCGTTGGCCGCGCCCACCATTGATTCTTGGGTTCGTTTTGGGTGGGATCATCGAAGACTACATGCGTATTTCCTATCAGCTGTATGAGTGGGGCTGGGTTCTCCGCCCTGTGTGTGCAGTGATGTTAATTGCAGCGGCGTTAAGTTTGACCCAACCACTGTTATCGAAGGTATTCGTGAAGCGCGAAAGGCTTGCCCTACCTCGTTTTAGTGCACCGGTATTCACCAAGGGAGACGGTTTTTCGTTTGCTTTCATTGCGGTGTTGGGGTGGATGATCTGGCGAAGCTTGAGTTGGCAGGACGATGCACAAGGTCCCCCTCAAGTGATTGTTGGGGTGACCCTTGCATTGGTGGTCATTAGTCTACTTTGGGCCGCGTTGACGCGTCGGCATTCCGATGGGAAGCAGGGTGCCATTCTGGATTTGGTGGCTGATATGGGCGAACTGACGCGTCCCATGGTCAATTTACGTGCATTGCAATTCTTGACGTGGCTGGGTGCCTTTGTGGCGGTCTGGGCAATCGCAGGAATTTTAGTGTCTGCGTTGTGTTTTGTTGTGTTTTACATGCGAATCCAGGCTGGAGAATCTTGGCGGATGGTGGCAGGGTACTCGTTGGTCATTTTATGTTTGATTTATTTTGTATTTGATCAAGGATTTCATATTTCGTGGCCTGAAACCGTGCTTGGAACCTGGTTCCCAGTGCTTCAGGCAATCCCCACTATGTAATTTAAAGGAGGCAGGCCCCATAGAGTTAAATACGGTTGAACTTGAGTCAACACTACGGTTCTTTTTGAAGTAAGTGGAAACAGAAGAGGCAAATAATATGAAAACACTGAATAAGGTGATTGCGACAATGTGCGCCTCCGTCTTGGCAGCAGGAACTGTTGTCGCGGGCGGTCATGGCTCAGTTGCAGATTTCTACAAGGGCAAAACGGTTGAGCTGTATATTGGCTATAATCCAGGCGGCGGATACGACACCTATGCACGATTGGTTGCACGACATATTGGCAAGCACATCCCTGGCAATCCAGGCGTGGTGGCCAAGAATATGCCAGGCGCCGGGTCAGTGAAGCTTGCCAACTGGTTGTGGGAAGCAGCACCCAAGGATGGCACCGTCTTTGGTGCGATTTCACGGGGCGCACCGTTCGAGCCTCTGCTGGGGAACGATACAGGCGAAATTCAAAGCCAATAAATACACATGGGTTGGTTCTGCAAACAACGAAGTCTCTGTGTGTGCCTCGATGAAGACAAATGGAATCACAAACTGGGAGCAGTTGAAGACGCAAGAGTTGACCGTAGGTGGCAACGGCTCTGGATCAGACACAGACCAGTTTCCAAAGCTCTTGAATGCGGTGCTTGGTACCAAGTTCAAAGTGATTGGACCTTATGGTGGTGGTGCAGATGTCGTCAAGGCGATGGAAGCCGGTGAACTCGGTGGACGCTGTGGCTGGTCATGGTCCTCTGTGAAGGGCACTAAGGCCGATTTGCTTGCCAGTGGTGATCTTGTCTTGTTGATGCAGATGTCAGGCTCGAAGCACCCTGAGCTTCCAAATGTGCCACTCGTCATGGATTTGGCAAAGTCTCAAGAAGAGCGTCAAATGCTGAATTTGATCTTTGCCCGCCAAGCCTTGGGTCGTCCGTTTGTTGGCACCACCTGATGTTCCTGCAGACCGTGCGAAGGCATTGCAAGATGCGTTCATGGCAATGGTTAATGATCCAGAATTCCTCGCAGAAGCGAAGAAAATGGATCTAGAGCTGTCACCCTTGTCTGGTGACGAAGTCGCCGCCTTGGTGAATGAGGTCCTATGACACACCTCAGGCAGTAATCGATCGCGCAATCGCAGCGATTCGGTAATCTGTCGAATCTAGGGCTGCCTTCGGGCAGCCCCTTTTAGGTAAAAATTTTTCACTCTATCGTTAGCTATCTAAGTATTTAATAGTGTCCCCTGATGAGGGTGGCAACTGAGACTGACTACAAGGAGGCTGCGTGCTTCAACTGCACGAAGGACATCATCATCATCCCTCAATAGAGGGCCGTCAGCAGGTGGCGGATTCGATCTGGGCGCAGGAACACATTACGCTGGTGACGGTCGGAATCGATATTGGTTCCTCGACCTCGCACCTGATCTTTGCCAAGGTTCATTTGCAGCGACGAACGCAGTCTCTATCCGCACGTTATGAAGTGGTGAGCCGTGAAATCCTGTGGCAATCCCCGATTTTATTTACCCCCTTTTTAGCCGATGGCACGATTGATGCCGCAGCGCTTGGGGGTTTTATCAAAGCCGCATATGACGAGGCAGGTCTGCACGCTGAGGATGTAGACAGTGGCGCTGTGATCCTGACAGGTGAGGCGATCAAGCGTACCAATGCGCATGCAATCGACGAGTTATTTGCTGCAGAAGCGGGAAAATTCGTGTGCGCGACAGCGGGTCACCGGTTGGAATGTGTGCTCGCGGCTCATGGGTCAGGTGCGGTGGCCTTGTCGAAGACAGGTGGCGCCATCTTGCACGTGGATATCGGCGGAGGCACGACCAAGCTCGCTCTGATTGCCGATGGGCGGATTTTGGAAGTCGCTGCCTACGCGGTCGGTGGACGTTTGTTGGCGCAGGACGACTCTGGTGTGTGGTCTCGAATGGATGAGGCCGCGCAAGATACCGCAGCCGATCTCGGTGTGGTCCTTCGACTCTGATTCATTGACCGATGCACGACTTCGCGCGCAGATCGCGACGCGACTGGCGGATGTGCTGTATCGCGTCATGACGCGGCAACCGGATGATGCCTTGACGCAGCGGTTGCAGTTGACTGAAGCCTTGACTTGGCCAGTGATTCCGGAGCGTATTACCTTTTCTGGAGGCGTCTCTGAATATGTCTACGGACGGGAAACGCGTCCGCTTGGCGACATCGCGCGCGAGCTGGGGCTGGCTGTTCGCGAGTTGGTCGATACAGGATCGATTCCGCTCGCCCTTGATGCGCTGCCTCATGGGATTCGGGCAACAGTGATTGGTGCGTCTCAGTTTACTGTTCAGGTGAGTGGTAAAACGACACACGCCGAGAACCAATCGATGTTGCCGCTGCGGAATGTTCCTGTGGTATTTCCTCAGTTGACGTTGGATCACGTGGTTGATTCGCATGAGGTTCAATTGGCAATTGAATCTGCATGTCGACTTCGCGAGATAGATCGTCAAGCGCTGATGGCGCTTGCGTTCGTCTGGCAGGGAGACCCGGAATACAGTCGTCTGAGGGCGGTATGTGATGGTATTTATCGTGCCCTATGCACACCCGCGCGAACGACTCCGCTGGTGATCGTGATTGATGGGGATGTGGGGCGCTTAATTGGACAGATTTTAGTGCGCGAGCTTGGGGCCGGATCGCAGGTGATCTCGCTGGATGGTGTCGCGTTGCAAGATCTGGATTTTGTGGATGTGGGACAGATGATTACACCGCCGGGAGTGATCCCGTTGGTGATCAAAAGTCTCGTTTTTGATGCAGTCCAGTCGGACTGAGCCTGGAAGCGAAGGAGCAAGATATGGCAGTTGGTGAAGCTCGATATGGGATTGATCCCTATTTAGAGTGGGTCAATCAAGAGGGTGTCCCAGTCGTTGAAGACATTGCAGTGGATTTGTTTGAGGTTCCCGTGGCCGATTGGGCCCGCTTTGGGTGTAAGGGTGCCGCGGTGCATCTCAAAGGCCGTGGTGATTTTTCGAATATGTTTTTGTTCGAACTGGCGCCTGCGCAGTCCACATCGCCCCAGCAACATCTGTTTGAAGAGGTCTTGTATGTGCTCGAAGGCCATGGGTCGACCCAAGTGGAGCTGGCGAATGGCCAAACACATATGTTCGAGTGGGGCCCTCGGAGTCTGTTTGCGATCCCATTGAATGCCAAGTACCGGCATTTCAATGGTAGCGGTCAGGAGCGTGCCTTGTTGGTGAGTACGACCAATTGCCCAACGGTCATGAACCTGTTCCATCGTCCCGATTTCATATTCGGGAACCCCTATGACTTCTCTGCGCGAGCGGGCAAGGAGGGCTATTTCACAGGCGATGGTGACTTCCACGAGATTCGTCAAGGCAATCATATGTGGGAGACAAACTTTGTCCCAGACCTGGCGGAGATTGAGTTAAAAAGCTGGGGCGATCGCGGTGCCGGTGGAACCAATATTATGTTTGTATTGGCTGACGGGGTGATGCATGCACATATCTCTGAGATGCCTGTGGGTACTTACAAGAAGGGCCACCGTCATGGACCTGGATTCCATGTGATGTGTGTCACAGGTCATGGTTACTCATTGCTGTGGTATGACGGAGATGCAGACTTCACACGTGTCGATTGGCGTCATGGGGTGGTGTTCCCGCCCGCAGATCAGCAATTCCATCAGCACTTCAATACCTCCACCCATCCGGCCCGATATTTGGCGACTGGCATCGGTGGAACGCGGTATCCATTTACAACCGCAAATCGTCGTTCACTGATCGGGCTGAAACCGGGCGAGAAGGGTGCGGTATCGACGAGCTTGAAGGAAGGTGGTGATCAGATCGAGTACGAGGATCAGCATCAAGACATTCATCGCATTTGGTTGAAAGAAATGCGTGATAACGGGGTGGATGCGAAAATGGAGAAGTTCATTCCGACCCCTGCTGATCTGACCTAATGCGTTGCCGAGAGATTGGGCCCGGATTTGTGGCCCAAGTCACTGACTTGGATTTGACCAGGCCAGTGACCGCTCTGCAGCATGCCCAACTCAATCATTGGTTGGATCAGTACCTTGTACTGGTCCTGCCGAGGCAGGCACTCACTGAGTCTCAGCAAATCGATTTTTCTGCGCTATTTGGTCCACCATCTGAACGATCACGTCCGCAAGATCAGCGGGTTGAGCAATCACCCTTCGCACATTTGATCGGGGTCGTGACGAATGTGCGAGACAACGGCCAACCCATCGGGTCATTACCGGATGGAGAGATGTGGTTCCATCACGATGGATGCTTTATTGAGCGTCCTTATCGAGCGACTGTGCTTCGCGCGGTGCAGGTGACATCGACGGGAGGAGAGACGCTCTTTGTGGATATGCGCCAAGTCTACGAGTCACTTCCAGCTGCGCTTCGCGCAGCGACTGTGGGTCGATCCGCAGTGCATGTCTTTGATTACCGAACTCTCAATCAACAGCCTGATCCCGCGATGGATCTGTCGCGTGTTCGACACGCAGTTCATCCAGCGGTGATTCAGCATCCTCGCAGTGGCGCGCATGCACTCTATGTGAATCCCTTATGCACGGTTCGTTTTATTGGCATGCCAGTGGATGAAAGCCAAGCGCTTCTCCATGAGCTGACGACGGCGATCCTGCAATCGTCTGCCTGTTATCGCCATCGATGGGATGTGGATGATGTGGTGATTTGGGATAACTGGGCGTCCTGTCATGCTCGCACCGATTTTCCGAGTGGAGAAGTACGCATGTTGCGGCGGAGTATTGTGTCAGGGCAGCCTTTGGAGCCCGCACTCTCGCAATGATTTTCCACCTGTCGATACGTCAACAGTGATTAGAGATCGGTTCCCCCGTCCGTGGGGGAACCGATCTCGGTCTCAAAGTGATTAACGATGCTCAGTGACGATGTCGACCAATGCGGGTTTACCGCTTTTTACGACTTCAATGGCGCGACGCAATGCATCTTGGATATCTTCAGCCCGTTCAATCGGGCCTTCGCCGTGCATGCCCATTGATTTCGCCAAGGTGGCAAAATCAGGTTCGGGATCAAACAAGTCCATGCCAATGTGCGCCTTGGCCATATCTGTACCGCGCATTTTTGCCATTCGCTCCTGGTGCTCCCAGTCGTTGTAGTAAGCTCTGTTGTTGCACATGATGATGAGCAGTGGAATGCGGTGTTTGGCGGCCGTCCAGAGCGCGCCTGCGTCATACATTAGGTCCCCATCCGGTTGGAATGTAAGAACCAGCTTCCCAGATCCCCGATGCGCTAAGCCCACACCGAGCGACATCCCGATTTGCGTGGAGGTTCCGAGGGAGCGGCCTGCATGACGATAGGGTTTGTCGAAGTTCCACAGCTTCCTCACCCATTCGCGTGCGGTTCCGGTGGCCAGTACCCAGTCTTCGTCTTTAATCACATCCCAAGTCAGCAAGGTTAGTTCTGCATAGGTGATCGGCGTCGTTCCGCACTCCGATTGAGCTTGTTCAGCCCATTTTGCAAAGACGGTATTATGACGCTGGGTGAAGGCGTTGACACGCGCATCACGAGCGTCAACGAGGTCCTCGTTGTTTGCCAGTCGATTTCGTGCAATTTCAGTCATTGTCGGCATGGCCAGGCGCGGGTCACCGAGGGCTGTAAACTGCTTGGGTTGATAGCGACCATAGTCAAAAGCCCATGCAGACATCTCAATTTCACAGAACCCAATTTCCATCCACACACAATTGTCTGGCACGAGTGAGGTCACTACGCGGGTTGCCGATTCCAGTTTATGGGTCGGCTTTTCCCAGTCACGAACGTCAATGCCGAGTATCACATCTGCATGCGTCAGGGTCTCATGGTCGAGCGATAGCGCGAGTGGGTGGCGGTTGGGGAATGCGAGCGAGTTGTTGATATCCCAGACCGCACAGCCCAGAGTCTCCGCCAGAGTCACGAGCTTCTCGAAGTTCCCTTCATGGCGACCAATGTAGTCCACCAAAATGACAGGGTGTTTGGCATTCAGAATGACGTCCACCATTTCGCCTAACTTAGCGGGGTCGGCATTCATCGGTGCTGGTGCGAGTTGCATATCTGCAGGTGGCATGTCGATGTCGCGGGTTAACTTCTCTTCTTGCAGCCAGGCGTCATAGCACATGTAGATCGGTCCCGCAGGCTCAGTGACCATGGTGCTGTAGGCCCGCATAAAGCTCTCAGGAACGCCTTCAATCGCATGTGGCTGATAGTCCCATTTGGTGTAATTGCGCATGGCCTCGCCCTGAACCAGCGCTGAATGAGACCAATCAATGTGTGGACGACGCTTACCCTCGTGCATGGGACCCGTCGCACCCATGATAAAAATGGGCGCACGGTCAATGTAAGCGTAGTAGACCGCCATCTGCGCATGCAGCATGCCCACGAGGTTGTGAAGAATCACGCCCATTGGTTTTCCAGTGGCACGGGCATAGCCATGCGCTATCTGCACGGCAATCTCTTCATGTTGGCAGACCATCAATTCAGGGTCGTTTTCCCCGTAGTTGATAATTGAATCATGGAGACCCCGGAAACTGGCCCCAGGGTTCATGGAAATGTGTTTAATGTCGTAACGCTTTAGCAGGTCGACAATGACATCGGATTGGTATTTTTCGTAATTATTGTGGTCCACGAGTTGCTCTCCATTGATCACGGCTCCTAACACCTTACTGGCCGTTCAACGATTACACGACTAGCGATTTTGACTACCCCCTAAAAGAATTTAGGCCCCTTCGCCCGAGGCAGATCGCTGGCCCCGATAGAGGAACCATGAGGGGATGGCCGAGCAGCAGCCAATACCAATTAATACGAGGATACCGATTGAGGTATTGGTATCTGCACCAAGGGCAATTGCGAGCGTTCCAGCGATCCCTCCGCATGCCATCTGAAGCGCACCGACTAAACCTGTCGCGGTGCCGCGAAGTGCAGGGATGGCTCCACTGGCGCCAATGATGGTGTTCGCGATGATGGCGCCGTTGGCAATGCCCATAATGAACATGGGCAACGCCAGTCCAATCGGCTGCATCGGCATCAGTGTGTGAAGAATTAGCATAAACACCATCGCTGAAATCGAGAGGATGCCGCCCCCCCAAGTGAGGGTCTCAAGACTGTGACGGGCAAGTAACCGCCGATTCAGGATGTTACCCAGAACATATCCACCAGAGGTTGCGCTCATCCAAAGCCCATAGATCGCGGCGGGAATACCCATGCGATCAAACGAGTATGCAATAAACCCCATGAGCGAAAAGAAGACGGCGGTTTGCAGGGCTGTGGTTAAGCTACAGGCGACGAACATCGGTGAGCGGAATAAGGTGAGATAACCAGCCAGAGTTTGTCGGACCGACTTCGCTTCGCGGTGGTGGTGGGTTTCTTCTACTTTGAGAGACACCGCAGCGAACAGAATCAATCCACTGGTGGCTAAGACCAGGAATGCGCCTTCCCAGCCAATGGTATCGGCAACAATACCGCCCAAAGCGGTTCCTAAAACAGGCACCACTGCCATCATCGCTGTAATGGTTGACATGGCCTTCGCTGCCTCTTGACGGGTGAAGATATCACCGACTGTTGAGCGTGCCATCGCGATAGATGCTGCTGCACCAAAACCCTGCAGGATTCTGCAGAGAATGAGCATTGTCATCGAATCACTGAAGGCCGCAATGGCTCCAGCAAGACCGAATAGTGCAGTACCAGCGAGAAAGACCGGTCGGCGACCAATGCGATCTGAGAGGGGACCTGCCAGCAATTGGCCAACTCCCATTGATACCAGCAGCATGGTCAGAATGAGCTGGGCTGTATTTCCGTCGATACGCAAGGACTCACGAATCAGAGGGACCGCGGGTGCAATGAGCGTGACAGCCATCGGACCTGCGGCTGCGCCGAAGGCAAGAATCCAAATGGGTGGTGGCGTGAGACGCGGGGTTTCGGGCATGGACATTCCGTCTGAATGACAAAACGTATGATCGCATTGCTCACGGATACTCGCGAAACGAATTTTGGGGATCGGCGAGTTATTTCTGGTTTGACGTCGATCCGTACTGCGAAGCCGATCGGATCTGTCAGGGCGTGCCAGGCTTGAGAAAATATAAATTTTATTTCATTAAAATCGATTTAATTATTGTTTATATTGATTTTATTTGATTCTAATCGAACCTCCGTTTCAGGGGCGTCCAGCCCCGCTGTACCCTTGGTTGCGTACAGTAGATCTGGTGTCTGGGCTGTCTGGATGATCTGTTGATGAGCGAGTATGGCCCCGGGGCTTGGGTGTGGTTTCGATGCTCGCGTATGATGCCGCTACGATGATGACAATAACTCCATGATGTACGTTTCTGATCGCTTTGATCGTCCTGTGGTTGCCTTTTTGGCGGCCCGCGTGGCCTTCGGTTTGTCGATGCAAATGGTGGCAGTGGCGCTGGGTTGGCATCTCTATGAAGCCAGCGGTGATCCTTTTGATCTGGCGCTGGTCGGCCTCATTTTTGTGCTACCCATCTTCATATTCTTTTTCCTGACTGGAGTTGTGATTGATCGTGTTCCCCGTAAGGGGATTTTGATGGGTGCCACGATCTTAGATGCGTTGGCGTTTTTAGGCCTTGCATTGGCCTTTGATGCGCCCGCGTTCGATCCGCGATGGGTGTATGCCTTGGTATTTGTGCATGGCTGTGCGCATGCATTTTTCACGCCTGCACAGGCCGCCGTGCTGGCGAACATTGTGACACCACGATTGTTGCCGCAAGCGATTGCCCTGAATTCAACGATGGGTCATGCGGCAACCACTGTCGGGCCTTTTTTAGCCGGTATTTTGATTCTTTGGATCGATCGTGACGTGTATTGGGTGATGTGCGCAGTGGTCGCGATTTGTCCGCTGTTATATCTCAGTTTGCCGCGTTTGACGTTACCCCAGCAGGAGAAGACCAGCCGGATGGACGCGCTGTTGGGTGGACTCGTCTATCTGAAGAGGAGCCCGGTGGTTCTTGGGTCGCTCGGATTGGATCTTGTGGCTGTTTTGTTTGGATCCGTCATCGCACTGTTACCTGTGTTTGCCGTCGATGTGCTGGGAGCCGATGCAGATGGGCTGGGGATTTTACGTGCGATGCCAGCAGTCGGTTCGGTGTTAGTTGGACTGATACTGACGCGATCTGCGCCGATGGAGCGGGTGGGGCATAAATTATTCGTGGTCCTTGTGCTGTTTGCGATGAGTATTCTGGTGTTTGGTCTGTCGACGTCGTTTTGGTTGAGCTGCTTGGCACTGTTTGTCTACGGTGCGGTTGACATGGTCAGTGTGAACATTCGTATGTCCCTGGTGCAATTGGCGACGCCAGATGCGCTGCGTGGACGTGTGAATACCGTGAACTCTCTTTTTACCGCGTCCTCCAATCATTTGGGGGCGTTTCGTGCGGGATCTGTGGCAGCTTGGATTGGACCGGTTCCCGCAGTGCTCGTTGGTGGTGCCATGGCGATGGCAGTTGCTATTGGTGGTTGGTATCTATTTCCGTCGATTCGTCGCTTGAATCGTGTTCAAGATGTGGGAGAACAACATGCGCCTCAGCAGTGACGGTCTTGCACCGCCCCGTCCAATAGACTCTACCTGGCAGCTGGCTTGGACAGGGGGATACACCATCGTCCGGACTGAGGTGCGTCGATTTATGCGGATTTGGGTACAAACCCTGGTTCCACCTGCCATTACCATGCTGTTGTATCTATTCATTTTTGGGTCAATCATCGGCGCGCGTGTCGGCTCCATCGGGGAGTGGCCTTATGTCACCTTCATTGGTCCCGGCATTATTGCGATGGCATTGATCAATAACGCCTATGCCAACGTGTCGAGCTCTTTTTTTAGTGCCAAGAATCATCGGTATTACGAAGAGATGTTCGTGACCCCCTTGCCCAGTAGTGCCATTACCGCTGGATATGTGATGGGCGGGGTGTTGCGTGGACTCTTGGTCGCCGTCATTGTGACTCTTGTGGTACGGGCATTTACACCGATTCCGCTGCATTCACCCGGGGTGTTGATCATCGTCTCGATCCTCACCGCATGGATCTTTGCAACCCTCGGATTTATGAATGCGTTGCTGGCGCGCAATCATGACGATGCCAATTGGGTCAGCAATTTTGTGCTGTTGCCAATGACCTATTTGGGTGGCGTATTTTTCCCGATGTCCTATCTGCCCGATGTGATTGAGCCGATCGCGAGTTTGAACCCTATTTTGTTGGTGGTGACCTCCTTCCGCTATGCGGTATTGGGGGTCGGTGCGGAGCAGGTCTGGGTTAACTTGGGTATTTTGGCGATTTTGACCACAGTGATCTTTAGTCTCGCTGCCTGGATGTTGCATCGCCGGATTGGTCTGAGCGCATAATGGGCGATACCGATATGGGTATGGGATGCCAAAAAAGTCCGGGAGTGAGTCATGATTGAGTATGTGATTTCGCCTGAGCCTCAGGTCAGTCTTGCTGTGATTGGAGAGCGTCGGCGATTCCCTGTTCGTCGTATTTTTTGCGTGGGCCGAAACTATGCGGCGCACGCCCGTGAGATGGGCCAAGATCCGGATCGTGAGCCGCCATTTTTCTTCACCAAGCCGGCCTCCTCGATTGTGCCAGAGGGTGTCGATATTCCCTATCCGCCGCAAACAGCAGAGTTTCATTTTGAGGCGGAGTTGGTTATCGCGATTGGTCAGGAGGCGATTGCCTGTTCAGTTGCGCACGCGCGTGATTGCATTTATGGGGTTGCGATTGGGAATGATTTAACCCGACGCGATCTGCAATCTAAGGCAAAGGACAAGGGGCAACCTTGGGATTGGGGCAAAGGTTTTGATCACTCGGCGGTGTGTGGGCCGATTCATCCGGTCGCAACAGTGGCGGATCTCTCGAGGGGGCGGATCGAATTACAACTCAATGGCCAGGTGAAGCAAGAAGGTGATTTGGCAGATCTCATCTGGTCGGTTGATGAAGTCATCTCGATTATCTCGCAGAGCATGGCATTGCGACCGGGAGATTTGATTTACACCGGAACACCGGCAGGTGTTGGCCCAATGCAGGTGGGTGATGTAGTGCAGATTTCGATTGACGGTCTTGGCGCAATTGAGCACACCATAGTGGCGCCAGATGCTCGCTTTCAGTCCACCAATGAGGGCTCTGGCACAATCTCGATCAGTTGACCCCGGGGTCCGTCAGTGAGCACGTAGAGTCCTCCGTCTGGCCCGGTTCGGACATCCCGGATTCGACCCAGCTTATTTTCAAAGAGCCGCTCGCTGGCAATCACCCGTTGGCTATCATCGAGTTGCAAACGAACCAGATGCTGCCCGCGGAGCGCGCCCAAAAATACCTGGCCAGTCCACTGAGCGAGCCGATTGCCTGTGTAGTAGGTCATTCCTGATGGGGCAATCGAAGGTACCCAGATGGTTTTTGGCTGCTCCATACCCGGCTTTTCAGTGCCCTCACCGATGGGAGTTCCGAGCCCATAGTTGCGTCCATAGGTAATGACTGGCCAACCGTAATTCTTACCGGCCTGCGTGAGGTTGAGCTCATCGCCGCCTTGAGGGCCATGCTCATGAGTCCATAATGCGCCTGTGTCTGGGTGACGGAATGCACCTTGAATATTGCGGTGGCCAATTGAGAAGAGTTCAGGGCGGGCGCCAGTCACCGTGCGATAGGGATTGTCCTCTGGAATCCGACCGTCGGTATGCAAGCGAATCACGCTTCCTGCGTGATCATCAAGTCGCTGTGCCCGATCTTGGTCGCCACGATCGCCGAGGGTCAGCCACAGCAGGTCATCCCGCTCAAACACAATGCGACTGCCGAAGTGTCGTCCACCAGACGACTTGGGGGTCATTGCGAACAGGCGAGTCAGCTCTTGGAGCTCTGCATTGACCAATCGCGCACGCCACAGTTCTGTTCCAATCTGTCCGCCTTGTCCAGCAGTAAGACTGAAATAGATCCAGCGGTTGGTCGAAAATTGAGGATCGACGGCAACATCTAACAGACCGCCTTGGCCAATTGCGGCAATCGGTGGCAGTCCTGTGACCTCCTGTCGCGTTCCAGTCTGCAGATCGATCCGCAGTAAACGACCGGGGCGCTCTGTGATTAATACCACCTCGGAGTCGATCCATGCGACAGCCCAGGGGGAATTCAGATCACTGACGCGGACCTGGGTGCTGGGCTGTAACGCCAGTACTGACGATTGATAGAGACACCCCAGAAGGAAAGTGAGCAAGACGCTACGCATTGATGTGACCTCCATGGCAAGATGTTGGGACGGATGTCGAAGAAGCCAAGCATTATCGATTGTGATGCATTGGCTCAGTATGGCTCGAATCAAGTTGAGAGGATGACGTATGAAGCGATGGATCATGATTGGCTTATTGGGTGTCGGCTTAGGTGGTTGCTCAATGGTTCCGATTGAGCAGATGAATACAGGCTTGGATCGTGCGTTGGGCCAACCCGTTGCACGCGTGACAGAGGCACTTGGACAACCCGATGAGGTGGCGCGTGAGTCAGATCGGGTGAAGTATCGGTGGTATGCACCGCATCATGTGCAACCTTGTTCAGTCGAGGTCTGGGTGGATAGCCAGCAAGTGGTTCGAAAGACCAGCTGGTCCGGGTATGTAGGCTCCTGTGAGGCCTATGCCAGCGGGTTATCTCGAGTGTATCCGAACTGAGGATCGAATTGGTTTTGACTCGCTGAACACCCTCGGGCTCGCATATACTGCGTGCCCGGGTCATGGATGACAGGCGATTCCCTTCGCCATCTGGCCTGTCTGTGTTGGATGGATCATGGATCAAACGGTGTCTTGGCGCGCTGAGCTGCGAACCCATGGGTTGATGGGTTTTGGTGCGCTCATTTGGTGGGTGCTTGACCTTCCATTGGCGTGGATGCTCGGTCCTGCCACCGTCGGCCTCATATTCGCCATGCGTCAGCGGCCGGTCACCCGAGATCGATTTTTTGGTGATATCGGACGTGGGCTGCTTGGCGTTGCCATCGGAGCGACGATGACCGGGCAGCATTTTATCTGGATGGCGGCACACCCAGAACTGATGGTCGGGCTAGTTATCTACGTTGGACTTGCTGGGTTCGTCGGGTTCCTATGGCTCTACCGAGTCTGTCGATGGGATGCGACGACCGCGTGGTTTTCCGCATTCCCAGGTGGCCTGTCGGAAATGATTGCGAGTGCTCAGCACTTCGGTGGGAATGTATCTCGGGTTGCGCTTGCCCATTCCTTGCGGGTTTTCTGTCTTGTGGCCGGTGCCTCAGTCGTGAGTCGATTGTTTGCAGGTGTGAATACCGGTGACTTGAGTTTTGGTGAAGTGAGTTGGGCGATTCAGCCATGGACCGCAGTAGCGATCCTTTCCGGTATTTGGTTGGGGCGGCGACTGAAGGTTCCTGCGCCAACCTTTATGGGGCCACTTATCGTCAGCCTGGCACTGAATTTAATCTTCGATATCATATTAAGACTTCCCGATATCCTAATGATTATTGGTCAGTATTTGATAGGGTGGAGTATTGCGGCTCGGTTTATTGGGGTGACGCGTGACGAAGTGGTTCGGACCCTGAGGCAGGTATTTGTCTCGCTTTTATCCATGGTCCCCATCTGGTTCGGCGTCGCTTTTGCACTCGATGCCTGGACCGAGGTGGATTTGCAAAGTTTGATTTTAGGGTTCGCACCGGGTGGGCAGGCTGAGGTCGCACTCTTAGCGATCGCCATGGATGCGAATATGGCGGTTGTCATGTTGTTGCATGTATTTCGGGTTTTTTTGATCATTACATTTGGCTCGATGTTATTCGTGGTGATTCGTAACCGCTTGCGTCGCGCACTTCCTGACTAGGATCGCAACTGATCAATTTGTGACAATCCTGTCATTTTTTTGTCACCAAATATTCAATAAACAGTCCCAATCATGTCATCGAGAGTTTGTACCTTCTGCCCACTATTTCGGAGGGCGACCCATGTTCAAACAACTGATGTCTGTTGCGACCATTTTGGCAGCAACAACCGCATATGCTGGCGGCCATAGTGCTGCAACTGAAATCACACTCTGGCACGCCATGGGCGGTCAGTTAGGCGAGATCACCAACGAGCTCGCGAATCGCTTCAATGCAAGCCAAAGTGACTACAAACTCACACCGGTCTATAAAGGTGGCTATGAAGACACCATGACTGCAGGCATCGCTGCTTTTCGTGCGAAGCAACAGCCACACGTGATTCAAATCTTCGATGCTGGCGCGGCGACGATTATTAACGCCAAGGGCGCCGTATTGCCTGTTGAGGATCTGCTAAATCAATATGGGGTTGGTTTCGATGCCAACAACTACATCGCGGGTGTCCGGAACTTTTATGCAGACAACGCCGGTACGATGGTTGGGATGCCGTTCAACAGCTCTACACCTGTCCTGTATTACAATAAAGAAGCGTTCACCAAGGCCGGCCTGACATTGCCACCGGCGACTTGGGAAGATTTTGAGACACGCGTTGCACCTGCTTTGAAGAAGGCGGGATATGTGGCGTTAGCGCAGTCACACACACCTTGGATCTTCTCAGAAAACTTCCATTCGCGTCACAATCTTCAGATGGCGACTGCCAATAACGGTTTTGGTGGATTGAATGCGGAAATCCTTTACAACAATCCTGCCATGCAAACTCACTTCCAGAAGCTTGTTGATTGGCAGAAAGAAGGGTTCTACAAGTACTACGGCCGTGCTTGGGGTGATAACCAGGCACCTTTCGCGGCGGGCGAAGTCGCCATGTGGTTGGGATCGTCGGGCTCTTTTGGGGGCTTAAAGCAAGCCGCTAAGTTTGAGTTCGGCACAACCTATCTGCCATATTGGGCAGCGATTACGAACGAGCCCACAGGGACCTTCATTGGTGGCGCGGCATTGTTTGCGATGTCAGGTCATGACAAGAAAGCATATGAGGGTGTCGCTAAGTTTTTCGAATTCTTGACTAATCCTGAGATTCAGTTCTATTGGCATCGTGAAACTGGCTATGTGCCAATTACCAATGCATCGTATGAGCTTGCCAAGTCATCTGGCTATTACAAAGAAAATCCCGATGCGGAAGTTGGAATCCAGCAATTGAACTTGCCTGTGGGCGACTGGAGTAAGGGTTACCAGCTGGGCTTTTACGTACAAGTACGCGAAGTCATGTACGGTGAGTACGACAAGCTATTTTCGGGCCAGCAAGACGTGAAGACGACCTTTGCGAATATTGAAAAGGGCGGCAATGAGTTGCTGCGCCGGTTTGAAAAGACGTATCAGTAAGTAAGGTGAGGCTGGGGCATTATTGCCCCAGCCAGCACTGATGAAACGCGTTCAGTTCTCTCATTCGCCAATTCCCTATCTGTTTGTCTTGCCACAGATTCTGATTATTGGCGTATTTTTTTTATGGCCGTCACTTGAAGCGTTTCGGTTATCGTTTTTTCTCGAGGATCCCTGGGGTCTTTCGAATCAGTTTGTGTGGTTTGAGAACTACATCACAATCTTCGAGGATCCGGACTACCAAAGTGTCTTTGGGTCCACGGTTGTGTTTTCGGTGGTGGTGACCTTTCTGTCCATTGGGATTGCGTTGCTGCTGGCCGTCAAGGTGGACGGTCTCTTACGTTTTTCGATGCAGTATCGCCCCTTACTGACCTGGGCATACGCGGTCGCACCGGCTGTTGCTGGCTTGGTTGCCCGCTTCCTCTACTCGCCGCAAATTGGACCGCTTTATGATTGGCTCAACGCCGGAACAGATGGATGGTTTGAGCCACGCCTTGATCCCATGGATGCATGGTTGGTGCTGATTTCTGGGTCGGTTTGGAAACAAATTAGTGTGAACTTCATTTTCATACTCGCCGGTCTGCAGGCGATCCCTCGGACGGTACTTGAGGCAGCGCTTCTGGATAACCCCAATGGGGGGCGTCGATTCCTCTCCATCACGTTGCCACTGCTGGCTCCGACATTGTTCTTTTTATTAGTCATTAATATCAGCTATGCGGTGTTCGAGACCTTTGGTGTGATCGATACGGTGTATCCCTTTGGCCCACCTGCTGGCGCAGAAACGCTTGTCTATAAAGTCTATGTCGATGGCTTTAAGGGGGCTGATCTCGGTGGATCGTCCGCGCAGTCCGTCATTCTGATGGTGATCGTACTTGCTTTGACAATGATTCAATTTAAATACATCGAAAAGCGGGTGCATTACACATGAATGGATTTGCATATTGGTGGCACCGTACCCAGCCAGTTGATCACGCGATCTTGATCATTGGCGTACTGTTTCTTGCGCTACCGATCTGGATGATCTTTGCCTCCTCAGGCTATCCGCCTGAGTATTTGATTCAGAATGGAGTGCAGTTCTGGCCCGGAGATCAGTTGATTCAGACTTACGATAGCGTGTTGCATGACAGACGTGGATTTACCCAACAGATCACTGCGACCCGGATGCTGATGAACAGCTTTATTTTAGGAATAGGGTTCGCAGTCGGAAAGATCGTAGTCTCGATGATGGCAGCCTATGCGATTGTCTACTTCCGATTCCCGCTCGCGAGCCTGCTATTTTGGTTAATTTTCTCCACATTGCTGTTACCACTCGAGGTCCGGATAATTCCCTCTTATAAGGTGGTTGCCGACCTTGGATTGCTCAATAGCTACACTGGTTTGATCGTGCCCTTGATCGCCTCAGCAACTGGAACATTCTTTTTCCGTCAATTTTTCCGATCGGTCCCTGAGGAGATTCTTGAGGCGGCTCGGCTTGATGGTGCAGGGCCTTGGAAGTTCTTTATCGACATTTTGGTACCTATCTCAAAAACGATGATTGCAGCGTTATTCATCATTATGTTTGTGGTGGGTTGGAATCAGTATCTTTGGCCGCTTCTCATGACCACCAACGATGATTACGTGACCATCGTGTATGGCATCAAGTCGGTTATGCAAAATATCGATGAATCGCGTATTCCAGAATATAACCGTGGTTTCGCGTTGGCGATTCTCGCGTTATTGCCACCGATTGGCGTGGTGTTGATTTTCCAAAAAATGTTTATCAAAGGATTGCTGGAGAGCGACAAGTAATGGCGCGTTTAGAATTGACCAATATCAGCAAAGTCTTCGCTGGACAGACCCGTGCGGTTGATCGGGTCAGCCTCACTGTCGAGGATGGTGAGTTTGTGGCTTTGCTTGGTCCATCGGGATGTGGGAAATCAACATTGCTCCGGATGATCGCAGGGCTTGAGACCCTCACAGAGGGACAGGTTGATTTGGCTGGTATGCGCTTGGATACCGTGCCGCCATCCAAGCGTGATGTTGCGATGGTATTTCAGAACTATGCGCTCTATCCCCATATGACGGCATTCGGGAATATGGCCTATGCATTGAAGAACCGAGGAGTCACCCGCGATGCGATTCGGGTCCGGGTCGAACAGGCAGCCCAGTTATTGCAGTTGACTGAGTTGTTAGATCGTAAACCCAGTCAATTGTCAGGTGGGCAACGCCAACGTGTGGCCATGGGCCGCGCACTTGTGCGAGAGCCACAGGTTTTTTTATTTGATGAGCCACTGTCGAATCTCGATGCGGCCTTGCGTGGTCAGATGCGTGTTGAAATTCGGCAGCTACAACGGACATTGAGGATCACCTCTGTGTTTGTGACGCATGATCAAATTGAAGCCATGACCATGGCGGATCGGTTGGCTGTCATGAATCAGGGACGCCTTGAGCAGTTTGGGACGCCGTTGGAGATTTATCATCGTCCGGCGACCCAGTTCGTCGCCTCATTCATTGGGTCGCCACCGATGAACTTTCTCTCACCATCGCTGCTGCCAATCCCGTTGCCCGAGGGGACTGTGACAGTCGGCATTCGGCCCGAACATCTGACCGCTGAGGGCGCGCACAGACTTCCCGCTGGACACTGTCTGTTAATTGAAGAATTAGGGTCGGAAGCGATCGTGCATGGGCAGTTACCGGATAATCAAATGATTTTGGTTCGGGTGGCCGGTGATCACCGGCGAGTGATTGGCGATTCCGTCGATGTCGGCTTTGATGTGCATCACTTGCATTGCTTCGATGCGCAAGGTCTGCGTGTTGAGCAGTAAGCCGCCCGAGGCGGCCGGTTGGTTCGCTGGTGTCAATATGATGATTGTTAGGCAGTCACTACAGACGCGCTTGAATCATGTCACTCAGATTTTAGTTCGCAAGTTTTGATTCCCAGTAGGCTGTAAGCAGGACAATAGTTCAGAGTGCCTGTGAGCAGTGGAATCAGTCCAAGATATCCCCATGCCCCAATGGTGCTGGTGATGGCGAGAATAATCAGCAGTGCACCCCCAGCAATACGGGCCCATTTGTCGATGTTACCTACGTTTTTGTTCATCTCATGCTCCTTGTGATGACCCTGGACATTCCATCCTATCGTGTGGGCGATGTGTGCGCGACCGAGGTATCGTCAAAGTTGATACACATCAATGTTCAACGCGCTTTGTGCAGTTGCGAGAAATGCACCGGCTGACCTGTCATGATTCAGCGTGATACTCGCGCTATATCGAGTACAGGGAGGGAAACCGATGTTGACAGGGAAGCGCGGCATTGTGATCGGGGTCGCGAATGATCAGAGTATTGCCTTTGCAGTTGCAAAGATGCTGAAGGCGGATGGGGCAGACGTCTTGGCGACCTGCTTAAACATCAAGGCAAGGTCGTATGTGGAGCCCATCCTGAGTCCCCTCGGTATTCCAGTGATGACTTGTGACGTTGAGCAGCCTGGGGCGCTCGAGCACGTCATTGAAGATGCTGTGGTTCGATTTGGTCCGCTCGACTTTGTGGTTCATTCGATTGCGTTTGCACCACTTGTTGACTTGCACGCGCCTTTGCATGCAACCAGTCGTGAGGGGTTCTTGAGAGCGATGGACATTTCGTGTCATTCGCTGGCGCGGGTTGCCCATCTGGTCGCCCCAAAGATGCAGCATGGCGGGACCTTGGTAACGATGACCTATATCGGGTCAAAGTTGGCTGTTCCAGATTATGGATTGATGGGGCCGGTGAAAGCAGCGCTGGAATCGTCGGTACGGTATTTGGCGAGTGAATTCGGGGCACGGCAAATCCGAGTGCACGCTGTATCGCCTGGACCGATCGCCACACGCGCGGCTTCTGGGATTCAGAATTTCGATCAGTTGATGGCGCGGGTTGAATCGCGAGTGCCACTGAAGCGCTTGGTATCTCAGGATGAAGTCGCAGGATTAGTGGCGTTTTTGGTCTCTGATCGGGCCACAGGAATGACTGGGCAGACGATTTATGTGGATGCCGGAGAACACAGTGTTCCCTAGTCCTAGGGTCGATGAGGGGAACTGGAGTCTCCTCATCGACTCGACTCAACGGCGACTGTCTCTGAGGCCAAGAAGAAGATAGGTGAACATTGGCGCAACGAGTGCGCCGCCGCAACCGATGGCAATTAAAAGAATCAGATCAATGGGGCCTCCAAGATCTTTAAACCCTGAATCAGTCATGATCTGAACAAATAGGATGGCTGCCAGTGCGCCAATGGGCGCGGTGATCTCAGACCACAAAAAACGCCCTGCAATGAGGCCCTTGTCACGAATGATGAGGAGCACAAACAGGCCAATCACCACTAAGGCACAGATCACCATCGCCCAAAACAGGCCTGCACCGAAGATTTCTTCGAAGATGGCTAATAACATCCCAATACTTAATTCTTTCATGATCGACTCCTTATGCCCGGCCGCGCAGCATCGCATTGTAGGTGGCTTTGAGGGCAACCTCTTTCATCAACCACGAGATCCACAGCTCTTCGAGTGGCGCAATAATGCCTGGGAACGAGGGTGTGAGATTGTTCTTGTAATCGAACTCAATCAGCATTGCGCGTCCAATTTTGGTGATCAGCGGGCAAGAGGTGTATCCATTGTATTGCTCGACACTTTCTCGACCAGAGAGATCAGCGATGATGTGATCGACGACCACGGGTACTTGCCATTTGACGCTTGCTGCCGTCTTACCTTTTGGAACTCCAGCCACATCACCCACGGCAAAGACGTTGGGATAGCGTTTGTGGCGCAGGGTTGCAGGATCGACATCAACCCAACCTTGAGCTGCCCAAGGCCCTGTTTGCCAAGGGAGTGGCGATTGCCGGACGACATCGTGTGCGACCATTGGTGGAATGACGTTTATGAAGTCGAAGGATTTCTCGACAGCACCCTGTGGTGTTTGGAATGTCGCGATCTGTCGGTCGGCATCGATCGCTGTCATGATGTGATTGTAATGGGTGTCAATGCCACGCTCAGCAAATAGCATGCGCACTTTTTCAGAGACAATCGGCACACCAAACAGGCTGTTGTTGTTGGCACAGTAATCAATCGTGATTCGGTCTCGCGTTCCGCGTCGGGTCGCATAGTCCTCAGTGATGAAGGCATATTTTAAGGGTGCGCCGGCACACTTCATCTCGGTGTCTGGGCGGCTGAAGAGTGCATGCCCGCCGGTTTGTGTGAACTGATCGAGGAGTTGCCATGTTTTTTCTGCCAACGCCGGTCCAGCGTAGACCGACCCGATCCCTCGGGTTCCGATGAGATCCAAAGACATGCCTTCGATGGACTCGTAATCGAGCCTCAATCCTGTGGCAACGATCAGAATGTCATACGCGATTTTTCGCCCTTGGATGGTTGTGACGGTTTGCGAATCCGGATCGATTTCGGCAGCTGCTTCAGAGAGTAAGGTGGCTGACCGAGGTAACCACTGGGCTGTCTGGGAAATCGAATAGCTTGCTGGCTTCAGGCCGGCCGCGATGAGCGTAAATCCTGGCTGATACCAATGCTCTGGCCTTGGATCCAACAGCGTAATGGAGCCACCCACAAGCTGTTCACTGAGTCGATTTGCGAGCGCAGCGCCTGCTGCCCCTGCGCCTAAAATTAGAATTCGAGCGTTGGTTTGCGCCGCGGCTGCACGCGACAGCAGCGATCCGCTTGTCGCGATCGCTGTTGCTTGGCCAACAAGTTTGAGCCACTCCCGGCGAGAGATATCCATTGATCCTCCTGATGCTTGATGTCACCTGACCGCATCATGAATGACCGAGGTATCGATTTCCTTGATCTAATACAGGAAATCAATGGATTGCTAGAGCGTTGGTGTGTGCCCCTTAGGCAGATAGTCATCGGACCATTTCAGGACAATATTGAAACTCACTGAAATCCGTGGGGTGTGACTGAGGTTTGGATGCACCGAATGGTGTAGGAACGCGGGCCACAGCATGATCAAACCATTGTGCGGATGTAAACGATGCTCTGGATCGACCTGTGGATCATCGGCGATGGCGAGCATATTCGCCTGAGGGCGGGGGTCGTAAAAGCTGATGCAGTTTGGCGTGCGATCATTTCGACCTGGGGGAAGGTCGTCCGTTTGCGGGACTTGCACGTAATAGGTTCCACTGAGCCAGGCGTGAGGATGGTTATGGAGATTGTGATAGTCGCCGAGTTGATTGACGTTCGCCCAGCCTTGGATTGCAAACTCGAGTGGATACTGAATGCCCGCGTGACGCGCGTAATCAATCACCGCCCGTTGTACGGATTGTTTCAACCATTGAACCACGGGATGGGCTTCAGCAAAAAAGTTGGTATCCAGATACTGTGTGGTGAGCTGCCGGGCGGCTTGATCTGCATCTAGAATCCATTGCGCGAGCAGAGGGTTCGCCTTGTCATGCCCCGGAAGATCGAACTTAAATAATTGAGTCGGCCATAGATTCAGGAATTCAGGAGTTGCTGCCATCGTATGGCTCCATGAAGCTGATGGATTGAGCGTACTGCACTCGATCAATCAAAACGGTGAAGGATAAAAACGCGCCTGGCGTAATCATCCCAAAGCCAATCGCATGGTTCCACCGAAAACTGTCACAGAGAGACTCGATAGACGCTACCGCGACGCTGGATCAACTGAGGATTTCTTGAATCGGTTTCACTGTCACATCACGAAAGATCCGATCATCGCGACGAGCGACTGGTGGGTAGAACGCGTTAATAAAACACTGAGACTACGAGATCGACAGCAACCATGTGTGAACGACGCGCTCGCTATGCGTCTTGCGAGCTTGCGTTTCGGTGGATACGAAGGAGTGTCATCAGTTGGCTTAACGGATCCCTTGGAACGCCATTGAATTCGGTGTGTAGCGCCTGCCAAACACGTTGCCCGCCGCGACGCAGGTCAGCAAGCGCCCATCGAGTGTCGCGCCAAGCGGCTGCAACCAGTGCCGACTGTAAAATTGAGTCATCAATCTGCTGCGTGGCTTGATCAATCAACATGCCGCGGAATGTGAGATAGGCCTCGGTCTCCTTTGGCAGGGAGATTGTCTGAGCTAGAACGGGGTTGACTTGCTGTCTTGCGAACTTGAGCAACATCTCAAACATGTGTTCCTGTTCGGTGCGCGCGCCTGCATTTAACGGGATGACCACTGTGCCCACACCGGAGACGGTGCGCACTAACTGCTCATACGCCAGTCGTTGTAAGACCTGACGAATCGGGGTCCGAGAGACTTGGAATTCCCGCGATAGCTCTGTCTCGAATAAGACGGTCTCGGCAGTTGGATCATCGGTACAAATCCGTTCTCGAATACAACGCGTGATCTCCTCGAATGTCATTCGAGTCTCTTTTTGCATCGGGATCGGCTCGCCCACCACTACTGTCTTCCTGTCATGTATTCGTCATCAAATCGCCACAATACTGTGACGTAGGTCACCTTCGGGCTCAAGGAATTTGGCGCCATGCGTGTAAAGCACACCGTACTCTCGGGTCTGTTCGTGATCACGCTTGGCGTGGCGTTCACCCTCATTGCTTGGTCTGTCCACAATAACTTAAAGAGTGCCGGGCTCGAACTGGATTTTGGCGTATTTTGGGACAGTGCTGGATTTGATGTTAGCGAACGGTTGATTCCATATGATGCAGGCGACAGCTATGCACGGGTCATTATCACGGGCTTTCTCAATACCCTGTTACTTGCATTAACGAGCATTATCACCGCGTCAATTTTGGGGGTTTGGGTGGGATTTTTGTCGGTCAGCTCGCGTTGGTCGATTCGCACATTGGCATGGGGTTTTGTCGAATTACTGCGTAATCAACCCAAAATTTTGGTCCTTCTGATTTTATTCGTCGTGATGGTGCAGACGTTGCCACCGGTGTCATCTGCCTGGTCGATCGGTGGGGTCGTCTTGTCGAATCGTGCACTTTTGATCCCTGCGATTCCCCTAGGGGACGGCATCCTGATACTCGGGTATGTTGCGGCTGTCCTTGTGTGGCTTCGTCGGAGACCACACCTTACGCCATCCCTGCTTTGGAGCAGTTTAGTCATCATTGCGGTTGCTGGATGGCTGTTACTTCGCACCGAAGTGCCGATCGATCGGCCGATCCGTGAGGGGTTTGATTATCGCGGCGGACTTCGGATTTCGACGCAATTCTTGATTATGCTGTTGTGTCTGACGCTATACCATGGCGCACAAATTGCTGAAGTTGTGCGCGGTGGTATCCAAGCGATCCCGATGGGCCAAATTGATGCCGCTCGAGCGCTCGGATTGCCGCCGAATCGAGTGCGCTGGCTGATCATTTGGCCGCAAACACTCCGTTTAATTTTTCCGCCCCTGTCCAATCAATACATCAATACCTTCAAAAACACCTCGATTGCCATCGCAGTGGGTTATTCCGATCTGATGTCGGTGACAGGAACGATGATTAACCAGACCTTTCGGCCGATTGAAGCAATGTCAGTCACCATTGGGTTGTACATGGTGAGCTGTCTCATCATAGCTGCGGGCTTGAATCGCTTGAATCACCGACTCAATCGGCATTCGCGCGCATGACCTGGCGAGCAGCTTATTTCCGCGACAGGTTACTCAATGGCATCGGTCTGGTGGCATTGGTCTGGATCCTCTGGTGGGCCTTTGACTGGCTTATCGTTTCAGCAATTGGTTGGGGAGGGGACCGGGCATCCTGTCTGAACGCCACAGGTGCTTGTTGGCCATTTTGGGCTGAGAAATGGCGGCTGATGTTATTTGGGACCTATCCGTTCGAGTCGCACTGGCGCCCCATGGCTGCATCTCTGATCTTGTTGACGCTCGTGGGGGTCACTGGATGCCAGTGTGCGCGAGTGATCTTTCGATTCTCTGTACGCACCTTGAGTGTCTTCTGGGTGCTCGGTTGTATCGTCAGTGTGATCCTGATGGCAGGTGGTATTTTCGGACTGTCGCCTGTACCAACCACTCGTTGGAATGGTCTGCCTGTGCTCCTGTTGCTGGCAATCTTGTCGTTGATACTCGCCTTGCCTCTTGGCATTGGTTTGGCCATTGCGCGGGTGAAAAGTCAGTCTGCAGTGATCCGAATCGCTGCTGCGATTTTTGTGGATGGCATGCGCGCTATTCCAATGGTAAGTGTCCTTTTTGTTGGGATTTTTGTGCTACCACTGGTCTTTCCACGACAAGTGAACTTGGATCCCATGTGGTCAACCCTCTTGGTGTTAATTGTCTTCCATGCAGCCTACGTCGCAGAGGATGTGAGGGCTGGTCTTGAATCGGTTCCAGCAGGACAGTCTGACGCTGCCTTGGCGCTAGGGCTCACACGAATGCAAGTGATTCGGCACGTGGTGTTACCGCAAGCCCTGACGCAGGCGCTTCCCGCACTTTTGAACACCATTATCGGCGCGTACAAAGATACATCTTTAGTCTTAATTCTAGGGTTGTTTGATCTAGTCGCGACGGCACGAATGGCCTTTAGTGACCCGCTCTGGCAACGCCAAGCGCTCGAAGCCTACGTCTTGGTAGGTCTTTGGTTCTTTGTGTCATGCCGCTTTCTGAGCTGGGTGGGTCGACGGATTGATCAATCCAGCGTGCGTTAACCGTCATCGGGGCGTCATATGTCACCTGTATACAGGTTTTGGGGCGTCGATGTGGGCGTCAAAGAAAAACCAAATGGAGTACAGAACATGGCGCGGCGTAATTTGAATTGGATGGTGGGTGCGGTCGCAACGTTGATGTGTGGCCACGTAATTGCTGGACCCGTGATGGATGAGGTGAAATCGAAAGGGTCACTGGTTTGCTTGGTTAGCCCAAATGCACCGGGATTTTCGGTGCCAGATAGCCAGGGTGTTTTCCAGGGCTTCAATGCGGATTTTTGCCGCATGGCTGCTGCTGCAATTCTAGGAGATGCATCAAAAGCTGATATTCGTGGTGTTGGATTTTCGGACTCGTTAAAGACGATCGTCGCACGTCAAGCGCACTTGGCATCGCGCTCAATCACCTCAACTGGGACGCGGGATGCGGATCCTGGTGTGAGCTTTGTGGTGACCAGCTTTTTCGACGGTCAAGGTTTCATGGTGCCGAAGTCACTTGGTGTGAAGAATGCAAGCCAGCTCAACGGTGCCACAGTCTGTGCTGAAGAGGGCTCAACCACGTTATTGAATATCGCAGATTATTTTGGCGATCGTGGGATGCAGTATCGGGTTGAGAACATCGCCGATAAAACAGCTCGTCTTGCAGCCTTCTTCTCGGGAAAGTGTGATGTCTATGCATCCGATGTGACCGCACTGACGTCTGATCGGTTACTTGCGACTGAGCCCGCGGCCTATCAAATTTTGCCTGAAGTGATCTCTGCAGAGCCATTGACCTTGGTGAGCCAGCCTGATGCAGCGTTTGAGAAGGCAGTCTACTGGGCATTCCAGGTCATGCTGAATGCTGAGCAATTTGGCGTAAATCAAGCCAATGTGGATCAAGTCGTTGCCTCGTTGGCGACTCAGCCAAAGGGTGTCGCTCGGTTATTTGCGAAAGATGGAGCAACCGCTGATATGGGGCAGAAACTGGGTCTACCCACTGACTGGGCCTATCAAGTCATCAAGCAAGTTGGTAACTATAACGACGTGTTCGAGCGTCACCTGGGGGCGTCAACGGCCTTTGGGATGCAGCGTGCAGGAGGCGTCAACGCGCTTGTACGTGATGGCGGATTGATGTATCCATATCCGATTCGTTAATACCCCGTGAGGCGGCCGCTGGCCGCCTCATTCACTGGATTTATTCATGTTCCAAGAAAATTTCGCGGAGACTTCGATCCGTGCGGTGATTCCTTGTCCCGCTGGGGGGGCAATCATCCTGCTGGCATACCCAGGCATGATCATTGGAGTCGATGGTCGAGCGTGTATTGATCCTGAACAGTGTGCCTCGACATTCCAAGCCTTGGCATCTGCGCCCTGTGAGCGCCTGTATCGCTTAATCGAGCCAGGTGAACGGATTGAGCCTGGTGATTCACGCATCAGGCAGGATGCGATGCATGCAAAGATCGTGATCCGTGATTTTCCCATTCAAGACTATTCGGTCCCGTCAGCGTCGGTCTGTCAGGCCATCTGGGAAGACAAGCCGGCTCGCGACCATTTGTGGGCCAATGGTTCTGGCTTAGCCTTGCATTGTCATGCAGGTGCAGGACGCAGCGGGCTCGTGGCGGCCTTACTGCTGGCGGAACAAGGTCTTTCCATTGAGGCGGCTATTATCCATGTTCGCCAATATCACGCAGAAGCGATCGAGACGGAGGCGCAGATGGCGTGGCTTCAATCGACCTTGGGGGCCCTCGCGACGGGCGTCTAGCCTGATCACCTGTCCTTTTTGGCAATACTTGTCATTCCATACGCCATTGTGGAATCCGCCAATTGAACCACAGCGCCAACAGCCGCAATAGGGCGGCAAAGGTGGCTGCACCAACGAGGGCGAACCATCCCGGTAGTTGCATCCAAGTCAGACCAATCAGAACCCAGCCTCCTAGAAACGCGCACAGTGCATAGGGTTGATGATCTGCGAAGACCTGTGGAATTTCATTACACACAATGTCGCGAAGGACGCTGCCAAAGATCGCGCTTATCACACCCATCAAGACCGCAATTAAAGGAGGCATCTCCATGGCGATCGCCAGTTGTGTTCCAGTTGCACAGAACAGGCCTAAGCCAACGGCATCCGGAATTAACACCGCTCGCTGAGTCAATGCCATGTGGCGGGTTCGCATGAACGAAATGGACAGGATCGCAAGCGCAAAAATCAGCCATAGTAATTCAGGGTTTTCCACCCAGAAAAATGGTCGACGATCGAGAAGAAGATCGCGCAACGTTCCGCCGCCAAAGGCGGTGAGTCCGGCGACTGCACACACCCCAATGGCATCGAGCTTTTGGCGCGCTGCCTGAACGATCCCGGCCAGCGCAAAAGCAATAATACCAATTGTTTCGACAACATATTGCGCTTGGGTAAATAGTGGAATGGGTTCCATGTCTGCCTCAATCCGGCGAAAGGCGATTTGCTCGAGCACGATAAAAGACGGACCGTAGAAACACCACTGATTCCTGGTGTCGGTGGTGGTTACAGATGTCGAGACCAGAAGGTCATGCGTACTCTTGGAAACTGCGGTTGGATACTTTGCTCAGACATCAACACGACGCCTTGACGGGTTATCCAGTAGACATTGTTGATTCGCCAGCTCAGTTCGGGAATCCACCAATCTTCGACGACCTGACGAACGTGATGATTGCGCCCTGCAATCATCATCTCGGTCTCTGGATTGACTTGGTATCTGGCAATACTGCGAGCGTAAAACTGTCCGAAGGAATCCTGAAGGATCCATTGCACAGATCGCGATCCGAAGTCATCGAAGTTACCCAACTTGAACGGGTTCGGACCAACCGTTGCAAGCCCTCCAATATCTGCACCAAAGCCAAGAGATCCAACAATGCGTCCGTTAAAGACCTGCAGCGTGCGGCGATCCTCCGCGAGAAAAGTCATGACGTCGGTCGCTGGATTATGGTCAGCTACAGCCATCGAGATGGAGACCTCGTCACTGGTTGTAATCTCCAGAATCCCAAATCCTTGGTCATACCAACGTTGCTTACTGGTCTCACGGAGTGGATTGTTTTCGTATCCGATCACCAGTTTTGGTGTGCTGAGAGTGACAACTGGGTAGGTACTCGATGTTCCGCACCCAGCCAGACTCAACGCCACCACGCTGAAGCTCAGTAGTCTGGTGAGCCGATTAGCCAATTGCAGAGTGAGTCTCTCCGGGTGAACGCGCAAACGCATACGGCGTTATTTTTCCTGTTCTTGGTTTATTAGTGATGTCGTTACTGTATCGGGTAAGACAACAAAAGGTTGAGCTCATATTCAATCCGTTGGATGCCCGCAGAATCTGATCCGAGAGGCTAATCAGGTGTCAAACGTCCCTAATTACCTAAGCCGTGAGTTGCAAAGTGGTCGAGTACAGGTATGTTTAGCAGGGAAGGCCAGTGTGCTGTGACACGAGATGTGAAGGGAGGCCCGGATGCGCGGACCACATGATTTAGGTGGGTTGGATTTTGGGCCGATTGATCCTGATGAGCATCCTTTGACCTTTTGGGAGAAGCAAATTGATGCCATTCGTGCGGTGATTGGTGCGAAAAAAATTGTCTCAACCCATGAAAATCGTCGAACCATTGAGCAGCTTGGTCATGATGTATATGACACGCTGAACTACTACGAACGTTGGACAGCTGCGTTGCAGCGTCAGATGATCGATAAAGGCATTTTGACGCAGGACGAGATTGACCAGAGGGTTGCAGAAGTCAGGCAAAGACTCCTCGAGACTGGAGAGATGGAGGTGCCATGATGACCTGTTCGCGTTATCGGTCCGGCGATCGTGTGCGAGTCCGTGATGATTATCCAATCGGACATATTCGCACGCCTGTTTACATTCGGGGATGTGAAGGGCAGGTCGTGCGTTATTTAGGACACTTTGGCAATCCCGAGACACTGGCTTTTTGTCTGCCTACGGAGCCACGTGAGCTCTATAAAGTGCAGTTTCGGCAAGTCGATGTGTGGCCGAATTATGAGGGCTCTTTGATGGACACTGTCGAGCTCGACCTTTATGACCACTGGTTGGAAGGAGATCACAGTCAATGAATCATAATGACCATGACCATGACCATGACCATGACCATGACCATCAAGGCGATGATAAGGTCCATGCCTATTACCAGATTCTAGGGCAGGCGCTGAAAGAACTCCTGATCGAGAAGGGTGTCGTGAGTGCATCCGAGATTCGTACTGCAATGGAGCGTCGCGACACCATTACGCCTGCCAATGGGGCGAAGGTGGTTGCACGCGCTTGGGTTGATGGGGACTACCGTGCACGATTGCTCCATGATGCAAATTCAGCGGTGGCTGAGTTTGGGATCGAGATGCCCACCACGCATCTGGTGGCTCTTGAAAACACGCCAGCGGTTCATAACGTGGTCGTCTGTACGCTTTGCTCATGCTATCCGCGGGATCTACTTGGGCTTCCACCAGCTTGGTACAAAAGCAAAGCGTATCGATCGAGGGTGGTGCACTCGCCGCGTGCTGTATTGCACGAGTTTGGAACCGATCTACCAGAGACTGTCGAAGTGCGCGTGCACGATTCCACTGCAGACATGCGCTATTTGGTGATTCCGATGCGACCGGAGGGAACTGACGGTTGGGATGAGGATGCGCTGCGATCATTGATCACGCGAGATACCATGATTGGAGTGGCTTCGATTTGACTGTTTCAGGCGCTCCGTCCCGCTAATATGGGATGTGATAAACGTCGTGGAATCTAAAATGTAGACCAAACGTGACGTTCAGCTAGGTTGTTATAAAACTGTAATATTTAAAGAGTAGCGTTCAGATTTTAACCTCGAGGATACTTTGATGAGTCGAAAAAATCTGTTCATTGGTGCAGCTTTTGCGCTGTTTCCATTAACTCTGGTTGCACAGCCTAAGGAACTTGTACTGTACTGTTCGGTCGGCGAGGAGTGGTGTCGCGCGCAGTCAGAGGCTTTTAGCCGTGAAACCGGAATCAACGTGCTTATGACTCGGAAATCGTCAGGTGAAACCTTCGCCCAGATCAAAGCCGAGCAAGGACAGCCTCGGGGTGATGTGTGGTGGGGTGGTACTGGCGATCCACACCTACAGGCAGCACAGGAAGATTTAACGCAAGAGTATCGATCGCCTTCGCTGAGCGACGTGCAAGATTGGGCCCTTCGCCAAGCCGAGACTTCGGGTTACAGAACCGTTGGGATTTATGCCGGTGCCTTGGGATTTGGATATAATTCAACGCTAGTCACTGCAAATCCACCAGCTTGTTGGGCTGATTTATTGGATGCGCGTTATGCCGACGATATTCAGGTCGCAAATCCAAATTCATCAGGCACCTCGTACACCATGCTTGCAACGATGGTACAGATCATGGGTGAGAACCCTGCGTTTGACTATCTTAAGAAGCTCAACTCAAATATTAGCCAATACACCAAGTCAGGTTCGGCGCCAATTCGGGCAGCGGCAACTGGTGAGACAGCAATCGGAATTGTGTTTATGCACGATGCCGTTGCTCAAGCCGTTGGTGGTGCGCCTATCATGACCGTCGCGCCATGTGAGGGTACTGGTTACGAAGTGGGCTCCATGTCAATCATCAAGGGCGGCCCTAATCCTGAAGCGGCAAAATTGTGGTATGACTGGGCGCTATCTGCCAAAGCACAAGAAATTGGTGCGACAGCAAAGAGCTATCAAGTGCCGTCAAACAAAAACGCTGTGACACCTCCTGAGGCTCCAAAGCTGAGTGATGTGAAGTTGATCGACTACGATTTTGCAAAATATGGTTCGTCTGAGGTGCGTACAGCTTTACTCGCTCGTTGGGATGCTGAGATCGGCACGCTTGGAAAGTAATTGAATCGTGTCAGTCTGACCTGGGCCAGGTTTTCCTGGCCCACTTTTTTGGTTTTTTTAACCCTGATTCTGCCCTGGTATGACAGCGGATCAGAGTCAGTTTTCGCCGAAGCAATTGGTGATAAAAGTTGGCTTTTTCCGATTGTTTTGCTCACTGGGATCCTGTCTATCCTTGCCCTGATTGATCCGAACTGGCGCCGGCATGCACTCGCCGGTCCACTGGTCATTACCGGCCTGTGTTGGTTATTTCTCCAGGCCTTTACAATTGGTTTACGCGGACCTCATTGGTTGTTGATTTTGGATCTTTTTCCGTCCGCAGTTGATGGTCAAACCGGATTTGGTTTCGGCGCTTGGGCTCTCGTCCTCGCATTGGTCGGAGCGCTCTCGGAAGTACTCGCCGCTCGAGGCTTTTGCCGCGGAGATAGATTTGCATCATTTTCTGTAATAGGCATTGCTTCCTTGCTTGGCCTCTTTGTTTTATTCCCGATTTTGAAGCTGGTGTTCGCGGCCTTTGTTTCTAATGATGGGGTGATTTCCATTTATCCATTTTTCTCCCGACTTGTCGCTCCAGACCTCTGGGGTGCTGCGTGTTTAATTGGCGCAGGGCGTTGCGGCGTTGTCATTAATTCGGTTGTACTCGGAATCCTTGCGGGAATTAGTGCAACCGGACTCGGGCTTGCATTGGCGTTACTTGTTTCACGTACGGATTTCCGTATGAAGCGTTGGCTGCGTGCGTTGTCAATTCTTCCGATCATCACTCCACCATTCGTTGTGGGTGTCGCGATCATTGTCTTATTTGGACGAACCGGCATCATCACTGTTGAGGTTGCTAGTCTTCTGGAGATACGGCCATCACGCTGGGTGTATGGGCTACCTGGAATATTGATGGCTCAGATTCTTGCGTTCACACCTGTGGCGTTTCTCGTGATTTTATCTGCATTGGAGGCCATTAATCCAACCTTGGAAGAAGCCTCGACCACTCTTGGGGCAAGGCCGCTGACAACATTTCGAAAAGTGACTTTGCCATTACTTCGACCCGCCTTGGCCGCCGCATTCCTGCTTACATTCATCGAAAGTCTCGCTGATTTCGGTAATCCAATAGTGCTTGGTGGCGGATATGATGTGCTGTCGACAAAGATTTTCTTTGCTGTCGTTGGCGCGCAATATGATCTTGGACGCGCAGCCACTTTGTCAGTTGTTTTGTTATTGCTGACGGTGACCGCGTTCGCAATTCAGCAAGTGTGGGTGGGTCGTTCAACCTATGTCACTGTCAGTGGCCGCTCAGATGCAGGACTAGTTTCCCCGGCGCCCCCGGTGATCAAGTGGATTGCTGTACTAATGGTCGCTCCTTTCGTATTTTTTACGTTTGGCGTATACCTCATCGTACTTATTGGTGGATTTGTGCATGATATTGCCCGGATGGAGTTAGCACCAACTTTTACCCATCTCTGGACTGCATTTTCGTTCGAGATCTCAGACACCGGCTTACAGTTATATGGCTCCGCGTGGAACAGTATGATCACGACGCTGTGGGTTTCAGCGCTCTCTGCTCCCTTGACGATGGGAATTGGCATCTTGACTGCCTGGTTGATCGCTCGACAAGAGTTTGCGGGAAAACACATCTTTGAATTTATCACCCTGCTCTCGTTCGCGATCCCAGGTACTGTGGTTGGTGTGAGCTATATAGCAGCATTCAATATCCCTCCCATTGATATGACAGGGACTCTCTGGATTCTGGTGATTTGCTTTGTATTTCGCAACATGCCCGTTGGCATGCGTGCAGGCCTTGCAGCGCTTGCGCAGATCGATCGAAGTATGGAAGAAGCAAGCCAAACCATGGGGGCAGGTGGGGCGCGCGTTCTGCGTGATGTTGTTCTACCTCTGATCAAACCATCAGTTTTTACAGCTTTGGTTTATGCATTTGTTACTGCGATGACGGCTGTATCTGCCGTGATATTTTTAGTTTCCGCCAGACATAATATGGCCACAGCGTACATCATGGGACGCGTGGAGAATGGCGAGTATGCGCTCGCGATAGCTTACTCGACGGTACTGATGCTGGTGATGATTGTTTGTGTTGCTCTGATGAATCTGATGATTGGCAGGCGCATCCTGGGACGCAGATTATCATTTAAGGAGGGTTCTCCATCTTGAGAGGTAGCTATGGATCAGCCTGCTATTGAGTTCAGGCGCGTTGTAAAGCGGTACGGTGACACGACGGCGGTTGCTGGCATTGATCTGCAAATCGAACAAGGCGAATTGGTTACGTTCCTAGGGCCTTCGGGATGTGGCAAGACGACCTCTTTACGGTTGATTGCCGGGCTGGAATTGCCATCCAGCGGACAGGTGTACATTGCTGGACGGGATGTGAGCCATGATCCAGCATCCTCGCGGAATATTGGCATGGTATTTCAGTCTTATGCGCTGTTCCCTCATATGTCCGTTCTCGAAAATGTGATCTATGGTCCTACCCTTCGAGGCCTGTCAAAAAGAGCGGCAATCGATAGTGCGCGAGAACTTCTTGATCTTATTGGTTTGCAAGGATTAGGCGACCGATTACCTTCGGAATTGTCAGGAGGACAGCAGCAACGCGTTGCGGTAGCTCGTGCCATTATCCAGCAGCCCGATGTGATTTTATTTGATGAGCCACTTTCCAATGTCGATGCCAAGCTTCGGCGTAAAGTGCGAGATGAGATTCGATCATTGCAACGCCGATTTGGCTTAACCGCTGTATATGTGACGCATGATCAGGAGGAGGCGCTCGCTGTCTCTGATCGCATTGTTGTGATGAATCAAGGCCAAATTGAGCAAGTGGGACCTCCAAGCATGCTGTATGAGCGCCCGAAAAATGCTTTTATTGCTAATTTTATCGGTGATGCGAACCTGATTTCTGGAGTGATTCAGGGTGGAATATTTAAGGCGACAGATGTACTGATACCCCTTCAGGATCAAGATGGGCCTGCAGTGATTTCGGTGCGCCCCGAGCGAATTGGGCTCCTTTCGGGTGGGAGTGCGACAATCCTTTCCGCCAGCTATTTAGGAAGTCGTATTGAATATTTGGTAGATGCATTGATTGGCGAAGTACTGGTGTCACGTCCCATTTTTGAGCCTCGTTTTGAAGCGCAGGATTCAGTCACTTTGCAGTTTGACCCTACAACAATTATTCGAGTTGGTTAATTGGATGTGATGAATTCAGCATTGAATGACCGTTACTTGTTCGCTCTTGAACTTACTCGGCGGGCTTCAGTGATTGCACTTGATTATTTCGCTGAATATGAACTGTTAGCGGTGGATATGAAGGCGAATCCTCAAGATGTTGTGAGCCGAGCGGATCGAGAGATTGAGGGTTTTATTCGAGTTCAAATCGCTCAAAGCTTCCCTTTCGACGAAATCGTTGGTGAGGAAGGCTCAAAAGATTTTGGTAACGCCGACTTTACTTGGGTGATTGATCCCATTGATGGAACGATGCCATTCATCTCAGGATTACCTCATTGGTGCATAGCCATCGCGTTAGTCCAGCGCGGAGATATCGTGCTTGCCGTAACCCACGCGCCGGTTATCGATCAATTTTACGATGCGATGTTGGGTGCTGGCGCTCGTCTAAATGGTGTTCCAATTAAGGTCAACCAGAGTCAGGGTGTCGTGGGCAGGATGACGGGCATCGGTGCTAGCCATCGTGTCAACGCCACCGAAGTAGCCACGACGATACGTCGTCTACTTCGCGCAGGAGGCATATTTTATCGGAATGGCTCCGGCGCGCTCATGCTTGCTGAAGTTGCCTCGGGAAAGCTCGCTGGCTATTACGAGGGTCATATGAATGCTTGGGATTGCCTCGGAGGCATACTTTTAGTTCAAGAGGCTGGGGGGAAAGTAGCTCCGGTACTGATAGGTCAGATGCTGCGACATGGCGGATCCGTTCTTGCTGCCGCACCCCAGGCCTTTGATCAAATAAATATGCTTGTTCGCAAATAGTTATTGCCGTCATATGGCGGCCCATCGCTATGACGGAGTGATCAATCGTGTCTAGTGAATATTGGTCATCCCCCATTAATGGGGAAGAGCCTGAATATCGGCCATCCCCCGTTTATGGAGTAGAGCCCCTGATTATTGGCGGAGAGAGAGGGATTCGAACCCTCGATAGGGCTATAAACCCTATACTCCCTTAGCAGGGGAGCGCCTTCAGCCACTCGGCCATCTCTCCGGGGCCGCGGATTCTATCATGGTCTGAGACGGAGGTAAGCCCCGTTTCGTGACAAATTCACGCACTTTTTAGATCTCTTTATGCGCCTGAGAACCATTGCCAAATTGCAAAGGCGATGGGGATCATGGCCGCGGTTGCGAGACCATTCAGTCCGATTGCAAGCGATGCAAAGGCACCTGCTTCTTTATTAATCTGGATAGCACGAGCGGTACCAATGCCGTGCGCAGCGACTCCCATGGCAAATCCACGCGCGTCCCAGTGCGTAATTTTCGCAAAGTTCAAGAGATAGGGTCCGATGACCGCCCCGATAATGCCGGTCATGATGACGCACACTGCGGTTAGGGAGGGAAGTCCACCAATGCGCTCCGCGATTCCCATTGCGATCGGAGTTGTCACACTTTTTGGAGCCAGTGAGAGGACGGTTTGTGTGGACGCATTCAAAAGCTCCGCAATGACTACGGCGGAGACTGCTGCTGTTAGAGACCCACAAAAGAGGGCAGCCGCGATTGCGCGATAAGACCCCTTGAGCGAACGAATCAATGCACTGACCGGGATTGCCAGTGCTACGGTGGCAGGTCCTAACAAGAAATGAACGAACTGTGCCCCTTCAAAGTAGGTCCAGTAGTCGATGTCTGTTACCCAAAGAATGACGGTGATGAGGCAGACAGCAATGAGTACCGGATTGAGAATAGGCTTCTTTCCGGAGCGTTGATAAATCCAGTCACCAATGAGGTACGCGACAAGAGTTGCTGATAATGCGGTTAAGGGGCTTGCAGATAGGTAGACCCAGACTTCCTGAAAATTAGGCTCCATCGCGATGGCCCTTGTGTAGTTTTTGTAGGACCCACCCTGTGACCAATACGGTCAGCGCGGTTGAGCCAATCAGTGAGCCAAGGATGGCTTGCCACTCGTTACCCAAGAGTGCGAGGTGAGCAATCACTCCAACCCCAGCTGGCACGAAAAGTAATGACAGATGAGACAGTAATCCAGTGGCTGTTTCATCCAACTTTCGAGGGATTTCCGGACGTCGCAGCAGGACCAGGATGAGCAAAAATAATCCAATCACAGGTCCGGGAATGGCGATATCAAAGGCGCGCGCAAGGATTTCGCCTAAGAGCTGAAACAGCAGTAAAACGGTGATTGATCCTAACATGGGCGTGTCTCTCGAGAGTCGTGAAGGCTGATGATCACTCCGACACAGAGTGCGATAGCCACGCCCAAAAAGCCAATATAGATGATCGACAGTCCTGCAGTCGCTGCTGTAAGACCCAGCAGAGCAGGAATTGCTGCTGCACCCAATGAGAACGCAACAATCTGTAGACTTGTGAGCGTCATGTGTTGCTGCCTCGGTACCATTTGGCTACCTAGACTGAGAAGGAAAGGGGCCAGGGGTGCCATCGCCAGCCCTGCGGTGGTCAGAGCGATGATTGCAAGAGCCGGGGAGGGCGCAACCAGCAAGCCAAGTAAAGTAAGGCAGAGGACCACACTCGAGACGACCAAAAGTGTACGCTCTGTCATTGGGAGTAACCCAAGGGTAAAGCGTCCGACTGTCAGCGCTCCCCAGAAGAGACCGATGGCAATACCTGTCAGGCCACCATCTAAAGAAAATTGATTCATTAATAGAGAGCCTGTCCAGTTGCCCACACTTTGCTCAAGGCCAACATATAAGGCACCGGATACAATGACAGCAACGATTCCCAGCGACCATGTGATACGGTCGCTAGACTGATTTAGAGAAGCTAAAGGCTCGAGTACATCAAACCGCTGACGAATCCGAAATAGCAGAGCAATACCGACAGCGCACAGTAAGGCACCCATTAGATAGGCGACAAACCATGGTGCTTTCAGATCCAGTGCGATCCCCGCAATAATGCCTGCCGTAGCCGTACCGATACCCCATGAACCATGCACGGTCATCAACTTTTTGGCGCCGATCCGCGGTCCGAAGTACCCATTCAAAGTGGCATGTGCCATCCCATTTGCAAGACCTCTCAACCCATAAAATATGGCAAGCCCAGCAATGGATGGAACAGTAAAGATCATGAGCATGAGACACATTTGCACCATCAAAGCGCCTCTTAGAACCACCAGCGGATGATAAGTGCGCGTGAGCCAAGGTGCGGTAACTGCGCCGAGGGCAGATCCAATCCCCATGAATCCGAGTATCCAGCCAAGTTGATCAATCGATGCGTTCAGCGCAGTGTGCGCGGCGATCCATGCAACGCCAAGGATGCCATCAAAAAATCCCAGTGAGAGCATGCAGACACTAGAGACCATTCGCGGCGAGAGAGAACGCACGATAATTCGCCTTAAGACACTGGGGATTGGGAAAACGCCTTGCAATTTACCAGAAAATTCGTAGTATGCGCGGTCTTGACGCGCTCGTAGCTCAGCTGGATAGAGTACCTGGCTACGAACCAGGCGGTCAGAGGTTCGAATCCTCTCGAGCGCGCCAACTTTTCTTGGTCTGTTCCGAGCACATAGGTAACAGATCATTCCGGGAACATGGGTAACACTTTTGGGCTCTTCCCCATTAATGGGGGATGACGAATATTCACTAGACACGATTGATCACTCCGTCCCAGCCACAATGGGCAAGGACCCTGAGTCGGTAATTATTAAAGTTCCTAAATCCAAATGCACGTCGAGACATCATTCCCGTCTAAAGAGTCCTCCTATGTCCTTGCGGTTGCCTTTAAAAGCAGGACGGCGAAGTGATTTTGAGCATCACACCAATATTGGGTTAATTGCCAACCCGCTTGTTTAGCGAGTTGCGAGAAGCCCTTAATCGTATACTTATGTGAAGTTTCTGTGTGAAAGCTTTCACCTGCAGCCAGCGTGTAAGTCTGGCCTGCAACCGCTAGTGTCTGATCGGTGAGTGCGACCAAGTGCATTTCGATTCGAGCGGGGTCTGTTAAATAGCGGGCCTCGTGAGCGAAGGCTTGCACATCAATCGCAAGTCCCAATTCGTGATTGATCCGCTTGAGCAAGTTGCGGTTAAATTCAGCTGTGACACCCTCGGGGTCATCATAAGCAGGAATCAACACCTCGGGCGATTTATCCAAATCAACACCAATTAAAAATGCAGCCTCATCACCCAAAACCTCGTGGCAGTGTTCCAACAAGGATTGCGCTTCTGACTCGGAGAGGTTGCCAATGGTTGAGCCTGGGAAGAAACCCAATCGATTGCGATGTGCAGGTAGTGACGGTGGAAGTGAAAACGCGGTGGTGAAGTCGGCAACCAACGCCATCACAGGTAGATTCGGTAGTTGTTTGGATAGGTCAGCTGCCGCTTGATGCAGGTAGTCAGCTGAAATATCGACTGGTATGTAGCCTGACGGCCGATCGAGAGCCTTGAGTAAAGGCACTGTTTTTCGGCTTGATCCGCTACCAAGTTCCACCACTAAACGATCAGAGCCAATGGCCTTGGCAATCGCGTCTAAATTTTCGTCAAGGATGCTAATTTCGGTTCGTGTTGGGTAGTAGCTCGGCAGTTGGGTGATGTCTTCGAAAAGTGCTGAGCCTCGTTGGTCGTAAAACCAGATCGGGGAGATGCGATGATCAGGTCGTATCAGTGCCTCAACAAGTGCTTGTTGCAGATCGTCAGCGTTGTTGGGTTCGGAGTTGGTTGGAAACATAACAAATGAGCCTCAAGGTTGGAGCGGTGTTTGTGTTGTTGGCGTTGTGCGTAACTGCAGCTGTCGCCGGATAGCGCGCGCTAGAGAATCAACCGCAATATTCAGCAGTGCGGTGATCAATATTAGTATCATGGCTCGATCAAAGCGCAGCTCTTGGATGGCACTGTCGACATAGAATCCAAGCGTTGTGATGCCTAAAATGCCAAGAATCGCGGTCTCGCGCATGATGATTTCCCAGCGGTAGAGTAAGAAGGCAAGAAACGATCGATAAAGCCGGGGTACCACTTCATAGATATAGCGATTAAAGCCACCAACGGCATCAGGTCTGAGTTTGAGCTCACTGCTCTGGCGGCCGATCAAGTGACCAATGATGGTGCCATTGTGAATAGCCAAGGCCACTACTGCTGGCAGCATGGAAGGCCCCCAGAGCTGAAGTAAGATGTAAGCGAGCAGATATTCAGGCACTGAACGGCCAATCACTAAAAGGCTATGCCCAGCTAATTGGCCACTGCGGCTAACAAACTGTCGCGAAATCAGGGGAAAGCTTAATAACGCAATGATACCAGTGCCCACCAGAGCAATCTGTGTGAGTACGATCGTAGTGCCGATCCCAGGTAACGCTTGGTACCAAAGTAAATCGCTTAACCATGGACCGAGGCCCGCTATCCCCTCGCCATTGCGCAGTGGCACGGGGATGATGTCTTCGGTGATGAAACGAGTGGCATTGCCCCAGACAATCGGCAGACCCGTACCCAGAAAAAACGGCGCGGCCAGCAGGTAAAGGATGACTAGTTTTGGACGGACCCAAAATCTTAGGCTGGCGATCGTGACTAAAAAAATCACTAACAACATGCCAACTTCGCCGTATTGACCTTCTCCATAAGCACTCTCTAGGTAAAACCCAAGCGTTGGCATGCCGACAAAGCCAAGTACGGCGCTTGAGCGCATACCGCACTCAAACCGGTAGCTGATGTAGCTGATCAAGTGCGCCCATACATCGGGCACACGGGCATACCAAAACGTTGAAATAACACCGCTGCCAGCAGGTAGTGCCTTTACAGCGCGTTGATCACCCTCTTCGAGGATTTCACTGAAGACTCGGGCGAATATCGCGGCATAGGGTAGTGCGATGGCCAGAACCCCGGTGATGGGGTGCAGACCGAAAAACTGTAGGAAAATGAGTGCCCAAAAAAGTTCATGGATGGCGCGAATAAACGCACAAACAGCTTGCACAATGCGGTAATGAAAAATAAAGGCCAAACCCATACCCAAAACGGCCGCAGCGCCGACGCCTGTAAACGCAAATGAAACTGTTCGGAGAAGTGCAACAATAGCGGTGTCAAAAGTCGCAAAGTCAGGTTGGATTAGACCATGGCCAAGACGAATCAACTCCGCCCATGGAGAGACGGATCGAATTTGAAGATCGGCCAACCAAACACAAATCAGCGCTATTCCAAATAGCCATAGGCTGGTCCGTACCAAGGGCGCCGATAGTGCGTTCCATCTGGTTTTATCTTGGCTAGTAGAGTGCATCGAGATCGTGGCTACTGACCGAATGACTCGGTAAATCGAGGGCAATGGTGCCGTTTTGAATGCCGATCAGCCGGCTCGCATACCGACGGGCTAAATCGAGATCATGCATCGCAATGATGGTCGTGGTGTACTGTGTGGTGAGTGCTTGCATGACAGCTTCAGATCGTGGCCCATCGAGTGCTGAAACCGGTTCATCGGCCAAGAGCACGTCCCCACCTTGGAACAATGATCGGGCGACAGCCACACGCTGGCGCTGACCGCCCGAGAGCTCGCCGGCGCGAGTCCAAAGGGTTGGTAACATGTCTAGCTGTTCGAGTACGGCAGTCACCGCTAGGATTTGACGGCGGAATGGTCGAATGAGGTTGATTAAGTTGTAAGCACCTGAGTGCATGGGCAGTTGCCCCATGTACACATTATGAAAAACGCTAAGCGTATCGACTAAGCCCAGGTTTTGCGGAATGAGCGCCATGTCGCGACGACGGCGATCAAGCAGCAACGATAGCAGCGTTGATTTACCCGCCCCACTGCGACCTACCAGCGCCACGTGCTCACCAGGCTTAATGATTAAATCAATGGGCCCTAAGACAGTGGTGCCGCCAAAATTAGCATAGGCTTGATCGAGGATTAGGGCGCTCATCAGTCAATCAAGCCTACCTCTTGGGCGGTTCGCTTAATGGGCTCGTAATCTGAATTCTGGGCGGGGATAAAAGCGCTACGCGCAAAACTCTTGAGTAATGTCTTGTCATCCAGCGCTAATAGGGCACCTCTAACTTTTTCGGTAAATCCCGCTCCAAAACGCGCATCCACGTCTCCACGGATACTCCACTGATAGTTCGGATAAGCGGGGGTCTTCCAGATAATTTTGACGGCATCTGTGTCAATATTGCCCGCCGCAAGCTCTCGATCCCAAACGACGTAGTTGATGGCCCCCACGGCGTAGCTGCCACTTTCCACTAAGCGCAGAGTGCGACTGTGGTTGCCGCTGTAACCGACTCGCTCAAATACTTTATTAGGTGACTCGCCAAACCGCTCAGTCAAATAAAACTCGGGAATCAGTCTGCCTGAGGTCGAGCTTTTCGAGCCAAATGTAAACGTCATGCCACGCATACGTTCGTCAATGACATCACCGGCCTCCAGACCGGCGCTTTTATGTGCAATCAAGTAAGTCCAAAACGCTTGATCTTCGGTACCTTGTGCGAGGGCTTGCGAATTTGGAACTCTGGCGCGTGCTTGGACACCGGATAACGCACCAAACCAAGCAAGTTGGACTTGATCATTACGAAATGCGCTCACTGCAGCAGCGTAAGACTTCACAGGCACATAACGAACCTCAATATTGAGAGCTTTTGACAGGTATTCGCCCATTGGTCCAAAGCGCTCTTGAAGCTTACTTTCATCTTCATCGGGGATGGCGGTAAAGACAAGCACTTGTGCGCTCGCGGGCAGTAACAGAAAAAGATTGAGAACGAATGCACATAAAAAGGCTTTCATGGATGTTTCCTTAAGTTTGTGTGGTTAGCTCACAGAGCACAGGTGCGAAATCCAGCGATGATGTCGTTACGCTCTGGTGGGAAAAAATTACGTGTATTGTTGTTTAAATAGCGACTCCGCGTAGCCCAGGAGCCCCCGCGAAGCACAACGCGGCCGTCGGCAAACCAAGGTTCAGAGTACTCCGCATAGAGGTCCGCGCTGAAGCCAGGATAGGGTTCAAATAGGCTTGATGTCCATTGCCAAACATTGCCGAGCATTTGACGGCAACCCAGGGCGCTGTCACCGTCTGGATAGGCCGCCACATCGACACAACCCAGTCGATACCCATCAGTATTTGCCAGTGATCCATCCTGAGGTTCGTTACCCCACGGGTAGAGCGTTTTGTAAGCGCTGAGTGCGTGCCCCACGGCTTGTCGGCTTGCAGCCACTTCCCATTCGATTTCGGTCGGTAAGCGACGGCCTGCCCATTTGCAGTATGCGAGAGCTTCGTGCTGGCTGACGTGGCTGACTGGTGCATGAGGGGGCAAAGATTGCCAGCGGTCGAAGATACGGACTTGCCAACCCACATCATGACGGCGCCAGTAACGCGGGGCGGTAAGTGCTTCGGCATCGCGCCAGGCCCAGCCGAGGCTTGACCAATAGGAGGGGTTTTCATAACCGCCGGCCTCAACAAAACGCGCAAATGCGGTATTGGTAACTGGGGTGATATCAATCGTAAATGAATCAAAGGCCCGCGTGTCAGTGGGTTTTTCATTGTCAAAACGAAAGCCAACGGTCTCATCTGCTCCGAGTGTGTGTTCTCCGCCAGGAATAAACACTTCGCCATCTAGAGCGCCCACATTTAGAGAGGCCAAACCACCGATTGGAGGTGCGATTATAGGCGTTGGATCGGCTAAGGTCTGGCGCGTATAGGCAAAGGCTTCGCCGTGCATGTCCTCATGAAAGGTGGCCAGTTGCCAGACATAACTTGTGGAAGAATCGGTCAAGCCCTCTGGTAATTGACTCACCATAGCGTCACGAACAGTGCGCAAGTAGTTGAACGTATCATCCATACTTGGTAGATCGAGCGTCCAACGTTTATCGTGTGCAACATCCATTGAATCGTAGAGCGCTTGGGCGTTTGCGATTTGATAGTTTGGCAAACCGTAGAGCTTATGAAGGACAAAATGATCATGGAAAAAACCGACATGACCAATCTCCCATTGAGGGGGATTGACGGTGCTAAGCTTCGGTCCCATGTGCCTTGTAATCGGCAAATCTTGCGTGAGCTCAAGTGTACGCTGCCGGGCATCATCAAGCATCGCAATCAGGGTATCGGAGGTTAAGCAATGAGTGGGTGGTGTAATAATCATTGTGCTCTCCAGCAAGGTAATTGGTCATGAAAGTGGCTTTGGTCACACCAGCACCACCGCGATCACGTGCCGGTAACCGCGCGACAGCCGCACGTTGGTCCAGGCTTTTGCGAGCGGCTGGGTATCAGGTCGACATTCTCGAGCAGTGGGGTGCTGATGATCGATCGTATGATTTGATGATTGCCCTGCATGCTTGGCGCAGCGCAAGTAGCATCGCGGCATTTTCGCGGCGTTTTCCAGGTCGGCCTTTGATTGTAGTTCTCACCGGCACAGATATTTATCATTTTCAGCACACTCATCCTGAAGAGACACAAGCGAGCTTGCATCGCGCCAGCGCTTTGATAGGGTTGCATGATCATGTCGCTCAAGATATTCCTTCGACTTATCACGCGAGATTGCACATTGTTCATCAATCGGCACAGCCTTTGCCGGCCAGCTACCCTGGGCCATCGGTGCGGCGTTTCACGTTGTGTGTGGTGGGTCATTTGCGTGAAGAAAAAGATAGTTTGCGTGCCGCTGATGCCGCACGTCTGTTGCCGGCGGAGTCGCGCATCCAAATCATTCACGCTGGACGCTCGCACACTCCAGACTGGGCGCTTGCGGCACAAGCACAGATGAGGGATAACGAGCGGTATAGCTGGTTGGGTGAGGTCTCGCAAACGGTCATTCGTCGTTTGTACGCGCGAAGTCAGGCCATGGTGATCAGTTCTCTCATGGAGGGTGGCGCTAATGTGGTCTCGGAGGCTTGTGTGGCAGGTCTGCCGGTCATCGCTAGCGATATTCCGGGTAACACTGGATTGCTTGGGCAAGATTATCCTGGTCTTTTCCCCGCGGGCGATTCGGCTGCTTTGGCGAAGTTGATGGCAAGATTTGAGTCTGATTTGGCGCTTCGAGCCGCATTGACTGATCGGTGTTGTGCACAGGCACGACGCCATACGCCAGAGGCTGAACGAGCAGGTTTGTTGGCAGTAATCCATGGGGCTAGTCTCTGAGTAAAATCGGTTCGAGAGCATCGCCCTGCGGATGAATGGTGCCAATGATGCAGGTGCGGGGGTAACCGAGCGCAATGAGCTCTCGCACACAAGCATCCGCCTGGTTTGCAGGGATGCTGGCCAATAAGCCGCCCGCAGTTTGTGGGTCAAATATCAGGGGATAGCGGGGATGATTGACCGTGACCTTTGCATCGCGAATCGCCCGACGTAAACGCACATTGGCGGGTTGTAATGAACTCAGGATACCTGCTGCCACGGTTTCTTCGGCCCCGTCTAAAATCGGTAGTGCGGACAGATAGAGGGTGGCGTCTACTCCTGAGGGCCGTGTCATTTCAACCAAGTGCCCCAGTAACCCAAACCCGGTCAAATCCGTGCACGCAGTGGCCCCGAACCGACGCAGGCACTCCGCTCCCAAACGATTCGAGTGACGCATTGATTGCAATGCGTCATCAATCCAGCGTCCCTTGGCTTCAAGACGTGCATGCGCGGCAAACAGCGTACCGGTGCCGATGGGCTTTGTCAGAATTAAGACATCGCCCGGGCACATGCCCCCTTTGCGCATGACGTGGTCCGGTCGGTCATCGATTAGACCGTTGATGGCAAAGCCCAAGGCAAGTTCTTGGCCTTCGCCAGTGTGTCCCCCAACGAGCGCACAGTTGGCTTCGTTGAGTATCTCTATGGCACCCGACATCATCTGATACAGAGTATCTTCGACCTTGGATTCAAGCCCCTGTGGCACGGTTGCAATGGCGGTCGCGGATTGCGCTTCGGCGCCCATGGCAAAGATATCGCCAAGGGCGTGGTTAGCTGCGATTTGCCCGAAGATGAAGGGGTCGTCGATAAACGAGCGAAAGAAGTCAACCGAGTGCACCATGGCCTTACCAGGGGGCACCCGAACGACAGCGGCATCATCAGGCGCGTGCAGTCCGATCACCACATCATCGCGCTCGACGGGACGTAGCGCACCCAGCGCTCGTGATAGCGTTGTGGCACCAACTTTTGCGCCGCAGCCACCACAGCGCATGGCAATTGCTGAAATGGCCTGTTGGGCTTCTTCGCCGGCCAATGCGACTGTCGAGCGGGGCGCTGAGTTTGGTTTCTCTTGCATCGCTGGTAAGTCATTAAACTTGGACATGAAGCGTCGGTCGATGTGGTCTTTCCAGCGCCACAGCCAAGCGCCAGCCGCCGAGAAATCACCGCGGGACGCGACCGCATATTGATTACCCGTACTGATCAGCGCTAGCCAGCGACGCTGCGGGTAATAGTTGCGTAGCGGTTTGTCCTCTAGCGATAAGCGCAGATTACGCGCCAGTGGCGGGCCCTGACGCACGGCAAAGACGCCCGCTTTTTCGCGGGGATGGTTGATCATGGTCGCAATGTCACCTGCCGCAAAAATATGAGGATCAGTGACTGTTTGCAGGGTGTCGGTGACTTGAATAAACCCATCGGCATCAAGTGCCAGACCTGTGTCTTGCAGCCAACTTGCGCCACCAGCACGGGTGACCCAAATCACTTCGTCGGCTAAATGATGTTCGCCGTTGCTGGTTGTTAACCCTTGCTCGTCAACGGCTGTCACGGCGGCATTGATATGCAGGCTCACGCCACGGGCTTGCAACGTGCGCGTAAAGCGCTGCTGTACCCGGTGACTGTGGGTGGGCAAGATGGTTGTACCGCGGGTAAATAAGCTAAATTTGAGTGCGTTTGGGTCTTGGCCAAGACGTTTTAATTGGTGACACAGACGGTATTGCATGGCGAGCAGCAGTTCCACTCCGCCCGCGCCGCCGCCCACCAGGGCAATGTGCATCGGTCCTGGTCGCGTTTGTACTCGCGCCAGCAGCGCCAGCCAGCGTGCGTTGAATTGATTGATGGGTTTAACAGCGACGGCGCGGGTGCTCTGACTGCCAGCGTCGGTGAGCTTGGGCGTCGAACCAATATTGATCGAAAGCCGGTCATAGCGCACGGCGGGTCGATCATGACAGAGGACTTGGTGGGTGCGCCGATCAAGACCCACGACTTCACTGCGAAAAAACCGTGCGCCGGCAAACTCCGCCAATCGGCGCAAATCAATGTGAACGTCGTCGTAGGTATAATGACCCGCAACATAGCCAGGTAACATGCCGGAGTAGGGCGTGTGCGTATCGCGGCAAACCACGGTCAGGCGAACGCCTGGCATGGGCTTCATTGCAAAATTTCGAAGCACGCCCACATGGGTGTGGCCGCCACCGACCAGGACAATGTCGCGTAAGACTGGCTGCGTGATCTGTTTCATGACATTCCCTCACACAACTCAACGACAAATGCACAACAGCGATGCAATGCGGAAGGGGCTTCTGTGTTTCGTCTGACCAGGAGTGGCTGTCGGCGGATAGAGAGAAGGGATCTGCCTGAGTTGAACAGGAGTTCGAGGCAAGTCAGTAAACGGCATGAATCGATCATATTTTGCCGCTTCCGTCAGCATCTGTTAGTGAGAGTAAAGCGCACCGAGTGTCAGCTAAGCAAGTGCACGAGGTCTGCTTTTTCAGTATTAACACCCGAAGGGCAGGCGTCTGATTTCGTCTAGAGTCACGCATTATGACTCGCCTAAGCGCTCTGCGCCGCAAAGATGCGTGACTTTTTTCACATATTGGATTCCATAGTGTGGCCACATGGAGGGATGTATTGATGAGACGGTCGTTGAATTAGTCGTGTGGGCTTGCTAGATCGTGTGCTTCAGCTCTTTATCCATCTCGCGAAGCGGACATGCACTTGGTTCCGCTTCCCGAAAATCTAAGTATTACGCTTTGGCTGGCTCTGTGCCAGGGGCCTTCGGAAGCGCGGTGGAATCATCACTCGTCTCAGGCTCTGCTGACTTATCCGTTTCCACGGGTGCTGGCGCTGGAGGCGTCACATCTTTTTCTGGATGAGCCGCATTTTTTGGTTCTGTTTTAGTCGACATTGTGTTGAAAGACATCACTGTCTCCTTTTGATTCCTAAAATGATATTTAGGAAATCGATTAATGTGGACAATCGATTGGATTACAAGGGGCTCTTGCCAAGTGACTCTGAGAAGTGTCGGGTGCCGCGTGCGTTCAGATCCATGTCTCGCCGAGACATGAAAGACTGTGCGACGCTTCACCCAACCGATCTAAAAAGAATCATCGCTCTTAAAGACTGGGTGCCGGTGACGACAACACCTCCGAAAGGAATCAAAGAGGATCGTCATTGATCGTAATCAACTCCCAGCCTGGCTTGGTGGACGGTCCAAAACGAAATGGAAGGATAGATGTGCCCAATCCCCCTGACGTGATACCTGAAAATCCATCTGTATAGATCCCGCAGTGCATCGACGATGGCGCTTGGGTGGGAACAATGGGTGCCCCAATCCAAGGAAGAGTTATCTGCCCACAGTGGGTGTGCGCTGCAAAACCGGGTGTCTCGAGTTGACCCGTGGCTGCGACCAATCCAAAGGGATCATGGGTTAGGGTCAATATACGTCCTTCACACTCGATTGGGATCGGTGTATGACGCCAGGCATTCGACGAGTAGTCCCCAAGACCGCGAATACAGATGGCTTGATTTGCGATGCGAACAAACGTGACTCGGTTCTCGATGAGAGTGATGTTCGCGCCTGCAAAGGCATCGAGCCATGCCTCTCGATCATCCCAGTTGTCATGATTACCAAGCACAGCAAAGGCAGGTATTGGATAGGCCAGGGCTTCGAGTGCGGCGACAATTTGGGCGCGTGACGTGGTCTCATATAAGCGCTTGTCGCCCAGGTAGTCGCCAGCAAGCAAAATCAGATCTGGACGGGTATTGATCAGTTGCCGCTTGAGTTGCCCCAGAGTTTCCAAATCTTGTGATGAGTCAAAATGAAAGTCGCTAAGGAGTGCGATTTTTAGGGAGGGCAAATGAGTGGTCGACATCGACCAGTGGCGCACCTCTGGAGTCGTATCGTGCAGATTTTTACTGATCCAGATCGTCACTGCAGCAAGGGTGATGACCGCAAAAATGACAAGTCGCCTCATGCCGAGAGTCTAGAGACATTCCGTCTATCATTCATTGTGTTTCCCATTGTGCTGACTCACGACTGTTGACTCGATCTGCCAGATTCTGCTCCATTTGGGGAAATATCGATGCCCACTAAGAGCGAGCCGCGCGGGTTGAGAGGTGATCGGTACATTATCCAAGGATAGGTCTTAAAGATGACGTTTCGGGTGGCGGCATGGATCTTTGTGGCATGCGCCATTCGGTAGACCAAATTGGTCTCACGATACCGCATCATTTTCTTCGAACTGTCACTGGGCTGACTCAAATAAGTCATGGTTAATAGGTATCAATAGGTCGACTCCTATTCAACCACTTTGCGAGGATCGCATCATGACTGATCAAATATTGTCATTCGACGAATTTGACGATCTGCACGCCCCAGAGCGTCAGCAGGAATCTGAATTTCAAGCCATTGTGTCCCGTCGTTCATTTTTGAAAGGTACATCCGCGTTAGGCTTGACTGCCTTTGTCGCTGCGGCTGGATTGCCTTCCAAGAAGGCCATGGCGAAAACCGTCTCTGGACTGTCTTTTCAACCAGTTGCTGCGAATAGCACTGACGACATTACTGTTCCTCCTGGATTCACATCGCAGGTTGTGGTGCGCTGGGGCGATCCTCTGGTATCAGGTATTGCTGAGTTTGATCATGCGACGCGCGGATCTGCAGCAACGCAGTTGTTGTCTTGGGGTGACAATAACGATGGCATGGACATGTTTGTTGTTGATGATGGCCGTACGGTCTTAGTGTGCAACCATGAATATACGAACATAGGCGTGACATTCGGGAATAACCCTGAGGGTAAGCCTGTCTCTGATGATGATGTCAATAAGGGTAAAGCCGCACACGGGCTAGCAGTTGTTGAGTTGATCGAGCGTAATGGCCAGTGGGAAACTGTCAAAGACAGCCCATACAACCGTCGTATTACGCCGGACTCAGAATTTGACGTTGTTGGACCCGCTCGTGGTAGTGATTTGATCAAAACAGCTGCAGATCCAGAAGGCGTGAAGATTCTGGGGACGTTCAATAACTGCGGAAACGGCAGCACGCCATGGGGAACCTACCTCGCGTGCGAAGAGAATTTCAATAGCTACTTCCGATCGTCCGAAGGTGAAGCGTTCCAGCAAACGGCTGAATTGAAGCGGTATGGCGTAGCTCCGAAAGGAAAAGAGCGTGGCTATAACTGGGCGCAGACTGACGAGCGCTTTGACGTATCCAAGCACCCGAATGAGCCGAATCGTCATGGCTGGGTGGTCGAAGTTGACCCAACGGGTCGTCGGATGCCTAAGAAGTTAACAGCACTGGGTCGCTTCAAGCATGAAAACGCAGAAGTTACCATTGCGAAGGACGGACGCGCGGTGGTCTATTCTGGCGACGACGAGCGTGGCGAGTTTTTGTACAAGTTTGTCAGCGTCAACCGCTATGTCCCTGGTGGAGATAACTGGAATCTGCTTGATGAAGGTGAGCTGTTCGTCGCGAAGTTCGATGAAACAGGTCGTGGTGAGTGGGTTTCTTTGAATGGTGCCGGCATGTCAGCTGACGAAACGATGGTCTTTGCACGGATTGCAGCGTCGAAAGTTGGTGCAACGTCGATGGATCGTCCTGAGTGGGTTGCTGCGCATCCGAAGAAAGCTGAAGCCTATGTTGCGCTGACCAACAACAGCCGTCGTGGCACAGAAGGTCAGGCAGTGAACGCGGCTAATCCACGTGAAAAGAATGTTTACGGCCATATCCTTCGCTGGATCCCAGAGGGTGGCGATCATGCTGCGACCACATTTAAGTGGGATTTCTACGTGATGGCTGGTAACCCGACGATTCACTCTGATGTGTATGCAGGATCTAGCAACATTACGCCGGATAACATGTTCAACAGCCCGGATGGAATTAAGTTTGATTCTGAAGGCAATCTCTGGATTCAGACAGATGGAAACTACTCCAATGCGAAGGATTTCGTTGGCATGGGGAATAACCAGATGTTGTTGGGAGACACTGAGACTGGGGAAATCCATCGCTTCATGGTGGGCCCTAATGAGTGTGAGATCACGGGTCTGACCTGGAGTCCAGATAAGCGGACCATGTTCGTTGGGATTCAGCATCCTGGTGAAAAGAAAAATAGCCACTGGCCTGATGGTGGCAATTTGACGCCACGCTCAGCAGTCGTCGCTGTACGTCGCACGGATGGTGGCCTGATCGGCTAACTGCTCCTTGATACCGGGATCGTTAAGGTCCCGGTATTCGCCTTATTTCCTGTGCACTATCCATTTCATCCTGAGCCAAGTTGTGGCATACATAGCGGCTGTTTGTCGACTGCCCGCAGCTGGGTGGTTGTGCCATGAATACGCACGTGCGCGTGCGGACAACGGAAGGCCTGTATGAAGATAGCCATTATTAAAGAGCCAGATACGGCGGAGTCGCGTGTTGCGGGAACCCCGGATACGGTGAAGAAGCTCATGACACGTGGATTTGAGGTGTGTGTCGAGACCGGAGCAGGTGTTGCAAGTGCCATTTCAGACACTGATTTCGAGGCGGCGGGTGCGAGCATCGCAAAAAACGCATCCAGTGCATTGAAGGATGCGGATGTGGTGTTGGCTGTGCGCCGCCCAGATACATTAGTGAAGCACTTCAAATCAGGTGCTGTGCTTGTTTGCCAACTGGATCCCTATGGCCACGAAGAGGCGTTGCAACGCTTTGCTGATGCTGGTGTGATGACTTGCGCGATGGAATTGATGCCTCGAGTAACCCGAGCCCAGGTGATGGATGTGCTGTCCTCTCAGGCCAATTTGGCAGGCTATCAAGCGGTGATCGAAGCATCACATACCTATGGACGTGCACTGCCGATGATGATGACAGCAGCAGGAACAGTGCCTGCGGCAAAGATTTTTGTCATGGGAGCGGGGGTCGCTGGGTTACAAGCAATTGCGACCGCGCGCCGTATGGGTGCTGTTGTCACAGCGACAGACGTTCGGCCGGCTGCGAAGGAGCAGGTGGCATCGTTGGGCGCCAAGTTCGTCGCTGTTGAAGATGATGAATTTAAGGCAGCCGAAACGGCGGGTGGATATGCCAAGGAAATGTCCAAGGAGTATCAAGCCAAACAGGCTGAGCTCGTCGCGACCCATATTGCGAAGCAAGACATTGTGATTACAACAGCATTGATCCCGGGTCGTCCGGCGCCACGTTTGATTAGTGCCAGTATGGTCGAGGCCATGCGGGCAGGTTCTGTGATCGTGGATATGGCGGTCGAGCGTGGTGGTAATTGCGAGTTAGCAAAGCCTGGCGAAATTGTCATGCATCAAGGCGTTCTTATTGTCGGGAAGTTAAATCTTGCTGGGGAGATCGCAGCAACGGCATCACAGTTGTATGCCAAGAATCTGGCAGCCTTTGTCGAGATTTTGGTCAAAAGCGAAGAGGATTCCCTGCACGTGAGTTTGGCCGACGAGTTGGTGACTGCAGTGACAGTCACTCGCGAAGGGGCCATTGTTCATCCACAGTTTCAGCCTAAGGAGGCCAACGCATGAGTCAAGCGGATCTCTCAACAGCGTTTGCGACCGCGCAAGACGCGCTCGCTCAGGCACAGCAAGCCTTGGTTCAGGCTGAAGAAACTGCCATTGCACAAACATTGGCACAAACTGTCTCGGCAGCCACTGGCGGAGTCGTTGATCCCTTTGTCTTTCAGTTAGCGATTTTTGTTCTTGCAATCTTTGTTGGTTATTACGTGGTTTGGTCTGTAACACCGGCTTTGCATACACCGTTAATGAGTGTGACCAATGCGATTTCATCGGTGATCGTGGTCGGTGCGTTACTTGCGGTCGGGGTTGATGCAGCGGTGTCTGAGGGAGCTGCTTGGGCGCAGGGTTTCGGGTTCGTTGGCCTCATTTTGGCTTCAATTAATATTTTCGGCGGCTTCTTGGTAACCCAGCGAATGCTCGCAATGTACAAAAAGAAGGTGAGGTAAGTCGTTATGTTATCAGCAAATATTACGGCTATTCTGTATCTTGTTTCGGCAGTGTTATTTATTTCAGCGCTGCGCGGACTCTCAAGCCCTGAAACCTCTCGCCAAGGCAACGTGTTCGGCATGGTGGGGATGGGAATCGCCATCTTAACGACCTTATTGGCCTTCCCACCATCCGGCTTTGGATGGGTTCTGTTGCTCGGCGGATTGGGCATTGGTGGGGCGATTGGTGCGGTCACCGCGAATCGTATTCCGATGACTGCAATGCCTCAGTTGGTCGCCTTCTTTCACTCGTTAGTGGGGCTGGCAGCTGTCATGGTGGCAGCGGGTGCATTGTATGCGCCAGAGGCCTTTGGAATTGGTCAGGCAGGATCGATTAAAGGTGTCGCCCTAGTCGAGATGAGTCTCGGTGTTGCGATCGGGGCCATCACATTTACTGGATCTGTAATTGCCTTCCTAAAACTCGATGGTCGGATGTCTGGTAAACCGATTCTATTACCCGCGCGTCACCTGGTGAACCTCGCCTTACTCGGCAGCTTAGTGGTGTTGATTGGGATTTTGGTGGGCACCGAGAGTCATACGGTGTTTTGGTTAATTGTGCTGGTTGCTTTGGTTTTGGGCGTCTTGATCATTGTTCCGATCGGTGGCGCGGATATGCCTGTGGTTGTCTCGATGCTGAATTCCTATTCAGGCTGGGCCGCGGCAGGGATTGGGTTTACTGTCGGGAATACGGCTTTGATTGTCACGGGTGCACTGGTCGGTTCATCTGGAGCTATTCTGTCTTACATCATGTGTAAGGGTATGAATCGATCCTTCATCTCAGTCATTCTCGGAGGCTTCGGTGGCGATGCATCGGCTGGCTCAGGTGCGGCTGGCGGCGAGGATGAGCGTCCAGTCAAGCAAGGGTCTGCAGAAGATGCGGCCTTCATTATGAAGAACTCAAGCAAAGTGATCATTGTGCCGGGCTATGGGATGGCCGTTGCCCAAGCACAGCATGCTCTGCGTGAAATGTGCGATCTTCTCAAAGAAGAGGGTGTTGAGGTCAAATATGCAATCCATCCAGTGGCTGGACGGATGCCGGGGCACATGAACGTACTACTGGCAGAAGCTAACGTCCCCTACGACGAGGTCTTTGAACTTGAAGATATCAACTCGGAGTTTGGTCAGGCAGATGTGGCCTTCGTCATCGGTGCAAACGACGTCACCAATCCATCAGCGAAAACAGATCCAGCCTCGCCGATTTATGGGATGCCGATTCTTGACGTGGAACGAGCAGGAACGGTCTTATTCATCAAGCGAGGAATGGCTGCTGGGTATGCAGGGGTGCAGAATGAGTTGTTCTTCAAGGACAACACCATGATGTTATTTGGTGATGCAAAGAAGATGGTTGAAAGCATCGTCAAGTCGTTGGGTTGATATGAACTCGTCGCAACGAAATGTGTTAGGGGATCCGCTGATCCCCTGCTCAATGGATCCGTTAACTGGATATTTTCGGTCTGGATGTTGCGAAACCGATGCAGGTGATCGAGGTTCACACATCGTCTGTTGCGTGATGACTGGAGAGTTTTTGACGTACTCCGCACGGCAGGGAAATGATCTGATTACGCCTCGTCCCGAATTTCAGTTTCCTGGATTGAAACCGGGTGATCGCTGGTGTGTTTGCGCCTTGCGCTGGATGGAAGCGTTGAAAGATGGGGTGGTCGCGCCAGTGATTCTTGAGGGAACCCACGAGAAGATTCTCGAGCATTTGAGTTTAGAAACACTCGTGCATCATGCCTATCGGTTGCAGTAGATGGCCCATGTTCGAAAAGGATTGGATCGATGTCTGAGGTGATTATTTCCCCCTCCATTTTGTCGGCTAACTTTGCAGCCTTGGGGGATGAAATCCGTGCGATTGATGCTGCCGGATGTGATTGGGTGCATCTGGATGTGATGGATGGGCACTTCGTACCTAATCTCACTTTTGGGCCGCCTGTGATTCGCGCACTCAGCGCATTGACGCAAAAACCCTTTGACGCACATCTGATGGTCACCAACCCAGATCGATTACTGGCGGCCTATGCCGAGGCAGGCTGTCAGTTGATTACTGTCCACGCAGAGGTCTGCGATCATTTGGACCGTACCTTGTCGCAGATTCGGGATTTGGGCTGTCGGGCAGGGGTGTCGTTAAATCCACACTGTTCTCCTGAGGTGTTGCGCTATGTGGTCGATCGCGTGGATTTAGTTTTGGTAATGAGTGTCAATCCCGGTTTCGGTGGACAATCATTTCTCAACAGTCAGGTGGCTAAAGTACGCGATATCCGAGCGCTTTTTGGCGATCGGGAGGTGATCATCGAGGTGGATGGTGGCATCACTCCTGAAACCGCGCCTTTGGTTGTTGAGGCCGGAGCGAATGCACTTGTGGCAGGGTCTGCTGTCTTTCGTGGAGGGCCCTCCGAATACCAGAAAAATATCCAGGCGCTGCGGGATGCAGTCGCCCACTGCGCGGGGTGACAGGAGAATGATGCAACACCATGAATCTGGCAATGACTGGGTTAGTTTGGCCGATCGATTTGCGTTGGTGTTTGATCTGGACGGAACCCTGGTCGACTCCGCTGAAAATCTCAGGCATGCCGCCAATCGACTGTTTGAGCCAAGGGGTATCCCAGCGTTATCTCGAGCAGATGTGATTCGCCACGTCGCAGACGGTCAGCCGCTATTAATTCAGCGCGCTGTCGCCGAATGGGGTGGTTCAATTGAGTTGGGCGAATCCATGAATGCTGAGTTTCGTGCGTTACTTGCTGATGATCCAGTGGCACACATGACCTTGATGCCGGGAACAGAGACATTTTTAGCATGGGCGAGCGCGGTGAGTTTACCCATGGCGATTTGTACGAACAAAATTGAGACACTTGCAATTGATACCCTGTGTCATCTTGCGATTGATCATCATTTTCGCGTCATTATTGGGGCGGTGCCCGGACGCCCCCTGAAACCACATCCTGATCCTCTCGATTTGGCGATTCGGAAAATGGCAGTGGGGCATCGGCAGCCAGTCATGGTTGGCGATGCCCTGGCCGATTGTCGTGTTGCGGATGCGGCAGGTGTTCCCAGCATCCTCATTGAAGGTGGTTATACCGTCGATCACGTGTCGTCCTTAGGTGCGACCGAGACCGTCGCGCGGATCGATTTGCTGGGGGATGCTTTGACGCGGTTATCCAAACACACGGATCGAATGCTGCTAGAGTCCTGAGCCTTCGGTGATAACGTCATCAAATTGTCATCTTCGGCGAGTAGCGTTTTAAAAAGATCACAGGAAACCTTCGTGGCAGCTCCCCTCCCTCAAATTGCCGATAGTCCTTGGATGCCGAGTAAAACGGCGGGTGCGCTTGCAGATTTATTGAGTGGGTCTGATACCTATCTGGAATATGGTGTGGGTGGTTCGACCCGATTGGCAGTGAACTCTGGGCTCAATACGGTCATTGCTGTCGAGTCGGATCGTTGTTATTTGGATGCAGCAACAGCCATGGTTGAGGCATCAAATCGCCCAGTTCATTGGATTCCGGTGCATGTGGATATTGGTCCGACTGGCTATCTCGGATTTCCAAAAACGCTCAAATCTCGCTTGAAGTGGGCACACTATGCAGCAGCACCGTGGTCATTATCATTGTCACCGGATCTAATTTTAGTGGATGGCCGCTTTCGGTTGGCCTGTGCTTTGATGGCTGCCCACCATGCAAAACCTGGAACCCTGGTATTTTTCGATGATTATGCAACCCGTCCCTGGTACTGGTCGGCGCGTCATTTTCTCAGTTTAGTGGCTCGTGCCGGTCGTGCTGCGATTTTTGAAGTCCAACAGCGCCCCAACGCGCGTTTAGACCAAGCCATTCTAAAAGCTGCGCGCGACCCTCGGTAGCTTAGATTTGATCACGGATGACGCCGCGTACAATGCCTAAGACCTCGACATCTGCGTTGTTCAGAACGATAGGTGCCATGTCTTGGTTTGCTGGAATCAGTTGCACCCCGTCTGGGCCCAAGTGCAGAGTTTTGAGTGTGACCTCGCGTTGGTTAATGCGAACAACCACTTTTTCGCCATGCTCCGCCGCTTGCGATTGTTCGATAATGACCAAATCACCATCCAATATATTGGCATCTTGCATCGAGTCACCTTTGGCACGCAGTGCATAGGTATTTTTTCGATACAGGCGTTTTGGAATGTGAATGGTGTCTGCTTGCGTGAACATATCGATGGGAGTGCCACAGGCGACCCATCCGAGAATTGGGATTTCGATGAAGCCTTCGGTAAATATTTCATGCACTGGAACCCCTTCAAAGGGCACTGCGTGCTTGCGGGCGGGCAATAAAATCGCGACCATGTAGAACCTCCTGACACCTACTGGATATATATACAGTCAATGAAGCCAATTGCCAACCTGCTTGATGCGTCCCTTGCACGGGACGTGCTGTATTTCCTGCCCTTGGGTGGATCCGGCGAGATTGGAATGAATTTCAATCTGTACGGATTGAATGACCAATGGATTGCAGTGGATGTTGGAATCACCTTTGCGGATGACACCACGCCGCCCGGTATAGAGATCATTACGCCAGATCCTTCGGCACTCAAACAACTGGGTGATCGATTGATTGCCATCATCATCACCCATGCACACGAAGATCATGTTGGGGCACTTGGATATCTCTGGCCAAAGTTGAAAGCGCCAGTCTATTGCACCGGGTTTACAGCGTCTGTCGCGGAGCGCAAGCTCGGTGAGGCGGGCTTGTTGGACCAGGTTGCGTTGCATCGCGTGCATCCCGGCGATCGTCGGGCCTTTGGACCGTTCTGGGTGGAATGGATTTCATTGACACATTCGATTCCAGAGTCGCATGCGCTCTGTATCGAAGCGGCGGGACTTCGCGTTGTCCATACCGGTGATTGGAAATTGGATCCCCATCCAGTGGAGGGAGTTCACTACGACGACCGGCGCTTAATGGCGTTGGGTGAAACCGGTGTGGATGTGGTGATTGGGGACTCAACCAATGCCACAGTTGAGGGATGGTCGGGTAGTGAAGCGGAATGCCATCGCGGGTTGTTAGACGTCATCGCAAAAGAAACCAATCGCGTGTGTGTGACCTGTTTCTCATCAAATACAGCACGTTTGGCCAGTCTGGGTCGGATCGCTCAGGAAACCGGGCGCCGCATTACTATCTTGGGACGGAGCTTATTCCAGTATGTGGCTACGGCCAAAGCAAATGGTTACCTCCGCGATTTCCCCGAGTTAGTCCCACCGGAAGATCTCGATTATCTGCCAAAGTCTGAGCAGCTTATTTTGGCGACGGGTTCGCAGGGCGAAGCGCGCGCAGCCATGGCACGGTTGGCTCGCGGCGAACATCATAGCCTTGTCTTGGAAGCAGATGATTGCGTTGTATTTTCTTCAAAGGTCATTCCCGGAAATGAGAAAAAACTGTTTCGGCTGTATGACCTGCTGTCAGCTAAGCGAGTTCACGTGGTGACAGAGGCGGATGCCTTGGTCCATGTCTCTGGACATCCATGCCGTGATGAACTTGCTTGGATGTATCGCGCGCTACAGCCAACCACGGTCATTCCAGTGCATGGCGAGGGGCGACACATGACAGCACATGCCGAGCTGGCACGTGGTTTGGGATGCACTGCGCTGACAGTCCAAAACGGCGATTTGGTCTCGTTATCAGGGACCACACCAACCATCAAAGCGAAGATCGCATCAGGTCGATTGGGACTGTCTGGATCATCGTTGGTACCTTTGTCAGACCGTGCGCTCTCGGAGCGTCGAGCCTTGGCGCTTGGCGGCGTGATTAGTGTGACTGTGATTCTTGATAAGAAATCGCGCCTTGTGGGGCGAGCCCAGATTGAGTTGATGGGCGTTCCCAGTGGAGAGCTCGGCGTTGACGCATTGAAGTCTGAATTAGCCTTTGCGGTGGAAGAGATCATCTCTGAGTTGTCCTCTCGGGTCCTACAGTCTGACGATGCGATACGCGAGACTATTCAGCGGGAGCTGGGGCACTCAATCCATCAGTGGATGGGGGTTAGACCACGTCAACTGGTGCAAGTGATTCGGATTTAATTGACCGTTCAAGCCACCACATGATCAGGGGCTGGCTGGCAACAATCAGGATGTAGGCTGCCAATAGCCACTCGATGTGCTCCAATGCACCTGTCGGTCCAGTCGACAGAATCCACGCACCCATGACAGCACCAATACCAGTGCCCAGATGCCTCACCGTTACCTGAAATGCCATGTGGGCTCCACGCTCTTCTGGCACTGGGACGAGACTAGAGCCGGTGTGAGCAACCACACTGCGCGCTGAATTAAAGACCATCATGATCGGGAATAGCACCATCAGTGGGGCAATCAGTGGATCAAAACCAAACAACACGATCGCTGAGATGACTGATCCCAAACTGACTACCACGCTGGCGCGGGCAATCCCGAATCGATCTGCATTCCAACCGGCAATTTGCATCGACATCAGCGTGCACGTGCCGCCAATCGCATAGAGCAAGCCAATCAGCTCCCGTGGGTATCCAAGATTCATTTGAAAATAGGTGAACATGTTTGGAATAAATAGAAAGCTCGCGATGGGGGTGATACCGACAATGAGGTAGGCGACCGCCGTTTTCTTCCTCGCTAAAAATGTCCAGGTTCCCTGCCAGCGCCCGTTGCGTCGCGTTTGTAGATGGTTTGGAATAAATAAGAGCGTTGCGAGCATCGCCAATCCACTTGCCACTGCGACACTGTAAAAGGGTAACTGCCAGCCGCCGATGCGAGCGAGTTCGAGTCCCAATGGTACCCCCGCGATGGCGGCAACGGAAAAAGCAGCGCCAGCTAAGCCGACCGCGCGACCGCGTTTTTCCGGCGCAATGGCATCAGTGAGAATAGTCATGGCCAGGCCAGTCGCAGGTCCCCCAAACATCCCCGCCAAGGCGCGCCCGACTAGCAAGCCAGTTAGGCCATAGGATTCACCTAGGCTCGGCGTGATCACAGCAATGCACAGAAGTCCCGCGAGGCAGCAAGCCAGGGCCCGTTTCCGGGGAAGGATATCCATGTAGCGCGCACTCATGAAGCTCACGGTAGCTGCTGAAAATACGTAGGCGGCCGTGATCAATCCCAGGGCGTCAAGGCGTAAGCCGAGTTCCCTCGCAAAATCGGGTCCCAGTGGCATGATCATCATGAAGTCGACGATTGTGACAAACTGAATTCCGAGCACTAATAAGGTAATTTTCAGTTCGAAGCGCGAGAGACCAAACATGCAGTAATCCGGATGGAGGAGGGAAACCCAAGGCGTTTAAGGTAGCGGATTTCCAATCAAGGAGCTATGCGCGAGGCATTGTGAGTTGGTCTTGGGAATACACATCGACGGATCTAGATGGTCCCCCGGGCAAGAATCGAACTTGCATCTAACCCTTAGGAGGGGCTTGTTCTATCCGTTGAACTACCGGGAGTGACCTAAGTTTAGCTGATTTACGGGATGTGGTCCGCATCTCTCTGGAGTGCATCCAAATTTGGACCGCTCACGGGGGCTATTGTTTCGTTCCAATGAAATTGAGTACGAGCGATTAAGCATCTAAGGTCGCGATAGCCTGTAACGCGATGCGAGTGTCAGCACTGCCCAGGGTGTTGCAGAGTTGTGACCCTCTTATTAGGGATGCGCCGACCGCGCAGAGTTTCCGGTACACTCGCGGCGGATAAACGGATTGGCGCGGCATGACCCTTGAACTGAAACATCTACATTGTGAACGGGATGATCGGGTGTTATTTCGTGACATCTCACAGTGCGTTAAGCGTGGTGAGATCTTACGTGTTGCTGGACCCAACGGTGCTGGAAAGACCACCCTATTACGGATGATTGCAGGCCTTTTTGAGGCGGATGGTGAGGTGCTCTGGGAGGGCGCACCACTGAGCGCAATACCAGAATCCGTCCTCTACATTGGACACGCACCGCAAGTGACTCGGGAGTTAACCGTCCAAGCGAATTTACAGTTTCTGTCCGGAGCCACTTTGGAAGCAGTACGTCATGCACTGCAGGCAGTGGGCTTACGTGGTTACGATGACAGCCTGGTTCGTGAGCTCTCACAGGGACAGAAACGGCGGGTTGCGCTGGCGCGACTGTGGCTGGAATCAAGGCCTCTGTGGATTTTGGATGAGCCATACACAGCCTTGGATGTGGAAATGGTTGCCGTGCTTGATCAACGTATCAAGCAACATACTCAAGCACAGGGTGTGTGCTTACTCACCACCCATCAGCCCCCGCAGCAACTTGACTACCGCACCTTGGAGTTGGGCCATGGGCATTGAGTGGCGGATCATTCAGCGGGAGTGGCGGCTGGTCATGGCACGCCCGGGCGAGGTCCTCAAACCCATGTGGTTTCTACTACTGGTGATCAGCCTGATTCCACTGGCGCTCTCGCCAGACTCGACGCTGCTCGCCGAGATTGGGCCTGCGATGATTTGGGTTGCGACCTTGTTGGCGATCTTGCTCAATATGGATCATCTGTTTAAGGATGATTATTCAGAGGGCGTACTCGAGCAATGGTTGTTTTGGTCGCGTCCTTTTGCGTGGTGTGTGGCCATTAAACTATTAACCCATTGGCTGTTTTATATCCTCCCTTTGATCTTGATGACGCCTATTGTCGGCCTAATGTTATCAATTGAAGCTGACGTGATTGCAGTGCTTTTGGTAACCTTGCTCGTCGCGACACCTGCACTGACTTGTTTCAGTGGCTTGGGCGGGGCGTTGACCTTAGGTGCAGCGCGATCGGGCGTCCTCGGTGTCTTGGTCATGTTGCCGTTATTCGTTCCAGTGGTGATTTTGGCGGCTGGCGTGATCACGCGTACCACGGATGGTGCAGGCGTTGGGCCATTGCTGGCTCTGTTAGCAGCGTTTAGTCTCGGTGCGGCGATATTGATGCCGCTTGCGATTGCAGCAGCGATTCGGCTGAATATTGGAGGTTCAACCTAATGGCTTGGCGTTGGTTTCATCAGTGGGGATCTCCGCGTTGGTTCTATGAGCGCGCATCTCGTTGGCAAGCGTGGGCGGGCTGGATTGCGGTTATTCTTCTTGCCGTCGGCACCGTATGGGGTTTGGCCATTGCGCCTGTGGATTATCAGCAAGGCCATAGCTACCGAATCATTTATCTGCATGTGCCTGTTTCGTTTTTAGCACAAGCGCTCTATTTGGCGATGGCCATTGCGGCTGCGGTGTTGTTGGTGTGGCGGATGAAGCTTGCTGATGTCGCAATGCAGTCACTTGCGATCGTGGGTTTTGCCTTTTGTGTGTTGGCATTGGCCAGTGGTGCGATCTGGGGGAAGCCAACCTGGGGAACCTATTGGGTGTGGGATGCGCGCCTGACCTCAATGCTGATTCTGGCCTTTCTGTATTTGGGCATCATTGGCTTGCGTTCTGCGATGTTGGACCCAAATACAGCAGGGAAAGCGTGCGCAATCCTCGCTCTGGTTGGAGCGATTAATCTACCAATCATTAAATATTCAGTGGAGTGGTGGAATACATTGCATCAACCTGCGAGTCTGACACTGACCGAAAAACCTGCGATGCCTGCATCGATGTGGGTTCCTCTTTTGATCAATATTTGTGGCTATTACGCGGCGGCTGCCTATCTTGTGTTTGCGTCCATGCGCGGACTGGTCCTGCATCGCGAACGTCGGGCCCAATGGGTTCGAGAGTTGGTGGGTGCCCATGATTGAGTGGCAGTTTGAGTCGCTTGCTGCCTTGATCGCGATGGCACCTCACGGCCCCTTTGTCTGGTCTGTATACGGACTGGGTGCGCTCGTACTGGGTGGGCTGACCTGGCATGTACGGCACGCGCATTCGCACGCCATCACACGTATCCAACGTCAATTTGAACGAGAAGGTGGACATGAATCCGAAACGTAAGCAACGGTTACTGATCATCTTAGGGATGGTATTCGGGCTTGGTATCGCGGTGGGCTTGGTCATGTATGCGCTGAGTCAAAATATCAATTTATTTTTTACACCGACGCAAATCGCCACTGGGACAGCACCTGACGATCAGTTTATTCGGGTGGGCGGCATGGTCCGCGAAGGCTCTATGACCCGTGACCCCTCGTCGTTACAAGTGGCCTTTGATGTGACCGATTTTGATCACAATGTGCGTGTCACCTACACCGGGATCCTGCCTGATTTATTTCGGGAAGGCCAAGGCGTTGTCGTGCAAGGTCGTGTCCATAATGGTTTATTCGCAGCTACCGAAGTACTTGCCAAGCATGACGAGAATTACATGCCTCCAGAGGTCACTGAAGCGCTTAAGCAATCGGGTCAACTTGACAAGATAATGGGACGGAACTGATGTTTGCCGAATTCGGACATTTTGCCCTAGTTACCGCCTTTGCAATTGCGATTTGCCAGTCTGTGATCCCACTGTATGGGTACTTCACCCAGCAAGACACGTTGATTGCGACAGCGAAGCCCTTAGCACTCCTGCAGGGGTTTGCGTTGGCTGTGTCCTTTGCGGTGTTGATGCACGGGTTTTTGGTCCATGATTTTTCGATCAGTTATGTTGCCAATAACTCGAACTTGTACCTCCCTTGGTATTTTCGGCTCAGCGCAGTCTGGGGTGCGCATGAGGGGTCATTACTCTTGTGGGCGCTGATTCTCGCAGTCTGGGGTGTTGCTGTTTCCCTGTTTAGCCGAGGTATTCCAGATGAGATGGCATCCTTGGTTCTGTCTGTATTGGGGATGATTGGGATTGGCTTTATCGCCTTCATGTTGTTTACCAGTAACCCCTTTGAGCGGCTGCTCCCCTTCGCGCCCGCGAATGGACAAGATCTCAATCCACTTCTTCAAGATCCCGGACTCATCTTTCATCCCCCGATGTTGTATATGGGGTATGTGGGCCTGTCGGTTGCCTATGCGTTCGCGATGGCAGCCCTGATTGCCGGTCGTTTAGATGCAACCTGGGCACGCTGGTCTCGGCCTTGGACGACGATCGCATGGTCGTTTTTAACATTCGGGATCGCGCTTGGATCCTGGTGGGCGTATTACGAGCTCGGATGGGGTGGTTGGTGGTTCTGGGATCCCGTCGAAAACGCCTCATTAATCCCGTGGCTTGTGGCGACAGCCTTGATGCATTCGCTGGCGGTGACTGAGAAGCGAGGTTTGTTCCGGAGTTGGACAGTATTACTGGCGATCGCTGCGTTTTCGTTGTCGTTACTCGGAACCTTTTTAGTCCGCTCTGGGGTCTTGACCTCGGTGCATGCCTTTGCCAATGATCCAGAACGTGGTGTATTTATCCTAGGGTTCTTGATTGTGGTGATTGGGGGATCCTTAACGCTCTATGCAATTCGTGCGGCCGCTGTGTCTGAACCTGGACGCTTTGGTTGGCTGTCTCGTGAGTCATGGCTACTCTTCAACAACTTGATCCTGACGGTCATGGCGATCTCGGTATTACTCGGCACCCTCTACCCGCTGTTGGTGGATTCCCTGGGTGGCGGCAAGGTATCCGTTGGTCCTCCGTTCTTTAATGCGGTGTTCGTCCCTTTGACCGCGATTTTGGTCAGCTTCATGGTGTTTGGTCCATTGACCTCCTGGCAACAGATGAAGGATACCCGGCAGTATCGTCCATTGATTGTCGCTGGCCTTGTGAGTGTGATCGCGGGCCTTGTCTGGCCAACCCAAATGTTGGGAGCGTATTCCATCGCTTCGGCCTTGGGGACGGTGCTCGCCCTGTGGTTGGCACTGGGCACTGTCATCGATATTCGCCAGCGTATCCTGGAGTACGGTAGCGTCCGTGTCATGTCTCGAAAGGTCGGCGCTGGATTTTTTGGCATGTGGACCGCGCACATTGGCGTGGCAGTCACCATTTTTGGTGTTGCCATGGTGGAAAATCATACCGAGCATCGTGACTTGCGCATGGGTCCTGGAGATGTGCAGGCATTGGGGCCCTATGAAGTGCGATTTATTCAATTGGAGAAAATCCAAGGGCCTAACTATGTCGCGGATCGCGTCACCTTCGAGGTATGGGAGGGGACTCGTTTGTATCAGGCAGTGATGCCAGAGAAGCGGCTCTATAACGCGTCGCAAATGGTGATGACCGAAGCGGCCATCGATCCTGGATTTACGCGGGATTTGTATATTGCGCTGGGTGAACCGCTCGGTGATGGGGATTGGGCAGTACGTTTGTCCATTAAGCCCTTTGTCGACTGGATTTGGGCTGGTTCATTTTTGATGGGGTTTGGAGGCATTGTGGCCATTACGGATCGGCGCTACCGCCGGGTCCGAGCTCGAAAAGCGGCGCTTCTTGAGGACCGGGTGGCTCCTGCATGAGGCGGATGTTGTTGTGGCTTCCGCTGGCCATCTTTGGGATCTTAGCGGTCTTCTTTTTTCGCGGACTAAGTCTCGATCCCAACGCCCAACCGTCTGCATTGATCGGTCGAACATTGCCCGCTTTTCAATTGATGGAGCTCCATACTGGAGCGATGCTTACAGAGGCTGATTTGCCGTCTGGACCCTATCTCCTGAATGTCTGGGCCAGTTGGTGTATTACCTGTCAAGTGGAGCATCCCTATCTCACTGAGTTGTCGAAGACCTTGCCAGTCGTCGGGTTGAATTACAAAGACCAGCGAACGGCTGCGCAAAATTGGCTGGCTAAGCTCGGAGACCCCTATGTCCTTCATCTGTTTGATGACAGTGGTCAGTTAGGTCTGGACTTAGGCGTGGCCGGTGCACCTGAAACCTTTGTGGTGGATGCGTCAGGGGTGATTCGGGCGCGTATTCAGGGTGAAGTGAACGTGCGTGCTTTTGAACGAGAGATTGCGCCAGTCCTGGCGGCTGGGGGATCTCGATGATGCGCGCGTTGGTAGGTCTGCTGGCCGGATTATTGATGGCTACCGCGGTCTGGGCTGCGATTGAAACCTATCAATTTGATTCGCCTGACCAGGAAGCCCGCTTTCGTCAGTTAGGGCTGGAATTGCGTTGCCCGAAATGCCAAAACCAAGCAATTGGCGATTCCGATGCACCGATTTCGAAAGATTTGCGGGCTGAAGTTCATCGGTTACTGCTGGAGGGGGCGACAGATCAAGAGATTAAAGCCTTTATGGTGGCGCGCTATGGTCGTTATGTCCTCTATCGTCCTCCACTGGATCGTCAAACGGTCTATTTATGGGTGGGGCCGGGACTCTTTCTCGCGTTGGGTATCGGCTTAGTCGCTTACCGAATCCGTCTCTCGAAACGCGCCTTGATGCAGGAGACGCCGTCTTGATTTTGATGCTTGGTTTTTCGCTCGTCTGCGTGGCGGCCTTGGCATGGGCACTGCGTCGATTCGGCCGACAGGGTGTCGTGGTCGGTACGTTGATTGGTTTGATTTCGATCGGAGGCGCAGGCTATCTGTATTGGAATCTCGGTGCCTATGAGATGGCGCTATCCACAGAGGCACTGAATACCCTGCCCCCCGAGGAGCGAGCCTTTGTGATTGCACAGGCTGCCCAAGAGGAGTTCATGGCGCGAAATCGGGTTGCCGATCAAGAGATCATTAATTTATTTCAGTTGGTCCTTGAACTGGATCCTAAGCAAATTACGGCCCTGGGTTCCCTGGGTATTATTGCTTTTGAGGCCAGCGAGTATGCAATGGCGGCGGACTACTGGGGACGGATGCTGGCACAGTTACCGCCAGACTCGGATCAAGCACGCGCAATTGCAGGAGGTATTGCACGAGCAGAGCGTCTTGTTGCTTCGGTACCCTCTGGCGAGGCGGTCACGGTTCAAGTCAAGCTCCGGTTTGGTGAGGCCCCGGAGGTGTGGTCAGCGGAGCACCAACTCTTTATTTTCGCCCGCGCGCTCGAGTCAAATGGACCGCCCTTGGCGGCGAAACGTCTCGCTCCGAGCGCGATACCCGGGGAGATTATCCTCAGTAGTGATGATGCCGTGATGGGGCAACCGCTGGCCTTGGGGCAACGGATCGAGATCGTCGCCCGCCTGACTACCCATGGCCCCTCTGGTGGCACCGGAGATTGGGTGGCGACGTCTGGCGCAATGACAATGGAGTCGGGTGCTGCACTTGAGTTGGTCTTGACCCCTGTCAAACTGTAGGACGTCTACGACTAAGGAAGGTTGCAACTGGTTGCTGGGTCGTCATACTAGACTCTGCGTTGAAGGATCGGCGCATAGCAGGTGACGTCATGGCGGATGGACAACAGTTAGTACATTTTCGGATTTCCACTGGATTATCCGAGCAAATAGCCTCGCATCTCGAAACTCAGATTATTGCAGGAGTCCTGCGATCTGGGCAGCGCATTCAAGAATCCAAGGTTGTTCAAGAACTGTCCGTATCACGGGGACCTGTTCGGGAAGCCCTCCTTATTCTGTCTCGACGACGCTTGATTCAATTGTTCCCACGTCGTGGTGCAGTCGTGATGCCACTAAATGCTCCCTTGGTGCATAGCTTGTCTCAAGCTGTTGAACTGTTGATGCGCGAAGTATTGCGAGATCAGGCGGGTCGCTGGATGGAACTGAAGGGGCGGCAACTGGATGATGTGGCAGCGCAATCACGCGCCCAATACGGGATCACGAATCCGTTTTGTATCCTGAAATTTCTCGCAAAAGATCACCCGAACCCAATCTATGGTGATGTGATTTCCGATCTGTTACCGACCTTAGATCGCGTCTTCGGAAAGCTGACTAGGCATCATCCCGAGTGTGCGCGTTACCTCAAAGAATTAGTGATGCATGATCTCGTGCCCGCCCTGGAGGCGCATTCTGTTGAAGGGGTGTCGCGGGTGATCGGTGCGCTCTGTCGGGGTGTTGAGCGTAAATATCTTGAAAGTCTGGAGCGCACTGGCTAGTTTTCGCTTGTCATGACAAGGAATCGCCGTTGCGCTTAAAGAGCATCAAGCTTGCTGGATTCAAATCCTTTGTGGATCCGACCCACGTCCCGCTGACGTCAAATATGACGGCCGTCGTGGGTCCGAACGGCTGTGGTAAATCCAATATCATTGACGCAGTCCGTTGGGTGATGGGTGAGTCTAGCGCCAAGCACCTCCGTGGTGAGTCCATGGCTGACGTGATCTTTAACGGATCGGTGTCTCGGAAGCCGGTGTCACGGGCTGCCATCGAGTTGGTGTTCGATAACCAAGACGGACGAGCGCCTGGTGAATTTGCGAAGTACGCGGAAATCTCAGTCAAGCGCGAAGTAACCCGCGATGGCCAGTCTAAATACTCACTCAACGGCACCGTTTGCAGACGTCGGGATGTGACTGACTTGTTTTTGGGGACAGGTCTTGGTCCCCGCAGTTATGCGATTATTGAGCAGGGCATGATTGCCCGTTTGGTTGAAGCGAAGCCAGAGGAGCTCCGGACGTATGTTGAGGAAGCGGCTGGGGTCTCGAAATACAAGGAACGTCGCCGCGAGACTGAATCACGGATCGCCCGGACGCGCGACAACTTAGCCCGACTGACGGATCTTTCCGATGAGTTAGGACGTCAACTGGATCGTTTGAAGAGGCAGGCCGAGTCAGCTAAACGGTATCAGGAGCTAAAGCGCGACGAGCGACGCGCTGAGGCTGCCGTCTTATGGATTAATATCCAGGTGCATCAAACCCAACAGGCAGAGCTCGATGCGCAGCTCTCGGAGTATGCCAGGATGCTGGCAACCGCCGAGGTCGATCGGATTGAGAATGAGCGGTTGCGTATCGATGCGCAAGTTGCTCGCACTGCGGCGGCTGAAGCGCTTGACCACGCCAATACCCGCTATTACGCACATAGTGCGACTATTTCCCGCATGGAAGCGCAAGCAGCGGAGTATGATCGCGCGCTCACCGATCGGCGCCAACGACAAACAAGCATGGCGGAAGAGCTTGTGACCCTTGAAGACCTGATCCAAGGTGACCGCATTGCCATGAGGGATGCGCACGCCAGAAGGGACGCTTTGGTCCCTGATTATGCAGCCTTAGATGCAAGCAAGCAGACATTGCAGACTGTCCTTGGTGAACAGACCAGTCGACGAGATGCACTTCAGCGGTCTCGCCAGTCGGTGCAGTCAGAACAGCAGCGTGTGACTCAGAACGTACAATCGGCGCAGTCACAGTGTGCGTCGCTCGAACGACAGTACAACCGCGATCAGTCTCGACATATACAAATTCAGGATGCACTCACGCATCTCGCTGATACCGATCCCGCAGTGATTGAAGATGCGAAGCGTGAAGCTGATGAAGCCGCACGCCGTCTTGCCGAGCGCGAACAGTCTGTCACGGATTGTCGGACGATTCTGGCAGATGCAGAGGCGAATTGGGGTCAGGCACAGGGCATCTTTCGCGCCGCTCAGAGTGACGAGGAATCAGCTCTGTTGGCTGTGCAACGGATCGAACGACAATTGGATGCGGAGTTCAATGCACCGAGTGAGATGACGGCTTGGGCAGCGACGCGAGATGAGATTCAGGGCCAAGTGATCGACTCGATCGATGTTCCTCTCGTCCATCGTGACGCCTTTGAGGCAGCGCGAGGGCACTGGTTGTCTGCCTGGATTGTTTCGGCGCTGACACCTGAACTTGTCGCATCAATGCCGCCCGGTGTCACCCTGGTGACGTCTGAGCAGGCTCAGCAATTGGTTGAGGAGATCCCGTATTATGCTGCCTTTGATGCAGCGCTTGGGTCCGGCTATTCCGATCAGGGCCTAGTCTTTGGGCGTGGTTGGTGTCATCGTCAACAACCCACCACACAAGGCATATTGGCGCTTCAGGCAGCAAGGCCGGCAGCCAGTCACGCGTTAGAAATTGCGAGTCAGACGCGCGTTGCCGCGATGCATGCAATGCAGACGGCTGAGGCAGCAGTGCAGCAAGCCAAGCAGACGCTGCAGACCCATGAACGTGCGCTCAATGACGCACGTACATTGGAGATGCAGGCAAGTCATCGTGTCATTGGTTTGACCGCAAAGGCACAAGAAATGGTGGATTTACGTGCCCGACTGACCGAGGAATATGCCCAGCTGGCAAGCGAGCTCACCGACCTGGAACAGCAAGTGAGTGACGCCCAGACAACGCACTCGAATTTAATTCGACAGCGTGATCGTTTGGGCTTGGATCTCGCTCCGGTGGATGCTGAGCTCTCCTCTGTCGTGCGGGCAGTTCAGACCTTGCAGCAGCAGCGGGATGCCATTGATCGACAGCGATCCCAACTCGATCTGCGGCAGGAGCGTGTTCGTGCTGAGATCGAGGGTCTGGAGCGCCAATTGATCCGGTCGACTGAGCAGTTGGCTGCCAGTCGGTCCCGCTATGAAGCGATGTGTGGTGAGATCGCACACCTCGAGCAACATCCGCCCTTTGATCGTGCAGACTTGAGTCGTGCAGTTCAGGACAGTGCGCAGTTGGAAGTTGCACTGGCTGATGCTCGCCGTGTGGTTGAGGATCACGATGAACAACTGCGCACGCTAGAGCGAACCCGTGATCAATTGGAGCAGCAACGCAGTCAATGGCTTGACGCGCAACAACGGGCGCAGATGGCTCAGCAAGCATTGGTGATTCAGTGTCAGCAATGGCAGGCTCAGTTGGCGCCGCTGCTGGATGCGCATCCGGTTGTGCAGTTGGAGGAATATCTTCAGACCCACGACGCGGTGGAGACCATCGAGGCTGAGCTCACCCAGATTCGAGCTCGCATCGAGCGCTTGGGGCCCATTAATCTAGTCGCGGTTGATGAGTATCAGCGGGAGCTGGAGCGGAAGACCGAACTCGATACACAACATGCCGAGCTGATTGAAGCGCTAGAAACGCTTGAGGATGCGATTCGGAAAATTGATCGTGAAACACGGCAGTTATTTCGGCAGACCTTTGAGGCCATCAATCAATCTTTTGGTGCGCTTTTTCCGACACTTTTTGGGGGCGGTGAAGCCTGGCTGGAATTAACAGATGATGACTTATTGAGCACGGGAGTCACCATCATGGCGCGACCCCCAGGGAAACGAAACTCAACAATTTATTTGCTTAGTGGTGGTGAGAAGGCACTGACCGCATTAGCGTTAGTGTTTAGTATTTTCCAACTGAATCCAGCCCCATTTTGTTTACTAGACGAGGTGGATGCGCCGCTTGACGATGCCAATGTCGGTCGATATGCGGATGCCGTAGCGGCGATGAGCGAGCGTGTACAGTTCATCTTTATCACCCATAATAAGCTCGCGATGGAGCGGGCAGAATGCTTGATGGGTGTTACCATGTCGGAGCCGGGTGTCTCCCGACTGGTGTCGGTGGACATCGAGCGTGCGGTGGAATTGGTGACAACGGAGTAATAACGACCCATGGAGTTCGGACTGCGCGAATATTTGCTCATTCTTGGTGGGCTGTTAATTGTGGGCTTGCTGGTGGATGGAATCCGCCGAACCTTGCGGCATCGCCGCCAAGGGCTGAAGTTGGATCTGATGGCTGCACCACCAGAGCTCCCTGAATACGCCGAAGTCTCACCACCACGACTCGCCAAACGGTCCGTGACCCCCCAAAGTCTTGAGCCTGACATTCATCATGATCCATTGTTCCATGATGATGAACAGGGCCAACTCGCACTGTGGTCAGTGGAAATAAAACCGTCCACAGTGAAATCGAAGGTGGATCCAGAATCCGTTCTAGCAGAGCCTCCATCACCGGCCCCTCATGCAAAACCCGTGACACCCTCAACCAGTCGTGGAAGATCTGTCCCCAGCGAGCGGGTTGAGCCTGTCTTTGACGAGCCCTTATTTGCCGAGGCGGACCCCGTCATGCAGGCATCAATCGATCGCGCGAGCGAGGTAGACACGGTGGATCAGGGCGTCAAAGATGCCAATGAGCAACCTCTGTCAGCAGGGGATCTCGATGAAGCCATCTTGGTAGAGACGCCGGAGGACCGGCTGACTGAGATCGACTTTGAACCGCCAGAGGATCGGCATACGACTGATATGGCCATCCTCGCGGATGCGTCGAGTCATTCGATTCATGCTGAGGCAGGCAAATCAGTGGGAGGAGTATCTATGGTGATGTCTCGATTATTCCAGAAGTTTGCACCGCGATCGCACGTCGATGAGCCGATCGAGTCACCAGACCTAGATGACGGCATTGTCTCACCAGTTCGTCCAGCGAGGCGCTCAGATGGAGAGGCACAGACGCACGTCAGTGGCGCGTCTTCGTCTGCCACAGCCGACTCGTCCGGATCCGAGGTGACGCTCGACGATTTGGTCATCGTACGTCTTCGCGCTGCGCGCGCGGAACACTTCGCCGACTTGGATTTGCATACGGCTTGCTTGCGCGTTGGACTGCGATTTACCACCGATCAGGTTTACAGTCGATATCCTCTCGATGATACCCAGCCTCCATTATTTACCCTGGTCAATGGGATTGAACCTGGGATATTTGAGTCCGAGGCTCGGGTAATTGAGACACCGTTATTGGTTTTGTTTTCGGTATTAAAAGACCAAAGTGATCCGGTCTTCGCGGTCACCGAAATGGTCACAGGTGCGCGCGCGATCGCTCGGACGATCGGTGGGGAAGTCTTGAATGATCAAGACGAGCCGATCACTCGTGAATGGATTGACTTGGCGCGCGCCCGGGCAGGGCATTTGTCGCTGACTCGATGACCGACTTCGCTCGCGAACGGATGACCCAGTTGCTTGCTGAGATTCGTGCGGCCGACATTGCCTATCATGTGCATGACAATCCGATTATTGGGGACAGTCAGTACGATGCACTATTCGCCGAACTCAAGGCGCTTGAAGCAGAGCACCCTGAGTGGGTTGAGCCAAGTTCACCAACTCAGCGGGTAGGTGCAAAGCCTGTCGGGGGGTTTCAGGAAGTACGGCATCAAGTCCCAATGTTGTCCTTGGACAATGTCTTTTCAGTGGAGGAGTTTCGTGCTTTTGTCCAGCGTGTCCAAGAGCGTCTGGGCTCAGTCAAACAGCTGCAGTGGACAGCTGAGCCAAAGCTTGATGGGCTCGCACTGAGTATTCGATATGTCCGGGGTCAACTGATCCAAGCGGCAACTCGCGGTGATGGCGAAACAGGGGAAGATGTGACGGCCAATGTCCGAACCATTGCCTCTGTCCCGCTCCGCTTGGCCGGATACGCGTGGCCCGAACATCTTGAGGTCCGCGGTGAAGTCATCATGAAACGGGTGCACTTTGATCAGATGAATGCAGATCTGGCACAGCGTGGTGAGAAGACTTTCGTGAACCCCCGTAATGCAGCGGCGGGAAGCTTGCGCCAACTTGATCCAGCGCTCGTTGCGACTCGGCCGTTATCTTTTTATGCCTATGGCGTGGGCGCGCTGAGTGCCCCACTTGGCGAGAGTCATGATGCAGTGATGCAGGCGTTGAAGGCATGTGGGATCCCCGTCAATCCTGGTCGTATCGTGGGTGATGCCGCGGCGATGGAGGCGGCCTACGTGGATCTTTTGCACCAACGAGCAGAGCTTCCCTATGAGATCGATGGGCTAGTGGTCAAGGTCAATGCCCTGAGTCACCAGGACACGCTAGGATTTGTACAGCGCGCTCCGCGATTTGCAACGGCCTGGAAGTTTCCTGCACAGGAGGCGCGCACGCGCTTACTGGCCGTGGAGTTCCAAGTGGGTCGAACCGGTGCGATCACCCCGGTTGCACGGCTTGAGCCTGTCTTCGTCGGTGGCGTCACGGTCTCGAATGCGACGCTGCATAATTTTGATGAGATTGCCCGCTTGGACTGTCGGCCAGGGGATGCTGTGATCGTTCGCCGTGCTGGGGATGTGATTCCGCAGTTGGTCCGGGTGTTGACAGAACTTCGTCAAACCGAGCTACCGCGGATCGAGCGGCCAAGATGCTGTCCCGTGTGTCAATCACCGGTCGAGCAGGCCGAGGGCGAGGCGGTATTGCGCTGCTCGGGCGGCTTGGTGTGTCGTGCACAGCGTCTTGAGCACTTTAAGCATTTTGTATCGCGTCGAGCGATGGATATTGAGGGTCTGGGCGAGAAGTTGCTCGCATCCTTGATTGATGCGGAGGTGATTACGACACCAGCAGACCTGTATCGATTAAAGGCTGCGCAGTTGCAAGCGTTGGATCGGATGGGCCCGAAATCAGCCGCCAATGTGATTGATGCGATCGAGGCCAGTCGCGACACCACCTTGGCGCGCTTTATTTATGCACTCGGGATTCGGGATGTCGGGGAGGCAACGGCTGCTGCTTTAGCCACACATTTTGGATCACTTGAGGCCATGAGTACCGCCGAGACAGACGCCTTGCTTGCCGTCCCTGATGTGGGACCGGTGGTGGCGAGTCACGTATCGAGTTTCTTTGCTTCGGCTCAAAATCGCGCGGTCATTGAGGCCTTGCGCACGCTCGGTGTGCGGTGGCCTGATCCACCCCAACACGTCGTCGATGCATTACCACTTTCTGGCCAGACATGGGTGCTCACCGGGACTCTCGAGACGATGACCCGTGATGCGGCTGGTGATCGATTACGCGAGTTGGGTGCTAAGGTCTCTGGTGCGGTGAGCGCGAAAACGAGCTGTGTTGTTGCAGGACCAGGTGCAGGATCTAAACTAGACAAAGCAGTCTCATTGGGGATAACTGTCTGGGATGAGGGACAACTCATCCAGCTGTTGGAGGCACTATGAGCCGTTTAATCGCAGTCGTGTTAACCCTGTTACTGACCGCTTGTGCGGTGAGTCCTCCTCGCCAAGTGACAGATGCGTGTGGCATTTTTGGTGAAAAGCCAGGGTGGTACGACGCGAGCCGCGATGCATCGAAGCGGTGGGGCGTTTCTGAAGGATTGATTCTGTCGTTTATTCGTCAAGAGTCATCCTTTGTCTCGAATGCGAAGCCCCCGCGCACGCGTATTTTGTGGGTGATTCCTGGACCACGCCCCAGTTCGGCCTACGGCTACCCCCAAGCAAAGGATGGGACTTGGGATGATTACCGGAAAGAGACAGGGAGTTGGCTGGCATCCCGAGACGATTTTCGCGATGCAGCGGATTTTGTTGGCTGGTATGTCGATCGGGCCCATCGCATCGCGCGCATTCCCAAGAGCGATGCCTATCGCCATTATTTGGCGTATCACGAGGGCGTCGGTGGATTCCAACGGGGAACTTTCGAGAATAAACGCTGGTTGATGCAGGTTGCGCGCACGGTTGCCAGTCGCACAGAAAACTACGACACACAACTGGCTGGTTGCCGATCGCGATTCGAACGCGGGAGCTGGTGGAATCCGTTCGGTTAATTCCCGTCTTGAGCCAACGCTTTGAGGGCAAACCGCTCTGGTGCAACAGCCTCAACCAGATGACGCGACTGTGGCAACACTTCCCCGGTGAGTGCACTGATCACAAGTTCGGCAAGGCCTGGAGCGGTCAGGGTGCCGCGTGAACCCAGTCCACCGAGTGCTGCCCACCCAGAATGATGGGCACTCGGATAGCGTTTAGCCCGCGTGTGGCGCAGTAAAGCCCAGTCTGATGTGGAGAGACGCGTCTGATCGAGCAGTAGGCCGGCCACAGCACCATAGTCGGGTGTTGCAGCGCGAACAGACGCGCGATGTCCAACAATTTGGAGTGCATCACCTCCACTGGATTCGAGCAGGCTGTTTAGCTCGAGAAGGTTAGTGGAATCATCCTCGTCTGTCGGAGTGCAATCAGTGGAGAGATTTTGGTAGGTGGCGCCACAGGTTGCGATTCCATTGTCCTGGGCAGGAGCAAGATAGCCCCGACCGCATAGAGCCATGCGAAGCATTGGAGAGCCGCTTAGGAAAGTGACTTGTCCACGGATGGGTTTGAGTGGAATGTCTACAGGGGCAAGCTCCGGGATTGCATGGGCGTTTGCCAAAATGACTTGGTCAGTGATGCCTTGACAGGGGCCATCGGGTCGCTCGCCCCTCCATCGATAACCTTGCGTGAGTGGCTTGATCGCTCGGACTCGTGTACTTGTGACGCACTCGATGCGGGGATGATCGAGTAATGCCAAGACAATTTGAGAAGGCTCAAGCCACCCGGCTGGTTTGAGAATGAGTCCACCTGCTGCAACCGGATAGCCAGCTTGCGATGTCGCCTCGATTCGATCGACCAGGCACAGCGAATCGCTCGGCGCATGCAATGCATGCCAAAGCTTGGTGTGCTGTAACTCTGTGGCGGGATTGATCGATTCCAGAAGCACGCCAGTCGGATGCCAATAGGGTGCCAAGTGATCGGCCCCATAGACCGATGCTAACTGGTGTAAGCCAAGCCATTGCCAGCGACTCAGTGGATCTGCATCGATCGCCAGCTTCGTGTAAGTGATGCCTTGCGGGTTTCCGGAGGCACCAGCAGCGGGCGAGTCTGCTTCAAGCACGGTGACGGTGTAGCCCCGATTTGCGAGACCGCGCGCGACAAAGGCGCCTGCGAGACCTGCGCCAACCACGGTGGCGGTTCGCTGGGGTTGGTGTGGGTGCCACTCGCCTGGCCATTGAGCCTGAAGTCGATGACGTTTTCCAAAGACGCCTGGTTCACGCGAGACCTGAAAACCGGCAGCCTGCAATCCCTCTCGCACCACTGTTGCTGCGGTGAAGGTGGCTACTGTTGCGCCAGGAACGGACAGGCGTGACATGGCATGGTAGAGGCTGTCTTGCCACAACTCAGGATTACGATTTGGGGCAAAGCCATCAAGGCACCATGCATCGATGCGTCCATCGAGCCCCTCAAATACCGCCGCGCCATCACCCCAATGCAGATCTAGAACCAAACGACCACCCGCGAGGTGGCGTCGATGTCCGCCGGCAATCGGTGGTGGCCAGTGGGCGCGCAATTCTGCGGCGAAGGGATGGAGTGACTCGGATAATTCGAGTGCATGGTGCATTCGAGATAAATCATCTGGTAATAAGGGGTGGAGTTCAGCTGAGATCCACTGCAGTCGTGTATTTGGCGGCGCGTGTTTGAGAAAGGCGTCGAGCACAACCAAGCAGGTGAGACCACAACCAAAACCGGTCTCCCCAATACGCAGACAACTGCCTGAGGGTAACGCACCCATTTTGCTAACTAGGTCTGGGCCTTCCACAAACAACGCGCTGCGCTCTGCCACTGGATTTTGAACTTGAAAGTAATGGTCACCGAAGCGAGGCGCCCAAAATGGGGCAACAGGATCGAGCTGGGCCGGCTCGATCCGTGGGTAAGATCTCACAATCGACGATCGATCCGTCTGCGCTTAAACAGCGGTATCACCAGACCCAATAGCCATCCCGCCCCTAACGTTAAGGCACCAAGAATAAACCACTCTTTGGTTGCATCATCCTTCAAAGCAAGATTTTGTGACTTGAGCGATTCGTTATCATTGGCGAGCAAAATTCGCTCTGCTTCGAGTGCCTCTGCCCGTGCTTTGAGCCTGACCGCATCTCCGGACAGTGTGACTAGATTTTGATAATCAGCGGTCGCTTTACGGGCAGTGACTTCAGCCTCGCTTTTCGCTGCGTCGGCTGCATTTTTGGCACGGATCGCCTCGTCTAGGGCAGCGTTCGCCTGAGTCATTTCGGCTTGAATATTTGCAAGTTGCTGCTCGAGTTCTGGGAGACGAGTCGCCGCAGGGGGGGTCGAAAGGAGATAACGTGAGAGAACATAACCATCCCGGCCAGCACCGTCTTGGACGCGGCTGTAGCCAGAAGGCAGCTGCTCGAGTACAGAAACCTGTGCGCCCGATGGGAGGAACCGTAGAATCCGGTACTCGGTGGATTCACCAGAGCGCATCGGGACTTCGAGCTGATCAGTGATGTAGGCTGCCTGCGCAAAAGTGCTGATACACCCGACCAGAATTATGGCTGCCGCTTGGCGTTGACGTGTTCCCTTCAATCCTTGTCCCATCATCTCGTGATTCCATCGATGCTCGTTCATTCTTCAGCGGGTTCGGCGACCCGACTGATCCAGATGCCTTGCAGGATAATAAAGACCAAGGTTAAGCCCAAGAGTCCAAACAATTTAAAGTTCACCCACGTGGCCTCATCAAATTGATAAGCAACCATGAGGTTTAAAATCCCACTGGCGACAAAAAAAACGGCCCACGCGAATGACAGTCGATTCCAGCGCGCTGGACTCAGTTGCACGGCCTGCTCAAGCATCCGCTGAATCAGCGGCTTTTGGCCAATAAAGTGGCTACCGATAAATACCAAGGCAAAGAGCCAGTTCACAACAGTCGGCTTCCACATAATGAACCACCCCTCACGAAGTAGGACTGTTGCGCCTCCCAAAACGACCACCAGGCCCACTGTCGCGAGCGCCATTTTTTCGATGCGCTTCGTCATCAGATAGGTGATCCCCACGTGCATCACCGTCACTGGAATTAAAATGCCGGTGGCCAGAATGAGGTCCCCACTCCATCGGTACACCCCAAAAAAGATCGCAATGGGTAAGAAATCCAACAGTAGTTTCATGGCGTATCCCGAACTCGCTCGAATCGTTCTCATGATACACAGAATTCAATAACGACGGAGCGATCAAGGGTGTATGGGAGTCCGGATCTGATGTCAAAAAGCGTGTATCGCCGCATGATACTGTCATGAATAACCCCGAAAATCTCGAAAACCGACCTGTGCAGGCGTGTGTCAAGGGGATGTCCTGCGTCTGAGTATTTGAGTATGACGTGGACAGCGGGTGGCGATGCGGTGACGACCAGCTATTTTAGGGACGTGGGCGCTGCGCATATGCCGATGCTCGGGGATCCGTTACACTGTCTCCCTGCAATTTTGGATCGTTTGCCCGTGTTGGTTGCGCTGCACCCTGAAAATCCCCAGCCTCGATTGGTGTCTCAAGTCTTGGATGCATTGCGTAGCGGTGGAGTCATTGTGTACCCCACTGACTCTGGGTATGCGATCGGATGTACTTTGGGGAACAAGGACGGCCTTGATACGATTCGTCGCATTCGTCGGCTCGATGACAAACACAACTTTACGCTGCTATGCCGGGATTTGTCTGAGATTGCCACCTATGCACTGGTTGAGAATACGATTTATCGTCTACTGAAGGCACATACCCCAGGACCCTACACCTTTATTCTTGAAGCGACACGAGAAGTTCCGCGGCGCTTGGTTCATCCCAAGCGGAAGCAAATTGGTATTCGTATTCCAGATAATGTCATCGCACAGGCGCTGTTAGAGGGCTTGGGCGAACCCTTGATGACATCAACTTTGATTCTGCCAGGTGAGGAGCTACCCATGACAGATCCCTATGACATCGAGGCCAGCTTGGGGCATCAGTTAGCAGCGGTCATTGATGGCGGATTTTGCGGATTTGAGGGAACCACGGTGGTGGATTTAACAGAAGGAATTCCGCGGGTCACTCGGGTTGGTGCGGGCGATCCAGCAGCTTTCGGTGATCTCGGATAAAACCTTGGGTATGATCATGTTTTATGTTCGCGGAAGGAGTGTGTTTTGAGCGGGGTGGATCCCTCCCAGCGTGTTCTGTCAGGAATGCGCCCCACAGGTCGATTGCATTTGGGCCACTACCACGGTGTGTTAAAGAACTGGGTACGGTTACAGCATGAGTACGAATGTTTCTTTTTTGTTGCGGATTGGCATGCGCTGACGACCCATTATCAAGATCCCCGTGGGATTGAGTCCGCCGTCTTTGACATGGTGGTTGATTGGTTGGCGGCGGGAGTGAATCCGGGCTCTGCGACTTTATTTGTACAATCCCAAGTGGTCGAGCACGCAGAGCTCCATCTATTGCTCTCAATGATGACGCCGCTTGGATGGCTTGAGCGCGTGCCAACGTATAAGGATCAGCAAGAGAAGCTGTCTGACAAAGATCTGACCACTTACGGCTTCTTGGGTTATCCATTATTGCAGTCAGCAGATATCTTGCTGTATCGCGCAGGCCTCGTGCCGGTCGGTGCTGATCAAGTCGCTCACGTTGAGATCACGCGCGAAATCGCACGTCGGTTCAATCATCTGTATGGGCGTGAGGTGGATTTTGCGGAATTGGCTGAGGCTGCAATCGATAAGATGGGGAAAAAGGCGGCCAAGTTGTATCGCAGTCTTCGCAAGAAGTACCTTGAAGCAGGTGATCAGGATTCGTTAGATACGGCGCGCGCATTAGTCAAAGAACAACAAAATATCACCCTTGCTGACCGTGAACGGTTAATGGGGTACCTCGAGGGCACGGGTAAGGTGATCTTGCCTGAGCCACAAGCATTACTGACTGAGGCCGCCAAAATGCCAGGCCTTGATGGTCAAAAAATGTCTAAAAGTTATAATAATTACATTGGCTTGAGAGAGGATCCTGATTCAGTTTCTCTAAAGATAAAGCGAATGCCGACGGATCCTGCGCGGGTGCGCTTATCCGATCCAGGGCAGCCCTCACAGTGCCCGGTTTGGCAATTCCATCTGCTGTACTCGGATGATTCCACCAAGGCCTGGGTTGAGACAGGTTGCACGACAGCAGGTATTGGCTGTTTGGAATGCAAGAAGCCCGTGATTGATGCCGTGATTGCGGAGCAGGAGCAGATCATCGCGAGGGCGCGGACCTATGAAGACAATCCTGACATGGTGCGTAGTATCCTCAATGATGGTGCTGAGGTTGCCGAAGATGCTGCGCGTCAGACCTTGATTGAAGTGCGCCAGGCGATGGGGCTTCAGTACCGGTGAGGCAACCAGTTCAGGGCGAACTCCCACTGGCGATTGTCGCAGGCGAAGCGTTCACCACCTTACCTGAAGATCTGTATATCCCTCCGGATGCATTGGAAGTGATTCTGGATGCATTTGAGGGCCCTTTGGATTTGTTGCTGTACTTAATCCGGCGCCAGAATCTCGATATCCGTCAGATCAATGTGGCTGAGATTACCCATCAGTACATGGCGTATATTGCGATGTTGGAAGCGATGCGATTTGAGCTTGCCGCCGAGTATCTCCTGATGGCGGCCATGTTGGCTGAGATTAAGTCACGGGTTTTGCTGCCGCAACTGCCTGATCACGAAGGGGACGAGGATGATCCCAGGGCCGCGCTGGTGCGTCAGCTATTGGCCTACGAGGAACTCAAGCAGTCTGCAGAATTATTGGATGCGATTCCGCGTGTTGACCGCGACTGGGTGGTCGCCTCTGCGCTCGCGCCTGAACTGGATTTGTTAAGACCGCCACCAATGGTTGATTTGGCAGAGCTGGTCATTGCGTTTTCTGATTTATTGGCACGCGCGCAGTTGTCTGCAGCGCATCAGGTGCATTTTGAAACTCTGTCGACGCGGGAGCGGATGAGTCAGATTCTTGACCGTCTGCGGGTCCGCGCTGAACTTGGGTTAAATGAGCTGTTTTTAGGGTCTGAAGGGCGCGCGGGTGTGGTCGTTGCCTTTTTGGCGGTGCTCGAGTTGGTCCGTGAGGGCTTAGTTGGCTTGGTCCAAGCGGCCCCGGGACAGATGGTTTACGTCACGCGAGGGACGGTACATGGCTGAGTTGTCGCTGGTTCGGGTGATCGAAGGGGTATTGTTCGCGGCGCGTGAGCCGGTCTCGATCCAGGCGCTGAAGAAAGTCTTTGAAGAAGGTCCGCAGAATCCGTCTGAAGGCATGTTACGTGAAGCGTTATCGCGTTTGGCTGCAGAGTATGCGGATCGTTCGGTTCAGTTGGTTGAGGTGGCCACTGGATTTCGGTTTCAGGTAGTGGATGCGGTCTCACCTTATTTGGCGCGTTTGTCTGAGGAAAAGCCCGGACGGTATTCTCGAGCGATGCTTGAGACGCTCGCCATGATTTGTTACCGCCAACCGGTGACTCGAGGCGAAATCGAAAGTGTGCGAGGCGTTGCGGTTGGAAGTCCGATTATTCGCACTCTTGAAGAGCGTGGTTGGATTCATGTGGTAGGGCACAAAGATGTCCCTGGACGTCCAGCGCTTTTCGCGACCACGCGTCAGTTTTTAGATGATTTTGGATTAAAGAGCCTCGACCAGTTACCGCTTCCTAAGGGAGTGCAGAGTCGAAGATCTGAGGATCTGTTAGATGGATTAGCGGAGCAGATCAATGAGTGAGCGACTACAAAAGGTGCTGGCGCGTGCAGGGCTCGGGTCGCGGCGTGGGTTAGAGGACGTCATTGCACAGGGACGCGTGCGGGTAAATGGCGAGCTGGCCGTGTTGGGAACGAAGGTGACCGCTGAAGATCGAATAGAGATGGACGGTGTTCGCTTGGACACCAGTAATTGGGCCAGTGGTGAGCGGCGAGTGATTGTCTATCACAAACCGGAGGGCCAAGTATCGACACGGTCAGATCCTGAGGGGCGTCCGACCATTTTCGATCGTCTGCCGGCGGTTCGTAGTGGTCGTTGGATCGCAGTGGGTCGACTAGATATTGCCACCTCAGGGTTGATGTTGCTGACCACTGATGGGGAGCTTGCCAATAAGCTGATGCATCCTTCAAGCGGCGTTGATCGTGAGTATCTGGTGCGACTGCATGGACAGATCACGCCCGAGATCGTCAAGCGCCTGCGTGACGGTGTGGAACTCGATGATGGGCATGCTCGATTTACAGACATTGTGCCGCATCCAGATGATGATCCAGAGAAATCAAACCGTTGGTTTTATGTTGCGTTGATGGAAGGTCGTAATCGTGAGGTGCGCAGACTTTGGGAAAGCCAAGGGATTGAAGTCAACCGCCTAAAGCGGGTGCGCTATGGTTGTATCTTTTTGCCATCGTCGCTAAAACAAGGCGGATTTGTGGAGCTGTCGCAGCGGGAAACTGATGATTTAGCTGCGCTTGTCGCCCTGCCTTCGGTCCCAGTCCCAACCATGACACCGCAAGCGCTGAAAGATCAGGCGCGACGGCTCGGAAAGGCAGTGCGGAAGGCACCACTTCGGCCTGAGCGACGTGACTCAGAGCACGCTCCTCGTGCACCTCGATCGGCTGTCACCAGAGATCGCGCAACAGAGACCACGGCAACCGATTGGTCATCCCGTCCATCGCGGGGAGGGCGGTCTTCGGTCTCGCCTACTCCGCCTGCAAAGCCAACACGTCGCGGACGTTAACGCGTCCGCCGTGGCCGCGCGCTGCATCCGCCGAGAGTCCCCATAGAAATGCGTCGAGCACAGTCTCGGGCTGCGGTAACGTCCTTGGATCCTCACCAGGCTTTGCCTCTGCGCGCATTCGAGTCGCGGTACCGCCAGGGTTGACGGTGAATATGCAGGTGGTAGAGGTATTCTCAAGTTCGGCTGCAAGCACGGCCGTGAAGTTCTCAAGCCCGGCTTTCGAGACACCGTAGGCACCCCAATAGGCCTCGGGTGACGGACCAACGCTGGATGTTGTCATCACGATGCGACCTGAGTCTGATGCATCGAGTAAAGGGAGAACGGCCTGTGTGATCAGGAATACGGCATTGAGGTTGACTTGCATCACGCGATGCCACTGATCTGGGCGATGCGTTGCGATTGGCTCACGTCCGCCAAGGACTGCGGCAATGTGGGCCAGACCATCGAGGCGTCCAAAATGCTCTGCGATCTGTGCCGCGATTTGATCGGCACCTTCTGCTGAAAGTTGTTCGAGATCGACCGGGATCGCCACCGGCTCCGGATAGCCTGCGGCCACAATGGCGTCATAGAGAGTATCGAGAGCGGCCTCATCGCGTCCCAGCAAGAGACAGGTTGCGCCGAGCTCTGCCAGACGCCAGGCAAGCGCTCGCCCGATTCCTCGAGTGGCACCTGTGACCAAAATCACACGGTTTAAAAATGAATCTGGGAGCCACTGCGTGTCGGCAATGGTTTGGGCAATGGTCATGCGGGCTTCCTTGCAGCAAATACGTAATTAATCGAAAGATCGTTGGGGTCGCGCTGAAACTGTCGGTACAGCGGGTGCCAGGTCAACCCCTCGATTTTTGCGGGCTGCAGTCCGGCGTTGCGCGCGTAGCCGGCCAGTTCGGAGGGGCGTCGAAAACGGGAGTAGTCATGGGTCCCTTTGGGGACCCATTGTGCAAGATATTCCGCAAATACGATTGCGCCTAGGTAGGCTTTGGGTGATCGATTCAATGTCGATAGGATCAGCACACCGCCCGGTGCGAGCATATCGCTCATTGCTTGAACGGTGGCCTCAGGATCTGTCACATGTTCAATCATTTCAAAGGCGGTGATGAGGTCGAATGCGCCAGTATGCGAGGCGGCGAATTCTTCCGCAGTTCCGAATTCGTACTGAAGCTGGAGGCCTGATTCCTCGGCATGAAGTCGTGCAGCCTGCAGCATCTGCATTGACGCATCGAGTCCCGTGACTTGCGCCCCGCGCCTTACCATTGCCTCAGCCGCGAGCCCGCCACCGCAGCCAACATCGAGGACCCGCGCATCTTGGAGCAATGCATGTGCTTCGACGAAGTCGATGCGCAGAGGATTCATCAGATGCAGCATGCGCATGGGTCCCTCGGGATCCCAGTAGGAACGTGCAAATCCGTTGAACTTGGCAATTTCAGAGGCGGATGCGGTACTCATACAGGAATCCCTATCTCTTTGTGGACTATTTAAATTCATTTATATCAATAATTTAATCGATATATGTAACTAAGAATCATAAATTTTGTACCGGCACATGGCGCGCGACAAAGTCATTCGCTGCCTCGATCGCCGCCTCTTCATCAATATGGACTAAACGGCCTTGCCGCAATACCAATTCACCGCCTATCCACACATCGGAGGCTGCCAGTCCGTGATTGGCATAGATTAACTGACTAATCGGATGATATAGCGGCGTGCTGCTGACTGCATTGAGTGGAAAGGCCGCGAGATCAGCCTCTGCGCCAGGATTGAGGTGACCCAGATCATTTCGGCCAAGGATGGCAGCCGCATCGCAGGTCATCATCTCCAAGCATGTCCACGCAGTCACAGCGCGTGCATCGTTGGCCGACAGCTTGCCAAGGAGGCTTGCAAACTTTGCTTCCTCCAGCAGCGAAAGGCTGTTGTGACTGGCTGCACTTGCCGTCCCCAGCCCAATTTGTACGCCTGCATCGCGCAGGCGCTGGATGCGTGCCATACCGCTGGCGAGTTTGGCGTTGGAAATGGGGCAGTGCACGACATGCACGCCCCGCAGTGCGAGCAGATCACATTCGGGCTCTGTCAGGTGGATGGCATGAACGGCTTGAAATTCTGGGGTGAGTAGTCCGCATCGATCGAGTCGTTCGATCGGCGTCTGCCCGAAACGTTGCAGTGAGTCAGCACGTTCCGTTGCAGATTGTTGTACCCGCATTTGGATCGATTGACCAAGCTCGGCAGCGAGTGTGCCAATTTTTGCGAGCAGTGCATCGCTCAACACATTGGCCGAATGTGGTCCAAATCCGGTGCTAATCTGGCGGTTTCCCTTAAATCGATCCATGGTATTGAGGCAGCGTCGCAAGGCATCGTCTGCATGGCGTGACCAGGCAGTTTCTGCGGGCGAAATCGGAATGTTAAGTCGGCAGCGCATGCCCGCCGCGAGAGCCGCCTCTCCGACAATGTCTGGGAAGAAGTAGCTGTCTGAAAACCAAGTTTGGCCACCATGAAGCAGCTCTGCCATGGCTAACTCAACCCCGGTCCGAACCATCTCTTCAGAGACGATTGCGCGCTCCAGTGGGGCGAGTGCCCGGTGCTGCCAATCCGCAAGTGATCGATCGTCAAGCAATCCTCGAAATAACACCGTGGCTGCTTGTGTGTGTAAATTGATGAGACCTGGTATCACGATGTGATGCGGTAGCTCATGGATCCAGGGTGCCTGATAAAACCGTCGAGCAACCGTTGAGGGGCAGACGTCGATTACCCGACCGTGTGCGATCACGATCGAGTGATGTTCGAGCACTGTGTGCGTTCGGCTGTCGGTCACGAGCCAGCGTGGGTGAATGATACGATCGGCAGGCTTGATTTCCGGCACGTGAACTCCGTCTATGATGGATTGGCTTGTGCTATCATGCGGAGTTTATCGAATAGCAGGGACCTCCCACCATCTATGTCTGATTCGGCACGAGAAATACTACCTATCAGTATCGAAGATGAGCTGAAAAGCTCGTACCTCGATTATGCCATGAGCGTCATTGTCGGCCGGGCCTTGCCCGACGTTCGTGATGGCTTGAAACCTGTGCATCGCCGTGTGCTCTTTGCCATGAGCGAATTGAGCAATAACTGGAACTCGGCCTATAAAAAATCCGCGCGTGTCGTCGGTGACGTGATCGGTAAGTACCACCCGCATGGCGACTCGGCGGTATACGACACCATTGTTCGTATGGCTCAGCCGTTTTCGATGCGCTATCCGCTGGTTGACGGTCAGGGGAACTTTGGAAGCGTGGACGGCGATCGTGCCGCGGCAATGCGATACACCGAGATTCGGATGCAACGCCTTGCTCACGAGTTATTGGCGGATCTTGAAAAAGAGACTGTCGACTTTGTCCCGAACTACGATGGTACTGAGCAGATTCCAGCGGTCTTGCCAACTCGTATTCCCAATCTCTTAGTGAATGGGTCGTCCGGTATTGCGGTGGGCATGGCGACCAATATTCCTCCGCACAACTTAACCGAAGTCGTTAATGGGTGTCTGGCCTATTTGGATCAAGAAGACATCAGTATCGAAGCTCTGATGCAGTATGTGCCTGCGCCTGATTTCCCGACTGGTGGATTTATCAATGGGCTGGAAGGTGTGCGGGACGCCTATCGTACGGGTCGCGGTCGCGCGATTATCCGCTCGCGCTATCACATCGAGGGCGACGACAAGAAATCGATCGTATTCACTGAGATTCCCTACCAGGTGAATAAGGCCCGAGTGATTGAAAAGATCGCAGAGCTGGTCAAAGAGAAAAAGCTGGAAGGCATCACTGAACTGCGTGATGAGTCGGATAAAGACGGCATGCGGATTGTGATTGATCTACGCCGTAACGAAACCCCCGAAGTGATTGTGAACAATTTATTCGCGCAGACCGCGCTCCAAACCAGCTTCGGCATCAATATTGTCGCGCTGGTTGATGGTCAGCCGAAGACCCTCAACCTGAAAGATTTAATCAGATGTTTTGTCCGTCATCGTCGTGAGGTGGTGACACGTCGAACGGTCTTTGAGTTGCGCAAAGCGCGTGAGCGTGGACACATTTTGGAAGGCCAAGCGGTGGCGCTGGCAAATATTGATCCGGTGATTGCACTGATCAAAGCATCGGCCAATGCGCAGGAAGCAAAAGAGCGATTGATTGCAACGCCCTGGGTACCAGGGCACGTCACAGAAATGGTCAGTCGTGCCGGCGTCGGTGGTGTTCGCCCGGATGACCTGCCTGAAGGCTTTGGTTTGATCGATGGGCAATATCATCTGAGCCCACAGCAAGCACAGGCCATTTTAGATTTGCGATTGCATCGCCTCACTGGCCTTGAGATCGAGAAGCTGTTGAATGAGTACAGCGATATTTTGGCGGAAATTGCAGGACGCGAAGCCATCTTGGCGGACTCGACAAAACTGACCGAAGTGATTCGTGGTGAGTTAGAAGCGGTGAGAACGCAATATGGCGATGCCCGTCGGTCTGAAATTATGGAATCGCATTTAGCGTTAACCACGGAAGACCTGATTCCCCGCGAGGACATGGTGGTGACCTTGTCAAAGACTGGGTATGCCAAGATTCAAGCGCTGACAACCTATCAAGCACAACGACGCGGGGGGCGTGGCAAGTCTGCGACAAATCTGAAGGACGAGGACGTCGTTGATTTACTCTTGGTCGCCAACTCTCATGACACCTTATTGCTATTTACCGATCAAGGTCGGCTGCATTGGCTGAAGGTGTATGAGATTCCTCAGGCAAGCCGAACGTCACGGGGTAAACCGCTGGTCAATATGATCGATGCGCTGGAAGAAGGGGGTCGCGTGACCGCCTGTCTGGCCTTGGGTGAAAATGACCGCGGCGAAGGCCGCTATGTCTTTATGACGACGGCCAAGGGGACAGTTAAGAAAGTTCCACTTGAGCGATTTGCCCGCCCACGTGCAGCGGGAATCAGAGCAATCGAGTTCAATGAAGATGATTCGTTGATCGGTGCGGCCATTACCGATGGCACGCGGGATATTTTATTGGTCAATACCAACGGGAAAGTGACTCGATTTGCTGAGGATGAGGTGCGTCCGATGGGTCGAGAGGCGCGCGGTGTTCGCGGGATTCGCTTGCGTGACGGGTCTGATGAACAGGTGGTCGCAATGATCGTAGCGGATGATGATGCGACCCTGTTGCTGGCTTGTAAAAATGGGTACGGAAAACGGACTATGATCGGCGAGTTTCCGCGCAAGGGACGTGGTGCCATGGGCGTGATCGGGATTCAAACGTCGGAACGCAATGGTCAAGTTGTGGGTGCCGCGCAGGTCCGTGATGAAGATGATCTGCTGCTGATCACCAATGGTGGAACCATGGTGAGAACTCCCGTCTCTGATGTCTCGGTCTTGGGTCGGAACACGCAGGGTGTCACCCTGATTCGGCTGACCGACGGGGAGATTTTGGTTCGAGTGGATTGTGTGACCGAGCCCGCGCACGATCTTGATGAGGTCGCTGGCGAGGACGTTCTAGCCCAACCTTCGGAGGATGATGTTGAGGGTCTTAGCACCGATGTCGACGCGGAGACCCCGCCGGTGGCTTCGGATGATGAGACACTCTCTGGTGAGTAGGGACGCAGGGCTCCGGGTGCCATGTTGGCATGTCAGCCTGGATTGCTGAGTTCGATGTCATGGCGTGTGGTGATATGAGGCGAGCGTGAGCGGCAAAACCTTATCTGAGATTCGAGATGCGATTGATGCAGTGGATCAGGAACTGCAGCGACTGATTAACGAACGCGCGGCCTTAGCGAAGGCTGTCGCTGAGATTAAACTTGCTGAGGCAGCGAAAACTGGTGCTGCGCCGGTGTTCTACCGACCTGAGCGTGAAGCGCAAGTCCTTGAGCGTGTGATGGCCCGCAATAGCGGTCCATTACCCAATGCGGAAGTCGGGCGACTATTCCGAGAAATTATGTCCAGCTGCCTGGCACTTGAGCAACCACTGGCAGTCGGTTATCTGGGGCCAATCGGCACCTTTACTGAGCTTGCCACCTTAAAACATTTTGGGCATGCCGTGGTGGCGCGTCCCCTCACGACCATTGCGGATGTGTTCAGGGAAGTGGAAGCTGAAACCATCGAATATGGCGTGGTCCCAATTGAAAATTCGACAGAAGGGATGGTGACCCACACGCTTGAATGCTTTTCTGAATCACTAGTGGTCATTTGCGGTGAGGTTGAAATGCGGATTCATCAGGCCCTGATGGGGCGGTCCGGCACCGCCTTGTCAGATGTCACGGAGGTGTATTCACATCAGCAGTCACTCTCTCAATGTCGACAGTGGTTGGATGCAAATGTTCCACATGCGGCACGCCATACCGCGAGTTCGAACGCGGAAGCCGCTCGACTTGTCGCCAACGCTCCTGAGAGTGTCGTCTGGGCCGCTGTAGGGGGAGAGCGCGCTGCTGACGCCTACGGTTTAGAGGTGTTGGCGAATCGCATTGAAGATCAGCCCGGACAACACCACCCGATTCTTAGTCATTGGTCGCCAGCGCACTGAACCCTCAGGGCACGACAAAACGTCCATTATCGTGTCATTAAAAAATCAGCCAGGTGCATTATATCGGCTGTTAGAGCCCTTTGATCGTCGCGGGATTGATATGACTCGACTGGAAAGTCGACCATCGCATTCTGGGGTGTGGACTTATCGATTCTTTATCGACTTTATTGGGCATCAGGATGAGCCACACATCCATGCGTTTCTCGATGAACTCCGTGGCCAAGCGATGGAGTTTAAAGTACTCGGTTCATACCCTAAGGCGATGCTCTGATGCATTTGGCTGTGATCGGGCTTGGCTTGATCGGAGGCTCAACCTGTGCGGCCATTCGGCGTGTTCATCCTGACTGGAAAATCACAGGCTATGCACGCTCGATCGCGACCCGAGAGGCTGCTTTAGCGCGTGGTCTTATTGACCATGCGGCGGAGTCTCCAGAGGGCATAGGTGCAGCTGATTTGGTTTTAATCGCTGTGCCGATGGGGCAGTTTCAGTCAGTGTTTGCCGCGGTCGCTCGCGGGCGATCAGAGAACACAGTCGTCACAGATGCTGGATCCACTAAAGGGAGTGTGGTTCGAGATGTCGAGGCCGTGCTTGGCAGCATTCCGAGTTGGTTTGTGCCAGGGCACCCCATTGCAGGGAGTGAGCGCAGTGGCCTAGAAGCCACCAATCCCTTGCTCTATGTGGATCATCAGGTGATCTTGACACCACTGAAGACGACGTCGCCAGACGCGCTGGCTCAGGTAACAGCATTTTGGCGTGCGCAGGGTGCCCGTGTCTCAGAGATGGCGCCGGATCGGCATGACGAAGTCTTGGCGTTGACCAGCCATTTACCCCATGTACTGGCGTTTACGCTAGTGCATGCACTCTCTGATGATGATGAACACTTGGATATTTTCCGTTATGCGGCCGGTGGATTTCGGGATTTTACCCGCATCGCAGGGAGCGATCCGGTGATGTGGCGGGACATCGCCTTGGCAAATCAGGCCGCTGTGTTAGTCGGAATTGATCGCTTTGCAGATCGATTGGTGCATTTACGAACCATGATTGCACAGGCGGATCAGGATGGTCTGATCCGCTCGTTTGAACGCGCTCGAGCTGCGCGTGAGTTATTTAAGGCCCTCAGTGAACAAGGAGCGCAACACGTGACTGAGACCCATCCTTCAGTGTTTCAAGTACGGGCGGGTGGCCCTTTAACAGGATGCATTCGTGTGCCTGGTGATAAGTCGATCTCTCATCGAGCGGTGATGCTCGGTGCATTGGCTGATGGCGTGACCAACATCACTGGATTCCTTGAGGGAGAGGATGCGATCGCAACGGTGCAAGCGTTCCGTGAGATGGGTGTTGAGATCGAGGGTCCGACAGATGGCAAGGTGCGCGTGCACGGTTCGGGTGTTGATGGGCTTAAAGCGCCACAGGCGTCGCTGTATGTGGGGAACTCAGGGACGACCATGCGGCTATTGACTGGAATCCTTGCCGGTCAGTCCTTTAATGCCACCCTAGAGGGTGATTCGAGCTTGTCGCGTCGACCAATGCAACGGGTTGCCGATCCATTGGCACAATTGGGCGCACAGGTTCGAACCTCTGCCACTGGGACACCTCCGGTCCAGATTACGGGTGGGCAATCCCTGCGTGGATGTCATGTGGATTTAACGGTCGCGAGTGCACAGGTGAAGTCTGCTGTTCTGTTGGCCGGTTTGTATGCGAGCGGTACGACGAGTGTCACCGAACCTGCTCCGACTCGTGACCATACGGAACGGATGTTGAATGGATTTGGGGTGCCTGTTCGGCGCGAGGGTTCGACCGCATTTATTGAGGGTGGGCAACGACTCACTGCAACTGCAATTGATGTGCCTGCGGATATCTCCTCAGCCGCCTTTTTCTTGGTGGCCGCTTCTATCGTCCCTGGCTCAGATTTGACCTTAGAACACGTCGGATTGAATCCAACGCGAACAGGCGTGTTAGAGATTCTTCGATTGATGGGCGCTGATATCACTGTGTTGAACCCACGTGAAGTGGGCGGCGAACCGGTTGGTGATTTGCGTGTGCGTGCTTCGGCATTGCAGGGGATTGAGATCCCAGCCGCCTTGGTTCCGCTTGCGATCGATGAGTTCCCGGTGTTATTTGTGGCTGCAGCCTGTGCGACCGGGGTCACGCGTGTCGAAGGGGCCGAGGAGCTCAGAGTCAAAGAGTCCGATCGTATTCAGAGTATGGTGGATGGCTTGTCTGCGTTGGGTGTTGTGATTCAAGGAACGCCGGATGGCGCGATCATTGAAGGGCAGGGGGCACAAACACAGTTTCAGTCTGCAGATGTACAAGCGCATGAAGATCATCGAATCGCAATGGCGCTGACGGTCGCGGGACTTCGCGCACCTAAGGGCGTGGTGGTGCACGATTGCGCCAATGTTGCGACAAGCTTTCCCAATTTCGTGGGCTTGGCACGACAAGTTGGATTTCCCTTGGATCTCTTGGGATGAGTATCGCAGTTGTCACCATTGATGGTCCCAGTGGGGCTGGAAAGGGGACAGTTGCGCGCCTTTTGGCGCACGCGTTGGGTTTTCATCTGTTGGATTCGGGTGCGTTGTACCGAATTTTGGGTCAGGCAGCGCTTTCCCGTGATTTATCAACTACTGATGTCCCGGCGCTGGTCGCGTTAGCCAATCAATTGACGGTGACTTTTCCATACACAGCCTCGCGGACAGATGTGTCAGTGGATGGAGAAGTCATTGGTTCAGTACTTCGGAATCAGGCTGTTGCCGAGGCTGCCAGTCAGCTTGCTATCTATCCGCCCGTACGCCAAGCATTGCTGGACTTGCAGCGCCGAATGCGGCGATCGCCCGGTTTGGTTGGTGACGGTCGAGATCTCGGAACAGTGGTATTTCCTGATGCGCATGCGAAGATTTTTCTTGATGCGGATGTCGAGGTGCGTGCGATGCGGCGTTACCAAGAATTAATTGAGGCTGGTCAAACAGTTGAGCTCTCCGCTATACTGCGCGACCTCGAAATTCGGGACATTCGAGATCGGACGCGTGAGGTTGCACCTCTGGTGCCAGCCGCCGATGCGTTGGTGATTGATAGTTCAGAGAAAACCCCTGCCGAGGTGTTGGCAGCGGTCAACGAGTATTGCCGAACCAAAGGGATCGGTATTTAAGTGATCGGTTGTGTTGAGAATCAGCTTCAGGACTGCAACCGATGAAATCAACTCCCTCCGGGCTGATCGGATGGACGGCGTGACGCCGAGATAGATAGGACAATTGAATGAGCGAATCTTTCGCAGAACTGTTTGAACAAAGCTTAATCGATATCGACATGACACCCGGCTCCATTGTGGACGCAACCGTGGTCGCCATTGAAGCCGATTTCGTCATCGTCCATGCTGGACTCAAGTCTGAAGGCGCGATTCCTAAATCCCAGTTTTACACCGATGCCGGCGAACTCAAGGTTGCCGTTGGCGACGTTGTCAAAGTCGCACTGGATGCGGTTGAAGATGGCTTTGGAGCCACTCGGTTATCGCGTGAGAAAGCGAAGCGTGCAGAAAGCTGGATTGAGCTTGAAAAGGCGCATGAAGACAACGCGGTCGTGATTGGAATCATCAACGGGAAAGTCAAAGGCGGCTTTACGGTCGATTTGAACTCGATTCGTGCGTTTTTACCGGGCTCGCTCGTGGATGTTCGTCCAGTTCGTGATGTCGGTCATCTCGAAGGAAAGGAACTCGAATTTAAAGTCATCAAGTTGGATCAGCGCAGAAACAACGTGGTTGTCTCGCGTCGTGCTGTGCTTGAGCAGGAGAACTCGGCAGAGCGCGAAGCACTACTTGAGAACCTGATCGAGGGTCAGGTGGTGACGGGTGTGGTGAAAAATCTCACCGATTACGGCGCATTTGTCGATTTGGGCGGTGTCGATGGGTTACTGCACATCACTGACATGGCCTGGAAACGGATCAAGCATCCGTCAGAAGTCGTTGCCGTTGGTGATGAATGTGAAGTGAAGGTGTTGAAATTCGATCGTGAGCGCAACCGCGTGTCGCTGGGCTTGAAGCAGTTAGGCGAAGATCCATGGGTCGAAATCAAAAACCGTTATCCAGTGAATACTCGAGTCAATGCCAAGATTACCAATCTGACCGATTATGGCTGTTTCGCTGAAATCGAAGATGGTGTGGAAGGATTGGTTCACGTCTCTGAGATGGATTGGACGAATAAAAACGTGCATCCCTCAAAGATTGTCTCCCTCGGTGACGAAGTGGAAGTCATGGTCTTGGATATTGACGAAGAGCGTCGTCGGATCTCGCTGGGTATCAAGCAGTGTAAGGTCAATCCGTGGGAAGCCTTCTCGGCTTTGCATGCCAAGGGCGAGAAAGTGTCTGGACCGATTAAGTCGATCACTGACTTTGGTGTCTTTATCGGCCTTGACGGTGGCATTGATGGATTGATCCATCTGTCCGACTTGTCGTGGAGCGAGCCTGGTGAGGTTGCCGTACGTAACTTCAAGAAAGGAGATCCACTCGAGGCTGTTATCCTGGCGGTGGATCCCGAGCGTGAGCGGATTTCGCTTGGTGTGAAGCAGTTGGAAGAAGATCCAATGGGCGACGTGCTAGCAACGCTCGAGAAGGGTGCGGTCGTGACGGGTACCATTACAGAGATTGAGCCAAAGCAGGCGATGATTGATCTCGGTAACGGTGTGATTGCGACCCTGAAGGCGTCTGAAATCAGCCGTGATCGGGTTGAAGATGCGCGGAATGTGCTGAATGTGGGTGACCATGTTGAAGCACGTGTGCAAAACGTGGATCGGAAAAATCGGACAATTGCTGTTTCCATTCGAGCAATGGAAGAAGCAGATGAGAAAGAAGCCATGCGTTCACTCAATGAGGGCCCTGCCGCTGATGCAGACTCGGGTCCAACGACCATTGGTGAATTGATCAAGGCTCAGATGGAAGGGCGGAAGTAATTCCGCCGGACGCCGGGCAAATGCCCGGCCTTGTTCTGGAAAAGCCGATGTCAGGTATTACTAAATCAATGCTTATTGAGCGAATTGCAACCCAGTATCCGGGACTGCCGCCCAAAGATGTTGAATTGGCCGTCAAGGCCATCTTTGATCGTATGGGCCAACAGTTGGTCGATGGTGGTCGTATTGAACTGCGTGGATTTGGCAGTTTCTCGTTGCATCGTCGCAAAGCCCGTGTCGGCCGTAACCCGAAAACTGGCGAGTCTGTGGTGCTGGATTCTAAAGCGGTTCCACACTTTAAACCGGGTAAAGAGCTGCGTGAAGCGGTCAATGAGGCCTTTACTGCGTCTCTGAAATCATGAGTTTGATCCGTCGTCTGATCACAATCGTCTGGGTTCTCACCCTGATTGTGACAGGGGTGGTGCTTTACCTTTACAACCCAGACAGTGTGCAATTGGATCTCATCTGGTGGCAGACGCCACCGATGGGCTTGGCGGTGTTGGTGTTTTCTGTATTTTTGGTTGGACTGCTTTCTGGCGTCGCGCTCGCACTTTTGACGCGGCTATTCGGACGTTGATGATGCACTCTCCTTTTATCGTTGCGCTTGATATATCGACAGAGGCCGAAGTCAAGCGCATGTTAGGGCGTCTGTCGCCGACGTTATGTCGCGTTAAGGTCGGTAAGGAGCTCTTTACCAACCTAGGGCCTAAAGTAATACAGCTTTGTCATAAGGCCGGTTATGAGGTCTTTTTGGATCTTAAATTCCACGATATCCCTAATACCTGTGCGCAGGCCGTGAAGGCCGCCGCACGACATGGTGTCTGGATGGTAAATGTGCATGCCTCAGGTGGTCCCGTCATGCTCGCGGCCGCAAAGGATGCGCTAGCGGGCTTTGATGCCCCTCCGAAGCTCATCGCAGTCACTGTCCTAACCAGTATGAGTCAGGCTCAGTTAAGCGCTGTGGGCTGTGACCGATCCATTGCCGATCAAGTGTCTTTTCTTGCAAAGCTCAGCCAAGACGTAGGGCTTGATGGGGTCGTGTGTTCTGCAGAGGAGGCCTCTCGTTTGCGTCTTGAGTGCGGCTCGGAGTTTTGTTTGGTCACGCCTGGAATCCGGCCAGAAGCAGCTGCCTTGCACGACCAGACGCGGGTGGTTACGCCAAAACAAGCCGTGGCTGCCGGCGCTCATTATTTGGTCGTTGGGCGACCCGTGACGGCTTCGGCTGATCCGCGCGAAGAGCTGACGCGTCTGATCAACGATCTCGTCTAAGCTCATTGGCGCTTCGCCGAGTCTCCTCCACCAGGCCCCGCTACTCTCTCGAGACCGGAGGTGCTTATGTGGCGAATTGGATTGTTTTGGATTATCTGTCATCTTGCAGTCGCTGCCCCATTGGTCGACATCAATGCAGCGTCGGCACAAGAAATCGCAGAGGGTCTTGTTGGAATTGGTGTAAAGAAAGCCCAAGCAATCGTGGCCTACCGGGATCAGGTGGGGCAGATACTCACCATTGAAGAGCTCTTGGTAGTCAAAGGGATCGGCGAGAAGACCCTGGCCCGAAATCGTGACCGGATACGGACAGTCTTAATGGATGGGGACGCGGTTCGGACTCGTGATCCGAGTGATCTTGAGAGGGTCCATAGCGCGAATCCATTGTCTCCTTAGGTGCTGTAAAGAGCCTGGAGTTCTAAGAACCAAGTCTTGACGAAGTGCCCTGAGATCATTAAAGTTCGCGACCTCTGAGTTCCGCGATAGCTCAGTTGGTAGAGCAGGAGACTGTTAATCTCTTGGTCGCAGGTTCGAGTCCTGCTCGCGGAGCCAATTCTGAATGGTCCTAATCAGTCCATATCCATCCGAAAAGCCCAGTAATTTCTAGGATTTTGTTTATTTTGAGTTCAAATCAGTCCAATCTGACCCAAGTGAATCTATGGATGACTGGCGGTATCTGTGATGGTATTCAGCTCTTCTGCGATCCCATATACCGTTAAAAAGGTGGTGTATGGGTCAACCTACTGCGCTGCAAGTTAAATCGGCAAAGCCTAAAGGCAAGCAAGACAAGCTGACTGATAGTGGCGATCTTTACCTATTGGTGACGCCTAATGGTTCCAAATAGTGGCGGTACGACTACCGGTATTTGGACAAGCGTAAGACGCTACCGCATCAAATCGCAGAGGAATGCTGGGATAACTAAAAGCTGTCAGGCCATGCGGCCTGACTAAAACTCACAACTCTCCGAAAAAATCGGGGCGATTGATTGTGTATCTCAGGAACCTTCTGATGAACCATTTTTCCTGTAGCCTGACATAAACTGAAAGACCATGGGAAATCCCATGGGAGATCAATTCAGGTCGTTGGCCGCATAGACGTTTAAAAAAGACTATTAGCAGAGTAAAGTAAATTATAGGTAAGATTACTGAGAAATTTGCAATGTCAATTAAGTCAATGAGTTATAGGATTTTCCCCCTCCTGCTCGCGTTTTCAGTACCAGTTTTCGGCTCAGATAAGTTCGATATCATCAAAGAGATAATCGATTCGCGACAACTAGAAAAAGCGCTCATTGCACTGAAAGACCCTGAAATTGAAACCCTCGTTAGTACCCCCGAGTTCCTTCTTTTGACATCATTTTTCTTCACTGAATCTGGCCAGCCTTCGAAAGCCCTTGAATACGCTGAAAAAGCTGAGTTTTCGACAACAGGGTATGAAAGCGAAATCGCAGAAGCTAAAGCTCGAGCATTTTTACGACAGGGTGATTTATCTAGGGCAGAAGATCTCGCTGATACTGCAATAACTAAAGACCCCGATAGCATTATGGGCAGAGTGGTTCGGATTCAGGTCAAAAGCGCCTTAACCAATACTTTTCTTGCAACCGAGTTCGAAAGATTGCTCTTAGATACCAATAATAACCCATCAGTCTGGATCGCATACTTAGATCAGGCACTGCGGCTTGCAAAAGCAGACACGACCCTTCCCGAGCGAGCCTATGTTGAACTAGGTGATACAGCATTAGTTGCCGAATATCGCGCACAGTTCAGCTTTAAAGCAAATAAACGTTATGAGGCATATCAGCACTTCAAAGAGGCAGGACATAAGTATGCAGCGGAAGGAAATTCGATTGCATACAACCGTATTACTCGTTGGCTCGAGTTGAATGGGAAATATGCTAACCAACCTGAGTCTCTGGCCCCGTTGCCAACGATCACCGATTCGCCTAAATCATCGCTCGAAGCCAGCGGATCGGATCAAAATGATCGTAATCCTCCCGCTGAGAGTGCTCCTGAAATCACGAATAATGTGCAAAGCAATACCCAAACAAATCAGGTCGTGATTATGATCGTTCCACCACAGACTGATCGCTCAAATTCGGCTGTGACTCAGTCGCAACAATCAGAAGAGCCAGACCTTCCTCGAAGTGCAGAACGAGGCTCATTTCCGTCTCCGAGTCAACCGGAGATGATTCGTCCAGCGCAGAGGGGAGAGCCTGAAGATGTTGAACCGATCAAAATTGTCACTAATGGGGAGCTGTTTACTGGAAGCGGATTCATCACAAATCAAGGTCAATGGGTCGTTACCAACCGGCATGTTGTAGAAAATGCGGACCGGATTATCGTTCGGAATGGGTTGGGGAAAATCCGAAACGTTGTTAAATATTTTCTTGATGACAAAGATGATATTGCACTGCTTTATCTCGAAGACCCATACCCTACGGAGTACTCGGTTGCCCTAAACGATATAATTGATCCGGTGGGAGGTGATGGTTTGTATGTGATGGGATACCCTCTGACATCGATTCTTGGTACGCACTATCCGTCAATTACTGAAGGAATCGTGAGCAAAGAGGCTGGGTTCGGTGATATGCAAAATCACTTTCTTGTGACAGCGAGTGTCAATCAAGGAAATTCTGGTGGGCCTATTTTTTCACAAGATGGTCGTGTTCTTGGAATTGCTGTAGCCAAGCTGGACAAAGCAAGATATTTAGAAACGACTGGGAGTCTCCCTGAGGATGTGAATGTTGGTATTAAGGGTGCTGAAATTCGACGCTTCCTGCGCTCATCACAGAGGCCTTCAGAAGATAGCCGCCCGGCATTGTCGCCTCGGGAGGCCTACTCTAAGCTACGGAGCCAAGTGGTTTTGGTCGTGAGTATCGATGACTAGAGTCACCGCAATTGTATTTCTGGTCCTTACGACAGTCGTTCAGGCTCAGTCGATACAATCGGTTAATGTGGAGGGTGTTGCAGAGTTTGGCCCTCAAATATCTGAAGCCAAGGCCTGCGAAAAAGCTGGTGAAGACGCGAAGCTTAGGGCCATGCGTAGAGTTTTGGGTGAGGAGTTTGGGCGGAACTCAGCGCTTACCTGTGATCAGAATATACAATCCAGGTCAGGGAATGACTGCGAGCTGTTTGAGAGGACCTGGGCGATGATAAATCCAAATGGGTTCATCAGAGGTTTCCAAGAGCTTGACAAGAAAATTGAACGCCCAGAAGGACGAAGTATTTGTCGTATAAGTGCTCAAGTGACCATTGAAGAGTTTGATGGCAAGCCAGACTTATCTTTCGAAAGCACAATTCAACTCAAGCAAGGTAACACTCTCCGCCTCAGTGACCGACCGATCATTGAGATATCTAGTAATAGGGAGGGATATCATTACGTCTACTATTGGGCGCCAAATGTCGATCGAGACCATTACTATCGGCTATTTCCTAATATGTATGACTCCCAAACGAAAGCAGTGGAATCGATTACGATTCCCTCAGTTAATGCAACGAAAAGATATGACATTGAGGTTTCGTTACCTGCAGATCTCTCATACTCACATGAGTACCTGATTGTCGTCTCGTTTAAAAGACCCCTGATTGATGATCCACCTGAACGAGTATCAGAGCCTGGATTTTTTAGATGGCTCAAAAATTTTGATAGAAACCAATGGACTCAGTCCAAATATAACTACCGCGTCTTAGGAGACTCAGCATGGCAAACTTAAAACTAGTGCTACTTTCATTAACCGCAGCCGGAATTTTGGGCGGGTGTGTGAATGAGCCAAAACCCGGCACTCCCGAATCGGCTGCATTAATCCAAGAAAAGAAAATAGAAAAGGCGACGGAAGCGTTAGAGGATCGCATCTCTGAGGCACCTGACTGGTACCTCACGCCCCCAGCTTCGGACTTTGCAATTTATGGTATCGGCGATTCTCTCCACTCCGATCTCAGCACTGCTCGTCGCGCTGCAACCCTTAAGGCACAAGCTGCAATTGCTGAGTCGACGGAATCATATATTGCATCACAAACGAAGGTATTCTTCGATGGTGATACATTTGGCGCAACAGGTAACTCAGATATCGTTGATCAGGTAATAAAAAACGTTGTCAGAGAAACTCAGCTTCGTGGCGCTAAAGTTAAAGATTCAAAATTTGTAGCGGTCGAGGGCAAAGTTCAAGCTTATGTTCTTGTTGAATATCCGATCGGAGCTGCAAATCAAGCTCTCGTTGATCAAATTAAGAAAGATGCGACGCTTACCCAGCAAGCGCGTCGATCAGAGGCTTTCAAAGAGCTCGAAAAAGAAGTCGAACGATTAAAACAAGGGTGAAACTTTGTACCAATGAGAGCTGCCTTCGCAGCTCTCATTGAAACCGTACTAGGACTTGATTCTCATTACCTTGTAACTCAGGCGTTTGTGTTCCAGCTGAATATCGGGCTACTTTTGATCGTGTAAACTGGTGGAGCTCACCCGCCGTGATTTTGCCATCTCCATTCGAGTCCGCTCCACCTTCCATCCCCTGCATCAGAAAGTAGCTAAATAATCCCTGTCCCATTTCTTCCAATGGTTTTGCTGTTTGATCCCCGGCTGCTGCAGAAATAACCGTAAACCCATCGGGTACTAACTGTTCTCGAGCCCTTATTAGCAGGGGCCTTGCTGCAATTAGCATGTCATCTGTTCGAGTTGCTCCTGAGTAACACGTATCTAAAAATACAGTGACCGAATTTGGATCCATCGCCGCAATGTCTGCAAATAACTGATCACGACGAATCGCTGACTCTTCGAGTAAAAATGGAGTTCCATCATATGGGAGTAGATACATGTTATTCCCGTCATCGGATGCCATTCCATGCCCAGCAAAAAATATGTAGATATCGCTTTCATTTGAGGCTGCAATTGTCCTTAGCCAATTTTTTACTGCCAACTTCATTTCGATTCGATCTGCTTTTTCGTTAATGAGCTCTAAAATATTATCTTCTGGTACCCCAAGCTTCATTGTGGCGTAATCATAAAAATATTGCGCATCCTTGTCTGCAAATGCAGCCTTGGCGGGAGTTCTTTCATAGTCGGCGATCCCAATGATTAAAGCTGCAGACTTTCGATTGGGGATCACTGGCCGCATTGCTGGATTTAAAGCTGCAAATCTTGAGCGGGCTGGATTAATTGAAGTTACTCTTGAAAGCTCCACTGACACAGTGGACTGTTTACCGAGGTCGTCAAAAGCCAATATCTCTACGGTTTTTCCGTCGCGAGGAATGTATGACTCAAATGTAAAAGATCCATCTGATTCGAGGCGAACTTCTATGCCGTCTGCTAGAACTGTGTCAACTCCCACATCATCAGTGACTTTCCCGGAGATATATCCGATCGGTCCTTTCGACAGAGTAGTCTCAATGATGATGGACGGCGGCGACTTGTCCGCCTTTATCATGGCGAGTTGATTGTTTTCTGCAGCCCTTGCAGCGGCTATCTGCTCTCTTGCCTTTGATCGTGCAGCCTCTATTTCAGCAATACGAACTTGTTCTTCAGATTTCTGCTCTCGTATCTCAGCCTCTAATCTTGCGAATTCATTTTCTAGCGCCACCCTTTCTCGTTGTAATCGTTCGAATTCTAACCTCTCCTTGTCAAGAGCTGCTTGGGAAACGCTACTAACTTGGTTGCTGGGTTGATCGATCGTCGATCTCTCGTTCGAGGCAATTGCAGTATCCTCAACCGGATCAGCATTTTCTGACTGATCGTTTGATTCATCCCCTTTACTTGTGACCAATGAATTTCGATTACTCGGAAACATGGAAACACACTCAGTCCAGGAAATTCCTCGTTTTGATAGCTCGTCGTGATGGCGTAGAGTGGCCGGTGAAGAAATCACAACTTTGCAAAGTTGCTCGGACGATAGGGCAGCAATTGCATCTACTCGAGCGTAAGGGTTGACCTCAGTCCTTTTCACTGACGGAGCTTTCGCCACCTTGGGCTTTGAGTCTTCCTCACGGCTCAATTGAGCGATCCGATTCGTCAGATCTGACAAATCGGTATCAAAATTATAAGCGTAACTAAACGTATACCCATACTCACTGCCTTGGACTAATGCTATTTCTTGCATTGCCCCAAGTTGTGATCTTTCTCTTGTAATCCAGTTGAGTTGGGCGAGCTCCGTGGAGAATGCACTTGCCTGTGTAATCGCGGAACCTCTAAGAGTACAACGAAGCCAATATGATCCGGATGTATATTCACCCTCGATGGTGCCGCTTTTCAGAGCCTCATCAAGATTTGAAGATCGAATACGATAAGTGATCCAATCTAGATTATTTTTTCCATTTTTCGCAAATTCTTTAACGCGAATCACAAATATATTTCTGTTTTGACGCTCGCCCTCATAGATACGAACTTTGTCACGAACCTCAGCCGCCCAAAAAAAACCATCATCCCAAGAAGCTGAAAAGTAATTTGTCCATTTGTTGCCAGAACTCGTAGTACAAGACTGTGCAATTGAGCCTCTGGTTTGTGGAAATAAATGAGGCACACGCCGCTGTTCAAGGGATGTCAAATCTTCTATCGCAAGTTTTTTAACATTCCAGTTCCGAGCTTCGGCTGGGTTCTTTGAAGTTGGAACCAAAAATAATACGATGCAAAAAAGTAAAGTTAACTTAGGCCTCATATTTATGCCCTATTTTAAAGCTTCGTTAGGGTTTGGCTTGCATAATCAAGCGCGCGATCTAGCTCTCGATCAAATCGCCCATTCCGCGTTTGATTGAGCCTATCTAGCCGTCTTAAGGTCTTCAGCGCGTTCTCTCGATCGTCGTTACGTAGTTGAGAAATAGCAGTTTCCGAGTAGACCAAAGCAGCGTCGCCATCCCTCTCTAATGCTTCTAGCATGAGCCCGTATTGATATCCAACGAGTGCTTGCGTATCAGGTCTGTATAGCGATTGAGCAATTTCTACTGCTTTCTCTGAGTTACCCTGCTGCCAATTCGTCATGGCATCAGCGAATCTCGCGGGCTGTGTTCCACTAACTACTGAATCACCCGCAATTGCAAGGGTGTCTTCGGTATTTGCTATCTGAATTCCTGAATAATTCGGAAGCGCCATCAATAGCCGTCGTACTGCTAGGTACATTCCGTTTTGACGGCTGTCATCTGATGTGTTCTGTGCCGCAGAATACGCGCCAAATCCAGCAGAAATCGGATCTAATGGAAGGCTACCCGCATTCTCGGCCAATCGATAACTTGCTCTCCATATCTCATTGCCACTGTAGTCTTCAATTCGACCGGACACATCGATGACCAACCGGGAAGCGATCACCAAGTCTCGAACTGAATAGTCATTGACTTCGAGGATTATCGAATTCGCACACTGCTCGTAGACAGGATAATTAAGAGGAGCCAGATGAGCCTTCATAGCTCGGGAAAATACCTCTTTGTCTTCGGATGATAAAAGCTTTTCTCGACCTTGGCGTACTTCAGAAAGACGCAGGCAATTGAGGTTTTCCAGTCTCGAATTATCAGAGTTCAATGCGACAATTTCGTTGATGGGATCCATGGCGGTAAGCCTCGAGGGGTCGTTCACAACCTTAACCTCGCCACATCCACTGAGAGCTATGATCGCGAGCCCCAATGAAACCAAACAGCAAGGGATTTGATTGTTACAGCCAACGCTCTCGATGATTCGTGGTTCAGAAAATCCCATTATTCACCTCGCAAAACCCATTTGCTCTTGTCTCCGAGCATGGTTGGAGTTTGAGCTCCAGCGGAAAAGCGACCAACAGACTCCCTGACATATTGGTGCAGCTCTCCGGCTGATATCCTTCCGTCAGAGTTCATATCCGCTTCACCCTCGAGACCTTTAAAGATGAAGTACGAGAAACGCCCATGTTTAACTTCGGGAAGTACTCCAGCCGTCTGGTTCGACTCACCGGCTGTAAAGACGAGGTAGTTCTCGGGAACCGATGATTCCTTGACCTTAATACCAAGGGGCCGAGATGCGAGCAGCCGTTCTTCAGACCGAGTAGTGCCGGCATAGCAATTATCGAAAAAGAAGGTTGCTGTGCGAGGTCTAGCCGCTCCGATCTCCTCATAAAAACGCTCACGTGAGATCGCTGTATCTTCAAGAAGGAACGTATCTGCACCGTAAGGGACTATGTAGGCGGACTCCCCATCGTCCGACGCCATTCCATGCCCTGCATAGAACACATACAAATCCGTCTGGTCTGGCCGAACAGCTTGGGGTAACCAAACCTTTAGGGCCCTCAATAGACCACTGCGTGTCGCCTCACCATCTGTTAGCACTTTGATGTTTTCAGCAGGTATTCCAAGCTTTTCACGGGCGTAGTCAGCGAATATTAGCGCATCTCGCGCCGCGTAATCGGCTGGAGGAGCCGCGGCATACTGTTCCAGACCGATAATCAAAGCGGCACGATCACGTGAATGCGCTTGCTTTGGCCCGATTAGGGGATTAATCGCTGCAAGCCGAGCGACAGCCTCCGTGACTTTTCCACGCTCAACGCGTGTGGACTTCTGTGAGACTAATCCGCGTTGATCTACCGCTTCGATCAGGACGGAAAGTCCTTCTGGCGGAATGAAAGTTTCCCAGTAGTAGGTAATGCCAGTTATTTTGCTGGGCTTCAATCCATTCAACGTAACCTGCTCAATTGAAACATCATCTTCAATTTGCGCTAAAACACGGGCTTGAAGACCGTTGACCTCAAGCGATGTAATACGAATGGTTGGTGGTCGATTATCAGCTAAAACGGCTTGTTCTATCTGTTGAGATTGAGCCTCAAGCCTTGCAAGCCGTTCTTTGAGAATACGAACCTCTTCGGAAGTTTCGGGCGATCGAATGGCTGGGGTCGACTCAGCTTTAGTGACTTGAGGCGAAGTGCCCACTCCACAATCCAATCCGCGACGCTTTGCTTCTTCTACAGAGGTTAAGTAATTGGACCGGGTCTCCCAAGTTTTCATTCCATTTTGATATCGTGTGGCCCGGCCACAAAGGATACTGCTACTCGCATTAGGTTCCGTTTGAGCTCGGATTGGATGGGATACGTGGCTAACTTTGACTCAGCGTTGGCAGTTGACGGGGATGAACCGACCCCACAATCCAGTCCGCGACGTTTCGCTTCGTCAACGGCACCCAAATACATTGAACGAGTCTCCCATCGTCCATTAGAGGTTGCGCGTCGGCACAGTAGGTCGTTATCTGTTGTCCTATCATATAAGTTATTTCGAGAAACTTGAGTATCGTTTGCGGGCAGAGACAAGCAATCCAGTTTTTTCTTTGTCACGAGCGTAATTACGTTCTTATCTGTGACTCTTAAAGTCGGCGAATTAAGATTCGGAATTGAACGATAAAAATTACATAGCTGGATATCTGAAAGTGAATTAACCGAAGCAACTGCATAATCTTGTTTGACCGAAGGAGAAGTTTTCGGTGCGGACGCAGACGCGACTCCACAATCCAACCTCTCACGACGAGCCTCCGTAACAGCGTCTAGAAATTCAGGCCGAACTTCCCAAACTTTGTTACCGCTCTGTTGGTACTTGGTCGCGCGCCTGCAGGAGGACGAGGTCGCTATCACTCAGATCAGTTGCGAGTGTTGCTGACGACTGGATTTTTGCAACCTGAGCCGAAGACTCAACCCCACAATCCAGTCCACGACGTTTCGCTTCGTCTACGGCACCAAATACATTGAACGAGTCTCCCATCGTCCATTGAAGGTTGCGCGTCTACACAGTAGCTCGTTATCTGCTGTCCTCATCATATAAGTTAGATCGAGAAACTTGGGTGGCTTCTGCAATCAGATTTTGAAGTAAAGAGCTGCAATTTATTTGAAAGAAGCACTTGCGATGAACGAAACTTAAAACTGCTCCATCAAAGACCCCTTCGCCAGCCACGTGGCCCTGACTATCGGCACCTGTGAACTTGCCCGATCCAGTCTTCCCGTTGTTGCAAGTTATTGACCAAGTATTCGAATACTCGTTTGCGACGATCGAACACAAACTTTTCTCAAATACAATTGGAACTTTTCGCGCGGAGCTCTTTCTTTTTAGTTCAGTTGCCCGATACGCAGCGACAGCTTTTCCATTTTTTTGCCCGAGCGTGTACTCAATTAACCGAAGTTCTGGCCGTTCTGAGCTAAAACTATCCACTGATACCAACTCGTCGCCTGTCTCGCGAAGAGTGGGTCCTGCCGCATCCGTGGTCACTGATGAATTTGGCAATACGATATTTGAACATGCGAAATTCAATTCATTATCACGATATCCTTGCATTGACATGCGAACCTTCGCTTTCGTGTCATTCGCATCGAAATCGAGCTGCAATTGGAAACTGTAATAGTCTCCATTCGTGGACTTTCCTTCCCCCACGTGACCAGTTGAAGACCCCAAAAACGACTTTTTAAAGGGAGTGGCCCCAAAGACCTGGTTGACCGGCGATCATAATTCGAGCCGACGCTCGATCACTTGAAATATCTACTTTAAACGCGCGCGGAATCCAGTCACGACCATCTCCAGTCGTAGCCTCACACGACAGTTCCTTAGCCTCCACCACTTGATGAATGTTGACCAAAAAAGTCGACAGCAAAACTGTGGGAATGAAATGTAAAACTTTCATTTCTAGAAGATACACCTTTGATGCCACCTTAGACTAGATTTGTGTTGGGGGATTCGCTAGATCTGGTCAACAGGGTATTGATTCACTAAAACCGGGCAGGCCACTGAGTGGTAAATGACCACTGGAAAAAGATTGTCTAGATAAAGAGTCGACGTTCATTTCCTCGGGAGTTCAAACGAGAAGCTGCGGCCATGGTGCTAGATCAAGGGTATTCGTATCGTGAGGTTTGCCTGCAACTGGATCGAGGATAGACGGGGGTGCGACCTCAAAACTCATCTTTGCCAGAGATGAGGCAGCGATCTGCAAGGGTGAAGCTAACGCGTGGCATCAGCCACTCTGCACCGTCTTTGGGTTCGAGCGAGGCGAGGTGCAACTCAGGTCAGAAGATCAGGCAGTTTCCACCAAGGTGAGGTCCGTAGGAAGGTTCTCAGCGGGAGCCCAGACCCCGACGATGCTCGGGGATGCGGGTAGGTGGGTGTTGCGGTGAGGGTATTCCAGCTTCAAATGGTTTCGATTTTGAACTCACGGTTGCTGATGCATTTGTTTTAATGTTACTACGGGTACTCAAATGGAGCTTGAACAGAAGGGAAAGAGCATGAAAATGATGAAAGCGCTGGGGGTCGGCCTCACAGTCATGGCTTTGGCAGCTTTGGTAGGGTCCTACCAATGCTAACTGCTGAATAACAATTGGATTTTACGCCGGGCTTCTATGTCATCGCGACATCTGGTGAGACTGAGCTAGAATTATGGTTCTGGCGCGATTTTCTCCGGTAAATGGTTTCTTTCGGGATCGGTGTTGGGGTATGACGTCAGCCGGTATTTTGCTGTCGAAGCGCAATATATGAACTATTTCGATATGACTGTCGGTACGCTGAGTTACAAAGCAAATGGGATGACGGCTCGGGGCATCGTGCGCTATCCCGCTGGATCTTGGGCTCCGTTTATCGGAATAGCATATTCAACAGCGAGCGAATCATTGACGCTTGATGGCACAACATACAGTGGTGCCGGTTTCTGATGTCGGTGGAACAGCAGGCTTCGAAGTTGCTTTAACAGATACGATCGCATTTCGTTTCATTGTTGATTCATACAGTGGAACGGGTGTTGATCAAACAGTGGCGCAACTCGGTATTGTGTCTCGTTTCTAAATCAAAGCGGGGCTTCCGAATTTAACGGAAGTCTCCACTTCTTCAGGGAGGTGGCAATGAAACAACGGCGCGTGTGTGCACTGTTGGTTCTTTCACTCACAGCTGAATTGACCCACGCCGAGGCGGTATTATCCCGTCGTGGATGCGTCGTGACAAGCCAGCCGGTACCTGCCCCTGAGCCTGAAGTAGTTATCCAGAAGAAGGAGCAATCGATCTTGCAAGATACGCAATCCCCGTCGATTCGCATTACATCGACGAATGCAGACGGGGCCCGCGGAACTATCTCAGGTATCGCGCAAGATAATACTGGAATTGCTGAACTTCTTATTGATGGGCAACCCGTCGCGGTTGATCTTTCTGGCCGATTTACTGGTTCAACCTACATTCCCCCCAGCGGTGTCGAAGTCACAATTATTGCCTACGACCTCAAGGGTCTCTCAACTACTCAAACCATCCGGCTGGAACGCTCGAAGCGTACCCAGCAGGTCAGCCGACTTGCCGCCGTGAATCCCCTTACAGGACCGAAGCAGAAGGCATCTCGAGACCGTGTCGCGCTTATTATCGGTGTGGAAAAGTACGCCCGAGCACCGTCTGCAGACTTTGCTTCGGGAGACGCTAAGATGTTTGCAGATTACGCACGAGAAAAGCTTGGTATCGCTGATAACAACATTACGGTTCTGACCGATACAGGGGCATCTAAGGCTGATATTCTCCGAGCCTTGAAGGTCTGGTTACCGAAGGCCGTCAAACCCGACACCACAGACCTCTATGTCTTCTACGCGGGTCACGGAATGCCAACCGCAGATGGTTCCTCTGCCTACCTCGTCCCCTACGATGGGGATATCCAGCTCCTCGAGGACACAGCCATCTCCCGTAAGCGATTCTTCGATGACATCAGCGCAACGAAGCCCCGTTCTGCAACCTTCTTCTTCGACAACTGCTTCTCTGGAGCAACGCGCTCTGAAGAACTCTTGTTGGCTTCACGTCCGCTCGGTATCAAGGTTCAAGAGACGACCATCCCCGACAACTACCTCGTCTTTACTGCGGGGGAGACCGACCAGATTGCTGGAGTAGAGCCTGAAGTGAAACACGGCCGCTTCTCTTACTTCGTCTTTAAGGGTCTCGAAGGTGAGGCGGATGCCAACTCGGATGGGAAGATCAGTGCGGGAGAGTTACATACCTTCGTAAGGGAATCTGTAGGGAGATTCTCAGCGGGTGCCCAGACTCCGACGATGCTCGGGGATGCGGGTAGGTGGGTGTTGCGGTGAGGTATTCAAACTTCAAATACGCAGTATTGTTTACGGTCATTTATTCTGTGGTGGCTTCGCAGGTAACTGCGCAAGAAAAAGAGAATGATCCGCTCGCTGACGCTATCAAAGGTATTTTGTTCAATGCAATCCAACAGCAATTAAACAATGGGCCATCTCAACCTGAGAGCAAGACAGAGCAAGAACCCAAAACGAATTTTTAATAAGAAGAAGCCGGTAACGGAGACAGCGATCCAGATCATCGAGGCCCGCGTTGATGACAGTAATGCCACAGTTAAAGGGAAGATAACAGGAGTTACACTACCTGCGCAGGTGTTCATCAGTGACAAGGTGATCCAATCAGATAGGCAAGGCTATTTTAGCTATGAGACCTATCTGCCTGCAGGGCCTAGTACGTTAGTTTTTACGATTAAGAGCGATAATGGAAATCCAGTTTCGCAGATTGTAAATCTTGAAAGAGCGGGTACGAATTCCAATCCCGAACTGAAATATGCGCGATTAAATCCATCTGAAAGACGGGTAGAAGTGAATACGTCATCAGTTGCGCTTATTATTGGTGTGGCAAAATATTCTATTGTCGCGCCTGCAGAATTCGCTGACCGTGACGCTCAAGCTTTCTATGACTATGCTCGACTGAAGCTTGGTATCCCACAAGAACGCATCCAAACGCTTGTTAACGACTCAGCGAGTGTCGTCGGCCTACTCTCCGGTATCAACAAGTGGCTCAAACGCTCTGTGAGGCAAGGAGAGAGCGATGTGTACATCTTCTTCGCTGGGCATGGTCTGGCCTCAGACAACGGCGACACGGCCTATCTCATCCCCTATGACGGAGCCCCTGATTTCCTCGAAAGGACGGCGATCTCCCGTGATGAGGTTTTCCGGGAGGTTTCATCAGGTAAATCCCCGTTCGGTAACCGTCTTCCTCGATACCTGCTACTCAGGGGATACGAGAGGGGAGTCCCGTCTCATTGCCGGCAGACCACTTGGGATCAAACTACAGGAGCAAAGTCTCCCAGCGGGCTTCACGGTCCTCACAGCCGCTGGGGGTGACCAGATCGCAAAGCCGCTCAAGGAAGCTCAGCATGGGATGTTCTCCTACTTCCTGATGAAAGGGATGGAGGGCGATGCTGACTCCGATGGCAATAACGAGATTACTGCCCGTGAGTTACATTCCTACGTACGGGAGAATGTGGTTCAGCAGAGTAACGGCTCGCAGGTCCCGGAGTTGCAGGGGGATGGTGAGAAAGTGTTGGTGAGATTTCAGTGACGGGGGTGGCTCAGTGGTAGGGCCGTATTTTCTAGGCACTGTAGTGGTTCACTAATTCCGGAATCATTATGACGGTATAAATGACGGTATTTGTTAAAAAGTAATAAAAATAATACCATTACTATCAGTACTTTAAGGTAGTAAATTGAATCCTGCTCGCAGCCAATTCTAAGTCCCTCGCGCTCCATACTTATCCAAAGACCCCGGAATCCAACCCGCGTTACGCTGTGCTCAGCGTGCAGTCCGTACCAGACTCCCCGACCGCGGTTGAACTCGACGATCTTTCGGCCTGAGATGGCTTCCCTCAGGATTGAGGCAAACTGTGTCTTGGTAAATCTCGATCGACGCTTGATGTCTCCTTCATCAAATGATGTCAGGAAACATTTCGCTTTGCCCTGCGCGCTTATCGGGTGGGCTGACGCTTGGGTTCGGACTCACTCGTTCCTCGATGAGAGTCACTTGGGTGATAATTGTCGCCAAGTTGAAATGAACTTCGTGATATGTCATCAATCTATGCTTGAATCTGACATCAAACTGCTGGAGAAATGTAATGCACGCAAAATTTCGAATAGTGATTGGGTTTGCCTTCGCACTCTTGGCCCCTACGGTCTTTGCGCACTCGACAGAAGGGGTTGCGGGTGGATTTATCAGTGGAGTCTTGCATCCACTGTTTGGCCTTGATCACCTTGTCGCGATGGTCGCTGTCGGGCTCTGGGGTGCCTTTTTGGGTGACCGTGCTGTGTGGCTGTTACCTGTCGTATTTCCATCGGTCATGGCCGCCGGTGCCGTGGTCGGGATACTGGGATTTCAACTGGGTTTTGTTGAAGTCATCATCGCGCTCTCGGGAGTTGTGCTGGGGGCTTTTATCGTCCTGGGTTACCGCGCTCCCTTGTGGCTGGCGATGCTCTTTGTCGGATTGTTTGCTGTTTTCCATGGATACGCGCACGGTCTTGAAATGCCCGCGGAATCCAGTGCTGCGGCTTATGGGGCGGGCTTTGTACTCGCAACCGGAGTCTTGCATGCGGGTGGTATCGCAATTGGCTTCTTAACCCGTTTTGAGCGCGGCTTATGGGCGGTTCGTGCGACCGGTGCGGCGATCTCGGTGACCGGATTGACATTTCTTGTCTAGCCGTCTTGGTCTGCTGATCGCCTGTGTGCCGGGAATTGCCTCGGCACACACGTTGGGGGTTGCCTCGGCGAGTTGGGACGCGATTATCATTGGTTGGACCCTTCCGTTTGAATCTGCGGTGCTTGTGACTTGGATGGCGGTGATTGGCGTGTTGCTTGCCTATTTCAGTCGACAACGTTCCGTCTTTCACTGGGCGGGGCTCCTCTTTGTCGGCCTTGGTATTGGCTTGCTCGGTGGCCAGTACGTGGTTTTGTCTGAGCCCCTTGCCTTGGCTTTGCTCGCGATGCTCGCACTGTGGGTGACGGTTTTTTACGGGCTGTCACCAGTGGCTTTCTGCATCATTATTGTCGTGGCGGGCTTCATTGCGGGGAGCTTGACTCAGCAGTCGCACCCTGAATTACTGACCGTGTGGTCGGTACAGATTGCCGCCATCGCCGCACTCATCATGGCACCCATGATGGTGGCATCAGCGCTACGGCTTCCGGGAGATCGTTTTCCGAGATTTGGTGAAGTTCTGATTCGCGTTGTTGGAAGCTGGATGGTTGCGCTGGCTGCGATGCAATCGGCGTTTTTAATACAGGCATAAGAGGACATCCGGTACACTGGCGCGATGAATCAAGAACCGCTCCCTGTATTTCAAGTTGTCTCCGAGTATCAGCCTGCCGGTGATCAACCCCAAGCGATTGCAAGTCTCGTTCAGGGGGTTGAGGCAGGTCTTGCGCATCAAACCTTGCTGGGCGTGACCGGGTCTGGAAAGACTTACACCGTTGCTAAGGTGGTCGAAGCGGTGAAGCGCCCAACCATCGTTATGGCGCACAATAAAACACTGGCGGCCCAGTTGTATGGAGAATTCAAAGAGTTCTTTCCGAACAACGCGGTGGAATACTTCGTGTCCTATTACGATTACTACCAGCCTGAGGCCTATGTGCCCTCGAGTGACACCTTTATTGAGAAGGACTCCTCGGTCAACGAACATATTGAGCAAATGCGTCTTTCGGCCACTAAGGCATTGCTGGAGCGCTCAGACGTGATCATCGTGGCCACCGTCTCGGCGATCTATGGGTTGGGTGATCCTCAGGCATATCATGAAATGGTGTTGCATCTGACCCGCGGGATGACCATGGATCAGCGGCAAATTCTGCGGCGTTTGGCGGAGCTGCAATACAAGCGCAATGATATGGATTTCGCACGAGGCACCTATCGGGTCCGCGGAGATATTATCGATATCTTCCCCGCAGAATCGGATCGGGAGGGTGTTCGGATTGAGTTATTCGACCAGGAGATTGAACAGCTCTCATTCTTTGACCCACTGACTGGGGAAGTGCTGAGGCGCGTTCCACGATTAACGATCTATCCCAAGACGCATTACGTCACAAGCCGAGATCGCTTAGTCGGTGCCTTGGATGACATCAAAGACGAGCTAAAGCAGCGATTGGCGCAGTTTCGTGAGGGCGGGAAGTTACTCGAGGCGCAGCGCTTGGAGCAGCGCACCAAGTTCGACTTGGAGATGATTGCTGAATTGGGCTATTGCCAGGGGATTGAAAACTATTCCCGCTACCTTTCCGGTCGTCCGACGGGTGAGGCGCCGCCAACATTATTTGATTACTTGCCGCCTGATGCCTTGTTGATTATCGATGAGTCGCATGTCACGGTGCCACAAATCGGTGGCATGTATCGGGGTGACCGTTCTCGGAAAGAAACCCTCGTCGAATACGGATTTCGATTACCCTCAGCACTGGATAATCGTCCGCTTCGGTTTGAAGAGTGGGAGGCGCTGGCGCCGCAGATGATTTTTGTCTCAGCCACACCCTCGCATTATGAAGCCGCTCACCAGGCACAAGTGGTTGAACAGCTTGTTCGACCGACTGGACTGGTAGACCCCTTATTGGAAGTTCGTCCTGCAGGCTCTCAGGTAGATGATGTGCTGAGCGAAATTGCAAAGGTCACTGCGCGGGACGAGCGCGTCTTGATCACTGTGTTAACCAAGCGTATGGCAGAGGACTTAACGGATTACCTCATGGAGCATGGCGCCCGAGTGCGTTACTTGCATTCGGATATCGATACGGTAGAGCGCGTTGAGATTATCCGTGATTTACGCCGAGGCGAGTTCGATGTGTTGGTCGGGATCAATTTGCTCCGAGAGGGTCTCGATATGCCTGAAGTGTCCCTGGTAGCCATTTTTGATGCTGATAAAGAGGGGTTTCTTCGGTCGGATCGCTCGTTGATTCAGACCATTGGTCGTGCCGCTAGAAACGTCAATGGACGTGCGATTTTATATGCGGATCGAGTGACTGACTCGATGCGGCGAGCGATGGATGAAACTGAGCGTCGTCGTACTAAGCAGATTGCGTTCAATACGACCCATGGCATCACACCGCAATCGATACGAAAGCGGATTGATGATGTGATGGAAGGGGCGCACCGCGCCATTCCCGGATCACGTGGTCGGAAGTCGAAAGACCGCAATCCAACGGATGTTGTGGATATTTTGGATGCTGCGACCATGTCTCCGAAGGAGTTGGCGCGTGCCATCACAAAGCTTGAAGAAGCCATGTTGAAAGCGGCAAAATCGTTGGAGTTTGAGCGTGCCGCGCAGCTTCGTGATCAGTTGGCGACATTACAAAGCCATGCTTTTAAATCCGCTGTGTAGGGTCTTTAAATGCCAATACGATTTGCGCCTGCCATTATGAGTTTGTTTGGTGTGTCGCTTGCATGGCGGACCTTTGCTCCGCTTGGCATGCTTCCCTACGGGATCGCGACGGCACTGTCTATCGCGCTGATCGGATTGGGCTTGTTGGTGCTGGGGTCAGTCCTGATCCATGTCGCTCAACCTGCAGCACTCCGTGAAAATCTGATGAATCCACAAACCCGTGTATTGTTTCCTGCGTTGACTGTGGGCTTTGTTCTATTCGGTGCGCTGATCGCGCCCTACAGTCAGGGGCTCGCGACCATGCTGGTGTGGGTAGCTGCGCTGACACACCTGCTGTTCCTCGCGTGGCTTCTGCAGGGGTGGCTTGCCGGTGGTCAACCATTGGAGAGTATTTCGCCAGTCTGGTTTATTCCGGCTGTGGGTAATATTGTCATTCCAGTTGGTGCCGTGGCGATTGGTGCCCAGACGCTGGGTGTGGTGACTTTTGGGATCGGTCTCTTGCTCTGGTTGATGCTATGGCCAGCGCTCACGGTGCGATTGATGACAGGGCAGCCCATGCCCCCAGAGGTAGAAGCCACGCAGCTGATTATGATCGCGCCACCGGCCATTGGATCGGTCTCGTGGGCGTTATTACACCCCACGGGATCATTGACGCTCGGTGTGGGGTTACTTGGATTGGCTGCATTTCTCGTGGTGACCTTGACCCCATTAGCGCTCCGCGTGCTTCGGCGGCCATTTGTGCCCAGTAACTGGGCATTTGGGTTCCCATTGGCTGCGTTCGCCACTGGCTTGGCGACCTATGGCGCTCGGCTGGATAGCGCGGTACTTGTTTGGGCAGGGTTTGTTGTCTTAGTGGTGGTCTCACTGCTCATGGGTTGGGCGCTTTTGGGAACGTCTCGGTTATTATTGAAAGCGTGAGGGATCAATGCGTGTATTAGTCACCGGTTCGGCCGGCTTTATTGGTTCGACTGTCAGTCATCGACTGCTGGATCGCGGTGACGAAGTCGTCGGATTGGATAATTTTAACAGCTATTACGATGTGTCACTCAAGGAGGCGCGTGCCGAGCGGTTGCGAGCTCGGACGGGATATTGTGAGATCCGCGCAAGTCTTGAAGATCGTGAGGCGTTGTCTGCTTTATTCGCGACCCACGCGATTGATCGAGTGGTGCATTTGGCTGCCCAAGCTGGGGTTCGGTATTCCTTGGAAAATCCCCATGCCTACATCGATGCGAATTTGATTGGCTTTATGAATATCCTAGAGGGATGTCGGTACGCAGAGGTTGAACATCTTGTCTATGCCTCATCGAGCTCGGTTTATGGTGCAAATGAATCTCTGCCATTTCGGGTCGAAGACTCAGTGGATCATCCAGTGAGCCTCTACGCAGCAACAAAAAAAGCCAACGAGCTGATGGCGCATACCTACAGCCATCTCTTTGGGTTACCGACCACGGGACTTCGATTCTTTACGGTGTACGGACCCTGGGGGCGCCCAGATATGGCGCTGTTTAAATTCACGCGCGCGATTTTAACTGGACAGCCGGTACAGCTCTTCAATGGCGGCCATCATCGTCGTGACTTCACCTTCATCTCAGATATTGTGGATGGTGTGATTGGCACCCTAGACCAAGTTGCCACCCCAGATGCCTCATTTGACCCAATGCATCCGAATCCAGGGACCGCGAGGGCCCCGTGGCGCGTCTATAACATCGGCAGTAACCGACCAGTCGATCTGATTCGTTACTTAGAGTTGATTGAAGACGCTTGCGGTCAGAAAGCGCAGATTGAGTCTTTGCCGATGCAAGCCGGAGATGTCGAGGCGACACATGCTGATGTCAGTGCATTACAGCGCGCGATCGGGTATGCACCGCGTGTCGCTGTGGAGCAGGGCATCCCTCAATTTGTTGCTTGGTATCGCGACTATTATCAGCTCTAGCGGCGCTTTACAGCCTTGTCGAAGTCGGTATACTTCGGCCCTTCTTTAGGCGCGTAGCTCAGTTGGTTAGAGCACCACCTTGACATGGTGGGGGTCGTTGGTTCGAATCCAATCGCGCCTACCAATACCGTAATCTCAACGGACGGCCTTTGGTAGTGGTCGTCACCCTGGAGTGCTCATGCCCGTCATAACCCTGCCAGATGGCTCTCAACGTCTATTTCAAGGTCCAACATCCGCGATGGATGTGGCGGAATCTATTGGTCCAGGTCTCGCGAAGGCGACCATTTGTGCTCGCGTGGATGGCGAGCTGAAAGATGCGTCCGACATCATCAGCCATGATGCGTCTCTGGCCCTGATCACAGCCAAAGACCCTGAAGGGCTTGAGGTGATTCGGCACTCTTTTGCGCATTTGATTGGGCATGCGGCAAAGCAACTCTTCCCCGGGATCAAAATGGCGATTGGTCCGGTGATTGAGCATGGATTTTATTACGATGTGGATTATGAGCGCCCTCTGCATCCAGAAGATATCGACGCACTCGAAGCGCGTATTCGAGAACTGATTAAGCAAGACTACCCAGTGATCAAGCAGTGGGCCAGTCGCACCGAGGCGTTGGCATTGTTTGCAGAACGCCAGGAACCTTACAAGCAGGAAATTATCGAGCACGATATTCCAGATGATGGCCATCCCATTGGGCTGTATCACCACATGGAGTACACCGACATGTGTCGTGGACCCCATGTTCCCAATACGCGTCACCTGCGCCATTTTAAACTCACCAACGTCACAGGGGCATATTGGCGCGGTAAGCCGGAGAATCCCCAGTTACAGCGAATCTACGGGATTGCATTTACCTCCAAAGAAGCGCTTGAAGCGCATCTGACCTTCCTGGAAGAAGCCGCCAAACGGGATCATCGGACGTTGGCAAAAACCCTTGATTTATTTCATCTTCAGGAAGAGGCCCCGGGGATGGTATTTTGGCACCCCAATGGCTGGACAGTATATCGAGTCCTCGAGGACTACATTCGAACCCGTTTGGATGCCGCTGGTTACCAGGAAATTCGGACACCGCAGCTTGTGGATCAGCGCCTTTGGGAAGCCTCGGGTCACTGGGAAAAATATCACGAGAATATGTTCGTGACGCATAGCGAAAATCGTGATTACGCGGTCAAGCCCATGAACTGTCCGTGTCACGTGCAGGTGTACAACAAAAAGATCACGAGTTATCGCGAACTCCCCGTACGCCTCGCCGAGTTTGGTTCGTGTCACCGAAATGAGCCGTCAGGATCCTTGCATGGATTGATGCGAGTACGAAACTTTGTACAGGACGATGCGCATATTTTTTGTACCGAAGCGCAAGTTTTGAGCGAGGTACAGGCCTTCAATCAGTTGTTGACCGATGTCTATTATGACCTTGGATTTGACGAGATGATTGTGCGTATTTCAACTCGGCCAGAGCAACGTGTGGGTGATGACGCGACTTGGGACAAAGCAGAGCGTGCGCTGTCTGATGCGTTAGATCAATTGGGTGTTGTGTGGGAAGAATTACCAGGCGAAGGCGCATTTTATGGACCTAAGATTGAGTATTCTCTGAAAGATTGCCTTGGGCGTGTATGGCAGTGCGGCACGATGCAGGTGGATTTTTCGATGCCAAGCCGGCTGGGTGCCGAATATGTTGCTGAGGATGGATCGCGGCAGGTACCAGTGATGCTGCACCGTGCGATCTTAGGTTCCTTGGAGCGTTTTGTTGGAATTTTACTTGAAAACACGGCAGGACATTTGCCGCCGTGGCTTGCTCCTGTGCAGGCTGTGGTGATGACAATCACTGATTCACAGCACGGATATGCGCGAGAAGTGGAAAAAATGTTGGTCTCTCAAGGCTTTCGGGTGAAATCAGATTTGCGAAACGAGAAGATCGGCTATAAAATCCGCCACCACACTTTAACCCGGGTACCTTATTTGTTGGTCATCGGTGATAAGGAAGTGGAAAACCAACAGGTGGCCGTGCGAACTCGGTCGGGTGAGGATTTAGGGGCGATGCCGTTACAGGCTTTCGTGTCCCGTCTTCAGAACGACATCGGGTTACGCGGCCGTTTTGGTCTAATGTCGGAGACAACGTAATTAGAAAAGCGGTACCGAAAGCTGCGCCCGGTGAGAAGCGCACACTGATCAACGAAGAGATTCGTGCACCCAAAGTACGTTTGATTGGCCCCCTTGGCGATCAAATCGGTGTTGTTGATACACGCGACGCGTTGCAAGCAGCACGCGAAAATGAATTAGATTTGGTGTTGATCGCAGAAAGCTCTGATCCGCCAGTCGCAAAGATTATGGACTTTGGAAAACGTCTCTACGAAGAGAAGAAAGCCAAAGTCGCTGCGAAGAAAAAGCAGCATCAGCTTCAAGTGAAAGAAGTGAAGTTTCGTCCGGCAACGGACGTTGGAGACTATCAGGTCAAACTGCGCAACCTGATACGTTTCCTTGAGGACGGCGATAAGGCCAAGGTAACCATCCGGTTCCGTGGTCGCGAAATGGCCCACCAAGAACTCGGCATGCGAATGCTCGAGCGCTTGGAGAAGGACCTCGAAGAGCATGGTTTAGTAGAAGCCCGACCAAAATTGGAAGGACGACAAATGATCATGGTGTTCGCGCCGAAGAAAAAGTGAGAGCACTGGGCTCTAATGCGGAGTGAAAAGGAACCATGCCAAAACTGAAAAGTAATTCAGGCGCGTTGAAGCGCTTTAAGCGAACTGCGAAAGGCTTTAAGCATAAGCAGGCTTTCCGAAGCCATATTTTGACCAAGAAGACGACCAAGCGGAAACGTCAGCTCCGGGGCACCTTGATGGTTGCCGATGCAGATCTGAAGTTGATCTTTCGCATGATCCCTGGTTCACGGTAAGGAGAGATAGATGCCACGCGTTAAACGAGGTGTGACCGCGCGAGCGAGTCACAAGAAAGTATTAAAGGCTGCGAAAGGCTACTACGGAGCCCGGTCTCGGGTATTTCGGGTTGCAAAGCAGGCGGTTATTAAGGCTGGGCAATACGCCTACCGGGATCGCCGGCAGAAGAAGCGTGTCTTTCGGGCTCTATGGATTGCCCGGATCAATGCCGGTGCACGTGAGTGCGGGTTAAGCTACAGCCGCTTTATTGACGGGTTGAAGAAAGCCAATATTGAAATGGATCGTCGTGTTCTCGCGGATTTGGCGATGCACGAAAAGGTGGCATTTGCTGCCTTGGCAGACCAAGCCAAAGTAGCCCTCGAGCAAGCACAGGCCTAATCGAGTCCCACCGATCGGTTGGGCGGGCCGCATGGAGGTGCTCCACGCGGCCTTTTTTATGTGACGGATTTGACTGCGATGGAAGAGTTACAACAGATTTTAGAAGCGGCTTTGGCGTCTGTGGAACGGGCCGAGACCTTGCAAGCCTTAGATGCGGTGCGGGTGGATTTCCTGGGAAAGAAAGGTCAGATCAGTCAGTTAATGAAGGGTTTGGGGCACTTGTCGGCGGAAGAGCGGCCTCACGCAGGCGCCCAAATCAACGCGATTCGCGATCAAGTCATCACTGCCTTAGAGTCCAAGCGAGATGCGCTTGAGACGGCGGCCGAGGCGGCCTTGCTTGCACGTGATGCCATTGATGTGACATTGCCATCACGGCCGGCGCACCATCCGGGTGGGCTTCATCCCGTGACTCGGACACTCGAGCGACTCAATGCCCTGTTCGCATCCCTTGGGTATACCGTCGCGACCGGACCTGAAATTGAGGACGATTGGCATAACTTTGAAGCCTTAAATATTCCTGCACATCATCCAGCTCGGGCGATGCATGACACCTTTTATTTTGCTGATGGTCGAGTGCTTAGAACACACACCTCGCCAGTTCAGATCCGGACAATGGTGTCTCAGACACCACCGATTCGGATTGTGGCGCCCGGGCGCGTCTATCGGTGCGATCACGATTTAACGCACACGCCAATGTTTCATCAAATTGAGGGATTGGTTGTGGATCGAGATATCAGTTTCTCGGACCTCAAGGGCACGATCGTGACGTTTTTGAATCGCTTTTTTGAGCAGGATCTCGATGTCCGTTTTCGACCCAGTTATTTTCCATTTACAGAGCCCTCTGCCGAAGTTGATGTGCAGTGTGTGATGTGTGCAGGCCAGGGCTGTCGGGTCTGTAAGCAGACGGGTTGGCTGGAAGTCATGGGCTGTGGAATGGTGCATCCCAACGTATTCGAACAGACCGGGATTGATACCGATGAGTTCACCGGATTTGCATTTGGAATGGGTATTGAGCGGCTGGCCATGTTGCGATATGGCATCGGTGATTTGCGTCTTTTCTACGAAAATGACATTCAATTTTTGAACCAGTTTCACGGGTCTGTATGAAAGCGAGTATTGCGTGGTTAAAAAGCCTGACACCCACTACGTTGGATGCACAGGGCCTGGTTTCAAGCCTGACCATGGCAGGGCTCGAAGTGGACGCGGTTGTGTCTATTGCCCACCCCTTCACTGATGTGGTGGTGGCTGAGGTTCGACGAGTTGAGGCTCACCCAGAAGCAGACAAGTTGCATGTCTGCCAGGTCTTTGATGGGGTCCGCGAGTGGCAAGTAGTCTGTGGTGCACCGAATGTGCGGGTAGGTCTCAAAGCACCGTTAGCCCGCGTCGGTGCGCAGTTAACCGAATCGGTCCACATTCACACTGCGATGCTTCGTGGTGTCGAGTCTCATGGGATGCTGTGTGGGGCGGATGAGTTGGGGCTCGCAGAGGAGCGCGCTGGCTTGATGGAGTTGCCCGGGGACGCACCGGTGGGATCGACCTTGCAGGCTTATTTGTCGCTCCCTGATCACGCATTAGATGTTGATCTGACCCCAAATCGTGGCGACTGCCTATCGATCACTGGCTTGGCCCGTGAGCTCGGTGTACTGACTGATGCGTCGTTTACTCCAGTGTCGATTGTGCCTGTCGCTGCCACTTCAACTGCGCAACTGCCAGTGCAGCTCGAGGCACCATCTGGATGCCCGAAATATGTTGGGCGCGTGATTGAGCATGTGGATGTGACGCGCGCAACACCGCTTTGGATGGTGGAACGACTTCGACGAAGCGGGATCCGTTCCATTGATGCGGTGGTGGACATTACCAATTACGTGATGCTCGAGCTCGGTCAGCCGATGCATGCGTTTGATCGAGAGCAATTGACCGATGGCATCGTGGTTCGATTTGCACATCCAGATGAGACACTCGTGCTACTGGATGGTCGAACAGTAGTGCTCAATGAGGATGTGTTGGTTATCGCAGATCACCAAAAGCCGTTGGCCTTGGCTGGGGTAATGGGTGGTGAGCATTCCGGAATCCAGGCGGCAACACGTCATGTCTTTTTGGAGTCTGCATTTTTTGATCCCATTACCATCGCAGGTCGAGCACGTCGTTTCGGGCTGCACACGGATGCATCTCAGCGATTCGAACGTGGTGTCGATTGGGCATTGGCGGAGCAAGCGCTCGAGCGCGCGACAGCACTGCTCATTGATGTCTGTGGTGGTAATGCCGGCCCTACGATCGTGACTGAGTCACCCACACACCAACCAACTCGCCCGACGATTCGGTTACGTCGGGCACGTCTCGCTCAACAGTTGGCCCTGAGCTTGCCTGATCCTGAGGTGACAGCGATCCTTGAATCCTTGGGCATGATGGTGACGCAAACATCGGAAGGATGGCTCTGCGAGGCGCCGAGTTGGCGCTTTGATCTGGGGATTGAGCAAGATTTGGTGGAAGAAGTCGCCCGAGTCTACGGCTATAACAGGCTACCCACCTCCTTGCCTGCTCAAGCGATCAGCATGGCAGCACAGCCAGAAGCTGTGATGTCTGTGCGTCGACTCAAGCAGTTTTTAGTCGATGCCGATTGCCAAGAAGTTGTGACTTACAGCTTTGTCGATCCAGCACTTCAGGCCATGTTTGAGCAGGAGCCTGGTGTCCGGTTAGCCAATCCGATTGCATCGAATATGGCGGAAATGCGTCGTTCGATGTTGCCAGGGTTACTTGAAGCCTGCCGTTTTAACGTCAACCGACAAGTTGGGCGAATTCGTTTTTTTGAGACGGGCCAATGTTTTGTGCCCGAAGCCGACGGACTAAACCAGTCAGAGCGGTTGGGTATTGTGTTGATGGGAGCGGCAGATCGAACTTCTTGGGAGGCTAGTCGTCCCGTTGATTTCTTCGATCTTAAAGGATTACTTGACGGCATTGTTGCGCTCCATGGAGGCGCTCAACTGCAGTATGCCGAGGCCAATCACTGCGCGATGGCGCCTGGTCAGACGGCGCAGGTCGTTTGTCAAGGTCAGCCAATTGGTTGGGTTGGGCGGTTACACCCTCGATTGGCCAGGGCACTGGATCTTGTGAAGCCGGTCTATCTCGCGGATCTATCATTGAGCCCGTTATTGACCGGTGCAGTGACCACATTTGAAATGATCTCGCGATATCCAAGTGTGAAACGCGACATTGCAGTTGTCGTACCCGAGGATACGTCGTGGGGCGGTGTGCAAGCATGTCTCGAGTCAGTGCATGATGAGCGACTACGTGCGATCGAGTTGTTTGACGTGTATCGTGGCGATTCCATTGGTAAAGAGTTGAAAAGCTTCGCGTTGTCCTTGACGTTTCAGGCAAAGGACAGCACATTGGACGAGTCCGAGATCGCAGGACTCATGGTGATGATTATGACTCGCCTGAAAACTGAGCTTGGCGCAACAATACGGGAGTAATGCATGGCCGCATTAACAAAGGCAGATTTATCCGAGCATCTCAATGATGTGGTGGGCTTAAATAAACGCGAGTCCAAGGAGATTGTTGAGATTGTCTTTGGTGAGCTTCGTCAAGCCCTTGTTCAGGGTGAGGGAGTCCGCTTATCTGGGTTTGGTAATTTTGAATTACGCGACAAGGATGAGCGTCCAGGACGTAATCCAAAGACGGGCGAAGAAGTTCCAGTGACCGCGCGTCGCGTGGTGACATTCAAAGCTGGTCAAAAACTGCGTTCACAGGTAGAGCGGTATCATCCGGTGGGTGACGAAGACCTATGATGGACCTCTTCGAGGATGATTTGCCGCAAATTCCTGATCGTGTTTATTTCACGATTGGGGAGGCAAGTCGATTGTGTGGCGTTAAACCACACGTCCTTCGATATTGGGAGCAAGAATTTGAGCAGCTCTCGCCTGATAAGCGCCGCGGTAATCGGCGCTATTATCGCTATCAAGATTTGATCATGATTCGTCGGATTCGGGCACTCGTCCATCATCAAGGCTTTACCCTGGCGGGTGCGAAGGCACGGATTAGTGATGAAGATGAAGCTCGCCAAGATGCTCAACACGATGACTCAAAGGGAATGGCCTTACGCGAGGTGATTCGAGAGTTAGAGCATGTTCGTCGGTTGCTCTCCGATTAGGCTCCTGTATACTTCGCGCCTTCGGGGCGTGGCGCAGTCTGGTAGCGCACTTGCATGGGGTGCAAGGGGTCGTAGGTTCAAATCCTGCCGTCCCGACCAAATACAATCCCTAATGGTAGAGTCGGGTAAGTGCACAAGGGTCGCACTGAGTGCCAACTGATTGGCTTTTATCACATGTCATGTTGTCTAAAGCGACGATTTCATCGAATAGTCGTTGACATTTCCCGTCAACCTGCGACTCTGGTTGCGCCCGAATGCTTAGCTTTGTGTAACCGTCTCCGGCAACACTGACTGGCATACCCTATGAAAACCACTGGTGTATTGGGCTACGCTAGTGTTGCTGAGGACAAATCATGCAAACAGGTACAGTAAAATGGTTCAACGAAACAAAAGGTTTTGGTTTCATTGTTCCCGATGATGGCGGTACAGACGCGTTCGTTCATATTTCTGCAGTGAAAGAAAATGGATTAGACACGCTGCAAGACAACCAGCGCGTTGAGTTTGATCTCGCCGCAGGCCGTAATGGCAAGGTTGCAGTTAAGTCAATCAAGGTGATTGGCTAATTAATCGAACTGATGCCGCCTTTGGCGGCATCATGATTCCCACTATCCGACTTGGTCTAGCCGGATATCTTCATAAGTTGTTCTAATCGAGACGCTTCTACCGACTGGTGGAAGAAGGATTGATGATTCCTGATATCCAGCTTGTCGAGCGGCAGCTTTGAATCGCTTTGCTGGCTCAAAGGCCTCTTCTTCGGAAAGCTCGATCGTGCCCCAGTGCATTCCTAATATCTGCTTGGCACGAATTGCTCGTCCCATCTCAACTGCCTCCTCAGGTGATGCGTGCACCGATCGTAAGAGTCGTCTGGGCGAATATGCACCGATTCCAATGAGTGCGAGATCGACTGGGCCATAGCGGAAGCCAGTTTGCCGGAAGATAGGCCCCATGGCGGAGTCTCCACCGAAGTACAATTTGTATCCCTCGAATTCGAAAAGATAGGCAGCCCACAGCGACCGATTTGCGTCAAACAGGCCCCGTCTTGAATGGTGAATCGCGGGGCAAGCGGTGATTTTAAGCGGTCCACGCGCGGTACTTTGATGCCAATCCAAATCTGTCACGCGATGAAAGCCTCGTTTCTGAAACCAAGGCTTGAGTCCGGCTGGGCATACCACGTGAATCTCGGCTTTATTGGGGATCTGCTTTAAGGTGTGCCAACAGAGATGGTCATAGTGGTTATGCGAGATGACCAAGGTGTCGAATCGACCGATGCTCTCTAATGTTAGGGGTGTTGGGATAAAGCGGCGGGGCCCTGCAAATTGAAAGGGACTGGCGCGCTCCGCTAAAAACGGATCAATCAGTAAACGATGGCCGCCAAGCGTGACAAGGAAGGCTGCGTGTCCCAACCAAGTCACATGATCCCCAGACATTTGTTGAAGCTCACTGTGCGCTTCCGCCGCACTAAGCGCATGTGTCACTGGCCATGCGGTGGGCAGTGGACGAAATGCTTGTCGCGCGAGATATCCAATTAGGTCGCGCCAGTCGCCGGTCGCGCGCGGACTCCCTGGTGGGTTGTGAAAACGATCGGTGCGGCGGGTTTTGCGGCGCGGAGCGCCCTGGTCCATTGCAACTGAGGTGTCGTTCGGCATCCCAAGTCCTCTCGGTTTTTACCGAGTGTACGGATGGATTATGACCGAATTATTGGTGATCTTTTTTCACGAAATTGTCATCGAAATGTCATGAATTACTCACCCATACGAGGTGGTCTGATTGCGCATCGATCTCGCCCTGATAGCGATAGGCGCAGAGTGCGCCATCGGGGAGTGCCACTGAATAGTCGAGACAGACGGCGCGAGGATGCCGGATACTGGGGATGCCACGCATCCAGTAATGCCCAAAAAAGACAAGGCTCTCGTGGTAGCTCGGAGCCGTTGAGGGGAGTGGGAGATCTGGAATACGATCGCGCTGGGTGACGTCGATCACCGCACTGTCTCGGTATGTTGATTGATCCGGATCCCACCAATTCAGACGAATACGTCGCCTTTGAATCCCATAATAGTCCTTGAAATGGCTGCCTTCAGGAAGCCGCATCTCGAGACCATTGAGTAGGGTTTCTCGTGCTTGCCATGCGGCTGAGTGCTCTATCGCAGAGTCCGTAAAGAAAGACAGATCGGTCGGTGCGTGACGATGATCGAGGTAGGGGGCAAGCAGCGCTTGTGCTGGAGCATGCCAACAGGCATGAACAGCTCGCACCCCAGGTTGCTCAAACCATAGAGGAAGTGTCTTAAACCAAGCGATGGTGTCCTGATAACCCACTGAGTCATGCTGATATGCATCCAGAAAGGCTTGATGCTGACGAATATGACCATCGGTATGGCTCCGGACATAGCGATCCGGATCGTCAGTTCGTGAGGTGACAAATCCGACAGCATTGAATTCATGGTTTCCCATGAGACATAACGCTCGGCCACTGTCACAGAGTGCATGGACGAGATCAACAGTCTCCCGCTGTTCTGGGCCGCGATCGATCAAGTCACCCAGAAAGACGAGTCGCCCATCCTGAGCATGTGTCCACTGATTCGCTTGATATTTATAGCCTAGGCGATCAAGTAACGCGCGCAAGGCGCCTGCATGACCATGAATATCCCCAACGAAATCGATCGGTCGCATACCGAACTAGCAATCTGGGGCGAGGACGGCTTGATGGATTTGATCACTCATCGTGTTGTAGGCCTTAATCGCACCACGCGTGAGAACTAAGCGTTTGCGCCGGTGATCGACAGGATCACGCTCAATTGTCACTAACTCCAAATCAATGAGGTGAGCGATCCGTCGATGGAGGGATGCGGGGGAGGCGATTTTGGATTCGCTGATCAGCTCGGTCACTAGCGCAGCATTTCCAGAAATCTGGCGTTTCAGCAGATAGTCGAGCATTTCGCGTTCGACGCGGTCACACCGACCGAGCGCGGTCTCTCCTTCGACGGTGGCGATGATCCGCTTAATCCGTAGGATAATGTCGTTGACTTCGATGCTCATACTCTCTTTAAAATCCCTATAGGTACTTTCTGTCATTGTTGTCAGTGACATCCATTTCACACATGAGCTTAGCAAGCGAAGGATTGATTAGGAAAGGCGATTACGCTTGCAGCATGCCGCCGTAGTACGCACCGACAGCAACTAAAATAAATCCAGTCAGGAACGCCACGGCGCTAAAGCGCATCACGCCTTGTCTGGACTCCTGTTTTATAAATTTGGGGTTGATTAGACCGATTACAAACGCGAATAGGGATAAGACACAAATAATATTACCTAGCCCATGGACCAACGCAAACACTCAGTGCTCCTCGCGTCGCACGGTGGTCTTTGGTTTCAGAACAATCAAAACAATAAAGCCGAGGAGAGCGAGGACACCCAGCCCAATCCCGACTAATTGCCAAAGTGGCCAGCTGGTCAGCTCACCGGGCAATCTTGACGGATCTGAGCCGTCCAACCCTAAGAACTGAGTGACTGAATCACGCATGGATTGAGGCGATTGCGAACCCGTTGTCTTCGACTTATCGTCTGAACGCGAGGCCTCACGCTTGGCTGCACTGGCCTCATCAGATTGTCCGATTGGTGTCAGCTGGATTGCCTGTGCAGTATTGTTTCCAATCGCAGTGATTGGCGCTGATTCCAAAACCTCGAGTCGCCGCTGTATTTGTCGATGGCGCTGTGGCTCGAGAGAACGAATCGTAAATAATCCACGCCCAGTCGGTAACGAATCCAACTGCGCTGCGACTGTCCCGTCCGCAGAGGGGGTCAAAGTAATGGACTCACCATCTGCTCCGAACTGTGCCTCAAAGCGACTCACTGGGCTGTCTGATTGCACAACAGGCTGTCCCTCCCGGCTCAATCCGATGGTGAGACCGACGGAGACATCAGGCGACAAGGTGCCGGGTAACTCGGTCATGTCCAGCCGAGTGGGCGAATCTATTAAAATTCGTAAGTCGTCTGAGTTTGAGTCATAGAGGCGATAGCGCCCAGGTTCTGGATTCGACCACATCAGAATTTTATAGCCCTCACCCGCGTAGAGCGAAAATCCTTCGCCGGCACTTTGTTCAGTGATGGGATCCCGTCCCGATTGGAGCAATTCAAAGGTTGGATTGTCGCCCAATTGAATAATGCGGAGTTGACTAACCTCCGCATCAACCAGAATCTCGTCGTTAATCACCGGTAGTTGCTGACTGCGTATGGCGAGCTCCAGGGCATCCAGCATCACAGGAACGAGGTCACCAGCGCTTTCGATCCGCGTGAACAGGCCGCCGGTTGCCAAGGCCATTTGACGCAGTAACTCGATATCGGCTCGATCGGACAATGCAATGGTATGGAGTCGACATTGGCGACTCACGGCTTCAGGGATCAGTCGCTTCAGAATGCGGTCTCGTGAGGCTCGACTTGCGTCGGGTCCACCTTGAACATCAACCAAACCATCGGTCAGCATGACAACATGACATTGCCGAGTTCCATCCGAGTCTCGGACGCGTAACGCTGTGCTCAATGCACTTTCGATATGTGTGTACTGATCGTTTGATCGAATCGATGCAGTCAGTGGGGCAGCCAGTGCAGACCAGCGTGCATCCACCGATCCATAGGGCACCAATCCACGAACGTCTGTACCAAAGAGCCAAATACCCCCAAACGATTCCTGTGGGAGGAGCGCCGCAAGTAATGCGGTAGCGGGTCCACGGATTGTCTTGGGATCGGACGTCTTCATCGAGCCAGACACATCCACTAGCACACGCAAATCCACGGGCACATTGGCCTGCGCGATTGGCATCGACAGGATGACAAGGAGCCAGAGGCTAACTCGCCAGTGCGGGATGATTTTTAAAGTGCGCCAGTGCATCAGGGTTTGCCAAAGCATCCATATTTCCAATTGGCTCGCCATGGACCATTTGCCGAACGGCGAGTTCTGCTATCTTACCACTGACTGTACGGGGTACGTCTGCAACTTGTGCGATGATCTTTGGTACATGTCGTGGACTTCTCGCGTGTCGAATCCGATCCCGTAGCATGCGCTCCATGGCATCGGTGAGAATGTCGCCTTCTGCCAGTACCACAAACAACACAATGTCTTCGTCGTCGCCGCGTCGTAAGCCAATCGCCACTGCATCACGAATACTGTCAAGATCATCAAGGGCACGATAGATTTCTGCGGTGCCGATCCGCACTCCACCCGGATTTAAGGTGGTATCAGATCGACCGTGAATAATAAATCCGCCTTCTTCTGTTCGCTCTGCAAAATCACCATGGGTCCAGAGGCCTGCGAAGCGCTGAAAATAGGCAGCCTGATAGCGGTGGCCATCGGCATCGTTGAAAAAGCCAAGTGGCATGCTTGGGAATGGACGCCGGCAGACCAGTTCGCCCTGGGTCGCTGTGACCGGTGTTCCCTCATGATCCAAGACATCGACATCGAGCCCAAGTCCGGCGCACTGCAACTGCCCGGAGTACACCGGGAGAATTGGGCAACACAAACAGAAGCACGAGAGGATATCGGTCCCTCCAGAGATTGAGCCAAGGAGCACGTCCGCCTTAATGTCGCGATAGACAAATTCGAAAGTGGCTGGCGCTAAAGGAGAACCCGTTGAAAGAATCGCTTTGAGGTGGGAGAGATCTTCTGTCGCTGGCCGGTAGCCAGCCTTATCGAGCGCACTCAGATACTTCGCGCTTGTGCCAAAGACTGTCCATTGATCCTGTGCTGCCAACGACCAAAGTGTTTCTGGGCCACTGGCAAATGGTGATCCATCATAGATCATTAATGCTGCTTCAGAAGCAAGTCCTAAGCACAGCCAATTCCACATCATCCAGCCGCAGGTTGTGTAAAAAAATAAACGATCTCCGGGCTTTAGATCCACATGATAGCGATGCTCTTTCACCACTTGGAGTAAGGCTCCTAGGTGGGAGTGGATAATGCATTTCGGGGCACCGGTGGTGCCAGAACTGTAAAGAATAAATGCAGGATGCTGGGTGCTGACACGGACAAAAGTGGGCGGCTCATCATGAACAGACAACTCTGCTATCTCACGCACTCGACAACCCACGTGTGTTATTGGAGCACCCTGTCCCACATGGAAGCAGGTCGTGATCGAGGGGATACGCGCTAACAGTGCCAGTGTGATGGTGCTGACGTCACGCAGAGTGCCCCCGTACAAAACCTGTGACACAGCCAGCAATGCCTTGGGCTTGATCTGACCAAATCGATCAATGACCGCCTCAACCCCAAAGTCAGGGGAGCAACTGGTCCATACCGCGCCAAGACTCAAGGTGGCCAGCGCGCCAATGATTGCTTCCGCACCGTTGGGTAAAAAGCCTGCCACGACATCGCCTGAGCCAATACCCGCCTCAATCAGGGCATTTTGTAGGGTTGCAACGCGCTGGACGAGCGCATCTCGCGTGAGTTGTTCGATCTTACCGTGTTCGCGATACACGATCATCGCCAGTGCTGATGGGTCACCACGCATCAGACAGTTTTCTGCAAGATTGAGACTGCCATCTGGAAAAAACTGAGACCCTGGCATGGCCCGGGAACTGAGAACGCGCTCGCCCATCTCGCCTTGCAGACCTGCGTGATGCCACAAGATGGGCCAAAAGCGCTCGGGCTCATGCACACTAAAGCGATGCAGACTTGGATAATCACCGATTGCCCGACCCGTCTCTCGATTGACGGTGGCCATAAGGTCAACCAACTGACTGTGCGCGATGCGTTCGGGTGTCGGTGTCCAAAGAGGTTGCATGCGTCATCCTTATCAATTGGTTCCAGTGTATCAAATTGGCCCATTGTCGCCGATGGTCGAAGACTCTGGCCGAAGACTTGCAAAATGTTGCGACGCACGATACGGTTCCTCTGTTGCGGTGCACCATAGGAGGAAAACCCCGTGTTTGAGCAATTAATGAAACAGAACGAAGCCATGATGAAGCAATTCCAGACCATGATGGGTGCTGATGCGTTAGCGCAGATGATGAAGCCCTACACAAATTTACTGGAGATGCAGCGAAGCGTGATTGAATCAATTACGGAAGAGCAAACGCGAGTTGCCACTGAGTTGATGAACGATTATTTGGAAGAAGCGCGTCAGGTCTGTTCGTGTAATTCCTTGCCTGAGGCTGTTGAAATCCAGAAAGCGTACTTGGCGAAAGTGCAAGAGCGGATGGCTGTATTGGCAAAGAAGCAGGCTGAGTCATTCACTAAGTTAGGCGAAGAGTCTATTCAGGTGATGAAGCATTCAGCTGAAGACTTGATGAAGAATATGCAGACGAAATAACTGTCTCCATCAAAGCCCGGGTGGCACATCCCACCTGGGCTTTTTTACGTCTGTTATTAGACTCGCTTAAATGCGAACGCGGACATAGTCTCCTGGCGCTGGTGAAAGTGCAGGATGCGCATCAGTCCCCACTGGTCGGGCAGGTACCTGTGACGCATCCTGTTGATCCAGCCAGGTGTGCCAATGCGTCCACCACGAACCGGGATGATTCGTTGCCGTTTCGAGCCACGTATCCGGTGTCGAGCCCAGTGTCCCATCTGTCCAATAATTGCGCTTGTTCTTCACCGGAGGATTAATGACGCCCGCAATATGTCCTGAGCCTCCTAGCACGAAGGTTGTCTCGCCACCGAGGAGTTGGGTTCCAGTAAAGGTTGTTTTCCAAGGTGCGATGTGATCCTCGACTGCACTCAAAAAGTAGGCAGGGACCTTAACCTTCCCTAGATCAACCGCCTTCCCGCAACAGGTGAAGCCCTCTGGTTTGGCCAGGTTATTTTCCACATACATTTCACGAATATAGGTGTTGTACATGGTCGCAGGTAGGTTGGTAGGATCTGAGTTCCAGTAGAGAATATCAAAGGGCGGTGGGGTTTTCCCTTTCAGGTAGTTATTCACCACATAAGACCAAATCAGGTCATTGGAACGCAACATATTGAACCCTAAAGCGAGACTTTTTCCTGACATGAATCCATCTTTTTGAATCTGCTCTGCCCGTAATTCGACTTCATCTTTATTCAGGAATATTCCGAGCTGACCTGGATCCGAGAAGTCCAGCAGAGTCGTTAAGAACGTGGCTGAACCAATGCTAGCGTCACGTTTCTTCTGCATGACTCCCATCGCAGACCCTAACAGGGTTCCGCCAACACACCAGGCAACGGCATTGAGCTTTTTCTCACCCGTGATGTCTTTCGTCACCCTGATCGCTTCAAAAAGACCGTCAGTGACATAGTCATCCCAGCCAATATCGCGGTATTCCACAGTTGGATTGGCCCATGAAATCAAAAACACCGTATTACCTTGATCGACGCACCATTTCACGAAGGAGTTTTCAGGCTGTAGATCCAAAATATAGAACTTATTGATACACGGTGGAATGATCAGTAGGGGACGTTTGTGTACGTGTTCAGTGGTTGGGGTGTACTGAATCATTTCGAACAAGTAATTACGGAATACCACCGAGCCTTCTGTCACCGCCACATTCTCACCGAGTACAAACTTCGATTCGTCGGTCATGGTAATCCGGCCTTTCTCGAGGTCGGTCAGGAGATTCTGAAATCCATCGACCAAGCTTTGTCCCTTGGTTTCGACAGCTTCTTGCAGTACTTCAGGATTGAGCGCGGCAAAGTTTGCAGGGCTCATGGCATCGATAAAGTACTGTGCGTAAAACTTCAGTTTTTCTTTATCCGCACCCTCAACTGGAATGGCATCCGTTGACTTCGAGAGGACTTCTGAGGTCAGTAGGTACGACTGCTTGATAAAGTCAAAAATGGGGTGACTAAGCCATTGGTCTGAATCAAAGCGCCGATCCTTTGGTGGCGAAAATGTCAGGCCGGTCTGCATCAGGTCAGTCCAGAGTTTGAATTGATTTTGCTGATACTGACTGACCATCTCGAACCAAGCCGTCGGATTGGTCCAAGGCTGCATTACCAATTCAGTCCACACAGAGGTCAGATTTGTCAGGATTGCTGCGGTGTCTTCTGAGCGCATCAGCCCTTGTATTAATCGTTTGCTGTCGGCATTCATGGTTTCGAACAATTGTTCAGGTGCTTTCTGATCAGTCACGTATTGACTCCCTTCGGGTCTGGGTTAGGCAACGTATTACAATCGCAACAGTGTATTGTGCAGTGCAATAAAAAGAAAGGGGAGCGGGCTCCCCATCTGTGTTAGAACATGTGCTGACCACCGTTGATGGCGAGGTTGGAGCCGGTCACAAAGCCGGCCCGGTCGCTGGCTAAAAAGCTGACCGCATAGGCGATTTCATCAGGATTCCCAAGGCGTCCGACAGGGATTGAACTGGCAATTTTTGCGAGGATTTCTTCACCGATAGCGGCAACCATCGAGGTCATAATGTAGCCTGGGCTGACAGTATTCACAGTCACACCTTTCCCCGCGACTTCCTGAGCAAGACTCTTTGTAAAGCCGTGCATTCCAGCCTTGGCGGCCGCATAGTTCGATTGTCCAAATTGACCTTTTTGGCCATTGACCGAGCTGATATTCACAACTCGACCCCATTGCTCTTCGAGCATCCCATTGATGACTAAGCGAGTCATATTAAATACCGAACGAAGGTTCGCATTCATGACTTGATCCCACTGTTCAAGTGTCATTTTGCGGAATGTCGAATCGCGGGTAATCCCGGCATTATTGATCAAGACGTGGATGTTGCCGTATTTCGCGACGATTCCTTCGACACACTGTCGTGCAGATTCCGCGTCAGAGACGTCGCCAAAAGCCACATCGATCGCATAGCCTGCCTCGGCTTGCTCTGCGGCCCATGCTTTTGCCTTTTCATGATTGCCACCAGAGTTGTAGCCGGCGATAACTTGAAAGCCAACGGCAGCCAACTCGCGGCAAATCGCCGTTCCAATTCCACCAGTCCCGCCTGTGACGAGTGCGATGCGCTGTGTCATAGTGTGTCCTCATCAATTATTCATTGTTTGCAAATTACGAACTGATTCAAGGTAGCAAGCAACCATGACTGACCAAAAGTCGCTTGATCCATTAGTCGCAGTCACCATCGATGCATCCGGACTTCAGTGTCCGGAACCCGTCATGCTAACGCGCAATGCGTTACGAAAAATGCACCCTGGTGAACAACTCCAACTGATTGCCACGGATCCATCCACCTGTCGTGATATTCCCACACTGTGCCGTTTCATGGGGCATACCTTGGTGAGTCAGACTGAGGTGGATCAATCGTTTGTTTTTGTCGTCGCCAAGGCCACTGAGAGCTGACAGCCTGACAGAATCTCTTGCCAATGGCCTATGTGCGTCATTAGCGCCTCGACATAGGCCGTATTCGTTCCTGGCGGTAATTGCAGTAAGTGATCCATCCTCGCATCGAGTGGACGAGGCAGATCGAGTGAGTTAGCCAGTGGCTGCCACAGCGCATAAAGCTCGATTTGATAGCGTCGAATCGCAGCGATGTGGGGCTGCACCTCGGTTGCAAAATATGTGGTGAGCATGCCTTGCACGCGACGGCCCTGTTCGGTCGGTTTTCCGAGTGGGCATAGCGTATTACGGGTGATATGTTGCTGCTGCATCGGAATCATGACCGTCACTAAGTGATAGATATCCAAGAGCGCGCGCCGTAACTGCCCATGAAACCGAGTTGTTTCGAGGGCTTGAATGTGCTGCTCAAAAGTTGATTGCTGCTCAGATGATGGGATCGAGTGGCCTTCTAATCCCAGTAGTGCAGATCGACGGACCTCCACAAACGCCAATTGGTAGCGATGCCATGCATCTGCCAGCGAGGCATCTCCTGAATCAAGACTTGACTGCAGCGCATCGGAGGTCTCGCTTGCAAATAGCAGATTCCACAAGGCCGCCTCACGATCTCCTATTTTTTTTGCCCGTGCAGTCCTTAACCAGTCGGAGTTGCCCTCTGCTTGGGCCAGGCAATCGTCAAGGCCAACAGCTAATGACCATTCGTAAAGAAATTGCTGGGAGGCTGCTTTTTGCCGCCCGAGTGAAGAATTTCGCTCTGCGATCAAGGGCACCAGCCCGCACGGACCAAGCTTCAGCGCGTCGGTCAACGCGATTCGGGTGTCACTCAGTGGCCGAGGTTTTGGCTGCATCCGAGGCACGTATGTGGCAGATATCACCGGTACATCCATATTGAGAACTCGTGCAACGCGGGTCAGGTAGGCGTTGGCGTCGAAGGTATCTTGCCTCTCACTGCACCCGATCAAACCAACGAGTAAGGCGATCCAACCTATCCGCATGTCTGAAGAGCTCTTAAAACCCGCGCGGCCGTTGGTGGAAGTGCGCTGGCAAGGGTCTCGCGTGCCATCTGAATTCGCATCAAAAATGAACCATCATCTGGTCGCTCTGAGAAGTCATCTCGGCTGGGCGAAAAAGGCAGCCCAAGGCAATCACAAAACATCCACTCAAGCGCTTGTGGCCTTACTTCTGCGGTTTCAAAAGCGGCCTGTTCGTTGGCTGTTCGGCCTTCAGCTGCGTACCAATAACCAAAATCGTCCAAGCGCCGACGCTGATCACCGGCTAAGCAGTAATGCGCAATTTCATGGAGTAGACTGCGCGGGAAATCGTGTCGAAATTGCAAGCAGCCGGGCGCACCGTTGCGTGGTGCACGATAAAAGGGTTCGCTGTATCCACCTTCGATTTGCAGTTCAGGGAGTACCTGTTGCAGTGTTCGAATCAGGAGTGCGCAATCATCAAAATCAGTCATGGAGATAGTGTACGTGTGGTGGCTCTGGATTGTCGTGGCCATGGTGCTGATTGCGGGTCCAATTTTTTGGGCGCGTCCAACACCGCGTGAGCGGCGACTCGCCGCCTTGCGCACGGATGCGATGGCATTGGGCTTGAAGCTTTCGACAGAATATGTGGATGGGTGGACAAAACAGCGTCTGAATCGCTCCCAAGTCCAAGTGTATCGTCTGGTCTGCCCCACGGGTTCACGGACTTTTCGACTATGGCGATTCCCAGGGCGGATTGACTGGACGCCGACGCCAGACACCCCAGGTCGCATGGGCCGGGACGGCGTGTTAGGTGATCTGGTGCAGACACTGCCGGTAAGTATTCTGAGTGTTGCAGTGGATACCTGGAGTGTCTCCCTGGCTGTGGATGAAGATGCACCGGGACTCACAGCCGCACAGATCGACGGGCATTTACGAGATCTTAAAGCGATTCTGAGTCCGTCTGAGACGCCACAGTAGTTGCTCGGGTTGCAGCGATCGATGAATTCGTGCTTGCATAAAAAGTGCCTTTGCATTTCAAATGCGGAACTTTGAGATTCACCTACACTTGGGATGCCCAACGCTTTATGGCTAAATCACTTGTGATCGTCGAATCGCCCGCAAAGGCGAAAACGATCAATAAATACCTCGGCTCCAACTATATCGTGAAGTCGAGTATTGGGCATATCCGTGACCTGCCGACTTCCGGTGGAGGGACTGAAACCCGAGCGAAACCGAGCAAAAGTGCTGAACCCAAAGAAGAGCGGCAACGGGCTCAGTTGGTGCGCCGTATGGGGGTGGATCCTGAACGTCACTGGGAAGCGCGCTATGAGATTCTGCCTGGCAAAGAAAAGGTGGTCTCTGAGCTAAAAAAACTGGCGGCTCAAGCAGAGATCATTTATCTCGCGACCGACTTGGATCGTGAGGGAGAAGCGATCGCATGGCATCTTCAAGAAACGATTGGCGGTGATCCTGACAAGTATCGTCGCGTGGTATTTTCTGAGATCACAAAATCCGCGATTGACGCGGCATTTTCCAAGCCTGCAAAGGTGAATGTCGATCGCGTTAATGCACAGCAGGCGCGTCGGTTTTTGGATCGCGTCGTGGGTTATATGGTATCGCCACTGTTGTGGGCCAAAATTGCCCGTGGTCTATCGGCGGGCCGTGTTCAGTCAGTTGCAGTGCGCTTAGTGGTTGAACGAGAGCGCGCGATTCGTGCCTTCGTTCCAGAGGAATACTGGGAGATCTTCGCTGATCTGCGGGCGGCCTCAGCCGATGCGCGTTTTCAGGTGATTGAGCACGCGGGCCGGCCATTCAAGCCGACCACTGAAGCAGAGTCGACCGCTGCTGTGACTGCGTTGGCTGATGCGGCATATCGCGTGCGGGAACGAGAAAGTAAGCCAGGTAAAACACGACCCCCGGCCCCCTTTATCACATCTACGCTGCAACAAGCAGCAAGCCAACGCCTTGGCTTTGGCGTGAAGAAGACAATGACGCTTGCTCAACGTCTTTATGAGGCTGGATTGATTACCTACATGCGGACTGATTCGACATATATGTCACAGGACGCAATTCAAGTCGCTCGCGGCTATATCAGCGAATCATTTAAGCCTGCATTTTTGCCGGAAAAGCCTAACTACTATGCGTCACGCGAGAATGCACAAGAAGCACATGAGGCAATTCGTCCAACCAACGTCCATCTGTTAGCCACGGCACTGACGGGTGTTGAGCGCGACGCGCAGCGTCTGTATGAATTGATCTGGCGTCAGTTTGTGGCGTGTCAGATGACCCCTGCTGAGTATCTCACCACGAGTATTTATGTTGATGCCAACGGCTATGGGCTCAGAGCGCGAGGTCGGGTAACCACCTTTTTGGGCTACCAAGCAGTTCTCCCCACTCAGGGAAAGGGCGAGGATGCGGCTGAGTTACCGAATGTTGTCGAGGGTGATGTATTGACGCTTCAGGCGCTCGATCCAATCCAGAAGTTTACCTCTCCACCGGCGCGTTATAACGAGGCCTCCTTGGTTCGCGAACTCGAGAAGCAAGGGATTGGGAGACCATCCACCTATGCTGCGATCATTACCACGATCCAAGATCGTGGATATGTCGAGATGGAAGGGCGGCGATTATTTGCCACCAAGATGGGTGAAATTGTCACAGATCGGTTGGTGGAGAATTTTAGCGATTTGTTGAGCTACGACTTCACTGCGGGCATGGAAGACGCTCTTGATGGTGTCGCTGACGGCCGCAAAGATTGGATCCAGCTATTGGATGAGTTTTATGCGCACTTTAAAGCCAATCTTGATCAGGCCGCGAGTGACGAGGGGATGCGTCCTAACGCACCAACAGTCACCGATATTCCCTGTCCGAGCTGTGCCCGTCCGATGATGATTCGGACCGCGACCACTGGGGTCTTTTTAGGCTGTTCTGGGTATCAACTTCCACCCAAGGAGCGTTGCAAAACAACGATCAATTTATTGCCTGGTCATGAGGCGGTGCCTGAAGGAGAGGAAGCTGAAACCCAGGCTTTACTCGAAAAAAATCGCTGTCCATTGTGCGAGATTGCGATGGAGGCGTACTTGGTGGACGCAACTCGGAAACTTCATGTGTGTGGAAATAATCCGGATTGTGCGGGGTACACGGTTGAGCTTGGGCAATACAAGATTAAGGGCTATGAGGGTCCGACGATTGCATGCGATAAATGCGGATCCGAGATGCAGTTACGAACTGGACGCTTTGGGAAATTCTTCGGATGTACACAGGCTGAGTGTAAAAATACACGTAAGTTACTGAAGAATGGTCAGGCTGCCCCTCCCAAAATGGATCCTATTCCAATGCCTTGGCTTGCCTGTGCGAAGGTGGACGATACCTATGTCTTGCGGGATGGCGCTGCCGGCTTATTTTTGGCGGCCAGCGGGTTTCCGAAAAACCGCGAAACACGGCCACCGAAGATTGCAGAGCTGAAAAAGGTATCAGACCAGCTGGATCCAAAATATCAATACTTACTGGATGCCCCTGATATTGATCCCGAAGGTCATCCGACCGAGGTTCGGTTCAGTCGCAAGGCGGGCGCCAACTATGTGATGTCCGAGGCAAATGGTAAGCCAACCGGTTGGAAGGTAACGTATCAAAATGGGCGTTGGGTGACGGGTTAAATGCCGGTCGCGCAAGCACATTCTCGTCTTCGCGAGTCGCTCAGTAAGAGCAGGGCCCTGCTTGCCTTGGCGGAGCAGTCCTCAGCTCGCCTTGATCAACATGCCTTAGATGAGGCGATCCTGCACCAGATTGGCGCCACAGTGGTTGCATTGTGCCAAACAGTGGCGGAATCCCATGGGATTAGTGCATCGACAGTCCAGGGATTAACGAGCCTGCAGTCTGCTCTTCGCGCACGTCAGCTGATTTCCGTGGAAGCGGAAGTTTTGGCACAGCAGGCATCTGCCGTCGATGGATGGTGGGGACATTGGCAGAACGAACTCGAGCGTGTGATGCAGCCAAAACCCTTGGCGAAGACTGCGCCGGCCTATGGTTTGATTGGATCTGACCGCTCGGACTCGGTAACCTCGACGAATACTGCCGCTCGCGAGGCCCATTACCGCCCTTGGATCGAGGCGTTAGCTGAGCTTATCCAGACGCTGGAGTACAGCCTACTAGAGGCTTAATGCAGATGTGTCCGTATCACACCCACGGCCAGTCCTTCGATCAATAAGCTGTCCGGATCGCGCACTTCAATGGGGGCGTAGGCGGGATTCTCCGCAAGCAATAACACCCGACTGGCTTCAATGCATAATCGCTTTACAGTGACTTCGCCGTCCACTCTCGCCACCACAATGTCGCCACTTGCGGCATCACGACGCTTCAAAACAGCCAATAAATCACCATCGAGAATGCCAACGCCTTGCATGGAGTCTCCTTGGACGGTCAACAAATAATCGGGACGTGTCGCAAACAGATGCGGTTGTACTGGAACAACCCGTTCAATATGGGCTTGGGAGTCGATCGGTATCCCAGCAGCCACCCGTCCGATAACAGGCAGACCAATCTCTGATGCATCAGCGTCATCGACATCGATAAGGCATTGGATACCGCGTGATGCGCCATTGTGTAGACGGATTGCACCCCGACGCTCGAGCGCGCGAAGATGGGATTCAGCGGCATTGACGGATCGGTAACCAAGTGCGGTGGCGATCTCCGCTCGTGTTGGTGGGCGACCGTCAAGACGAATTGCTTCACGAATCATGTCGAGCACCCGAGTTTGTGCTTTTGTTAACCGAATCTCTGTCGTCATGCTGAATAAATTAACAGTCTTTTCGGAGATTGCAACCGTCGTCTCAAACCTGACCAAGAATCAGATATTCGAGCAAGGCCTTTTGAGCATGCAAACGATTTCCAGCCTGTATCCAGACCCACTCGGTCCGAGGATCGTCAAGTAATGTGTCACTGATTTCCTCTCCGCGATGTGCAGGCAGGCAATGCAAGAACATGACGTCATCCGCGGCTTGTTCCAGTAAAGACTCAGTCACTTGGTAGGGGGCCAGTGCGGCCCGCCGCTCACGAACCTCTGATTCCTGACCCATGCTTGCCCAGACATCAGTGGTCACCACATGCGCGCCTTTGACCGCAGCAATTGGGTCGGTTGAGAACTGCACGCGTCCTTTGCCCAGTTTGACCCACGACGGGTCGGGCTGGTAGGCGGGAGGACCCGCAATGATGAGGTCAAATCCAAACAAGCCAGCGGCTTCGCAGTAGGTTTGGCAGACATTATTCCCGTCTCCGATCCACGCGACCTTTAAATCAGAAATCTGACCAAATTTAGCGATTATCGTTTGCAGATCAGCGAGCAGCTGACACGGATGACAGCTGTCGCTGAGCCCATTGATGACTGGAATCTTTGCGTAACGTGAGAAGATTTCTAATTTCTCGTGAAGGTCGGTTCGAATCATCACAGCATCGACCATTTCCGATAAAACGCGGGCGGTATCGGACAGTGGCTCACCACGTCCTAACTGCGTATCTGTGGGTGATAAAAAAATCGCTGAACCACCGAGCTGATGAATGCCCGCCTCAAAACTAACCCGGGTCCGTGTTGAGGACTTTTCAAAGATCATCGCAAGCACACGCTGCGGCAAGCTCAAGACCGATTGGCCGCTTTGCTGCGCCACTTTGAGCGCAGATGCGCGATCGAGCACCTGAAATAGCGCCTGTTGATCCAAATCGCTGAGAGTGAGAAAGTGTTGTGTTGCCATGCACATGTTCCAGCAAAGCGGTGCAGTGTAGCATTGGAACCCCGATCAATCGAGATAGAGAACCCTTCATGAGCGCAATTGAAACGATCAAATCACAAATCGAAGAAAACCCAGTGTTGTTGTATATGAAAGGAACCCCAAATCAGCCCCAGTGCGGGTTTTCATCGCAAACCGTGCAAGCACTCATGGCTTGCGGACGGCCGTTTGCCTTCGTCAATATTCTAGAGCACCCAGATATTCGAGCCGAGCTCCCGAGCTATGCTGAGTGGCCAACATTCCCGCAACTGTGGGTTCAGGGCGAACTCGTTGGTGGATGCGATATCGTTCTTGAAATGTATCAGTCCGGTGAGCTTAAGCCGCTGGTTGAGGCGGCTTCACCCGAAGCTTGAGGGTCAAGAGTGATCGTAGTGCAGCAGGCTTCAGCGGTTTATGAAGTACCGTTGCACCGACACGCTGTGCGCGTTGTTTCATTTCATCATCTCGGTCAGCTGTAATCAGAATGGCAAGTAACTCGGGTTGTTGCTCCCTAAGGGCGGCAATAATCCGAGTCCCATACTCTCCGTGATCTAAGTGATAGTCCACGAGGGCGGCATCGAGCCGATCAAGGGTTGTTTGCACCGCCAAGGCATCAGCCAAGGTTGCAGCGACGTGGACCGAGGCGCCCCAGCCTCCAAGAAGCGCCTGCATGCCTTGTAAGATACTGGAATCATTATCAATGACCAGAATCTGACGATCTTGCAACGGCTTCGACAGTCCAGCATCGGCTCGTGTGTGCGGGCTACGCAAGGGGATTGGTGTGCCAAGCGCACGAGGGATGGCGATCCTAAAGAGAGATCCACGGCCGGGGATCGAACGAACCGTCAATTGCAGTCGAAGCAGGTCGATGATGCGCTTGGAGATTGATAGGCCAAGTCCCAAGCCTTTTTGATCTGTTTGAATGCCCTCAGATAATCGTTTGAACTCGTCAAAGATCACCGGCAGATCGTCAGGATGGATACCAATCCCTGTATCCCAAATTTCGATCAAAACCTCGGTATCACGCATACGCATTGCAACCAGAACCCGGCCACCTCGGTCGGTGTAACGCAGTGCATTGGAAATCAAGTTTTGTAGGACTCGTCGCAATAACTTAGGATCGGTCTGAACCACAGCGGAGCGCATCCGCGTTGTAAAGCCTATTTGGCGATCGTCTGCAATGATTCTAAATTCTTCGCTAAGTTGTCCCACTAACTCTCTGAGATCAAACAGCATCTCTTCCTTCTTAAGGGCGCCAGCATCCAACTTTGAGATCTCAAGTAAGGTTGAGATGAGGCTTTCCGCTGATCCGAGTGCACCCTCAAGGTGATGGGTTAGCTCACGAATCTCTGCGGTTTCCGCCCGTTCGGATAGGGAGGTACAAAACAGACGCGCGGCGTTGAGTGGCTGCAATAAGTCATGACTGGCTGCCGCCAAAAACCGAGTTTTCGAGACATTCGCTTGTTCAGCAATTCGCTTGGCATCGGATAGTGCAACTTCGGTCGCAGCGCGTCGAAGGTTCTCGTCTGCAAGCTGACTATTGACTTCTTGCAGCGCCAAGGTGCGTTCGGTTACTCGTGCTTCAAGCGTCTCGTTGGCCTCCTCAAGCGCTCGTTTGGCAAGATTGCGTTCGGTGACGTCCTGATATAACACGAAAATTCCCTGGACTGTCCCAGACTCATCCCGATGAGGAACGTATAAGGCCTCATATTCATGACGTTCGCCGACACGATCAACTGCGACTTCAAAGCGCTGTCGCCGTCCCTCAAGTGCGCGCTTTAGATAGGGTTCCCGTAGCCTTGAATTCAGCGTCGGAGAAGATTTCACGATTGGGCTTTCCGATCACCTGCTCTCGCCAGACGCGCATGGTCCGCTCAAAGGCTTTATTGATAAATTGGATTCGGAGATCGCGGTCTAAATAGGCAATCATCGCAGGTAAATTGTCGGTATAGACCCGAATGGCTTGTTCAGACTCTCGAAGCGCCTGTTCAGTGTGTTTGTAGTTTGTGACGTCGGAAAATGAGGTGACAAATCCCCCGTTGGGCGTCGGCTGGCCAATGATTTCAAGGGTCACTCCCGTCGAGAGGGTCACTTCGCGTCGATAAGGTGTCCCACGATTTAAAAAATCCAGACGACGCTGTACAGCCGTTTCGATCTGCTCATCATTGGTGAAGTGACCAATCAAGCCGCTTTTGACATTGTGTCGATACAGATCGCCAATTGGTCGACCAATCGTAAGAAGTTCATCGGGGAAGTTGAAAATTTCGTGGTAACGACGATTCCAAGCGACCAAAAGCTGATTCTGGTCGACAACACTGATGCCTTGGGAGAGGTGTTCGATAGAGCGTCGCAATAGATCCTGATTGGACTGCGCGAGTTGTGAAGCTTCATCAACGAGACTCACCAACTCCCCGACATGGATACGCTGGCGCTGGCTTGCCGACCGAATCACCAACCGTGCAGAGGAATGACCGATTTCCTGGGCAAGCGTACTTTCAATGGCATCCAGTAACTCAGCGGGCGCCTGATGCTTCGGCGAGAGTGTCGGGATCGATCGTTCAAGCTTATAGGTCTCCACCAGGCCCTGCACACGCTCCATTCCCAGATACCGGCCGGCAAGTGCGATCAGATCCGAGACTGTAATTTGCTGTTTCAGATAGCGGCTGGAGCCTCCGCGTGGTCGAAATTGGGCGTCGACGAAGGCGGCTGCTTGAATACGGTCAATCAGTCGTGCGGTAGTCGCCATAGAGATTGCGATATAGCTGAGTAGATTGAGACCCAAAGAGAGCAGGACGCCCAAGGTCAAGTCATCGATACCCAGAGCATCCGCGCTTGCCCTGACCCAAGTCACGCCGGGATCTAACTCGGGAATTACGAGTGTAAACAGCCAAACAAACAGCCCAACCGTCAGACTGGCAAGTGCGCCATTCTGATTTCCGTTACGCCAGTAAAGACCGCCAAGCAATGCGGGCGCAAATTGAGCGGCTGCAGCAAACGCTACAAGTCCGATTGCGGCCAATGTGCGTTCGCTGGTCGCACTTTGATAATACAACCATGCCAGCGCCATCACCGCGACGATGCAGGCTCGGCGAATTGACACAAGAATCCACGCAAGATCCGGACGATCACGGAACTGCTCGGGAGAGGCTCGAAAGATGAGGGGTAAGACAATTTCATTGGCCAGCATAATGGCGAGAGCCAGGGTCGATACTAGAATCATGGCAGCAGCAGCCGAAAGCCCTCCGAGAAATGCGAGCGCAGCCAAGGGATCGTTATTGAAGGCCATCGGTAACAGCAATACGAACGCATCGGCAGGCGCCAGAGTCCCAAACTTTAGGAGCCCAGCTGCGGCGATGGGGATGACAAAGAGCGTAAACCCGAGCAAATAAAGTGGAAATACCCAGCGAGCGATCGTCTGCGATCGTGCCTCGGGCGCTTCCACAAAAGTGACGTGAAACTGTCTCGGTAAACAGATGATTGCAAGCGAAGCCAGCACGAACTGGGTAATGAGGCCTGCTTGACTAAAATCTGTATTAAAGACATTGGCGACTTGGGGCGCTGCGCGCGCTTGATCAAACAAATCTTTGAATCCGTCAAATAATTCAAAGACGCAAAATAGCCCGACGAGCAAGAAGGCGGCCAATTTCACAAGACTCTCGACAGCGATAGCAATCATCATGCCCCGATGATGGTCACGGCGTTGGCCGGGGAGCCGGGTACCAAACAAGATGGCAAACAGCGTCAGTAGTAACGCGGCGAACAGGGCTGCATCCACGGGTTCAGGCGCTATGGTGGCAGGTGCTCCTGACATGATATTGAACGTTTGTCCCACAGCCTTGAGCTGCAGGGCGATGTAGGGGATGGTGCCAAAGAGTGCGATCAGTGTGGTGAGTACGGCGAGTGTATGCGATCGGCCGTAGCGCGCCGACATGAAATCCGCAAGCGATCCGATGTGATGGGTGCGCACAACAGCTGCAAACTTTAGGATAACAGGCCAGCAAAAAATGAAGACCATCATTGGCCCGAGATAGATCGGTGCAAATGCCCATCCTGACGCTGCCGCTGATCCTACGGCGCCATAATAGGTCCAACTGGTGGCATAAACGCCGATTGATAAAGGGTACACCCAATCGCTGGAGCGCGCGCCACCAAAGGACGACGTGTCCCGGTCACCATGCCATGCGATGATGAACAATACCCCGAGATAACCAAGAGAGAGGATCGCAAGTTCCCAGGGTGATGACACGCTACCTCCTTCAATGATGTGGATATTTACAGGCTATGAACCTGCGCATTGTAAAGCTCAATAAAAACCGGACACCATTTTAAGTTGTTGTTCAGCTCTGGCAGGAGCCAAACCCCCATTGGCCTGATGTGGCCGTTTCCAATTGTAGTACCCCAAGAGATATTTACCGAGATCCTCACGAGCCACTCCAACAGTCTCATAGCCGAGTGGCGGCAGCCACTCGGTCTTCAAACTTCTAAACAAACGCTCCATCGGTGCATTATCCCAACAGTTCCCACGGCGACTCATGCTCTGCGTCACACGATGACGCCATAGAATCCGCCGGAAGCGACGAGAGGCATATTGGCTCCCTTGATCCGAGTGGAACATCAATCCAGGCCCAGGACGACGCTCTCGCATGGCGTTCTCAAAGGCCGTGGTCACCAGCTCGCCATTGGGTTTATCTGATAACGCAAAGCCCACCACACGACGTGTATGCAAATCCATCACTACAGCCAAATAGTGCCAACGATCTCCAGCCCATACTCGCACCTTCTCGTTTGAACTCTCGAGAAAATGGACGTCGTTTCTTCATCTAGGCAATCTCCTTCAAGTGGTCATTTACCACTCAGTGGACTGTCCGGATTTAGTGAACCACTACACTTTTTCTATTAGTTTTGCCTACTAAATATCAGCAGCAATAATTGTGTGATCTCGCCCTCTAGAGGGAAAGAGAGCATACCCATCACTGAGTATCCAAGCGCCCAAGGCATAAAATAGAATCGGAATAGGTAAAAAAACCAAGCTACGTAAAGTGGAATTAGAGGCGGGACTAGGAATCCTGGAGTAATCGGGTTGAACAAACGAATAACTGGATCAGTGTATTTAACAAAGATTTTCATAAAGAAGAAGTCGGAGTGGATTGGTAAAAAAATATTCATAGCGACACGCCCGATAAGAGTCCACATGATGAGCCCTAAAATATAGTCCATAACGATTACCCATCCGGGCAAGTGAGCCATCGAGACTTCCATGAAAATACCTTAAGTTGATTCAAAAATTACTTCGGAATTTATCAAAAAAATAGGGGGCGTTGCCCCCTATTTTTATCAAGAAAAATTTAGTGTGTCGCAGACAACACTTCTTCTCCTGATGGATCGCGAGTTGCATCCACCATACGCTGAGTTTCCTCATCTGGCTCTGGAGTCAAAAGACTTACAACAACCATCGCAATACAGCTCACGCCTGCGCCAATGATACCGAACCGTAGATGGTCGATAGCCAACCAAGGCGCCATGCCAGCCGCAAATACTTGGTAGAGGTACCAACTACCTACTCCAAAGCCAAGTACCATACCAGCAATAGCCCCTTCTCTAGTCGCCCTTTTCCACCAAACACCAAGTACCAGCGGGAAGAATAAGCCAGACATTGCGAAATTAAACGCCCAGGCAACCGCACCGAGAATCCCCGTGAGTTTAAGACTCGCGACTAAAGCCGCAGCCACCCCGATGACAACGAGTAACACCCTGGCAACTATCAGACGAGTTTTCGTTTCAGCTTTTGGGTCAATAATCTTGTAGTACAAGTCATGGCTCAAAGCATTAGCGATTGCTAAAAGCAATCCGTCAGCTGTGGACATCGCAGCGGCCATACCCCCTGCAGCTACTAAGCCAGAGATTACATATGGGAGACCCGCGATTTCAGGTGTCGCGAGCACAACGATATCAGCGCGCATGAAGAATTCATTCAACTGCAGAATTCCGTCACCATTGCCATCGTTCAGCCACAACATATTCACTGCGGACCAGTTTTGTACCCAAGGTAAAGCCTGCACCTCAGCGATAGACTTACCGATAATGCTAGTTGCGAGAGTTGGATCAATTAACTGCAATTTGGTTAGGGTCGCGAGTGCTGGTGCTGTGAAGTACAACAAAAAGATGAAAAACAATGAGTACGCCACAGACCGACGCGCGTCCCGAACCGAGGGCGTTGTAAAGTAGCGCATCAAAATGTGCGGTAAAGACGCAGTACCCATCATCATACAGATGGCGAGGGTCGCAAAGCTCCAACTTTGCATCCCACCTTGTGGATCATAATGTGGAACTGACAGGATACTAAGGCCACCGAAAGGAGGCTTTTCGACAGCTGCCGCACCTAGCTGAAGAGCAGGCTCAAGTTCTTGAATCCTGGTAACCGCATCTCCATAGTTAAAGTGAGGTATCAGACCAAAACCCTGAGTGTTAGACATCCAAATGACCGGGATCAAGTAAGCAATGATTAGTACTATGTACTGAGCTACCTGCGTCCATGTCACAGCTCTCATACCGCCAAGCATGGAACATAATAGAATGCCTAATAGGCCAAACCACACGCCTGCCTCAAAAGGGATCTGTAACGCTCGAGCGGCAATAGTGCCTGAAGCATTAATCTGAGCCGTTACGTATGTGAATGAGGCAGCCACGAGAATCACAACTGCGCAAAAACGTGGCAGATTTCCACCGTAACGGGTACCAATGAAATCGGGCACTGTATAGCAACCAAACTTTCGGAGATATGGAGCCAGCAAGGAATTAACGAGCACATAACCACCGGTCCACCCCACAATAAAGGCTAGGTATCCGTACCCCCCAAAGTAAATACCACCTGCCAATGCCACGAACGACGCACCAGACATCCAGTCTGCTGCTGTTGCCATTCCATTATAAACAGCCGGAACCTCGCGCCCCGCCACGTAGTATGCGGAGACTTCCATCGTACGAGACAGCCAGCCAATGGCGGCATAAATCACGATGGTAAATACGACAAACAGAATGCCAATCGTACTGGCAGTCATGCCCATCTGCTCAAAGATGGCCATTAAGATAATAAAACCAATAAATCCGCCTGTGTACATCGCGTACACGCGGCCCAGATTGTCAGTAAATTTTCCTTGCATGTTCAGTTCTCCCCTCAAACACCAGCATCATCATCAATTTTGTCTTGCTTGTAATTCTGATAAAAGATCAGCGCAACAAATATGATTAATGAACCTTGAACAGGGAAATAATATCCCAGCGGGAACCCTAAAAAAGAATAAGCCATAAGGGCTTTAGCGTTCCAAGGGATAATGATCGAGAAGATGAACCAAATGGCTAAGACTAAAAACGTCAAATTCCGCGTTCTCGTCCAATGCCGCTTCTTTTCTTCGCTATCCATAAGCTGACCTCCTAAATTTTAGTGGTACCAAAAATTGATGCTATACCTAGGCTTTGACAGATAGAACCTAGCCCGACCATTGCAAACGAAGAGTACTCAAAAAAAATATAAATAAAGACTAGACCTTGGCCTAATAAACTTCACCCCGTCTAGTGGGCATAGTGATCTTCCAAATGAGTATGTCTATGGGAGGTATTTCTTTGATCAGTCATCTACTCACAAAGATTCAAGAAGTTTGGCGCATGCTGGGCCAGTATCCAATCTTCAAGCGACGTACTTTCCTTCTGGAGTCCATAAAAGAAGTCGGTGACTTTGCAATCACGCGCTCAGCTTTCATTGCACAAAAGACTATGTTTGGCTATGTGAAGACAAGAATGGGGACAAGTTATCCAGAAATGTTTCGTGACGATTTGATGGTTGAATCGCTTAAAGAAGCTACCATGCATCACTACTCTGCTTGTTTGAGCGACTTAACTATTTTCGTACTCAAGGCTCTGGTAGATCAACGCTTTTTGGATTGTTCCACTGCCGAAAAACACGCTTTACTAATTTTTCGCAAAGGTCTTGAAACGAATACCAATCCAAGTTTAAAGCGATTTAAAATTGATGATGCCTGTGCCTCATTCGAAGCACGAATTCGTGTTTTTGCGTGGCCTGAACAACTCGATCCGTTTGTCCTCTTCAGAGAGAGTCCACGTAGTCTGGGAAAGTGGGCCCCTATTGCCGATGAATTTAAACGATTGGATCAAGAGATAGCCGAAAACTCAGTTTCGTTTGCGTGGATCGAGGTTCGTAAGGAATTTTATGATTTACTACACTGGCAAGATCACGAGCTGTAAGGCTTACACCCAGTTAGAACTTTGAAGATTCGCAAACACTATACTACCCTCGCGGTAGGTTCCTGTTATCGATGACTCAGACAACCTAGGTCAATGTGAATCGCCCTAGGTTCTTCGGAGACTTGTGAGTTTAAGTCAGGCCGCATAACCTGACAGAATAATTGGTTATTATAGATGGGTAAGTTATGATGATTCGGTTATAACACGTGCGCCATCACCCGAAGGATTGAGTTACATCAAGATCACTGCAAATGAAGCTTCAACAACTGCGCTACATCTGTGAAGTCGCGAATCACGATCTAAATGTGTCGTTGACGGCACAAAGTCTGTTTACCTCTCAGCCTGGGATTTCGAAGCAAATTCGTTTGCTTGAAGATGAGCTCGGGGTTGAGGTATTCGCACGCAACGGCAAGCACTTGGTGTCGATCACCCCTGCAGGCGAGGAGGTCCTCCGAGTTGCCAGTGAAATTTTGCAGAAGGTCGATGCGATCAAGCATATTTCTCAGGAATTCTCGGATGAAACCAAAGGTGTGTTATCCATCGCGACCACGCACACGCAAGCGCGTTACGTGCTGCCCCCAGTGATCCACCAATTCATGCAAGACTACCCAGATGTGGCATTGCAAATGCAGCAAGGAACTCCCGCACAGATCGCAGAAATGGCAGCAGCTGGTGAGGTGGATTTTGCCATCGCGACGGAAGGATTAGAGCATTTCTCGAATCTCTTGTTGATGCCCTGTTATCGGTGGAACCGGGCTATTTTAGTACCGAAGGATCACCCTCTGGTGCAGCTAAGCACGGCGGTGCGTCTTGAGGATTTGGTGAAATATCCGATCGTTACTTACGTCTTCGGATTTACTGGACGTTCAAAGTTAGATGATGCTTTCGAACGCAAGGGCCTGATTCCGAAGGTGGTCTTTACTGCGGCAGATGCAGATGTGATCAAGACCTATGTGCGACTTGGTTTGGGTGTCGGCATTGTCGCTGACATGGCTCATGACCCGATCACGGATCCAGACTTGGTGTCGTTGCCTGCCAAGCATTTATTCGAATCGAGCATTACCTCGATCGCGTTTCGGAGAGGGACCTTCTTACGGGGCTACATGTACCGGTTCATTCATCTATTTGCGCCACATTTATCGCGTGAGGTGATCGGCCAGTTCCTCCGGAGTCAAGGGCGTCAGGAAGTGGAGCAGATTTTTCGGGGGATCGAGATTCCTGATCTGTGACGGGTCGAGCACTGGCATCCTACTCGGTGCATCGTCACAGCCGTGATTGCGGCGGCTACCGCCATGTGATGCATCATTGGCATGACCCGGACGGAATGGGTACGTTGGTGTGTTTGCATGGTGCCGGTGTTGCTGCGGAACTCACCTGGGAATCAATGGCGACCACGCTGCAGGGCTATCGAGATGTGTATTGTCCTGATTTGCGCGGGATGGGGCACTCACATCCTCTAGGCGACACAGAAATTCCCTTTACCGCGCATGCGGTAGCTGACGACGTGGCTGATTGGCTCCGCCATTGTCATGTGACGAGCTATGATCTAGTTGGGTATAGCTTTGGCGGACTCGTGGCATTATTGCTTCATGGTCGTGGACCCGCTGCAAGGCGCTTGGTGCTGATCGAATCAGCACTTTTTGAGCGCGCATCCATCGACGTGTTGCGTGATTTGCGACAGCGGTACGCGGACGTTGCCGACCAACTTCTGACTGACACAGATCCCAGTGCTGGTGTGCTTTGCTTCTTGGAGTTGGTCGCACCCTTTCGATCACGACATCCTCGTGTTGAGCGGATGACGATTCAGCGACTATCGGCGCGCCCTGCGGGCTTTGCTTTCGCGCTAAAGGCAGTTAACGAGGCGGCCTGGACTCTTGACCGCGCAAGCTTGATTGCCTCAGTTCCTCGGACTCTTGCCATCTTGGGCGGTAACAGTCGACCTGAGTCACAGGCCTTATCTCGACAACTGGCAGAGACTCATTGTCATTGGTCAGTTGAGGTCATTCCCGGCGTTGATCATGCGCTTCCCTACCAAAAACCAGGTCAAGTCGCGCAGGCGATCATGCGGTTTTTGGGTCGAGAGGACTGAGGCACTTACTTCAGGGGCTTTCGCTTCCCAGTCATGGCCAAAATCCTGGCGCTAATCTCTTCCACAGACCTATCTGTCGTGCTGATAAACGGGATTGCATGCCGACGATACAAGGCCTCGACCTCGTTGACTTCGTATTGGCATTGGCGCAGCGAGGCATATCGGGAGTCAGGGCGGCGCATTTCTCGGATTGCTTGAAGCCGCTCTGGGTCGATGGTGAGTCCAAATAACTTACTTTTGTACTTTCGAAGTGAATCTGGAATCGCGTCCTCACCGAGATCTTCTTCAGTGATGGGGTAGTTGGCGACTTTGAGCCCGTACTGCATCGCAAGATAGAGGCTGGTGGGTGTCTTTCCAGAACGAGAGACACCAATTAGGACAAGGTCTGCCTGATCGTAATAGCGAATCCGAGCCCCATCATCGTTATCTAACGCAAAATTCACCGCATCGATGCGTCGACTGTACTGCCCATCCGGCGCGACCGAATGACTGACGCCAACCGAGTAAGATGAGCTCTGACCAAGAGCGCGCTCCAATGGCTTCAAAAATGTCTGAAAAATATCCACTAAAAATCCGTCGGCGTTAGCGAGCACATCGCGCACATCTTGGTTGACAATGGTGTCGAAGACGATCGGTTGATGGCCGAAATGGCGCCCTGCTTGGTTGATTTCTTCGACTACTTTTTTTGCCTTATCAACGGTATCGATGTAGGGCAGTGTGATTTTTTCGAATTGCATACTGCGGAATTGGCTGAGTAATGCCTGTCCGAGTCCTTCGGCGGTGAGGCCGGTGCCGTCTGAAATAAAGAACACCGGACGAATGTCTGAGGCCATACTTTGATCCATTTTCCCGTATAATGCGCGGCTTGATTTAATCGCCGCCCTGAAGTTGATGTGTTGGGTTTCCCAGCAGTCTGCGATATGGGCATGGAAGACACAAGACGGAAGGGGATTCCTATTGGACAACTACATCCTTTGGTTTGATCAGCTTGGCATGTCAGATGTGGAGCGTGTGGGTGGAAAGAACGCGTCATTGGGAGAGATGATTTCCAATTTGGCCGGAGCGGGTGTGAGTGTCCCGAACGGTTTTGCGACCACAGCCCATGCATATCGTGAGTTTCTGGCACATGAAGGCCTGGCAGACCGAATCAATGCGGCACTGACCGTGTTGAATGTAGATGATGTGAACGCCCTTGCGAAGACGGGTTCGGAAATTCGTCAGTGGATTATTGATACACCCTTCCAGCCTGCTTTTGAAACGGCGTTGGCTAGTGCTTGGGCGCGAATGATTAAAGACAATGCAGAGATGAAGGTCGCTGTTCGTTCCTCGGCAACTGCAGAAGATCTTCCCGATGCCTCCTTTGCTGGACAGCAGGAGACGTTTCTTAATATCTCTGGTCTGGATAATGTCCGACACGCGGTCAAGGAAGTCTTTGCCTCGCTGTTCAACGATCGAGCCATTTCCTACCGGGTACACCAAGGGTTTGCGCACGAGTTGGTGGCGTTATCTGCCGGTATTCAGCGGATGGTCCGGTCAGAAACAGGCGCTGCTGGGGTGATGTTTACCATGGATACCGAAAGTGGATTTCGGGATGTGGTCTTTGTTACCGCTGCCTATGGTTTGGGGGAGACGGTCGTTCAGGGCGCTGTTAATCCGGATGAATTCTACGTGCACAAGCCAACCTTGGCGGCTCATCGTCCAGCTATTCTGAGACGGACGCGTGGCTCCAAGCTGATCAAGATGGTCTATGCGGATTCATCTCAGCCAGGACGCTCTGTGAAGACTGTTGATGTAGATTTGGCGGAACGAAAGACATTCTGTATTACCGATGCTGAAGTGGAGTCCTTGGCTCGCCAAGCGATGACCATTGAAGCCCATTATGGGCGTCCAATGGATATTGAATGGGCGCGTGATGGGGATGATGGGCAGCTATATATCGTGCAAGCCCGTCCTGAAACCGTGCAAAGCCAACAAGACGGTCGACAGATGGAACGCTTTGTACTGAAGGAAAAGTCAGCGATTTTGGCCCAAGGCCGTGCCATTGGTCAGAAAATTGGGCAGGGCCCGGTGCGTTTGGTGAAAGATATTTCCCGGATGGACGAGGTACAGCCTGGTGATGTACTCGTCACCGATATGACGGATCCCGATTGGGAGCCGGTCATGAAGCGGGCGTCTGCCATCGTCACCAATCGAGGCGGACGTACGTGTCACGCAGCCATCATTGCGCGTGAGCTTGGGATTCCAGCAGTGGTGGGATGTGGTGACGCGACTGAGTTATTGCAGCCTAACACACAGGTCACGGTGTCGTGTTCGGAGGGTGATACCGGTAATATCTATGCCGGTACTTTGGCGTTTGACCACCGTGTGACCAGTGTGGACGCAATGCCTCCATTGCCTTTCAAAATTATGATGAACGTGGGCAATCCAGATCGAGCCTTCGATTTTCAGAGGTTGCCCCATGCAGGGATTGGTCTGGCGCGCCTCGAGTTTATTATCAATCGTATGATTGGCGTCCATCCACGCGCATTGATGGACTTCGAGACGTTATCGCCCGAGTTGCAGGACGACATTGCAGAGCGGATTGGTGGTTACGCAAGTCCCACTGATTTTTATGTTGAAAAGCTCGTTGAAGGGATTTCCACATTGGCCGCCTCCTTTGCGCCAGAACGGGTCATTGTTCGGCTGTCGGATTTTAAATCCAATGAGTATCGCAATCTGATTGGAGGTCCCTTATACGAGCCGCATGAGGAAAACCCGATGTTGGGATTCCGTGGTGCATCCCGCTATATCTCTGAGGCATTTCGGCCATGTTTTGAGTTTGAATGCCGTGCGTTAAAAAAGGTGCGCGATCAGATGGGATTAACCAATGTAGCCATCATGGTTCCTTTTGTGCGAACTCTGGAAGAAGCTGCGGGTGTGATTGCGTTGCTCGAAGCCAATGGATTGAAGCGCGGTGAAAACGGCTTGAACGTCATCATGATGTGTGAACTGCCATCGAATGCGATCTTAGCGGATGAATTCTTAGAATATTTTGATGGCTTCTCCATCGGGTCAAATGACTTGACGCAGCTAACACTCGGGTTAGATCGGGATTCTGGTCTCATCGCGCACGCCTTTGATGAACGCAATCCTGCCGTGAAATTTTTATTGTCTCGCGCCATTCAGGCGTGTAACGCGGCGGGTAAGTACATTGGTATCTGCGGGCAAGGACCCTCTGATCATCCCGACTTGGCATTGTGGTTGATGGATCAGGGATTGATTCTGTGTCCCTGAATCCAGATACGGTCCTTGAGACCTGGTTCTTTCTCGCGGATGCAACGGCCAATCGCTAGTCTAGACGGGGTCGTTGTTTGATCTGATGCGCATGAGGGCAGACTGGGTCGTCGTCAGGTCCGCAATGGCTGTCACAATGCATGGGCTTTATCGAGCACTCCGGAAGCCCTGAGTGGAGTGATCAGGCTTTTGGCTCTCGCGTCATCGTCATGACGAATTGCTGGCGTTCTGATGAAAGGCCCCGCAGGTGCGGGGCCTTTAAGAGAGACGTTACGCGATTGTTTCAAGCGGAATCTGCGCTTCTTTTGCTTTTGCCTGGTATTCGGCGATTTGATGGAAATTGAGATATCGATAGATCTCACCAGACATCGACTCAATCTGCTTCGCATAGCCAAGATACTCGTCCACTGTCGGGAGTCGGCCCAAGACTGCTGCGACTGCAGCGAGTTCCGCACTGGAGAGGAAGACGTTGGCGCCGTTACCCAGCCGGTTCGGAAAGTTTCGGGTACTGGTCGAAACCACCGTTGCATTATCAGCCACACGCGCCTGATTTCCCATACACAGGGAGCAGCCTGGCATTTCGGTCCGGGCACCGGACGCACCAAAGATTCCGTAATAGCCTTCAGACATTAATTGATGCGCATCCATCCGAGTCGGCGGGGCGATCCATAGGCGCGTTGGAATCGACTTAACCTGTCTTAACAGCTCACCTGCGGCGCGGTAATGGCCAATATTGGTCATGCATGAGCCAATGAATACTTCATCAATGACGGTATTCTGCACGTCAGACAATGGCTTAATATCATCTGGGTCATTTGGGCACGCCAGCAGGGGCTCTTTAATCTCAGCAAGGTCAATCTCGATGACCTCAAAATATTCTGCATCTGCATCGGCTGACATCAGCTCTGGCTTGGCCAACCACGCTTCCATCGCACGAATACGTCGTGCAATGGTACGAGGATCCCCATAACCATCCGCAATCATCCACTTTAATAAGGTGATATTGCTCTCGAGATACTCGCGAATTGGTGCTTCATCGAGCTTAATGGTGCAACCGCCGGCAGATCGTTCAGCGGAGGCGTCCGAGAGCTCAAACGCCTGCTCAACGGTTAGATCAGGAAGTCCCTCGATTTCGAGGATGCGACCAGAGAACACATTCTTTTTGCCTTCTTTCCCCACCGTCAGCAATCCGCGCTGAATCGCCGCATAGGGTATTGCATTCACCAAGTCCCGCAATGTGATACCAGGATTCATTGTCCCCTTGAATCGGACCAAGACCGATTCAGGCATGTCGAGCGGCATCACGCCGGTGGCGGCTGCAAAGGCAACCAAGCCGGACCCGCCGGGGAAGGAAATACCAATCGGAAAACGGGTGTGCGAGTCGCCTCCGGTTCCCACGGTATCCGGAAGTAACATCCGATTTAACCACGAGTGAATGATCCCATCGCCGGGTCGTAATGACACGCCGCCGCGATTCATGATGAAGTCAGGTAGCGTATGCTGTGTCTCGACATCCACCGGCTTTGGATAGGCTGCCGTATGGCAGAACGATTGCATCGTGAGATCAGCTTGGAAGCCTAAGCAGGCCAGTTCTTTGAGCTCGTCACGCGTCATTGGGCCGGTGGTGTCTTGCGAACCCACAGTGGTCATTCGTGGTTCACAGTACGTGCCTGGACGAATCCCAGTCACACCGCACGCTCTCCCCACCATCTTTTGTGCCAAGGTAAAGCCAAGGCCGTTATCGGCAGGCGCCGCAGGTGTTCTGAACACGGTACTGGTTGGAAGCCCGAGCGCTTCACGTGCGCGAGTTGTTAGACCACGACCGACGATCAATGGAATACGCCCCCCGGCGCGGACTTCGTCAAGAATGACATCGCTTTTCAAAGCGAATTCCGCAAGAACGTCGCCTGATGCATTGCTGATTTTACCGGCATAGGGGGAAATCGTGATGATATCTCCGGTATGCAGCTGACTGACGTCACACTCAATCGGCAGGGCACCGGCATCTTCCATGGTATTAAAGAAAATGGGCGCGATTTTGCCACCGATACACACGCCGCCATCACGCTTATTCGGGATGTGTGGAATATCATCACCCATGTGCCATAACACCGAGTTGGTCGCAGACTTCCGAGATGAACCCGTTCCAACGACATCTCCCACATAGGCCAGTGGATGTCCCTTGGCTTTTAACTCCTCAATGGTTTCCAGAGGTCGCTCCATGCGGCCGCGCAACATTGCTTGGGCATGTAATGGAATGTCAGGACGGCTCCACGCGTCCACGGCGGGGGACAGATCATCGGTGTTGGTTTCCCCGGGTACTTTGTAGACAGTGACCGTCATCGACTCAGGAACGTCTGGTTTCTTCAAAAACCATTCCGCATTTGCCCAAGACTCCATGACGACTTTCGCGTGGGCATTACCGGTATTCATGAGATCGTGGACGTCATGAAATGCGTCAAACATCAGAAGCGTATCTTTTAATGCGTCGGCGGCAACGGTGGCGACCGCCTCGTCTGATAGAAGCTCAACCAAAGGCGGGATGTTATAGCCACCGAGCATGGTCCCTAGGAGCCGTGTGGCTTCTTGGCGACTGACTAACGGACAGCTGGCATTGCCCTTCGCAATATCCGTCAAAAAGGCAGCTTTGACATACGCCGCTTCATCGACTCCAGCCGGGACACGATTTGCGAGAAGGTCGAGAAGAAATGCGTCTTCTCCCACAGGTGGCTGCTTCAATAGCTCCACCAGGCCGGCGACTTGCTCGGCTGAGAGGGGTTTTGGGATTACGCCCTCGAGGGCGCGTTCTTCAACATGTTTCCGGTAAGCTTCAAGCACAGTAAACATCCTTGCTTTGGGTTGATGTGAGCGCGGTGAGGAGACCCTTTTGAGGTCGGATTCACTGCGCGCTAATTCGACACATTAGGGTATCAAAATTCGTGCGTCTTCACGTTGATCCTTGGTCGCAGATCCCGCTCATTGGGTCGCGGGATATGCGGGCAAGGTTGCCTTTGTCATTTGCCGAAGGCAGCGTATGACTTGGCAAGAATAGCCATATTCGTTGTCATACCAGACGTAGACCACGCAACTATTGTAACCCGCTGCGATCGTCGCGAGACCATCAACGATCCCGGCTGCCCGTGAACCCACAAAATCGGTACTGACAGCCTCTGGGGAATTTGAATAATCGATTTGCTTTTGTAATTTGGAGTGCACGGCGACTAAGCGAAGGTATTCGTTGAGCTCTTCACGATCCACCGGGTTGTCCAAGTTCAGATTTAGAATTGCCATGGACACATTCGGCGTTGGAACCCGAATGGCATTCCCGGTTAGCTTTCCTTTGAGCTCGGGGAGAGCTTTGGCAACGGCACTGGCGGCGCCTGTTTCAGTGATCACCATATTCAGGGCCGCTGCGCGACCACGGCGGTCGCCTTTGTGGAAGTTGTCGATGAGATTTTGATCATTGGTGTAGCTGTGCACGGTCTCGACATGACCATTGCGAATGCCGTACTTGTCTGCGATCGCTTTGAGCACGGGCGTGATGGCATTTGTGGTGCAGCTTGCCGCTGAAATGATGGTGTCGTCATCGGTGATCTCGTCATGGTTTACGCCATGCACGATGTTCTTTAGATCTCCCTTGCCCGGTGCCGTCAGCAAAACGCGCTTCACCCCAGGGCAGGCCAGATGCTGTGACAGCCCATCTCGATCACGCCATTTACCGGTGTTATCGACCACAACCGCATCGTGAATGCCATAGTGGGTGTAATCGATTTCAGAGGGTGAATTGGAATAAATCACCTGAATATGTTGCCCATTGGCAATAATTGCATTGTGTTCGTGATCCACTGTAATGGTGCCGTTGAATGAACCGTGTACGGAATCACGACGAAGCAGGCTCGCGCGTTTTAAAAGATCGTTATCCGAGCCTTGACGGACCACAATTGCGCGTAGACGCATGGCTGCTTTTGACCCACTTTTGGCGATCAATTCACGTGCGAGTAGCCGACCTATGCGTCCAAATCCATACAGCACGATGTCGGTTTCCGAGTCTTCAACAGGATGGCCACCAACCGCATTCGCCAGTTCTGAGTGGACGTAATCAAGCAGCGGTTGGCCTCCGCTGAGCCGCTGATAGTTTGCAGCGATTTTGCCAAGATCAATATGACAGGGCGATAGCTCCGGTGCGAGCACGTAGACAGCTTGTAAGACCGCATGGACGTCTTCGACATCCAATTCTTTGGCATCAACCTGGCGCGCGAACCGGCAACATTTGATGATATTGATCACGGTTCGATTGTTGAGCAGGCGACCAAAGATTGAAGTCTCGATCGCGCGCTCTCGAAACAGACTGCCAATCAATGGAATCATCTCTTCTGCCGCAGCGACTTTCTTATTCCATTCATCCATCGATTCGTGCAGACGCTCAGTTGTCATGATCCGGACCTCAGCTGGGGGTAAATACATGGCGGCAGTGTGCCAATGTCAATAAAGATTCACAACTCAACCAACGTGCAAGATCTTTTTGTGACTAAAAATACTTTATGGTCACGATTTCGGTTGGTCAGCGAGGTTCGCGTGACTGAAGGGTGGAATTTCTTGAAGTGCCCGCATAACGTGCCAATAGGCGAGGAGAAGGCGATGCGAGTCACGACACCCTGTGTGGGGCTATGTTCAACAACCTATGGAGATCCGGTGTGTCGTGGATGTAAACGGTTTGCGCATGAAATCGTTGACTGGAACCGCTATGCAGAGCCCCAAAAAGCAGCCGTCATTGCGCGACTGGCTGCATTACAAGCGCAAGTTGTGTTGCGGTATTTTGATTGTGTCGATGTGCGACTGCTCGAGCATGCGCTAGTCAGTGCGGGCTATCGCTATCGGCTGGATCAGCCGGAAACATCTTGGGTCTATGATTTGATGCGTCAGTCGCAAGGTCGATTGGTGCACTGGGCCGAGCTTGGTCTGCGCCGCACACCGGAGGCAGAGGGAATGGATGGGCCGACGCTTTGGGCGTTAATGCACCTTGAGTACCTCGCTCTAAGTGAGGCACATTACGAACGTTATTTTGTGCAGCCATTATCCTTTGAGGAATAACGTCCTGCGGATCCGCGCGGTACACTAAGTGGATCGGAACAAGGAGAGTCTATTGCTGTTTCCAACGCTTGAATCGACGTTTGGCCAAACGCCACTCATTGCATTGCAGCGCTTGAATGCTGGTTTACCAGCAACCGTCCAAGTGCTTTGTAAGATGGAAGGAAATAATCCCGCAGGGTCTGTTAAGGATCGGCCTGCGTATTACATGATTCAGGGCGCTGCAGCGCGCGGAGAAATTCGGGCGGGTGATCGTTTGATTGAGGCCACCAGCGGAAATACTGGGATTGCCTTGGCGATGGTTGCTGCGATTCAGGGATATCGCATGACACTGATCATGCCGGATAACCTGTCAGATGAGCGTAAGCGAGCGATGACGGCGTATGGCGCGGAGTTGATCCTCGTCTCAGAGAATGAGGGGATGGAGGGTGCACGTGATCTGGCGCTTGCAATGGAGGCACGCGGCGAAGGGCGTGTGCTGAATCAGTTTGCCAACCCAGATTGTCCACGAGCGCATTACGAAACAACAGGGCCTGAAATCTGGGCGCAGACTGACGGTACGGTCACGCATTTTGTCAGTTCGATGGGGACGACGGGGACCATTATGGGCGTCTCTCGGTACTTAAAAGAACAGGATCAAGCAATTCAGATCGTCGGTTTGCAACCCAGTGAGGGCTCCAAAATTGCTGGCATCCGACGTTGGCCGATTGCCTATCGGCCCGAGATTTTTGAGCCTGAGCGAGTGGATGTGACCTTGGATATTCAGCAAGCGGAGGCTGAAGACATGGCTCGGCAGCTGGCCTCGCGTGAGGGAATCTTTTGCGGAGTAAGCGCCGGGGGTGCAGTCGTGGGTGCACTGCGTGTTGCCCAAACACTCACCTCCGGAGTCGTGGTCTGTATCATTTGTGACCGGGGTGATCGGTATTTATCGACTGATCTATTCCCACGATGAGTGCGCGGGGACATGCCCGGCGCGGTCGTCGCGCTCCGATCCCTGAGTTTCCGATTCGGGTTGATCGGCTCAGTCATGAAGGTCGAGGAATCGCACAGTGGGGTGAGAGAGTGCTCTTTGTGGGGGGCGCACTCCCGGGTGAGTTGGTGCGAGTCAAAGTGCTCAATAAAACCTCGCAGGTCGCTGAGGGGATTGCCACGGAAGTCCTGGAATCTTCACCACAACGAATCACACCCTTGTGTCCTCATGCAGGGCATTGTGGGGGCTGTGCCTTGCAGCATCTGAGCGCAGAACAGCAAGTCGCCATCAAGACGGATGCCTTGTCTGCATTGATGCTGAAAAGTGGTCTGGATCTCAAACGGGTGACACGGTTGCCTGCGTTACTTGGTCCATCCCTTGGCTATCGACGTCGCGCGCGATTAGGCGTGCGGTGGGTCCGTGCCAAGGATCGGATTCTGGTGGGATTTCGAGAGCGGGCGTCAAACTACATTGCGGATATTTCAGATTGTCCGGTGTTGGATGGACGTATTGGCCAGCATCTTGGGCGGTTGGCTGGGGCGATTGCGGCCTTCAGCCGTGTGGATCAGGTGCCTCAAGTTGAGGTGGCGGCGGGCGATGATACGGTCGCTATCGTCGTGCGACACCTCACGCCATTGACGGATGCAGATCGTCAGATCTTACTGGATTTGGGGCTGGAAACAGGCTGGCACATCTACAGTCAGGCAGCTGGACCTGATTCGATTCAGCGTCTCTGGCCAGAGGATGGACCGACCGCATTGACCTATCGGATTGGTGAGCTTGGCCTTGAATATCAGTTTGAAGTAACTGATTTTACGCAGATTAATTCTGAGATAAATCGCAAAATGGTGTTACAAGCGCTCGAGCTACTGCAGTTGAGTTCGCACGATCGCGTATTGGATTTATTTAGTGGGTTGGGGAATTTTACCTTGGCGGCAGCGACACAGGCGGCCTGGGTGACGGCCGTGGAAGTGAGTCCCACCATGGTGGCGCGTTGCTTGAATAACGCTGCACACAATCGATTGACCAATATCGATGCGGCTGCCTGTGATTTAACGGCTCCGATTGCTGCTCAACAGTGGGCTCGGGCTGACTATTCCGTGGTGATCATCGATCCCCCACGCTCGGGTGCTCGAGAGGTCCTTGAGGCGCTCCCACTGACCGGGGTCGAACGTATCCTGTATGTGAGTTGTAATCCTGCAACGCTCGCTCGTGATGCGGCAATCTTGCATGAGCGGGGATTTGTCATGACCCATCTTGGGATGATGGACATGTTTCCCCAAACTGCGCATGTCGAATCGATGGCCTTGTTCGTTCGAGGTCGTCGTGGTTAAGGCCCGGGAACTGCATCCCACCCAATTGGATGCCGATATCGCGATCGCCGATTGGCCGACTCGGCTTGCTGGGCAGGCTGGGCTTGAGGATGCTACAGCGCTCCGTGCCGCATGTGATTTACTCGCGAAGCTTGAGGCGAAACGTGTCGAGAACACAGACTGGGCCGGTCCCAACGCCTACCGATTTGGCCTTGAGATGGCAGACATCTTGTCGACGATGCCCACTGACGAGGATGCATTATTGGCTGCCTTGCTCTATCGCGCGGTGCGACTCGAGCGATTATCCATTCGTGACGTGCGCGAACAATTTGGGAAGACGGTAGCCAAGCTGATCGAGGGTGTTCAGCAGATGGCTATCATTGGACAGACTCGACAAGACACGCCCGAATCCTTCCTGGGCCAGCACGAGCAGCAAGCGGATGCGGTCAGGCGCATGCTGGTTGCAGTCATCGATGATGTGCGGGTTGCACTCATTAAGCTGGCGGAGCGGACGACCGCGATTCGGGCCGTCAAAAACGCGGATCGGGCAAGACGCATGAAAGTGGCTCGTGAGGTGTCGGATATTTATGCGCCACTGGCGCATCGCCTCGGCATTGGTCAGCTCAAGTGGGAGTTGGAGGATCTTGCGTTCCGGTACCTCGAGGAAGATGCCTATAAGACAATCGCGAAGGCATTGGCTGAGCGGCGCGAGGATCGCGAACGGTATATTGAGGAGTTAGTCGATGCGTTAATGCATGCGTTGACTGCCCAAGGAATCCATGCCGATCTCACTTGGCGTGCAAAACATATCTATTCAATCTGGCGGAAGATGCAGCGTAAGCAAGTTGATTTTTCGCAGATTTATGATGTGCGTGCGGTCCGTATCTTGGTGCCAACTGTTCAGGATTGCTATGCGGCGCTCGGACTGGTGCACGGGACCTGGAAGAGTATCCCGCATGAATTTGATGATTACATTGCGGCGCCCAAGCCAAATGGTTATCGATCTCTCCACACTGCAGTGATTGGGCCACAAGGGAAGGTCGTTGAGATCCAGATTCGCACCCAGCAAATGCACGATGAGGCGGAGTATGGGGTTTGCGCGCATTACCGCTACAAAGGAACGGATACACAAGAGCGCGGTCAAGGGTATGAAGATAAGATCGCTTGGCTGCGCCAAGTTCTCGATTGGCACGATGAGGTGGGTGACCTCCGAGATCTCTCCGATGCCTTACGTCAGGATGTGCTGGAAGATCGCATCTATGTGTTTACCAAAGATGGTCATGTCGTTGACCTTCCCGCCGGCTCCACACCGCTTGATTTTGCTTACAAGCTCCATACTGAGGTGGGCCACTCGTGTCGAGGCGCGAAAGTCAATCGGCGGATTGTTCCGCTGACCTACCCGCTGAAGGTGGGCGATCAGGTGGAGATTTTGCGTCAGTCCGAATTGCGCCCAAGCCGTGATTGGCTCAATCTCGGCTTGGGTTATTTAAAGACATCTCGTGCCCGCGCCAAAGTACAGTCTTGGTTTAAGCAGTTAGATCGTGATCAGAACATTCAAGCAGGACGTCAACTAATCGACGCCGAGACGCGGCGATTGGCACTCGGTCATATTGATATGGCCCAGGTGGTTCGCGCTCTGAATTTTCATCATTTGGACGATGTGTATGCAGCGGTCGGGGCTGGTGACATCCGTGTGTCGCAGTTTGTTGGTGCATTAAGCCGACTCACCGGTCAGACCCAGCGGGAGTTAGATCTTGAGCCCCGGCGGGCATCGCCGACGGAACGAACGGACGGCATCCAAATTCATGGTGTCGGGAAGTTGTTGACGCAGATCGCAACCTGCTGTCAGCCAGTGCCGGGTGATTCCATTGTGGGTTACATCACCAAAAGCCGAGGGGTCAGTATTCACCGAGATGATTGCACCAATATTTTGTCGTTGGAGGAGTCGACTCCGGAGCGAATCATTGATGTCAGCTGGGGTGCGACACAAACGGATACCTATCCGGTCGAGGTCGAGATTCGGGCCTATGATCGCCAAGGGCTTCTGCGTGATGTGACTTCAGTGCTTGCCAACGATCGGGTGAATGTGACTGGATTGAATTCTAAAACAGATCATGCGTTACACATTGCAACGCTTCGCTTATCCATTGAAATCAAAGGCCTACAAGAGTTATCCCAAGTTCTTGATAGAATACAGCGCATTCATAATGTGATCTCCGTTCACCGCGTGAGGGATGCTTGATGACGCGATACTGCTGGACGGATCTGCGAGTCTTGATGAAGCGATTACGTGATCCAGAGACCGGATGTCCTTGGGATTTGGAGCAGCGCTTTGACACCATCGCTCCATTCACCTTGGAGGAAGCGTATGAAGTGGCCGATGCGATTGAGCGTGGCTCGCTGGATGAGTTACCCGCCGAACTGGGGGACCTGTTATTTCAGGTGATCTTTTATGCGCAAATGGGTGAGGAGCAGGGTGCATTTGATCTCGATGATGTGATTCATGGACTGGTTGAAAAACTCGTAATTCGACATCCGCATGTTTTTCCTGATGGCCAACTCATGGCGTTATCTAAACCGCCAGATTCGAATATGGCAGCCATAAAGTCTGCCTGGGAGACGCAAAAAGCGCGCGAGCGCGCTGAGCGGGGACAGCAGGATTTATTTGACGATATCCCGCTCGCGCTGCCGGCCCTGTCGCGTGCGCAAAAAATCCAAAAACGGGCGCGCATGATCGGATTTGACTGGTCCTCTGCGGCGCCAGTTTTTTCTGTACTTCAAGCTGAGATACAGGAGCTTCACGAGGCCCTGGAATCGGGCGATTCGGGACGCGTTGCAGATGAACTGGGGGACGTGTTGTTCAGTGCGATTAGCTTGGCACGGCATCATGGCCTTGATGCTGAGCAAGTCTGTCGTCAGTCCACGACCAAGTTCATGGAACGAATACGGCATGTACAAGCATTGGCGGATCGTGATGATATTCAGTTACCTGGTGCGAGTGACGCTGAGCTGGAGGCGCTATGGACGCGGGCAAAGCAGTCGCAGCGTTCAACTTTCTGAGGGCTTGCCTTTCACGGGGGAAACCGGATACGGTCAGTGTTTGACGACGATAAGGAGCACACCGCGTGCGTGTGATTTTATTAGGCGCTCCTGGCGCTGGAAAAGGAACCCAAGCGCAGTACATTTGTAAAGCGTTTCAGATTCCCCAAATTTCGACGGGTGATATGTTAAGGGCGGCCGTCAACGCTGAGAGTCCACTAGGGCTCGCGGCGAAGCAGGTGATGGATGCAGGCCGATTGGTGTCTGATGACATCATCATTGGTCTGGTCAAAGAGCGTTTGGAGCAATCGGATTGTGCCAATGGATGCTTGTTTGATGGATTTCCTCGCACCATTCCGCAGGCTGAAGCATTGCGAGACTCTGGTGTGCAGATTGATCACGTTGTGGAAATGGATGTGGATGACGAAGCCATCATTGAACGCATGGCAGGACGGCGTGTGCACCTTGCCAGTGGCCGCACCTACCATGTGATTTATAATCCCCCAAAGCGGGATGGCGTGGATGACGTCACAGGGGAACCACTGATTCAGCGTGATGATGATCGTGAAGAAGTCGTGCGTGACCGGCTTTCGGTTTATCACGAGCAGACCGAGCCTCTCATTCACTTCTATGGATCTTGGGCAAAATCCAATGCAGCTGAGGCGCCGACCTTGACTCGTATCTCAGGAATTGGAACTGTCGAAGAGATTCGCGACCAAATTATTCGGGCGTTACAGGAGTAATCCATGTCGCGAAGGCCTCGCCTTCTTCTTGATGCTGAGGCTCTCGTTGCGAACTATCAATTGCTTGCGCAAACCGGCGTGCAGGCCACTGCTGCGGTCGTGAAAGCAAACGCGTACGGATTGGGAGTCGATTGGGTAGTACCGACTCTGGTCGATGCCGGATGCGAAATCTTTTTTGTTGCCTATCCAGAAGAGGGTGTGCAAGTTCGCTCTCTGGCGCCGAGTGCCGTGATCTATGTTTTTCATGGAATGGATCGCTCAAATCTCGAGCTCTACCGCGCGCAGCGTCTGCGTCCATGCTTGAATTCGCGTGAGGGGATCCAGCTTGCCTCAGGCGAGGGGCTTGAACCAGCCATCCATGTGGACACTGGCATGCATCGGTTGGGTTTGTGCGTCGAGACATTGGCTGAGCGGGATATTCGTGCTTGTTCTCCAAGTTTATTGATGAGCCACTTAGTCGCCAGTGATCAGCCCGCTTCACCCTTAAATATGCTGCAGCGTTCGATGTTCGTCTCTTGGGTGAGCTCGCTAAACATGACTGTGCCTTGTTCGCTCGCGAATACCGGCGGGATCTTACTGGGTGCAGAGTACCATTTTGAGATCACACGGCCTGGCATTGGTTTGTATGGTGGTTCACCAGATCCCTCCTGTGTTTGGCCAGCTCGCGCTGTGGTCTCATGGCATGCCCCAGTATTGATGGTGCAAAAGGTCGATCAGGGCGCCTCGGTTGGGTATGGAGGTACTTGGATTGCCGATCGCGAGCGTGTCATTGCGACCTGTGCCAGTGGCTATGCAGACGGGCTGCTGCGGACACTTGGTAACCAGTGGTGTGCTGAATTACACGGAATTCGCTGCCCATTGGTTGGTCGGGTCAGTATGGATCTTATTGGCATAGACGTGACTGAGGTCATCGAGGCTGGATTTTCAGTCGGCTCGACTGATTGGGTTGAGTTGCTCAACGCACGGCATTCAGTCGATGCCATGGCTGCCGCTGCGGGTACGATTGCGTATGAGTGTTTAACCCGTTTGGGGCCACGTTTTGATCGATTCGTGACGCATTCAAATCAACCGATGGAGTCTGTGTAGTGTCATGAATTGTGTTTATTTAGATGCCAGTCGGAATAGGCTCGCGGTCGGTCTGAGTGTTGGCGCCGAATGGGTTGAAGCGGGTGATCTTGAAGGCCGCCATGATGCGGTCTTGCTGCCGGCACTGACAGAGCTGTTGGATCGCTGTCATACGAATCTGGCGTCAGTTGATGCTGTCATCTGTGTGCAAGGTCCAGGCAGTTTTACTGGGCTGCGAATCGCTGTCTCGGCGGTGCACGCGTTGCATTTGGTGACCCAATGTCAGGTCTTGCCAGTTGATCAGCTTTCATTAATGGCATTTGTCGCACGGAGTCAGGGATGCGATGCGCCATGTGACGTTTTGTTGGATGCGCGCATGGGGGATGTTTACGTCGGTCGCGGGGGATTTATACCAGACACCCCCCGATTGGTGGATCGTGAACTTCTGGCAGTTGGTGCGTTGACCGGCAATACCTGGATTGGTCATCTGGATGAGATGGCATTTCTCCCGGATCGCGTAATTCATCGAGTTGCGCCAACACTTCAGGACCTCAAAGCCTATGGCGAAGCCTGTCCGCAGAGCTTCTGGATGCCTGGCAATCAACTGATCCCCCTCTATTTACGGCAGACGGTCTCTTGGACGCCGCTTGCGGATCAGCCATCGAAACTCTATGAATCTTGAATATGCAATGCTCCTGGCAGTCATCCAGGGCCTCACTGAGTTTTTGCCGATCTCAAGTTCTGCACATTTGATCCTTCCCTCTGCCGTCTTGGGATGGGTTGATCAAGGGCTGGCATTCGATGTGGCGGTGCATCTTGGTTCCTTGATCGCGGTGATTCTCGCGCTTCGAGTTCGCCTTGGACGATTGATCAAAGGCGTTTGCGTGGGGATGGGGCGCCGTTACCCACGTCACGCGCGGTTGGGCTGGATGATTGCTGCGGCAACACTCCCTGCGGTGGTTGCTGGGGTCCTCTTAAAGTCATGGATTGAAGGGGAGCTTCGCGCCGTCGGCGTGATTGCGGCGACCACAATCGGATTTGGTCTGCTACTTTGGTGGGCTGATGGGCGAGTGGGCCAACGAGGCATGTCACATATTCGATGGCGTGATGTGTTGATCATCGGCATGGCCCAAGCGGTTGCACTCATCCCTGGGACATCGCGCTCCGGGATTACACTGACAGCCGCATTGGCTTTGGGGTGGTCGCGGCGTGCAGCGGCTGAGTTTTCATTTTTGATGTCAGTGCCTGTGATTTTTGGCGCGAGTCTGCTGAAAGGATGGGATCTTCTGAGTGCGACTGAGTCTGTCCCTTGGTTTGAGATTGGCATGGGGACAGTTGCCTCTGGACTTTCTGCCTATGTCTGTATTCGTTTGTTTCTTGGTCTTATCCAACGCATCGGTGTGAAGCCCTTTGTGATGTACCGTCTTGCCTTAGGCGTCGTTCTCCTCGTTGTTCTCTGGATCCCCTGACCTTTGGTGCGAGTGTTTTTCGTCATCGGGACGTTCAAGCTGAACATCTTGAGATTGGCAAAGGAGACTACGCATGACGATTCCAGTATTTGTTGTATCTGGGCAAGCTATTTTTCGGGAAATGTTGACCCATACTCTGCGCGCAACGGAACTCCGTCTTGTGGGCACCATGACTCGCGGAGCCGAGGGCATGAACGAGATTATCGAGGCGCGTCCGCGCATCGTGATTTTGGATGAGTTCACGCCTCAGTTGTCTGTCTTTGCCTGGGTGGATCGCTTGTCAGCGGTGCTTCCAGACACGCGCGTAATTTGCTATCTACGCCATCTCCGTGGCGTATCTTGCCAAACCCTATTGTCGCTTGGTGCTAAGGGGATTGCGGATCCACGTGTTGAGTCTGCTGCCTTCCTCCGCGGAATCGAGCGCGTCTTACGCGGAGATGTGTATTTATCGCCGTTGGCAGCGCAAGTGTTGGCTTTGAACCGTGTAAGCGAGCGAAACCCCTTTCAAAAGCTATCTCCCAGGGAGTTGACAGTCTGTGACCTGGTTATTGAAGGCGTGCGTCCAGTACAAATTGCGCGGGACCTCAAAGTCTCGCCAAAAACAGTCAATACCTATCGCTATCGTATTTTTGAGAAGCTGGGAATTGCCAGCGATGTCGGTTTAACACATTTGGCCTACCGCCACGGCATGAAGGGGTTAGAATCCCCGCATGAGCGAGTTTGACCACAGTACATTCCTAAAACATCTGACGACGCGCCCCGGGGTTTACCAAATGAGGGATGCTTCTGGGCACGTTCTCTATGTGGGAAAGGCTAAGAATTTGAAGTCTCGCGTCTCAAGCTATTTTCGGGGACAGGGGCTGTCATCGAAAACCCTAGCCATGGTTCAGCGGATTACTGAGATCAGCATCACCATCTGTCGCAATGAGGTTGAGGCGCTGATTCTGGAACAGACGCTGATTAAAACTGAGCGTCCGCCCTACAATATCTTGTTGCGTGATGATAAATCCTACCCCTATGTGTACATGAATATCTCTCATTCATTTCCCGGGCTCTATTATCGCCGTGGACAGCGCCAGCCGAATGGCAAGACGTTTGGACCTTTTCCCTCTGCGGGTGCGGTGAAATCAACGCTGAACCTGATTCAAAAAACATTTCAAATACGTCAGTGCGAAGAAAGTGTCTTTGCCAATCGATCGAGGCCGTGCCTTCAGTATCAAATCGGGCGTTGCAGCGGACCCTGTGTTGGCTTGATCTCTAAGACTCAGTATGCGGAAGATCTCGAACACGTGAAGCTCTTCCTTGAGGGGCGGTCACAGGATCTTTTTGGGATCCTCGAGGCAAAGATGGATCAGGCAGCCGCCGCACTCGAGTTCGAGCAAGCCAGTCGCTATCGTGATGTGATTGCGCGACTGAGAACTCTGCTCTCAGAGCAAGCGATGGAAAGTGATTTGTCGGATCTGGATGCGTTGGCTGTGGCTCATGACGCGGGTGTCGTCTGCCTCGCTGTCTTGAGCGTCCGAGGAGGGCGGGTGATTGGGGTCAATGCCCAGTTTCCGGATCGTGGTCTTCTAGAGACGAATGCGGAGATTTTGGCGGCCTTCATCGCCCAGTATTATTTAGGCTCTGAGCGACCAATTCCGAGTGAAGTCTTGTTGGCGGAATCGATTGCTGATCTTGCCCTGGTGGGCTCAGCACTCAGTGAGGCGGCAAAGCGTCATGTACGCGTTGCACATGCGGTGCGTGGAGTTCGGGCTCAGTATTTGGAGCTGGCTGCGACCAATGCGACACAAGCCTTGGGTACTCGCTTGGCAAGTCGAGACGGTCAGGCGAAACGGATTGCTGACTTTGCCACCCGGTTTGGAATTGATCCACCCAATCGGTTGGAGTGTTTTGACATCAGTCATACGCAAGGTGAGTCCACTGTGGCCAGTTGTGTGGTATTCGATGGGAATGGCCCGCTAAAGCGTGACTATCGTATTTTCAATATTGATGGAGTGACCGCGGGTGACGACTATGCGGCCATGGCCCAAGCACTCACGCGACGCTACCAACGGGTGAAGACCGGTGAGGAACAGATACCCGACGTGTTGGTGATTGATGGCGGGCTCGGACAGCTCCGTGAAGCCATCCGAATTCTGTCGGACTTGGGCCTGCATGGAATTTTTGTGTTGGGAGTTGCTAAAGGAGTGACTCGGAAAGCGGGCTTTGAAATCTTGCACCGTGCGGATACGGGGGAGGAATTGCGACTTGATCCGACCGCCCCAGCGTTACATTTGATTCAGCAGATTCGTGATGAAGCGCATCGATTTGCGATTACCAAACATCGTCAAGCGCGCGGAAAAACCCGAAACACAAGCCCGTTGGAGGGGATTCCAGGTATTGGGCCCAAGCGACGTCAGGCGCTGCTGCGTCATTTTGGTGGGCTTCAACGACTGGCCTCTGCGAGTATTTCAGATATCGCAAAAGTGCAAGGCATGAGTCAACAGAGTGCCGAATTGGTGTACTCTGCTTTGCATCGAGATTGAGACGGCTTTGTGAATCTTCCAAATATTTTGACATGGCTTCGCGTGATTCTAATTCCGGTGCTGATCGTCATTTGGATGATCCCCTCCCCTGAGACTGGATTGATTGCGGCAGCAGTCTTTGGGCTTGCATCGATCACCGATTGGCTGGATGGCTGGTTGGCACGTCGCTGGCAGATGGAGTCCCGGTTTGGGGCATTCCTTGATCCTGTCGCTGATAAACTTATGGTGTCTGCCGCTCTGGTGCTCTTAGTGGATGCTTTTGATTCGCTTTGGGTCACACTGCCGGCCATCGTGATCATCGGTCGCGAAATCGTTGTCTCTGCTCTGCGTGAGTGGATGAGTGAGATTGGCGAGCGTGCACAGGTTGCTGTGTCATGGCTTGGCAAAGTGAAGACCGCCAGCCAAATGATCGCGATTCTTCTATGTTTGGCGCTCCCCGTTGAAATTACCATGTCGCACGTTGGGCTTTGGGTCCTTGGACTCGCAGCTGTTCTGACCTTGTGGTCGATGTGGGCCTACCTTCGCGCCGCTTGGCCGCATCTTTCTGCCGAGTAGGGCGTATTTCGGCTGACAAGGTCAGTGGAAATTGGTATACCTAACGTACGGTGTTGGGATCGGTCACATGCGACAAAACACGCCTTTCTTGGTATCTATACTCATGGCATTCTTGGCTGGCTGTACGAGCGTCAGCCACAAGACGGCTGCTCAAATTACTGAACGAGGCGCTTCAGGCTCGGCTCCCGATTGTTCAAAGGCACTTCAGTCCGCTGATGTTCAAAATGATGTGAAGTGGGGACGTATTATTGCAACGCCTGTTTTGACCGTCGCATCGGTTGGATTATTGCCCGCCTTGCTGGGGGCAAACGCGGCTCTCGATTACGCTGATCGTCGCAACGCATCTGGCATGCGAGTCGCCTGTGGGTATACCCCATTAAGTGATCGCCAGGTGATCACAGATGTTGCGACTAATGCTGGGATCAGTCTAGCAATTGGGGCTGTGGATCTAGGCATCGGTGGAAGTGCCGCTGAGGTACAGGGGATTTTTAGTGATTCAGGTCAATAGAAATCGTGAGTTTGGTGTGTGAAGTCGGTATACTTCGCGGCTAGAAATTTGCGAGCGTGGTGGAACTGGTAGACACACAGGACTTAAAACCCCCCATTTTTCATAAAAATAAGTAAATAAAACAACAACTTAGAAAAATAAAACACGACTTACTTGACGACTTACATACGGGCGGTTTTACTACCGTAATGAGCGGTCGGTTTCGTCATCCCAAGTATCCCAAATTAGTGATTTTTCAGACTCCAAATGGGCAGTCGGAGAACTGGTACGCCGGGTTCTATCACAAGGGTCGTTTTGTCCGGAAATCGACCGGAACCGATGACAAAAAACAGGCATTGCTGGTGTCTGAATCGTGGTACCTGAAAAACCAGACTCGGATCGTCTCAGGCGATGCACCTGAGTCATCCTCACAACGACTATTCCGACACGCAATCAAGTTCGTTCGTGAAGATATGCAGGTGAAACGCAACAGTGAGGCGTATCAAAAGTCATTGCTCGGACTGTTGAGAGAGACCTACTACATTGCGCAATTCTTTGGGAAATTGCCGATCGACAAAATCACCTCGTCCACATGGGATGACTACCGTCACTTTCTCCTGAGAAAACGAGCTGAAGAAGAAAAACCAAACCTCTCCGAGAAAAGCATTCATCAGCACAAGATTGCGGTTCAACGGGTTCTGAAAACTGCACGGAAGAAAGGGTGGACCAATGATTTGGTGCGGTTTGAGGATATCGATCGTCCGAAGCAGGAAACCACCATTCCCAGAATCTTTTTCAACATCGAGGAATATCGCTCGCTACTGCAAGCATCCAGATCGAACATCAAATATCACCGTGTCTCATCCCCCAACAAAGGGCGGTGGTTGGATGATGCATTGGAACAACATGACTTCATCATTTGGATGGCGAATACAGGGATGCGAGTCGGGGAGGCACTTCAACTGGAGTTCCGTCATGTCCGGATCGTCGAACGAGAGATCTTGGTGAATGGTGTGAAAGAGACTCGTGAAGTGTGTCTTGTGACGGTCACCAAGGGAAAACGAGGGGCAGGGGAAGAAGCAGAGAGTTTTATCGGGGCACCCAACGTGTTCCGACGAATTTATGAACGACGACAGATCAAGGATCCAAAAACCTCACGAGAACTGGTCTTTGAAAGAAAACACACAACTGGGTTTGCGAGACTCTTGAGAGACTGCAAACTTGACGAGGACAACTACGGACGAAAACGAGACTTTGTGTCCCTTCGTCACACCTACATCGTGTTCCGACTTCAACAAGGGACAGACATTTATGATGTCGCAAGAAACACTCGGACCAGTGTTCCGATCATCCAAAAGCACTACGCACGGTTCTTTAAGAAATCCCAGCATCTAAACGATGTTGTCTGGGGCGCAAATGAGTAATGAACACAAGTATTGGTGGTTGGCAGATCGCATTGAATCTTATGGCAACGGAGTCTTGGAAAAAATGACCAAATCCAAACGCAAAACACAGCAACGACTCATCAGAGATCGATACACTGGAAATCCATTGACCGAAAAGGAATGGATAGAAGCGGTGAAGGAAGCAGAAGAGACCGACTATCGGAAGACCGCATTTAGGAATGGGTTAGGTCGGTTTCTAAAATCCAAAGGGTTCTTGGTCTTTGCCCTACTTATTTTCCCGCCTTTGGCACTGCTGTCTGGGTGTGCCTATAACTACAAGTCCAACACCTCTGTCAGTGGAGAAAGTGGGTCGGTAAATGCGGGTGTCAGTTCCAGTGATGGGTGAAATCAGCAAACACTGTCCTGAAAAATCTGTCTTGCCAAGAAGTGCGTGAAGAAGCAGATATGCGCCGAATGAGCGCACTCAAACCCAACCTTGCCGCCAAACCTTGTCGTCTCGTAGATCACGCCAATCAATAATCTTTGTGGCCTTGGAAAGCACTGCTTCGATTTCTACTTGCTCAATCGGGTCGCTGGGCTGCTCGGGATCAATCACCCGAATGACCAAGAAGTGCTTTTGCTTGGCCACGGGCGTGACAGCGGTCCATTTGGTCAGTAGAAGTTTTTTGGGGGACAGCAAGGGTACGCTCACTGTTGTGGATCAGGGATGAGATTATCAGCATTCCGAAATTAGGTGGAAAATTTCATGGATTCACGCTTTCATTTTGTTTGACGACCTGACTGTGGCCAAAAAGCATCGAAGGAATCGTGAGGTAAAGTGTCGGCTTGGTGATACTTTTCAAGAGTTAGTTAGTCCGCTCTGAATAACTCGTTTTTCATATTAAGCCATTTTTGTTGATATTAAGGTCTCATTTTGCTATTCAAAATTTGCCGGTTTTGATATGATTGGCATTCAATTTCTTGCAAATTCAGATGCCATGAAACACAAAAAACGCGTTGAACCGAATCGTGATCTGTATCGTCCCCTGCTGATCGATATCATCAACCCAAACCATGAATTGGTTCGGCCAGAGAAACCGCTCTGATTGAGACTTTGAATATAAATAAAGACTCCCTCAATATACAATTTCTCAGGCCGCCTAAAATCAACGGCTATATGTCCCGCCACCGCCAAATGCGTTCGGTGTATGGGTCGTAGTTCCGCTGGGGCCGTTGTAGGTCCCGCCACCGCCAAATGCGTTCGGTGTATGGGTCGTAGTTCCGCTGGGGCCGTTGTAGGTCCCGCCACCGCCAAATGCGTTCGGTGTATAGGTCGTAGTTCCGCTGGGGCCGTTGTAATTCCCGCCACCGCCAAATGCGTTCGGTGTATAGGTCGTAGTTCCGCTGGGGCCGTTGTAGGTCCCGCCGCCGCCAAACGCATTTGGGGTATAGACTGTTTGTGCAAATGCAGCCGAACCAACCCAGCAAAGCAAGAAAATGAGATATTTCATGACAGCCTCTTTGATAAAAAATTTTATTCAATCACAACCTACGCTCAAAAACGTGAAATTGATAGTGCGCCTTTAACAATTTACTTTGGCATACCAAGAAATTGATTAATGAAGATTAATTTTTCATTTTGCCATTCAAAATTTTGCGGTTTTGATAGAACTGGTGTTCAATTTTTGCAGGTTCAGATGACATGAAAAACGCCTCGAGCCGAATTGTGATCTATATTATCCCCTGCTGATCGATGTCACCAACCCAAACCATGAATTGATTCGGCTAGAGAAACCGATCGAACGAGATTGTCTAGATGAAGAAAAGACGTTCATTTTCTCATTAGAGCCCAGTGGTTTGCTCACTGCGATGTCTTAGAGGCTTTATCCCACTTCTGTGAGAATTCTGCAAAACTGTAGTCTCGTCGGTTCAACATTCTACTGATCTGTAGCTGAAGCGATTTCAGTTCGATGCCCGAGAATGTAATTGGATCTTCCTCGTCTCTCTGATATCTGAACGTCTGTAGTTGCTCGTCGCAGCGAGTCAATTCGTGTCGGGTCTCATTTGTTTGCCATTTGATTGAATGTGTTGTTTGCATTGGTCGACTTCCTCGTGTACGTATACTTATAGGACTGACACAGGTCTTTTGCAGTGAGTCAACTGATGCGATCCATCGTTACTTGATTGAGGCCCAAAATGCTGATTAGTGGTCTAAAGTCTCTGGGTAGGCACCTAGCCCTCATGTTGGCGACGATCGCTCTTATGGTGCTACCAACCACAAAGATTCAGTCGTTAGAAATTCCCTTGGTATCAGGATGGGAATTTGCCGATGGTTCGGTGATCCTGAATGAGTATCAGTTGTGGGAGGCGGGCATTGAGTGCGAGATGCTATTTTGCTTTTTTCCACTGGGCACATCATCAAGTTGTGACGATGGACGATTGGCAGCCGCTTCGGGCGAGTGGTTCTCAAGGCATCAAGATGAGACGGGCGTCAAATCAATTCTCTACGATGTGGTCAATGATCGGTTGATTCGTTAGCCTCAGTGCGTCACGAGGGAGGGATACCATGTACGGAGCAATTATCGGTGATGTCGTGGGGTCTCCTTATGAGTTCTCTCGAAATAAGCGAAAGAACTTCATGCCTCTGTTCCATCCCAAGGGTGGGATTACAGACGATACGATCATGACGGTGGCTATTGCTGATTCCCTCATGAACGAAATCCATCCCGCTGACGCCATGCGTTCTTGGGCACGAAAGGTGTATCCAACCGAGTCACTCGGAGGCTATGGACAGGGATTCATCAAGTGGCTCTCTGCACCGACAGTGCAACCCCCTTACAACAGCTATGGCAATGGATCCGCAATGCGGATTTCACCCGCAGGCTGGCTCTATGACGACCTTGCCGTAGCGTTAGAGGTGGCGAAGATCGTGACCGAAGTCAGTCATTCGCATCCAGAGGGTGTGAAAGGTGCGCAGGCTGTTGTCTTGGCGATCTATCTTGCTCGCAAGGGCAGTGAACCAAATGCGATTCGAGACGCCGTGACTGAAATGTTCGGGTATGACTTGGATCGTGATGTCGACACCTGTCGTTCACTGCATACCTATAACGAGACCTGTCAAGGATGTGTGCCTGATGCTTTGATCTGTGCATTTGAGGCGGATTCCTTTGAAGATGCCATTCGGAATGCAGTTTCTCTAGGTGGTGATGCAGACACAATTGCTGCGATTACAGGCAGTGTTGCAGAGGTTCTCTTTGGCATTCCAGATGATCTGATTGGTCAAGTTAGGACTTATTTGAAGCCAGACCTGAAACCTGTGATACAGCAGTTTTACGATACAGTGGCAGACAAAGTTCACTAGATCGGAGGAGATGGTGTGACGGGAACCCCCAATGCCATTGAACGAGTCTTTTTTGGTAAAGCACATCCAATCACTTATCTGTTCATGGGATTTGTGGGTAGCGGGTTTGTTGGTTATGTCGTGCTATCTGCCTATGGATTGCTTGGCACCTTTGCGGAAAATCATCACGAGACAATCGCCCCGAATCTTGTGATGTATACAGGGCTGCTGGGTCTTACTGCATTTGGGTTGATGTATTCCGTCTGGCTTTGGGTAGGTTGCTGGCATTATCGTTCGAACTCGACACATTGGATTCGTTACCCATTGGTGGGTCTCGCAAGGGGTTCTACCCCGTTTTAACGGACACAACTAAAGAGGTGCATACTGCACCCAGAAGGAGTGTTCATGACTATACGTAGAAAATACAGTGCCGAGTTTAAACGCGAGGCCGTCTTGCAGACCCAGCATCCTGGTGTGTCCTGCAATCAAGTCGCCCTCGAGCTGGGCATTAATCCAAACGTTTTGGGTCGCTGGAAGCGTGAGCTTGAAGCGAGCCCAGATCGCGCTTTTGCAGGATCTGGAGTGCCGCGGGACGAGGAACTGGCCCGCCTGAAGCGAGAGCTGGCACGGGTCAAGAAGGAACGCGATTTTTTGCGCGAAGCGGCGACGTTCTTTGCCAGAGAGTCGTCCTGAGGTATCAGGCGATTCAACGTTGTCGCGGTGAGTTTACAGTGCGTTTGATGTGTCGTTGTTTGCATGTCTCTCCAAGTGGTTATTACGCGTGGGAGACGCGTTCTCCGAGTTGCCGTGCACTCGAGAACGCTCGTCTGTTGAAGCGGATGCGTGCGATCCACGACGACAGTGGTGGCGTGATTGGTGCACCCCGGATGCATGAAGACCTTTGCGATGAGGGTGAGCGTCTCAGTTTAAATCGAGTCGCACGCATCATGGCAGCGGATCAGTTGCAGGGTTGGCCTCGTAAAAAAGGTCGTGGCAGCAAACGTGGTTCGAGCAGGCCTCAGGGTATTGAGGATCATCTGCAACGCGACTTCACGGCGCTTGAGCCTGAGACCAAGTGGGTCACGGACATCACGGAGCTGTCGTCTAGCGAAGGCAAGCTCTACCTGTGCGTGGTCTTGGACTTGTATGCCAAGATTGTCGTGGGTTGGTCGATGCAGATTCGTCAGGACCGCTTCATGGTGATGCGTGCGGTCGAGATGGCACTCGGACAACGCGAGAGCACGGCACCTGTGATTCTGCACTCGGATCGCGGCACGCAATTTACCAGTGATGATTATCAGAAGTTGCTGAAGCGTCATGGGTTGGTGAGCAGCATGAGTCGAGTCGGTCACTGTGGTGATAACGCAGCCTGCGAGGGCTTCTTCGGTCTTTTAAAGCGAGAGCGAACCCGTTATCAAAAATACCGAACCAGAGCTGAGATACGAGCTGACGTCTTTAGCTACATCGAGCGATTCCATAATCCAAGGATGCAACGTAGAGTGGCTAGAGTAGATCAGCAATTTACGTCGTTTTTAAACCGTCCGTGAAAATAGGGTAGAACCCATCCCCTGTGTCGCTACACTCCACGGGGATACACCCCTAAGAGTAAACAAGGGCAGCGATGTTCCCCTGCGGTTAAAGAGATGGACCCTGGCTTAAGCCCGGACAAATTCTGTCTTGACGACAGGGTCCACCATAGACACTGATTTGAAGTTGGAGCAAGAAGTTATGTCATCTTGATCGCAAGTTAAAGCAGTTATTTCCGGCGACGGTGCCGTTGTCGGCGATGGGTTTGGCGGCTTGCGGTGGTGGTGGCTCTACATCAATCACATCATCACCCTCCACGTTTTCTGTTGCAGGTAATGCAGTCGCTGGTCCCGATCAATGGTGCGATCGCATTTTGTGGATTACGATGGTGACGGCGAACTCGATTTAGACAGGCACTTACGCCTACACCGACGGGGACGGTGCATTCTCACTCACCTCGACAGACGCCAATGCGCCAATCGTGGTGACAACGGACTCGACAACAGCGGCTGGTTTCACGATCAATGCGGTAGATACGGCCTCGGATACATTGTTCTTTCTGGAGTGACTCTCAAAGCACCCAATGGATCTACTGTTGTCACTCCGACGACGACGGTGGCCTATGACCTGATGGAGACCAACGGGCTGACCGAGGCGCAGGTCGCGACTGCCTTGGGTCTTGATGGGATCTCCATTTTGTCGTTTTTAACCCCTATGCATCGGGTGTGGATGCGGATGATGCGCTAGCGGTCGCGAAGGTTGCAGCGACTGTACTTGCGACAGTGCAAGCGATCTCTGCTGCGGCCTCAGGGGCTGGGGCGGATGCAGAGGCTGCTGCCGAGGCAGCATTTGCATCGTGCTGTAACAGTTGTACAGGCGAAGGCCCTCAGCAGGCGGACAGATCTTGATCTGACCGATACATGACGGTGACTTGGCATCGATCGAGGCGGAGTCGACCCCACAAACTTAAGTTCCCTCTCAGGCATTGATGCGACAGCGTTCACCGCACGACGCTGGATATAGCAATGGACCTCTGTGGCATTTTGTGAATCAGCGCTATCACTGCAGTAACAAACACAGATCTGACCGATTCGGGGCTGAAGGGGGCTATTGCAACAGGGTCGTATTTAGCCACTCAGGGTTGCCACGGCAGCAGCGGCTGAGAAATCGATCGCGGGGTCTGGATCAGGCTCAATTACTCTGACTGATGCGACCACTGTATCCGCTGCAGCCACGGCTGCTGGTAGTAATGCGGCACCGACAGATATCACGCTGTCTGCGACGACAATCGCAGAGAATGCGACTGCACTGACGTTTACGGCAACCAGCACGGATGATACGTCAGCATCCTTCACGTACAGATTATCCGGGGCTGATGCGAGTTTCTTTGCCTTAAATGCTTCAACTGGCGTGTTGACTCTGAATGCATCACCTGATTACGAGACCAAGACGTCTTACTCGATCATTCTGACGACAGTGATGATGCACTTATCCCGAAGTCCCTACAATGAGTCGTTCACGATTACTGTGACAGATGTCAACGATGCCCCAGTGTTTGCGTCAGCGACTGGGACTGGGAGTGTTGCTGAGAACGCGGCGATCTCGACGGTGATATACACAGCGTTTGCGACGGATGAAGACAACGATACGTTGACGTATAGCGTGTCTGGGAACGACGCCTCCTCCATTACGATCGATGCTTCGACTGGTGCTGTCACACTGAACAGTTCGGCGGACTATGAGACGAAGTCGAGCTACAGCTTTACGGTGACGGCAACGGATGGAGATGGTGCGACTGATACCCAGGCTGTGACGGTGTCTGTGACGGATGTAAATGAGACCCCTGTATTTGCGTCATCCACGGCGTCAATCTCCGTCGCTGAAAACTCAGATGTTTCAACAGTTATTTACACAGCCTTTGCCTCGGATGTGGATGGAGATACACTGACTTACAGTCTGACTGGTGCTGACGATTCTTTATTAACCATAGATCCTGTAACCGGGGAAGTCAGATTCAATGCTTCGCCTGACTACGAGACCAAGAATCAGTATTTGTTTACCGTGACTGCCTCTGATGGGGCACTAACAGACACTGTCGATGTCACGCTGGATGTTACGGATGTCAACGATGCCCCAGTGTTTGCGTCAGCGACTGGGACCTGGGAGTGTTGCTGAGAACGCGGCGATCTCGACGGTGATATACACAGCGTTTGCGACGGATGAAGACAACGATACGTTGACGTATAGCGTGTCTGGGAACGACGCCTCCTCCATTACGATCGATGCTTCGACTGGTGCTGTCACGCACTGAACAGTTCAGCGGACTATGAGACTGGGGTCGAGCTACAGCTTTACGGTGACGGCAACGGATGGAGATGGTGCGACTGATACCCGAGGCTGTGACGGTGTCTGTGACGGATGTAAATGAGGCCCCTGTATTCAGTGGTGATTTGAGTGGGACGAGGAGCTGAGGATGGTGGATCGATCACCGGGACATTGGTTGCGACGGATCAGGATGGATTGACTGACGGCACGCTGTATACGCTGACGACTGTGGCGACGAGTGGCGTTGCACCGATTGATACGGTAAGTGGTGCCTGGGCGTATACGCCAAATGAGAACTTCAACGGGACCGACAGTTTTGTAGTGACGCTGACGGATGATTTGGGAATACCGCGACGCAAACGATTGCGTTGACAGTGACGCCTGTTGACGATGAGGCGACCTGACGGTTACGCCGGATGGGACGTTTGCTGAGGGTGCGAGGGTCTCGGTGGCAGTCTCTGTGAGCGACATTGACGGTGCGATTAGTTCTGTCGTATATCAGTTAGAGAGCTCATTGGATCAGACAACGTGGACACCGATTACTGGGTCATCCGGGACGGCGAGCTCTGGATCGTTTACAGCGAGTTATATGATTCCTGATGACCAAACGTTGGTGGGTCAGTACTTACGGATCAATTTGACGTCGACAGACGCACTCGGAGGCACATCTAGCTACGTTGGTACATCGGATCAGAAGGTGGCTAACGTCAACGATGCCCCAGTGTTTGCGTCAGCGACTGGGACTGGGAGTGTTGCTGAGAACGCGGCGATCTCGACGGTGATATACACAGCGTTTGCGACGGATGAAGACAACGATACGTTGACGTATAGCGTGTCTGGGAACGACGCCTCCTCCATTACGATCGATGCTTCGACTGGTGCTGTCACACTGAACAGTTCAGCGGACTATGAGACGAAGTCGAGCTACAGCTTTACGGTGACGGCAACGGATGGAGATGGTGCGACTGATACCCAGGCTGTGACGGTGTCTGTGACGGATGTAAATGAGGCCCCTGTATTCAGTGGTGATTTGAGTGGGACGGGAGCTGAGGATGGTGGATCGATCACTGGGACATTGGTTGCGACGGATCAGGATGGATTGACTGACGGCACGCTGTATACGCTGACGACTGTGGCGACGAGTGGCGTTGCATCGATTGATACGGTAAGTGGTGCCTGGGCGTATACGCCAAATGAGAACTTCAACGGGACCGACAGTTTTGTAGTGACGCTGACGGATGATTTGGGGAATACCGCGACGCAAACGATTGCGTTGACAGTGACGCCTGTTGACGATGAGGCGACCTGGACGGTTACGCCGGATGGGACGTTTGCTGAGGGTGCGAGGGTCTCGGTGGCAGTCTCTGTGAGCGACATTGACGGTGCGATTAGTTCTGTCGTATATCAGTTAGAGAGCTCATTGGATCAGACAACGTGGACACCGATTACTGGGTCATCCGGGACGGCGAGCTCTGGATCGTTTACAGCGAGTTATATGTGATTCCTGATGACCAAACGTTGGTGGGTCAGTACTTACGGATCAATTTGACGTCGACAGGCGCACTCGTCGAGGCACATCTAGCTACGCGGGTACATCGGATCAGAAGGTGGCTAACGTCAACGATGCCCCAGTGTTTGCGTCAGCGACTGGGACTGGGAGTGTTGCTGAGAACGCGGCGATCTCGACGGTGATATACACAGCGTTTGCGACGGATGAAGACAACGACACGTTGACGCACAGCGTGGTCTGGGAACGACGCCTCCTCCATTACGATCGATGCTTCGACTGGTGCTGTCACACTGAACAGTTCAGCGGACTATGAGACGAGTCGAGCAACAGCTTTACGGTGACGGCAACGGATGGAGATGGTGCGACTGATACCCAGGCTGTGACGGTGTCTGTGACGGATGTAAATGAGGCCCCTGTATTCAGTGGTGATTTGAGTGGGACGGGAGCTGAGGATGGTGGATCAGATCACCGGGACATTGGTTGCGACGGATCAGGATGGATTGACTGACGGCACGCTGTATACGCTGACGACTGTGGCGACGAGTGGCGTTGCACCGATTGATACGGTAAGTGGTGCCTGGGCGTATACGCCAAATGAGAACTTCAACGAGGACCGACAGTTTTGTAGTGACGCTGACGGATGATTTGGGAATACCGCGACGCAAACGATTGCGTTGACAGTGACGCCTGTTGACGATGAGGCGACCTGACGGTTACGCCGGATGGGACGTTTGCTGAGGGTGCGAGGGTCTCGGTGGCAGTCTCTGTGAGCGACATTGACGGTGCGATTAGTTCTGTCGTATATCAGTTAGAGAGCCCATTGGATCAAGACAACGCGGACACCCGGTTACTGGGTCATCCGGGACGGCGAGCTCTGGATCGTTTACAGCGAGTTATATGGGATCTCCTGGGATGACCAAACGCTGGTGGGTCAGTACTTTACGGATCAATTTGACGTCGACAGACGCACTCGGAGGCACATCTAAGCGTACGCGGGTACATCAGGATCAGAAGGTGGCTAACGTCGGCGATGCCCCAGTGTTTGCGCCAGCGACTGGGACTGGGAGTGTTGCTGAGAGCACGCGGCGATCTCGACGGTGATATACACAGCGTTTGCGACGGATAGAGAAGACAACGATACGTTGACGTATAGCGTGTCTGGAGCAGCGGCGCCTCTCCATTACGATCGATGCTTCGACTGGTGCTGTCACACTGGGAACAGTTCAGCGGACTATGAGACGAAGTCGAGCTACATCTTTGACAGCGGATGGAATGGTGCGACTGATACCCCGAGCTGTGACGGTGTCTGTGACGGATGTAAATGAAAACCCCTGTGTTTACTTCTTCTGATACTCAGGTCACTAAACTACAAAATTATGAATACCAAATTATTGGGGTCGACGCGGATATGGGGTCTGGATTAACGTTAGTAGCGTCTCAATCCCCGTCTTGGCTATCCTTTAATGAAGACACACAAACATGATGACTGGTACGCCTGGTAAGATTGAATTTGGGCACACATTCGACCATCATTGGTCTTGTCCGTGGAACTAACCAAGTTACTCAATCTTTTGAAGTCGAGGTGGCGAACATATTAGTTTCTATCGCAATAATTATTGACTCTTTTCAGACCGAGAATATTTGATTTGGTCGATAATTTGACTTTGTATGATTGGGGCTACTTCAGTAGCGTCCGATTTTGATTATACTTTCAATGGTTTAATGGCTATGACGACTATCTTCAACCTTCTGATTTAGTAGGCCCCAGTTTTATCAAGTAACGCCAGATAGTGAATCGTCCATAGATCCGTCTAGCTTTACTGCAGCGACTACTAATGATTACGACCTAGATTTATATAATTCTGGCTCGAGCGAGTGGAGTTCTTGGTGATTATTTTTGCGATGATTATTATCTTTTTCTAAGGACAGATCAGAACTGATGACTCATCTGTAGATATGGAGATTGGTCCTTATTTACACTTCTAACGCAGCTAGATAGAACACTGAAAAAGGGCTTCAAGTAATCTGTATTGATGTGGATGCATTGAATGGTGCATCCAGTCATTATCAAAAACTTTTCAATAACACTTTTTATTCACTGACCGGCAGCGATGTGAAATTTATGGTACTCAACTTGAGGCTATTACTTCTCGGTGGTTATCGCTTAATGACTATCTTGCCTACTGGCGACTCCTCACGAAGACGATCACACATTGGCGGGTTGTTAGCAGTATCGATAGCAGGGTCCCCAGCGTACAGAGAAGTCGAGACGTTGGATTTTCTTAGCGCAGCTTAATGTTGCCACAATAATTCAAGCTGCACCAGAAATATCACAGGAGATTTTGATTGGGGAGTAATTATCCTGATGTGATCAATGTAGGGCTTGAACTCTGATATGAATGGGAATTTACTTATTTCAAGTGAGGAGGACATTTAATACAGTTGATATATATTGGCAAATGGATTTAGTTGCATAACCCAGATTGAGGTTCCATAATTTTGGGACATCTTGCTACGCCGCGCGTGACCGCCGAAGTGTAAATCTTACAAACGAATATATTGGACATCGAAGAGGCAGGTGATTAAAACAAGGCCGACCAGATGAATCTAGGGCCTGGATATTGATTACGATATCATAGTTAATTTTTAATCGATCAAGTCGGCGACGATATTATATTTACCATAAATGACGAGTAATATCCAGAGCATCGAGCTACCACTGCTGTCCCGTGGATGCAGATTCCTGGAGCCCATTGTTGTAACAAATGCTTACATTTCTGATGAAATGGCGGTGGGAGATGTAGAGACAGTGCGGCTTGCTGATTTTGGGGTAGAAGAAATTGGCGTAGAGTTCTGACTTTGTCTAGTTTGATGTCTAAAAAATAATGGTGCTAGTCCCGTTAAGGCCAGAGACCTGATCTTAAGTATCAGTTAAATATATTGGAAGATTGTTTTCTTTCCCCCAAGAATCTCAACTGAACCGTCATTCCTGGGCGAAGAGCTGCGTGATCTTTGTTTTGTCGTTTGTCGAGAGGCTAGATCGACTCTGACATAAAGGTATCGGTTTCAGTTGCCGTTGTATTCTCTGCGGTTGCGCGATGGTCCCAAGTAGTGGCCGTGTGTTGCAAGTCATAAGCATCACAGAGCGATTCTGACATCCTGTCGCCTAATATCAGGTCGATCGCGCGGTGAGAGCCAACGTTAGCAACAAATCCCTCGTCAAGCGGCACTAACTCCGCGACAGTCCCCTACCGAAAAGTGCTCCAGGTGTGACGTCCTCGACTTTCGAGACAATACCAGCAATCGGGGCTTTGATTTGCGTTTGTGAGAGCCGTTCTGTGGCGCAACTTGCGGGTCATTTGTGTCTCGCTGAGAATCAACTGCTCATCGCGAGCTTCGTTGTATTCCGATGAAGTAGTCAGATTTCAGTTGATTCACTCGGATTTCGAGGGCTTTATTTTTGGCGTAATCGGGATTCGGTCAGCTGCGCTTCCACTTGTTGAGAAGCGTGCTGTCTCGATTTCACGATCGAGTTGAGACAGCGAGCTTAGGTTCAAGCCCCTCTGCAATGGTTCGAGGATCGTGCGCTCTTGCTGTGCAATGTTTGCCATCATTTTGTTGATGGGTTTGCTGAGCTTGGAGTTCAGAGATCGAGATCTGTGTTTCGAGATTTCTGACTGGACTGTATCACGCCACGCAACTGAAGGTTTGTGTACTCAGTGCGCAGGGCGAGTAATTCCGATTGCATTATCTCGACCGGAATGTCGGCAGAAAATGAAATATCGAAGGAGGGCAATGGATACGCAATTGCCGAGTCAAGCGATCGACTTTTGCTTGGGTGCGTTGGAATCTGTCGAGAAGTTTGATGCGTTGCTGTTCATTTCTTCCGGCTTCAACACAAATAGCGTTTGCCCTTGAGCGACTTGCTGACCCAATGCTGACAAGCACTGCATCAATTTCACCCGGAAAACGACTCTGAACCCGGTGTACGTCACCTTGGGGTTGAATCGTACCTGGCGCCCTGACGACTTGGTCGAGTTCTGCAAAGTAACGCCCATACCCCTAACAATAGGAAAACCGTAGAGATTAGGATCACAATCAAGATATTTGATTTCGCCGAGTCTGACGCTCGTGGTTGGCGTTCTTGACGAGCTCTAAATCGCTCGGCTGTCGGCACTTCCTTGACGATTTGCCCTTGATTAAGCAACCAGCACGCGTTGTGTTAGGACCAGTAAAGGGTCCGGTGCGTGACAATGATCAGAGTTTTGACACACCAAATTCTTTCAAGAGTTCGATGATTTTCTTTTTCAGTATCTGCATCCAGCGCTGAGGTGGGTTCGTCAAGAAGGACGATATCAGCTTTAGAGACGAAACCGTGCTAGGCAAATGAGCTGGCGTTGGCCGCCGGAGAATGCCCCCGATCAAATAAGTGGCTTTTCACACCATCACCTAAATTATTTCTGAAACGGTCTAAACAGCCTTTTGGTGCTTCGTGGATGTCTGTATCTGTTGTGCATCAGGATTTCCCGGGCGAATATTTTCCTCGATCGAACCACTGTAAAAGATTGCGGGTTGCTGATTTAATACGGCGATGCGCTCCCGGAGGAAGCTAGGGTTGTGTGTTGAATGTTCAGACCCCCAGTAAAACCATCCCCTGAAGCAGTAGTGACGCCCGAAGACAGTAGCGATGTCTTGCCGCTTCAGTAGGACCCCGCACACCCCAAGTCGAGCCTGCCAGTAAATCGATAGAGTGGGCCTAGTGTTCTATCCTGCTGGCTTTCATATTGCAGAGACTTCCCTCAACAGGAGTCAGCACCCCCATGTAGTGCTGAGAATTTTGAACGTTGCTCTCTTCATCTGAGGTACTCAAGCATGGCATCAGTGATCGATAAGCGCGCACGGCTGGCCTGAGACAGACAGTTTATGCAATTTGCCATTTGACCCAATGGCGAGCGTTCTCCAGAAAGAATCACGCAGCAATGAGACCACCCATTGAGAGGTCATCGAATGTAATGAGTAATGTTCAACAACAACAATTCCACCTGTGCAATTTGTTGGCCTGTCATTGCAAAATTGAAGAGAACTGGCTAATTCGTTTTTACAGTTGCCCCGACAACTCGGCGAACGTCGACACTTTCGATCCACTTGTCACGTAGGAGGTTTATCCCAGCTAACGTTTTAGCGACTCCATATGGGCTAACAGCTCGATTAGGATGCTGCTTCGACTGTGATTCGATTGAGGTTTGTGCGCTTAGCTTTGCAATACGAGGGTGACTGGTCGGAGACCACGGACCGAATCTAACGATAACGGCAGGCACAGCGGCGACCCAACCTCCAATTAGGCGAGAACACCCAAGAATTAAAAGATAAATGGAAGGTCGGCAAAGTGACAAGGATGCGGAGGACAAATTCTTTCAGCGAGTCGAACTCACCTGGACGGTATTTACGATTGAGCCGATTTGCCGTTGATTGGAGCTGATAGTTGCGTTCTAAAAACTGAAAGTCGGGTACTGACGTCCGCTCAGTCGCCTTTCCTGCGTCATCAGTTGGCGTTTGAGCGAACGGTTCATCGCAAAGTCAAAGGCGATAACTAAACCGATTCGATCGTCAGGGCGGCTAGAACTCAGTGCGCTGTTTGGAATGACCTTTGTCATATACGGTCATCACATAAAAGGCACTGAGCGCGAACGTAATAAAGACCGCAGCAATAATGACCCAAAGGTAAAGTTGTCCGCTGTTGGCGCAAGGCGTCAGAACCAATGTTGATCAGTCATCTTGATACCTCAACGAATGGTTTCAGAGATGACTCAGGCCATAGACCACTGTAACTGCCCGAGACGAGCCTTAGCCGTGATCTTCTCTCTGCGATTGCTGTGCGAGCTCAATTTCGAAGTTCGTGAGTGATTCTGAAAGCCCAGCGTTCGGTGAGATTACCGGTTTCTGTCACAATCGTTGGCGCGACAATCTGTGTCTTGATCTCTTGGATCTGTCTCACCGAGTCGCTCGACTTTCGTTTCGATGTTATTCAAAGACTCGCGAAGCTCGCGTTCTTGGGTGTTGACGTTTCGGCGTTCCAAGTCTGCTTGTAGGTTGATTGTTTGCAATTTGTAGTTCAACGCGTTAATGCGGGCGTCGGAGGCCCCAGCATCAAAAACGTCGAAGTCTAGAATAAGGTTCGCAGAGTGTTCACGTGTGCCGAGGCCTTCATCGATATCGAATAGTCGTGATTCTAGCTCTGAAAGAAACTCGGATATTTGTCACGAATCTCTGATTTGATGCGATGAAATGCGCTGAGCTGTTCGAGCTTCAGTGCCTGGATAGTTAAGTATTACTAGCCTCAACAGTTGACAATGGTTTGTCATCGACAAGTCGGATCGCTTCTTCACCTGCCTTGAGGAAGTCCCGAGTTCAATCGAGAATTGCGAATTGATTTCAGTTTCCAGAGAGCGCTTTCTTGAACTTAGAGTCTCAAGCGTTGACTCCACCTCTAATTGTTTGATCTGAATCGAGCGGATATCAGAAGATGCTTGCTGTACCCGCACGAAAACGTTCGATCTGGCGATCTCGCGAAGATTGCCTAGCTCCGTTTGAAGGATTTGTGAGGCTGAGGTCTGTGACAGCGCTGGTGCAATGTCAGCTGTGAGTTCAATGATTCTTGAAATCAGAGTTTGCTGGAAGCTTCGTAGGCACAGGACCTGGATGCTGATACGCGCATGCATCTGTGCCGTAATGGATTCGCTGGTCGCGCCAAAATCGAATGCCGGCTGTCGTCCGGTGACGAGTAGAGTCTAAATACTCTCACTGCCTCGACCGAGGACGGGAAGTGGTCGCATTTGAGCTTCCTCCAATAGCAGTCCCCCATCGGTCGAGGCTGAAAATTTTGGGAGAAGTGACGCTCTCAACTCGGCTGTGGTGGCATCGATTTCAACACTTGCCTTTTGCCATTCGATCTGCACAGTAGGGGATGCTTGGATCCAGCTGAATCAGGATGGACGAAGGACTGTCTTGAGCATTAGAAATATAGGGCACTAAGAATATTGCGGCTGGGACCCTGAGGAGAGTCGAGCTGCCGGGACGAGGGGAGGCCACCTGTGGACTTCGGAGCATCTGATACATGGATACGGGATACTTCTTATTTCTCCTATTCACAGTTGTAAGTATCTCAGAGCTAAGGATCTCCGTTGCTGTGCACGATGGTTGTCGGGATTATCAGGATTCCATCGTCACGGATCCCTAGTTTTGGATAGTTGAGTTCTCAACGGAAGGGGGGTGTGACTTCTCGACCGCTGACTTCATATCCCTGTCTGACTAGCTCGGCACCTAAACCTCGATCGATTCGTCCTCCACGACCGGGAAGATAGTAGCAGGGGACCCTAGTGCCGCAGTTAAGGTTTCTCATTTCTGATATACCCGTTTCCACCTGTGGTCTCCCATGCTGTCTCGACCGAGAGTTTATCTGGGTCTCAACACATCATGACCACTCTTTCGAATGAACCATAGCACTCATCCGTCAATGAATGCTTTGATCCAAAAGGTTATCGGGAGGGTCAGTAATTTCTAACGTCGTATCCGATAAACTGTCGTCTCATCTCGTTGGCAACCTTTCCTGTTGTCCCAGAACCCATGAATGGATCCAACACGAGGTCACCTTCATCCGTGGTCTGCAGGATTGGTAATCGAATGATGTCAGTAGGGAAGGGTGCAGGATGTTCGAGCACCTCGTCTGTTCGTGAGTTCTTTGCGACTGCTGCTCGAACCACGTATCCTCCAGTCCAGAAATCACCGAGATTCTTTCCGTCCCTTGGAATGTAGGGATACACCTTTTTCTTCTCTAATCCTCGATGCCGTGGAACTCTTGCATCAACCTTGGTGTCTTTCTGAGGTGCGAGTGTGTGTTCGTATTTGTAGTCCTTGGTCTTTACCAAGTGAAAGATGAACTCATAAGTGGGTGTCAGATTGTTCTTTGATGATTGTGGTTTGGGATTCGTTTTCGACCAGATGATCGTGTTGCGAAGAATCCATCCTCTTTCCACCAAACCAATAGCAAATCGATGGGGAATGCTCTGGAGGCATCCATCATGGAAAGTGTCACCGATGACAATAAACATTGACCCTGTGTCCTTCAGGACTCGTTTGCAGTCACCGAAATGTTCAACCAAATTGTTTACGAACTCTTTCGGTGTGGATTCAGACCCTAACTCTTTTTCTGTCGTGTACGTTCGTTTGTTCCAGTAGGGAGGAGATGTGAAGATCAAATCAACGGATTCATTCTCCAATTCCGGCATCTCATCAGACGAATGTTGGTTGTGAAACGAACAATTACCAAGTCCGGTTATCGACAACTATCTTGTCCGGTTCTGCTCCAGTAATTGACGCTGAGTAAAGTTATCAGGAGCTGATCCGCGATGGGCGACACTGCCCGCTTCGAGACCAATCGGAGCAGGCATATGTCAGGTAAACCCATCACGGACCAACAGAGGCGACTTTACATGAGTTATCGGTTAAGAGAGACCCAAGAGCGAGCGGCAGCTCGCGCTGGTATAAGCGAGAGAACAGGGCGACGGATTGATCGAGGCATATCCGGCAAACAACGCCCTCCAAGAGATTGGCGAACAAGGCAAGATCCACTGAGTGATGTTTGGGACTCTGAGATCCTGCCTCTGTTAAGCAACCAGCCAGACTTAAAGGCAGTGACGCTACTGGAGTTTCTGGAGTCCCGATTCCCAGAGGTAGATTGGCGCCCCCGGCGCCGCACACTGGAGCGTCGTATCAGGCAATGGCGGGCGATCTCAGGGCCAGATCAGGTGGTGATGTTTCCGCAGGAACATCCGCCTGGACAAATGGGGCTCTCGGATTTTACTGACATGGACGAACTAAGCGTCACAATTGCCGGCGAGCTCCTGAGTCACCGGCTCTACCACTTCATGTTGGCGTATTCACATTGGGAACACGTGGAAGTGGTTCTCGGCGGTGAGAGCTATGTGGCGCTGGCCGAGGGGCTGCAAAATGCCCTGTGGATGCTGGGCGGTGTACCACAGGCTCACCGAACGGACTCTCTCTCGGCGGCCTACCGCAATTTGGACAAGTCTGCTGAAGAAGATCTTACCGAGCGCTACCGCGCTCTGTGCCGTGATTACGGCATGACGCCCACCCGTAACAATCGCGGTGAGGGTCACGAGAACGGCTCTGTCGAGTCATCTCATCGCCACTTCAAGGATGCGGTTGATCAGGCTTTACTGCTACGTGGTCATCGTGAGTTTGAGGATGTTGCCAGTTATCGCCGGTTCATTGCAGAACTGGCCGGCCAACGCAACGCGCGTCGGCGCGAAGCACTCAACGTTGAGATCCCCTTTCTTCGCTCGCTGCCGGAGCAGCGCTGTGATGACTTTGAAGAGGTGCTTGTCAGGGTTACATCCTCTAGCGGATTCTCGTTGCGCAAGGTTTTCTACACGGTGCCATCTCGCTTGATCGGACATCGGTTAAAGGTGCGCCTCTTCGATGACCGACTGGAGTGTTACGTCGGCCGAGAGCGTGTTGTGACATTAACCCGTGGGCGGCCGGGTGGATCCACGCGATGGGCCCATGTCGTTGACTACCGCCACGTGGTTCATAGCCTCAAACGCAAACCGATGGCACTGGCTAACCTCCGGTATCGAGACGCATTGCTCCCAGGTGCTGTATGGCGGCAAACCTGGGAGGCGCTCATCGCTCAGTGTGACTTGCGCTTGGCCTGCCGGACTATGGTTGGGTTACTGGCCCTTGCTCACGAGCAGACCTGTGAGCGAAGACTGAGCGAGCAACTCGCACAGCTACTAGACACGAGGCAACTGCCAGATCTAGAGGTCTTACGACAGACCTTTACACCGGAACCGGAACCCACACCATCGATTGTGGTGCGCATCCCACCGGTCAGCACCTACGATCACCTCCTCCCACAACAGGCGATGTGGTCATGAGTGCTGCTGAGGCAGCTCGACTGCAAACGTTACTGACAGCATTGCGTTTACCCACCATCAAGCGTTTATGGGGCGATATCGCAGAGCAGTCTGACCGGGAAGGATGGCCGGCGGTGCGCTTGCTGGCCGCGCTGTTGGAACTGGAGGTCGCCGATCGCGAACAGCGACGGATTGCGCGTCACCTCGATCAGGCCAAGCTGCCTGTTGGCAAGCGGCTCAGTGAGTTTGATTTTAAGGCGATCCCAATGGTGAGCGCAGCTCATGTCGAGGCGTTGAGTAGTGGTGACCGGTGGCTGGCCGCTGGGCAAAACCTATTGTTCTTTGGTCCGCCAGGCGTGGGGAAAACCCATTTGGCTGCGGCGCTCGGCCGCGCACTCGTCGAGAACGGCTATCGAGTTCTCTTCAGTCGTACCACTGACATGGTCCAGCGGTTACAGAGTGCACGCCAGGAACTCAACCTACCGAACCTACTTGAGAAGCTCGATCGATTTGACCTGCTGATTCTGGATGATCTGTCCTATGTCGAGAAGGATCAGGCGGAGACCAGCGTGCTGTTCGAGCTGATCTCCACTCGTTATGAGCGGCGATCCTTACTCATCACCGCGAATCAGCCGTTTGGAGAGTGGAACAGGGTCTTTCCCGATCCGGCAATGACCATCGCTGCGATTGACCGACTGGTACATCACGCCACCATCTTCGAAATGAATGTCGAAAGCTATCGGCGCCGACAGGCGGTTGAAACCAATAAAAGATCACGAGGCAAACAGGAGGGCTAAACAACAAAGAGAGAGCTAAATGCCCATCTCGGAACCGGACAAGATAATTGTCGATAACCGGACAAGATAGTTGACGCTATACAATAAGTTGATCAGCGGGACCGAACCCCACTGGCATCCCAAATGCCTCTTCGAACTCATCATCACTTCGGATCTTCTCGGCACTTTTTGACCGTATCCACTCCGTCATGAACTTGGTGAACTCAAAGGTCATGGTGGTGCGATGGTACTGACAGATTGTCTGAAACTGACGTTTGAGATTTGGATCAGTTCTGAAGATCACGATGTCTGAGGGTGAATCCATATTTTCTCCGTATTAGTTGGGTCTATACGAAGAGTATTTAGGTGTGATCTGTCTTGAGTTGTGAGGGGGAAGTGCGTATCTTTCGCATTCTTAATTTTGTGAAAAACGACTTACATAGACGACTTACAACCAGTTTCTTGTCTAGTAAAATTCACAAAAAAAGTTAATAAAATCAAGCACTGCGAGCGTGGTGGAACTGGTAGACACACAGGACTTAAAATCCTGAGGCAGAAATGCCGTGCGGGTTCGACTCCCGCCGCTCGTACCATGTCCTTTCTTGAGTTTTGAACGATAAAAAAACCGCTGCGAGGCAGCGGCCAGGCGACACGTTAGGCTCCTTGCCTTAACTCTCCGTCCTTAGAGCGCAACGCCGCACGGTCGAACCCCCCACAGGTCGTTCCATCGGAATTGCTGGTGCACCGTAAATACGCCAAACGAGCGTGGGTAGACATTAATTGAATCTGCGATTCATGAAAAGATAAAACATGACTAATTTCTGCATAAACTTCTGTTTTTACTATGGAATTGTAGTTTTCTTTCGGCTTCGGTATAAATCAATGAACAGGATTTGTTAGTCGTCAACGCATTGGTAACATTGTGGATCTCTAGGACCGTTTTTGATCACTGATGGATCGAATAATTGCGATTGCATGCTCTTCAGAGAGGCTGAATTCGCGTCGTAGTTTTTCGATACGTCGCGCCTCATCCTCGCTTAAGACACCATCGGCAAGTGCGTCTTGAACCTCGGCCTCAAAAATCGCTTTGCGCTTTGCCATCTGCGAAGCAAACGCAGAGCCGACAATGCCTGTTAATAAGGCAACAGTGCACACCCCTGATAGGGCGGTAAAGCCGCCGATGATCTTGCCCACTGGTGTGATGGGAGAGACATCACCATAGCCAACTGTCGTGAGTGTGATCAGTGCCCACCACATGGTTTCAGGGATTGAACTGAACTTATCGGGCTGTGCCGAATTTTCTGCCACATACATCGCTGCACTTGACAGAAAAAGTGCAATGAACAGCAGGTATAGGGCTGCACCAAAAGCGCGTCGTTCGCCATAAATTGCGCTGTAAAGATCCTCAATTGCAGACGAGTAATGACTCATTTTCAGCAACCGGATCAGTCGTATTGCTCGAATCCAGCGCAAATCAGAGCCGGGGATCATAAATTGGAGAAGACTGGGTAAGATCGCGAGCAGATCAATCATGCCAGTGAGGGAGAACACATAAGCCAATCGGCTTTTGAGTGACGACTGCCTTTTATGCCTGTGAAAGTTTGGGGCAGTCCAGATGCGAAGTAGATACTCGATTAAAAACACAGTTGCAGAGAAGATCTCAAAAACGAGGAAGTACACCCCGAATTTATTCCCAAGAGTGCTGACAGATTCCAAGGAAACAGCGAGGATATTAGCGATGATCAGGATTGAAAGTGCGAGATCAAATTGACGACTCGCCCGATCACCACGACCGCCTTTATTGATGATTTCTGCAATACGTTGCTGGTTGATTTTCATTGGCGGCCAAGTTCCGAATTTTGGCGAATCTTATCAGGAGTTGGGCCGGATCTGGGTTGTGTTCGTGCCTTTGGGGCGTTACTATCCGCGCCCTCTCTACGGCGCGTTGGCAGAGTGGTTATGCAGCGGATTGCAAATCCGTGGACATCGGTTCGATTCCGGTACGCGCCTCCATATCATAAACATCTGATATCCTGATAGTTTTATATTTTGGCGCTGGGTTTTATGTGTATGGCCTTAACCATCACTCCCGAAGCTAGTATCCATATGTTGCGTTGTATTCGTTAAAACGGGTTGGAACCCCAAAGACACCGTCAACGGCTCGGTATACGGGTTTGCCAATTAATGAGTTGATTACTCGTTTGATAGAGTCATGTTGCATTTAATTCACTTGTTGCACTTATTTCACTTAAATTGTATGGTCAGCAGACTAGTTTGAGCCAGAGTGAGAAGAGTACCGATGGCATTAAGAATGCAAGCGAAGACGGATGCGTCAGAGCTACTATCACATCCTTTGAGTGCAAAGGATAAAGAGCAAATTCTACGGGCTATCCAGAGTTTGCCAGCGTTGGTCGATTCGACATGTCGCGTATCGATCGCCTTGAGCCAAGGAAAAAAACTGTCTGAGACCGTTGAAGTGCCAGCGATTGCTCTCAGCTTGTTACGTGATGTACTCGAAGCCCTGTCTGAAGATCGCTCCATTGTTACCATGTCTTCAAGCAAAGAAATGACAACAGTCGAGGCGGCAGACTTTCTGAATGTGTCTCGGCCATTTGTGATTAAAGAAATTGAAGCAGGTCGTTTGCCGCATCGTAAAGTTGGTTCACATCGGCGCATCGCGTTCAGTGACCTTGTAGGCTATGCGCGAAACATGCGTAACAATCAGGAAAGCGCACTTGACCGAATGGCGATTAACGCGCAGGAGCTGGGGCTTACGTATTGAGACATCGATGCACTGCTGTGCTTGACGCATGCGTGCTGTTTCCTTTGGCCGTCGCAGATGCATTGATCAGTGTAGCGGTTGAGAGGGCGTTCCAAGCGAAATGGACAACTACTATCGAGTGCGAGTGGATTGATGCTCTAGAACGGCAACGGCCTGATTTGATTGGAAGGCTTGGCTATCGGCGTGATTGCATGCGAGAGGCTATCCCTGATTGGATGGTTCCTGAAGAGCTCTGGGCTCAGGTCGAATTGAACCAGACATTGCCCGATTCCAATGACATGCATGTTTTTGCCGCAGCAATCGCTTGTGATGCCGACTACATTGTGACCTTTAATCTGAAGGACTTTCCGGCTACACAACTCGAACCATACGGGATCGTTGCTATCGATCCGGATCATTTCCTAATGACACAGCTCGAGATCCATCAGGCCGTTGTCGTTTCAGCATTTCGTGGAATGCGATCCAGGCGCAAAAGCCCAAGACATGATGTTGATGAGTTTCTTACAGTCATCTCCGCAAATGGGCTGCCTATGACTGCGGAGGGTCTTGCCGACTTCGTTGACGACTTATAGCGATTCACAGATTAAGCCAATGACTCAAAAGTAGACATGGTGTGCTACATCCTGTAGCGCACCTTTATTTTTGTCAATAAATTCAATTATCTAGATGGAATTCAAGCTTTTGCAAATCCGTGGACATCGGTTCGATTCCGGTACGCGCCTCCATGCCTTTTAGAGTTTTTGACTGCAAAATTTTCTCATTTGATTTATTCCTAATTACCTACGACCTACAGATGATCTCAGATTCTGCATGGTTTGACCGGTGCCATCGTTAATGGCCTGATTAATCTCTGTTCGCAATCACAGAGATGCTCTGAACGTGGTCAACTGCAGATCTTTGATGCATTTGAAATGCTTTATGTTTCCGCTTAGAAGTACGCGGTTCTCCTCGACTGCGGTGGCTGCGACTAGCGCGTCGGCAACGCCAGTTCCATGCGATGACGCATATTCTTCAACGTAAATTGAGGCTCGATAACCAATTCTTTCTGACAGTGGTAATGTTTCAAAACAAAATTCCTTCAAGAATCCCTTGATCTGGTGTGCCTCCCGCTTATTCTTGGCGCCCTGTAGCAGTTCCATCAGGGTTACCAGAGAGATCGCTCGATCTGAGGCATCATCAATAGCGACCGCAGCCTCCACGCTTCCACGCAGATACCAAATGAGAACATCCGTATCAAAGATCATCGTAGCGCTTTCGTCTGAGTAGGGCGACTTGATCAGTTGCGCTGGTTTCGTCAATTTTATTTGCAGCCCACATGCCAAATGCTTTGTGCTTAGAGGCAGATAACTGCGTCGTTTCTGATGTTGTATTGATGGGGTTCATGATGGCGGCAGGTTTCCCTCTGTAGAGCACTGTCACCTTTTCTTTGCGATTAATCGCATTGATGATTTCCTTAGATTTCTTTCGCAAATCAACAAATGATGCTTCCATGACAGACTCCCTATGTGTGCATTTAAAGTATACACTCGAAAGGAAAATACTGAAGAGTCAATCAAAGCTTTCGATGGCGAGCGCGAGTTAGAGACATTCGATTCGGGTGTTACCTTATGTCCCATAGAGTCTATTACTGAAGCGTGTTTCGGTGGCGGGAGTTGCCGAAATCGGGCCTGATTGCGCACAGACTCTGTAGCATAATTTTATTTTTACTAATTAATACAATGCTTGATATGGTATGCAAGCTTTTGCAAATCCGTGGACATCGGTTCGATTCCGGTACGCGCCTCCACCTATACGTTGATCAAACTCACATACCCGGCAAATCCTCGGGTACTAAAGCGAGCTTTCAAATTCGCCCCGCCATTTTTAGGGCCGCACGCAAAGTCTCATTGATTCGTGTTTGCCAGCCATCACCGCTTGCCCGTAATGCAGCCAATACATCTGCGTCGAGGCGTAACTTTACAGGCTCCTTGGTTGACGCTGACTTCGGTCTACCTCGGGTTTTGATTACTTTGCCTTCGTACAGATCAGCCGTCTCGAAGAACTCGGAAGTCAGCTCGGGAGCATCATCGGCATCAATCCAAGTGCTTTGCGTAGAGTGCTTTTTCGCGGTCATTGGCTTTCCTCATACTAATGATTCGGCGGGTCTCGCCGCGGGGCGTCCAGACCATAACAATCACGTTGGCGTCTAACCAACCGACTGTAATGAATCGATCCTCTTTGTAGTCTTGTCGCTTGTCTTGACCCGTGAAATGAATTCCACTAAATACATCTCCTGCCTGAGCGAAGTCCAAGCCCCGCTCAAGCAGAGTTTTCTCTCTTTTGATCGGGTCGAATTCAAGATTCATATAATTAATGTACACCCATTAATTGTTCGGTCAAGCGCTGTTATTGTAAATAGGCGATTCAGGGCTCACGAGGACGCTTTTCTTCGGAGTGCATTCGCCCATTCCGTAAATAATTCAAGTTCTTATTTGCACATTCCATAGCACAATTTTATTTTTCCTCATTAATACAAGTGGTTACATGGTGTGCAAGCTATTGCAAATCCGTGGACATCGGTTTGATTCCGGTGCGCGCCTCCATTGATGTAAGCCACCATCTTTTGTATTAGGTGCGATCTCTTCGCTCCAGCCATTGACCGCGTGAGGTAATGCCCAATTCATCGCGATCGGTATCAGGCAGCAGAGTGGGGTTTGGCGGTCAACTCAAGGCCTAGGGATTGCATCACAGCGAGCGTGGTCTTCAGCGTTGGATTTCCCTCTTCGCTAAACGAGCGGTATAGCTGTTCGCGGGAGAGTCCGGTTTCATGGGCGATCTGGCTCATGCCTTTGGCTCTTGCTACAACACCCAAAGCCTTCGCAATATAACTACTGTCCCCAGTCTCAAGGGCATCCGCGATGAAGACCTCAATCGCCTCTGGTGAGTCCAAGGCAGTTGCAGGATCAAACTCGGTTAATTTTTTGTTCATTTTTACGCCCACTTTCGGAAGGTCTCAGTTTGTTTGATTTGAAGCGCAGTGCAATTGTAGTTTATAAATCACAGTTAGTGAAATTTGGTTTTCGCATCTGGATGTAAATGGAGCTCGAGTGGCTCGGTGGGATGGCTTGCCAAGGAGGAAAGCGACGGTTGTTTAAGTGACCGAAGGCGCAAAAATCAGGCCTAGTCTTTAAAACACTCCTTACGCGAAGCGCCAAAAATCGATGCGTATTCGCCAGAGGTGTAGTGATCTACGCCCAGCCGGTCATCGAGGCCTGGGACATCTTCACCAAGGCTCGCTCGATTGTTGTATTGTCTCGCCTAAGCAAAGAGAACTGGGAAAGGCGTTTCCGATGGACTTCAACCTCATTGTCGACAGTTTGCAACGGGCGATCCCGGGTCTGTCTGCCGTCTATGTGTTTGGCAGCCAAGCAACGAGTGGTGCGGGGCCTGAAAGCGATCTTGATTTGGCAATCCTTGCAGATGGACCGCTAGATGCGGTTCGTCTATGGGAAGTGGCTTCAGCTTTAGAGGGTGTCGCAATGTGCCCTGTTGATTTGCTCGACTTGCGGGCTGCATCGACGGTTATGCAGTATCAAATTATCACTTTAGGCAACAAGCTTTGGGAGCGTGACAGCGGGCCGGCCTTATACGAAAGTTTCATTCTCAGCGAAAAAACTGATCTGGATGAGGCTCGAAAAGGTTTGCTCGACGATATTCGAATGCGCGGGACAGTGTATGGTCGATGATGTACTGATCAACAAAGCTGCGACCATCGAGCGCTGTGTGCAGAGGGCTCGTGATGAGTATGAAAAAGATCGGAGTCGCTTCAGCAGTGACAATACCCGGCAAGACGCTGCGATTTTGAATATTCAGCGGGCCTGCGAGGCGGCTTTGGACATGGGTCAGTACATTATCCGGCGCGAGCGTCTTGGCGTGCCTCAGAGTTCGCGTGATGTATTCGCCTTGCTCGCGCGCGCGGGCTGGATAGAAGCCTCTCTGGTCGTGCCGCTACAAAAGATGGTGGGTTTCCGTAATATTGCAGTGCGTGACTACCAAGCGTTGCAGCTGCCTATTGTCATTGCCGTGATCACCCGCCATCTAGTTGACTTCACTGAGTACAGTCGTCAAATGCTACTGAACGAAGGCCAGTAAGGTTTGAAGGAAAACTTCACGGCGCTCCCTCCTTGTCTAGGGTCCTCTAAATTCCACAAGAATTGTTGCCAGAGGGGCTGCGCCTAGAGCGAGCGCCCTTGAATGCGCTGCAAGTGCTTAAGCAATATCCGTCGGTTGACGAAACGCTAACGGCGAATGTGGAGGCTTTTGGTCGATGCAAACGGGATTGCCTCCGAACTCCAATTCCAGTGGTGTAGTGGTCAATTAAAACCGGACACCGTTTTATTGATGTTCAGCTCTCGCGTCATTTCATCTGCCTGACCATAAAGCCTCTCGACTAGGTGGGGCAATACACTCTGTGATCAATCTGAAACAGTAGACACTGTGGAAGCCAACGACTTATGGTTTCGTTAGCTTCTCGAAATTCCTATTCTAAAAGCTGGACTGAATCGAATGATTGCCCGACCCGATTATCCGTGGGACCTGTCTGTGCACAGATGATGGGGTACAAACAAGATTCCTCGAGCGGTGATCGCTTGAGATAAAAAGATGGAGAGACACCAATGAAAAAACTCGCATACGCTGTGACAGCAGCCTGCCTCGCATCCACGATGGCATTTGCAGGTGGGCATGCTAAGACTGTAAAAATTGGGATTGCACTCGGATTTACCGGACCTGCTGAGTCGCTCGCTGAGCCAATGGCGCGTGGTGCGGAATTGGCAATTAAGGAAGTGAACGCATCTGGCGCCTTATTAGACAGTGCAAAAATCGAGATCGTACGGGCTGATTCGACGTGCGTTGACGCCTCTGCAGCGGCAGCTGCAGCAGAGCGTTTGGTCTCGTCCGAGCGCGTTGATTCTGTGATCGGGGGTTTGTGTTCTGGCGCAACTATCTCGATGCTTCAGAATGTGGCGATGCCAAAAGGGATTGTTTTATTCTCACCCTCAGCGACGTCGCCCGCTCTATCGACTCTTGAAGACAATGGATTCTTTTTCCGGGCATCACCATCTGACGCGCGTCAGGGTCAGGTGATTGCCGAAATTCTCATGGAAAAAGGCCACAAGTCGATTGCCATGACCTATACCAACAACGATTACGGGAAAGGGCTTGCTGATTCTATTCAAACCAACTTCGAAGCGGCTGGTGGAAAGGTCACGATTAACACACCGCATGAAGACGGCAAGGGAGATTACGGCGCTGAGGTCGGGGCACTTGCGCAAGCGGGAGGCGATATCTTGGTTGTCGTGGGCTACCTGGACCAGGGCGGTAAAGGAATCATTCAGTCGGCCCTAGATGCCGGGGCATTTGAGCGCTTCTTCCTCCCCGATGCGATGATTGGAGACAGTCTTGTGCAAGCCATTGGTCCGGATTTAAACGGTGCAATTGGCTCAGTACCGGGCACGGACTCTGATGGAGCGGTGACCTTTGCAAATCTTGCGAAAGCTGATGGCTTTGAATCAGGTCCATATTCCCCTGAATCCTATGATGCCGCTGCTTTAACACTATTAGCGATGCAGGCAGCGAACTCGAAAGATTCAAAAGTGTTCAAGGATAAAGTCTTTGAGGTCGCGAACGCGCCGGGTGAAAAGATTTTCCCTGGTGAGTTAGCCAAGGGCCTTAATATTTTAAAGAATGGTGGTCAAATTGATTACGTTGGCGCGACCGCAGTCGAATTAATCGGCGGGGGAGAGTCTGCCGGGAGCTATCGTGAAATCCTGATCAAAGACGGTCAGATCACAACAGTTGGGTATCGGTAATCCAATCAACGTGATGCCGGGAGCGACGCTCCCGGCTGAACCGTTTGCTTGTTCAGATGATTGTTGTCGACAACCTACATAAGCATTTCGGCGGAGTACGTGCCGTCAATGGGGCGAGCTTGCGCATCGCGCCTGGCTCGATTACCGGGCTGATTGGTCCAAATGGTGCAGGTAAAACCACGCTCTTTAATGTGATCGCTGGACTCTACGCACCCACATCTGGACGCGTATTGTTGGGCGATGAAGACATCACAGGACTCCAGCCGCACCAGTTGTTCCATAAGGGGGTGCTGCGTACATTTCAGCTCGCTCACGAATTCGCCACTTTAACCGTTCGTGAAAATTTGATGATGGTGCCACCGCATCAGGCCGGTGAGAGCCTCTTGAATACCTGGTTTCGACCACACCTTGTGCGCGCCGGCGAGGCAGAAATCCGTGCTAAAGCAGATGACGTGATTCAGTTTTTAGAAATTGAACACGTTGCCGACGAGTTCGCAGGGAATTTATCCGGAGGGCAGAAGAAGCTTCTGGAATTAGGGCGCACCATGATGGTGGATGCAAAGATCGTATTTCTCGATGAAGTCGGTGCTGGGGTGAATCGCACACTATTGCGAAAGATCGGGGATGCGATTTTAAAGCTGAACCGTGAACGTAATTACACATTTTGTTTGATTGAGCACGATATGGAATTTGTTGCCCGGCTATGTGATCCAGTGATTTGCATGGCGGAAGGAACAGTGCTTGCCGAGGGCTCGGTGGATGATGTGAAAAATGATGAGCATGTAATCGAAGCCTATCTTGGGACCGGTCTCAAGCATAAGAGAGTCCCATGAGTTTTTTGATCGGACAACAGATGACTGGTGGCTATGGTGCTGCCGATATTCTGCATGACTGCACAATCGGTGTCGATAAAGGCGAAATCGCAGTGATTGTTGGACCCAATGGGGCTGGGAAATCGACAGCGATGAAAGCGGTCTTTGGCATGTTGCCATTACGGCATGGCCAAGTGTTGTTTGATGGCGAAGATGTGACCTTATTAAAGCCTGAGGAACGCGTATTGAAGGGCATGGGGTTTGTTCCTCAAACGCACAATGTGTTTATCTCGCTGTCGGTTGAAGAAAATCTCGAGATGGGTGCGTTTATTCGTCAGGACGATATCCGAGATTCGATAGCACAGGTCTATGACCTATTTCCGATCTTGAAGGAAAAGCGGAAGCAGCCAGCAGGACAGTTATCGGGTGGTCAACGTCAACAGGTTGCGGTTGGACGGGCTTTGATGACGCACCCTAAGGTGCTGATGCTGGATGAACCGACCGCGGGTGTTTCTCCCATTGTCATGGATGAACTCTTTGATCGCATTCTTGAAATTGCACGATTGGATGTCGCAATCTTGATGGTGGAGCAAAATGCCAAGCAGGCGTTAGAGATTGCAGACAAGGGCTATGTATTGGTTCAGGGACGCAATCGCTTTACGGACTCTGGCGAAGCATTGTTGGCCAATTCTGAAGTTCGCCGTGCGTTTTTGGGAGGATAGCGAGTGATCGATGTGATCAATGCCGCGGCGCTCCTGGGCAATTTTTTGGTGATTCCAGGGTTGACCTATGGCTCGCAGCTGGCCCTGGGCGCATTGGGTGTGACGCTTGTTTACAGTGTGCTTCGATTTTCAAATTTCGCGCATGGCGAGACCATGGCCTTTGGCGCGATGTTAACGATTTTGGTGACGTGGGGCTTGCAAGCATTGGGCGTATCCATTCAGCCACTTCCCACTGCGCTCTTGGCACTGCCATTTGGAATCATTGGGACGATCGCATTCACCTTGCTGATTGATCGATCTGTCTATGCCTATCATCGCCAGCGAAAAGCGTCCCCAGTGGTGTTTTTGATCGTCTCGATTGGTGTGATGTTTGTGATGGGAGGGCTGATTCGTTTCATCATTGGCCCAAATGACCAGATCTTTTTTGATGGCGCCCGCTTTATTATATCGGCTCGCGACTTTAAGCGTATGACTGGGCTGGAAGAGGGCCTGGCGATTCGTATGACCCAGGCAGTCACCATCCTCACGGCCATCGTCATTGTGATTCTGCTGTTTTGGTTTTTAAATCACACCCGAACAGGGAAGTCGATGCGGGCCTACTCGGACAACGAAAATTTGGCGCTGTTATCTGGGATCAACCCTCAGCGCGTGGTCATGATTACATGGATCCTAGTGGCGACCTTGGCAACGATCGCGGGTACCCTGTATGGGCTCGATAAAAGTTTCAAACCTTTTGTGTACATGCAGTTGTTGTTACCGATTTTTGCATCAGCCATTGTTGGCGGAGTGGGCAATCCACTGGGCGCCATTGCAGGTGGCTATGTCATCGCCTTTAGTGAATTGATTCTCACCTTCGCCTATAAAAAAGTGATCCAGTACCTCACGCCCGATGGGATCGAAATCGAGTCCCTGATGCAGATCCTCGGGACTGACTACAAGATCGCGGTGTCCTTCATCATCCTAGTCATTGTGCTGGTGGTTCGGCCGACAGGTTTGTTTCAAGGGAAAACGTTGTGACGCCACTGGCTGCTTTTCGGACCTATCGCACGCCCATTCTGTTTTCGGTGATGGCATGTATGCTAATGGGCGTGGGTCTATTACAAAGCTGGGGTGTGGCGCTAACGATTCTGAATATGTGTCTCATCAGCGCAATCATGGCCTTGGGTGTCAACATGCAATGGGGATACGCAGGCTTATTTAATGTCGGGATCATGGGATTTGCCGCACTTGGCGGACTTGCTGGCGTCCTTGTGTCTATGCCACCTGTGAGTGACGCATGGCAAGCGGGCGGTTTGGGGATTGGTTTAGGGCTTTTGATCACCTTTGCAACCGTGATGCTGTGTCTTTGGCTATGGCCGCAGATCAACGCGTGGCGGAGTCGCTATTGGATCATCTGCGCGGTGATCCTGACTGGGTATTGGTTATTGCGTGTTTGGTTTGATCCCGGCGTGGATGCGATCGAGTCGATTAATCCGTCAGTGACTGGGTATCTCGGCGGGTTGGGCTTACCGATCGTGCTGTCGTGGCCAGTGGGTGGCTTGTTTGCAGCCGGGGTCGCCTTTGTGATCGGAAAGATAGCGCTTGGGCTCCGATCGGATTATCTCGCGATTGCGACCTTGGGCATCTCTGAGATTATTATTTTCTTCATTAAAAATGAGGAATGGTTAACGCGTGGCGTGAAGAACGTGAATGGATTGCCACGTCCCGTTCCTTTTGAGGTCGATTTACAGCAAGCGATTTGGTTTCAAGACCTTGCAACACGCGTAGGTCTTGATCTGAACGATGCATCATCTATCTTCGTCAAGCTATGCTACGCCGGTCTATTTTTGCTGGTGCTCGCGATATTACTGTGGTTTTCGGAAACTGCGCTGAAATCTCCATGGGGTCGGATGATGCGGGCCATTCGAGACAATGAAGTCGCTGCAGCAGCCATGGGTAAAGATGTCACTTGGCAGCATCTTCGCATTTTTGTGCTCGGCTCTGCAGTGATTGGGATGGCCGGGGCCATGTTGACCACCCTGGATGGTCAGTTCACGCCAGTGAGCTACCAGCCTCTGCGATTTACGTTCCTGATTTGGGTGATGGTGATTCTTGGGGGATCTGGAAACAACTGGGGCGCGGTTTTGGGTGGATTTTTTATTTGGTTTTTTTGGATCCAGGCAGAACCGATTGGCCTGTGGTTCATTGATACACTCACGGCTGGAATGGATCCCAATAGCGCGATTAAAGCCCATCTCCTCGAGGGTGCTGCGCATATGCGTTTAATGACCGTCGGTCTTATTTTACTGATCGCCCTGCGTTACGCACCGGAAGGCCTTATTCCAGAACGGAAACGGCTGTAGGTCACCATCACGATCGATTGATAGAGAGCCTGCATCTTGATCTGTTGGTCATGAGAACGTGTCTCCACATTGACCTTTTAGGAGAAAGAATCATACTTCGACGCCCTAAATGATGTATTCCCACTGAATGAGAAGCGATAGCACCGTGTCGATCGAAACCAAACCGATTAAGAAGCCAAATAATCCAAACTTTTCGTCAGGACCCTGCTCCAAGCGTCCGGGCTACGACCCAAGTCGACTGGATCTCTCGACCTTGGGCCGCTCGCACCGTTCGTCGGTTGGTAAAACGGCTTTGCAGGCGGCCTGTGAGGAGACCAAGCGGCTGTTGCATGTACCAGACGATTACCGTGTTGGGATTGTGCCCGCATCGGATACAGGTGCGTTTGAAATGGCGATGTGGTCAATGCTCGGTGCGCGTGGCGTCGATGTATTTGCCTGGGAATCTTTCGGCAGTAGCTGGCTCAGTGACATTCTTCACGAACTCAAGCTCACTGATGTGAATCGGTATGAATCTGATTATGGCGTTTTGCCAGACTTGCATCAGGCAAATCCAGATCGTGACCTTGTCTTCACTTGGAATGGAACAACCTCGGGTGTACGCGTCCCAGATGGTGATTGGATTGCCGAGGATCGAGAGGGCTTGACGCTCTGTGACGCGACGTCGGCAGTGTTTGCCATGGACATGCCGTGGGAGAAGCTGGATGTCACAACTTTTAGTTGGCAGAAGGTGTTAGGCGGTGAAGGTGCACATGGCATGTTGATTCTGAGCCCACGAGCGGTTGCGCGTTTGGAATCCTATACACCCGCTTGGCCGATGCCCAAGATCTTTAAACTGGTGAAGAAAAATGCCTTGATCGAGGGGATCTTCAAAGGGGAGACCATCAATACGCCGAGTATGCTGTGCGTCGCCGATTATCTGGATGCGCTTGCTTGGGTTGACTCGATCGGTGGATTATCGGGTGCCATTGCACGCTCACAGGCTAGCCTGCGAGTGATTGCTGACGCAGTGGCACAGTGGCCTTGGTTGCATTTCTTGGCGCAAGATCCATCGACGATTTCCAATACCAGTGTTTGTTTGTCGGTCGATGCGACGCCTGAGCAAGTCACACAGCTGGCGAAGTTACTCGAGCGTGAACAGGTGGCGTATGACATTGGTGCTTATCGAGACGCACCGCCTGGTTTACGCATTTGGTGTGGGGCAACAGTTGAGCCATCGGATGTTGCGGCACTCATGGAATGGCTTGAATGGGGTTACCACCACGTCACTACATCTCATTAGGGATCACACATGTTTCAGATTCGGACCTATAACGCGATTTCACCCAGCGGGTTGGGTCGCTTTGATTTAAACCGCTATGCGGTCAGTGCCGAGATGGCACAGCCTCATGCAATTCTGATACGCAGCCATAAGCTTGATGCAGCAGACTTGCCAGAGACGGTATTGGCAGTCGCGCGGGCAGGTGCGGGGACGAATAATGTGCCAACTTCTGCGCTAACCCAGCGAGGGGTGGTGGTCTTTAATACGCCTGGTGCGAATGCCAATGCTGTGAAGGAACTGATCTGTGCAGGTCTAATGATGGCTTCCCGCGATATCTATGCGGGAATGCAATATATCGAGACCTTAAAGGAGATGCCTGCTGATCGCATTGATCCGCTCTTGGAAGCCGAGAAGAAGCGCTTTGCAGGAGTTGAGATCAGTGGCAAGACTCTCGGGATTGTTGGGTTAGGGGCGATTGGATCGCTCGTCGCAAATATGGCGCTCGATCTTGGGATGCGGGTGATTGGGTTCGACCCTGCGATCTCTGTCGAGGCCGCTTGGCGACTCTCGAGTCGCGTCGAGAAGATGCCAAACCTTGACTCTTTGTTGCGTGAGTCGGATTACATCACGCTCCATGTGCCTGCAATTGACGCCACTAAAGAGATGATTAACGAGGAATCGATTTCGCGCATGAAGCAAGGTGCCAAGCTATTGAACTTCGCCCGGAAGGAAATTGTCCACAGTATGGAAGTGGCGAAGGCGCTTGATAGTGGTCGATTGGGTTGCTATGTCACCGATTTTCCATCACTCGAGTTCATTGGCCATCCAAAAGCGATCCTCATGCCGCACATTGGTGCAAGTACGGTGGAAGCGGAGGACAACTGTGCCGTCATGGCCGCCAATCAACTGGTCGATTTTTTAGAAAACGGCAATATTGTGAACTCGGTGAATTTTCCCAATACCACCATGGCACGCAGTTCTGGGTATCGGTTAACAGTTGCGAATAAAAATGTACCCAATGTGCTGAGTTCGGTGCTTGCGGCGATTTCAGCCACAGGAGCAAATGTCATCGATTTGGTAAATCAAAGTCGTGGCGATGTGGCCTACAACATCATTGATATAGACCGAGCGATGAGTTCTGAGTTGTTTGCATCGATTGGGCAGATCGATGGGGTCATTGTTGTTCGGGGCGTCTAGGGCCAAGGGCCATGTATGGCGAGCACACTCAATGATTCCAATGTCTATCGAGAATCCGGATTTTCGGTTTATTGTAGGTGAGGGTCGCTCATAGTGGCCCATCGTGTCTGCGGAACGCTTTGCGCTGCCTAAGCACGCATCGGGGGATCATTGGATGGAACGAGCTGGCCGGGATCTGCAATCTGGAGCAGGGCAGAAGACCAAGGTATTGAAAGACAGGAGCCCACGCTTGGGACGATCTGTTCTTTCAATCGGTGTGATCGCATTCGCGATGAGTCTCGTACCGCCATCGTTTGCATCACCTGTGGTTGCGCTTGGCAGCGATCCACATTGGGTCTTGTACTTTGAAAAGCCAAATGGCGATCGACATTTCTTTCATGAGAAATCACTAAAGACAGGCTCAGATGTCATTCAGGTATGGAATCGGATTCAATTTAATGCATCAGTGATGGGTGCCTACAGCTACCAAAACTATGTGGAGATCGATTGTGTCGGGGGCCAGGAAAGGATCCTGGAGGTCACTTTTTTCTCTGATCGAAACTGGAGTAGGCCGGCAATGGCGACAGATACCCAAGAAAAGCCACCTCAGAAAATACAGCCGAGTGACCCAATCGCATCGCTTATTCAAAATACTTTGTGGTGTGACGCTGGGCGTTGTACCGGAAGGGTCTTCTTAGAATCTCGGCTTGCTGTCGTGTCATCGAGGCAAGAGCTGATGCAAGTAACGCTGCACACGTCCACAGCCGTGGACGCGTGCAACATTGGCTGGTTACTTAATAGGTTCTGCGGTGACGCGATAGATTTCGCCTTCATCCACAGCCACATACAACGCATTGTCTGGACCCATGGCAAGTCCACGGAACCGCTTTGAGAATCCCAGCGGCATGCGCGTGAGGTTGTTAATCCCGAGACCGTCTGGGGTGATACTGAGCATGTCGATACGCTGTCCAGCAGGTGTTCCGCCGAATCCGATCCCCATGATGCCCACCGCGAGGCGGCCTTCATAGATGCCCCAGTTATCGCCCTTCAGAAACGCTGCTGATCCCGTACCCTGTGAATAGCCATTGTTATTCCAGGTCGCGGGCATGAGGTCTTTAAACCGTGTATCACTCATAGGTGTATAGGCCGCTCGAATCGCTGGATCCATACCCTCTGTTTGATTGGGCTCATACCCGCAGTATTTATCTGGACATGCTCCGCGACCAGCAGTCGATCTCGGCAGGATCCCAACCAGCATTACCGCCGTTGACTAAGGCTGTGATCTCGTCGTTGTGCCACGGACCATGTTCTGCAGTAAAGGCTTTTCCATCGCTAGGACGGAAGTCGATTCGCTTGAACATTTCGGTGCCCGTAGGTGTAGATTCGCTTATCGAAGCCCACAGGTGGGTTGTTATCTGGGTGTGCCATCCCGTCTCCATCGATACGCAGCACTTTGCCGCAGAGTAACTTTGGATCTTGGGGACAAATACCACGGTGACGATCGCCACCCGTGACCCAGAGATAGCCACCAGGTCCAACCCGAAGTCTGGAGCCATTGTGGGCGCCAGGTCCGCCAAAAGGCTGGTTGGATTCGAAGGGCTTGTATTGGATATCGGTGACGATATCGGTTCGATCACTCACGGCTTTCAAATCGGCACCCACTTTAAAGCGCATGACGATATTTCCGTCACATCGCTCAAAGTTGGTTTTACAGCCTGCCCCATGATATTTGGTCGAACTTGAATAGACATACAGGTGCTGGTTTTTCGCGAAATCACGATCCACCGCAACACTCAGCATACCGGCTTGCCCTTCGCAGAAGAGGTCATCTCCGCTACTGGCATACCCTGTTGAACCCTTCATCCCATACAGTGGGTTGATTGAGCCATTCGGCATTCTAACAGAAAGGCCTTTACACTTTTCCGTGTAAAACATTGTTCCATCAGGCAAAAATGCCATATCCCAAGGATTGTCAAGACCTTCCATGAGGGTTGTCGCTTTGATCATGGGGATATTCATCCCGCCGTGCGCTCCTGCTTGCGCGGAAATGGACCACCCAAGTGTCGCGAGGGTGCCGAATACCACCGGCACAACGTGTTTTGACCACAAGTTCATACTGTTCTCCTATTATTATTTGTATGTTGCTGTTTCTAAATATGCGGCTAGGTTATCGATTTCCTGATCAGTCAGTGGCATCGCCATCATGATCATGAGCGATGAGTTAGGTCCTAGCTTTATGCCCGCCCGATATGCCTCTAGTTTTTCTTTTGTATACAACATGGGTTTGCCGGAGATTTTTGGATAACTGGCAACCCCTTTTCCAGCGGGTCCATGACAATTGATACAAGACTCTTGATAACGTGCTTCACCAGCAACTGGGTCGGCACTGAGGGAGTATTCCGAAAAGCTAACGAGTGTGATTGCCAAAACCACCCCTGTGAACTTCCCCAAAACTATCTCCTCGGTTGGTCTTTTTATTTGTATCCAATCAGGCGATTTGCCTAACCGTTCTCAGTTTGTTCCGTCTTAGGATCCTTATCAACGTATTGATTTGCTAGGTGATATATTTATTTGTCATAACGATATTCGATTTACTCTTAACCGGTTCACAGCAAAGCCTCGATGCATTCAAGGAATTCAGGCCAATCGCCCTGACCAGCGGAGTCTGAGACTCCTGCTTGAATGTTGTAGGCCTCTGGATGGCGACTTGAGATCAGTGGGTACATGAGTCAAAGGGAGTATTCAGAAGGGTGTGGTGGTCTCATCGTTGTCAGTCCGCATTAGATCGCTCAGACAGTTCAGTGTTCACAAGGCGTCAACGCAGGGTGCGGCCTTCCGTGAGGTCGGCTTAGTTTGAGTGGGTTGGGGATGCTAGTTGGGAGATGCGGATGTCATTCTGAGCAGATCCCTGCACTCGCCCCAGCCGGGGCGCGCATCAGGTTTAAGTCAGCCGTTCAAAAATCGTGGCGATGCCTTGGCCACCACCGATGCACATGGTGACTAGGGCGTAGCGACCACCGATGCGCTCTAGCTCGTACAGCGCTTTGGTGGCAATGAACGCGCCTGAGCATCCGACTGGGTGTCCCAAGGCAATTGCGCCACCGTTTGGATTGGTTTTTTGAAGGTCGAGCCCAAGTCCTTTGGCGACAGCAAGTGCTTGGGCGGCAAAGGCTTCATTGGACTCAATCACATCCATATCTGAGAGAGCTAAGCCGGCTCGTGCGAGTGCATGTTGGCTCGCAGGTATGGGGCCTTCGCCCATAATGTGATTGGGAACGCCAGCCAAGGCATACGAGACGAGACGCGCCATCGGCTGATACCCTGCCTGTTCAGCAGTGGCACGATCGGCAAGCACAAGAAATGCTGCTCCGTCGTTTATTCCAGAGGCATTGCCTGCAGTGACTGTCCCGTCTTTTTTGAACGCGGGGCGCATTTTAGCGAGGCTTTCAATTGTCGTCTCTGGGCGGACATGCTCATCTGTGTCGATGATCAGGTCGCCTTTCTTAGTCGATTTCGTGATGGGCACAATCTGTGATTTGAAATGGCCTTGCTGGATTGCGACCGTTGCGCGCCGATGTGATTCGGCTGCAAAGGCATCTTGCTCGTCACGCGAGATATTCCATTTTTCCGCAAGATTCTCCGCAGTAATGCCCATATGGCCTGCACCAAAGGGATCGGTCAGCGTCGCAACCATGGTATCGATGAGTGTGGTGTCGCCCATACGGGCACCGAATCGGACTGCTGGGGACAAATATCCCCCTTTCGACATGACCTCAACACCACCGCCAATACCGAACTCGACATCACTCAGCATGATTTGCTGTGCGGTCGTGACAATCCCTTGCAAGCCGGATGAACATAGTCGATTGACGGTTTGCGCGACCGACGTCATCGGCAGGCCGGCTTGTATGGCGCAAACCCGAGAGACATAAGCAAATCGAGCATCTGTTGGAATACAGTTTCCGACCGTCACAGATCCAATGCGATCGGGGTCAACTCCTGAACGCTCGACTGCCGCCTTCATAATGATGCCACCAAGCTCCTGTGGCTCGAGATGTGAAAGTCCTCCAGCAAATGCGCCAATGGCAGAGCGCGCGGCACTTAACACAACAACGTCTCGAGACATGGTCGATCCTCACAGTCCATCAAAGTCTGCAGTGTAAGAATCTTCGCGGGGCGCCCCCATCCTGCCTTGGTCTCTGAGACCTTTGGGTCAGACACCAAGCGTCCTGATTCGTGCAGCTCTCGGTTTAATGTTACGCCCTCATCCGTGCACGTGGGCTTTCATCCATGGCGAGCGTGACTTCGACGGTCAGCGCTTCCATGAGTGCAGCCTTGGTCGTCTGGTAATTCGGATCATCCCAGCGATTGATCAAATGTGCAGGATCATCTTGGTGGTGATAAAGCTCACCCCAGCCTTCGCCTGCGTACACGGTGAGACGCCATTGCGGTGTCAACAGGGTGCGACTGCGCGCTGCGCGATTGAAGCCAAGCCTCGGAACGTTGTCGTTAAATTCAATCAGCAGCTCCGCGCGACCTTGATCATTTTTTAGATCATCAAGCAGATTTCGACCCTGTATTCCATAATAGGGGTTCACATCAGCGCGCGCTAAAATCGTCGGCGCGAGATCAATCGCACTGCCAATCACGTCAGTTGTTGAGTGTGTGGGGTGACCCGACTCGCAGTCCGCCCAAATGAAGGGGACATGGTGGATTGAGTCGCGCATCCAAGGGCCTTTCAATAACAGCTGCCCATCGCCCATGTAATCCCCATGGTCGGCCGTAAAGATCACCACGGTGTTGTCGTCCAGTCCGTGTTCGCTCAAGGTATCCAAGATGCGGCCCACCGCATCATCGATCATGGCAAGCATGCCTGCAGAGAGCGCCATGGCCTCCTGGCAGTGACGCAGTGACGCTGCGAACGCTTCCTGGGGAGTGTCGGTTGTGCCGCCTTTGGCAAGTCGCTGGTGGGCGAATGCGAGCGGTGGAGGGGGTGCCGAGAAATCCGATAGTGGACAAGTGACCGCAAACTGCTCTGGCTGATACGCATCCCAATAGCGTCCTGGTGGATTGAATGGGTGATGCGGGTCGGGGAATGACACAAATAGGAAAAATGGATCTGGCTCTGCTGACTGTCGCTGCAGCCATTGCACGGTCTGTTGCTCGATATAGGCCGTGGTGTAGAGTTCTTCGGGGACCAGTGTACGCTTCGCTTGCGGACAACTATAGTCGTGCACTGCCTGGTAGGTCGGGTCGCGCAACCGCTCCCAGTCGGATGTTTGTTGTTTGAACCACTGAAAATAATGTCCTCCAGCCGTATCGCCATGGCCTGTGACCATATCCACGTGATCAAATCCATAATAGGGCGTTGGAAAGTGAAACAGATCCTCTGACTGGTAGTGTCGAGGACATTCCAAGTCCATCCCCTCGAATCCGGTCTTCCATGCATCCTGCTCAGGAAGCCCCAGTGAGGCCCAGCGTCCTGACATGTCGATTCCAGTGAATGGCTGTAAATGACTTTTGCCAATCGCTGCCGTGCGATAGCCGTTGTCTTTCAATTGTTCAACAAATGTGCGGGCATCATAAGGAAGCGCGCAGCCGTTGTATTTGAGCCCATGGACGCTCGGGTAACGGCCGGTCAGGAGGCTTGCCCGGTTTGGCATGCACACCGGTGATGCCGTATGGAATTGGGTAAATCTGACGCCACGTGCAGCAAGGCGATCGATGTTGGGTGTCTTCACAACGGAGTGGCCTGCGCAACTGAGCCAGTCGGCACAGTGTTGATCCGTGACAATCATGAGGAAATTCGGTTTGCTAGACATCGGTGGAGTCCTTTGAGTTGGCGAGATGTGGTTGACGATATCGGGCGAAAATCACCACCACAGCGAGTGCCAAGGCACTGAGCTGTATGAACGACTCGCCAGAAATCAGGGCAATACCAAGCGCAACGGATCCAAGACGGGCAACCACTGAGAGTCTCCGTCGATCAAATCCGATCAGACCGCTCGTCACAAGATACATCGAGACGCCAAGATAGAGGACGGCCATCAAGAATGTATCGAGTGCTGGTAAGCCCGCCCCTGCGCCGAGAGTCAGCGCTGGGTTGTACACAAATGCGAAGGGGATTAGAAAGATCATGGCCCCTACGCGAGAGCTCTGTACGGCAGTTCCAATCGGCCTGCCTTCAGCAATCGAGGCCGCAGCATAGGATGCAATGGCGACTGGTGGCGTGATGACTGAGGCTACGCCAAAGGTAAATACAAACAGGTGCGCGATAATGAGGTCAAGGCCGAGTCCTTGAAGCGTTGTTCCCATCACAGAAATGATTGCAATGTAAGCGGGTAGGGTGGGCATCCCCATCCCCAAAATGATACAGCCGATCGCCGAGATGATCAGTGCAACAAACATAGAGGTATTGGCTGCATCGGTGAGCATGACTGCAAGCTTTGAGGGAAGACCAGTGGCTGCCAGGGTCGCCACGACGATTCCGACAATCGCTGTGACAGAAATCAGTTTTGCAACCGTTGTCCCCCCTTGTGCGAGGGATCGGACCAACACACTTGGTCGTTGGCGGACGTCTGGATTGAGAAAGCTCATTGGGAACAATAGAAGGATTGCGCTGATGGACGCACCGGCTGGTGACATACCCGAGATCAATAAATAGACGATCACGAAGACCGGACCGAAGACTAACAGGAGATTGTACCAATCTTGTCGAGTGGGAATGATCACGATTTCGTCTTCTGCCTGTTGCACTCCCAAGCGCTGCGCTTCAAAGGTGATTGCGAGAAATAGACTGCTGTAGTAGGCCAATGCTGGAACAATAGCCGCAAGCATGACGGTGGCATAACTCACCCCGACGATGTCTGCCATGACGAGTGCTGCAGCCCCCATGATGGGTGGCAGAATCTGTCCACCAGTGGATGCAGATGCTTCTACTGCTCCCGAGAACTCGGAAGAGAACCCACGTTTCTTGATCATTGGGATGGTAATCACCCCGGTGCCAACGACATTTGCAACAGCACTTCCCGAGACCGTGCCAAATAATGCGGATGAGGCCACAGCCGCGTAGGCTGGGCCACCGCGAAAGCCTTGTAGCAGAAAAAATGCGATCCGGATCATGGATCCGCCAGCGCCGACACCTTCAAGCACTGCGCCTAAAATGATGAATGGCAAGACGGTGGTCGACACGATCCCGAGAATTGAGCCGAGAATCCCTTGGTCGATGCTGTACCATAAATTACTTGGAATGATTTCGACGACATCACTCGCACCGGTGCCGAGGAATCCAGGCCAGTACTCACCAGTCAACAAATAAAGAACGGACAGCACGCCAAGAATCGCGATCGGAAGACCCCATTGCGTATATGCAATGTAGATTGCGGATGCGACGACCAACGAGGAGATCCAAAATTCCCGCTCCCCAAAGAAAAATACGGAATCTTCAAGAAGCAGACCAATCTGGTAACTATCCCAAGAGGCGATGGTCAAAATCGTTAGCGCGACAGCGGATACCGCAATATGGTACCGAGTGACATGCTGTGACAGCGCCATTGCCAGTACGGACAGCATGCACAACCAATAGAGCAGTGGTCGGAACCAACTGAGCTCAAATGGACCGATCCGCGGCAGCACATCAAATGTTGGCATGACGTTAGCCAGTCCGAGGATTGCCACCGACAACCCAAACATCATGGAGATCATGCGCATAGAAGATCTGTCCTGGCAAAGAACGTGGGTAACTGAACGCGTTCAGTTACCCAGAGTGTGATTAGAGCAGTTCGGGTGGGATGGTCATGCCCCGTTCTTGATAGTATCGAATCGCGCCGGGATGTAGCTTTGCCGTGACACCAGCCAATGGCTTTGAGTCATCTTGTGAGTCCAGCAAAGCATTCGAGGCCTTCATTTGTGGAAGGGCTTCCCAATAGGCTTTTGTCAGGGCATAAGCCGTCTCGTCAGGCATGGATGCATTCGCGATCACCATCATCGCCGTAGCTACCGCATGAATGGTTTGGTCTGCGTTTTCGATCGAAGAATAGGTGTTTGCTGGAATCGCCACGGTGCTGACTCCAGCCCTTTTCTCGTAGGCCTTGAATGCTGGTGTGTCAAAGACTTCTGGTGCAATCGATAAAATACGAATTTTGCGCTGGAGACTCATTTCCGTAATGGTCTGTGAGCCAATTGGAAAGAATGCAATATAAAGATCGTATTGGCCGTCTTGGAAACTCTGAGTGGCTTGCCCCCAAGGCAGCTTGACGGGTTCATAATCGGCGTCTGCCTTGAGATTGGATGCTGACTCGACCATCCCAGTCGATTGCGAGTTCGCGGCGCCAGCGGGTGGGCCAACAAAGATCCGCTTATCTTTTAAATCACTCCATTGGGTGATGCCTGAATCCGCCCAGACCACTGGATGCATCGTACTGCCTTGAAATGCAAACAAGGCGCGCACGTTTTTCGCTAATGCCTTCGCGGTATCTGCTTGCGAGGCGTATGGCCCAGCGCCACGCTCCATCAACAAGTAGGCAGGTGGGGGTGCAACCGAGAGATCCAGCTTACCGGCACCCACTTTCATGATCGATTTGGTCAGGACTTGATTCAGGACGACCTGCAGGTTGTATCCAGCCTTGGCTGCATAGGGTGCAAATGATTGGGGGACAAGTCCAGTTGTCGAGGCGGCGCCGCCACCTTCAATCGTCAGGGTTTGCGCTGTTGCAAATGCCGCGGCTAGAGACAGCACGGTTCCGGCTAGACAGTGATTTAATCGCATCAGATGATCCTCGCATGGTTTGAATTATTTGGTTGTAATCTACGGTGAGTTCATTCATCGGTAAAATGAATTTTTTATCCCCAGTTATGCGGAAAACGTAGATATGGATCCAAAACTTCTTGGCTACCTCGCAGTGGTCGTTCAGTTCGGCTCGATTAGTCGCGCTGCCGAGCGATTATTCATGACGCAGCCGACACTCACTCGGGCACTCAAAGTGCTTGAGGCGAAGGCGGGTGGCCCTGTGTTACTGCGCACGCGCTACGGCGTCAAACCAACCCCGCTCGGAACGCGCCTAGCCGATGTGGGAGAGCGGATTCTGAAGGAGGCTGACTATGGCAGTGAGGTGGTTCGGCAATGGCGAGAAGGGTTCCAAGATGAGGTGCGGATTGGGGCTGGGCCCTTTGTTGAATTCGCTGTGATGGAGAGCTTGGTCGACGATCTACTCAATGAAACCGGTTGTGTGACCCATTTTAAAATTGGTTCAGCCTCTACGCTATTGCCTGAGTTGCAAAAGGGCACGTTGGACTTTCTGTTGGCGCCTCGCTATCTCGAGTTTGATCAAGCACCCCTGGCTAGAGAGACATTATTCGAGGATGAAATCCGTATTTTCGTTGGTGTGACGAATCGATTTTATGGCTGTAAGCGAGTTCTGGAGCTCGACGAACTTGCCGATGAACATTGGATTTTGTCCGGTGTGAGTGCAGGATTTTTTGAGCAGTCGCTTGCCGACAGCTACGCCAAGGCGCCGCACATGGTGTTTACCGGAGCCATTATTTCAGTGGTTCGGTTGTTGCGAACAAGCAATATCGTGGTGCAGTTACCGATGCGATTTATGCTTCATGCTGCGGGAATCGATCCTCGAGCGATCTTAAAAGTACAGATTCCGACGATTCGGCGTGATATCGCGTTATGGCGAGATCCTGAGATTGAAATGCGGCCGGATGTCGCCCGTCTCTATGCGCGTGTTAAGGCCCATCTGCTTCAACAAAATCAGACGATTCCAGACTACGGAATACGCAGTCGTTAATCGTCGAGAGCCAAGCTCTGGGAGAGTGTATCCCACGCAATCAGGGTGTCTGCGGCGTACATCAAGGATGGTCCGCCACCCATGTAAATAGTCACGGCTAACATCTCTTCGAGCTCTTCGCGCGCACAGCCTAGCTGGATCAGTGCCTTGACATGAAAGGCGATGCAGGGCGAGCAGTGTTGGCTGACGCCAATGGCAAGCGCGATGAGCTCCTTGTGTTTCTGGCTGAGCGCTCCCGCGGTTGTCGCTGCTTTGGCGAGTGCCCCAAAGCCTTGCATGGTGGCTGGTTGGGTGTGACGGAACGCACCAAGCGCACCGTTGACTGCTTCTATGAATGCCTGATGTGATCCTGATTGCATGGTCTTTCCCCCGAGTGAGGATCTGACGATAACTGAGCGGATGAGGTCTTGGCTGCTGACGCCTTTGAGGCTATTGATCCAGATCACACGATGCGTCGGTTTTGGGTCAGCCCTATGCCAATTTCGTCTGCCATCATGGATTTCCGGTAGGGTCACGATTGCTGTGAGAAACGCAGCTCAGCGCGTGAACTGGAGGTCCATCTGAATTCGCCTGCTATGAACAGTTTGAGACGCTCTTCGGGCGGAATGTTCAGATGGCGTATCAACACCTTGAATGGCAGTGACCTGGGCAGCGCAAAGATGCCGAGGCCGATGCGAACAGGTACCATGGTTGGATTCGATATCTTGGGATACTACGTGATGAATGATCCGGACCGCTCGGGGTGGGGTAAGCGTGAGGTGACAGAGCCTCAGCGGGTTTGGCGACGTCAGAAGGCGTGGCGCTGGTCGACGCAAGATGGGGTCGCTGCAGACTATCGAGCACCCCGCACATTGTGGCTCCTCGCGGGTCTGCTGTTAGCCATTGAGACAGTCCTGCAACTGGCTGATCACGGTGTCTTGCCTTGGACCGGGTTACGCAGCACGGCGGTTGCCTACGGCGCCTATTGGGATTTCTTGTTCCCGCCGGGCAAAGTCGATCAAGCGCTCTATCCTGGCCAGGCCTATGTCATGTTGGTGTCCTATGGTCTCCTTCATGGAGGATCTCTGCATGTCATCATGAATACCGTTGTGCTCTTTGGTCTGGGCAAGACGTTGTCGTTTCATCTGGGCATTGAACGTGTCTTGGCGACCTTTCTGGTCGGCGTGGTCAGCGGAGCGATCCTGTTCGGGTTATTGGCTGACACGGCGCAACCCATGCTCGGCGCATCAGGCGGTGTATTTGCGTTGCTGGGCTTATGGATGCAGTGGCAGCGGCTGCAGGCGCAGGAGTTTGGACGACCCGTGCGATCGACATTGTCGACCTTGCTGGGTTTGATCCTGATCCACCTGGTTCTTGGAGTGTTTTTAGGAGACAGCATTGCCTGGCAAGCCCACTTTGGTGGATTTGCCATGGGCTATTGGGTCATGGCATGGGCCTTACCTAACCGGACCCGTTAGCGCTTACATGCCGTTTGCAAAGCTCGGATCAAAGACGGTGCTGCGAATCGGTCCCAGTGCATCCGCGTATGCGGTCAGCATGGACAGACTGTAGCGTACTCGGGCTTGCTGCATGGCAAGGGTTTGGTTGTCGGTCGCATCGCCCCAGTGAAACTGACCGACCTGTCGCAAAACAAGATGATCCGGAATCCACAGGATGCGATTGTTCTTGTAACCAGAGCTGCGTAAATCGCTGATCGGATAGGCGCCACCGAGCGAGGCACTGATGCCGCATAGGAGCGCGGGTTTGTGTGCCAGCTCAAAACGATCCGCGAGTAACAGTAGGTTCTTGACGTGTGGGGGTGCCATACCGCCCCATTCGGGAACCACAAAAACGAAGCCATCTGCGCGGGTCAAGGCCTCAGATACGGGCTGCCAGACCGCATCCCAGCGGGCGCTTTCGGTTCGCTTGTCGGGATCCCACAAGGGAAGAGGGTGGCTGTGCAGATCAACGATCTCAGTGGTCGTATCGCCGTGAGTCTGTAATGCCTCGCGACATATCTCCACAATGCGTCGTGATTGAGAATTAGGGCGATTGCTCCCTGCAATGAGGGTAATGTGCCGTGTCATATAGTCTCCTAGCCGAGCGCTAATTTGATTTCAGTTTCCATCATGGCGCGAATCTCGGCGGAAATCTCAGGATCTCGACCAAACCAAAGTTGCCATGCGGGTCGTGCTTGGTGAAGCAGCATGCCAAGGCCGTTGGCAGTCGGGTGGCCTCGTGCGGCTGCGTCCAGAATGAGCGGGCTATCAAGGGGGGTATAGATGATATCGGCGACGCGAGCATGGGTTGGAAGCGCATCGAGTCTGAGATCGAGTGGGGCTTCTCCAACCATGCCCTGATTTGTTGTATTCACCAAGAGGGATACGCTGGCAAGGCGCTCATGGCGAGCGTGCCAAGGAATGACCTGTACCAGGTTTGGATATCTGTCGGCGATCTCGTCGGCACGTGCCTCAGTTCGATTACACAGCAAGATCTCAGTGAATCCCATCTGAACCAGGGCATAGATGATCGCGCGGCATCCACCGCCACCACCGATCACGAGAACGGGACCCTGTCCCGCGGTCCAGTTTGGCCATTGGCTGAGTAGATTTTCCCGGAATCCGATCCAATCGTTATTGGTTCCAAATAAGCTCCCGTCGGCGCGGACTACCACACAACTGATCGCACCAATTGCGCGGGCAACCTCATCCACTTCATCGACAATCTCAAGCGCTTTTTGCTTGAGGGGAATGGTCAGATTGCAGCCTGCAAAGTTGAGTGGTTCAAGACCACGCAGTGCCGATTCCAACCGATCGGGATGGACCTCGAGAGGGAGGTAAGCCCCCTGTATTCCCTGCTGCGCCATGAGCGCTTGGTGCATCAGTGGCGAGCGCGAATGCATCACTGGATAGCCAAACACTGCAGCTAATGCAAACGGATAAGAAGGTGCCATTTGTGTGAGCATGATTTACCCGCTGATGTGTGGAAGTTTGGCTTTGAAGTGATTCCATGTGCGATTAAATAAGGCTTCGTTCCAAAGCTTTTCCCGACACTTTGCCAGTTCGTCCTCGGTGAAGACATAGGGCGTTCCAATTTGCATTGCCATATATTGTCGATGGCTATTTTCTTCCAAGTAGTTCGCGAGAACGAAGGCTTCGATCAAGTGTGCACCCACCGTCACAGCGCCATGGGACTTCATCAGTGCGGCCGGGCGATCACCAAGGGTGTCGGCAAGGCGATTCGCCATGACTGGATTATTAATCGAGTTCGGCGAATCCAGCACCGGCATTGGATAGACCAGTGACCCCTGTGCATAGACGGGAAGATAGGGGTGGCCTGTCATGGTCAGAAAGGTCGACCAGCGTGGGTGGGCATGCACAATGGCGCCAACATCGGCGCGGCGGCGATAGATGCCGACATGAAGATGAAATTCAAGTGGTGGTTTGTGGACACCATCGACCAACTCACCATCAAAGTTGATGAGCACAATATCATCCAAGGTGAGTTGACTGCGTTGGCAATTCCCCTGATTGATGAGGAGGTGTTGATCGTCGACTTTGATACTGGCATGGCCGTTGTAGTCAATCACGTCGGTGTGCTCCAACATTCGGATGCAATCCACCAATTGTTGCTTATGGTGCGTTAAATCGATCATGAGAATTCCTTACCAGTTGACTTGATGACGAACCTGCGCCCGCCACAGTTGCCAGGCGCGCATCCCAGCGGTTTGATTTGGACCGTCTGCCAGTCGTCCTTCTTCTGGATCGAGGGCAGCGATTGATCCGCCTTCAGCCAAAATGGTGGCCGACGTCTGAATCCGTGCATTCACCTCGGTGTAGACCGCACGAAAGACCGCGACCTGCAGGTTGGGGCCACAGGCGACAGAGCCATGTGCCCGCATCATGGCAATGTGTTTGTCTTCCAATGTTTCAGCAAGGGCCAGTCCTTTTGCGCAATCACAGACCAACATATCGGTCGCACCAAATCGACGACTGATATCGAAGACAGGCACACCCTCTGCAAGAAAGGCCGCATTGTGGAACATCGCCCGAATGGGTTTGTCGACCAAACCAAACGGAATCACTGATGGCGAATGTGAATGGACCACCGCATGGATGTCTGGACGTGCTTTGTAGATTTCTCCATGAATAAAGCGCTCTAAAAAACTCCCATAGCCAAAATCTTGGATGGGCGCGCTATCGAGGTCGTACTCCAGAATATCACGTGGAGTCACAAGGGCGGGTGCCAGTGAGCGGGCCATTAAAAACCGGTCAGGAGCGTGAGGATGTCGCATGGAGACATGACCAAAGCCATCCACAACGCCACGCTCTGCAAGGATACGGCTTGCCGCCGCTAGGTCCGCAATGATGTCAGGGGCAACAACGCCGCCAGACGGGGGTGAACGATCCATCAGTCAGTTCCTTAAATGATCACTTTCGTCGAAATACTGGGTGGAAAGATTTCTTCAGGGGTGAATTGTCGATGCGCGATACCCTGCTGGTAGGTGTACAGCGCCATTTGCTCCCAGGTTGCTCGATTTTCTTCGACCCCGTACGGGAACGGATCGCCACCCATGAAATCACGCATATCCCGTCCGTAGGTTGCCAACCAAGGAAGTGGATATCTCGAGATCGCAGGGTCAAGCAGTCGCGCCACACTTCGATTTTTTGAGTCGAGAAAGGCGTTATAGAGATTCCGTGCGACCCAGGGGTGGGCATCATGGACTGAGCGTTTCATGGCGATAATGTGCATGATTGGCCAAATCCCAGTGTCTTGAAAATAGCGCTCTTCCATCTCCCGATAGTCTGGAAAAAGCCGCACGATATCGGGGTGACCTTGCAGAAAACAGGTGGGTGGTCGGGCAATAATGGCGCAATCTAATTCTCCAGTTGCAAGGAGATCACTCAGCGAACGATCAGTGATTCGGGTCAGTTCAATCCCCTCAGGAAGATTCAGTTCCACTTTTTCTTCGCGCCCTGGATCGTTCGCGCCGGCCTGCACCCAGTGAATATCGGTGAGATCGATGCCTTGATCGTTTTGCATCCAACCGCGCATGTAAACTGCGGCCGAGTGCGCCCATTCAGGAGAGCCAACCTTCTTGCCTTTGAGGTCTTGGATCGATTTGATTCCGCTGTTTTTATTGACGTAAAACGAGCTGAAGCGAAACAAGCGTGAGCAGATCACTGGCAATCCAATGATGTCCGCGTTGTCCCGAGTGACCTGTGTTGAGAACTTTGCGAACGAGAGCTCCGACACATCAAACTCTCGGTCAGCAGTGAAGCGGGCGAAACACTCATGGTGGGTGAAGAGGAACCAATTTGGATCGATTCCCTCGGCGTGCACATCGCCAGTCCTGAAATCACGAAAGTGGTCATAGTCGTTTGTGGCAATTGATAGGTTGAGTTTGGACACAAGCCCTCTCCAGTCTGGGGTAGCTAAGGTGCGACCCTAATTTGTAAGGTATCCGGCAATGGTCACACAAAGTGCTCTGTGAATGAATCCTGGATTCTGTCTTGACCTCGATGAACTGTGGGCGTGAGCGCGCTTGATTTCCTTTGGCCCCGAATGCGTCACTGCTTGACTCGTCGACACCTTCCCTCAATGACCTGGTGCGCTGCGGATGGCTTCCGTCTCGGCACTTCCTCATTCGTCTAATATAAATTTGATGTTGGGATCATAAATATCCCTTTAAACGCTGTTATTAATCAGAAATATTGGATTATTTAGTAATGCTGTATCGCAGCATTATGATTCGACTTTGGTGTTTGGGTTTGGCCTTTGGCGTGTCACTTCGTTAATATGCATTTTTGGAATAACAATAGAACTCACTGGAAGGGTGTTTATGACGAAGCTGTTTGAACCTTCTCTTCCCAAGCTAATGGAAGCACTGGCATCCGAGGCTCAGGGATTGAAGGGCATGGATCGTCGGAATTTTCTGAAGGGAGGGATTGCCGCAGTCGCCGGGCTTGCCTCTGTTCAAATTATTCCGAAAGCAAACGCAGAGCCCAATTTGCCGCCGAATATCCCGGAATGGCAAACCTATTTGGGGCGAGGTGTGGTGGCGAAGCCATACGGCGAGCCCTCTGAATTTGAAGATTTGCAACGGCGAACAGTCCCTTGGTTGACTGCGGATGCACAGTCGTCGATTTCGATGACTCCGTTGCAGGATCTGGAAGGCATTATCACCCCCAGCGGGCTGGTGTTTGAGCGCTACCATGGTGGTATTCCGAACGTCAATCCTGACCAGCATCGCTTGATTATTCATGGGCTGGTGGATCGTCCGATCGTTCTGTCCATGGATGACCTCCGACGGTTTCCGAGTGTGTCGGAAATTCGCTTCATTGAATGTCCTGCCAATGGCGGCATGGAATGGCGTGGTGCGCAGATGGAAGCAGTTCAATTTACGCACGGGATGCTGTCTTGCTGCGAGTGGACTGGGGTGAAGCTCTCGAGCCTACTGGCTGAGGTTGGGGTGAAGCCGGAGGGCAAGTGGATCCTCGCTGAAGGCGCTGATGCGGCAGGGATGTCACGGTCGATTCCGATCGAGAAGGCGTTGGATGATGCCTTGATCGTGTGGGGTCAAAATGGTGAGGCGCTGCGTCCAGAGCAAGGCTATCCAGTGCGCTTGTTACTTCCTGGTTGGGAAGGGAATACCTCTGTGAAATGGTTGCGTCGACTGGAGGTCGGTGATCAACCATGGCATCACCGTGAGGAAACATCAAAGTACACGGATTTAATGCCCGATGGTCGCGCACGTCGGTTTACCTGGGTTCAGGAATGTAATTCAGTCATCACCTCACCGTGTCCGGAAAAGCCACTGCGGCATCGTGGATTCTTGGAAATCCAAGGGTTTGCATGGTCAGGTAAGGGCAAGATCAAAGCGGTTGATGTGAGTTTTGATGGAGGAGTCAATTGGCAACGGGCTGAGCTCAAGGGATTGGTGCTCGATAAGGCCCTCACGCGATTCAGCCTGCAGACCCAATGGAATGGTGAGCCTTGGCTGTTGCAATCTCGTGCGATTGACGAAACTGGCTACGTGCAGCCAACGCTGAGACAGTTACGCGACCTGCGTGGCGGTTGGTCGATTTATCACAAAAACTCCATTCATACCTGGAACGTGACTGAGAAAGGAGAGGTATACAATGTTCAGATCTCCTAAGTGTGGGGCATTCACTGCCGCCTTGCTGATGTCGATATCACCCGTGTTAATTGCTGGACCTCTCGGTATTGGTGCTCCTGCGACAGCAGAGATGATTGCTGGGTGGGACATCGATATTCGACCTGACGGTCAAGGGCTTCCTCCGGGCGCCGGATCGGTCGCTGACGGCGAAGGCCTCTATGAGGCTCAGTGTGCCAGTTGCCATGGTCTATTTGGTGAGGGAGCGGGTCGCTGGCCAGTTCTCGCCGGTGGTGAGGGAACCCTCGATACCGCACATCCTGAAAAGACGGTCGGGTCCTATTGGCCTTATGCATCGACGCTTTGGGACTATATCCATCGCGCGATGCCCTATCCTGCACCACAGTCACTCACAGACGATGAAGTGTATGCAATCACGGCCTACGTTCTGTATCTCAATGACATCGTGGATGATGACTTTGTCCTGAATCAAGAGACGTTTCAGGAGGTGAAGATGCCAAATGAGCCGAATTTTTACATTGATGATCGCCCTGATGTGGTGAACACACGATGCATGGCAAATTGTGCGGATCCAGCGCTGTTTGAGATCGTAACAACGATCAATGGGGTGACTCCGACCGCGCATTTTAAAGAAGACAGTGGCGTGGCAGCCAATCATTACGGCAATGAGTCGTCTGGTGCCGAGTCAGTCAAAGTTGCACTGAGTGACGCCGCGGTTGCAGGCGAGAGCGTTCATGCGAAGGCATGCAACGTCTGTCATGGAGCGGGTATTGCTGGTGCGCCAGTGACAGGTGATGCCGGAGCATGGACGGATCGAATTGCGCAAGGTATGTCAACACTGAACAAGCATGCCATCGAAGGGTATGTTGGTAAAAACGGAGTGATGCCAGCAAAGGGTGGGAATATGGCGCTTTCTGATGATGAGGTCGCCAATGCGGTGGCATTCATGGTGGAATCCAGCCAATAAGGCTGGGTGACTAGGGCTTCACCATAGTGAAAATAAGACTGCAAGCAGCTGTTGCGATGAGAGCGACACGTTGCACCGGGTCAGTCTGGGCTGCGTCAGCGGTTGAAGAAGGCAAAAAGATTGCATTTAATAGGGGTAAAGGCAGTTGGGTGGCGTGTGACATGCTGGCGTATAACCCGGTAACAATGGAACGTCCCTAATGGAAAAGAAGCGTCGTTTTCTAGATAAAGCGTGTTTGCGCAAGTAAAGTTGGGAGGCTACCCGAGGAATCCCAATGACTATGATGCTCCCATTTGGGCTGGATCGAGTTTTGGCAGAGCGAGAGATCGATCTCGTGACCGAGTATGTTCATTCACAGTAATCGAAAAGGAGAGTTGCGATGGATCGTCGTGGCGCGTTAAAAGTCCTTGGCCTCGCGGGTTCAGCCCTGACGGCCTTGGTGGGGTTGCCAAAGTTGGCAATGGCTAGCTGGGCGAAGACGGCATTTGAGGCCCGCAGTGGCGCAGATGCACTACAGGGTTTGTATGGCGGGAATGCCACAACCCCCAGTGATGCGGTCAAATTGAAGGCTCCTGACATCGCTGAGAATGGTGCGGTTGTGCCGATTGAGGTCGAGACCGATATGGACGCAGAGTCGATTGCGATCCTGATTGAAAAGAATCCATCGCCATTAGCAGGATCCTTTGATTTACCAGCAGGGACTAAGGCGTTGGTCAAGACACGCGTCCGGATGGGTGAAACGACCAATGTGACAGCGGTTGTCAAATCAGGCGGCAAGCTATACACGGCAACCAAAGAAGTCAAAGTCACCATCGGCGGTTGCGGCGGTTAAGAGGAGAGCATCATGACAACAATTCGTATCAAAGCTAAAGAGCGCGCGGGCATTGTTGACGTCAAGTCACTGATGAAGCACCCAATGGAAACAGGACTGCGTAAAGATAAAGATGGAAATATCATTCCACCTCACTTTATTCAGGAAATCGTCGCGGAAAATAATGGAGCAGTCGTGTTCTCGGGATCATTCAATACATCGATCTCCAAGGATCCTTACCTCTCTTTTCAATACAGCGGCAAGAAGGGCGATAAGCTCACGTTGTCTTGGGCGGATAATCAGGGGCAGAAGGAGAGCACCACGGTTGATGTTGGTTAATTCGCTCAACAGGGTGTCTCGGATAACAATAATTTGGTGACAACTGGCTAAGGGGTGTGGGTTGTCATCTGTATGGCTCAGGTCAGACTCCGTGGTCTAAGACACTCTTGATGTCCTATGGCCACGCCATAGGGTTCCCTGGGTACCGTGGGAAGTGGCGAGAGATGAAAACAATACTGATTGTGACCATGCTTACCGCCCAAGTGCTCGCACCCTGGTCTCATGCTGCGAAGATCAAAGCGTGAGCTGGAACATGGCGAGCCCGCGTACCACACTCATCGCGCACGCTGAAACAGGCGCGGCCTTCGTCGCGCTTTTGTAAATAACATCTGATACTAGAGGGATCTATGAGTTTAAGTCGACGTGAGTTTGGCCAGATATTGTCACTGGCTGCAGCAGGATCGATGCTGCCACTGACCAGCCGCGCGGAATCGGCGATCTTTGATACAGCTCCCTTTGGTCAGGTGCGTCTGATGCATATCACGGATTGCCACGCACAACTCAATCCGATTTATTTTCGAGAACCGAATGTCAACCTGGGGCTTTATGATGCCAAGGGTCGTCCTCCACATGTGGTCGGAGCATCCTTGCTCGCGGAGTTTGGCATCAAAGCTGGATCGCCCGAAGCGCACGCGTTTACCTACTTGGGATTTCAGGAAGCAGCGCGTCGCTTTGGGAAAGTTGGGGGCTTTGCGCACTTAAAGACATTGGTGGATCGGCTACGTGGCGAATATGGGCGTGAGCAGACATTACTCATGGATGGGGGCGACACCTGGCAGGGCTCTGCGACCAGCCTCTGGACGCGCGGGCAGGACATGGTCGATGCCTGTAATCTGTTGGGCGTGGATGTGATGACCGGGCATTGGGAATTCACCTATCTGGAGGACGAAATACGTGCCAATTTGGAGCGGTTCCAGGGTGAGTTCGTCGCGCAGAACGTGAAGGTCAGTGAGGATGCGTTATTCGAAGGTGCCGAGGCCTTTGATGAAGATTCTGGGCACGCCTTTAAGCCCTATACGATTCGCGAAATGAAGGGGTTTCGAGTGGCTGTGATTGGTCAATCGTTCCCCTACACACCGATTGCCAATCCAGCACGGTTTATCCCAAATTGGACCTTTGGTATTCGGGATGGCGAGATGCAGGAGTTGGTCAATCAAGTCCGCGCTGACCATCAGCCACACGCGGTGATCGTTCTATCTCATAACGGAATGGATGTGGATATCAAGATGGCTGAGGTCGTCTCAGGCATTGATGTGATTTTTGGTGGACATACCCACGACGCGGTCCCAGCACCAGTCGCGGTGAATAATGCAGGCGGCACTACTTTGGTGACTAACGCGGGCTCCAATGGCAAGTTCTTAGGGGTCATGGATCTGGAACTATCTGAGCAGGGCGTAAAGGGCTATCGCTATCGGTTACTGCCGGTATTCGCCAACTTACTTGATGCAGATTCCGGGATGACACAGCTCATCACTGAGATTCGGGCACCCTACGCGACACAGTTGAATGAAGAATTGGCGGTTGCTGATGAGCTGCTCTATCGCCGTGGTAACTTCAATGGGACCTTCGATCAGGTGATCTGTGATGCATTACGTATTCAGCTCAATGCACAGATTTCCTTGAGTCCTGGATTTCGTTGGGGGACGACCGTGCTACCTGGTGACGCCATCACCTTTGACAATGTGATGGATCAAACCGCGATCACCTACCCCGAGACATACGTACGCCCCATGACTGGCGCAGAGATCAAGCTGATCTTGGAGGATGTCTGCGATAACCTGTTCAATGCGGATCCGTTTTATCAGCAAGGCGGCGACATGGTCCGGGTCGGTGGTCTGGATTATGTGGTCAATCCAATGGCTGAGATTGGGTCTCGAATTTCCGAGATGCGCTTGGATGACGGCAGTGTTGTTGAGGCAGGCAAGTCGTATCTCGTCGCAGGATGGGCGACTGTCGGATCGCAGTCAATTGGCCCTCACATCTATGACGTGGTCGCTGATTACTTGCGTGATCAGAAAACGATTCGCATCCAAAAGCTCAATTCGCCAGTGATTCGGGGTATTGGTTCGAACCCTGGATTAGCGAATTATTTGTCATAAGCTGATTGATTGAGTTGATTACGTCACTGACTTCGCGTGATCAACTCGAGCGTACGTTCGATCTGATAACTATAAAAATCAATCGCATCTGGGACGCCATATTTCGGCTCGGACACACTGCGACCACCCGCATCAAGGAAGAGTAAGGTTGGTGTGCCAAAGGCCCCATATCGAGCCGCAAAATCACGGCCCGCAATCGCGGTACCATCGAAATCTGTCACCATCAGGCCACGATCGATTCCAACGTGCGCAAATTGAACGCGTCCCGTGTAGGCGTTAGATGCGCGCAATGGCTGGAGAATCACTGATTCAAGTCGCTCACAAAAATGACAACCCGCTTGCGTGATCATGATTAACCAGGGCTGGTTTTGCTGCTTGCTGAAATCCGGGTTGACAGACAGGGGTGTTGCTGCGAGCGCGAGGTGGCCCGCGAGAAGTGCCGTCACCATTACCAGAAGACGCATCAATGTACCGCCTGCTCTGCGATCAGAGTTGCCAAATCATCCCCATCTAAATCCCTGAAAAAGTGATCAGCACCTGCCATGATCTCGAGTGAAGTAGGCGCTTCCAAGGATGCCTGACCCAGTCCTTCTGGCAGGTCGGTGACCAGTGTGTCCAAAGAACCAGCGATCACGATCACAGGGATCTTAATTGATTTCAAATTTGTGGGAGTGTCACCTTGCATCGTGTCGTAATCATAGTCCAGAAAGCGTCTGGCAGTCACCTGTGCGTTTTCGCAATAGAGATGTCTATGGACGGTCATCACGGCTGGATGTTGCACTTTGGCGAGGTAAGCAAAAACCTAGTGCATTCCCTCGGTCATGGCATCCAAGGATGATGCGTTCGCCCCCTTGATCCGCAAGGTAAGTCACCCGTTGGTTGACTTCAGTCACCGGATCGGAATATTTGTGCCGATGGGTACTCCCACAGTTGAGCATGCCAGACCGTCCGCCTCGAGCTCAGCGACGGTTTGAATGATTTCCATGTCAGTGTATGCGAGCCTGCCATGCGTCAGAATGATGGGTGTCTGCCCTCGCAGGGTGCCAGTCAGCATCAAAGGCCAGGGGTGAGTCAGGTGTTGCCGTACGACCAGGGTTGCCGATATCGCGAGGCTGGCCTTGGCAGTCCAAGACAGAGCGTGCGGTATTATTTCCTTTTGATATGACGTTATAGCTGAAAGTTTGAACTTGTGCTGTCGTTCGCGCACTATACGGGCGTGTGTGGGGTCGCTGTGTTGCAATCGCAGTGATTGCCAAACGCCTGCGAATTTGCCCTAATAGGGCTCTCAATTTTTTAGGCGATGCGATTGATTCGTGTCAATATCGAGGAAATTCTAATGAAACGTTTGTATGTATTGGCCTTGACGGTGATGTGCAGTGCGTCAGTGATGGCGGCTGGGGATGCTGACAAGGGAAAAGCGAAAGCAGCAATGTGTGCAGGTTGTCATGGGGCGAATGGGATCGCAATGGTGCCAACGTATCCAAATCTTGCTGGGCAAAATGCAGCCTATCTTGCAGGGACCTTGAAGGCCTATAAAACACAATCGCGTAAAGGCTATCAGGCAGGAATCATGTATGCCATGGCCTCTGGGTTGAGTGATCAGGATATCGCTGATCTTGCTGCATATTACTCGAGTCTGAAGTGATCTCATGGCGTTTGAAAGCGGCCGCCTGCGCGGCCGTTTTCATTTCCATCGGGGTATTTGCAGCAACGGACTTCTTTGATCCGGCCTCGGGGTTACGAATTCATCATTATACTGATCCAGTGCCTGATTCAGTCCCGGGTGGTGTCACCCTGAATACAGCGGAATTGGCTGTGTTGATTAAACAGGAATCTGTGATTTTGATTGATGTGCTGTCGATTAATGATGTGCGCTACGACGAACTCGACGGGAGCTGGCCGGATTACCCAGCCCGTGAAAATATTCCCGGCAGTTTGTGGCTCCCGAATGTGGGGTATGGGCAGCCTGCAGACGATATGCAGACGTATTTCGTGTCCTCAGTTAACGCGGCAGCGGATGGTCAGCGCGATACACCGATTGTCGTATATTGCGTGTCAAGTTGCTGGATGGGATGGAATGCGGTGCAGCATTTGTCTCGCGCTGGGTTCACGCGGCTGTATTGGTATCCGGATGGAACCGATGGCTGGCTGACTGCTGGGTATCCGGTGTCACCGTCCGAGCCTGTTCCTGTTGAAATCGACTAACGGAGTATTTATGCAAAGCTTTGTCTCGATGGAAGAAGCCTTTGGTCTAATCGGCGACGTGGTCCAAGATCGGTTGACGCTGATTGAACAGGTGACTCTGTCTGATGCGGTCAATCGGTATGTGGCTGAACCGGTAGTGGCACAACTATCGATTCCACCACACACGAATTCGGCCCGCGATGGGTTCGCGTTGTCCACGGAGCAGTCATTGCGAGCCAGTCGTGGTGAGGTGATCCCCATCGCGATGGAGATTCGTGCAGGTGACAGTCCGGATCAGTTACCTGCCGATGATTCCGCAGGCTGTGTGCAAATTATGACGGGAGCGCCTGTCCCACCATGGGCAACTCATATTGCCATGGTCGAAGATACCGAGCAGCTGTCAGCGGGTATTCGTGTGGCGAGATTATCGCCTGAAGGGATGTGGATTCGTCATGTTGGCTCGGACATTCGTGCGGGAGAAGCGATTCTTGCACCTGGTCGTCGGGTCTTGCCTGAGCATATCCAAGCCCTCGCATCGAGTGGGGTAACACGGGTGTCGGTACACCGATTACCTAAGGTTGCAGTCTGCTCGACCGGGGAAGAGTTGGTCCAGCTCGATGCAGGAACTCCCGGACCTGGTCAGATTTATGATTCGAATCGTCCGTTTATGGCTGCCATGCTCACCAACTTTGGGTGCGATCTAGTTGTTAATCAACACGTTGGCGATTCGTTGGAGGAAATGACCGGATATATCAAAGATGCCATGGCTGCTGAGGCTGATTTAGTGGTTTCCAGTGGTGCTGTCTCAATGGGTAATTACGATTTCGTAAAGCCTGCACTCGAGGCAATCGGTGCGGAGTTGATCTTTCACAAAGTGACGCAAAAGCCTGGTAAGCCGCTGTTGTTTGCTCGGTTGCCGAATGGTGCGTTGTATTTCGGGTTGCCCGGTAATCCGGTATCGACAGTGGTCAATTGCCGTTTTTATGTGCATTACGCGCTGACTGGGATGCAGCAGCGTCCGCCTGAGAGCCCGTTGAAATTACGTTTGGCACATGATTTTGAGAAACAACAAGGTCAGGCGCTTTTTCTGAAAGCGATCGTACGCAGGGGAAAAGGTGGTGCCATGGTCGAGGCCCTTGATGGCCAGGAATCCTTTGAGACTGCCCCTTTATTGAAGATGAATGGCTGGATTGTACTCAGTGAGCATGTGGGCAGTATGTCGGCCGGCGACCTGGTGTCGTTCTTTCCAGCGAGCCCACGAGGCCTACCCGATATATTTTGACCAACATAACGCTTTATGCGATTCTGAGATGGCAATGTATATAACAAACAGGAGTGGCTTGTGTCCCAAGACAGAATCCTAATGGACCGCTTTGGTAGGACGTTTCCGTACTTGCGACTTTCGATCACGGATGTCTGCAACTTTAAGTGCTCGTACTGTCTTCCCGACGGATATCAAGGGGATCCAGATGGATTTCTTGGTGTGGACGAGATTCGTCGATTGGTTCGGGTATTTGCCCAGCTTGGGACGAAAAAAATCCGGCTGACAGGCGGAGAACCAACCCTCCGTAAGGATTTTCTCGAGATCGCCGAGGTGGTCTCCAGTACGCCTGGCATTGAAACGGTCGCCATGACTACCAACGGCTACAAGCTCCCTGAACGGGCGCAGTCATTCTTTGATGCAGGGGTGAATGCCATCAATGTGTCAATTGATGGGTTAACCCCAGAAAAATTTCACCTAATCACCGGCAAGAATCGCTTTGAAGAAGTGATGGAAGGGTTGCGGTTGTGTCAACAAATCGGGTTCAAGCCGGTGAAAGTCAACGCAGTTCTGCTCAAGGATCTGAATCATACCGAATTGGATGCCTTTATTGCTTGGGCGTCGACTGGCGTCAATTTACGATTTATTGAATTGATGGAAACCGGTGAAAATCGTGAGTATTTCGATGCACATCATATTTCCGGACAGGTGTTGGTAGACCAGTTGGAGCATGATGGTTGGATTGAAGCGCCAAGGGAAGCCTGGGCAGGCCCCGCTCGTGTATGGAAACATCCCAGTCATGGTGGGAGTGTCGGTTTGATTGCGCCATATTCTAAGGATTTCTGCACGACCTGTAACCGGTTACGCGTGTCGGCGAGGGGTGGATTGCATCTATGTTTATTCGGTGAGGGTGGACATGACTTACGGCCATGGTTGCAACGCGACAGTGATGCAGATCGTCTGAAAGAAGAAATATGCCAGTTGCTGGATCTCAAGGTCGCGGGTCATGGGCTTCATCAACATAATACCGGGGCAACCCCGCATTTTGCGTCGATTGGAGGATAAGCGTGCCTACCGAATTGGTGTCTAATTTTGCGATGATTGATGTGGGCGGGAAGCGCGTGACCACGCGCCGCGCTGTTGCCGCAGGGACGATTCGTCTCGGTCCGGCAGCCTATGCCAAGGTTGCCTCGAAAACCCTCCCCAAAGGGGATTGTTTTCCGATGGCAGAGATTGCCGGTGTGATGGGTGCAAAAGGGGCATCCGCTTTGCTTCCGATGTGCCATCCTCTGCCGCTGGATCAGGTACTTGTGCGTTTTGAGATGGATGCCGATGCGCGCGCCGTTCGCGCGTTTTGCGAGGCGGCCACAGACGCCAAGACCGGTGTGGAAATGGAGGCCCTTGCCGGTGTGAATGCCGCCCTATTGTGTATTTGGGACCTTTGCAAAGGCACAGATCCCGTACTTGAAATTACCGATGTTGCATTATTGACCAAGACTGGTGGCAAGAGCGGCGTGTGGATCAATCCAGAGCAGCCGATTCCAGACTGGGTCCTGCAACAATTGCCATCATCGACTCCCTTGGTTGATCGGAAAATTGCAGTGTTGGTGATGAGTGATCGGGCATCTCAAGGAGAATATGAGGATGAATCAGGGCAGTATTTGGTAAATGCCATGACTGCACAAGGCGCCGATGTGTGTGCTTATCGTGTGATTCCAGATGAGTTCGCGCAAATCCAAGAGGCCATCCAAGCGATATCAGAGACGCATGATCCTCATGTGATTTTGTGCACGGGCGGAACCGGGCCGGGACCACGCGATGTAACACCGCTGGCGCTACAAACACTCTTGAATCCAGAGCTCCCAGGGCTGGGTGAATGGTTGCGCTCAGAGAGTGCGGTCTATACGAAAACTGCATGGTTATCTCGAATGGGCGGTGGACTTGTCGGGCGTGCGTTATTGATTACCCTGCCGGGGAGCTTGCAGGCGGTGAAGGAATGTGTCGGTATTTTCATAGAAGGATTGCCCAAGGCCATTGTGATGATTGAAAAACAGGGGCGGAAGGGCCGACTGTAATGCAGATCAGGGTGATGGCATTGGGTGTATTTCGGACAGTGGCTGCGGAGTTTGTTGTGGATATCCGTGACAACGCCTGTGTTCGCGATGTGCGCGAGGCGCTTGAATCCCGGCTCTCTGTCGAATCCCCCGGGATGCTGGACACCTTGGCAAGGTCTGCGTTTGCGCAAGATGATATGGTCTTAAAGGACAGTGATCCGTTGATTGAGGTCGATTGCTTATCCATTTTGCCTCCGGTGGCAGGTGGCTAGATGCGGATCACGCAATCAGAGGCCGGTTGGTTCTGTGGTTTAGTCGATGGTCCCTGTCCGACCGATCAGTGGTTAGTTCATGTCGAAGATCCTGGGCATGGCGCGATCAATACGTTCTATGGGGTGGTGCGTAATCATAATGAGGGTCAAGCCGCTGCGTCAGTGGATTACGACGTGCATGAAGGTTTGGCGTTGAAATCACTTGCCGCGTTATGTACTGAGATTGTTGCCTCGTTACCGGTCCGTTTATACGTGATTCATTCCTGTGGAATGGTGGCGGTTGGGGAAGCCAGCGTAGTAATCGCGGCCAGTTCTGCGCATCGAGCAGAAGCCTTTGAGGCAACCCGGCGATGCATCGATCAGTTAAAAATCCGGGTTCCGATCTGGAAGCGAGAAATTGCGCCTGATCAGAGCGATCGCTGGTTGGATGGACACACTATCCGCGTAGATTGAGGCGGGAGATACATGGATACATCTGCTTTTCAGATACATCCGCAATTGGCGCAAACGAGTTATCCGTTAGCCTCATTGGCCTACAGCGAGCTTCGTTTAGTGGATGATGCGCGATACCCGTGGATCTTAGTCATACCAAGAGTGCCAGATGCCGTCGAGTTAATTGACCTACCTCCGGAAGTTCGCACGCCGGTCGGTATCGAGATCGACCATGTCTGCCGCGTTCTGAGAGATGTGTTTGCACCCTATAAGCTCAATGTCGCTGCGCTTGGTAACCAAGTGAGACAACTCCATGTCCATGTCATTGCGCGGTATGTGGATGATCCTGCCTGGCCGAATCCGGTGTGGGGCGTAGGCTCATCAGAGCCATATCCTGAGGACGCTCTGGCGAGCCGTCTTCGGCTGTTATCTGCTGCTTTTCAGTAATTGGTCCGAAGAATAAATCACCTGGCTGATGTTGGATTAAGTAGGTGCGGAGCGCACGATGCCGGGCAGATTGTGCATAGGCATGCCTGAGGACAAAGAAGACCCCGTAGATCGTGGAGTCAGGGACCCCGAGTCCTGACAGTTTTTTTAACCGAGAGTCTGCATTTCCGACAGACTCAGGCAACCATCCGAATCCGAGGTTACAGGCGATCGCATCATGCACACTTTGCAGCGATTGACAGGGCACTTCGGTTCGGTGTGCGAAGCCGAGTCGATCGAGATTAGGGCCGTAGATCCAGCGATAAGGGGTTCCACAGATCACTTGGCTGGTGGTTCGGGATCCCTCATAGAGAACCCAGCGGATCGTTCCGCAGGGCGTAATGATGTCGTCATGCAGCGCATCGGGTAGCTCACTGAGATTGGTCGATGGGGTGGTGAAAATGCCACACTCTGGGATTACCTCAGTGATCTGGTGTTCTGTATTCATTAAGACGGTCACGCTGGGGTGGTGTTGCATAAATTCACCAAACCGTCCAACCAATCCAGGAAAGTGAATGCCTTGCGCGCAGGTGACTGAAATAGCGCCGTCTAATTGCTGGCGATAGGTGTCGATGCCGACGATGACGGAATCGAGGCGATCGGCAAGCTCATCTAACTCACACAGAAGTGATTCGACGATCGGATTGACGTTGAGTCCGTTTGGGCTGAGTTCAAATAAGCGGAACCCAAGATGCTCTTCAAGATCCGCGATACGCCGCGATACTGTGCTATGAACGAGACCAAGATGGCTGGCTGCTTTTCGAATACCACCTTGTCGACAGACGGCATGTGCGACCTGGAGGTGTCGCCAGTTGGGAGGGGACATGAAATTCATCCTTGAAAACGATTTCCATATTTTAAAAAATCAATCATGACAAGTTAATGACGCGGCATGCGCAGATCCGGGTCGGTACGCAGAATTCAGGGGGTCCTATCTCGACTCGATCGGTCAACTCTGACGCACTTGACTAAATTGACAGGCGGGGCTCGCTAAAAGCCCGCAAGGCGGGCTTTTAAAGACTCACTTGACAGGGTAGGGCCGTTGCGGCTCCCCGGTGTAGAGTTGTCGTGGACGTCCAATCTTGTAGGGGCTCGAAATCATTTCATGCCAGTGAGAGATCCAGCCAATCGTGCGGGAGACTGCAAAAATGACAGTAAACATGCTGGTGGGAATGCCGATTGCACTCAAGATGATCCCGGAATAAAAGTCGACATTCGGAAACAGCTTTCGCTCGGCAAAATACGGGTCAGAGAGTGCGATCCGTTCTAATTCCATCGCGACTTTCAGCCGTGGATCGGTGACATTTAGCTCTGCCAAGACTTCATCCGATGACGTTTTCATTACCTTCGCGCGTGGATCGAAGTTTTTGTAGACACGATGTCCGAACCCCATGAGTTTGAACGGGTCATTTGGATCCTTTGCTTTCTCGATAAATCGCGGAATCTGGTCCACTGTGCCAATTTCGTCGAGCATCCGTAACACTGCTTCATTGGCGCCGCCATGTGCAGGTCCCCACAGTGCTGCAATGCCAGCCGAAACACAGGCAAAGGGATTGGCTCCGGTGGAGCCTGCCAGACGCACCGTCGAGGTTGATGCATTTTGTTCATGGTCCGCATGGAGCAGGAAGATGCGATCCATCGCACGTTCGACTGCAGGGGAGACGATATATTCCTCGCAGGGTGTTCCGAACATCATGTATAGAAAATTCGCGGCATAGCCCAGATCGTTTCTTGGATACATGAACGGCTGACCAATTGAATGCTTAAAGCACATTGCTGCCAGGGTTGGCATTTTCGCCACCAATCGGTGTGCCGCAATCTCGCGATCACGTTGCGAGCGGATATCCATCACATCATGATAGAACGCACTCAACGCACCCACCGCTCCGCACATCATGGCCATCGGATGCGCATTGTGATGGAAGCCGTCAAAAAAGTGCGCGAGGGACTCGTGCAACATCGTGTGGCGTGTGATGTTGTAGACAAACTGCTGCTTCTCGTCCGAATTTGGTAGCGTGCCGTACCAGAGTAAATAGCAGGTTTCTAAGTAATCGGAATGTTCAGCCAGGTCCTCAATTGAGTAGCCTCTATGCAAGAGAACGCCTTTGTCACCGTCGATGAAGGTAATCTTTGACTCTGTTGCTGACGTGGACATAAACCCAGGGTCATGCGTGAAGTAGCCTTCTTTTAGTAATCCTGCGACATCAATCACATCGGGCCCGATGCTGCCGGAATAGACTGGCAACTCGATCGTTTTTCCCGTTGGGAGGGTCAAAGTGGCATGTTTGTCTGCCATAGGTCGTGGCTCCTTTCTTTGAAAATCCGCAGGTTAAATGTGCTTGCTCATCTAAATTGTGCAGCGCACGATGCAGCGGATGTGGGGCTCACTATAAACGGGGACCTCAGGGTGTCAATCGGTCATAGTTATTTTAGGCACAAAGGTGAATGCGTTACCCTTTGTAACGGAATAAGGGTTGGCCCTATAATGCATTGCCTTCCGGCACCCGTCACTAGAGAGGATCTTGAACATGGCGTCGTCGACTCAACGACCGGTTAATTTAGATTTAACCAGTATTCGGTTTCCCATTACGGCCATCGCTTCCATCCTGCATCGGATTTCAGGTGTGGTGTTGTTTTTTGGTAGCTTCATTGTGCTGGCGTGGTTGGGGCTGTCTTTGGAAAGCGAAGCGGGCTTCACTGATGCGATCAGATTGCTCGATCACGGTCTATTTGCATTTGTTCTTTGGGGTGTTTTGGCTGCGCTGGCTTATCATTTTAGCGCTGGCGTCAAGCATTTACTCATGGATATGGGGTTTGGCGAAACCCTAGAGTCCGGTCCGATCTTTGCTAAGGTCTCAATGGGAATTGCCGCTGTGCTGGTCGTTCTAGCGGGGGTTTGGATATGGTAACCAGTGTCTTGAACTATGGCCGCAGTGGTGTCCACGATTGGGTCATGCAGCGATTTAGTGCACTTGTACTGGCCGCGTACACAGTCGTGATGGTGGGTTGGTTGCTGGTCAATGGTGAGGCCTTAACGTTTGCTCAGTGGCGAGAGTTTATGGGTCAGACCTGGGTCAGGATCTTCAGTTTGCTCGCTGTTTTATCTTTAGCGGGTCATGCATGGATTGGTTTGTGGACAGTCGCGACCGATTATCTCAAAGTGAATTGGGTGCGCGTTGCGTTTTTAGCTACGATCGCGGTCTCTTTATTTGTCTATGTGGTATGGGCAATTAGTATCCTCTGGGGGTTTTAATTCATGGCGACGTTACGGAAGTTATCCTTTGACGCGGTGGTGATCGGTGGTGGTGGGGCAGGCATGCGTGCATCACTGCAAATGGCGCAGTCTGGATTTAACACCGCGTGTCTTACCAAAGTGTTTCCCACCCGCTCTCACACGGTCAGTGCGCAAGGCGGAATTACTTGCGCGATCGCAAGTGACGATCCAAATGATGACTGGCGCTGGCATATGTATGACACCGTCAAGGGCTCTGATTACATTGGCGATCAGGATGCTATCGAGTACATGTGTTCGGTTGGGCCCGAGGCGGTCTTTGAGCTTGAGCACATGGGTTTGCCGTTTTCGAGAACTGAGAATGGCCGAATTTATCAGCGACCTTTCGGGGGTCAGTCCAAGGATTTTGGGAAAGGCGGTCAAGCTGCACGGACCTGTGCGGCGGCGGATCGAACAGGGCATGCACTGTTACATACGCTGTATCAGGCCAATCTGAAAAATGAAACCACCTTTCTGAATGAGTGGTTTGCAGTCGATTTGGTTCGAAACCAAGACGATGTTGTTGTCGGTGTCATTGCGATTTGCATTGAGACCGGTGAGGTGGTGTTTGTCGAATCCAAAGCCACCGTCTTGGCCACGGGTGGCGCGGGCCGCATTTATGCGTCAACAACCAATGCGCACATCAATACCGGCGACGGGATCGGAATGGCACTCCGCGCGGGCTATCCGATGCAAGATATGGAAATGTGGCAGTTCCATCCAACCGGCATTTATGGGGCAGGAACCTTGGTGACCGAGGGATGCCGTGGCGAAGGCGGTTACTTGGTGAACAAAGACGGTGAGCGATTCATGGAGCGCTATGCGCCGAATGCAAAAGATCTTGCCGGACGCGACGTTGTTGCGCGGTCCATGATGACTGAGATCTTGGAAGGTCGAGGCTGTGGCGAGCATAAAGACCATGTGTTCTTGAAGCTCGATCATCTTGGGAAAGAGATTTTGCACTCCCGTCTTCCAGGGATTACTGAGCTGTCGAAGACCTTTGCGCACGTTGATCCTGTGGAGGCGCCAATTCCGGTTGTGCCAACGTGCCATTACATGATGGGCGGTATTCCGACCAATATTCATGGGCAAGCGATCATGCAGGTGGATGGTCAAGATCAGATTATCCCAGGCCTCTTCGCCTGTGGAGAAGCCGCTTGCGTGTCTGTCCATGGTGCGAACCGTCTTGGTGGTAATTCACTCTTGGATTTGGTGGTCTTTGGACGTGCCGCAGGTCTTTTCATTGAGGAGCAGCTGCAGCAAGGAATTTCCTATCGGATGGCCTCTGACGCCGATGTGGACCGAGCCATGGATCGTCTCAATCGATTGGATTCCAACCAAAATGGAGAGGACCCCGTCGCGTTGAAGTGGGAACTGCAAAACTGCATGCAGAATTACTTCGGTGTGTTCCGCGATGGCGAGTACATGGCAAAAGGCCGTGCGCAGTTGGCCGAGATGCGTGATCGCATTGCGAATATTCGTTTAACCGATACCTCGCGTGCATTTAATACGGCACGGATGGAAGCGTTAGAACTACAAAATCTGTTTGAGGTGGCCGAATCAACTGCCATTTCCGCAGACGAGCGGACCGAAAGCCGTGGGGCACATTCACGGAATGATTACCCTGAGCGCGATGACGCGAACTGGCTGTGCCATTCTTTGTATCATCCGACCACCCAGACTTTGACCAAGCGCGACGTCAACTTCACTCCGAAGACCGTCGAAACCTTTGAACCAAAAGTGCGTACGTACTAAGGGGAACTGTGATGCAAGTCAGCGTATATCGTTACAACCCTGAAACGGACCGTGAGCCCTATATGCAGGACGTTGAGGTGAACTTGCCGGAAGGCAAGGATCTGATGGTTCTCGATGTGCTCAACCTGATCAAGGATAAAGATCAAACATTGAGTTATCGCCGGTCATGCCGTGAAGGAGTCTGTGGCTCCGACGGGATGAACATGAATGGAAAAAACGGGTTGGCTTGTATCACTCCCGTGTCGGAAGTCGTCAAACATGGCAAGTTAGTGGTGCGACCACTGCCGGGATTGCCTGTGATTCGTGATCTGGTGGTTGATATGTCTGTTTTTTACAAACAATATCAACGTATTAAGCCCTATCTTCTGAATTCGACCCCGGCATCAGGACGCGAGCGTCTGCAGTCACCAGAAGAGCGCGCAAAACTTGATGGACTGTACGAATGCATTCTCTGCGCCTGCTGCTCGACGAGCTGTCCCTCGTTTTGGTGGAACCCTGAGAAGTTTGTTGGACCGGCTGGCTTGTTACAGGCCTATCGATTCCTGGCGGATAGCCGCGATGAAGCGACCGAAGAACGGTTAGCGGGATTGGATGATCCATTCTCGGTATTTCGTTGCCGTGGAATTATGAACTGTGTCTCAGTCTGCCCGAAGGGTTTGAATCCAACCAAGGCGATTGGACATATCCGGGACATGTTGTTGTCGCGGGCAACCTAAGTCTAGGTTGTCACAGCACTGAATTGGTGCGGAAATACGGCGGGCCCTGGGATCCAGTGCTCGGGTGAGAAACGAGGCCGTGAGCGATCCCGCGGCCTTTGTTTTAGGGAATAGGTCGTAATCGATGAAGACCGGGGCAGAGGCCACTATGCAGACGATTGGGTCAGATAGGCCAAGTGCGTGCAGGACAGAGGAATCTCCCGGGTTGAGGGAGAACATCAATGTCTGACGGCTCGCTTGAGCAACGCTTAAGTACGTCCCACCTGGCCGGTGGCAACTTGGATTATTTAGACGGACTGTTTGAACAGTATCTTCAGGACTCGAATTCGGTGCCAATGCAATGGCGCCAATACTTTGACGGATTACCTCGCGTCGAGGGCGCTATCTCCGGTGATGTGTCCCACGCGACAATTCAGTCTCACTTTTTAATGTTGGCGAAAAATCGTCGCCGCGCCATGCCGGTGGCTCCTGGGTCGGTCTCGAGTGACTTTGACCGAAAGCAGGTCAACGTGCAGCGCCTCATGAATGCCTATCGTCTGAGAGGACATCAGCGCGCGCATCTCGACCCATTGGGATTGATGGACCGTGAGCGGGTCCCGGATCTTGAACTCGGGTTTCATCAGCTGTCTGACGCCGATCTTGACACCACATTTCAGTTGGGTGTGCAGAATTTCAATCGACCCGAAGCGCCACTGCGCGACATCATCGCATTGATGGAGCAGACCTATTGTCGGTCGGTCGGGTCGGAGTACATGCATATTGTCGACACGGAAGAGCGGCTTTGGTTGCAGAGCCGAATTGAGGCAGTGCAAGCCAAACCCAATTACCCGGCGGAGATTAAAACCCATTTACTGCAACGACTCACCGCTGCCGAGGGGCTCGAGAAGTATTTGCAATCGCGCTATCCAGGGACCAAGCGCTTTGGCTTAGAAGGCGGCGAATCACTCGTTCCTTGTATTGATGAACTGATTCAGCGGGCAGGAGCCTTGGGCGCTAAAGAAATAGTCATCGGCATGGCACACCGTGGTCGCTTGAATTTACTTGTCAATACCTTTGGTAAATCGCCAAAGGACTTGTTTGATGAATTCGATGGGAAGGCGACATACGACAACCATGGTGATGTGAAGTACCACCAAGGATTTAGTTCAAATGTAACGACCCCAGGTGGCGAAGTTCATTTGGCGATGGCTTTCAATCCCTCGCATTTGGAGATTGTATCTCCGGTCGTTGAGGGGAGCGTCCGAGCTCGACAAGACCGTCGCAGTGACCCGTCTGGTGATCGTGTCGTGCCTATTGCGATCCATGGAGATGCGGCTTTCGCAGGTCAAGGCGTGGTCATGGAAACCTTCCAGATGTCCCAAACGCGGGCATTCAAGACGGGCGGCACCATTCATATCATTGTGAATAATCAGGTCGGGTTTACCACGTCGGTTCGCGAAGATACGCGCTCCACAGAGTACTGCACGGACATCGCAAAAATGGTCCAAGCGCCGATCCTTCATGTGAATGCCGATGACCCCGAGGCGGTCAACTTCGTGACCCAGTTAGCGATGGATTATCGCTATGCATTCAAGAAAGATATCGTGATCGATTTGATTTGTTATCGGCGTCGTGGTCATAACGAAGCGGATGAACCAAGTGCGACACAACCACTGATGTACGCGGTGATTAAGCACCTGAAAACAACCCGGCAGTTGTATGCAGATCATCTGGTGAGTCAGGGAGTCTTGTCTGCGGCTGAGGTGGCAGGCATGGAAGATGGGTACCGGGATGCGTTGGATCGTGGTGAGCCAGTCGTGGAGACACTTGTTCGGGAGTCAAATGCCGAGCTCTTTGTCAATTGGCGTCCGTATCTCGGACATGCCTGGACTGCAGATGCGGATACCTCTTTTGATTTAGAGCGTCTGAAATCGCTCGCGCTGAGTATTAACACAGTGCCTGCTGGCTTCGTGATGCAGAAGCAAGTGGAAAAGGTCTATGAAGATCGCCGCAAGATGGCTTCTGGAACCTTGCCTTGTAATTGGGGTTTTGCAGAGACCTTGGCTTACGCGACCTTGGTCGACCAAAACATTGGTATTCGCTTTACCGGTCAGGATGTTGGGCGAGGGACTTTCTCGCACCGACAGGCTGTTCTGCACGAGCAAAATACCGGAATGAGTTATTGTCCGCTGCAACACATTGCAGACGCACAGCCTCGTATCGATATCTATGACTCCTTGTTGTCGGAGGAAGCGGTACTGGCTTTTGAATATGGATATGCGACCACGGAGCCGCGTAAGTTGGTGATCTGGGAGGCGCAATTTGGTGACTTTGCCAATGGTGCACAGGTCGTTATTGATCAATTCATCACCTCAGGTGAATTGAAATGGGGCCGTCTCTGTGGATTAACGATGTTGCTTCCACATGGCTACGAAGGCCAAGGGCCGGAGCACAGCTCGGCGCGGTTAGAGCGCTTCTTGCAACTCTGCGCTGAGCAAAATATCCAAGTCTGTATCCCCTCTACGCCAGCCCAGGTCTACCACATGTTACGTCGGCAGATTATTCGCCCGTTGCGGAAGCCGTTGGTGGTGATGAGCCCGAAAAGTTTGCTCCGTAAAAAAGAAGCCGTGTCGACGCTCGAGGAACTTGCCAATGGCCACTTCCAGACGGTCATTCAGGATATGGGCAACTTAGATCCGCAACAGGTGAAGAAGGTCATCATTTGTTCCGGGAAGGTGTATTACGATTTGGAAGCGCATCGTGCTGAGATGGGGATTACGGATCGTGCGATTTTGCGCATTGAGCAGATCTATCCGTTCCCTGAGGATGATTTAGTCAATGCACTTGCGCCATACGTCAACATGGAAGAACTGATTTGGTGCCAAGAAGAGCCAATGAACCAAGGCGCTTGGTATTCGAGCCAGCATCATATGTTGAATGCGATGTGGCGCCATGCACCGAATAAGTTTTTACGCTATGCGGGTCGCGCCGCGGCAGCGACACCAGCGGCAGGCTATATGGCGTTACATGTGGCACAGCAGCAAGCATTGATTCAAGACGCACTGGAAGGGTAACCGTGCCGCACGATGTGGCTACAAGGAATGACAATGACAATAGAGATTAAAGCACCGCAATTCCCTGAATCTGTCGAAGAAGGGTCTATCGCCACTTGGCACAAGAAAGCTGGAGACGCGGTCCGTCGCGATGAGCTGTTGGTGGATATTGAAACCGACAAAACGGTCCTCGAAGTCGTTGCCTCCGAGGATGGTGTCCTCTCCGAGGTGTTGAAAGCCGATGGCGATACGGTGTTATCCCAAGAAGTCATTGGTCGGATCAGCCCCGGTGCTGCAGCGGTTGCCTCATCAGCACCAGCGGCCGCAGCTGTCGCAGCGGTAGCCGTTTCTTCGACAGAGTCCGGTGCGGTGAATCCGGCAGCGAAGAAGTTGATTGAAGAGCACGGCTTGGATGTGGCTTCTGTGACGGGTTCTGGAAAAGACGGACGAATCCTCAAAGAAGACGTGTTGGCGCATTTGAAAAACCAGCCTATCGCTGCACCGGTGGTGGCTACGAGTCCCCCGCCTGCGATCGCTGTGGTGCCTGGCGAGCGTTTAGAGAAGCGTGTACCGATGACACGTTTGCGTGCCACGATCGCGAAGCGGCTTCTCGATGCGCAGCACAATGCAGCCATGTTGACGACCTTTAACGAAGTCAATATGAAGCCTTTGATGACCTTGCGGTCTCAATATAAGGAGCTGTTTGAAAAGACGCACAATGGAACGCGCCTTGGGTTTATGGGCTTCTTTGTGAAGGCTGCTGCAGAGGCGTTAAAGCGGTTCCCCGCTGTGAATGCCTCCATTGACGGCAATGATATTGTCTACCATGGTTATTACGATATTGGGGTGGCTGTCTCGACTGAGCGTGGTTTGGTGGTGCCGGTATTGCGTGATTGCGATCAGATGTCGATTGCCGAGGTCGAGGGTGGCATCAGGGACTTTGCGAGCGCGGCAAAGGACGGCAAGCTGTCGATGGAAGATATGACCGGCGGGACCTTCACGATCACCAATGGCGGTGTCTTTGGGTCTTTGATGTCAACACCGATTCTCAATCCACCACAAACTGCAATTTTGGGAATGCATAAAACACAGGATCGTCCGATGGCCGTGAATGGCCAAGTCGTGATTCTGCCGATGATGTACCTGGCGCTGTCCTATGACCATCGCATGATTGATGGCAAGGATGCAGTGCAGTTTTTGGTTGCGATTAAAGACATGCTGGAAGACCCAGCGCGGATGCTGTTAGACGTTTGAGGGGATAACGACCATGAGTCAACAATTTGATGTGATTGTCATTGGAGCGGGTCCCGGGGGCTATGTCGCAGCGATTCGTGCTGCACAGTTGGGATTAAAGACTGCGTGTATTGAGAAGTGGATCGGCAAAGATGGAAAGCCCTCTCTAGGCGGTACCTGCCTGAATGTGGGGTGTATTCCATCAAAGGCATTATTGGAAAGTTCATTTAAGTTCGAAGAAGCCAGTCATGATTTGAAGTTACATGGAATCGAGCCCGGTAAGGTGAAGATCAATGTAGCGGATATGCTTAAGCGCAAAGATGGGATTGTTGCAAATCTGACAGGTGGTATCGGCGGTTTGTTTAAGACCAATGGCGTCACGCATCTGGCGGGTAAAGGAAAATTATTACCCAATAAGCACGTTGAGTTCACAGATCACTCGGGCACGATTGAGGTCTTGGAAGCCGCTCATATCATTTTGGCAACCGGTTCTGTCCCTGTGAATATCCCGCCGGCACCACTGATGGATGACCTGATTGTGGATTCAACTGGGGCACTTGAATTCACCAGCGTGCCGAAACGACTTGGTGTCATTGGTGGCGGAGTGATTGGTTTGGAGCTTGGTTCGGTGTGGTCACGCCTGGGCTCTGACGTGACCATTTTTGAAGCCCTGGATGACTTTTTGGCGATCGTTGATCAGCAGATTGCAAAGGAATCGCGCAAGATTTTCACCAAACAAGGTCTGAAGATCTTGACGGGAACACTTGTCAAGTCGACTGAGGTCAAGGGCAAGAAGGTGGCCGTAACCTTTGCTAGCAAAGCCGGAGAGCAAACCGAGGAATTTGACAAGTTAATCGTTGCAGTTGGTAGACGTCCCTTTACAGACGGGTTATTTGCGGACGGCTGCGGCATCGAGCTGGATGAGCGTGGCTTTATTCAAGTCAATGATCAATGCGAGACAGCAGTGCCTGGCGTGTATGCGGTGGGTGATGTGGTACGTGGCCCGATGCTTGCCCATAAGGGGTCTGAAGAGGGCGTGATGGTCGCTGACCGGATTGCGGGTAAACATGCACAAGTCAATTACGACACCGTGCCCTCGGTGATCTATACCCACCCTGAAGTGGCTTGGGTTGGTAAGACAGAAGAGCAGTTGAAGCAGGCCGGTGTCGCCGTGAATATCGGGGTCTTTCCATTTGCCGCATCAGGGCGAGCGATGGCTGCTAACGAAACGCATGGCATGGTGAAGATGATCGCTGATGCAGAGACTGATCGGATCCTGGGGGTTCATATTGTCGGACCAGCAGCCGGTGACATGATTGCCCAAGCTGTGATTGCGATGGAATTTGGTGCTTCGGCAGAGGATATCGCGATGACAATGTTTGCGCATCCCACTGTCTCTGAAGCGCTGCATGAAGCGGCATTGGCCGTCCATGGGCACGCCATCCATATCGCCAATAAGCGAAAGCGCGCCTAATACCGAACAGAGGCACCCTTGAGGTGCCTTTTTGATGTGCCGACGGTTGTCGGTGAATTTGACCTCTGAAACTGTGATGGAATGTTATGAATCTGCACGAATACCAAGGGAAAGCCTTGTTCCGTGAATACGGATTGCCAGTCTCGACTGGCATCGCCTGTGATACAGCGGAAGAAGCGGTAGCCGCCGCCAAGCAAATTGGCGGCGATATGTGGGTGGTGAAAGCCCAGGTGCATGCAGGAGGCCGCGGCAAAGCGGGTGGCGTGAAACTGGTCAAAACCGACGCGGAAATCCGCGAGTTTTGTGATCGTTTGATTGGTACACGGTTGGTGACCTATCAAACCGATGCCGGCGGCCAACCGGTATCGAAAATTCTGGTTGAGAGCTGCACTGATATTGCCACTGAGCTCTATCTTGGGGCGGTTGTTGATCGGGCTTCCCGTCGGATTGTATTCATGGCATCGACAGAGGGTGGGGTGGAGATCGAAAAGGTCGCTCACGAAACGCCTGAGAAGATCTTGAAGGCTGCGATTGACCCGTTAACTGGTGCACAACCCTATCAAGCGCGCGATATTGGCTTCCAACTCGGGCTAACTGCGACCCAATTGAAGCAATTTACGCAGATCTTTTTGGGTTTAGCGAAATTATTTGACGAAAAAGATGTTGCGCTGATCGAGATTAATCCACTGGTGATCACCACGGAAGGCAATCTGCATTGCCTCGATGCTAAGGTCGTGATTGATTCCAATGCCTTGTATCGCCACCCGGAGCTGGTTGCGATGCATGATCCGTCTCAGGAAGACGAGCGCGAGGCACAAGCTGCGCGCTGGGAGCTCAACTACGTGGCCCTCGATGGCAATATTGGGTGCATGGTGAACGGTGCAGGCTTGGCCATGGGAACCATGGATACCGTGAAGTTACACGGTGGGGCGCCGGCGAACTTCCTGGATGTGGGTGGTGGTGCAACCAAGGAGCGTGTTGCTGAGGCCTTTAAGATCATCCTCTCTGATACCAATGTCAAAGCGGTCTTCGTGAACATTTTTGGTGGGATTGTGCGCTGCGATATGATTGCCGAAGGCATCATTGGTGCAGTGGAAGAAGTGGGTGTCAAGGTACCTGTAGTGGTTCGACTTGAAGGAAATAACGCCGAGAAAGGTGCAGAGATTCTGCGTCAATCGGGGCTAAATATCATCGCCGGTGACAGTCTGTCTGACGCTGCGCAAAAAGTCGTCGCTGCAGCTGGAGGTGCACAATGAGTATTTTGATCAATCGTGACACCCGCGTCATTTGTCAGGGATTTACTGGGAAGAATGGGACCTTCCATTCGGAACAAGCGATTGCGTACGGCACCAAGATGGTGGGCGGCGTGACACCTGGGAAGGGTGGCACGGAGCATTTGAACCTGCCTGTGTTCAATACCGTTCGTGATGCGGTCGATGCAACTCACGCGGATGCATCCGTGATTTATGTACCAGCGCCCTTTGTGATGGACTCGATTTTGGAAGCAGTGAATGCTGGCGTGTCTTTGATCGTCTGTATTACAGAAGGTGTGCCCACGCTTGATATGCTGAAATGCAAGGTGGCGTGTGATCAAGCAGGCGTGGTTTTAATTGGTCCAAACTGTCCGGGTGTGATTACACCAGATGAATGCAAAATTGGCATCATGCCCGGACACATCCATCTGAAAGGTCGGGTCGGGATTGTGTCTCGATCTGGTACGTTGACCTATGAAGCGGTCAAGCAGACCACTGACATGGGTTTTGGCCAGTCAACCTGTGTTGGTATTGGGGGTGATCCGATTCCTGGATCGAACTTTATCGATATCTTGGGTCGGTTCCAGAATGATCCTGAAACAGAGGCGATCGTGATGATTGGCGAGATCGGCGGAACTGCGGAAGAGGAAGCGGCGGAGTTCATCAAGGCGCATGTGACGAAGCCTGTGGTGAGCTACATTGCAGGTGTGACCGCACCAGCAGGAAAGCGGATGGGTCATGCTGGGGCGATAATTTCTGGAGGCAAGGGAACGGCCGCGGAGAAATTTGCTGCCTTGGAGACGGCTGGTGTCACCGTGACTCGGAATCTAGGCGAAATTGGTCAGACATTGAAAATCGCAACTGGCTGGTAAGTGATGCGAAGGCTGGATTGGGGGACCTGATCCAGCCTTGGTTTTTGCTGTTTTGCCCTCATCGTTTGGGTCTGTCTTAGGCCAACACAGTGATTAGGATGATGACTGCAAACGAACAAACACTCGGATTTCAGACCGAAGTTAAACAACTGTTGCACCTCATGGTGCATGCCCTCTATTCAAATCGCGAAATCTTTCTACGTGAATTGATCTCAAATGCGAACGATGCATGCGATAAATTGCGTTTCCAAAGCTTGGATCGCCCTGAATTCCTGGGCGATGACTCGACGATGACAGTTCACATTGAAGTCGATAGTGAGACCAAGGAGTTGGTGATCCGGGATAACGGCATCGGAATGACGCGTGAGGATGCGATCACACATTTAGGAACCATTGCGAAGTCAGGAACCGCCGAGTTTTTGAAAGGACTGACGGGCGAGGGACAAAAAGACGCCAATTTGATTGGACAGTTTGGTGTGGGCTTTTACTCAGCCTTTATTGTCGCCGATGCTGTGACTGTGCTGTCGCGACATGCGGGTGTCGACACTGCCGAAGGGGTCCGCTGGCACTCCACTGGTGACGGCGAATACACTGTCGCGACGATCGATCGTCCTGCGCGTGGTACGGAAATTCGTTTAACGCTGAAAGAGGATGCATCGGAGTTCGCTGAAAATTATCGGATCCAGCATTTAGTCACGAAGTATTCAGACCACGTAGCGATTCCCGTCTATTTGCGGAAAGACGATGCGAAGGACGAGGGGTCTCCATGGGAACAGGTCAATCAAGCGACTGCCCTTTGGATGCGCCCTCGGACTGAGATCTCAGACGATGAGTACAAGGCATTTTATAAGCATGTCGCACACGATTTCAGTGATCCGCTGACCTGGTCACATCACCGCGTCGAGGGTAAGACGGAATACACCGGACTCCTGTATGTGCCATCGCGTGCGCCTTACGATCTATGGAATCGCGAGAGTCCACGTGGCTTGAAGCTCTACGTGCAGCGAGTCTTCATCATGGATCGTGCCGAAGAGTTTCTGCCGCTCTACCTGCGATTTATTCGCGGGGTGATTGATTCTGCCGATTTGTCTTTAAATGTCTCGCGTGAGATTTTGCAAAAAGACAGTCACGTTGAGAGCATGAAATCCGCAGTGACGCGCCGTGCGCTCGATATGTTGGCAAAACTGGCCAAGGATAATACTGAAGCCTATCAAACGTTTTGGTCACTGTTTGGCGAGTGCTTGAAGGAAGGGCCTGCCGAAGATTATCAAAATAAAGATCGAATCATTAAATTATTGCGGTTCGCATCCACTCACGGGAGTGACCCGAAGCAGGTCGTAGGTATTGAGGCCTATCTAGAGCGTGTGATTGAAGGGCAAACGGATATTTATTATCTCGTTGCTGAGTCCTATGCGAATGCGCTTGGATCGCCTTACCTAGAAGCCTTTAAAGCCCGTGGCATCGAGGTATTGTTGCTGTCTGACCGAATCGACGAGTGGCTCATGGGTCATCTGCATGCATTTGAGGACCATAATTTCATTGATATTACGCGAGACGGTCTTGAACTTCCTGGCGAGGCAGCTGTAGAGCCTGCGAAAAAAGAGACCAAGGCGCAAAAGAAGCTCCTGAGTCGCTTAAAAGATGCATTGGTTGATCAAGTGGCTGACGTGAAGCGCTCGAAGCGCTTGACGGATTCTGCGGCAGTGCTGGTATTGGGCCAAGATGATTTAGGCCCGCAAATGCGGCAAATCATGGAGGCTGCTGGGCAGGTCATGCCAGAGTCTAAGCCAAGCCTCGAAGTTAACGTCGATCACGCATTGTTGAAGCGATTGGATCGTGAGACCGATGACACCCGTTTTACCGAGCTTGCGCGACTGGTGTTTGATCATGCTCAGCTTGGCGCAGGTGGTAAGCTGGATGACGCACCTGGCTACTTGCGGCGGGTGAATGCGTTGTTGATCGAGCTCGCGGATTGATGGGGCGTGCGTGGGCGACCAGCTGTGTTTTGGCACTTTTAGTCGCCTGTGCACCCATACAAACTCCACCAGCACTGAAGAATTTCGCCAAATCAGATACTGCGTTTTTTGTTGAAGCAGTGCGCACTGAGCTCGATCAACGGTTGGCAGAGTTGATGATCAAACTGTATCGCCGAAATCCCATTCAGATGCCGCCGGAAATGACCTTGGAATTGCGCCTTCTGCAATTGAAGTCGCCAAGGATTTCGTTAACTGAATTTGATCAAACGTCCTCTGATGCGCTGCTACGACTTGCCTTTGATCCGGCATTCCAGGGCGATCGTGTGTTTGCATTCACCGCTGGATTGCAAGACATGGTGAATCGAGCCTTTGATGGCCGGCGCGAGTTTTTGCTACTTGATGATTTTCCTGATCCACAATTCATTTATAACAGTGCCCGAAATATTGAAATGGCTGCGTATTTGTTACGCAGTCAACGAGACGCCTCGGGTCAACCCTATCTCTATGCGGATGGTGTGCAGGATGATGTCTTGAATGCCAGCTACTCACAGATTTTGGGTGGGTTGATCAGTGTCCAAGACACGCTGGCAACAACGCTTGCCATGAAAGACCAGCGGACCATTAATGCGGTCACGCGAGGTGTGGCGTCCACATTGTTTTTACCTGTTGGATTCTAGGGAAGGCAGACAACCGCTTGAATCTCAGGCCAGAGTAAGCTGAGCTCTGGATAGAGTGCGGGCGCGACGGCCAAAGTGGGTTGGGGAGCAGTCCGCCAATCGGGCTTGGCGAGAAAATCACTGGCAATCGCACCTGCTTCGCGGGCAATCAATAGACCCGCCACCGAGTCCCATGCTTTGAGATCGGCATCATAGAGCCCATCGATTCGCCCCATCGCAAGATCACAGAGCATCAGCGCGGCGCTCCCCGGCTGACGGAGAATAGCGCCTGAGCGGAGCACAGCGGCGATCCGTGCGGTCAGCTGATCCGGATGGAGTCGCGATGAGTGACACAGACCAATTAAGCTCTCTGATAACATCGAGCGCCACACAGGTTGGATGGGTATTCCGTTGCAGCGTGCTCCTGCAGTGACAGACCCCTCGTACAGCACATCACGCATGGGATCGTATATGAGCCCCATGACTGCACGTCCGTCTTCAACCAAAGCCAGTGTGATCGCGAACACAGGGATGCCTCGCAAGAAATTGGTGGTGCCATCGATTGGGTCAATCACCCATTCTCGTGAGGCAGCCTGCAGGCCTGATTCCTCGCCGACAAAACCATCGTCGGGGAAGCGTTTGGAGAGCCTGGCGATCAGGCAGGCTTCCACCTGGCGATCTGCGTCGCTGACGTAGTCTTGTGGTCCCTTGCGATCGACCAAGAGCTGATCGCGATGCTCAAAAAAGTACCGTGCGAGTTGACCCGCCTCGCGGATTGCATCGATGGCAAAGGCGGTGTCTGACATGAAAATCACCTACACTGTGGGTTTGGACAAGAAAACGAGACGCTGTGCTCACCGACGATATCAAACAATCGATTCAGTTGCTGTATTCAGACTTTTTAAGCGCCCGTGGGCTAAAGCCACGCCTTGGGCAAAAGCAAATGATCGGGGAGATTGCGCGAATATTGAGTCGTATTGGGGATGCTGCTGCTCCTCCAATTGGTTTGATTGAGGCGGGAACTGGAACGGGAAAGACCCTTGCTTATCTTGTCGCTGCTCTTCCGGTCGGATTAGCCCGAGAGATGCCAATTCTGGTCTCCACAGCGACTGTGTCTTTACAACGACAACTGATTGATAAAGACCTCCCGGAGCTTGCCGCATCAGGACGGCTGGATTTTCAGTGGGCGCTGGCAAAAGGGCGGCGACGATATTTGTGTCCGATACGCCTTGAATCCGCGATCGAGTCTGTTGATGGCGAGACTGGGTTATATCCCGATGAACTGGTATTGGTCCTCGATGCCGATGATCGAGACGCGGTCACAGGACTTGGACGGGCATGGACGAGCGGTCAGTGGGATGGCGATATGGACGCCTTTCCGGAGCCACTGACGGAGAGTGTGAAGTCCGCAGTGACGACTGATCATCATCGCTGTCAGGGGCGCCAATGTGGGTCTTTTTCAGTCTGCCCATATTTTCGGGCTCGCGAGCACTGGGACGGCGCAGATATTCTGGTGATCAATCACGACTTATTGATGTCTGACCTAAAGCTCGGTGGTGGCGTTCTACTGCCTCCGCTTGAGCGTTGTATCCTCATCCTTGATGAAGCCCATCAACTCGCACGGGTGTCGGGTGAGCAATTCACCGATCAGATGCGTATTGCCCAAGCGCTGGGTGCGATCAAGAGTTTGGATCGGGTGATCACGACACTGACCAAGGTCTTGCCAACCGATCATCGATTACAGCGTGATCTCAGTGAGCTTCCTGATGCGTTGCTGCAGTTGGGTCATGTATTGGTGGAGTGGGGTGGAACGTTGCGTGATGCACTGTTGGCAGAGCCAGACAGTGCATTCTCATACCAGCAAGGAGGAACGCGGTACCGATTGATGCTTGATCGGTGTCTTCCTGCACCTGGCACCGACCGTGTTAATTTGACGACCCTGATGCAACGCTTGGAGAAGACGCGAGACTGGCTCAAGGGTCAAAGCGAAGGGCGTGATCTCTTGGGGGATACCGACGCAGAGCGTTTGGCTGGGCAGTTGGCACTCGCTAGCGGCAGGCTGGAGTCGATTCCAGCGCTAATTAAGGCGTTTGGCCTCACTGCCACGGATACGGGGCATGCGCGATGGATTCGGGTCGGATACGATTTACGCTATGCAACACCAGATGATCCAACTGATATTGAGCTTTGGGCGAGTCCTATGCAGCCAGCGGAGTACCTTGCTGACCGCTTGTGGGGGCGTGTTGGCGCAGCAATTCTGACCTCTGCGACCTTGGCACACAGTGGCGGCTTTGCACGTGTCTCTGAAACCTTGGGGTTACCTGTTCATGAGGGACTTGTGGTCGCCGGTGCCTTTGATTACGCCCGTCAGGGGCGACTGTGGTGTCCGAGTGACGCGACAGATCCTCGCGATGAGGAGCGCCATGCCGAGCGTATTGCCGCATATTTGGAGACACGCACGGAGAGTGCGCTTGGCATTCTTGTCTTGTTCACAAGTTGGCGTTTATTGGGTCGTGTGGAGGAACTCCTCGGCACGGCAGTACGCGCTGTCATCTTGGTTCAGGGCCAACTCCCGTTGGAGCAACTGCTTGCAAAGCATCGGAGTCAGCGTGATGCGAATCAAACGTCGATTATCTTTGGGTTGCAATCAATGGCAGAGGGGTTGGATTTACCGGGTGATCTTGCCAACGAGGTAGTGATCACGCGATTACCCTTCCAACCACCAGATGATCCGCGAGAGGCGACCTGTGCCGACTACTTGAAATTACAGGGTCGTGACGCGTTCGCAGAATTGTCATTACCGCATGCCACGATTCGGTTACGACAGGCGGTTGGCCGACTGATTCGCTCGGAAGATGATTCGGGTCAAATTACGGTACTGGATCGCCGATTGGTGAATACCACCTGGGGTCGGAAACTGTTAAAAGAGCTGCCTGCGTTTTCAATCATGGAGTAGGAATATGGTCCAAGTTGCAATTGTGGCTGCCAAGCGGACAGCCGTCGGAAGTTTCGGAGGCACCTTAGCCGGTGTGTCTGCAGATGCGTTGGGTGCTGCTGTTATTCGGCAGTTGTTGGCGGACACGGGAGTCGCGCCTGAGGCCGTCAGTGAAGTGATCTTGGGTCAAGTGCTGACTGCAGGCCAAGGCCAAAATCCCGCCAGAAAGGCGACCGTGGACGCGGGATTGCCAGAGACCTGTCCAGCAATGACGATCAACAAGGTCTGTGGATCTGGATTGAAGGCTGTGGCGCTGGGTGCGCAAGCGATCTTACTCGGTGATGCAGAGATTGTGATTGCCGGTGGGCAAGAAAATATGAGTCAGTCTGGGCATGTTTTGCTCGGGTCGCGTGACGGTTTTCGCATGGGAAATGCGACCCTGGTTGATACGATGTTGCGGGACGGGTTAACCGACACGTTTGGCGGCTATCACATGGGTTTGACTGCTGAAAATGTTGCCAAACATTTTGGGATTTCGCGTGAAGAGCAAGACGCCTTTGCCGCAGCATCTCAGCAAAAAGCAGCGAAGGCGCGAGCCGAAGGGCGATTCGATGATGAGATTGTGCCCATCACAATTCCTCAGCGCAAAGGCGACCCCATCGTGTTTTCGCGCGATGAATTCATTAAAGATGGAGTCACCGAAGAGGGGCTTGCAAAATTGCGCCCTGCCTTTGATAAAGACGGAACAGTCACAGCAGGGAATGCGTCTGGCATCAATGATGGAGCCGCCTGTGTCATGCTCATGACTGTGGATAAGGCGACGCAGTTGGGATTACCCATTCTTGCGCGCGTGAAAGCGTATGCCTCAGCGGGAGTGAACCCGGAGATCATGGGTACCGGCCCGATTCCTGCGACGACTGCCTGTTTGCAGAAAGCGCAGTGGACGCATGCTGATCTGGATCTAATTGAGGCCAATGAAGCATTCGCTGCACAAGCCATTGGTGTCAACAAAGGGCTAGGCTGGGATACGGCGAAGGTGAATGTGAATGGTGGAGCCATTGCAATTGGTCATCCGATTGGTGCATCTGGATGCCGAGTGTTTGTCTCTTTGATCCACGAAATGATCAAACGGGACGCGAAAAAGGGACTTGCCACCCTCTGTATTGGTGGTGGACAAGGTGTTGCTTTGGCGATTGAACGTTAACAATCTCCCGGAAACCCTGATCCCTCGTGTACACTTCGTCATCGGAATTTGTACAGTGAGGGATCATGACCGTTTCAACCGACGTTCCCGCGTGGTCTATTGAGGACTTTGCGGTCGAGCCAGCCGACGATAAAACCCGTTTTCATGATTTGGATTTACCCAAAGCCTTGATGCATGCCATTGCTGATTTAGGCTTCCGGTATACCAGCCCAATTCAGGCGGAATCATTACCTATCGCATTAGATGGCGAGGATATCGTCGCGAAGGCACAAACCGGGACAGGTAAGACCGCAGCATTTTTAGTGACTCTGATTGATACGTTTTTGCGCGAGCCAATCGAGGGGAAACGTCGGACAGGTACACCGCGTGCACTGGTGCTTGCCCCGACTCGAGAATTAGTGGTTCAAATCGCGAAGGATGCCGAAGCATTAGTCAAGTACACCGACTTGAAGGTGCAAACGATTGTTGGCGGGATGGATTACCAGCGCCAGCGCGACAGTTTGCGCGCCTCTCCGTGCGACATCATGGTCGCCACGCCGGGTCGATTGATTGATTTCTTGGGCCAAAACGAGATCAATCTTCGGAAAATTGAAATTTTGGTGTTGGATGAAGCCGACCGCATGCTGGACATGGGATTCATGCCAGACGTGCGCCGAATTGTGAGAGCCTGTCCCCGGAAGGAATCGCGTCAGACCTTGCTATTTTCGGCGACCTTTACACCGCAGATTCTGGAGATTTCCGAGCGCTGGACCTTTGAGCCAACTCGAATCGAAATCGAGCCAGATCATGTCACCACAGACAGTGTGGAGCAGATCGTTTACATCACGACCGCAGAGACCAAGTATCAATTGTTGAAGAATCTCATCGCAACACGTGAATTACATAAAGTGATGGTGTTTGCGAATCGCCGTGATCTGTGTCGGGAACTGGTGGAACGTCTCGAACGAGATGGTGTCGATGCGGCCTTGTTGAGTGGTGAGGTTCCCCAGCGAAAGCGGACGCAGACTCTGGATCGTTTCAAAGAAGGTAAGATCCGAATTCTTGTCGCAACTGATGTGGCGGGGCGTGGCATTCATATTGATGGAGTGGGGCATGTCATTAACTACACGCTCCCGGAAGATGCTGAGGATTATGTACACCGGATCGGCCGCACGGGGCGTGCCGGAGCTGTGGGTACGTCGATTAGTTTTGCATGCGAAGACGATTCGTTTTTGCTCCCCGAAATCGAGGCCTTTATTGGGCGTAAGCTTCCGTGCGAACAGGCTCCGGAGAGTTTGATCGTCGACGTGACTGATTCTAGCGCGCCGACTGTCTAAACAATGCAAATCGCGATCCTAGGTGCTGGAAGTTTTGGCACAGTATTGGCGGACCAGGCGGCCTCTAACGGTCACTGTGTGCATCTTTGGACACGCACTTCTGAGTTGGCGGATTCGATCAATTGCGATCGAATGAATGCCAAATATCACCCAACGCTGAAATTACATACTGCGATTCACGCCTTTACTGAGATGGCCGCTGTTGTGGCCGAGGCAGAGTTAATTTTGCTCTCTGTGCCATCGAAAGTCATGGGTGAAGTATGTCAACAGCTTGCACCCATCGCGCCGCCTGCTGCGTCCTTGGTATCCACGACCAAAGGCATCGAGGGAGATGGATTTTTGTTAATGAGTCAAGTCATCCATCGTTGTCTTCCACGGCATGCGATTGGTGTGTTGTCCGGTCCAAATATCGCCAAAGAGTTAGCTGAGCGTCATCTGACCGCATCGGTGATTGCGTCGGCGGATCCACAAGTGCGTGAGCGTGCACGCCAAGCGCTGGCAACCAAATATTTCCGTCTTTACAGCTCCAATGATCTGATAAGTGTGGAGTTAGGTGGTGCATTAAAGAATATTTATGCGATTGCCGCAGGCCTTGCCGATGGCCTAGGGGTGGGTGATAACACCAAGGCATTATTGATCACGCGAGCATTAGCAGAAATGTCACGTCTTTCGGCACATATGGGTGGTAACCCGCTAACCTTTCTCGGGCTAGCTGGGGTAGGGGATTTGTACGTGACCAGTGTGTCGCCCTATTCACGAAACTTTCGCATTGGACGCGCTCTGGCAGAGGGGCAGTCGCTGGCTGCTGCGGAGGACGCCTTGGGCCAGGTGGCTGAAGGGGTCAACACTTTGAGTTTGGTCCATGCGCAAACCGCACACTGGGGGGTGGCCATGCCGATTTTAGATGCGTTACACCAGGTCATTTTCGGTGGAAAACCGGTCCGACAAATGGCACTGCAGATGATGCAGGCCGCACATACTTCCGATGTGGAATTCTTGATGCCGAGCGGGAGTGCATCGGCACTATAGCGACCTGTGCAGACCGATCATCCGTGGCGCGTGGATAATATATCTCGCAGTTGTTCTGCCATGTGCAGCAATGCAGTCTCTGTGGTGTCCCAATCAATACAGGCATCTGTCACTGACACACCGTACTGCAGTTGTGTCAGATCGTCCGGAATGGATTGGTTCCCCTCGTGCAAATTGGACTCCACCATCACTCCGCAAATTGAGGTATTTTTTTCGCGGATTTGATGGGTAATGTCCTCCAATACCAGTGTTTGGACCCGATGGTCTTTGTTGGAGTTTGCGTGGGAGCAATCCACCATAATATTGCATGGTAGACCCGCCTTGGTCAGGGCTTGCTCGCACAGCGCAATATTGACGGAATCATAATTTGGCTTGCCGCCGCCACCGCGCAAGACCACATGACCGTACGCATTTCCTTTCGTGCGCGTGATTGCGACTTGACCATCTGGATTAATCCCGAGGAAGGCATGGCCATGGGTGACTGATTTCATGGCATTGACGGCGACATCGAGGGACCCATCTGTGCCATTTTTAAATCCAACGGGGCTAGAGAGACCTGAACTCATCTCGCGGTGGGTTTGACTTTCGGTTGTGCGAGCACCAATGGCCGTCCAGGTAATGGTGTCTTGCAAATATTGTGGAGAAATCGGATCCAAAGCTTCGGTCGCCAATGGAAGTCCCATCTCTGTTAATTTTATGAGTAGGTTACGCGCTTTATGCAATCCTATTTCGATTTCAAAGCTGCCGTTGAGGTGGGGATCATTGATCAGGCCTTTCCAGCCCACGGTGGTCCTTGGTTTCTCAAAATAGGCACGCATCACAATATACAAGGTATCTGAGACTGACTCGGCAAGCCCCTTAAGACGGCGCGCATATTCGAGGGCGATTTCTGGATCGTGAATCGAGCAAGGACCGACCACCACAATTAAGCGGTGGTCTTTACGATCCAATATGGCTCTGACCGTTTCTCGGGCACTGGCAATAAAATGGCGTGCAGTGTCCGGCAGTGGTAATTCTGCCTTGAGCTGCGCGGGTGTCATGACCACTTGGTAGTTTTCGATATTCAAATCTGAAAGACGCATTGTTTCTACACTTCGTGATGTTTGTTGCGAAGCATCATATTGTAGGGAGGTCACCTGGGATGGCAATGGAAAACTGGAATATCAGTTGACATCAGTCAGTGACGCGCTAACATGCGCCCCCATCGCGACTGACCGGGTGGATAGCTCAGTTGGAAGAGCATCGCCCTTACAAGGCGAGGGTCGGGGGTTCGAGCCCCTCTCCACCCACCAAAGCAGTCGTACCGCCGGAGCGGTAGTTCAGTTGGTTAGAATACCGGCCTGTCACGCCGGGGGTCGCGGGTTCGAGTCCCGTCCGCTCCGCCATATTTGAGAAGAAGCCGCGCTCTGCGTGGCTTTTTGCTATTAACGCTCTTTCCTTTTGTGCACCCTCGATTGAGCTATAAACTCAAGCGCAGTTCAGGTAACCTTATTTTAACTAATTTAATAATAATGTTTCGGATCGATCGCTTCGATGGGTTTTTCAAGCAAATCGGTATCGATAACCCACTGGACAAGCACCCATGAAATCAATTTTGAAGTTGTTACCGCTGAAGCGTCTCGCTCTGGCGTGCATCGTTTCGTTCGTGACCGTTGCCGTGGCTGACGAAACTACTGTGTGGGCTCGCATAAAAGATAATCCTCAAACATCTATTTTTGCTGGATATATTACTGAGCTTGGTTTGAGTGATGCGCTAGACGGCGGCGACTTGATCATTCCATGGACCGTCTTTGTCCCTGAGAATTCCGCGTTCGCTAAATTACCTGAGGTAATCCAGAGTAAGATCCGGTCGGATGCGCAATTTCGGCGCAAGTTAATCACCTCCCATTTGATCTTGGGGGCATCTGTTTCGGTGGATGGCATTGGCGGTGGAAATTCGCTAACAACTGCAAGCGGTGATGTGGTCGACTTGATCCAGAAAGATCAGTTGTACGTGAAGGACGTGGTTGTCACGAAGAAGGACATCATTGGATCGAATGGTGTGATTCACTTAGTTGAATGCGTGATGTACGTGCAACCGAGCAAGTCAGATGATCGACTCGACGCACAGATTCAAGGTGAGTTTGCCAGCACTGCGTGCTGTCTGGCTGATAGCCTCTCTGATCTGCACCACGCAGCGTTGACGGAGAATTACTAGGGCCATCTGGATCAGGTTTATTGAGTCTCGATGTGCGCACTGTCATGCAGGCCTTAGTCTGATTGTGGGGCGCGAAGTGCTTTCTCAGTAAAGTCATCAGGCATAACAAAGACGCGTAGCTCTTCCCGGTACGGCGGGTGTTTTCGAATCAGCGCGTAGCAAACGGCTTGCTCCGGACGGCACAGGGTCTTTGGAATTAAGGGCATTTCTGGCGGTTGGGCGATTGGCCCAATCCACTGCGCCCTTGGAACGAGTCGCCATCCACCAAGTCCGAAGCAATAACCGCGCGGAGCGGTAGTTCAGTTGGTTAGAATACCGGCCTGTCACGCCGGGGGTCGCGGGTTCGAGCCCCGTCCGCTCCGCCATTATTCGGCGGTCTGTTCCGAGCACATAGGTAACAGATCATTCCGGGAACATGGGTAACACTTTTGGAGCAAATGGGTTCACACTCATAGGCTCCACCCTATTCTCAGTCCTGTCAAAAAATCCTATGTCATAATCCATAAATGGGAGGCAGGCGGAAACACTCCCACCAGTTTGTCGCGTATCTTCGGAGCACCCCAGTCTGTGTAGTTTTTCTTCAGGCGAAGAACTTCTCTCTCTACCTGGAAGGGGATCTTGTTGGGATGCCGGTAAGGGCTTCTGGACTTATCTTCAAGCCCGGACAGACCTTCATCCTTGTACCGATTGTATAATTTGTAACCAGTTTTACGGGAAATACCAAACTCTCTGCAAAGAGGAGCCATTTTCTCGCCATCAAGAAGGCGAGCAACAAATCGAAGTCGTTCATCCATATGATTACACTCTTTCCACGGCATTTGAGAGCCTCCTCAAATACCTTCATTATCGAAAATGTGTAACCCATGTGCCCGGAATAAAGTGTCACCTATGCGTCGAGAAGCTCGATACACTCATAAACGGGGGATGGCCGATATTCATTGGAGCACGATTGATCACTCCCATCCATCCACGATCGGACGAGGACACGTGTTCTGTAGTTCACGAAAATTCCACAAACCCATAGGCACGGCGAGAGTCATTTTCATTTTAGTGTGGAATCCTTCGGTAATCCCATTGGATTTTGTAAATCGCCACATGCAGAACATTGGGTTCAAGCCAGCTTCTCAGTGTTTTAGCCAGTGCAGCCGCTGGGGGCTCTGTTCGAACCGTTGAATCAGCCGCCAAGAGTTGTGGGGCGTACTGACGGACTTTGTTCGGCCTAAGCGTTTTGAGCAGCAATAATCGTATGAGTTGATGTTGTACGGTAGAGCGCCTCCAGCACGGGATACTGCGCCAGATAGGCCTGCAGTCGATGCTGCTGCGCGTCGCTCAAGTTCCAGTGATGTCGGCGCGTGAGGCTCAACAGACCACGATTCTTGCGCCCTTCAGGGTCCTGTTGTTGCCAGAGCTTCAAGAAATGATGATTCACCAACCGCACCACGTGGAAGCGGTCTGCGACAATCAGTGCGTTCGGAAAGTAGCGCTTCACAATCCGTCGACCAGATCACTCAGTCCATCACCACCACCTTGACCCTGTTCGCGCGCCCCGGAAACTCCAGCGGAATACCCCAATTGCGCTTTGGTAGTCCAACGACATCGAAGACTTTATGGTTCTTCAGATCCACCAGGGTCGTGGCATACCCTGCTTTTTACTGAAGAGTAATCAGTCCCAGCACCTGGGGGCATGGGCGATTGGACATCTCCAGCAGAAGTCGTTGCACTTATGGTGTTGATACCAGCGTTCCACCATCGCCGCGCTGACTTCGTGTGTGCGGGACAACGCGCTGTGTCCGCCACGTAAGCGTGTCGCCACTCGCGCCTTTCATCCGATAGCCTTCTGTCGCGCGATAGCGAGGACGGATACACGTAAAAGAGTATCGAAAATATCGTTGACACTGAGGGCGAGAGTGGTGTAGCCGGCTGCTGGTGCATCACCCGGTTGCCTTGACGATGTCTTCACCCTGCGTTACGATGGCGGCGTAATCACGCGCCAGGCGCGTGCTGACCCAGTGCACACGAAGGCGGCGGCGCACTTCCGGTGAGCCCAAGCGTGGATCACATGACGATCCACCCGTTCAATCTCAAGTCCGGGTATGCCTACAATGGTACTTGCGTGGGACATCGGTCATTCTCCATTAGCTGTTTGTTCGCAAAACTCCGGTCCCAATGAATGATCAGGTGTCCCCGATAATGATGAAGAGCCGCTTTTAATTTGCTCCTCAAGTCCGAGTCGGTATGTCCAGCCCATCCGGTGGGTTCATTGCCAAGCATCAAGCGGCTTCATGGCAGCGATATACCGGTTGAAATCACTGAAGACTGGGATTATTACAAGCCTTCAGGCCGCGGCCTGACTTAAACTTATAATTATCCCAAAAACCCGGGCGATTCAAGGTTTCGTGCATGGAATGACCTGAATACAACTCTCCACCCTTAGCCGTGACAGCGTAGTTGGTCTCTCGAAAGATCTTTTTGCAGACTGGAAACTGTTGAGCTGGGCGGCCGGGGAGCTATGTTCGGACCAGATCTCTGGGTTCTGGAGAATGGGATTTTGGCGTCGGCGTCTTTCAGCCCAAAGACCCGGCAAATCTGGCTGTCGGTCCGGATGGCCGAAAAATCGGCATTTTTATGCTCCATGGTGGTTCTGGCGACTACAAGCTGATGGTTCCGGTTGCAGGGCCTATACCGCACTCGGGCATAAAGTGGTCGCGATGAGCCTCCCAGGCCGTCTGTATCTTGACGATCATAGCCGGGACTGGCCCGGCGACTATCCAGCCAGATGGCACGGTTCGGACACCGATCTGGAAAGCCGGTGAGGCAATCACACCCGATGATATGACGTTGTCATTGACGAATCCAAAGCTCCTCGATACGGGCGACGCACCGTCGCCCGCCGCCAAACCTGGATCGCTATTCTATCTGCGCATGGCTGGATGGCCCGCAGCCTATGAGGTTGGGGCGGCCGAAGCGATGCGACGTCATCTGTCCGAACAGGAGTTTTCAATTTATGGGACGGGGCATTCCACCGGGGGTCCCCACATATTCATGATGTCGCAACGGTACCCAACATGGTGGGCGTTCTGGCGGTCGAACATTCGCCTTTCGGTGTGATCCAGGCGCGCCAGCACGCATGGTCTGTGGTCGTTAGGGAAAATCAGCGGCTATGACCGTGTCGGCACCCAAACCAGCGCCGCGAAGGCTCGATCCGTTCAACGAGCTGCCGTATCCGTTCATGGCGCTGATCTTGCGCGCTACATGGGTCCCGGAAGCGCTTGGGCAAGAAGGCCCCGCAGTACCTGATGCGCCCGCCCTCGCTGATGGAAGAGAGAAATTCTGCATAAGTGGGAATCAGCCAGGGGAGCGGCCGCAGTCTCGGGCGCCGAATACACCATAACGCATAATATTGAATCATCCTTGTGCGTGCTGGCGCGCGAGCCGCAGCCGAACATCTGGGCATGTCTGAAACCGACACCAAAGCCCTGGAAGAGAGATTTGCAGGCTATCCACACCCTGTCACCGGCCCGAACGCGTCCATGCCACCGATCCTGATCACGATCACCAAAAATAGCCGTGATCACAACATTGAGGTTTATCGCGAAGTAGTCATCCCCTCGTTCGAAGAACTGGCGCCGTCGACCAAGGTAAGGCTGATCCAGCTTGATGCAGGTGTTCACAGCTACTGGCGGCCCGAAGCCGATCTACCAAAGGGGGTGGCACCTGTCGCCGCCGAAACTCAATCACGACGCCATCATGAACGGATATTTCCTATGAGCATCGATGTTAAGAATGGCTGGGCGCCACCAGAAATTTTGCATTGCCGCGCGAAGATGTAATAAACGGCTCCAAACAAGTTCTGGACGCCAGACCAGATCAGGCAGACCGTCACTGAAGGTGTTTTCCGGATCGAAGAGCTTGGAATGCTCCTGAAAGGATATCACGGTGTCGAGGTCACAGGGAACCGTCAGGTCGACCGATTGTCTCAAGGGGCCCGACGGAAAGTTTGTGGGTATGCTCCTACTGCACGGCGGAGCGGGCGATTTCAAGTCAATGCGAGCACTGGCACAGGTTTTTGCTTCCCGATTCGGCGTCAAGGTTGTCACAATGAGTTTTCCGAACGGCACTATCTGCGGGACGAAAGCCGCGACTGGCCGGCGACACCACCATTTCCACGACGGGGCGGTCGTACGCCGATATGGGTCGAGCGAGATCATCTCGCCGGACGAATGAACTGGTCAGATCGACGAGGGCAAAGCGCCACAAATACGGCCGTCGTCTACATGCCCGGAGCCGAACCTGGGACCAGCTTCCATGCTCGCATGTCTGGCCACGGCCCGCCGCATTTGAAAACCGGCGCTGACCGCGCCGTGCACGTCATTTTTGCCTGCTGATTGGTCAGTTTTCGATGCGTGGCCACTCCACTGGCGGCCTTTGTCTCGATGCTGTCACAACGTGTTGACAATATTCGCGGCGTGTTTGCTCTGGAGAATTCTTCATTTGGTTATATTAATGAGCAGAAGCACATATGGGGCGGTAACAGTGGCAAGATCGAGGGCTACGAGACAAACCCGACCCAAGGGCGACCCGTGGAAGGATCCGTTCACCGATCTTTATATCCGGACCTGGCGTGACCTGGCACGCTACAAAGAGCCAGAGGCACGCGGGGCAGGAAAGGCCCGCGGCGGCTGGTGCGGCTACCGTCGCTCATGGAGGAACTTTTTCGATAAATGGGGGAGACGGCCCGCCGCCGCCCCGGTTCAAGGCGGAATATATCGTTACTCATGACATCGAGTCGCTCGCTGGAGGCCGCCGCGTCCACCGTGGCTAAGCGTTTGGGCATGACGACCGCTGAAGCCGACCGTCTCAAGGACCGTTACCTGAGCTTCACGCGTGAGCTTTCAGGGGACGGGGTCAAGGCAGATCCCGCCTTTCTACTTCATCATTACCAAAGACAGCCGAGATCACAGCCCGGAAGTCTACGACGAAGTTATCCTGCCGATGTTCGCGCAGATGAACCCGGCGCCGCGCACAGCACTCACTCGGCTTGGTGCGGGTGGTGCATACCTATACCACCCCTGAGGAAGGCCTGCCTGAGGGGGTCACTCCGGTCGCAGTCGCGTTGTTCGTAGACGCCGTGAAAAACGGCTTCTTTCACGTGGAAAATAGTCTCAACACGAACGAGATTGACGTAAATCGATGAATCGATCTCCAGTGATGTACTATATAAATATTGGATAATGCTTAATCACTACTGTGAATAGCTCATACCCCAAAGGGCTTATACATCTGGAAGAGCAGAGCGAACGACATGTTAGAAGCTGCGATTGATGGGCTGATCGGGATTCTGAGCTGGAAAGCATTTCTGCTGATGATAGTTGGCATCATTATAAGCAGCACGCTGGTGGCGATGCCCGGTGTAGGCAGTAAGACGGCCGTTGCCATGCTGCTGCCGTTTGCGTTTGTTCTGGAGCAGTATGAGGCCGTTGGCAATTGATCGTCAGCGTCTGGGCGGTCAGCGAAGCACGCCAATTCGATCACATCAATCCTTTTTCCCGTACCCGGTGGCGGCGGTTCGCCACGGCCACCATCATGAGACGGCTATCCCATGGCCCAGAGCGGCGGCGGCCCGGGCTCTGGCTGCTGCCTTCACGGCTTCGGCGATTGGTGGTGTCATCTGACGCCTTCGTGCTCTTACTGTCTACTACCTGTTGGCAGACCTCTGGTTTTGCTGCTAGGGCCACCAGAATTTTTCATGCTCGTCATGTTGGGTGTGGCAATGGTAGGCGCCCTAAGCGGCAAAAGTTACGTCAAAGGTATCTCTGCAGGGCTTCTCGGTTTTGCGATATCCATGATCGGTATTGAGACGCAAACAGCGGTACCGCGCTTCACCTTCGAGTTGATCTACCTGTTCGACGGTATCGGACTGGTCCCCCTGAGCATTGGCCTGTTCGCCATACCGGAACTGATTTTTCTGGCATCACAGAAGACGACGGTTTCAAAGGTGCCGCTGCTTGATCTCAAGGAAGGGAGGATGCAGGGCATCCGTGGTTGCTGGGATCACAAGTGGCTCCTCATCGTTACCGCAGCAGCTTTGTCGGTGTGTGGGTCGGCGTGTTATCCCCGGCTTGGGCTCTGCCGTGGCTGACTGGTTCGCATATGGCTACGCTCTGCAAACCTGCAAAGGGCGCGCTGAGACCTTCGGAAAGGGCGATGTCCGCGGTGTTATTGCAGTGGATGCAGCTACTAACGCTAAAGAAGGGGGTTCCCTGATTCCGACCCTGGCCTTCGGCATACCCGGCAGTAGCACCCTCGCACTAATTTTCGGTGGTCTGGTCATCGTGGGGATTACACCTGGGCGGGAGATTCTGACAACGCGTCTGGACATCACCTTTTCGATCATCTGGTTGCTCATCATCGGCTCCATACTGACGACAATCTTGTGTCTGATGTTTACGCGCCAATTGGCCATGGCAACCATGCTACGACCGTCAATTCTGGTGCCATTATTCTGGTCGCTGGCCTTTACGTCGGCAGCTTTGCCAATTCCAACCGCCTGGATGACGCGTCTTCGTGATGGTGGCCTTCTGGGATCATCGGCTATTTCATGCGGGCGGGTGGTGGCCGCGACCCCCCTTGTTGCTCGGGGCGGTGCTTGGGCCTCTGGCCGAGACTTCCTCTGGACGTCCTACCAGATCGCAGGGGTATGGTTTCTCATGCAACCCGGGAGTTATCACACTCGCCGTGCTGGTACTTGCGATCATGGCCTATCCTATCTATCAGCAGAGAAAAATGAATCAGCTAAAGAAGGAAATCCTGGCCGCGCTTGAAGTGATGAGTAAGGAGGATAACTAATCATGATATTAAAAACTATCAACCACTTTGCTCTGACAGCCGCGCTATTTGCGCTATTCACTTACATGGTCGTTCAGAGCACGGGCTTTGAAGTCCAGGCTCGACTGTTCCCTCTGATTATCGGTCTTGGTGGGGCATTTCTGACCGGTATCCAGCTGATTCGTGACCTGCGTAAAGCGTTTTTCAAGGCAGGTGACGAACCAGAACTGGCTACCGATGATCCGGCTGGCAATTCCGATTTTTCAATCACTGAGTCCGAGCTTACCCGGGAAGGCCGTTGGCGAGCGGTCGAACAATTCGTCTGGATAGGTGGGCTTTTGGTAGGGGCCTGGCTTTTGGGGTACTACGTAGCGTTACCGCTGGCGGTGGCACTCTACACCCTGAGAAGAGAGCCTCTCAAAATCGTGATCCCCTCATTGGCGGGCGTTGCTTTGGTAATTTGGGGCGTATTCGATCAGTTCATAAGCCTGCCGTTTTCCCCAAAGGTATCATATTCAATGCACTGAAGCGACATACGAGGCACCCTGGTTTCGAAGATTATTGAACAGTCACAGACTGTTCAATAACAAAACAGTGAGGAATGCACCCAGGCAATATAGATGCTGTCCGATACTCGGACGACGACCTACTAAAGGAACTGAAACTCGTAATAAAAAAATGCTAATGAGAGGCAACAATGATAAAAGCAAAACGAACTATCAGCGCAGTCTTCCCGCCTTGATATTGGCTATGGGCCTGACGGCCCGACCTCAAACGGTGGTAGCAGATGATAACTTTTGCAAGGCAAAACTCTCTGTCGGTCGTCATCGATCCACCCCGGTGGTGGCTATGATGATTTCGGACGACTTGTACTGGCGTAGCAAACACATCCTGGTAATCCTCTGGCGTCATTGCCGTCAACCGCGGGTGCCGGCAGCATGGTCACCAACAAACTATATGTACGAACCTCAGGACGGCACGGAAATCGATAGCGTCGAGATTTTGCGTTCGCCGAGAGGTGGTTGGCGTCGCTATGATTCCCTGAAGTTCAATTATCTTGGTAGTGCGGCATCAGTTGCGGTTTTCTTGTCGGGCCGGGATGTTCCCGTTGAAAATCTCGCCGACCTGAGAAACTTCGATGGAACTTTCAAATTCTCTGCCAGTGGTAGATCTGGAGGCACTTATGTGTCGATGCTGGTTTTTCGTGCAGGTGGTTACGATGTCGATGTCGTTACCGGTTTTGAAGGCTCGAGTGACCAGGTCCTGGCAGTTCTTCGCGAGAGGATGTGCCTGGGATGTCGGGAACATATTCCAGTGTGATCGACGTCATCAAAAACGAGGGATTGAAGGTGTTCGCTAAAATGGGTGATACAACTGGACCTCTTATGTAAGGCCTACGTGACCACCTGTTGATACATAGCAAGCTCCAGGTTCAAATGGCAAGCAGACTTGCTAGTCGCCCCTTTGTTACGGGGCCGGGTGTACCACAGGATCGTGTGAAAATTCTTCAGGATGCATTCAAGGCGACACTGGGACCCCCGAATTCCTGGCAGATGCTGAGCGAGTCGGAAAACCAATAGACTACCTGGATCGGAAGAATGCGAAACTATAGCAAGACAATCCATGCGCCGGATTCAGTTATTGAATATTCAAAATGAAAACCAAAGCCCGAACTCAGATAAGCCTGGTACCCGGATATGACCTAGAGAGACTGCCCTTTCTAGGCTTACTAAGTACTCGACTTTGCAAAACTGGGGTCACTTAGTCCGTGCTGAACAAGGCTGATTGACGCGTATTTTCTTTTGCTTCATGCGATCAAGCCGCAGCCAAATTGCCAAAATCATCTGGTTGGCGGGTTTCCCATAAAAATAGACTCTGGTGAGGCCCAATGGTGTGTTAATACTCCTAAGTCGGAGGATCAACCTCAGGTTTTGACCACATCCACAGAGCAGTGCAAACATCGCATCACCCAATTCTATATTTGGTGAACAGCGGTCAAGCGACCCTCCAGTATACATATGTCCAATCGTTGGTTTAATCCGCACTGCGCCATTTTAATACGCGATCGACCAGTCACCGCTTCTGTCCACTGATAGTCACCTCTATCTGACTCAGTATGACCGCAGTATCAGCTCCCGCAAACCGCTTGGGGGCGCTTACGTCCTCTCATCCTAGTATCTGGACGATTCATTAGATGTATAGTTGGTTTTTGCGTCCTTGCTTGATTACCGCCGCTAAAGTACCCACTTCTGAAATAACAAAAGCGAGGTCACTATGGAACATAGAAAGCCGGAGAATTTCTCGGATCGTATCGCATTGGGACTTACCCTCGCGCTCAGGTTTGTGGCTGATACATTTTTTGCAAAACGGTATGGCCATAGGGCCGTTGTGCTCGAGACTGTCGCCGGTGTGCCAGGCATGGTCGCAGGCATGTGGCAACATCTCCGCAGTCTACGAGGAATGAAGCATGATTCGCGGGGTTGGATTAAAACACTCCTCGAAGAAGCTGAAAACGAGCGTATGCATCTTATGATTTTTGTCGAAATAGCAAAGCCAAGCGCATTCGAGCGTTATGCGATCTTGTTTGCGCAGGCAATCTTTTGGAACTTCTATTTTTTGCTCTATGTATTTTTCCCGAAGGTCGCTCATCGCATGGTTGGTTATTTCGAGGAGCAGGCTGTTATTAGTTACACGCAGTATCTCGAACAGGTTGATGCGGGCGAGATTGAGAATATTCCTGCTCCAGCGTTGGCGATCGAGTATTACGGTTTACAACAAGACGCGACGTTACGAGATGTCATCTTAAGTGTCCGCGCGGATGAGGCAGGACATCGCGATGAAAACCATCAAATGGCGGATGTGTTATCTGCCACGAAAGGGGAACCACTGGGCAGTTCGGCTAAATAAATGGAAAGCCAGTCAGTGTTTCCGTTGTGCACCCACAGATTTAGGAATGGGTGACCCAGGCCCGTTCAACAAAGTCATCGGGTAGGATCCATAAACGCGCGCGCTCGGGCCCCTTACTCATGGCGCGTGAGACTAATGCAAGGACAGTATGATGCGCATTCGCCACGAGATGCTGGGTGGCAATCAAAGGTAACTGGGCAGGACCATGATGTTGTCCGATCAGTGCGTCGTGACCAACTGGCAGCCAGCCAAAGGTGGAGCCGACTGGGCGGCTCAGAATACGGAATGCCTGATCTCGATCGCGATAACAACACCAGTAATTTCCTGTTGTGCTGAACAAAGAGTCTGGCGTTGGTGGGGCACTATTGAGTGCCTCATGATAGGGGTGAATGAGACGTCCAAAGATCCACGCTTGTCGGTGTGTCGGAGCCGGCAAGTCGCGCCGGGCAAGCACCTGTAACGTGCCAGGATCTTCTGACAGCGGAAGTTGGTGCGTTAGGAGATGATTGATCTTTCGATCCAAACGATCCTCGGTACTGGGACCGACCCAGCGGATCGGTGCAAGACGATCTGCTGCGTCGCCGACGCCCGCGTAGTATTTCAGGGCGACCTCGAGATGAATGATTGCGTCACGAAAGCTCAATAAGAAATCGATTTCACCGCGTGTCTGGTCACCAGCGTGAATCGGAATGCCGTGGCCCAATACGCGCATGTCGGGAATCGCGTCAAACAGTGCAGAGAGCAAATGTTCAAATCGACGGCCAAGTCGCTTCGGTGGCCCATTCCATGCCCATTGCTCTGCGATCTCGGTAGCCAATAGGCCGGTATCGAGCGCGCCGAGCGCAGCCAAGGGGGCTTGTAGCGGCCCTGAGCCCAAGGATACGAGAGGCTGGCTTGCTAAAATCCAATCCAGTTCGCAACGAATCCAAGCCGGATGATTCGCGTGGCCCTCGGTTTGGTGTGTAATAGGCATTGAAACATCCTTGGGAGCATGCGGTGACGAAATTCAAACGGGTCGGTCTGATTGGTCGATCAGGTAATCAACTGGCGGTCGATACGATAGCACGCCTTGTCGATTTTCTGCGGGATCAAGGATGTAGCCTGTGGATTGAAGATGATATTGCGGATGCCGGTGGATTCGAGGGATTGCCGCATTGCGCGCTTGAACGTATCGGTCAGAAAGTTGATCTTGCGATCGTTGTCGGTGGTGATGGCAGCCTGCTCGGTGCGTCGCGCGCGCTGGCTCGATTTGAAACCCCAGTACTGGGCGTGAACCGGGGTACATTGGGATTTCTAACGGATATCAGTCCTGCCGATCTGTTCGAGAAAATCGGCTCAGCGCTTGCCGGCGAATTCACAGAAGAGTTACGGCCGTTACTTGATGTTGAGGTGACTCGTGATGCACGTGTGATTGCCCATGCCAATGCGCTCAACGATGTGGTGTTGCATAAAGGGTCATCTGCGCGCATGTTGGGATTTGATTTGTGCATCGACCAGCAGTTTGTCTACTCAAGTCGGTCTGATGGGTTGATCGTTGCAACCCCAACTGGATCGACTGCCTATGCGTTGTCGGGTGGCGGACCGATTATGCATCCGGCACTCTCTGCAATCGTCTTGGTGCCGATGTTTCCGCATACCTTAAATGCCCGTCCGATTGTCATCGATGCGCGGTCGGAAATCGTGGTGACCATTACAGAAAAACATCAAGCATTGCCACAGATCAGTTGTGATGGACAAACCCATATTTCGTTGTTGTTGGATGATCAAGTCTTCATTCGGCAATCCAGCCAGCAACTGACCCTCCTGCACCCACCCGGATATAGCTATTATGAAGTGTGTCGATCGAAGTTGAATTGGGGTGGCCGGATTGAACATGAGCGGGATGGCGAATGAATTCTGTTGATGAACTGATTGCATCTCTGACTCCGGAGATGGTCATGGGCTTGAAAAATGCGGTGGAAGTGGGGCGCTTTCCAGATGGGCGAGCAGTGAGTGCACAGCAGCGTGAATGGATGCTGGAAGCCATTATTCGGTATGAGGAGACCTGCGTACCTGAACCAGAGCGCACCGGCTATATTGATCGAGGGCAATCCGAGTGTGGTTTGCCTGGCGATGATTTAATAGCGACAACACGGAGTGATGATGATGACTGACGCGCGCGGTCAAATGACCGAGCCTCGAATGACACGATTGACGGATTTTCAGCCCTATCCATTTAGGGTGAATCAGGTCGAGCTTACTTTTGAGCTGGATCCGCTCTCCACTCGTGTGACACAGGTCAGTCAATTTGAACGAATTGGTGATGAGGCGGTCCCCTTAGTTCTGAATGGCCTCGATCTGGCGCTCGAGTCGATTTCGATCGATGGCATGCCCTTGGATCAGACACATTACCGTCGTGTCGACGAGACCCTGACGATTGATGAGATTCCCGAGTCCTTCACCTTAGTTGTGGTGACCCGGATTGCACCGGCTGCCAACACCGCGCTTGAAGGGCTGTATGTGTCCAACGGGATGTTCTGTACGCAATGTGAGGCAGAGGGTTTTCGGCGGATTACTTACTATCCAGATCGTCCGGATGTGTTGGCAAAATTTCGAACTCGGATCGTCGCACCAGCTGAGTATCCAACCTTACTCTCGAACGGTAATTTGATCGCAGAAACCACTCATCCAAACGCTGTGCGTGATGTTGTGTGGGAAGATCCATTCCCCAAGCCGTGCTACTTGTTTGCGCTGGTCGCGGGCGATCTCGCGTGTGTCGCTGATGAGTTTGTGACCATGTCTGGGCGCGCAGTGGATTTACGAATCTATGTGGAAGCCAAGGATCTGGATCGCGTTGATCACGCCATGCAGTCCCTAAAGCGCGCGATGCTGTGGGACGAGGAGGTGTATGGGCGGGAATATGATCTCGATGTCTTCATGATCGTTGCCGTGTCACATTTCAATATGGGCGCAATGGAGAATAAAGGGCTCAATATCTTTAACACCAGTTGCGTCTTAGCCAGCCCAGAGTCAGCCACGGACCAAGCATTTCAGAGAATTGAGGCGATCGTTGCACACGAGTATTTCCATAATTGGTCTGGTAATCGGGTGACCTGTCGGGATTGGTTTCAATTGAGTCTCAAGGAAGGGTTTACGGTCTTTAGAGACAGTGCGTTTTCGGCGGATGTCAACAGCCCCGCAGTCAAGCGTATTCAAGATGTGAGTTATTTGCGGACCGCTCAGTTCAATGAAGACGGCGGCCCGACGGCGCATCCGGTGCAACCAGAGTCTTATCTTGAGATTTCAAACTTTTACACCCTGACGATTTATGAGAAAGGGGCTGAGGTCGTCCGAATGCTCGCGACGTTATTAGGACCTGAGTTATTTCGGAAAGGGACCGATTTGTATTTTGATCGGCATGATGGGTCGGCAGCCACCATTGAGGATTTTGTTGCTGCGATGGCCGATGTCTCGGGCCGAGATCTGACTCAGTTTATGCAATGGTATCGGATTGCTGGGACACCAAGGTTATCAGTCGATACGACCATGGAAGGGGATACCTTGGTGGTGCAATTGCGACAAGCTGCCCCTGTCATCCACTCGGGCGAATTACCGCCATTTCTGATCCCAATCCGCATGGCTGTGATTGATGCAATCTCGGGAGAGGAGATTGTTCCGGAAACAGTCGTCGAGTTGGCCACTGCGAGTCAGACCCTGCGCTTTCCAGGACTAACCGGACAGCCTGTGTTATCTGTGCTCAGAGGCCTTTCAGCGCCAGTCAAGTTGGACGTGAGCCGATCACTTGATGAGCGTCTTGCGCTGGCTCGATTTGATCAGGATGGCGTCTCACAATGGGATGCAATGCAATCGTTGTGGATCGACACCTTAGTGGACCTGGTCAGAGATGGATCATCTCCACTGCTGCTGCCGGTCACGGAACTCGTCTCTGGACTGCTACAGGACGCAACGGCCTTGCGTGATCCGGCTCGGCTTGCAGAGTTACTGACATTACCGGCAGATACCGTGTTGTGGGATCGAATGCGCCCGGCTGATCCGCAAGCCATTGTGTCAGTGCGTAAGCAATTGCGTACGCACTTGGCCAGGGAGTTGGCTGACCAATGGTCTGGGGTGTATCACGCGATGCAGGTGGACGGTCCCTATCGACCTGTAGCAGGTGAGATTGGACAACGAAGCCTTGGATTACTTGCGCTTGGGATGATGGCCCGCCATGGCGGCTGTGATGCGGTTCTAACCGCCCTGTTTGACCACGCCACGAATTTGACCGAACGGTTTGCAGCCTATCGGATCGCGCGTGTGGATGCGTCGGCCGATGTCGGGGTGACCCTTAGTGAGCGCTTTCTTGCCGCAGCCGAAACAGATGAAGTGCTTGACTTATGGTTGTCCACTGAAGCGGTGAATGAGTCGACAGCGACACTTGAACGTGTGCAGGAGCTGACCATGCATCCTCGCTTTAGCTGGACAAACCCGAATCGAGTACGGGCCGTGGTGGGCGCTTTCGCACATCGCAATGTAAAAGCATTTCATTGTGCTGAGGGCTATGCATGGCTGGCCGATGTGATCGGTCGACTGGACCAGTCAAACCCACAGATGGCCTCTCGCATGGTACAACCTTTGGGACAGTGGGCGCTGTTGGCAACACCTTATGCAACGGCAATGCAGGCGGCACTGGAATCACTTGCTGTCATGAAGTTGTCAACAGATTTGTATGAAATTGTCGAGAAGAGTCGTAAGCCGTCGTGACCTAACAGCCTATTGATCTGGAGATCTGATCCCATGGTGACTACAGAAGCACACCGCGTGTCTATCTTAAATGCCATCGGTGATCGGGCGCCGGCAGCGCTGAAGCCCTTCATGCCGGCGTTTTCCGAACGTTTTTTGACCAGTCTGTCAGATGATGATCTTGGCCGCTTTGACATTGACGATTTGGTGGGCGCAGTCTTGTTCGCATTTGAGCATTTTGCTGTCAAACCCCTGCCATCGTTCGATTTGCTTAACCCAGGTTTTGAGGAATTTGGTTGGCAGAGCGAGCATACCGTGATGGTACTCCATCATGCCGATATTCCATTTTTGGTGGATACTCTTCGCATTGAGCTTGCACGGTTATCGATTGAGGTTCACACGCAGGTCAATCTTGTCTTAAGCACCGAGCGCGATGCGCAAGGCACGCTCGTTGGAGTTGCCCGCCTCGATGAATCGCCTCACGAACAGCGTGAAAGCCTGATTTGGCTCGAAATCGATCGGAAACCTCAGAACGACGAGTTGCGGCAGATTAAGGCTGCCTTGCAACAGGTCTTAGTTGATTTACGGCTGGTGGTTGCGGATTTTCCAGCGATGCAATCTGTCTGTCGTGAGCTCGCCGATCGCCTCGATCAAAAAGCTGACGTGATTGATGGTGCAAGTGAGGCCGCCGCCTTTGTGCGCTGGTTAATTGCGGATCAATTTACTTTCTTAGGAATTGAGTATTTTCAGGTTGCCGAAGATGGCGCCCTGGTGGGGCAATCAGAGCGTGCCTTAGGGGTTTCCAAACTGGTTGCGTTGACGGACAGCGTGCATTCTCGGGTGAGTCGATGTACAGCACCCAGCTCACTTGAGGATCTGATCGTATTCGCAAAGGCCCCGGTGAGATCGCGCATCCATCGTGCCGCCTATCCCGATGTCGTGGCGATTTTGGACTGTGATATGAACGGGCAGGTGTTGGGTGAGTTTCGGTTGATTGGGCTCTACACCGCACGCGCGTATCTGCAGGTCATCTCAGAGATTCCGGTGGTTCGTGCGAAGGTTGCGACGGTCGTGGCGCGATCAGGATTTTTCCCAGGAACTCATAATCACAAACAGCTGATGCAAATCCTGCAGGTTTATCCACGGGATGACTTATTTCAAAGTGGTACTGAACGCTTGGTTGAGCATTCTCTCGAAATCGTCAAGCTGCATGAACGTCGACGGGTCAAATTGCTCTTAAATCGGGATCCCTTCGGATTCTTCTGTTCCGCCCTACTGTTCATTCCGCGTGATCTCTACACCACGGAATCGCGTTTGGCGATCCAGCATCTCCTCAGCGACGCCCTGCATGCAGACGACGCATCCTTTAGTACGTATTTTTCAGAGAGCATTTTTGCGCGGGTGCAGATGATTTTTCGGCTGCAACCGCACGCGCCGGTCCCTGAGGTGCGCGAGCTTGAGCGTGCCGTGACAGAGTCGGTGACTAGCTGGAGCGATCAGTTGCGGGCCGCTTTAGATGCAGACTTGGGGGATGAACGTGCCAACGCACTCTTTGCGCGCTATGGATCTGCGTTTCCAGCCGGGTATCGGGAAGACTTTAAGCCACGCCGTGCCGTCTATGATATCGCGCATGCGGAAGCGCTCACGGTCGATCAAGCGGTCGGAGTGTCTTTGTATCAACCGATTGAGTCCGGCCTGTCTGAACTGCGTCTAAAGCTCTTCAGTCTCGGCCAGCCGGTGCCTTTATCTGATAGTTTGCCGCTGATGGAAGATCTCGGTGCACGGGTATTATCGGATACGTCTTATCAGGTTCGGGGGAAAGATCGCCTGGTCTGGATCCACGATTATCGCATTGATTTGCCTGGCTCTTTGGATGTGGTGGAGATTCGGGAGGCATTTCAAGAGGCTTTCATCAGCGCTTGGCAGCGCACTGCGGAGTCCGATGGACTGTGTCGACTTGTGGTCTTGGCGAATCTCGCATGGCGTGATGTCGCGTTGATTCGGGCGCTGTGTCGTTATTTGAAGCAAATCGGTTTTGAGTTATCACCGGATTGGATGGCCGACGCGTTGGCCTCTTATCCAGTCTTGGCGCGTGATCTTGTCGCCTTATTCTATGCCCGCTTTGATCCAAGTAAGAAGCGGCGTGATGCCGTGGAGGACAAAATTGCCGAACGGATTATCCAAGCCTTGGATCGTGTCGAGGGCTTGAATGAAGACCGATTTTTTCGGCGGATGTTGGAGTGTATTCGTGCGATTGTGCGAACCAATTTTTTCCAAAAGGTCGGTCGGGCCTATCGCGGATATTTTAGCTTTAAGCTGACACCTGCTTCGATCTCAGAGATGCCGAAGCCCATCCCAATGTTTGAGATCTTTGTCTATTCGCCCCGGGTTGAAGGTGTGCACTTGCGCGGTGGTCCGGTGGCACGCGGCGGGCTGCGTTGGTCTGATCGCGGGGAAGATTATCGCACCGAGGTGTTGGGTCTAGTAAAAGCCCAGCAGGTGAAAAACTCCATGATTGTACCCGTCGGCGCGAAAGGCGGATTTTTTCCAAAGGCACTGCCAACGGGTGATCGCGATGCAATTCAGGCAGAGGCGATTGCGTGTTATGAACTCTTTATTTCTGGCTTATTGGATGTCACTGATAACCTCGTGCACGGTGAGATCGTGGCACCGAAAGAGACGCGTATCCACGATCAATCTGATCCGTATCTTGTGGTGGCGGCGGATAAAGGAACCGCTACTTTTTCAGATATTGCCAATCGTCTGTCCGAATCGCGTGGATTTTGGCTTGGCGATGCCTTCGCATCGGGGGGTTCAGCAGGATATGACCATAAAAAGATGGGCATTACTGCACGCGGCGCGTGGGTGAGCGTGCAGCACCATTTTCGTGCGCTCGGTCGAAATTGCCAGACCGAGCCCTTCACGGCGGTTGGGGTCGGCGATATGGGCGGTGATGTGTTTGGGAATGGCATGATGTGCTCGCCAATGACACATTTATTGGCAGCCTTTAATCACCAACATATTTTTTTAGATCCGTCTCCGGATCCGATCCAAAGTTTTGCCGAACGGACACGACTCTTTCATCTGCCGCGGTCTAGTTGGTCTGATTATGATCCAACCCTGTTGAGCACCGGTGGTGGTGTCTTTAGTCGGTCGGCGAAGCACATCCTGATTTCTCAGGAAGTGGCATCTGCCTTGGGTATCGAGTCTGGTCAGTACACGCCCAATCAAGTGCTCAGCGCGATCCTGAAGGCCCCCGTGGACTTGCTGTTCAATGGAGGGATTGGGACCTACGTGAAGGCCTCCTCAGAAACCCATCTGGATGTGGGTGATAAAGCCAATGATGCCATTCGCATTAACGCCAGTGCCCTGCGCTGTCGCATCATTGCCGAAGGTGGCAATCTCGGATGTACCCAGCGCGGTCGGATGGAAGCCTACGCGCACGGTGTGCTTGTGAATACAGATTTCATCGACAATGCCGCGGGAGTCGATTGCTCCGACCGCGAAGTCAATATCAAAATCCATATGAATCAAGTGATGGCCGCGGGCGACCTCACCCGCAAACAGCGTGATCGGATTCTGGAGTCGATGACAGATGAGGTGGCCGCACTGGTGCTTTCGAATAATGATCGTCAAGCACAGGCGGTGAGCCTGTCCCTCGCGCATGGTGTGGATTCGCCTGACGATCTTTTACGGTTTATGCAAACCTTGTCGCAAGCTGGACGTCTCGATCGAGAGCTCGAGTTTTTACCCAGTGATGAAGTCTTCCACGAGCGCCTTGCAAGTGGCCAGCACCTGACGCGACCAGAGGTGTGTATTCTCATTTCCTATGCAAAAAATGACCTCAAAGCAATTTTTCGAACGGATGGATTACTGGCGGATCGGGTGCTGCGGGAGAAAGCGCTCGCGGCCTTCCCACCTGCACTTGTGGCGACTGATCGTGAAGGGCTCTTGTCGCATCAGTTGATTTTAGAAATCGCCGCGACCCAGTGGGCAAATGAGATTGTCAATTTCATGGGGGTGACCTTCGTACATCGTATGGAAGAGGCTAGCGGTCGGGATCCATTAACGATTCTCAAAGCCTACGCCGTGGCATCGGCTGTGTATGCGTTTGGGTCGCATTGGCAGGCTTTGGAGGCGGCACGTGAGCAACTACCTGAAGCCACCTTGATTAATCTGATGCGTCAACTCCATCGTCTGGTGCGACGAGCGACCCGATGGATTCTGCGGAATCGTCGGTTGGATCAGTCTGTGTCGGACGAGATTGGTCATTTCAAAGAGGCGATGCAGGTATTGATTGAAGAGGGCGCATCAGTCTTGTCTGTAGAGAACCAGCAGGCGATCGAGATGCAAGTCACGGCTTGGGTGGAGGAGGGTCTGGCACATCCGACCGCGCGAGTTCTTGCCGTTGGTCATGCCTATAACCAATTGATTTCGATTGCCGAGGTTGCCATGGAACATCAGCGGCCTTTGATGGAAGTTGCCGCTATCTTTGTTGCTCTTGGAGAGACGCTCGGATTGAATCGGTTTGCGCAGAGAATTAATGCGATTGAGGTTCATTCGAACTGGGAGGCATTGGCGCGAGAAGCGTTTCGAGACGATTTAAATGCCACACAGCAACGGATGGCGGATGCGTTAAGTAACGCCGAAGGCGACCCATCGATATTGGTCCAGGGCATGATCGATGGTCATCAAGACGCGCTGGATCGTTGGCTGAAGCTACTGGTGCAAATAGAGCAGGCGTTTCAGTTGTCGTATCCAATGGTTTCGGTTGCTATGCGTGAATTGAAGGCACTTGAGCTTGAGGTCTGTCGTGACTAACGCGTCTCGTTGAATCGCACCTTCTTCAGCTGACCACTGTGCTGTGCGAGAGCTCATTGAGCGCCTTCTCGACTAGGGCACGAAACCAGATGTGCTCGTGCTTATGATGATTGCGATCAGTGCCATGCTCATCATGATTTTCGACTCAGCATCGATGAGTGGATGCTCATACACATCGACCGCGTAAGTGCTGCATGGCGTCAAGTGCCGTGCGAGCTGGCACGCCCAGAGTATGGAGAAGTTGACCCCTGACCAAAAAATGCTGTGGTTCCGTTTTATTGTCCCAGCCCTGAATCCGTTTGAGCGGCAGATCATGATGGGTGGTGTCCGAGCGAGCGTGCCGGATGCGGTTTATCATGGAATTCTGGGGATGTTGCGTCAGTATCTGTCAGAGGCTGAGCTCGCACCCTTGGCGGCTTAGTCGAGCAGGGCGAGCCTACCGCACACGGTTGGTGCACTTGAGCGGTCCGATTCGAGTGCGGTCTCGAGGTGGAGTCGGTATACTCGGCTCCCGCTCGGAGACACGATGTATCAGTTACTACGCCCCTTTATTTTTTGCCTCGATGGTGAACGCGCACATGATTTGGCGATTGCATCCATGCAACGGTTGGGTCGGTTGCGTGGGGTGCAGGCGCCGCTTGCTGGGCAAAGCGTTGATTTATTTGGGTTGCACTTTGCAAACCCAGTCGGTCTTGCCGCGGGATTGGATAAAAATGCGGAAGCCGTGGCTGGGCTCTCGCATCTGGGCTTTGGGCACATTGAAGTGGGTACGGTCACGCCGCGTCCTCAACCGGGCAACCCCAAGCCACGCTTATTTCGGTTAACCGACGACCAGGCGTTAATCAATCGATTTGGCTTCAATAACGATGGGGTTGATGCCTTGGTCGCGCGCCTTGTTGCACATCCCTATGCTGGCGTACTGGGTGTTAATATTGGGAAAAATAAAGACACCCCGAATGAGTCCGCGGTCGAGGACTACCTCTGTTGCTTAAGGGCTGTCGCCTGTGTTGCGGATTACGTCACCATCAATGTCTCGAGTCCGAACACCCCTGGACTTCGCGACTTGTCATCAGCAGATGCCATTATGGATCTGTTACAACCACTGGTGGTTGCCCGTCATGCGCTTGCAAATCGTCGAGGTCAGCGATTGCCACTCTTGGTGAAACTGGCGCCGGACTTTTCGGATGGGGCGCTTGTCTCGGTGCTACAAGCAATCCAAGACTGCGGCGTTGATGGTGTCATTTTGACCAATACTACGTTGAGCCGTGATGGACTGATCAGTCAGTCAGCGCGCGAGCAGGGTGGGTTATCCGGAGCACCGCTTGCCACGAAAGCACGCCATGCGTTGGCGATTGCGAGAGATGTGCTGGGTGATGCGCTACCGATCATCTCTGTTGGTGGGATCATGGATGGTGAAGAAGCACGCGTGCGTCTTGTGATGGGTGCACGATTGGTGCAGGTGTATTCGGGTTTGATTTACCGGGGACCACGGCTGATTAAGGAGGCTGTTGATGCAACGCGAGTTTTGCGTTAGTCACCGCACCCCTTGTGGGGGTGCGGCTCACGATACGCCTAGGAGGCGCGTCGTGGGTCACAATGGATGCCTGAGACGCCGGTCAGGCCATCCCACGCAGCGGTTCGTCCATCACGCCATCCGGACAACCAGGCATCTCGCCCTGGGCCTTGTGCCATCGGACATAGATCGCGCGATCGTCCCGCGCGTCCAGCCTCAAAGCCACGATTGTAGAACCGCTCATCCAGATTACGTTTTATTGATCTCATATGATGTGACCTCCTTGGAGCCGAGCATCGCGATCGACCCCTCGTCCTTGGTTTGCACCAGTGATTCACCATGAACCACAACTTCGACTCTAGCACAGGTATTTTCGCGTTGGGCACTCTGGCCTCCACGGATGATTTAGTTGCCGATGAGATTGTCCGACACGAATTGAGTGTTGATGCGCGAAAACTTGGCTGGGTGCGTGGACAGGGCAGTCTTGCCGATGCATATCGAATGATGCGGGATACTTGGATTGCCGATCGGGTGGTCTGGATTCTGGCAGAAGGTGAAGCAAAGACCGTCGATGCGGCTGAAGCGCTCTTGGCATCAATTGCTTGGACGGACTGTTTGTATCCTGGTGTACCGATTCGGATTGATATTTCTGGTCAGACAAACTGGCTTCAAGACACCCGTTTTGCGCAACAATTGGTCATGGACGCCATTCGTGATCAAGCGAAAATTGCGCAATGGCCGCGCCCTGAAACGAATGCCACCTTTCCTGGCGTGCGGCTGGTCGTTCGCTTTGGTCGTGGCCAGATGGAAGTCGGTGTTCATCTCACACTTACACCCCTTAGTCAGCGGGGATATCGTCTCGATGGCGGGATTGCACCACTGCGTGAAACCGTGGCTCAGATCATTTTGATGCGGCTCGGCCTGGATCGATTGAATCCGGCCTTCATTCTTGATCCCTGTACTGGATCCGGAACGTTGTTAATCGAGGCGGCACTGCGGCTGGCAAGGCGCGCACCCCAGCTTGAACGGCCAATCACCCAACTGTCACGCTGGGTCGGTCTCGAATCGGTTGTCTGGTCGGATTTGATCGCCGAAGCCACACAACAGGTGATGGCACCGGGGATTCCATTAATCGGTTGGGATATTGATCGATTTGCCATTGAGCGTGCGCGCGAGAATGCTGAGCGTGCCGGTGTCAGTGACTGGATTCAGTTTGTCGTCGGCGATTTTCGTGATCTAACGCCCAGTGACGTATCCGTGGATGCGCCTGGGTTAATTGTCGCCAATCCACCTTACGGGGAACGTCTGTCTGCTGGTGAATCGTTGGGCGGCCTCTATGCCGATTTAGGCCAGATGGCCCGTCAGTTTGAGGGATCTACCTTAGGAGTGGTGAGCTCAGACCCTGAGTTGATCCGTGAGCTGCGCCTGCGACCCGAGCGCAAGTGGCAGATGAGTGCTGGTCGACTTACCTTGGAGCTCATGCGTGCTCGTCTTGGTGCCCAGGATGCGAAATCTCCGCGCGAGGATGCTGTCATTCCAACTCCTGTTCAGGAACTGCTCAATCGTTTGGATAAGAATTTTGAACGTCGCAAAAGTTGGTTAAACAGAGAGGGACTGGATTGCTACCGCGTGTACGATGCAGACCTGCCTGAGTTCAACGTTGTGATCGATCGCTACGGAGACTATTTGCACATTCAGGAGTATTTACCGCCCAAGCAGGTAGATGTGCAAAAAGCGCGACAGCGACGCCATTGGATTCGGGAGTTTGTGCCAAAGCACCTTGGCATTGCTGCACGCAATACCGTCTTCAAGGAGCGTTTTCGCCAGGTCGGGACCACGCAATACACCAAGCGTGATGAGCCCTTTTGGATTGAGGCGAGTGAGTATCACCTCCGTTTTCGCCTGAATCTCACCACCTACACGGATGTAGGTCTATTTTTGGATCACCGACCCCTGCGCAGACGGCTTGGCCAAGAGGCGCGTGGCCAGAAGGTATTGAATCTATTTGCATATACCGGCGCATTCAGTGTCGCTACGGCGGTTGGGGGTGCGCGCCAAGTGGTCTCGGTTGATTTATCCAATACCTACCTTGAGTGGGCCATGGACAACTTTGAGTTGAATGACCTAAACCCGGATCATTACGGCTTTATTCGGACCGATGTGATGGCATGGATTGCCGGCCCACCTGACGAATTGTTTGACCTGATCGTGCTCGATCCACCATCGTTTAGTAACTCAAAACGTACTGAATCAGTCTTGGATATCCAGCGGGATCACGGAACCTTGATTCGGGACGCGATGCGCTGGTTGGCACCTTCTGGAAAACTCTATTTTTCTTGTAATTACAGTAAGTTCAAGATGGATTTGGATTTACTTTCGGAGTTTTCAATGCAGGACATTACGGCGAAGACCTTGGATCCTGATTTTGATCGGAAGCCTCCACACCTGTGCTTTGTCGTGCAACATGCCGATCATGACCCATCCAAAGTATCCACCAAAATGCTGTCCAGCACAGCGTCAAAATCAGTGTTGTGATCCATAACGGATATGGAAGCTCGACCGCATCGAGTCGTGCCCCTGCCAGGTAACTGGCGGCCGCGCCAAGACCACCAAGAGGCAGTAACCAGCGTTGCCGAGTCCACAGCCACCGTAGGCTGTGTTTCAGGGTGGTCGCGAAAATTAGCCACAGTACGCAGAGCCAAATAGGGAGCCAAAGTGGCTCCGGTGCAAACTGAAACACCCCGAGCACGGTCAACGATCCATCAAGAAGAATCCCTGCAATCACGACAAGTGCTGTCAACCGACGCTCTGACGCATCGGCGATCATCAGGAGGTGCCACAATGCATAGGCGAGTGCGATTGGAATGGCGAGTGGTAGCTTGAGAACAAGCCCAAGCCAGCAGACCTGAAAACCAATGATGTTAATCAGGAGCATTTTCATCCGCGTAAGAACACCGGACTGAACGCCACCTCGTGATGCGCTTTGGGTTTGGCGAGTAACAACTGCGCTAATCCGAGCTGCCGCTCGGCGAAGCCTCCTTCACAGTATGCGAGATAAAACTCCCACATCCTGCAAAACCGTTCGTCGTATCCAAGCGCATGGATGTCCTCGCGTCGTGCATTGAATCGAACCCGCCAGTCAGCCAGCGTTCGCGCATAGTGGCTGGCAAAATCTTCAAGATGCAGGATGCGTAAATCCGATGTCTTTCCCATGGATTTCATGATCGCGCCGATGGAGGGCAAGAATCCACCCGGGAAAATATATCGCTTGATAAAATCAACGCTTTGTACGGCTAACTGATACCGATGTTCGACAATGGTGATGGCTTGAATCAAGGCCAATCCAGTGGGCTTCAATCGATCTGAGAGCGTTTTGATGTAGGTGTCTAAAAATTGATGGCCCACCGCTTCAATCATTTCAATCGAGACCAGTTTGTCGTACTGGCCTGAGAGTGCTCGGTAGTCTTGCTTCAAGACAGTCACGCGGTCAGATAGACCATGGGCAACAACCTGTGTATTGGCATGCACAAACTGCTCTTCTGAAATCGTGGTTGTCGTGACTCGGCATCCGTAGTTCGTGGCAGCATGAAGTGCGAAACCGCCCCAACCCGTTCCAATTTCAAGCACATGATCGTCTGGGCCAAGTGCCAATTTTTGACAAATGTGGTCAAGCTTGGCGATTGAGGCTTGGTGTAATTCCGACTCAGGTTGCGGATAAAGTGCGGAGGAATACATCAGGGTGGGGTCAAGAAAGGTTTGAAACAGGTCATTGCCGAGGTCATAGTGCGCTTCGATATTGCGTTTGGATCCGGTGAGGGTATTTCGGTTTAGCCAATGCATGCCCCGAATCATCGCGCTAAATGCCCGGGTAATTCCAGTTTCCATCCGGTCTGTAAGATGGGTATTTGCAACAAATAAACGGGTCACCTCTTGAAGCGATGGGGTTGTCCAATACCCAGCCATATAGGCTTCGCCAGCACCAATGGACCCGCGGAATGCCACATCACTCCATGCCGCTGACTGCAGGACTTCGATCTGCGCGCGGGGACCAGGCTCTGATCCCTCGAAGTAGTAGGTGTGCTCACCATCCTCAATCGTCAGCGTACCCTCACGGAGGTGCCGAAAAGTTCCTAAAATCAGACGGCGAGCCAGTGGGTTCAAAAAACCTGGATCACGACGTTTGGTGGTTGTTAACCCAGTGTGTGAGGACAGGGGTGCGTCAGGCATTGGGTTTCCTTCTCAGGGATGGGAATGATAAGGCACATGTTTGCGCCATAATCGAAACGCTTCACGGTAAATCCCGCCAAGCACGACAAATGTTTGCGGCCATATTCCCAAAAATAAAGGGCGTGCGGACCGACCATTAAAGGGAGTCAAGGTAAGCGAGAGACCTGCCTCGAACAGCGGATCGCAGTTTGTGTCATCGGTGAGTGCCAGATAGAGGGTCATGCGCTCTTGGTTGGGCCAGCGAAGTCGAACCGCGTAAGTCTGTGCCATTGGGTTAAAGGGCGAGACATGGAATGTCTTGGCAAACTGGACCGTGTGCCCCGCGATCAGGGGATCTGCCGGCAGGACATAGCGATGGATTTCGTTCCAAGGCGTATTGGAGACCTCTAAGATCACCGCCGATGGGTTGGTATCCGCATCGTGGAGGAAGTACGCACTCAGTGGATTGAATCCAACCCCAAGGCAATGCGGATTCGTCAGCAATTGGCAGGGTCCGGAGACATCCAGTTCCGGGTACTCGGCGCACACCGCATCGCGCGCAGCCTGTCCACCGGCAGTGGTTGCGTCATAGAGGTGACGGTTTGTCCGAAGGCTGATGACTCCCCATCGATTAAGACCCATCCAGCGGCGGCTGAATAGGGTCGACAGATGGTCAAGATCAACCAACAACATGGCGGTTGGATACTCGAAGTGATGATGGGCCGGGCGATGACGGGTATGCCATAAGCTGCCTCGGCCTGCGTAGTGCTCTGTTGTCATGCAGCCAGATTGCATGTCCGAGCCAACGTTGTCGAGAGCGCTGCCGCTGCTGCTTCGCCGGAGACGACCCCATCTTCATGAAATCCATGGCGACACCATGCACCGGCAAGCACAATCCGTGCGTTCGTATTTAGGGTTGCGATTTGTGATTGCGCGTCGAGAGATCCAGGTCCAAATTCGGGGTGAGCATACTGATAGCGCGCTAGAATTGTGGAGGGGTCAATCGCCGGGGTGTTGTTTAAGGTCACAAAAAACGCATCTGGGCCGGTCAGGCACTGAAGGCGATTCATGTCATAGGTGACCACGGCTCGGGGACTTGAAGACTGCCCAAGGCGATAGTTCCAGCTCGCATGTGCACGTGAATTTGCAGGCATCTGTCGCTTATCTTGATGCAGAACCACATCATTCTCGGTGTAGGGAATCGCCCTTAGCACCGCTTTGGTATGTACCGGGGCTTCAGGCCACAGCGTCAGCGCTTGATCCGAGTGAGTGGCCAGTACGACGCCATCAAAGCTGCGTGCACCTTGAGCACTGTGAACAAGAATTCCTGTTGCCGTTTCAGTGAGCTGGGTCACCGGTGTTGCTAAATGAATCTGGTCAGCAAATCCGCGTGTCAAGGGTGCAATATACTGCCGAGACCCACCGGGCAAGGTAAACCATTGCGGTCGGTTTATCAGATTCAGTAATCCGTGGTTATGGAAGAATCGAATAAAGAACAGTGCTGGCATGTCCTCGATACAATCGAGGTCTGACGACCAAATCGCAGATGCCATTGGATAGAGGTAAAACCGTGTGAGACGTGGTCCAAAGTGCCCAGCTTCCAAGTACTGGCCGAGGCTCATGGCGGGATCTAAACTGGCGTCACGGAAGTCACGAATCGCTTCTCTGTTGAATCGTACGATATCGAGTAAAAACCGATAATGCGCTGGGCTCAGTAGATTCTTGCGCTGTGCAAATAGGGTCGATAGGTTGTTTCCCGCGTATTGCAGTCCGGTTTCCAAGCAATGCACACTAAAGCTCATATCTGTCGGCTGTGTCTTGACGCCCAGTTCATCCAAGAGTCCTAGAAAACGGGGATAGGTCCAGTTGTTACAGACAATAAAGCCGGTATCGACGGCTGTGGTTCGATCCTCGATGGTAATGTCGAGTGTATGGGTGTGGCCGCCCACCCAGTCCGCAGACTCAAACACGGTTACGTCATGGTCTGCATGGAGTCGATACGCTGCGGTCAGGCCGCTGATTCCAGAACCAATGACGGCAACAGACGGGCGTTTAGGTGTCATGAAGAAAGTCCTTTGAAGGCATCAATTGCCCGCTGTCGAGTGGCTTTAAGATCGACCATTGGAGCGGGGTAATCCAAACCATGAGGGGCCATCCATGGTGCGTGACGGGCCTTGGGGGGTAGGGCCGATAGGACCGGTAGATAACGTGTCAAATAGATCCCGTCAGGATCATGGGCTTGGCTTTGACTGACAGGATTAAACACCCGAAAGTAGGGCGCTGCATCAGTCCCGGTCGATGCACTCCACTGCCAACCACCGTTATTTGCCGCGAGGTCTGAGTCAAGCAGATACCGCATGAAAAAGGCTTCACCGATTCGCCAGTCGACCAATAGATTTTTGGTGAGGAATTGAGCCACGATCATCCGTACGCGGTTATGCATCCAGCCAGTGGATGTCAGCTCTGAGATGCCCGCATCAATGATTGGGATCCCGGTGGTCGCAGACATGAACCGTTCAATCTCCTTGGGATCATTGCGCCAAGCGAGCTTCTCTGTCTCCGGACGAAAGGCACGATTCTTTGATAAGCGTGGAAAGGCAACCAGCAAATGCTTGTAAAAATCGCGCCAAATGAGCTCGTTGACCCAACCGAAACTCTCACTTGGGAACTCATGGATAGATCGATTAAGTGCGCGCTCAGCGGCTGCGATGCATTGCCGTGGACTGAGGAGTCCACGCGCGAGATAGGGGCTTAGTTGTGACGTGCCGGGGAGTGCGGGTGCGTTGCGTTGCGAATCATAATGCAGCACGCCCTCCTGACAGAATGCCTCGAGCCGTGCGAGCGCATCGTCTTCAGTGATCGCCCAGCAGTGGATGTCTGATTCAGGAGTATGGGAGACAGCGCTCATTGAGGGGAAAGTCCGGGCGTGTGGGATCGGTGCTGGCTTTCTAAAGGGACCCTGTCCAGCATGGCGATAGGTCTCCAGCCAGCGTTTTTTAAAGGGGCTAAACACTGTGTAGGGAGTCCCTTGCGCGGTGAGCACTGACCCTGGCGGGAGCAGGCAAAGATCATCGTATTCAATGCAGGCAATCGACTGATCCGTCAGCCGAGTACGCACAGCGTAATCGCGTCGGCGTTCGAGAATTTCATACTGTCGATTGAAATGAAGATGCGTAATTCCAAGTGTCTTGCAAAGATCGGCAAGCATCTCTGCCGCACCGTCATAAGTGGTCGTTTGAACATGTAACGGGATATTTAGGCTGTTGAGTTCGTGATACAGCGAATTCAACAGCTGTTCGGTATATGCCAAGCGATTGGTGCCAATGTCAAACGACGCCCATGTTTCTGGCGTTCGTTGATACACCGCCGTGACCGGATGTTCGGACAGACAGGCCGCAGCGAGGGCAGTATGATCTGTGGTGCGAAGGTCCTCTCGAAACCAAACCAGGTGATGTTGCATGATTCCTCACGAGACGCCTCCGGCGTATTAGTTAGCCGAACTTCCAGTTCGAACAGTGAGTTTCAGTCAATAATGTGGTAAACACAAACCCGAACTGTTGTCTTCGTCCTACAACATTACTGGATATCGGCTTGATGTTTGCCCGTCTTTTGGTTGGATTGAACTTAATTCTCTTTGTCGCACTGGCGATCGGCACGCTGTTTGATCCCGACGCGGTGCTTGCAGCGATCGGCTTATCGGCGGTAAGCGGTAGTGGCAGAATCGAATTTCAAGTCCTGATGTCCGGCACCTTTTTTGGGTTAGCGGTGCTATTAACCGGCGGTGCCTTTGCCGGTCGAAGTATGGCGAGAGTGCTCTCTGGGTTATTGATATTGTATGTTGCGTGGCTGGTCTCTCGCCTCATCGCGCTTGCCACGACGGCTCCTGATCAGCCAGCAACACTCGCATTTTTGACCTTTGAAGTCGCAATGGTGGTGCTGTTATTACTTGCGAGCTTTCTCGAAAAGCGTTCTCGGCAACGGAGTATTTTCAGTCGAGATCTATAGGTCTTCGAGTATGCGCGTGGCGACTTCGAGGCCACTCAAGTACGCCCCTTCGCATCGTCCTCCCGCGTACCCATCACTGCAGGCCCACAGTCCCAGGCGCCAGTTGAACCGCGCCTTTCTGGGCCACTCTGGCGGCGTCAGCAGGTCTCGCGAATCGCCATCGATGCGCCAGGATTGGAGTGGCCTGAAATTTGAGATGTTGTTTGAGCATCTCGCAGAGTTGTCGAGCCACCTCGGCTGCGTCGGCTTCCAGATGGGACTGACTAAATGCCGGTGCGGCGTGGCATACCCAAAAAGCACTTGTTCGATTAGGTTTTGACTGCTCGCTGCTTAAAAAGTCCAGCCATTGCCCGTCTCCAAAGGCTGCATTAATCACTCGGCCATCATCTGTAAGTAGTGGTTGACTCGATTCCACCACGGCTGTCCAAGTGGGAAGTGATTGAAAGCCATACAGCATGTCATGAAGGGCCGTCTCTGGAAGCAGTTCACGAGTCTGCTCAACCGGTGATGTGAGAACCACCTGCCGTGCAATCAACTGTGTGTCTTGGGTTGTGATGCACCATCCTGCATCCACTTGTGTCACCGATTGCACGCGTTGTTGGGTATCAATGGGTATGTCCTCTGCGAGGAATCGTGCGAATGCATTCATATAGGGGTTACCGACATACCGAATATGCTGATCAGGCGAATGCACCAGCCCATGCGCAGTCAGCTTCCCCATCACAGGTGACCAGACAGCGACGGCATTGACCGACAGCGCATCGTCAATCACCGCTTGAAATCTGGGGTCACGGGCTGTCATAAATTGCGCACCAATATCTGCGCGCATCTCCTGGATTCGCTTGCTCGCGAGACGTCCGCCGGGACCGCGACTCTTCTCCAGCGTCATGACAGTGAGGCCAGTCTGCCCTTGCAATGTTCGCGCGATCGCGAGACCTGAGAGTCCAGCGCCAATGATTACGACATCAATTGTCATATGGGGTGCCTAAATCGGGGGTACAGATTTATGATGATGCCTATATAGTGTAGGAACAAGAACTAACAGGGCAAGGCGATGACACAGGTAACCGTAACTGAATCTGCACAAGTCTATCTAAAATCGTTACTCGATAAGCAGGATGTCGACGGGATCGGCGTGCGGTTGTTTGTTTCCCAACCGGGAACGACCTATGCGGAGACCTGTTTAGCTTATTGTCGTCCAGGCGAAGAAAAACGCGATGATGAGCGCCTGCAGTTGGAGAGCTTCGTCGCTTACTTAGATCAGCCAAGCCTGCCCTATCTCGATGAAGCCATTGTCGATTACGTCGCGGACAAACTGGGTGGGCAACTGACGATCAAGGCGCCCAAAGCAAAGCAGCCCACGGTGGCCTTTGAGGGCCCGCTTGAGACCCAGATCGTCTCGATTTTAACGACCGAGGTCAATCCAAGTTTGGCATCACACGGGGGCGAGGTGCGCTTGATTCGCTTGGAAGACGATGTTGCGATTTTACAGTTTGGCGGTGGTTGCCAAGGGTGCTCGGCGGTTGACATGACGCTAAAGGACGGTGTCCAGCGCACTTTGATGGAGCGTATCCCAGAATTGAAGGGTGTGCGCGACGTCACCGATCACAGCCAACGTGACAACGCCTACTACCGCTAATGCCTCGGATCGCCTCACAGGTGAAGGATATCGACCGAATCGTCGACGAGGTTCGGTCATTTCTTCGTCTCCAAACCCCCGCTGCATGGATTGAGCGTGCCAAGCATCGCTTGAATGATTTACTGGTGGATCATGCCAACTGTGAGTACAAGGCTGCAGCGACTGGCATGGCGTTGTTAAGCCGCTATCGCCACATTCCCAGCCTGCAGCAGTTAATGGCCCGTCTGGTCCGGGAAGAGATGCTGCATTATGAGCAAGTCTTGGCGTTGATGGCTCGGTATGATTATCCATATTACACCCTCAGTGCGTCTCGTTATGCCGCGGGGTTACATCAGCATATTCGGGGAGACGCCCAAGGGCGCTTGGTCGACACATTGATTGTGGGTGCGGTTGTGGAGGCCCGTTCTTGTGAGCGGTTCGCGGCCTTATATCCTGAGCTCCCAGAGACGCTTGGGCGTTTTTACCGGGGCTTATTACGGTCTGAGGGGCGTCACTATCAGGATTATTTGGCACTTGCTCAGCTGCAGGCATCGGAGACTGAGATTCAGCAGAGACTTGATGTCTTTTTGACAGAGGATGCGCGTTTGGTGATGGCTCCGGATCCTCAGTTCAGGTTCCATTCGGGTGAGCCCACTTGCCAGGTCGCGGTCGCCTGAACCGAGCTTCGGTTGGTATCGCAGACGACCTGTTCAACTCTGCATTCGGATGCTGTATCGATCAGCCGAATGACCGTCGCTGCTTGGTGCCAGTCCGAGGTCACCGCGCGTAAATATGAACCATTGAGGTGCAGCCCTGGTCGATGCGTGTGACCGTGAATAACAAGCTGTGCGTGATGATCGCAGGCGTCAACACGGACGCTGTGCTCAGTCACATCGAGGATGTCTGGACGCGCTGTTGTCTGCGCCAATTGGCTGGCCTGCCGCATTTCCTGAGCAATGCTCCGGCGTACGGTTAAGGGTTGTTGTAAGAATGACTGCTGCCAGGCAGGCGTGCGAACTTCTGCCCGAAACCGTTGGTATGCCGTGTCATCCGTACACCATTCGTCGCCGTGGCGTACCAGTAGATTGAGTCCGCAGTTGAGGCGTTGGGATGGGGAAAGAGAGATCCAGCCGCAGAGCGCGCCGAATTCGGCGCCGACTAAAAAATCGCGATTCCCAGGAGTCCAGTAGACGGGGTAGGGGCGTGAGCACAGAAACGCGGCAAGCCTAAGGTCAGCCTGCTCAGCCCCATCATCGCCCACCCATGCCTCGAATAAATCCCCGAGAATCCAGAGCGCATCGATCGCCTCTCTGGCGATCACGGATTCTACAATCGCGTAGTCTTCCGGTCGCCCTGGATCCAGGTGCACATCCGAGAGAATGAGCGTTGTTGTCACACAATTGTTGCTTTGGTGATGATGACATCGTCGGCTGGAACATCCGAATGGCCGGCACGACGGGTTGTCTCAACCACTCGAATCGCATCGAGTGTTTCCATTCCATCAAATACGCGACCAAAGACACAGTAACCCCAGCCATCGCGAGATTCTGAACGGAAGTTCAAGAAGTCGTTATCAACCACATTGATAAAAAACTGTGCAGTTGCCGAATGGGGATCCATCGTACGCGCCATCGCAAGGGTGCCACGGTTATTGGCAAGCCCATTATTGGCCTCATTTTGAATTGGTGCGCGGGTCGACTTTTCTTTCATACCAGGCTCAAAACCGCCTCCCTGAATCATAAAGCCGTCGATGACGCGATGGAAAATGGTGTTGTCGAAAAATCCATCCTCAACGTATTGCTTGAAGTTGGCAGTGGTTTCCGGGGCATCTGTTTCAAACAACTCGATGGTGAAATTCCCGAGGGTGGTTTCCATTAAAATCACGTGTCATCTCTCCTCAATGCATGCATGTCGTGAAAAAGGACCCTATCATACCGGCTCACTTAGGGAAGCACTCGTGACTTTAGCAATATTTGATACCTTGGCTCGGGGTAAACGGCCGTTTCTACCTCGTCTGCCAGGAAAAATTGGGATGTATGTCTGTGGCATGACCGTCTACGACCGCTGTCATCTCGGGCATGGACGTGTGATGGTCGCGTTTGATGTGATCGTGCGACATCTCCGGACATTGGGTTTTGGCGTGCAATATGTGCGTAACATTACGGATGTCGATGATAAAATCTTTGCCCGAGCATTGGAGCGTGAGATTCCGTTTACCGCACTTACGACGGAAATGATTGCGGCGATGCATGCCGATGAGCGCGCACTCAACTGTCGCTTGCCCGATGCAGAACCGCGCGCGACCCAGCATATTCCGCAGATGTTGGATTTGATTGCGCGATTGATCGAGAAGGGCGCTGCCTACCAGGGAGAATCAGGTGATGTGTATTTTCGGGTGAGTGCGTTTCCAGAATACGGAAAATTAAACAACCGAAATTTAGAAGATATGGTGGCCGGTGCGCGCGTGCAGGTTGCTGAGGATAAGGAACATCCCGCGGATTTTGTGCTTTGGAAAAGCGCCAAGCCGGGCGAAGCATCCTGGGATAGCCGCTGGGGCGCAGGTCGTCCAGGCTGGCACATTGAATGTTCCGCGATGAGTATGGATCTGCTCGGCACACAGTTTGATATTCACGGTGGCGGACCTGATCTGAAGTTTCCGCATCACGAAAATGAAATTGCACAATCTGAAGCCGCGACCGGTTGTACCTTTGCCAATTACTGGATGCATGCGGGTCCGGTGCGGGTGAATGATGAGAAAATGTCGAAGTCGCTGGATAATTTTGTGACGCTTCAGGCGCTGTTTACCCGACATGATCCTGCTGTCATCCGTTTCTTTTTATTACAAAGCCACTATCGAAGTGCGATCTCGTTCTCAGAAGATGCATTGACGCAGGCGGAAGCCGCCTATGTTCGACTGGTGCAGTCGCGCTCAGATGTTCCCGTCGATGCGGAAACTGATGTTGAGGCGATTGGGCGGTATATGGACGCAATGAATGATGACTTCAATACGCCACGAGCAATCGCTGTGTTGTTTGATTTAGCGAAACGGACAGATGCCGCTGCCGCTGCCACACTTGAGTTTCTTGGCGATGCACTTGGCTTATTTCCAAAGTCGAAAGCAGCCTTCCTCGCCGATCGACAGGCCTTGAAGGCGCAACTCACTGGGCTGTCCGATGCACGCATTGATACCCTTGTCATTGAGCGGAGTCAGGCTCGGGCTGAGCGTGATTTTGCGCGCGCCGATGCAATCCGTGCCGAGCTGACGGCTGCTGGCATCTCAATTGAGGACTCGCCAACGGGAACGGTGTGGACCAGAGACTGAATCCATGATGGGGCTGGTCTTGAAAAAGTCAGCGGTGAGCATTGACTCAGAAGACCCGACTGCCTAATATTCCGCACCTTGTCGGGGTATAGCGCAGTCTGGTAGCGCATCTGCTTTGGGAGCAGAGGGTCGTTGGTTCGAATCCAGCTGCCCCGACCATTTCAGACCATGCGCCTGTAGCTCAACCGGATAGAGCAACGGCCTTCTAAGCCGTAGGTTGCAGGTTCGATTCCTGCCAGGCGTGCCAGCCTGGTCACTGCATTGGTGGGTGTAGCTCAGTTGGTAGAGCCCCGGATTGTGATTCCGGTCGTCGTGGGTTCGAGTCCCATCATCCACCCCATTTCAATGCATCGGTGAGCTTCAACAGCCATTGAACCAAATCCGACGTATTCCCCAATGACCGGAAACCCTTGCGTCACGACTACTGTGGATTTTTGTGAAGATCAATGGCCAGTAACAGCAGTCGTTCAATATCAAGCTTCGTATAGTTTTGCTGGCTCCAAGCCAATCCGTCTTCGAGTTGGTCTAAGTTGAGCCCCATCAGACCCTCAATAATCTGATCATGCGCATTTCGTATCAGGGTTTCGACTGCATTGTCGGCGTTGGCCATTCCGTTTATTTCCTTATTCCATTGCAATTGAGTGAATTGTTTCACGATACCAGTCGTTGTCGAGCCCTGATTACGATGAACCCATGACAAATAGCGATCCGCGCTGTGCTTGGGATCTCATCACGGCATTAATGGCCATGCCCCTTCATCCCGCCAGGCGTTGTGTTGCCATGATTTGGCATGATGCCCTTGATGGGGATTTGCAGCTCAACAGTGCCGGCCTTCTCAAACTGCAGTGTGAGTGGAATTGACCCACCCACTTGCAAAGGTGTCACCAGATTGATCAGCATCACATGATAGCCGCCGGGTGCCATGACGACAGGCATATCTGCTGGGATGGCTAATCCACCAGCGATTTCACGCATCCGCATGACCCCTTGATCATGGATATGCTCATGTATTTCAACAATAGTCGCAGCTGGCGAACTGCCGCTGATCAATCGATCGTCCATCGTACTGAGGATCTGACCATAGCCCCCTGAGTTGGGGGCCATCCCAATCGATGCTCGCGCCCAGAAATTAGACAGGGTGAGATGGCGATGTATCACCGTATCGAATTGGTGGTTTGCATGATGACCCGTCGCGAGCGAGAGAGGCGCTGAGATCATCGCAAGAAAAGCCCAAAAATACTTGATATTAAATAGCATATATAATTCCTTAATCATTGATTAAATTAATAAAATGTTGTGACCAGATGATTAGGGAAGAGGCGGGCCTCGGATGTCGGGGCGTGCATAGAGCCAGCCACTGCTTCGAGGCTCGGTGTGATCAACTGCCCAACGAGTCTCCGATCCAATTGCAGCTGCGAGTTTTGGTGAGACTGAATCAAAGACACCCGTGAAACAGCAATCATCGCAAACTACATCGGGAGGATTGATCGAATCCAAGGAAACACGGCACCACTCACTGAGCGAGTCGGTTCGGGCATGACTTTCCGGGGGTAGGAGTACCTGAATGAAAACCAGGCTTAGGCAGAGAGTGATCAGGAGATATCGGGGATGATCGCGCATGTCTCGAGTTTAGGGTTTTCCACGTTGAAAGCAATCTAAAAACCCATCCCCAATGGCCTCGATCAGCTCAAGATACAGCTCGGCGCCGGGTGCGCGTGCAAAGCCGAGCGGATCAAGCTCAATGACTGGGATGGCGTACTCTGACTCGAGGCGTTTTAATATTCGGGAACTGAGGGCCGGCTCACTGAACAAGCATGAGACCTCAGCCTTGGCGATTGCATCTGCCATAAGCCGAACTCTAAATGCTGACGTGCCGGCATGTGGATCGCGGGAGAGGATCGCTTTTGAGGTCAGCCCGTAACGCGCCTCGAAGTATTGATAGGCGTCATGTGAGACCGCATAGCCGCGACGAGCACTGTCCTCAAATCGTTTCGCCAGGGTGCGGTCGAGTTGCTCGATGCGCACAATGAGATTGCGTGCATTGACATTAATTTGCGATGCCTGATCAGGAAATGTTGTTCCCGCATCGGCAGCCATGGCATGTACCAATGCCTTGCCGTTCTCAAGATCGAGCCAAATGTGGGGATCACGGGTTGACGTGTATGACTGGTCCTGATCCCCCCACGCGCGGATGGGTCGCCAGATCACGCTGGGGTGCAGGGAAACATCCACCCAGTGTGTTGCCTGAAACGTTGACAATTCCGGCTCAACCAGCGGGCCAAGCCAGTAGACGCGGTCCGCATCACGCGCCAGGAGGGCTTGACTTGGTTTGAGGTTCTGGAAATGCAGGGATTGACTATTTGGCAGCAGTAAGATCGGCGTTGTCACACCCTCGAGAACACTCGTTGCAAGACTATGAAGAGGGCGATTCGACACAACAATGGTGCTTGCGATCACGAGACCACTCACCACAGAAAGTGTGATCAACGAAAATAAGCGCGCGAACACAGCGGTCCTCACTGACGAATTGGGGGGCGTGATACTATCGTGGTCCGCGTTGAATGTAACCTCGGAGTCTTGAAAAGTTGGAGCCTGGAGTTCTTGTCGAGTTGAGTCATGCCGGTCGTCGTGAGAACGGTCAATGGCTCGTGCGTGATGTGTCGCTGTCGATTGAGCGCGGTGAGATTGTCACCTTAATTGGGCCAAATGGTTCTGGGAAATCGACCACGGTGAAGTTGGCACTCGGGATTCATCGTGCAACATCGGGCTCGGTTCAGCGTGCACGTGGGTTAAAGGTTGGCTATGTTCCGCAATCACTCGCCATTGATCGGTCGCTGCCGATGACCGTTTGGCGCCTGATTCGGACGAGTGGCGAAAAAAATGAAGATGCGATTAAAGAGGCGCTGGCTGCGGCGGGCATCGCCCATCTTGGACATGCCGATGTGCATAGTTTGTCTGGTGGCGAGTTTCAACGTGCGCTGATTGCGCGTGCGATTGCGCGTGCCCCTGATCTACTTGTCCTTGATGAACCAGTGCAAGGAGTTGATTTTAGTGGTGAGATTGCGCTCTACGAGCTGATCGCATCGCTTCGTGATCGGATCGGCTGCGCCATTTTATTGGTATCCCATGATCTCCATGTGGTGATGGCGAAGACCGATCGCGTGCTCTGTCTCAATGGACACGTGTGCTGCGAGGGTGAACCCCAGTCTGTCTCTGTGAGCCCCGAGTATCGGGCATTATTTGGGCCGCGTGGTGCCGAAACGCTCGCGATTTATGAACATCATCATGATCATGACCACGGATTGGATGGTGGAGTCGAACGTCTCGTGCATCGCCCGGATGGGGTCGGAGCGCATGCGCATGATTGATCCACTATTTTTGCAAGCAATTCTTGGTGGCTGTGGGATTGCGCTGGTCGCTGCGCCCCTGGGCAGCGTCATGGTATGGAGGCGCTTAGCGTACTTCGGCGATACCTTGTCTCATTCGGCTTTGCTTGGTATTGCCTTGTCGCTGGTGACTGGATTATTTTTGACAGCAGCTGTTTTTCTGACTGCGGTCGTTGTTGCCTTGACGTTGAACGGACTGCGTCGCATGGAACAGGTCAGCTCAGATGCACTATTGGGGTTACTGTCGCATGCCAGTTTAGCGATCGGCTTGGTTGTGATCGCGTTAATTCCGAGCGCGCGCGTGGATCTTTTTGCATTTTTATTTGGCGATATTCTATCAATCGATCAAACCGATCTTTGGATTATTGGTGTCGGCGGCGCTGCGGTGTTTGCGATCCTCGCGGTCATCTGGCGTTCCTTACTGCTGGCGACGCTTGATCGCGCATTGGCTGAGGCGGAAGGGGTGCGCCCTGGCCTGGTGGAAGCCATTTATACGGTTTTATTGGCGTTAGTCATCGCCACAGCCATTAAATTGGTTGGTGCGTTATTGATCACAGCCTTACTGATCATCCCGGCGGTTACTGCCCGTAGCTTGGCAAGGACACCCGAGCGGATGGTGTTTTTGGCAATGCTCTTTGGGATAGCTGCTGTGATTGTCGGACTCTCGGCAAGCTATCTGATTGACATTCCATCAGGTCCGAGCATCGTTGTGGCTGCCTTTATTGGATTTTCAGTTGTCTTTTTTTATCAACTACTGTTGCGGCGGGATTAGGCTGGCATCCTGAAACTGATGCACCTCATATCGTGGGAACGGGATTGTCACCCCTTGGGCATCAAATGCTTTTTTGATGCGATCCAACAGCAACAGCTTGCCACTGAGCACATGCGCGCTCGGAACCCAGACCCGGACCAGTAAATTTTGTCCAAAATCAGCCAGTGTGTCGATGCCCACGACGGGTTCTGGATCCGCTAAGCAAATCTCTGATTGAGCAATGACTCCTCGAATGATGTCTGCAGCCTCTGCTGCGTCATCTTCGTATGAAATCCCGATGATAAATTCGATGCGGCGTGTCTCGTAGGCTGAGTAGTTAATGATATCTGCATTCATGAGTTTGCCATTGGGAATGGTGACCCGGCGATTATCTGGTGTTTGTAATTCAGTGGTGAGTAAGTCCACCACTGTCACCGTTCCAATCATGCCGCCGACTTCAATGGTGTCACCTTTCTTAAAGGTTCCTTGGAATGCCAAAACTAAGCCAGCGGCCAAGTTTGAGAGTGAGTCCCGAAGCGCTAAACCGATGGCTAAACCAGCCGCGCCCAAGGCCGCCAGTAAGCTCGTCGTGTCGACGCCAATTGTCCCAAGAATTGCAACTGCCGCAATGACATAGATGGCTATTCGAACCACAGTCTTAATGAATTGTGTTGCCAGAGCTTCTAACCGTGTTCGCGCCAGTGCAGCGCCAATCAGCTGAGAGAAGGTACGGCTGGCCACGACTGCGACCACAATGATGACAGCAACAGTGACCAGTCCCGAGAGTACCTTCGGCAAAAGAGCCAGGGCATTGTCGATTAATACGTCAGATGACAAGACAAATTCCATATGTGCATCCTGAGTGAATGAATCCTCGATACCCTAGCGAATCATCGGCCACTTGGCTATCGTCGCCGTGAGCGTGGTTTGCTTCGCACGGCTATGTTCAGACGGCAATCTCCGCGGTATGCTATGCGCCGCCAGTATAGGTGCTCTTCGCGGATGTGGTGAAATTGGTAGACACGCCAGATTTAGGTTCTGGTGCCGTAAGGCGTGTGGGTTCAAGTCCCTCCATCCGTACCATTGAATTGTAAAATGCACGCAACCCGTGCGAAGACGCGGCCCTCAATTGTCTCTCCCTCGAGACTGTACGACCTCGCTTGAAGGCGGTATGCTTCGCGGCTTTAAGCCGAACTCTTCATTTATCCGAGGTTTCTCATGCAGGTTGTCCTGGAATCCCCCTCCGCACTGGAGCGTCAATTTACGATCACTATTCCATCTGTGGATGTGGAGGCTCAATTTGAGGCGAAGGTCGTTGAAACATCAAAGCGAATTCGGGTCGATGGGTTTCGTCCTGGCAAGGTGCCTGCCAGCGTTGTTCGGCAACGCTATGGTCAGTCCATTCGTCAAGAAGTGATTAGCGATGTGATGCAGTCATCGATTGGCCAAGCGCTTGAAGAGCATGACGTGAGCCCGATTGGGCAGCCGAAGATCGAGAATGTGAATTTCGAAGAGGGTTCGGATTTTAGTTTTCAAGCCACCTTTGAAGTGTTCCCTGAAATCGATCTCAAAACATTGGATGGAGTGACCATCGAACAGTCGAAGTCAGAGGTAAAAGCCTCAGACATTGATGAGTTGATCAAGAACCTGCAAGAACAGCGGCAGACTTGGAAAGAATCGAAGCGCGCCCAGGCAAAACCTGCGGACCGGGTGACAATTAATTTTGAAGGGTTTCTGGACGGCGAGGCCTTTGAGGGTGGGAAGGGCGAAGATCACCCGCTGGTGTTGGGCAGTGGTGCAATGATTCCCGGCTTTGAATCTGGGATTGAAGGGATGAAAGCAGGCGAGTCTCGTGAGATCGAGGTCACCTTTCCTGAAAAGTATCAAGCGGAAAATCTGGCTGGCAAGCTGGTCGTATTTAAGATCGAGGTGACGAAACTCGAGCGGGCAGATCTCCCAGTGGTTGATGAAGCCTTCATTCAAGGCTTTGGGGTCGCCAGCGGGGTCATGGATGATTTTCGCGTCGAGCTCGAACAACAAATGCGTCGTGAGCTATCGATGACGTTAAAAAATGTAAATAAGGGCAAAGTATTTGATGCCTTGCTTGAGCAGAATTCTGAGATTTCCGTGCCTCATGCAGCGGTGCATTCTGAGATTCACACCCTGAAGAATCAGGCGGTTGAGCGTTTTGGAGGCAGTGCCAAAATGGATCCTAACCAATTGCCAGATCAACTATTCCAAGAGCAAGCAATGCGCCGCGTGAAGCTGGGGCTCTTGCTCGCCGAGAGCGTGAAACGGTTCGAAGTGAAGGCGGATGCGGATCGTGTACGCGGATATATTGATGAAATGGCCTCTGCGTATGATGATCCGGAACAGGTGGTTAATTTTTATTACAGTAACACCGAAAACTTGCGCCAGATCGAGGCTCTCGCAATCGAAGAGCAGGTTGCTGACATCTTATTGGGGACGGCAACGGTCAATGCAGTTGAAATGTCGTACGCTGACGTCATGAAGAGTCGTCAAGCGAACTAAAAAGGAAGACATCTATGCCTGGTCTGGTCCCGGTTGTTATTGAGCAAAGTGCACGTGGTGAGCGTGCATATGATATTTACTCAAGGTTACTGAAAGAGCGTGTGATTTTCATGGTGGGTCAGGTCGAGGATTATATGGCCAATCTGATCGTTGCACAGCTGCTGTTTCTAGAATCTGAAAATCCAGACAAAGATATCCATCTGTACATTAATTCGCCAGGCGGGTCAGTCACTGCCGGAATGGCGATTTACGACACCATGCAGTTCATCAAGCCAGATGTTAGCACGCTGTGTATTGGTCAGGCTGCGAGCATGGGTGCTTTCTTGTTAACTGCTGGGACAAAGGGCAAGCGGTTTGCGTTACCGAACGCACGCATGATGATTCACCAGCCGCTAGGCGGTTTCTCTGGACAGGCCTCTGACATTGATATTCACGCGCGTGAGATCCTTAAAATTCGCGAACGGCTGAATCAAAAGTTAGCTGAGCATACCGGGCAATCTATTGAGACGATCTCAAAAGACACGGATCGCGACCGATTTATGGATGCAGAGGAAGCAAAAGTGTACGGCTTGATCGATGAAGTGATGTCACATCGTGTGAAGGCCGAGGCGACGGCTTGATTTTGAATCTGGAGAGGCGCACTGTTTCTCCAAGGGCGAGGTTGGAATGACAGAAACAACGGACAAAGGCTCAGACGGTAACGGTAAAGTGCTCTACTGCTCTTTTTGCGGAAAGAGTCAACATGAAGTACGTAAGCTGATTGCCGGACCGAGCGTGTTTATCTGCGATGAATGCGTGGATCTGTGTAACGACATCATTCGGGAGGAAGTCCACGAGGCTGATGAAGCTGACAGTGGTGACCGGCTCCCAGTGCCCCGCGATATCAAAAATACGCTCGATGAGTACGTGATTGGACAGACGCGCGCTAAGACTGTGTTAGCGGTCGCCGTCTACAACCATTACAAGCGGTTACGATATGGTGAGCGAGCCACTCGCGATGTTGAGTTGGGTAAATCGAATATTTTGCTGATTGGTCCGACTGGGTCCGGGAAAACACTTCTGGCCGAAACCCTGGCACGCTTACTCAATGTTCCCTTTACGATGGCGGATGCGACAACCCTCACTGAGGCGGGCTACGTGGGTGAGGATGTTGAAAATATCATCCAAAAGCTCCTGCAAAAATGTGATTACGATGTTGAAAAAGCGCAGCAAGGGATTGTCTATATTGATGAAATCGACAAGATCTCTCGGAAGAGTGATAACCCGTCGATTACCCGTGACGTCTCTGGTGAAGGTGTTCAGCAAGCATTGCTTAAACTGATTGAGGGGACCGTCGCCTCAGTCCCACCTCAAGGGGGGCGAAAGCATCCTCAGCAAGAGTTCTTGCAGGTGAATACGGCAAACATTTTGTTTATCTGCGGCGGTGCATTTTCTGGCTTGGATAAAGTCATTCGCGCTCGAAGCGAACAGGGTGGCATTGGCTTCGGCGCTGAAGTACGGTCAAAAGATCAGAGCAGTAACATTGGCAAAGCGTTGGCGGATGTCGAGCCGGAAGATCTTGTGAAGTATGGGTTGATCCCTGAATTCGTGGGTCGTTTGCCTGTGGTGGCGACTCTCGAAGAGCTTGATGAAGCGGCCCTCATTCAAATTTTGTCTGAGCCAAAGAATGCGCTGATCAAGCAATATCGTGAGTTATTCCAGATGGAAGGTGTCGAGCTTGATGTGCGGACCGAAGCGTTACGTGCAGTGGCGCGCAAGGCAATGGAGCGTAAAACAGGGGCACGTGGGTTGCGTTCGATTCTTGAATCTGTGCTGTTGCACCCCATGTTTGAGATACCTTCCGATCCGGATATTTCCAAAATTGTGATCGATGAGGGCGTAATCACCGGAGACAGTGAGCCTCTGAAGATTTACGCCAATACGGACGAAAAACGCTCGGCGAGTGTCGCCGACTGACTTAGGAACCTGTTGATGACTACCGATCAGCTGGAACTCCCGTTGCTCCCGCTGAGGGACGTCGTGGTGTATCCACACATGGTGTTGCCGCTCTTTGTTGGGCGCGAAAAATCGATCCGTGCGTTGCAGCAAGCAATGGACGGGGGTAAAGAAATTCTATTGGTCGCGCAAAGGCTCGCCAATGAGGATGAGCCGCGCGCCTCAGAGCTCTACGAAATCGGGACCATCGCCTCGATTCTGCAATTGCTCAAGCTCCCCGATGGCACCGTAAAGGTTCTCATCGAAGGCGGCCAGCGTGCAAAAATCAGCCAATTTTCGCTTGATGGCGATCATTATCGGGCAACAGCTGTGCCTGTCCCCTCGATCCCACTGAAAGAACATCATCAAGATGCGTTGCTGCGAGTTTTGATGGATCAGTTTGAAAAGTACGTGAAGGCGTCTAAGAAGATCCCTGCCGAGGTCATGGCCTCATTGCAGAGCATCGAGGAGCCAGGTCGTCTGTGTGACACCATGGCTGCGCATCTCTCATTGCCGTTGAAAGAAAAGCAAGCATTGCTGGCTTATGAAGATGTGAAAGAGCGTCTTGAATATCTTGTTGCCTTGATGGAATCCGAGTTGGACTTATTGCAGGTCGAGAAGCGGATCCGCGGTCGGGTCAAGGAGCAAATGGAGAAAAGTCAGCGCGAGTACTATCTGAATGAGCAGATGAAAGCTATTCAGAAGGAAATGAATGACCTCGATGACACTCCCAACGAAATGGAAGCCTTGCAAAAACGGATCGATGAATCTGGTTTAAGTAAGGAGGCCAAAGAAAAGGCAGATGCCGAACTCGCCAAACTCAAGATGATGTCGCCAATGTCTGCTGAGGCGACGGTTGTTCGGGCGTATTTAGATTGGTTATTGGGAGCTCCGTGGAATAAGCGATCACGCGTCAAGCATGATTTGCTCCGTGCACGGGATATCCTAGAAGCAGATCACTACGGTCTCGATGACGTGAAGGAGCGAATCCTTGAATATTTGGCTGTGCAGATGCGGGTCAAAAAGTCGAAGAGTCCCGTGTTATGTCTCGTCGGACCGCCAGGAGTCGGGAAGACATCCCTGGGAGAATCGATTGCGCGGGCGACCAACCGTGAATTTGTGCGGATGGCGCTGGGCGGAGTACGAGATGAGTCCGAGATTCGTGGACATCGTCGAACCTATATCGGCTCAATGCCGGGCAAGATCATCCAAAAAATCTCCAAGGCTGGCGTGAAGAATCCACTATTTTTATTGGATGAGATCGACAAGATGGGAATGGACCATCGGGGTGATCCAGCTTCCGCCTTACTTGAAGTATTAGACCCTGAGCAAAACCACACCTTCAATGACCATTACCTCGAGGTCGATTTCGATCTGAGCGAAGTGATGTTCGTGTGCACGTCAAACTCGATGAATATGCCTGCGCCTTTGTTGGATCGTATGGAAGTCATTCGGATTCCAGGCTATACCGAACACGAAAAGCTCAATATTGCGAGGCGTTACTTGGTGCCGAAACAAATCAAGAATAATGGTTTGGGCCAGGGTGAAATTGAGATTCCGGACGCGACCCTCACCGACTTGATTCGGTATTACACGCGTGAGGCTGGGGTGCGAGGATTGGATCGTGAAGTCTCCAAGTTGGCACGAAAGGCGGTTCGGGAGCGTATTGAAGCAGGATTTCGAAAAACTGAGCGACTCGAGTCTCCAGCGATTGTGATTAGTCCAGAGCGTTTGGAGGATTACTCCGGGGTTCGCAAGTTTACCTACGGGCTGAAGGAAGTTGAGGACCGAATTGGTCAGGTGACTGGTTTGGCCTGGACCAGTGTGGGTGGCGAGCTATTGACGATCGAAGCAGTGGCGGTTCCAGGAAAGGGTAAGCAGATTCGGACTGGAAAGCTGGGTGATGTGATGCAAGAGTCCATCCAAGCGGCAATGACGGTGGTACGTTCGCGTGCCATGGCCCTTGGCATTGATCCGAATTTTCACGAGAAAAGTGATTTGCATATTCACGTCCCCGAGGGAGCGACTCCGAAAGATGGTCCAAGTGCTGGAATTGGAATGTGTACAGCCTTGGTCTCTGTGCTGGCAAATGTGCCGGTTCGTGCCGAAGTTGCAATGACTGGCGAGATTACCTTGCGTGGCCAGGTGCTCCAGATTGGTGGCTTGAAAGAAAAATTATTAGCGGCGCATCGTGGTGGTATCAAAACTGTCATCATTCCCGACGAGAATATACGTGATCTCAAGGAAATTCCGGAGAACGTAAAAGCCGATCTTGAGATCCGTCCGGTGAAATGGATTGATGAAGTTTTGGATATTGCGTTGGCTTATATGCCTGAGCCCTTTGTGGTGAAGGAGACTCCAACGGCGGTGGATTCGGACACGGATCCATTAAAAAATCCTGCCAGAGCGCATTAAACCTGTTGTTTATCCCAATTTGCATTGGTATAAACGACAGGCGCTAGTTGTTGCTGTAGTGACTAATCAAAACGAAAACGCACTGCAGTGTGATTGAAATAGACCAATAGGGGTATTAGAGAGTGAATAAAGCAGAATTGATTGATGCGATCGCCGCTTCAGCGGGTTTGTCCAAAGCTGATGCTGGCAAAGCGCTTGATGCAACACTTGCAGCCGTCACAGGTGCATTGAAGGGCGGCGACTCCGTCTCATTGGTTGGTTTCGGTACCTTCCAAGTGAAGGAGCGCGCTGCACGTACAGGCCGTAACCCGCAAACCGGTGCGACCATTCAAATTGCTGCGGCCAAAGTACCAGGCTTTAAAGCCGGTAAAGCGTTGAAAGACGCTGTGAACTAAGTCGCTTCGCTGCGTACCGAAAAGGGGCCTAGGGCCCCTTTTTTGAATTTATTCAGGACTCTCCATGCTGCAATCCATACGTGACCGTTCTTCTGGGCTTCTCGCTAAATTCATTGTTGGGTTAATCGCGATTACGTTCGTGATTACAGGTGTGAACTTTTTTGTAACAGATGACGGTGAGACGGTTATTGATACCGTAGGAACTGTCGAAATCACTGAGCGGCAGTTCGTTGAAGCCCTTGATCGTGAGCGACGAGAAGCGCTGCAGATTGTGGGTGACCCTGCTGCGATTGATGAGAATCTGCTTCGCAATAGCGTGATGCGTGCCCTTATTGATGATGCGGCATTGATCAGCTATGCAAATGATCTCGGGTATTCGGTCTCTGACGCACAGTTGGATGCTGTGATTGTGCAAATTCCTCAGTTTCAAATCGACGGGCGATTTGATGCGGGTGCCTATGATCGCGCGCTTGGACAACTGGGGTTGAGTCGATTGGGATTTCGTGACGAGCTGCGTCGAAATCTATTGCGCTACCAGGTACAGGGCGCTGTAGAGGTATCTAGTTTCGTGCTGCCCTCAGAGGTGATGCGTCTGAGTGAATTACAAAATCAGACCCGGAGCGGGCTGTTTGTTGAGATTCCTGTTGAACCTTTGGTTGCCGACAGTCAGGTGAATGACTCAGAAATTCAAGCGTATTACGCGCGCGAGCAGTCACGCTATCAGGCACCTGCCCGAATTGATGTGGACTACGTGACCTTGGATGCAGGGCACTTTCTAGCCGATGTGGTGGTGACGGATGCTGATATCGAAACGGCATATGACGTCGAAGTCGATGCGTTGCGTGGACGGCTTGAGCGTCGGGCGCGGCATATTTTGTTTGTCGGTGAGGATGCAATGACCCGTGCGGAAGCCGCGGTTGCCGCGTTGGCATCAGGCGCCGTTTTTGCGGAGATCGCGCGTGAGCAATCTGACGATATCGCGTCACGCGAATCAGGTGGTGATCTCGGCTTTGCGCCGGCAGGTACTTATGTTCCTGAGTTTGAGGCTGCATTGGATCAGTTGGTCATTGGCGAGCGATCGAAGCCTGTCGAGACACCTTTTGGCGTGCATTTGATCGAGCTGTTGGAATCTCGTGCCGAGCCAATTCCATCCCTTGCTGAGCGTTCGCCCATGCTTCGTGAAGAGCTGCGCGAAGCGGCAGCGACACGGGCATTACAAGAGCGAATCGAAGAATTCGCCAACATTGCATTTAGTGGGTCGTTAACCGAGCTGCGGGATGTGTTCGGCGTTGAGGTGATATCAGTGGCGGATGTTCCGGAGAGTGGTGGCTCAGGATTGCTGGCAAGCCCAGCGTTCATTCGCCGTGCATTTGCTGATGATCAACGCGCCTCGGAACTGAATGCGGATGCGTTTGAAGTAGAACCAGGTGTGTTTATGACCTTTCGTGTTCGGAATTATCGTGAGGCCGCCCCAAGACCTCTGGATGAGGTGCGTGACGAGATCATTGCGGATCTGGGTCGAGAGAAAGCACTGGGAGCAGCACGTGCGATTGCTGAGGATGCGATCGTCAAGATGCGTGATATGCAATCAAATGACGAGCTGGGTACCATATTGGGCCGACCCGTATTCGTGGCACAGGACGTTCCTCGGATGGGTAACGAACAAGTGACAGCGAGTCGCAGTCGTATTCTGTTTGATATTCCGATGACTTCCGATGGATCGCCTGCCTATGGTGTTTCAGATATTGGGGAAATACGGTCGTTGCAGCGCGGATTGATAGCCTTGGGGTGGCGCCGGTAGACGAAGAGCTTCGTGTGGATGTGCAAGATGCCTTAGTCCGTTACCGAGCAAGCCAAGAGGCTGGCGAATACTGGAGTGATTTACGGAATACGTTGAGGTCGACCCGCTAATGGATGTGTGGTCTCAATATGGACTGTTCGTTCTCCAAGCGCTGACAGTTGTTCTTGTTGTTGTATTCATTGCGGCCGCCTTCGGCCGACAATCCCAGCTAGATGAATCGAAGGGGCGGCTCGTTATTACTGACTTAAGTGCGCGTTTTGATGCGCAGCGCGATCAGTTAGGGGAGGCCGTAAAGCGTGCCTCGAGTCACCCATCAAAAGGTCGTTGGGGTCGGGTTCGAGAAATGTTCGCTCGAAGTGAGAAGTCGAAACAACCGTCTCCGAGTCGAGATGGTGTTGTGTATGTCTTGGATTTTAAGGGCGATATTCAGGCATCTCGGGCGGAAGCGTTGAAGCAAGAAATCACCACAATTCTTAATTTGGATGTTCGACCGATTGAGGTTGTGGTACGCCTTGAGTCGCCCGGTGGGCTCGTTCATCGCTATGGCTTTGCTGCCAGTGAGTTAGCTCGCCTGGAGGCTGCGGATATTCCAACCACGGTCTGCGTCGATACGGTTGCCGCCAGTGGTGGCTATATGATGGCTGTATGCGCACGGCGAATTGTCGCGTCGCCCTTTGCGATCCTTGGATCAATTGGTGTGGTTGCCCAGGTACCTAATATTCATCGCTTTCTAAAACGTCACGATGTTGATGTTGAACTGCATACCGCGGGATCGCACAAACGGACCTTGACTGTGCTGGGTGAGAATACCCCAGAGGGTCGCAGGAAGTTCAGAGATGACTTGGCCAATACGCATCGATTATTTAAATCCTGGATTCATGACAAGCGTCCTGAGCTAGACGTTGAAGCTGTTGCTGATGGATCGATCTTTTATGGTCAAGAGGCCTTGGAGAAGGGGCTCGTCGATGTTATCTCTCCGTCTGATGACATCTTGCGGCATTTAGCAACACAGCACACGGTGCTACATCTGGCATGGGTCCAGAAAAAATCGCTTGCGCGGCGCCTGACTGGTGATGTGTTATCCGAGGCTACAACCCGTGCAGAGTCTTGGCTGACAAAGCGCTCAGAGGATTTTACGCGGTTGTGAAAGTGACACTATTTACCGATGGAGCCTGTAAAGGGAATCCAGGTCTAGGTGGATGGGGTGCAGTGTTACAGTGGGGTAAGCACGAAAAGCGTCTCTGCGGTGGTGTAGATAACACCACAAATAATCGCATGGAATTGATGGCGGCGATTGAGGGGCTGCGCGCTTTGACCCGGCCCTGTGAAGTGGATCTCTGGACCGATTCAGTCTACGTAAAAGATGGGATCACGAAATGGATGGTGAACTGGAAGGCAAATGGATGGCGGACGGCATCCAAAAAGCCTGTTGCCAATCAAGATTTATGGCAAGCACTGGATGATCAAGTTGGACGGCATCAAGTGCATTGGCATTGGGTCAAGGGGCATGCTGGCCACCCCGGAAATGAATTGGCCGATCAACTTGCAAATCAAGGGGTAGAGCAATGCGTCAAGTCGTTTTAGATACCGAGACGACTGGACTCGACCCAGATCAAGGGCATCGAATAATTGAAATTGGGTGTGTTGAGTTGATCAATCGCCGGCTGACCAATCGTCATTTTCATGTCTATATCAATCCAGAACGAGAGATTGACCCAGGTGCTATCGAAGTACACGGGATCACCAATGAATTTTTAGCAGATAAGCCCAATTTTGCAGGCGTCGTTGATGAATTTATCGCGTTCGTGCGTGGTGCCGAACTCATCATTCACAATGCAGCCTTTGATCTTGGGTTTCTCAACGCAGAGCTTGTGCGTCTGGGTCGAGAGTTACGCATGGGCGATTTGATGGCTGGTGGCGAAGCCCTGGATACGCTCGCCATGGCGCGCTCCAAACGTCCAGGTAAGCGAAATTCGTTAGATGCCCTGTGCCGAGATTACAAAATCGATGCCTCTGAACGGTCACTGCATGGGGCTTTGTTGGATGCAGAGCTTTTGACTCTGGTCTATCTCTCCATGACCCGCGAGCAATCGAGTTTGCTCGGCGGAGATTTCTCCGATGATCGCAGTCAAGGCCGTGAGCAGTGGCATCCGATTGAGCGGACACAGGTCGGGCCGGTGATCCGTGCAAGCGAAGACGAAATTGCAAACCATGCCAGTTTTCTTGACGTCATGCGTGAGCAAGGAACGCCATTATGGGATCGGCTGGATTCATGACCGGCTGGCTTGGTGATCATGCGGGCTTGCATTGGGCTCCTGGGATCGATCAGGGCAGTACCCATCATGTGATCGTTGGTGGTCCTGAGCGCACGCTGGCAGCGGACACGACCGGGCGTGCGCTTCTGATCGAACGTCACGATCAACGAATTGAGGGGCTTGAGCAGCATTTGATTGGAACCGTGGATCAACGGACATATTGGGTGGTAGATAGTTCTGGCACCTTTGAGGAAACTTGGATTTGGTCGCCACCGCGACCACTCATTATTGGTGCAACCAGTGCCGAGTTCATTCCACTCAGTGCAGCATTGCAGTGGCTGGATTTTCTACGAGAGCATCGTTTTTGCGGGGCGTGTGGACAGTCGATGCGCCCGTCGTCCTCAGACCGAGGCAGGCAGTGTGTGTCCTGTAGTTTAATCAGCTATCCGCGAGTTTCGCCCTCGATCATTATATTGATCACCCGTGGCGATGAGATGTTATTAGCCCGGTCACCGCGATTTACCAATGGCATGTATTCCACCTTGGCAGGTTTTGTCGAAGCCGGCGAGTCCGCTGAACATGCCTGTCATCGGGAAATTTTTGAAGAGGTGAGGGTACACATTCATCCACCAAAATTTCTCGGGAGTCAAAGTTGGCCATTTAAGCATTCGTTGATGTTGGGCTATCGGGCGGAATGGCGCTCAGGTGAGATACAAGTCGATGGCGTTGAGATTATTGATGCGCAATGGTTTCATCCGGATCGGTTACCACCATTACCCCAACATGCGTCGATTTCGCGTGGGTTGATTGATCATTTTCTGACTGAGCGTGGATATCCGCTGACATCTCACACTGCCTGAGGTGCGCGTTAGTTGAGAGGGATCGTCAACCACTGCCCTGGTCGAATCAATGTGCTCGCATTATTGAGATCTTTGAGAGAATTCACTGTGGTATTAAATCGACGCGCAATCTCCCATAACGAATCCCCAGACCGCACTTTGTAGCGGAAGGTATCGCCTGGGCCGCCGTCACTCATCGCGACCAGTGTACTTGCGGATTCACCGGTATTCGGAACGCGCAGCGTTTGTCCAGCAATGATGCGTGAAGACTTGAGTCCGTTAAGGACTTTGAGTTCATCGACCGTCGCGCCGACCTTTTGGGCAATGCGGCTCAGACTGTCGCCAGTTGCAATTTTGTATGGCCGGGTTCGGATATAGTCGCGGACTGATACCGACACCAATCGAGCCGCAAAGCTACCTGCCGCATCCGTCGGTAGCAATAGGGTGTACGGTTGGTGCGATGGGGTGATCCAACTGCGGATACAGGGGTTGAGACGACGGATCTCATCAATACTGAGTTGACTGAGTTCAGCGGCCAACGATACTTCCATGGGTGCTTCAAGAAAGACGGTTGTAAAGGCGATCTCCGACGGGAGGTCAGGTAAGCGAACCTTCAGTGCATCCGCATCCCGAATTAGATCTCGCAGCGTGAGGAGCCGAGGCACATACCGGGTAGTTTCACGGGGTAGTTTGAGTGACCAGAGGTCGATTGGCAGTTTTTTGGCTTGGTTTGCCTTAAGCGCACGTTCGACCCGCCCTGGGCCCGCATTATAGGCGGCCAAGGCAAGCATCCAATCACCATCAAATCGTTTCGCTAAGCTCTCTAAATAGTCCAATCCTGCACGGGTGGATTCGACTAAATCTCGTCGTTGATCACAGGTATTGTCACGCTTTAACGAGAGTATCCGCGCGGTACCGGGCATGATCTGCCACATTCCCATAGCACCCATGGGAGAGACAGCCCACGGTGAATAACCTGACTCAACGTAGGGTAGGAGCGCAACCTCGAGAGGCATTTGACGCTTCTCAACCTCACTCAAAACAAAGGGTAAATACAGTGCTCCCTTGTTCAAAAAGTCATCCAGTGCGCCCGGGTTATCGACCAAGCCCTTGATGTGTCCTGTCGCTTCTCGATTACCTGGGAGATCTGGCAAGCTGAACCCGCGACGCAGACGTTCCCAGATCGCAGACTCTGGTTCGACGCTCGGTGGTTGGATGGGCTCACTTTTGTCAAGGGGTTCAACCCGCTCAGGTTGTTCAGACGCGATAGGCATGGACGGAATCAGGTCGTCGACCGGAGGCTTGGGGAAATCGGCGGTGAGGTCGCGCGAGGGACTGATCTCAGGTGTCATCAGTTCGTCAGGGACGATTTCGGGTGAATCCTTTGCTTGCCCAAGCTCCCGAATAATGGCGAGGGGATCATAGAGATCTTGCTCAGAAAGCGGTTGTACCTGATTGACCTCGTCGTTTCCTGGCTCGTTCTCAACCGTGACTTCTGCGGCAGCAGGCTGAATCACGACCGGTATTGGCTCGACACGATCTGGTGTCGATGACGTCTGAGACACGGGCGTGATCGGTTGGCATGCATTGAGCGCAATCGATGCAAGCACCAATGTTGAGAGTGTTACCCGAGTCAAAACTGATCCTTCCATGACCGGCGACGACCAAGTTCGGCTGCGGTATCAGCACGCAAGAAAGGGTTTGTAAGCCGCTCCAAGCCCAGTGTTGAGGGCACTGTTGATTGGCCGAGCGTAACCAGCGTTTGCGCATCTTGCAATCGAGTGAGCGTCTCAGAATTATGGGGTTCACAGGCCACAGCAAAGCGTAAATTAGCAACTGTGTACTCATGTGCACAATAGATTTGGGTATTGCCTGGGTAGCAATTCAATCTCTGCAGACTGGAGAACATGAGGGCTGCGTCGCCTTCAAACAAACGCCCGCACCCACCGGCGAACAAGGTGTCTCCCGTGAACGCGATTGGGGCATCCAACCGCGGGTCGGTGCACACATAGCAGACATGGTCGAGTGTGTGCCCAGGGGTCGCATGAACTTGAAAGTCCAGTCCAAGGACTTGAATCAAGTCACCATCCGAAACCGGTGACGAGGGTCCATTGAGAGGCTTTAGAGAGCCAATCACAGGAATTGTTGGGAACACATGCAACAGGGCGTTCACGCCACCCTGATGATCGTTATGCCAATGGGTGAGCAAAATTCCTTGTAATTGACATGACGACGCAGCAAGCCACTCAAGGACGGGCACCGCGTCACCAGGGTCGACGACCCACGCGTTCTGTCCTTGATGCAAGGCCCAAATATAGTTGTCGTTGAACGCGGTAATCCGCGCGATCTGCCAACTCATGCGTTATCCGATTCACCCATTGCCGTAATGCTAAAGCCATTGTCCACGTAGATGACCTGCCCAGTGATTCCTGACGCCAGATCAGATCCTAAAAAAGCAGCCGTATTTCCGACTTCCTCGATAGTTGTATTTCGGCGTAAGGGGGTTCGTGATGCGTTGTATGCAAGCATCGACCGAAAATCCTTAATCCCACTTGCAGCCAAGGTCCGGATCGGTCCGGCTGAGATTGCGTTTACACGATGACCTTCCGGTCCCAAGCTTGTCGCAAGATAACGCACCCCAGCTTCTAGGCTCGCTTTTGCCAGTCCCATGACGTTGTAGTTCGGCATGGTTTGCACAGCGCCCAGATACGATAGGGTGATGATGCTGCCGGCCCGGCCCGACATCAAGGGCTGCGCTGCCCGTGTGACACCAATCAAGCTGTAAGCCGAGATATCATGCGCAACGTGAAATCCTTCCCGAGTGGTGACATCCACGAATCGTCCCGCGAGTTGATCGCCAGGCGCAAAAGCCACGCAGTGGATGAGGATATCTAGGCCATCCCATTGGGAAGCCAACTCAACAAATGCATGGTCAATGTCTGCATCACTTGCGACATCACATGGAAAGCAGCGAGAGGCAGGAGTACCCCAACCTTCTGCAAAGCCTAAGACGCGATCCTTCAGCTTGTCATTTTGATATGTGAATGCGAGGTCGCAGCCTTCGCGATGCAATGCATCGGCGATGCCATAAGCGATGGAGAGTTTGCTGGCCACGCCAATCACAAGAGCGCGTTTTCCTGACAACATTCCCATGGTGTCTTCCTTTTGTTGTGCTTGAAGCATAAGCCGCGAATGGTAGCATGAAGACATGGGAAAACGTCGTGCCTTTAGATTATCGCCGAGTGAGCGCCAGATCGCCTGGGATCGCTGGATCAGTGGTCAGTTAGGACATCGGGTACAGGTTGAAGAACGCCGTTTGGCGCGTAAGGAACTGCGCCGATTATTCGGCAAAACTGTGGTGCAAATTGGAGGCAGCTCCCGATTTCCGTTGATTGCGGATTCGCTCGCGCCTGTGCGTTTTCATGTGATGACAGGAACCGATATGCCTGCGCATACACACTGTCCGACCCTGCAAGCAGAGCTTGAGTTGCTCCCGCTGGCGAGTGAATCGATCGATATTGTTGTTCTTCAACACACCCTTGAATTAAGTGAAGAGCCGCATCAGTTGTTACGCGAAGTGGAGCGTATTTTAAAACCGGGGGGACGCTTACTGATCTTTGGTTTTAATCCGCAGTCGACCTGGGGAGTTCGACGGCTTCTCAGTACACGGTTGGACAGCATTGTTCCTTGGCAATTCAAATATCTCAGTGTGTGGCGGGCTGAGGATTGGTGTCGCTTGTTGGGGCTTGAGCCTGAGTTAACACGCTATGCGGTGTACAGTTTGCCGTTTGCGAAGCGTCTGTTAAGGCGTGTCTTCAAAGGTGCAGAGCATCGAATGGCTCGTCGCGAATGGCCGATCGGAGCGGTGTATTGTTTGCGTGCAAAGAAAGATCGGCTCAGTCTCATTCAACCATCACGTAATCCGTTGCGTCGGTTTGCTCAGGTTCAGCCACTACGACCAATTGCCGGCGTTGGACGCCGGCAAAGTCGGGTTTAGCTGGGTTCTGAGACGGCATCCAAAAGCGCAGATATCGGATGTTGCAGTGATTGTGCTGAGAGGCGTTTGACCTGTGAACGGCAGGAATAGCCGGTGGCAAGATAGGTCACGTCTGATCGCGCTTCCACTTTCGGCTGCCAACTTTGACTATAAATCACTCGAGAGGTCTGTTGATGCTGAGTCTCATGGCCATACGTTCCCGCCATTCCACAACAGCCGACCTGCTCTAGATCGAGTCGGTGACCAGCCAGCGCAAACAGCGTTTGCCAGTCTTTCAATGTGGTTTGGGCCATGGTCGCCTCGGTACAGTGCGCGAGTAGACTAAAGCGTCGAACAGGAAGGCGCGTTGTGAGTGTGAGCTCTGCTTGACGGCTCATCAGGAATTCTTGAATCAGAAAAACGTTCGGGGGGTTCAGGCCTGACTCGAGATATTCTGAGCGATATGTCAGCGTCATGGATGGATCGATTCCGACTAAGGGTATCCCCAAGACATCGAGACGATTGAGCACACGAACCTGTTTGTCAGCAACTCGTTGGAACCAACCGAGAAAGCCATGTACGTGCAACGGTTTTCCATTAGCGCGGAAGGGCAGCACAGTTGGCTCAAACCCACTGAGTTTGAGTAGGCGGAGCACATCGATTAATAAAGATGTTTCAAAGTAACTGGTAAATGCATCCTGGACGATCACGACTTGGCGCGCGAAACGGTCAGGGTCCGTCTTTGCCAGGGCCTCTAAGTGATCGAGTTTAGTGACTGCAAACCCGGCCTCGACAGCGGCGCGATGCGGATCTACGCCGGTGAGACGAGGCGAATCAATCATGCCGAGTCGTTTAAGAACGGCGCGTCCAATCCGACCGTCAATGGCCCCATTGTAGAGTGCTGGCACCTGCGCTGCGAAGGGGACTACGAACTCAAGTGTACTGATCAGCCAATCCTTCACAGGACGGGCATAACGGGTGTGATAGGCCTGTAAAAACTGAGCACGGAAGGTGGGCACACTGACTTTAATCGGGCATTGACCTGCGCAGGACTTACAGGCGAGGCAACCGGACATGGCGTCGTAAACCTCATGACTAAAGTCAGGTTGCGAATCCCGGCGCATCGAATTCCAGACAGTCATGGGAAAATCAAGAATTTGCGACGCGATGCCAGCTTGGGGAAGGGCGGGTACGCCTTCATCGGATAAGCGCGTGACCCACTCGCGCATCAGACCTGCGCGCCCTTTTGGGGTGTGTTTTCGATCACGCGTGCCCTTCCAACTTGGACACATACGATCATCAAACTCGTAGTTGTGGCACGCGCCATTGCCATTGCAGGTCATGGCTGTTGAGGCTGCCTCTGTCAGCGCTGGATTGACTCGTCGATCGCGGGCGCCACGCAATGGGACGGCATCCAACTTCAACAGGTCGATGCTTTGGTCTGGGGCAGCAATTTTCCCTGGATTGAGTCGATTCTCGGGATCGAACAGTGCCTTCACCTCACAAATCACAGGGTAGAGGTCCCCGAAAAACAAAGGTGCATATTCGGATCGAACGCCTTTTCCATGTTCGCCCCAGAGAAGCCCATGATATTTATGGGTCAGTTGAACCACCGCGTCGGTGATCGTGCGCACCATGGCGATTGCGTCTGGATCCTTGAGGTCGAGAGCAGGGCGCACATGTAAGACGCCAGCATCCACGTGACCAAACATGCCGTATTGCAGGCCATGGCTATCGAGCAAATCGCGGAACTCTGCAATGTAGGGCGCAAGGTTCTCCGGCGGAACGCAGGTATCCTCCACAAAGGCGACTGGCTTTTTAGTCCCGGCGGTACCACCGAGTAGACCGACAGCACGCTTTCGCATTGCCCAGATTTGATTAACTTGGGTATGTCCGCGCGCCACTGTGTGAGCAAATGATCGCCCACCGTCTGCGGCGATGCCAGACAGGTAAGCGCTAAATTCATCGACCTTGATGGCCAGGGATTCCGTATCAAAGGCTGTGAATTCGACCAAGTTAATTCCCGAGAGCGTCTTCTCATGTGCGGGGAAAAACGCCTTTACCTGATCCCAAATGAAGTCCTTCATGGCCAGATTGAGCACGTTGGAGTCCACGGTTTCGATGGAGGTTGCGCCGTGGGTCATGAGTGTCCGCGCATCAAGCAGGGCATCCATGAAGCTTTCATACTGAACTGCAACCAACGCAACTTCTGTGGGTAAGGGCTCAAGACCAATCACCGCCTCAGTCACAATTGCTAAGGTCCCTTCGGAGCCGCACAGCACGCTATTGACATCCAAGCGTCCGTCATCGGTCCTTAGGTGCGCGAGATCATATCCAGTCAGGCAACGATTGAGCGTTGGAAAGGCAGCTTTGACTGCATCATGATGTGTGACATCGATCTGATGCAACGCAGATGCCAAACGGAATTCCGCTGAGTCTTGGGGGAACGCTTGCCATTGTGCATCGGCCCATGGACGCGTTGTGATGCATTCGCCGGTGACTAAGATTGCAGTCAATGCATGCACGTGATCCCGCGTTTTGCCGTACCGCACGGACCCCTGTCCTGAGGCGTCTGTATTGATCATTCCGCCGATGGTGGCTCGATTGGAGGTAGATAGATCTGGAGCGAAGAACAGTCCAGCAGATCGTATTTGGGCATTAAGATGATCCTTCACGGCGCCTGCCTGCACGCGCGCCCAGCGCTCGTCAAGATTGATCTCTAGAATTTGATTCATGTGTCGTGATAGATCGATCATGACGCCAGCCCCCAACGACTGGCCGTTAGTCCCGGTACCGCCGCCGCGTGGATAGAGATTGAGATGCGCAAAGTCTGGCTCACGGCGGACAGTCATGATTCGCTGAACATCAGCGGTGTGTTTGGGAAAGCAGACGGCATCTGGCGTGATTTGGTAAATACTGTTGTCTGTGCCTAAGACAGTTCGCGTCGCATCGTCACTTGCCAATTCTCCCTCGAATCCAGCCAATTCAAGGGCGTGCAAAAAAGCGCCAATCGCAGCGTCCTCAGGTGGGCGAGGGGGCAACAGTGGGATCATTCGACGCTCCTATATGCGAAACACAAATACTCGCATACAGTGGTTACGAATTCACCGGAAACCAAGCCCATTGGACAAGAAGAGGTCAGTTGTGTCATCACCAGACGTATTGCCATTTTGGCAAACCAAGACCTTGGATGCGATGACTGATTCTGAGTGGGAATCGCTTTGTGATGGTTGTGGACTGTGCTGTTTGCACAAGTTTGAAGATGAGGATACCGGTGAGGTGGAATTCACCTGTGTGGGCTGTCAATACCTCAGCGCATCGCGGAGTTGCCAGGTGTATTCGGACCGTACAGAACGTGTCGATGGCTGCTTGAATGTCCGGACGTTATCTCGCGATCAATATCACTGGCTACCAGACACCTGTGCGTATCGCCGGATTGATGCAGGATTACCCTTACCACTGTGGCATCCACTGCGAACTGGTTCGAGCGAAGCCATGGAAGCGGGTGGGTACTGTGTTGGGGACTGGATGCTCTCGGATGCTGAGGTCGATGTGGATACAGATTTCATCGTTCGCCTCCCAGTGAGTCGTAGCTAGTCGGACGCTAAAAACTGCTTAATCGCTCGAATTTGACTGGTTGTATTGAGATATGGAGCATGCCCAGCATTCTTAAAATCAACACGTTGAACATTATTTCTAGACAGTCTCATCCGTTCTGCGATGGCGTCAGTTAGGAGATCTGAGGTCTCGCCTCGAATGACCAGTGTTGGACAGCTCATGGCTTCAAACCGTGCCCAAGCAAGCGCACTGTCGCGCGGCGGAACCCCGAAATGCTTGTTAATGTTTGGATCATAATGTGGTGTCCAGAGTCCATCGGCAGTCCGTCGGACGGAGGACACCGTCAATTGGGCCCATTCGTTGTCTGTGAGCGGCCCAAACGGCACATAGACCGCTCGAAAATGCGCCTCGGCTTCCTGTAATGACGGGAAAATTGGAAGAATGCCGGTATAACTGGCGATACGATCGATTGCAGATTGAGGAACTTCCGGACCAATATCGTTTAAGACTAATGACCGAATCAGCTCAGGGCGCTGCTCGGCGACCAGCATGCCAATAATGCCTCCCATGCTCGTGCCGATCCAATCAACGGGCTTGGGCGCGGCAAAGTGCTCAATCATCAACTGAGCGAGATCTGTATAGGTTTCAAAGCGATACAGCTCAGGGGAAAGCCAGGCACTCAGCCCACGCCCCGGTGTGTCTGGTGCAATGACAAAATAGGTCGCACACAAAGACTCCGCTAAGGTATTAAAATCGAGACTGTTCCGTGCAAATCCATGCCAGGCGATCAGAGGCTTTAACCCAGAGTGCCCCCAGGTTCGCACAGCGCACTCCATGCCATGAAGATCGAGTCGATGAAGGGCGCTGGTCAACCGATTAGCCAGCCAAATAGGTGCAGAGATAAGCAGTCATCTCAGTGGCTTCGCATTGAAAACGTTGATGCGCCGGTACATCGAAGGATTCACCTTCAGAGAATAACTGCGGCTCGTCATCGCCATCTCGCTGAATCACAAGGGTCCCTGAGATCACCACCATGTGCTCATGTTGAGAGGTGGAAAACTCGTATCGGCCTGGATTCATCACGCCTACCGTATGATGTCCCGCGGCGTTGTCTAAACCGATTGAGAGAACATTATCGTCGAAGTAGTGGTTGACCTGCATGGGAGCTCCTCATCACGATTTGGTTGAACATCTTCTATTTAACATAATAATCATTATGCGCGTTATGCATCGAGCGCCAAGAGGGTGAACTGACCAGCCTGTTCACGCAGCGCCAGTAAATCATGGTATGCATCCGACTCATACCAATCTAGACACGCAGACTCCGATGGGAATTCGAACAAGGCAACTTGTGAAAAGTCACCGAGATGATTTTCATCATCGAGCGTTAAACTCGCATTCGCCCGAAATTGTAACGAACCACCATAGGGCTCGAGCGTTTCCGGAACACGTGCGCGATATTCGCTAAACAACACGCTATTCTTAATCCGAATTAACGCAATCATATGGATCATGAGTGGAGTCTCCTCATTTTACGATGTCTGCTCAGATGGCACTCAACGCACATCTCCATCTAATCAAGGTGATGCCAAAAAAGCTATCCCTAATGATCGCATCACTTGGGCCGATCGAGATCCCGCATCGGTATGGGGATGATCCACGGGATGGATTGGTCGGCGTCGTCATTGGGCAGCAAGTGTCGGCACAGGCGGCGCGCGCGATTCGCGAGCGTGTGTTTACTTCGTTTGCCAGTCGAGAGGCCCTGTATGCGGCAGCACAACGTGGCCAGCTTGACGCACATGGTCTTTCTAAAGCGAAGCAAAAAACGATTCAATTCATCAGCTTATTGAGTGATATTAAATTCTCTCAATGGCAAAACCTAGCTTATCCGCAGCGACTGACCGAGATGACGCAGGTCCCTGGCATTGGTCCATGGACGGTTGCAATGTGGTCGATGTTTGTCTGCCAAGATCCGGACTGTTGGTCTGATGGCGATCTTATTTTGCGGACACGGATGGACGGTCTTGCACAGGAGGCTCAAATTAATCGTCAGCAGATGTTGCGTCAGGCAGAGCCTTATCGCACCTATTTGGCGCTGTACCTTTGGACATTCAAAGATCAACTCCCTCGGGAGAGCACGACCCCTTGATCAGTCACGGCCCAGCCCTCTCGTGTGAGCAGTTTTATCTTCAGATCGATACCCCAGGCATACCCTCCCAACCCTTGATTGCGTCGTATGACCCGATGACAGGGAATCAAAACGGCGCAGGGATTTGATCCACAGGCATTGGCCACAGCGCGAGTCGCGCGAGGATTGCCCACCTGCTCTGCCAACACCGAATAGGTCAGCAATTGGCCGCGGGGAATGGTCCGTAAAGCGTGCCAAATCGTCTGTTGAAATGCACTTCCTTGCAAAGCAATGGGTAGGTCGAGAGCGTCAGATCGACCATCTAAGCAGTCCTGAATCTCCGCATAGACGGCCTTTGGAAACTTGCGCGCGGTGTCGCCGAGAGTCTCTGATTGAAGGAACTCAATCCGCGTGACGGCACATCCATTCCAGTGCGCGGTCACAGCGCCGAGAGGGCTCATGAACCAAGCTTGCATCATTGCCCTCGCGTTGGCGGCGCAAATGTACAGATGGCACCGCTGCCTCCGGATGTCGACCCCCATGCGATCGGATCTGGGGCACGGTAAGGGTCGGGCGCCGCGCCAAGTAACCAGTCCCCACTGATGACGATCATCAGCCAAAGCATGGCGAGTCCAATGCCAGCACGGCGGGTCATATTATCCCCTTGGGCACGGCGCATTGCCACAGCCAGTCGCGAGCACTGACCCCTCCGATAGAACCAATGAAGGCGGCGATGAGCCATATCCATCCATGTAAGCTGCCTGAGGCGATGCCACTAAATAAGGCGCCGACATTGCATCCAAACGCGAGACGGGACGAGATGCCGAGCGCCAATCCTGCAGCCAGGATCGCGCCATAGAACCACCATTGCACAGACGGGCGAAGCGCGGTCTGTTCTGCGCCCTTCCATGCTGCTAAGGCGGCTCCAGCGATTAATCCAAAGTCGGTGAGCGATGTGGTGTCTGTCAGCACAGACTGTGACAGTGCCTGGGCGTTGATTGGGTGTATCCAAAAGTCTGCAGTGCTGGGATCCCAGCCAAGCCCTGTCGCGAATTTGGCCGCCCATAGTCCGAGTCCATAGACCACACCCCAGGGTTGCCCTGCGATGACGACATGCAAGCTAGCCAATACGGCAACACCGACAGCGGCAATCAGAAGCTGCTTATTCCATCGTGCCGTGCCCTGCCCGCGAGTCGCCCACGCGGCTAACCCAATAAGGCCGACCACGGTGATCACGAGACTTGGTGCGACCCCAAAGGTCTCTGGGAGTGACACAGTGATGTGGGTGGTGTTGATGATCGCGAGCGGCAGGATTAATGTGCCCAGAAAGCTACCCACACAGAATGCAGGCAGTGCAACCAATGCAATGAGATTTCCAGATCCCGCGTTGACTAGCGTCCCTGATCCGCACCCGAGGATCAGTTGCATGGCAAAGCCAAAGATCAACGCGCCTAAGATCATCGTGACTGACACTGGCGCGATTGCGCCGATTAAGGATGACGATTGGGCAATCAAGGGCTGGATGATAATTGCGGTCAAACCAATCGCGACACACTGGGCAAGAACCCCCTGCCCTTGCCGTTCTCGAATGAGGCGCCGCCAAGGACCGGCGAAGCCGAACCCAAATCGTTCCAAGATAAATCCAATACCCAACCCAACCAGAGCGGTCAGTGAATAGCGAACGCCCGCCATAATAGCGAGCGCTCCCAGAAGAATCACGATCAGACCGACACGAAGAATCATAGGTAGAGTGTGCTTCCTGACTGTTGTTGGCGTCCTTTAATTTGCGAGCTCGTTAAACCATTTTTTGGTTTTCAACACGGCAAACTGGATCGCTGATGGCACATTATCCATGCGTGAGTCGGTATTTGACCAGGCCACGATGGATTCTGCATAGAGCTTGACGTCGGGCACTTGGGCGACTTCGCTTAACACAAACCAATTGGTTGCTGCCCAGTGTCCAGTGTTGCAATAACTGATTGTATTGGCGGTATCCAGTCCGTTGGCCTTGACGATTTCCACAACCTCACCTTGCGCTTTTAAAAAAGGAGACTTGGGTGCGAAGAATGCGTCAAATGCCAAATTGTCTGCACCAGGCAGTGCGCCGGGCTTGCTGGCAGCACCATGCCATGCTTTGCCATTAAAGAAGTCGGCAGGACGTGCGTCGAGTAATCGTGTTCCCGGATTTTGTGTCTCGGCTTGCACATCTGCAGTTGAGGCATACCACTGATTGTTAAATACAAGTGTTGGGGATGTCGCCAGTACCTGAGGCACCCCTGAGGCCATCGCGAATCCGGCACTTTGATAGGCTTTGACCCCGCCATTTAGGACCGCCAAATTTTCGAAACCAACGGATTTAAGCGTCCAGTACACGCGCGCCGCAGCCCCAAAATCTGAGCTGTTTTTTCCTTCATGTGCAACCACGACTGAATCACTGAGATCCAGGCCTGCAGCACCGAAAATGGCCGCCAGTTGCGTTAACTCAGGTAATTTCCCTGGGTTTTCTGCAGGCCCACGGAATTTCCCGTACGGAATCTGGACGGATCCCGTGATGTGCGCTTGCGCGAACGCTTTTACGTCACCGCGAATATCGACGATCTTGACCGCCTGCTGTTGTACCAGGGCGTCTAAATCCGAAGCCTCGATGATTGGTGACAGGGTTGCCGCCTGCGTCAAAGAGACAGAGGTGACAACGGCGATGCCGACGAGTAGATGACGCAACATGTTTGATTCTCCTAAAAATACCAAGGCCTATGGCCGCTATAACACTCTTCATTCAGCAGGGTCTTGAGGCTTACCGCCTGACGCATCAGTTGACCAGTCGGTCGAACCATCCCTTTGTCTTCAACATGGCGAACTGCAGGGCGGAAGGCACATTCACCATGGGCGCCCCCGTGTTTGACCATTCCACCATCGACTCGGCATACAGTTTGACATTGGGAATCCGTGCGACTTCGCTCAACACAAACCAGTTGGTTGCCGCCCAATGCCCAGTGTTGCAGTAGGTGATTACTTGAGGACCTTGAAGATTGTAGTCAGTGACGATAGCGAGCACGTCGTCGTCGTCCTTGAGTAAGGGTGTTCCAGCGTCAAAAAAACGCTCGAACGGAATCAGATTTGCGCCCGGGATCGCACCTGGACGCCCTGCTGCTGCATGCCACGATGTGCCCTCATAGAACGCCGCCAGCCGTGCATCAACGAGGAGGCCCTCGGCTCCCTCAATCGCATCCTGAACGTCTCTCGTTCCTGCATACCATTGACCATTAAATCGCAACGCCAGCTCTGTTGGGGTGATCTCATGGTCACCTGATGCGAGGTCAAAGCCATCTTTCTGGTAGCCTCGAAACCCGCCATTTAAAATCGACAGTGACTCAAAACCCACCGATTTCAATGTCCAATAGACGCGTGCTGCGGCACCAAAATCTGACGTTGTGACCCCATCATGCACAATCACAACCACATCTTTCGGCGTCAAACCGATCGATCCGAGCCGCTCGGAAAGCACGTCAAGCGACAGTAATTGGCCTGGATTATGATCAGGTCCACGAAATGCTGTGTAGGGCAAGTGACGCGAACCAGGAATGTGACCCGCCTTGAACTCTGCTGCCTGCTCTCGGATGTCGAGCACGATGACCTCATTCGCATCAATCAAGTCAACCAGATCAAACGAATTGATCACGGCATTGAACGCGAATGAAGTGGCACTCGAGACGCTCAAGAGGATCGCGGCAACCCATCGCTTTGCAGACATCATTCATTCCTTGGTAACATCACTTGGATGCGCAGAATAACGAGCCCTGGATAGATCGAAAAAGAATATTTAATTCATTCTTTATATCAAAATTGAATAACAGATGCGCTTTGCCTTGGCTGCTAGCGCGTTCGCTGCGTTGGGCAAACGTGGCGACCATAGACGAATCCACGTTTCGCCCGATGTTTGGTGACTCGCCCCGAGACACGTGCGCGCCACAACTGAAAACTGCGTGGTTTGAGGGTGCGACGCATCAGTGCGATCACGCCGGATTCGCTGAGTCCATAGAGGGTTTCGATGGCTTCAAAGGGTGTGCGATCTTCCCACGCCATTTCAATCACACGGCCGATGTCAGACTCAGATAAATGGATCATATCCGGCATCAGTGCACCGTTTGTCCATTCTCATCGTCATCCTCTTCGTCGTCAGTGGATTCCTCAAAGTCATCATCGAACATGCCACTTTGTTCTAGGTTCGCAACTAAGCCTTCTGGCATTTGCTGATTGAATTCATCAATCAGGTCGCGCACCACTGTTTGCAGGGCTTCTACAGCAATTTGATGGTTTTCACGGATCGCATCATCTTCGATATCCATTTGGCCATGCCAGTACAAGCACGCGGCCATTGCATCGTGCGCCTCATTGGCGACTTGATCGTAAAAGCCTTGATGTACCCCATCCTGCGACTCTGCGCGGTAGATTGTGATGGTGAGATCGGCATCCTGCTCCCAAGGCGGCAAGGTTGGTTGCCGGAGAATCATGCGCACGAGATACAGCCGAGAGCGGTTCTCTAGGATGCAAATGGCATCATCCATTCGCACTGGCACCCCATCTTCTCGCTCCGCGAGAGACACATAGGCGGCCATGACTGGGGCTGACAGCCAAGGGGTTTCATCATCTTCGCCAATTAATTGATCTGCCAACAGGCAATGCAAACACTCGAGCTCAGGTTGCTTCAAGCTATATTCGGCTTGGAAGATGGTGAGGTCGTCGGTTTGTCCTGCATGCCGAAAGTCCTGATCAAACAACGAGACTGCGTGCTCTCGATGTGGAGCGTCATCAAATAATTCCAGTGCTTGCAAGATTGCATCCTTTGAGGGCTGGCGCCATAGTCTCTGTATTGAACCAAGAACGGCCCCGATTGAGAACCCGAAACTGTGACTCAGTACTTTTTCCGCCGTATTTTACTGATGATCCCGACCTTTCTCGGCATCACATTATTAGTCTTTACACTGACTCGCTTAGTGCCGGGTGGTCCGATTGAGCGGATGATGACTGAGATGCAGATGGCACAGGGTGATACGGCCACTGCATTGGCAGGCCCAGAGCGTGGCGGCGTCCTATCCAGTGCGCAGCTGGCGCAACTCGAGGCTTACTACGGATTCGATCAGTCGATTCCAGAAGCCTATCTGAATTGGTTGGGCCGCGTGTTGCAATTGGATTTGGGAATGAGCACCCGTTATCACGAACCTGTCTGGAACATCATTGCTGACCGTCTCCCCATTTCCTTGTACTACGGTCTTGTGACCTTGATCTTAACCTATGCCATTTCGATCCCGCTCGGCATTGCTAAGGCACTTCGCCATGGCCAGCGATTTGATCATGTGTCCTCGACCATTGTATTCGTCGGGTATGCCATTCCAGGGTATGTGTTAGCCATCGCGCTGTTGACGACCTTCGCCGCGCAACTGGATTGGTTCCCGCTGGGAGGGTTTACATCGGAGCGCTTTGAGGAATTGAGCGGTTTTGGTCAGGTCAAAGATATTATTTGGCACTCCATTCTTCCCTTGTTGGCCTATCTGCTGGGGAGCTTCGCGGTCATGACATTTATGATGAAAAACGCGTTGATGGATCAATTGGCTGCTGACTATGTGCGCACAGCGCTTGCGAAAGGCCTGTCATTTAGCGATGCGATTCGAAAGCATGCAGTCCGCAACGCATTGATTCCATTGGCCACTCACTTTGGCAACAATATCAGCGTCATTCTTTCTGGATCGTTCTTGATCGAAACAATTTTCAACATCAACGGATTTGGCTTGTTAGGGTACGAAAGCTTATTGGAGCGGGACTATCCGGTGGTGATGGGGATCTTGGTGATCTCGTCGCTTCTGTTTTTAATCGGTAACATCCTCTCAGACCTGTGTGTTGCTTGGGTCGATCCGAGGGTACGGTTCGGATGATGCGCATCGATCCAATCACACGGGCGAAATTTGCTCGCTTTCGAGCGATGCGGCGCGGTTACTGGAGCGCTCTGATCCTTGGTGCACTGATGCTGTTGTCGCTCTGTGCTGAGCTGTTGGTGAACTCACGGGCGCTCATCGTGGTGTATCAAGGCACTTGGCATTTTCCAACCTACGGTGCGGTCATTCCGGGCACTGTATTTGGGGAAGACTATGCGTATGAGACGAATTACCGAGACTTAAAAGGCCGTTTTCAGGCTGCCAATCAAGGGGATTGGGTGGTGATGCCACTGATTCCGTTTAACCCACTTGAGATCAATACGTATGACGGGGAGTTTGCACCGCATCCACCGAATGCGGGCCGAGATCATTATCTTGGAACCGACGTCGCGGGCCGGGATGTGGCGGCACGGTTGGTATATGGTTTTCGCATTGCAATATGGTTCAGCATGGCGCTCCTCCTGAGTACCTATGTGATCGGCATCGGTCTGGGATGCTGGATGGGGTACCGTGGCGGATGGGTCGATCTTGGGATTCAGCGTCTGATTGAAATCTGGAGTAACGTGCCGTTCTTGTACGTCATCATGATTGTCGCCAGCATTGTGACGCCTGGATTTGGTTTATTGGTCAGTTTGATGGTGTTGTTTGGTTGGATGGGGATGACCTGGTACATGCGCACTGCGACCTATAAAGAGGCAGCGCGTGACTATGTGCTTGCGGCACGTGCATTGGGCGCGAGTCCGACCCGGATCATTGTGCGTCATATTTTGCCAAATACCGTGTCCATTATTGTCACCTTTATTCCGTTTTCTATTGCGGGAGGAATCACGGCACTCACGGCCTTGGATTACCTGGGCTTTGGCCTGCCACCCCCGACTCCGAGCTGGGGTGAACTGCTAAAGCAAGGCACTGATCGATTGGATGCGGCCTGGATTGTCTCGAGCGTTGTCTGTGGACTGATCGCAATCTTAGTGATGGTGACCTTCGTCGGGGAAGCGATTCGGGAAGCATTTGATCCCCGTCGGCAGGTACGTTATGCGTAAGGGTGGTCAAGCTCTCTGGAGTATTTTCGTGGTCGCACTGGTGGGCTGTTCGAAGCCTCCGGAAGTTGATCTTGCCAGTGAGTGGTCTAGTGCCAATCAGTTGGTCTGGACCAGAGACATTGCGGCAGCACGACACGCCTTGTTGACGCCCTATCCCGCGCTCGGTCTGGATCAATTACCGGGTGACCTCGCCTGGGAAACGCATTCCGGCGAACCTTTCCTTGGAGATCCCAATTCTGTCCCTGGGGGAACTTTTTATGACCATGCCAACGTCTATCCACTGACCTTGCGGACGGTCGGGCCGGACTCGAATAACTCGTTTCGAGGCTATCTGCTCGCCAATCAGTGGAGCTTGACGACGCTCCATCCGGACACTGAAGTGCCCATGCCCGAACTGGCGCTTGAGTGGGCCGTCAGCGCAGATCAGACCACCCTCTTTTTTCGTCTGGACCCCACTGTGCGCTGGTCAGATGGCGTCCCTGTGACGGCCGATGATTACCTCTACACGATCGAATTTATGCGCTCCGAAGCCATTGTTGCACCCTGGTACAACAACTATTTCACGGAGCAAATTCTGGGCGTCGACAAGTACGATGACTACACCATCGCAGTGCGTGGGCCGGTTCCGAAGACAGCTGTCGATTTACACACGAGTCTCTCGATTTCCCCGAAGCCACGGCACTTCCATGTGCTCGATGCAGGATGGGTCCAGAATACCAATTGGGCGATCGAGCCCAATACGGGGCCCTATCAAATTGAACGTCGAAGCATTGTCGATGGCAAAGGAAAGTATCTTGTATTCGAGAAAAAAGCAGATTGGTGGGGATGGAGTCGGCCACAATATCGTGGACGATTTAATGTCGATCGCGTCCGAATCAAAATTATCCGAGATCCCAATACCGCGTTCCAGGCATTTAATAAGGGAGACCTTGATAGTTTCGCGCTGATACTTCCCGAGTTTTGGCATGAAAAGGCGAAGGGACCAGCCTATGATCGCGGCTATCTTGAAAAGTTGTGGGTGTATAACGACGCGCCAAGACCATCGACCGGTGTGTGGATGAATCAAGCGCACTCATTACTTGCCCAACAGTCTATTCGTCTGGGGATCCAGCACAGCCTGAACTTTGACAAAATGCTCAGCACGGTGCTTCGCAATGACTACGTGCGCTTGCATCAGCATTTCACCGGCTATGGCGCCTATACCAACCCAGAGGTGCGGCCACGCGCATTTGATTTGGCCAAGGCCGATCAATACTTTGGGACAGCTGGCTTTGACCGTCGTGGTCCGGATGGCATCCGGGTGCGTGGGGAACAGCGCTTATCCTTGACCATGACCTATTCGCAAGCGGTGCATACACCACGATTGGTGGTGTTGCAGGACGAAGCGAAAAAGGCGGGTCTCGAAATCAAGTTGCAGCTTCTGGACGGCCAGAATGCTTTTCGGAACATCATGGAGAAGCAGCATGAGCTCGCCTGGATGGGCTGGTCGACTGGGTTTCGCCCCGCGTATTGGGAACACTATCATTCAACCAATGCAGGGAAGCCGCAAACCAACAATATCACCAACACTGCGATTGCAGAGTTGGATCAACTGATTGAGTCCTATCGCAATGCAGTCGATGCCGAAACACGAATTGCGTTATCCCATGTCATTCAAGCGCGCCTAGATGACGAAGCGATGTTTGCTCCAGGGTATATGGTCCCCTACTCTCGCGGCGCGCATTGGCGCTGGATCCGCTTTCCCGAGGCTGCCGGAACCCGAGATGGAGGTGGTCTCTATGACCCATTTGCCTCCGCATCAGGCGGACTATTCTGGATTGATCCTGTGATCCGCGATGAAACCCGAAATGCACAACAGACAGGTGATGCATTTTCACCTGTATTGCGCGTCGATGAGCGGTTTAGGCCATGAGTATCCTGCGCATCAACGCTTTACAGGTGCATGCGGTTGACGGGGAGCACTCGGTGCCACTCTTACGTGGCGTGGATCTCGAGATTGAGGCGGGCGAAACCGTTGGTTTGGCGGGCGAATCAGGTTCCGGTAAAACCCTCACTGGCTTGTCTGTGATGGGATTATTACCCCAACCTGCCGTGCAACTGACCGGTGGCGAACTTGTATTCCAAGGGCAACCGTTAACGACACTACCAGTGCGGGCCCGACAGCAGTTACGTGGGGCGTCGATGTCCATGGTGTTTCAGGAGCCGATGACAGCCTTAAACCCAGTGCAGCGCGTTGGTCTGCAGCTTTCCGAGCTCTATCAGATTCATCGTCCAGAGCTCTCCCGAGCACTGGTTCGCCGACAGTTGTTACAGGCGTTATCGGATGTGGGGGTGAGCGATGCGGAACGCCGACTTGAGGCTTATCCTCATGAGCTGTCCGGCGGGTTACGCCAACGGATGATGATCGCGATGGCATTGGCACTCAAGCCCGCCTTACTGATTTGTGACGAGCCAACCACTGCGCTTGACGTCACGATCCAAGCTCAGGTTCTGGATTTGATTCGAGGGCTCACGCGTGAGATGGGGACGGCGGTGCTCTTTATTACTCATGATCTGGGTGTCCTCGCTGAGCTCGCGGATCGGGTTGCTGTCATGTATGGCGGAGTGATTGTGGAGCAACAACCGATCGATGCACTGTTTGAACGACCACAACATCCCTACACAGAGGGCTTGATGCGAAGTATTCCGCGCTTTGATCACGCACCGAGATTGCGACTGGACATCATTCCTGGTCAGGTGCCTCAAGCCAATGAATCAGTGTTGGGATGTCGATTCCATCCCCGTTGCGCGCGCGCTACAGCGCGCTGCCAACTGGAATCGCCGAAGATGGATCATGGCGTTGCCTGCCATCATCCAGGGCAGGCCGTATGTTAGTTGCACGGGATGTCCGCGTTCATTTTCCGATACAGGAAGGGATCTTACGGCGCACCGTCGGTCATGTGCGCGCGGTCGATGGAGTGTCGTTGCAGGTTGAACGCGGTAAGACGCTCGGACTCGTTGGTGAATCTGGGTGTGGTAAGAGCACATTAGCGAAGGCCCTGATGCAGTTGGTCTCGATGACGTCTGGGACCGTATCGCTTGACGGACTTCTCTTGGATGCAGGGAATACGCAACAGCTCCGCGCGTATCGCCGGCGAGTGCAAATGGTGTTTCAGGATCCAGCGGAAAGCCTCAATAGTCGCCACACGCTGGGAGAGATCTTGGCTGAACCGATGGATATCCACACCATTGGAGATGCGGCTTCTCGGGTCGCGATGGTCCAACAGTTGTTGAGCGACGTAGGATTAGTAAATACGCCGTTGACCAGATACCCGCATGAATTCTCCGGTGGGCAGCGTCAACGGATCGGAATCGCGCGTGCCCTTGCGCTCAAGCCAGATTTCTTGATTTGCGATGAGCCTGTCTCTGCGCTTGATGTTTCCGTCCAGGCACAAATTCTCAATTTAATCATGGATCTGCAGGATGATCGTGGTGTTGGTGTGATGATGATTTCCCATGATTTGTCGGTGATTCGACATGTCAGTCACACTGTGGGGGTCATGTATTTAGGCCACATGATGGAGTATGCATCGGCAGAACACATATTTGCCCATTCTGCGCATCCTTACACCAGAGCCCTGCTGGACGCCCTTCCCCGTCCTGACCCTCGTTTGCGGCATCGACCGCGGACGCGTCTGGTGGGCGACCTACCATCGGCGTCCGACCCGCCCTCGGGTTGCCCATTTCAGACACGGTGTCCCCAGGTCAGTGGGCGCTGTCGAGAAGAGCGACCCCTGTTTCGTGAATTGGCACCATCCCATTGGATCGCATGTCATCATGTGGATTGAGCGTTGTGAGGACTGAGTCATGATAACGACACCACGTCTTGCATTGATCACTGGCAGCACCAGTGGGATTGGCTTGGGCATTGCACGGGCCCTTTCTGAAGCAGGGTATCGGATTGTGCTAAACGGGGTCGGCTCGGCGGAATCGATTCAGTCCGCAGTGACGTCGGTGCAATCGTCATCCCCCTACCCAGTTGAATTCTTAGGCACCGATCTCACCCAGCCGCATGCGATTGAGACCGCATTGGGTGCATTGATTGAGACGCTTGGGCCCGTGTCAGTGTTGGTCAACAATGCAGGTGCGCAGCATGTTGCACCGATCTCTGAGTTTCCGGTAGAGGCGTGGGATCGCTTACTGGCGTTGAATCTGTCAGCTGCTTTTCACACCATTCGTCTCGCATTGCCGGGCATGATTGCGCAACGATTTGGGCGTGTGATTAATATTGCGAGCGTTCACGGCTTGGTCGCGTCCAAGGACAAGTCGGCCTATGTCGCCTCGAAGCATGGATTGGTGGGGTTAACCAAAGCGGTAGCCCTTGAAACGGCGCAATTGCCCATCACTTGTAATGCCATCTGTCCAGGGTGGACGGAAACACCGTTGATTGCTGATCAGATCCGAGCGCGTGCGGACGCCTTAGGGGTTGAAGTGACCGAAGGTGGTCGTCAGTTGTTGATGGAGAAACAGCCATCTCTTGAATTTGTTACCCCCGAGCAGCTCGGAGCGCTCGTTTGTTTTTTGTGCACGGATGCGGCCAAGCAGCTGACTGGAGCGACCATCCCGGTCGACGGCGGCTGGACAGCTCAATAGTCAAGGAGAGCCCCAATGTGTCACGATATTCAATGTTATGTCAGTACAAAACCAGTCCCCCAGCCTGATCCCGAGATCCGTCGCTTATTCTTGAAGGGATTAGCGGCTCTCCCATTGGCCTATGTGTTGGCTGATATTGAGTTAGCCGCGGCGGCCGCTCATGGGGGTGAGACGGTGTCTCTGGAGGTGCCTGGCGTGGGCACGGTCCAAGGCTACCTTGCAGATCCTGATCAGCCTGACGCGCCGACAGTGTTATTGATTCATGAATGGTGGGGACTCAACGATCACATCAAAGCAGTCGCACAGGAATTTAAAAGCAAAGGCTTCCGTGCATTAGCTGTGGACTTGTTTAAAGGCTCCGTCGCGACAGATCGCGAAGGTGCGATGAAGCAAACACGTGGCCTTGTCGCCACTGAGGCGCGCGCGACAATGGAGGCTTGGGTGGCTTGGGCTCGTGGCCTGGGTAATGGCAAGGTTGGAACTTGTGGCTGGTGTTTTGGTGGTGGCTGGAGTCTGCAAACAGCACTTGCCGCTGCACCTGATGCATCCGTGATCTATTACGGATCCGTCAAAGTGGAGGCGCAAGACTTGGTGCGCTTATCCACACCCTTACTGGGTCATTTTGGAACCTTGGACAAGGGAATTAATCCCCAGATGATCGGTGCCTTCGAAAAGCATCTTCGCACTGTTGGGAAAGAAGATCTGATGACCACACATTGGTATACCGCAGATCATGCGTTCGCAAATCCAACCGGTGGTCGCTACGATGAAGATGATGCAGCGCTTGCATGGGCCAGGACACTGACGTTTCTAGAGTCACATTTGCGCGGCTAAACTCTCCGCTCGTGCTGTGCAGATCGTGCTGCTAGTGCAGCACGACCCAGCCAATCAGAATCAGCCCTGACAGTGCGGCCGCGCCCAACGAAGACAGCGTCAGGATCATGCCGCGGACTCGTCCTCCGAACGCGGGCGGCGACCCCGTCTCACCAATCAATATCCCGTAGGCATGACTCAGACGGCCAATGATAAAGCTGATCCCGAGCCCGGAAATCCACCATAGATAACTATCAGAAAGCTCAAGTAACATCAGTAAAATCAGAAATATGGGGGTGTATTCCATAAAATTACTATGCGCTCGTATGGCGCGTTGTAACGGCTCGGAGGGCACGCTTGTGACACTTGCCTGTTCGTTGCGTCGGGTGCGAATCACATGTGCCGAGAGGGCAAGGTAGATTCCGGTCAAGCAGACGGCAATTAACAGGGTAATCACGAGGGAGCGCCATATGGATCCTTACAAAAGCCAACGTGAGACTGCGGTGACTGCGTACGCCAGTGTGACCAGCACTATGACGACACGCAAGGGTGATTGCCGAAATCCCAACGTCATCACCAAGCCGACACCTGCTAACAGCGTGGTGATCCCGTCTACCACCGTGGTTTGGATAATTGGGTCGATTAATACTGCCAGTAATAAGCCGACGACGCAGGCATTGACCCATTGCAGACGAGGTTGCAAAGCCCCCATCATCGCCACTGCCGCGGGCAGTGTGGCCACCAAATAGAGGATTCCTGGAATAAAAATACAGATGGTGGCAAGGCCGACCCCAACCACCGGATCAATCCCTGGGTATACCGCGCCGATGAAGCTTGCCAATGTAAACAATGGCCCTGGCATGGCTTGGGCAAAACCATACCCCGCTAAAAATGTTTCCGGGGCGATGGGTGGGCTGACCGTGGCATCGAGCAGTGGCAGGACAACGTGTCCACCGCCAAAGACCAATGCACCTGATTGATACATGGACCATGCAAGTGACTCCGCTGCCCCACCCTTCAGCGTGACGGCGAGCCACAGGAGCCCTCCCAAGGCGCCCATCACAGCAAGCCACCGAATTAGATGTCGTATCTCCTTGCCTCCCAAATGATTGGTGGCGGGAGGCGTCGACTGGTGTTGGACCACGCCAGCCACGAGGGCAACTGTCAGGATAATCAGGGGCATCAGTGGGTGATTGACGCCCAACAATAGGATTACCGAGACAACCGCCCAAAGACGGCACGCCGGCGTTTGGCACAGTGATCGCCACATACCTAACACCGCATCCGTGACGATCGCGACCGCGACGCATTTTAGGGCCATCACCAGTGTCTGGATCTCGAGACCAACGCCTTGGACCCAGCCCCATCCAGCGAGCCCCATGATCAGTGCTGATGGCAATGTAAAACCAACAAAGGCTGCTATCGCCCCTGTGAGCCTGCCTTGACGATACCCCAGCGCCATTCCAACTTGCGATGACGCTGGCCCCGGGATCACCTGACACAGCGCCACCAACTGACTGTACTCTGCCTCGTTAAGCCACTGCCGTTGCTGAACGAATACCTGCCGGAAAATGGCGAGGTGGGCCATAGGGCCACCAAACGACGTGACACCTAATTTTAAAAATGTGAGGAAAATATGAAGGGTCATCGCCAAATCTCGGGGTGTGGTGTTGCATGGTTGAGTCTATCAGGACTCAGATGACGGATTACCGCGATAGAGTTGATCAATCTCCACCCGCAATGCATCAATGACAAACTGCCTACGCACTTTTTGGGTTGGTGTGAGGAGTCCGTTGTCTGTGCTAAAGGGTATCTGGTGCACGATAAACTTCCGAATTTTCTCGGTAGGCCCCAGCCGGTCGTTCACCCGTTTCAGCGCGTGTTCCAGCGCTGCAATGCATTGCTCTGACGAGGTTGTGGTCTCGAGTAACTGCGCTGCAGGAACTAAGATGGCGCTGAGCCAAGGCCGACGATCCCCAATCACCACTGCCTGATCAATCTCGTCTTGTAGCGTTAATAGGGCTTCTAGTTTCGCGGGGGCGATGTTGTCGCCGCCTGAGGTAATCAATAGATCTTTTTTCCGGCCGATAATTTCGATAAAGCCATCCTCATCGATCCGAGCCAAGTCACCCGTATGCAGCCAACCATCTCGCAATACTGCCTCAGTGGCCAAAGGGTCATTCCAATACCCTTGCATCACCAGATCACCCCGCACGACCAACTCTCCATCATCGGCCACACGAATATCGACGCCGGGAAAGGGCTTGCCGACAGTGTGTAGTTTGTTGGCGTCTGGGGTGTTGACACTGATCAGAGGGCTCGCCTCAGTCTGCCCATAGCCTTGCAAGATGCCGAGTCCGAGACTCGTAAAAAACCGCCCCACATCGGGATTCAACGGGGCGCCACCTGAAATAAAAAAGCGAAGGCGCCCCCCAAAACGCGCGCGTACTTTCTGCCGTACTAGGCGATCGAGGACGGGATCGATCAGACGTTCAAGCAAGGTCAGTGGGGTCTGATCAAGTTTCTTCAGACCGATCGAGACCGCCGAATGGAAAAGTTTGGATTTCAGTCCTGAGCTGGTTCGAACTTGGCCCTGAATACGTGAATACAGCAAATCGTACAGTCGAGGCACTGCGGTTGCTAACGTCGGTCGCACTTCACCGAGATAGGTCTGTAGTTTGTCTGTTGAGTCGCAATACCACACTTCTGCGCCCAAGCTAATCGGGAGATGTAATCCGGCGGTATGCTCGTAGGCATGCGCCAGTGGTAGAAATGATAAAAAGCGATCGTCGGCGCCAAAGCCATGTGTTCGCAGAATATGGGCCGCCGCATCGACGTTCGACCCGATTGATCGATGTGTCAAAATGGCAGCCTTGGGGTGACCACCGGTGCCTGATGTGAAGATCAGACAACAGGGATCATCCGGTTTTGCTGCATAGGGTATGTCAGGGTCATGGCTGTCCGATTTGCCTGAGTTCAAGATATCTCGCCATCCAGACACCTGGGTGTGCCACCTGGGTTTTTCAATTCCCTCCGGCTCGGCACTCCACAACTGTTTGAGTGTGTCAGCCTCGACATTGGCCGCTAGGACGCGATCAGTGAGTTCGGCAGAAGAAACAAATGCAGCGGTGGGGGTCGTTAACTGCAAAATATACTGCAGATCATATACCGTGTGAGTCGTATATGCCGGCACCACCAGCGCGCCGACTGCCATGATGGCGAGATCAAATATCGCCCATTCAGGGCGGTTTTCGGCGAGTAACAGGACCCGATCTCCCGGCTCAATGCCTGCCTCACGCAATGCTCGCATCGCGTGCTCAACCTGTATCTGAGCGTCTGACCAAGTCATGGTCTCCCAGCCATTTGATTGGCGGGCAGCGAATAGAGTGCGATCACTCAATAACCCAGCTTGTTCGAAGAATCGCATGGGAAGTGTGCGCATCATGATCGCCTCCAGGTACAGTAAGCTTACAATAAGCGCGATTCACTGGATTCCAACTGGAAGACTTCTGGTAAACTGAGGGAACTCGCAGGGCGAACACAAGATGATGTGGTGCAAGCGCCGGGACTCGAACCCGGGACCTCTCCCTTACCAAGGGAGTGCTCTACCAACTGAGCCACGCCTGCATCCTGAGGTGCGCGATTATTCAGGCCCAACCGAAGCAAGTCAACATGCGAAGACAGATCCAAATCCTCTCAGCCGCCGAGTTACTCGAGGCGCCGGACGTCTATGACACGCTCATCGATGCGCGCTCTGAGTCTGAATATGTGCTCGACCATATTCCGGGGGCGGTGAACCATCCGGTTTTAAACGATCGACAGCGCATCTCGATTGGTACGCTGTACAAGCAGGTGGACTCTTTCACCGCTCGAAAGCATGGTGCGCAGTTCGCCAATTTGAATATCGCGCGACACCTCACTGGTTGGATGGATCATGCGCGTGATTGGCGGCCTGTGGTCTATTGTTGGCGTGGAGGACAACGATCTGGTTCGCTTGCGTTGGTCCTGCATGAGATTGGTTGGCCAGTTCGCGTGTTGTCTGGCGGATATAAAGCGTATCGGCGATATCTGCAACAGGTCTTCCCTGCCCTGATTGAGCAATTTGAGTTTCGACTGCTTACTGGACCGACTGGGTCTGGCAAAACTGAGCTCTTAACCCAGATGGCTGCGCAGGGCTTCCAGACCATTGACCTTGAAGGATTGGCGCATCATCGGGGGTCTTTGTTGGGAGGCTATCGAACACCGCAACCGACCCAAAAATGGTTCGAATCACAGTTGTTTCATCAGTTGGCGGCGATGGATCCCAATCGGCCTGTCTGGCTAGAGTCGGAGTCCTCGAAAATTGGCCAATTGCATGTGCCTGAGCAATTATTTCAGTGCATGGTGTCATCGCCAGCATTGGCGCTTGAGGCGAGCCTTGACGCGCGAAGCGCCTTTCTGCGAGCGATCTATCAGGATATGCAGGAAGATCCTGATCGATTCCGAGTGGCCATCGCAGCACTGCAATTTCGCCAACCACGACAGATGATCAGCCAGTGGCTCGAATGGGTTGATGCAGGTCAATGGCTGCGATTATCAGAGTCTTTATTGGCGCTGCATTACGATCCGGCCTATCGTCGGTCACAACATCGTCTTCATGTGTGTGATTCCATGCCAGTCACGCCGGGCGTATTGAGCACGGAATTGATGCACCGATTGGAACAGTTTGAACACCATGAGCACGCGATTACTCAAACATCTATTCCAGCCGCAGATCATTAACTGCTGGGCTCCTCAGGATGCACTCATTTCAGATGTGACCAGGGTTGTGACATGGATCACTGACAATCCAGCCGGAAAGCGGGTCGTTCAGTGGCTTGGTCCACTCCCTCCTGACGGTGCGGTGGATGGTCTGTGGATTGTATTTGCGACTGAGGATGCCTTGATTGAGGCATTGGATACGCTGATTGCGAAGAAGCCGCCCGTGATTCTGATTGCCCAGATTGGCGCGCAGAGATGCACACGTGAGCTGCGCCGGCAATTACGCTCCCGTTATGCGAGTCGGTCTTCGCGGATCGTTGGTCCAGACGCGGCCCATTGGCTCGTTCAACAAGGCCGTCTGTCATTGCCTGTGCCTGAGTGGCCTCCACAGAACGTTGCCCCCGTTCGGCCCGGGCACATTGCCATTCTCACGCAATCTCCATCCATTGGATCCTGCCTATTGGATTGGGTACGCGGCCGTCAAATCGGCCTATCCCATTTCCTCTGCGTTGGAGGAAGTATTGATGTCAACATCGCCGATCTAGTCGATATGCTGGTACAGGAGTCATCCTGCCATGCGATTGTCATTCAAATTGATCGGTTACGGATCCCTGCGCGATTTATTAGCGCGTTACGAAGTTGCACGCGCTATAAGCCAGTGATGGTGTTGCATACCGGACGCGTCCGGGATTTTCAGACCGAGCAAGATCCGGAAAATGCGGAATTATTAGACCGGGAGCTGCTGTATCGCGCGGCGATTGAGCGTGCTGGCGCAAGCGCGCTCGATACCCTCGATGACTGTTTCCAAGCTCTGGAGAGCCTCACCAAACGAAAGCCGCACGAGGGTCGCCACTTGACCATTCTTGGCCCTGGCGATGGACTTGAAGCCTTGGCAGCTGATCACCTGTATGCCGAGGATTCCACGCGTCAGTCTGTGACGATTCGGAAAGAGCCCTCTTGGTTTATCTCACCGGAGGCATTTCCGATCGATGAGGAAACCATCGCAACGGTGCGTGAACAGACCGATGGTGTCTTAATTCCGCTGGTTGCGGAGCATCTGATTGCCGGCGACGAGGACCGTTTTTCGGAGTGGACCGCACGATTTCTTGCGTTTGAGACGCGGCTGAATCGACCTGTCTTTTTTGCCGCGCCAGGAATGGTCCTGGGGCGTGCACTTCGGCTCGCCTTCGATGCGCAAGGTCTGGCAGTGTATGGAACCCCTGAGCAAGCTTTGAGTGGCTTTCTTGCGCTATCTCGCCATGATCACGCCATACGTCTCGTGGACGCCTCTGTGTTGCCTGATGATCCAGATACACTGAGGCCTGCTGAGCAGTTGCTGCATCACTTGCGGGCGCAGATTCCACTGGATGTCGCTTTGGTTGATCGAACAATGATCTTGCACACCATCCCGGGCTGCTCCAATCAGGCGCGGCCAGGACTGGGGGCCATACGCTTAACCGCCGGGATTGTTCGAGATCCTGTGTTCGGACCAGTGATCGTGATTCATGAGCCCTTGGGTCATTTTCCAACATTGGCCGTGACCCTTCCTCCCCTGAATCAAGCGCTGTCTGAAGACCTGTTGCACCGATCAGTGCAAGGTCGTGTGATTGAATCGTTGTCACTGGACGGGTTTACGCAAACCGCGTCGATCCTAACTCATTTCTCAAGATTGTTAGGTCGGGTCCCCGAGATCGCTGACGTCCGTCTGCAGATTGCGCTGGAAGGAGCGCATCTCTCGGTGCATCTCGATCGTCTGCGCCTTGATCATGCTGTTGCGCAAGCGATCGTGCCATACCCCGAACAATTGGATCGGGAGGTGGTGTTACGAGATGGTCGAAAAGCGCGCCTGCGGCCATTGCGACCTGAAGACGAAGAAGCGCACATCCGCTTTCTGGCAAAGTTATCGCGGGCGACACTTCGATTTCGTTATTTCTCCGACAAACGGAGTTTTTCTGCACGCGAACTCGCGGCGATGACGCACATGGATTATGCGCGTGAAATCGCGCAAATTGTTCAGGTGCAGGAGTCGAATGGTCCCGAAACGTTGGGTGTCATTCGATCGGTATTTGATGCCGATGGGCTCGCCTGCGAATTTGCCATGGTGGTCCGTGATGACTTACAGAGAACCGGTGTGGGTCAGCTGCTTTTGGAGGCTGCCGTTGAGATCGCACAGCAGCGTGGGTCACGACTGATATATGGTGAAACCATGATTGAAAACAGGGGGATGCAGGCATTATCTCGGAAAATTGGCTTTCAGAATCGGATCGATTTGGATGCAGATTGTGTGTGGATGACACGTGTCCTGTCTGCACCGGTTGACGCCTGGGAGACCGAACGTTTGGCTCAGTTGGTCCCAGGCTTGAACCAGGTTGTTGTCTGATTAGAACCGGGCTTTGATTTCGTCCAACACGGCGGGATCTTCGATCGTCGAGGGTGCCGTGTAGGTCTCCCCATCGGCGATCTTTCGCAAGGTCGCTCGCAAGATTTTTCCAGAACGTGTCTTTGGCAATCGTTCAACGATGAGTGCTTTCTGAAAGCACGCAACTGCACCAATCTGAGCGCGTACGGCCTGAATCAATTCCTTTTCAACCACCTCTGGCGCAGTGTTAATCCCATCTTTCAGGACGACCAGTCCAAGCGGTAATTGGCCTTTCAGTTCGTCTGCGATGCCAATCACAGCGCATTCAGCGACCGCTGGATGCGCCGCAACAATTTCCTCCATTTCACCGGTTGAGAGTCGATGACCGGCAACATTAATGACGTCATCAGTGCGTCCCATGATAAACAGATACCCCTCATGATCGATAAATCCGCCGTCGCCGGTGAGGTAGTACCCCGGATAAGGTGCGAGGTATCCCTGCTCAAAACGGCCGTGGTTACCCCAGACCGTTGGCAGGCAAGACGGTGGAAGCGGCCGTTTGATCACGACGGAACCTTGTTCTCCAGGGTCAACTGATGCACCACTTGCATCGAGGATGTCGACCTGAAAGCCAGGGCTGGGCTTGGTGGCTGAGCCTGGCTTGGGTGGAAAGGACTCCAATCCACGCGGATTGCAGGCTATCGCCCAACCAGTTTCCGTTTGCCACCAATGATCCACGATTGGGAGGTTTGTCAGTTCGTCTAACCAATGATAGGTCGGAGGATCAAGTCGTTCTCCGGCCAGATACAGTGCCTCCAGTGAGGAGGTGTCATATTCAGCGAATCGGCGACCTTCCGGGTCTTCTTTCCGAATCGCTCGAAACGCGGTGGGTGCACTGAATAATACCTTCACTCGGTATTCTTCAACGACACGCCAAAATGCGCCCGCGTCAGGGGTTCGCACGGGTTTTCCCTCATAGAGGATCGTGGTGCATCCCGCGAGTAATGGTGCGTAGACAATATAGGAATGGCCCACCACCCAGCCCACATCACTGGCTGCCCAAAACACATCTCCAGGATTGACGTCATACACGGTTTTCATGGAATAGGTCATCGCCACCGCATGTCCGCCATGGTCGCGAACCACACCCTTTGGCTTGCCTGTTGTCCCTGAGGTGTAAAGGATATACAGCGGATGTGTCGCACTGACTGGGACGGGGTCTGCAGGGTATGCACCAGCCACCGCATCATCCCAAGTGATGTCTCGCCCATCTGTTAGGGAGCATGTTGCTTGCGGTCGTTCAAGAACGATGACATGGCTCGGGGCATGATCAGCGAGTTGGATCGCCTCGTTGACGATAGGCATGTAGGGAATCACTTTCGCGACTTCGATTCCACAGGTGGCAGTGACCAGCACCTTAGGGGTTGCGTCAGTCAGCCGAACGGCCAACTCATGTGCTGCGAATCCGCCAAAAACAACGGAGTGGATCGCCCCAATGCGAGCACAGGCTAACATCGCAATGACAGCCTCAGGCACCATTGGCATATAAATCACGACACGGTCGCCTGTCCTGACCCCGAGCGCTTGAAGAGCCCCAGCAAACCGACTGACTCGATCGCCTAACACGTGATAGGTGATTGCTTGCTTCACGCCAGTAACTGGTGAATCGTAGTAAATCGCCACCTGCTCTCCTCGACCAGCAATGACATGGCGATCGATCGCGTTGTAGCAGGTATTTAATAATCCATCGGGAAACCATCGTTCGATGCCCTGGGTATCTTGAGCCAGTCCAACTTTTGGAAACTGGTGCCAGTCAATAAGCGATGCTTGCTCTAGCCAAAACGATTCCGGATTGTTAATCGAAGCGGTGTAGTGATCCTGATATCCCATGTGCACCTGTCCTTGTGTCATGAGGGACAGTGTACCGGTCATTTTTCCGCTGTCTTTACGACGTTTTATCGACATTCTGACTCAGATGTCCTGGTGCAAACCCGATGCCGCGGATCCCTCCTACCGTACTGCACTGAGGTGATGAGGGATTGCGATCAGCTCATGGGCTGACCTGTCTGTGGAACAAAATAGCGAAAGCTGCTGTCACGCGATACGGGATGCGTGCACGCCCAGTTGTCACTACGTGCACTTGTCCGAAGACCTTATTGGCTCATGTCCTCGCCTTCTGGCTCGCATGATGCTCAGGGTGTTGGCACGCCCTTCGGCGAGAACTCAACATTGGGTGGGTGGTGTGTTCACGGAATCAGGCGCGTTGGTTCCCGCATGGTGACAAGCTCTTCAGCCGCAGTCGGATGGATGCCAATGGTCATATCAAACTGCGCTTTAGTTGCTCCCGCTTTCACAGCGACCGCAAATCCCTGCAGGATTTCTCCAGCATCAGCAGCGAGAAGATGTAGCCCAAGAATTGCATCGGACGTATCGTCAACGATCAGTTTGAAGATGCTGTGTTCCTCGCGGCCGCTCAAGGTATGCTTCATGGGTCGAAAACGGCTGGTGTAGACCCGCGCTCTGAGACCTTTTGCGCGAACAGCCTCTTCACTCAATCCCAGCGTACCAATGTTGGGCTGCGAGAAAATAGTCGTCGGAATCTGTGCGTAATCCACACGGGCATCCGCCGCGCCGGCAAACAGATACTTTGCCAACGCCATACCCTCGGCAAGCGCAACTGGTGTGAGTTGGGTTGTTCCGGTCACATCACCGACTGCATACACGGATGGCTCGTGTGTTTGAAAAACTGAATTGACGATAATGGTCCCGTCAGGGCGCGTTTGCACTTGGGTGTTGTCGAGACCGAGCTCTTCGGTGTTGGGTGAGCGGCCAACCGCCATGAGGACCTCTTGAACGTTGAGTGTGTCGGCATCGGAGTGATCGACACCGATGCCATCTGCACTCTTGTGAAACCCAAAGAGTCGATGATTCAATCGAACATCGATTCCCTTTCGACGCAATTCCTCCAACAGCCCATCCACAATCTCTCGGTCAAACTCTTTAAGGATCTGCGGTCCGCGATAAGAGAGCGTGGTATGCACGCCCAGTCCTGCGAAGATACCGGCGAACTCAACCGCGATATAGCCACCGCCCACCACTAAGATGGAGTCCGGAAGACGTTCTAAATCGAAGATTTCATTGGAGGTTTTGGTCAGATCGATCCCGGGCATGTCTGGACGGTTTGGCCAGCCTCCGGTCGCGATTAAGATACGCTCGGTCTCCAGGATACGCCCAGCGACCTCAACCTGTTGAGGACTCAATATTCGTCCTCGACCGAGAATTAATTCGGCCCCCGCCTTGGAGAGCAACTGATCATAGATCCCATTAAGGCGCGTGATTTCCCGTACTTTATTATCGCGCAAGGTCGGCCAATCAAAGCTGATGGCAGATGCGTCCCACCCGTAGCCGCGGGCATCGGTCCAGGTCTCCCAGAAGCTCGAGCCATAGACATAGAGCTTTTTAGGAACGCAGCCGACATTCACACAGGTGCCGCCCAAGTACCGATCTTCCAGGACGGCGACTCGCGCCCCGGCCTGGGCCGCGACTCGTGCGGCCCGCACACCACCTGAGCCCGCACCAATCACAACGAAATCATACCGATCCACAATAGTTCCTTACTGTAACGTCATAACGGACTTCCCGATTTGCTCACCTGCTTGCATCCGCTCAAAGGCTTGGTTGATTTCATCGGGCATATAAATCTGGCGAACCGCATGGTCTACTCGGCCTCGCGCAACCGCCGGCCATACGATGGTCTCAAGTTCGGCCAAGAGTCTGCGTTTCACCGCATCTGGCTGGTTACGTAAGGTTCGTCCCGTGAGTGTCACATTTTTCGATAACAGCTCAACGAGATTGCACTCCGCGTGGATACCGCCGAGCAGACCGATCAATGCAATACGACCAGAATTGGCAATCACCGACAGATTGCGATTCACATAGCCAGCCCCGACTGGATCTAAGATCACGTCGAATTGGACGCCTAATCCACGGAAGTATGCAGCCCAGTCTTGGTCTCGCGTGACGCCTCCTTCGGCACCTCGCTCGATGCAGTATTTTAATTTCTCGGAGGTTCCGCAGGTCAGATACGGAATAGCCCCCAGTAATCGCACGAGCTGAATTGCGGCGATCCCTACCCCACTTCCCCCGGCGTGAACCAATACTTTTTCTTTGGGCTTCAGTGCTGATTGGTCCCAGAGATTGAATAGCGCTGTACACCACGTTTCGACTAAGCCAGCCGCTAAGGTCAGCTCGAGATTCGGTGGTGCCGAGACCAGTACGCTCGTTGAGCAGACGACATATTCGGCCATTGCTCCACTGCGAACGAGCGCGCAGACCTTTCGACCATACCAGGCTTCATCGACACCCTGCCCGATGGCATCGACAATGCCTGAGCATTCGAGTCCAAGAATGGGAGACCCGATGGCGCCAGGATAGAGTCCGCGGATCTGTAGGAGATCTGCACGATTTAATCCAGCGGCCGCAACTCGGATGCGGACCTCACCAAACTGCGGTTCAGGGGCATCTATTTCCTGCCAGCAGGCCTCGGCCTTCACATCGTTAACAACTAGCGCACGCATTGTCTGTGACTTCATACCAATACCATCAAAAGAAATACCGTAGCCGATGGACTTGTCGAATCAAAGCGTGTCACCGGAAAAGTGGCTCGTGACAAGTCTACACTCTGAAGTCGATCCAGGCTTACTTCTTCTCATCGTGGTTATCCTGGTCAAGCCATCTGACCTGTGACAGTCGCTATTGGTGGTATGACAGTGCCGACACTCGTCTATGTGATGCCGCCCTTGGCTCAGACTTGTTGGGTCTGATGGGTCCATTGGCTCGCTGGTGTAAACCACAATCGTGCTGAAGCAAACCTTCTGGTTGTCGGTAGCCGCGCAGTGCAGAGACCTATCGACCTTGCCCTGCACGATGCAGAGCAAGGTCGGCGTCTGGTTATTAGGGGTTCAGTAATTGCTGCGCTTGGCCAATCCAATCATCACGCGTAATTCGACCGGCGAACTTCACCACCTCTCGTTCGAGTCTGAGAATATCTGCGTCGGTCAGCATCGCAATCTGTGCATAGCTTGTGATGCCGGCAGCATTGAGCTTTTTCTCGAGCCCTGGACCGATACCCGCAATCATTTTGAGGTCATTGATGAGTATCTCTGAAGGCCCTGCAGTGACCTGATCCGCTATGGCGGCGCCTTTATTTTTCCGTGCCGGTGCTTTTTTGGGCGCAGCAGGTGAGGCTAGGATCGTCGTGACCGGTGTCGTCGTCGTGGGCGTCGCAACACGGCGATGGGGCGCTTGACGAGATGATTTGCGGGACTTGGTAATTGCATCGGGAGTGGCTTTTGGTCCGCCGGGAGCGACCAAGGGAAACCACAGCATGACTGCGTCGTCCACCTCCATTGGCTTGAGCTCAAAGTCGAGCATTGCACGATTGAGCGCAATGGATTCATCCACCAAATGGTTGAACCATTGATTGGCTTGTTTTAACGCATGTTCGGCCTGACGAAACGAATACAGGGCCATTGAAGAATCAAGTGTTTGCATCGCAACCTCCGTTGGTCAATGGCGTCACCATACCATGCTTTTTGTGCAACGCAACATCACACGTTAGTTGATAAACCACTCAAATTGTTCTACAAAGAAGGGAATTAAAGGTTGAGGCAAACGGATGGGCTTAGACCAACAACATGTGGCATCGATGGCACATGCGGATGCCAGTCGCTGTAATCAGTGTGCGCTGCATGCGCTCTGTCTTCCAGGAATGACCGGATGTTTTTCCTCGGCCTTGGGGCCAGTGGTTGCTGAAGACCTGAAGATCTCGAAAGGTCACGCCCTGTATCACAGCGGCGACCGTAGTCAGAATCTTTATGTGGTAAAAAGTGGCGCGTTCAAGATCATGACGCCGGTGTGCGGTCACCAAGCTCATATCTCGGGATTTCGTTTGCCGGGAGACCTCATCGGCGCGTGTGGTCTCGCTTGTGGACAATATGCGTTTACGGCGATTGCCTTAGATCGCGCAACAGTCTGTCGTCTGCCAATGGATCGTTTGCGTGAAGCATCATTGCGGCAACCGCTCTTAACGCAAGGTTTGTTACAGGCTCTGTCGACGCAGGCAGTGATCGCGCAGCGACAGATTACCCGAGCAAATCTTCCCGCTTTGGCGCGATTCGCATTGTTTTTAAGGGACTTAAGTGCGCACCATAAGCGGCGCTCATTGTCGGCGATAGCCTTTGATTTACCGATGCCACGGACAGATATTGCAGATTATCTAAGCCTTGCACCTGAAACAATCAGTCGCTTGCTGGCAAGCCTGACCAAGACAGGCGTCATTGCAGTGGATGGCAAGCTGGTACAGATCTTGGATTCAGCGGCTTTAGATGACGCTGCGGAAGCGATTGCTTAACGGTCAAAACCACGCTGTGAGTCGGTTCATGACCCTAATGGGCTTTGGCGCGGCGAATGATAATCTCCTCAAGATGGCTCTCGTGGTCGCCGTCAGTGTCGGTGTCTTTGAGACCTATGGCCTCTCGCCTGTTATCTGGGCGAATCTCGCAGGGCTTGTGTTTATTGTGCCCTTCGTTTTGCTTGCGACTGTCGCAGCAACCGGCAGTGTGAATGTGTCTGCTCGCCGTCGGGTGATGCAATTAAAGAGCCTGGAGTTTGTGCTATCTGGGATCGCATTGCTTGCCTTGTGGTTTCAGTCCGCCCCCCTGCTGCTTTTGGTTGTGTGTGGACTTGGCATCCAATCTGCCTTATTGGGCCCGCTAAAATATGCATTGCTTCCGCAATGGGTGCCAGTTTCTGGGTTGTCCGGTACGAATGCCTGTTTGCAGACCATCACTTTTGTGGCGATTTTGGTCGGGACCGCATTGGGCTCGATGGGTGTCCTCGGGTGGCCATTGGGGTTAGGTCTTCTCTGTCTCCTATTAGCGGGCATGGGATGGTGGCTTTCATCTGGGATTCCATCGACTATTATCACTAACGATGCCCCCGTTGTCTCGATGGCGTCTCTGATCCGTACGATCTACGCTGTTCCGACGCACCGTGCACAGATCCATCTAATCAGCGGTTTTTGGGCGATCGGCTCAGTTTGGTTGGCACATTTGTCACTCCTGATTTCTGGTGTGTGGATGATGGACGCCAGTCTCGTGCCCGGGATCCTGACGCTGTTTGTCTTGGGAGTCGGGATGGGCTCAGGGATCGGTATTCTTTTGCAAAGGCAGGCCGTCTCCTCGCGCGTTGTGACAGGGGCTTCGGTGCTCTGCCTTGGTGGCCTGCTCACTGCATCCGGTCACCCACTTGGCGGGTTACTTGGGGTGTGGCTCACGGCTGCCGGAGGCGGTTTTATGGTTCTTCCCCTCTATGTTGCGATGCAGCTTGAGGCGGGATCTGTGGTCAACCGAATCGCCGCCTTAAATGTTTTCAACGCGCTCGCCATGGTGAGTGCAAGCATCGCATCCATGCTTTTTATTGCAGGCATGGGTATGCCCTTGGTCCTCTGGCTAGGGTGTTTGGCCGTCTTGCAATTGGGTCTCTGCCTCTATCATCGCCGCGATTTGCTGTTCAGCGAAGAACTCGGGTGATGGCGGTAGCTGAAGGTAGTACCCCTGTTGGGTAATTTCATCTAACACCGCCTGAGCCGAAACACGCGCAAGCTTCTTGTTCGGAGTGAGCAGGAGGATCATCACCGATCGGAGAACGCCGAATTGACTACGTAAGTTCTCTGGAACACGTTCAAGGCCCTCTGTTTTATCCACATACAGATACATCTCTGCACGCGTTGATCCGGTAAAGATTTCAACTAAACGCATGAATCACTTCTCCAATGAGGATGCTGCGCCATCCGGTAGGTTGCCAGCCGCGACCGTCTAATACCGCGATCAGATCTCGCTTTTTGACCAGCACTTCTGGAGCAATGTGATAGTCATTAGCAATTGTACTGATCGCGTGCTGGAGCGACTCGAGTTGGGTTTTTTGACGTTTTGACAAGGGTGGGGGCGGAGTCGCACGCACCGGTGCGTCGTCACTGTCGGCGAGGAGCGCTTGGATTGCTGATCCATACCGGTCCGCTTGACGCTCAGACAATCCAGCATCCACAACGAATTGATGGCGACGCGACACGCTCTTACTTGTGGCGAGATGGAAGATCGATTGATCACTTAAAATATGCTTTCTGGGACGATCATAGCGACGCGCAGCATCTTCGCGCCAACTCACCAAGGCATAGAGACGTGCCATGCTGCGTTCAGATAATCGCCATGCATTTCCGAATCGCGCAACTTGGGTGTCAACATCGCCCCCATCGATGTGCGCTTTTACTCGGGAAAGTACGTCTGCCATGTCCTCCGCCATCCACTGGGCACGGTCCAATTGATTGAGTTGCGCTTTGAGGGTCTCGGCAAGTGGTTCTAAAACCCGCACATCTTCAGCTGCATAATGCAGTTGCGAGGGGCTCAGAGGCCGTTGTGTCCAATCCGAGCGAGTCTCCCCTTTATCGAGGGTGACGCCCAGTTGCTGCTCGACCAATGCTTGTAGGCTTAGGCTGGGTTTTGGCGTCAACAGACTCGCTGCAATTTGTGTGTCAAAGACACGGCCGGGTAATGCGCCGGTTAAACGATACAGCACTTCATAATCTTCAGCTGCCGCATGAAAGATACACTCAGGTTGCTCAGCCAGCCAGCGTGCGAGTCGACCCCACTCAAGCCTTGCCAGTGGGTCAATCAACCAGGTTTTGGCGCCAACACCGACTTGGATCAACCCGGGTTTTGGATAAAAGGTTGAGACCCGAACAAATTCAGTATCAAGCGCAGCAGTGGGTGCATCCCAAAGTGCATCTAAACAGTCGTCGAGCTGTTGTTGTTGAATGACGAGCGTCGAAGTCAACTCGGAACCTCGGTGCGACTTAATAATGCGTGGCTCAGCGTGGTCGCATCCAATTGTCCCAAGTCGCCACCAACTGGCACGCCCTGCGCAAGCCGAGTCACCCGAAGCCGGCGCCCGAGGGTGGCTTGGATCTGAAAAGTGGTTGCCTCCCCTTCCACGGTTGAGGGCAGGGCAATAATTAACTCACTGGGCTGTTCTGCCTCAATCCGTGCATACAGACTTGGCAGTCCAATGTCTTCGGGTCCTCGCCCGTCGAGTGGGCTCAGTGTGCCACGCAGGCAATGGTACTTTCCCTGGAAGAGTCCCGATTGTTCAATCGCTTGGACGTCGGCGGGCCCACAAACGACGCACCAAATACGATGATCTCGGGTGGTATCCGCGCAGAATTGACACAGTGCGTCTTCGGTCGGTACTGCACACTGCTGGCATTCACCGATCTGAGTCATCGCTGCTTCAAGCGCAAGTGCCAGATGTAAGCCACCCGCTCGATTTCGCTCTAAGAGGTGAAGTGCCATCCGACTCGCAGTGCGTTGGCCAACGCCGGGCAAGCATCGTAAAGCACGCTCCAGCTGATCAAGGAGTGGCGATAAACTCATGAAAACGGAAACTTAAAACCAGGCGGTAATTGTAACCCTGCGGTCATTTGCGACAGTTGATCCCCTTTCAGTTGCTCAAGCTTCTTCATCGCATCATTGATTGCCGCAGCGACCAATTCGCCAACGATCTCTGGCGTATCTGCTAAGACTGGCGGATGAATGGACACGCCGAGACAATCGCCCTTCCCGTTCAACCGTACCGAAACCAATCCAGCTCCGGACTCGCCACAGATCTCCTGATCGAGCAACGCCTCTTGGGCGCGCTTCATGTCTTCTTGCATTTTTTGGGCTTGCTTCATCAGCTCACCCCATGGGCCATCAAACATTAAATCTCCTTGCTAACGGGCTGGATACTGTCTTGATCGATTGCCGCATTAAAACGCGCAACCAGCGTCTTGACCACTGGATCTGCAACAAAGGCTGATTTTGCTAAAGCAAGGCGCTCAGCATGTAACCGATCACGCCGTTGTAACGGAGTCTCCGGGGTCATGTCTGATGCCGTGATTTCAACCTGAAGCGCGAGCTGGGTGACTTGCCGCAGGCTGGTTTCAATACGGTGCCGGTGCACTTCAGTGATTAATCGAAGAATGTCCGGTGTTGTGACAAATGACCAGCACAGATTTTGCTGCGTCAGTAACGCCATTTGCGAAGCAAAGCCCCCTGTCATCCCGTGCAGATTCAGTTGATCAAACACCTCGGACCAATTACTCGGTGTGACCTCAATCTTTGGGGGAACTGCTGATCATTCGAGGAGTCATCACGGTCGACATCGTCGCCAACTTCAACACCAAAGACGTCCTGAGTTGCCGCAACGTCAGCAAGCTGCGATGCCTTAGCTGTCGAGTCGCCGTCATTGTTTGGGTCAATTAATTGATCCAATAGCGGCTCGGTCTCTGGGATGTATTGCGGCTCAGGCTCAGGGTCGCTGACCCAGGGGGGATCCTCAGTGTTGGGATGCTCACCCAACGGTCTCTGTTGAGCCAGTGACGACTGCGCCTTGGTTCGACTCTCGATGCTGCTGTCTGCACCCGAAGAACCGGTGTCGAGAGGCCCAATTGATGACTGTTGAGTATCTATCGGCCGGTGATGCTCTTCATTGGAGGAGTCTTCGGGCGTACTTGGCTTAGCGGCGCTGGGGAACTCCCGGGCACGCGCTGGCCGGAAGGCGAGCATGCGAAGCAAGACCATCTCGAAGCCAGTCCGTGGATCGGGTGTGAGTGGTAAATCCCGATACCCCTGCAATGCAAATTGATAGGCCAATTGCACGAACTCAGGATGCATCGCGTCAGCCAAGGCAGTAATGTGGTCCCGAGATGTCGGGGGTAAATGGGCGATGGCGGCCGGGTCCACGTGTGCGATTGCAACGTGATGCAAGCAGCTTTGCACCGCACTGAGACAACTTAGCCAATCCGGTGACATCTGTGCCAACGCATCAACATGACGCAGGGTTGCAGGGGCATCCCCACGGGCAATATGGCCGAGCAAGGCGGGAATGTCGGATTGCCCCTGCTGTCCAAGCATCACAATCACATCGTTTGAACGCACTTCGCCTTCACCAAATGCGATCGCTTGGTCGAGAAGTGTCAATGCATCACGGACCGATCCTCGCCCCGCTTTGGCGAGATGCCATAAGGCATCCTCGTCATACGCAATCTGTTCCCCGTGCAACACAGTCGCAAGGTGCGAGGCCACTAAGTCAGGAGCAAGGTCCCGTAAATGAAACTGCAGGCAACGCGACAGAACGGTCGGTAGTACTTTTTGAGGGTCAGTCGTCGCCAGTAGAAAAATCACGTGGGCTGGTGGCTCCTCCAGCGTCTTAAGCAAGGCATTAAATGAATGCGGACTCAGCATATGCACTTCGTCAATCAGATACACCTTGTAGCGCCCCTGATTGGGGGCGTAACTGACGTTCTCGAGTAATTCGCGGGTGTCATCAACCTTTGTGCGACTTGCTGCATCGACTTCAATGAGATCAACGAATCGTCCAGCATCAATGGCAGCGCAGGCGTGACAGGTTCCGCAGGGGGTGGCTGTCACTCCGGTTTCGCAGTTGAGACAACGCGCCAGAATTCGGGCGACTGTCGTTTTACCAACGCCCCGGGTACCAGTAAACAAGTACGCGTGATGGAGCCGATCAGTGTCGAGCGCGTGAGACAGGGCTTTGCGGACGTGATCCTGTCCAATCAAGTCGGAAAACCGAGTGGGTCGCCACTTTCGTGCCAGAACCTGTTGACTCATAAGTTCCTCATTGGCAATGGAAGCAACCCCTGCCAGCCACACCCCGGCACACCCGATTGTCGCTGCCGCTGCTCCCTTCCAGGCCTGACGGGGTTCACGACGATCGTGTTGCGAGGGGACCGACAAGGGTCACCATTGAGGCCAATTAGGCCGAAGCGCATCATTGTCCTTGGAACCACAGGTCAGATGCAAGCTTGATCGCCATTGCAACGCAGATGATCACGACCGTTGGCCGAACGAATAGAATGCCTCTCCCGAGAATTAGTCGTGTTCCGATCAAGGCCCCTGCGATTTGTGCGGGAATCATGCAAAGGGCAGCCACCCAAACGACAAGATCACTGGTGACGAAGATTAAAAATGCAGCGAGATTCGTCATCGCATTGAGTACTTTGGCATGCGCAGTCCCCTGCCGTAGGCCAAATCCGAGTCCTGCAACCAAGGCAAGCGCAAAAAGGGATCCTGTTCCGGGGCCAAAAAATCCATCGTAGAAGCCAATCGCTGCCGCTAGGCCAATCGCGATCCAGAGCCCTGTTCTCTGGGGGCTGATTCGATCTGTTGGCATGCGAACCAGCCCGAAATAAGCCGCAGCAACGATCAGAAGAACTGGGACCCATTGAGCGAGCCATTCTGGCTCGGAGAAACGAAGAGTCAGTGCGCCAGCGATCGAGCACACAAAGGCTGTCAGTGCATAGGGCCAAATCCATCGCCAATTAATCTGCCCATGTCGAGTCAAATTGAGGGTGGCCGTGAGTGTTCCTGCAAACGCCTGACATTTATTGGTTGCAAGTGCTTGCGCTGGTTGCAGTCCGGCGAACATTAAAACCGGGATCGTCAACAGGCCGCCGCCGCCTGCCAAGGTGTCGATACAGCCTGCTAAAAACGCAATGGCGATGAGTGCAAGCAACCATTCCGGCTCAAGACTCAATCGTGATTCCTAAGCGGGTGGCAACATCAGTGTAGGCCTCGATCACGCCGCCAAGACGTTGCCGAAATCGATCTTTATCCATCTTTTCCCCGGTGGCTTGATCCCAGAGTCGGCAACCATCTGGACTGAACTCGTCACCCAGTACGATCCGTCCATGGTATCGTCCAAATTCCAGTTTAAAATCAATAAGATCAAGCCCAATCTCAGAAAAGCGATGGGTTAGAATCGCGTTGATCCGCAAGGACAGGTCCATCATTGTGTGGAGTTCGGTAGAGCTAGCCCAGCCGAACGCTTTGGCGTGATGCTCGGTAATCATTGGGTCATGGAGCGCATCATTTTTCAAAAATAGTTCGAATAAGGGCTCCTCGAAATGCGTCCCCAATTCGACCCCAAGCCGCTTGACCAGCGAGCCAGCGGCGCGGTTACGGACAACACATTCGACCGGGATCATCTCAAGGCGCCGGACCAGGGATGTCGTCGCGCTCAAGCGCTGAATGAAGTGCGTCTCGATGCCTGCATCATGTAGCAAACCCATGATGTACGCGTTGAATTGATTGTTGACAGCACCTTTATGGGCCAATTGCTCAATGACTTCTCCGTCAAAGGCCGACGTATCATCTCGAAATGCCAATACCAAGGTGTCAGGGTCATCCGTTAAATAGGCTGATTTTGCCTTGCCTTGATACAGAAGTGTGCCGTCTACCATGAATTATCCTAATCTCATCCAATCGAATCCAAAGTCTTGCGTCGCAATCATCCGTTGCGTTGAGAACGGTTCTAAGGCCTGCTCCAAAGCCGCCTCGACCAAGGCCTCGGCATTATTCTGTGCGCTGAGATGGCATGCAATCACTGTTTGTAGGCGTGTCGATGCAATCTGCTGCAGCAGTGCCATCGCCTGGCCGTTATTGAGATGACCAAAATCGCCGCCGACTCGCTGCTTGAGAAAGCTGGGATAGGGCCCATCAGCCAACATTTGCAAGTCATGATTGAATTCAAGTGAGAGACCATCCAGGTTTTGAAAACGTTCGATCACTGTTTTCGAGACGGAACCCAGGTCGCTCAGGACACCAAACCGATGGGTCAGACTTGAAATGACATATTGGACTGGCTGTCGCGCATCATGTGGCACGGTCACGGGCTCGATATGAAGTTCGTTAAGTTGAGTCGATTGGGTCAGTTCATGATGTAGATCGGAGGCCCGCCCACCGATTTCGATCCAAGTACCACGCGTGGCATAGACTGGAATCTGATGCTGTTCTGACAGCGCCTTGACTCCTGTCGCATGATCACTGTGCTCGTGTGTGACGAATATGGCACTCAAGGCCTCTGGCGCGAGAGATCGCTGATGAAGGCGTTTGATGGCCTCGCGGTAGCTGAATCCACAATCGATCAGAATGCAGGTGGATCCCTGTCGAATGAGCGTTCCATTGCCTCGACTACCGCTTCCGAGCGATGCGATCTCCACTAGTACAGACGCCCCGAAAGCTCACGAATGAGCTCGTTGACGCCGCCAATGGAGGCGGAACCGCTAATGGGCAGTACGTCGAGGCGGACCTCGTCAGCACTGACAGGTGTGATCGCGAGCTGGTACTGCCCGACGGGGTCGTCGATGGTGGTCGCAATGGCGCGATTTAAGAAGGTCATCGTTTGCAGTCGCTGTTCGGTTGCCTTTCGAACATACTGAAATTGAATCGTCCCCGCAGAGAGGTCGCCACTTTCAATGAGGGCTCGCAAGTCTTGCAGGATGTCGGCTGCAACGGGAAATACGCGCTCGATTGGCGCGCCGATCGTCAGGTAATCAATGCCTTCTTCCCGCGTTACCACCATCCGACTCACTTGATCCAATTGCGCCAAGGCGCTGGATACGGTCCGAGTGCTCTCGACAGATCGATCGAGGAACTCTTTCAACGCATCTAGAATGGCATTCACGGTCTCTGCTGGTAATGGCGTATTGAGGCTTTCGACTCGCACTTCCGCAGTCCCCATGCGGAGACCTTGATTCACTGTAAATTCAAGTGCAGTGGGTTCGCTTAAGCTAGGGAGCAGATCCGGGGTGGTGATGCCTGTGCGTAATCGCTGACCAAGGCGTGTTGTCTCTGCGCTAACAATGACGAACTGCCGGTCAACTGCAAACTGCTCCACTTGGGGCCACACTACGGCAATAGGTTTTGGAATCGCGAGCCATTGAAGACCGCGAACGTCATAGCGTCGCGCTTCAGGTAAGGCAATCGTGCGTGCCGCAGTTTCAGCGCGCGGTGCGTTAAAGGATCCGCCATACAGCCCTGCCGTGGGCTCTTCAATACCAGGAATCGGCAACGCCTCATTGATCCGTGCATCCGACAATCCGTCCGGTACGCGCAAGGTCGGCTCGACATAGGCTGCTTGATAGTCAAGCAGCCGATCACGAATCACGGCTTGCTGTCCAGGTTGACTACTGCATGCGACCAGTACACTGCAGCTCAGTATCGCAATCAGTGCTTTCACAGGCGTACTCCGGCGTCTACGCAGGCTTGCCGTAACAGTGGTTTCAGTGCTTCCGATACGGGAACGAGAGGTAATCGGCAATCAGGTCGCATCAATCCGAGCTCAGACAGCACCCACTTCGCAGGAATGGGATTTGGTTCTTGAAAGAGGACCGAGTGCAGTCCTCGCAGCGTCTGGTCAATTTGCTCCGCTGCCACCCGGTTTCCTGCAAGACAAGCATTCATCAGCTGCGCCATTTGGGCGGGCGCAACGTTTGCGGTCACTGAAATATCGCCATCCGCACCCGACAGGACAAGTTCCGCCGCAGTTCCATCATCGCCGGAATACACCATAAATCCGTCAGGTCGACGAGTGATTAAGTCGCGACCACGATGCAGATCTCCAGTGGCATCTTTAATTCCGACGATATTGGGCTCTCCGGCCAGCTCTAAGGTGGTGTCATTGTGGATATCTGTCACTGTTCGGCCAGGCACGTTGTACAAAATGACGGGCAGCGCAGTACTGGCTGCGATTGCACGGAAATGTGCGAGTAAGCCAGCTTGTGGTGGCTTGTTATAGTAGGGGGCAACGGACAGGATCCCTTGGGCGCCTGCGTCTTCAGCCGCTTCAGTGAGCCTGCAGGCCTCAGCAGTCGAATTTGAACCGGCGCCTGCAATGACCGGGATACGGCCATCAGCAAATTCCACTGTGGCACGAATCACAGCGCCATCTTCAGCATGGGACAGCGTTGCTGATTCCCCGGTGGTGCCAACAGCGACAATTGCATGGGTTCCTGCATTGACATGAAAATCCACGAGACGCTTAAGTGCGGCAAAATCCACTGCGCCATCTGCCTGAAAAGGGGTGACTAGAGCCACAATGCTGCCGCGTATCATATGAGTGTCCTGTGGGTGATGAATCCCCTATGGTACAGAGCGATGAATTGCCTCGGCAAGGTTGAACGCATGTGTTCTGTCCCAATCTTGTGGGTTAGGTCATTATTCAGAGGACAGCACGATGCCAATCACTCTCCAAGATACAGTTCCAGCCTTTCAAGCGTCAGCGACGAGTGGTGTCACGGTCACTGAGCAAGATCTGCTCGGTCGTTACACAGTCATTTACTTTTATCCGAAGGACAGTACCTCGGGATGCACGATCGAGTCCCAAGAGTTCAGCGCTCAGTATGCGGCTTTTCAGGACGCGAATTGCCAAATTTTTGGCGTTTCACGCGATTCACTGAAGAGCCATGAAAGCTTTAAAGCGGCCCATAGCATGCCATTTGAACTCATCAGCGACCCTGACGAGAGTCTCTGCGAGCTGTTTGGTGTTATGCAGATGAAAAATATGTACGGGAAGCAGGTCCGTGGTGTCGAACGATCAACTTTTCTGATCAATCCCAATGGGGTTGTGATTCAGGAATGGCGGAAAGTGACGGTGTCTGGCCATGTCACCGCGGTCCTCGACGCGCTACTTGCCGAGGTCTGATACGCGCGCTTGAATAAGAAATCGATGCACCATGCCTTCAGTGGTTTGTTCCACCAAGCGGTGCGGTGTGATGTTCAAAAATGCGGGAATATCCCGTAATGACACCGCATCGGTTGCCGTGAGACAAATGATTGCATTGTCGTCGAGACTGTGTAGCGCCACTTTGAGCTTCAAAAGTGGCAACGGACAGGGTAATCCTTGGCAATTCAAATCGATCATCTCGGCATCCTGTTACACTGTGACGGCGTTGTAAATAGGGGGGCGAATGCGTCGGCATTGTTTAGTGTGGCTGTTTACGACTGGTTTGTTGGCGGCGTCAGTATCACTGCCTGCCCAGGTGCGTACGCCTGATATCCGTGTCGACGAGGTTGGGTTTGGGGAAGCCTGGTTACGCGCAACACGAAGTCAACTGAACGAGCGTGTCGATCCATTTTGCCTTGACCTGCTCGAGACTTGGTTAACACGACTTCGAAACTATCTCGACATTGGCACGCTCCCGCTGACCCCGCTGTGTCTCAATAGCTCTGGCTTTAATGCATTTGCTGCGCCTGGCGGTATCGTCGCAATGAATCGTGGAGTATACCAAGCGCTCGCGACCGAGGCAGAAGTCATGGCAGTACTTGCTCATGAGCTTGCGCATTTGGCGCTGCGGCATCATGTGCGAGGGTTACGGCAGCAAGAGGGAGTCACACCAGCCCGGCTGGCAATGCTTGCAGGCCTGTTTGCAGCGATTGCCACTGAACAAGGCACTGCCGCTCAATCATTGATTATGGGCGGTCAAGCAGCGGAGTTGCAAAATCAACTCGCTTATAGCCGTGAATACGAACGTGAAGCAGATCGCCTGGGCGTTGTGGCACTGTCTGGCGCGGGGTATCGGCCGGAAGCGATGGTTGCGGTCTTGAAGTATTTGGCCGATCAGCAGACGCGCGGCCGGACTGATCTCGCGTTCCTCTCAACCCATCCCCTTGGGATTGAACGTCAGTCCGAACTGGAGGGACGTATTGCCCAGTTGCCCACCCAGGGGCGTGATGAAGCGATCCTTTCAGCAACTGGGTTTGATGTGTACCGCTGCCTGCAAACGGAGGGTATGGATACCCCACTACTCCGCTCAAGACTGGATTGCAGTGAGGTTTGGAATGTCCTCACGGCATTTCGTGCAAAAAAGTACGAGGACGCGTTAGCACTCTGGAATGCCCAGCCTATCGCACTTCGCCAGACTTTGCCTGGCCTAGATCTCACCTTGGCGCTTGCGTTGGCGACTCGGAAAGAAGCACTTGTTCAATCCGTGTTGGACGAGCTTGGGTTGTATTATCCCGAGTGGGTGATGCTGGACATTGCCGCACTCGAGGTGGCTTCGTGGCAGGAGACACCAACAGTGCCTCGCTCCTTTCGAGCCATGTTGATTGAACGACCTGACCGGCTTGATGCTTGGCGTGCACTTGCTCGATTTGCCGAAACCACAGGACAAGCACACCTGTTGCACGAAGCGCGGGCGTGGGATCTTCTCTTGCACGGCCAAATTAAAGCGGGCCAGGATCAATGGAGAGACGCGAAGCGCACTTGGCCTGCTGAGTTAGATGCGCGCCCTCTCGAACGACTTGAGTCACGTATTAAACTGTTGCTGTAAACGCAAGCATTCGATCCAACGGGCGCCGTGCGGCATGCAAAAGATCGGCCGGCACCTTTGCCTCGCAATCACTTGGCCAGGTTCTGAGGAGGTGTTCAAGCCGGCTAAATCCATTCATTGCCATCCAAGGGCAGTGCGCGCAGCTTTGGCAACTTCCACCCGCTCCTCGGGTGGGTGCTTCAATGAGGCGCTTGTGCGGCACACGCTGTTGCATCTTGTAGAAAATCCCTTTATCCGTTGCGACGATAAAGGCGGGGTGTGGTAAGCGCTCTGCAGCCGCAATGAGCTGTGAGGTGGATCCAACAGCATCTGCGCGTAATACCATTTCTTCGGGTGATTCGGGGTGCACTAATAAGCCTGCTTCGGGATAGACCTGCTGAAGTTGATCAAGATCCTGAATCCGAAACTCTTCGTGCACCACGCATGCGCTATCCCAAAGCAGCATATCCGCACCTGTCTTGCGCTGAATGTATTGTCCGAGGTATCGATCAGGTGCCCAGAGTATTCGTTCACCGCGACGATCGAGCATCTCGATAACTTGAAGACCGATGGATGACGTCACCACCCAGTCTGCCCGCGCCTTCACTGCTGCAGACGTATTGGCATAGACCACCACGGTTCGATCGGGATGGGCATCACAGAATGCGCTGAAGAGATCAATAGGACAACCGAGGTCGAGACTGCAGGTGGCGTCAAGCGTGGGCATCCAGACTCGTTTCTCCGGACTTAAAATTTTCGCCGTCTCAGCCATAAAACTCACCCCAGCGACAATCAGATTCTGTGCAGGATGAGCTGCACCAAAGCGCGCCATCTCGAGCGAGTCGCCGACAAACCCACCGGTTTCCTCTGCCAATCGCTGTAAATCAGCATCGACGTAATAATGGGCGATCAAACAGACGCCACTGTGTTGCAACAATGCCTTCACGCGATCGTAAGTCTCCGGCGAGACTGCGCGCTTGGATGCGTCGTCAGCGAGCGCGGTTGCAAGATACTCTTTCACCATCGTGTGTGTGGCAATGTAATCAGTGGCTGTCATCGTGGTTTTCGCTTTGCTGGCTTCGGGCTGAAGTTGTCTGGCTTGCCCTTGATCCAAGCGACAAAGGTTTGAATCTCAGGATGTGCCAATAGTAACGCAACGCTCGCATAGTGCTTGGCTAAATCGCGTTCAGTGATACAGCGATGGAGGTGACGATGGCAAGGCGCACATAACCAGGCAATCAGCGTCCGACAGGCTTCGCGGCCAACCTGTTTGACCACCCACTCGCGACGATGCTCGGTTTTCGGGATGAGATGATGTGCGGTCAGAGTCGTATGCCGCCCACAGAGCTCGCATGTATGTGGTCGAGGTGTGCGGCGCATTAGCGACACTCAGCAGCCAATCGAACTCGCATGGCTGGTTTCGGATCCTCAATAAGGCCTTGCCAGTGCTCATGAATAATCCATCCTGGCGGGATTGCCGCCAACAGCTCCCCCTTGCGAACTAAAAAGTCTGGATTTGAAGGCTTACCATACTGTCCATTACCTTCTGAAAATGTCTCATAAAGGAGCCAGCCGCCAGGGCGAACAAGGTCGAATACACGCGATAGAGACGGGCGCCAGAAATAGTTGGAAACAACCACCAGGTCGACCTTGTGATCGTTGAGAGGCCAAATTGAGGTTTCAAGATCTGCACAAAGCACCCTCACATTCGCGAGACCAGAGAGTGAGGTGACGGCGCTGGTGTCACGATCAATGGCGAGAACGTGAAGTCGAGGAGCCATCAATCGAGTATGGCGCCCTGCCCCACAGGCAAGATCGATTGCCTGGATGCCATCTGGCTGGTCGGCAATCCGGCTGGCAAGCCATCTAGACGGAGATTCATCACCATGCAAACGTGTCATCGCGCCATCCCTATTGCCGAGGATCGTGAGATGCCTGCTCATGATGTGGATCTCGCGGTGGAAGGCGCGTAAATGGGATCGGACTGCCGAGGACGACGAACCGAAGTGCGCCATACGGCACGCCAAGCACGCTGAAAAAAATCAAGACATCCAGATCTTGCTGTGTCGCGAATCCGTAGACATACACAAATCCAACCGCGCTGAGGCTGAACAGAACTGTTAATACCCAATCTGCAATACGTAGTGCGCGATGATACATTGGAGCCTTCCTTTGTGATGCCCGTCAAGCGACGCTGAGCTGCGGCATGACGCGATTGATCGCGTAAGAACGTGACACACTGTCAGACATCCTAGGGTGTTAGTAGGCATCGTGCGAATGGATTTCAATGCGGACTGCGCTAAATCAAGTCGCGACTCTCGAGAATGAAACCAGTGAGATGGTGGGTCGTGCAGGATTCGAACCTGCGACCAATTGGTTAAAAGCCAACTGCTCTACCAGCTGAGCTAACGACCCGCCCAGAGTGCATCCGATTTGGATACTTTGAAGTGGCGCGTATGATAACCATCACGCTCACCATTGCAAGTTTTTGTCCGAATTATGTCTGTGCGGTCACGCCAGGCTGATAGCGCGTCGGATCTGGCACGCCGGCCTCATCGAATCCGGCCTTCCGCAGTCTGCAGGCATCACAGAGTCCACAGCCACGTCCATCGCTATCGGCTTGATAGCAACTGACAGTGAGACTGTAATCGATTCCCAAGGCCAAGCCTGTTCGAATGATCTCAGCTTTGGAGAGTCGCATTAGAGGCGCTAAGACGGTCCATCGCGTCCCATCGTCGACTGCGCTGGTCGCAACATTTGCGAGCGCCTCAAATTGTTCAATAAATGCGGGTCGACAATCTGGATATCCAGAATAATCAACTGCGTTAGCGCCAATCATCAGTGTTCGCGCGCCCAATACCTCGGCGTAGCCCATCGCGATCGAAAGAAACACCGTATTGCGCGCCGGCACATAGGTGACAGGGATTCCTGAGCTTGCAACACCGTTTATTGGAACTGCAATTGCGTCACTGGTGAGTGCTGAGCCGCCAATTGTTTTGAGGTCCAGCTTGACCACTTGATGTGCCGCATCAGCCCATTGGTCGGCGATGCGTGCGGCAGCTTGAAGCTCGGCTGTATGCCTTTGCCCGTAGTCAAAACCAATCGTATAACACTGATATCCTTGACTTTTGGCAATCGCCAGTAGGGTGATGGAGTCCAATCCTCCAGAGAGTAGGATCACTGCCTTTGGTTGCGTCATTAATGCCCTGCCTTCTCACCCCAAATCTGTTTGTGTAACTGTAGTTGAAGACGAAACCGCCCGCGTTGCGCGATGACCCATTGGGCTAAGATGGACAGATCCATGTCGCCATAGCTGGGTGACACCCAGACAATGCTCGCCTGAAATAGAGTTGGATACTGATCGCACCACAACAGTAACCATGCCAGATCATCCGTCGATGTGATCACCGCTTTAACTTGGTCTTTCGGTTGAAGCAATGCGTAATTCTCAATGCGATTGCGATGAACTTCACCTGAGCCTGGGGTTTTGATATCTAAGACAATCGAGACCCGTGAATCGACACCTGAAATATCCATGGCACCAGAGGTTTCAAGCGACACCTGATACCCCGCATCACAGAGCGCGTGAAGCAGGATGAGGCAATTTGGTTGCGCAAGCGGCTCTCCTCCGGTGACACAAACGCACGCCACACCCGCCTCATTCACCGCCTCCATTAAGAGGGCGATTGTTTGCAGCGTTCCACCATGGAAGGCATATGCAGAATCACAGTACCCACATCGCAATGGACAGCCTGTCAGGCGAATAAAGACCGTGGGTAACCCTTGCGTAAGAGCCTCGCCTTGGAGACTTGTGAAGACCTCGGTAATCCGCAGCGTCTCGTCGAGTGGCGCCGCCATGGACTACCGAATCGCCTCAAGCTCGCGTCGAGCGAGACCCGCTTCCACACTGTCGGGGTCGGCCGAGATCAAGGCGTTTAATAGTTGCTGCCCTGCCGCTGTTTGCCCTGTCTTCAGATACAACTTTCCGAGCTTTATTTGCACCTGAGGCAACCGTCGATAATCGGGCTTGACCGCTAATAATCCCTCGTACTCTTTGATGGCATTTGCATCATCGGCCAGCACGTCATAGACCTGACCGCGCCAGAAGCGCGCATCATGGATTAGCTCACTGTCTGGATAGCGCGAAATAAACTCGGCCATTTCTGCCAAACTCTCTTCGAACTGACGTTCACGAATCATTTGAAACGCAAGGTTATAGGCTTCTTGAGCAGGAACTCGAGTCGGTTCAGGGCGTGAGATGACCTCAGTGCCATCCGCTGACGCGATTGGTGCTGGAGCAGCAGCGGACTGAACCGCCTCTCGTTGAATCCGAATGAGCTCACCAAGACGCCGGTCTAAGTCCAAATAGCGCGACTTCTCGTCATCCTGCATGGTCCGCAACTGATTACTGAGTTCCTCCATCAGCCCACGAAGCGCTTGGGTTTCCTGACGTAATTGCTCGATTTGCAGCAACAACTCGCCGCGCGCATCGTCAGTGACGGGCAAAGGATCGGCGGCAGAAAGAACAGTGGCCGAGAGCGAAACGCTCACGGCCACTATCCACTGGGAGATACGCATCGTATTACTGATAGATTAGCTCAACACGACGATTACGACCCCAGCCTGACTCATCGCGAGCCAGCGACAGCGGACGCTCTTCGCCGTAACTCATTGTTTCGATCTGGGCACGATTCACCCCTTGAATCACCAAGTAGCGCGCGACTGCATTGGCACGTCGCTCACCGAGTGCCAAGTTATAAGCTCTGGTTCCACGCTCATCCGCATGCCCTTCGAGACGTACTCGAGCACCCCGGTCTGCAACCAAATACTTGGCGTGCGCATCCAAGTCATCGAGCGCATCTTGCCGTAAGTCTGATTTGTCGAATTCAAAGAAAAACAAGGTGTCAGCGGCTAGTGCGCTCGCCTTCAGGGATTCACGGGTAATTTCCGCACCCGACACAGCAGATTGAGAAGCGCCCTGTGATGCTTGTGAACTCCCAGCGCCAGAGACTGCTTCGGTCGGTGCTGCGGTTGCCGTTGCCGTTTCAGGCGCACGTTCTGCAGTCGCGTCACTGACAGCGACGTCTTCCTTCACCTGACCGGCACACCCTGCAAGCACCGCGAACGCTGCCGCGAAGCTCGCCATCTTTATTGTTTTCAACACATCCATTCTGTCACCCCTATCAATCGCAAAATGTTAGTACTAATTCATGAAAGGGGACCAAGCTGGCTCTCGCACCTGCTCACTCGCTGATGGTAACCGCACCCGAACACGTCCATCTGTGGAAACAAGCCCTAAGAGTCCCCTCGCCCCTTCTGACGTCGCATAAATTACCATAGTTCCGTTGGGTGCAACACTCGGGGATTCATCCAGATCTGTTTCCGTCAAAATTCGCATTGCACGTGTCTTCAGATCCATGCGGGCAATGTGGAATCGATCGTTGCTGCGATGGACAAACACAATGGCGGAACCATCCGGAGTAAATGCGCCATTTGAATTATAGTCACCATCGAAAGTCACCCGTTTGACCTCCCGATCTGACACATTGAGTTGATACAACTGAGGTTTCCCGCCTCGGCTTGACGTAAATAAGATGGAGCGCCCATCGGGAGACCAGCGGGGTTCCGTATCGATGCCAAAGTGATCGGTCATCCGCTGTAACTCTCCGGTCCGAAGGTTCGCAATATAGACTTCTGGATTTCCATCTTTAGAGAGTGTGAGTGCGAGCTGACGTCCATCCGGACTAAATGAAGGCGCGCTATTGAGCCCAGGAAAATCAGTCACTTTTTGAACTTCACCAGTGGCCAATGTTTGCACATAGATCCCGGCTCGTTTTCCGCGGAAACTCATGTACGCAATACGCCCACCGTCTGGAGACCATGTTGGCGATAGAATCGGTTCGCTTGATTCAAAAATCGTTCGGGTCCGTCCCCCATCGGCGTCGGATAAGATGAGCCGAAATGTTTGATCTTTTTCGGATCGGCGATCAACAGTGACATACACCAGCTTGGTCGAAAAAATCCCTTTGATTCCCGTCAGGGATTCATAAATTTTGTCACTGATGTAGTGTCCGATGTCACGCAACGCACTCGCTGGCCCGGGTACTTTCTCCGCAAACAGTTCCCGCTGCCCTAGGACATCATGCAGCCCGAAGGTGACTAGATAGCCATTCTCATTTGGAGTGATCTCACCCACCACGGTGTATTCAGAATCGATGGCTCGCCAATCTCGATAGAACAACTGATCATTGGGTCCAGGCAGGGAGAGCATCGAGTTGCGATTGACTCGCTGAAATTGTCCTGTTCGCTCTAAATTGGATTCAATGAGCCGGGCTAGATCGACATCTAAGACCCCGGAGCCTTGAAACCGAAATGGAACAACTGCGACTTTGATTGGGTTCTCTACACCACGCGTGATCTCAATGACCAACTCAGCGCGGACAGGACCTGCCACGCAAACAAGCAGTAGCCAAGTCCAATAAATGAGTCGTTGCATTAGTCCTCCGGTCGGAATTTAACAGTCAATGTGCGAAATTTTTCCTCAAAGGTCGAGGCGCTAAATTGAGTGACTTCATTGAATGGAGCCGCCCGCTGAACTGCTGCTGTTGCGGATCGATCAAATAGAGCATCACCACTGGATTTGATCACAGTGACGCCCACAAGTTCCCCATTGGGTGCAAGTGACATCCGAAGCATCACTTCGAGACCTGCACGGAATGAGACAGGTCGACGCCAGGCTCGCGTGATGCGGGTTGTCATCGCGTCCAAGACGTTGGCCGCTGCCTTTTCAGACGCAAGAGCGTTTAAAAGGGCGACCTCGTTATCCTCTTTCGCTTGCGCGTCCGCGAGCGCTTTCGCTTCTGTTTCAGCTTGGCGGAATGCGTCATCGATTACTTTTTGTTTTTCTCTTTCTCGACGTGCCATCTCATCCTTTAAGCGCTCTGCTTCAGCACGTTCCGCGGCCTCCTTGATACGGGCCTGCTCTGCAAGTTGAGCTCTTTCCCGCTCAAGTACCTCACGTTTTGCCTGCTCCTGAGCGCGCTGTGCAGCCAATGCTTGCTGTGCTTGTTGCGCGCGCGCTGCCTCATCCGCCGCCTTTTGTTTCGCCTCCTCGGCGCGCTTGAGCTGTGCGACACGATCTGCCTCAGCTTGTTTGGCAAGTTGTGCCTCGCGGGCCGCTTGCTCAGCTTTTTGTTGTGCCAGTTTGGCTTGGTCAGCCTCTGCTTGCCGTTTTGCCTCTGCTTGCTTCAACAACTCCGCCTGCTTCACAGCCTCTGCGTTGGCAGCTTCCACACGCTTCTTCTCAGCCGCCTCTTTCTCCTTTTGAGTCGCAATACGTTTTGCCTCGGCTTCACGTCTCGCCTGATCGGCTTTCGCCTGTTTTTTTTCCTCCTCGGCATCTCGAGCAGCTTTTGCCTTCGCCTGCGATTGAGCCGCTTCCGATGGCGCGAAACTCAGGGCTGTCGCTTGGATCACTTGCACTTGGGGTGGGGAAACCGTATTCGCTTCGGGCGCCATGGCGATGAAGAACGACCCAATGATTAGGGCATGTAAGACGACAGCAAGCGAAAATGGTCGAATTAAACTCTCGCCACGGCGATCCATTACGGGGCCTCCGCCACCAGGCCAATCGACACGACGCCGGCATCCTGAAGTGCGCTCATCACTTGCATCAGGGTGCCATAGTCGAGTCGGGTATCACCTCTGAGCTGCACTTGGGTCTGTGGGCGCGCTGCTAAGACCTTCATCACACGATCTTTGACCACACCAAGGGTCACTGGACTGGTTTCTTCCCCACCAACATTAATAAACAACTCACCGTTGGTACGAACCGAAACAATCAGTGGTTCTTCATTGGTCTCAATATTCATCGGTTCGGTGGATGCCTCAGGCAACTCAATCGTGACCCCAGATGTCAACATCGGCGCGGTCACCATGAAAATTACCAATAACACGAGCATGACATCGATGTAGGGGACGACGTTGATGTCAGAGACCAAGCCTTTTTTCTGGCGACGACGACGACTGGACATTACTCACCCCGTTGATGCACACGACGGTGCAAAATTGCCGTGAATTCGTCTGCGAAATTCTCATACGTCAGGGACAGATTATCCACTAACGAGCTAAATCGGTTGTAGGCAATGACTGCTGGGATTGCCGCGAAGAGGCCGATGGCGGTCGCTACTAGCGCCTCGGAAATCCCCGGTGCAACGGTCGCTAACGTAGCCTGTTTCACCGCAGCGAGACCTCTAAACGAGTTCATGATCCCCCAGACTGTCCCAAACAATCCGATGTATGGGCTGATTGATCCAACGGTTGCTAAGAACGGTAGATGTAATTCAAGACGCTCTTCCTCTCGCGCTCGCGCGACACGCATGGCACGCTGCACGCCCTCCATGATGGCGTCGGGGTCTGATTTTGCATCCTGCCGAAGGCGGGTGAACTCTTGAAAGCCTGCTTTAAACACTGCCTCTAGTCCAATTAAGTTTGGTTGATTGGCGACCTGTCGGAATAAACCAACCAATTCCGCTCCCGACCAAAATGCATCCTCAAAGGCGCGCGCATGGAGCCTGGCGCGTGACAACACGCGTGCTCGTTGGAAGATGACGACCCAGGACAGGACCGATGCTAATACCAACGTTGCCATCACCAACTGCACCACAGGCCCTGCCTGCAATACAAGACTCAGGATGGAAAGTTCATCACTCATTCATAATTCCTCTGGGCCTTGCCCGGTTAGTATCATTCGCAGTGTGGATGGTAGCGGCTTCGGGCGATGTGTGTCCGCAGACACACAGACCACATCGACCGATCCGGCCACCAAGACCACTCCCCCGCGTTCCGCACGATGGGAAAAAACAACCCGCGCACCGCGTATGGCCTCCACCTGAGCCATGATATCAAGTGAGTCATCTAGATAAGCGGGCGCGTGATACGTCATTGCGCATGAACGTACCACAAATAATCGATTGGCATGGATGGTCGTCGATTGCTCAATGCCAAGTGACCGTAACCACTCACTCCGCGCGCGTTCAAAGTACTTTAGGTAGTTCGCATAAAAGACGATTCCACCTGCATCGGTGTCTTCAATGTAGACCCGAATTGGGAGGACGAAGTCAGTCATCGACACGCCTAAATAGGTCGTCTGCCACATGCGATCCCAATACGGCGACTGATGCTGGGGTCAACATCCGTCCCCGTGGTGTCCGTTGAATATATCCTTGCTGGATAAGATACGGCTCGATCACTTCTTCGAGTGTCCCGCGCTCCTCACCTACCGCAGCTGCGATCGCCTCGATACCCACGGGTCCGCCATCAAACCGATCTCGCATGATCTGCAACATGCGACGATCCAGGGTGTCAAACCCGTGTTGATCGACATGTAATAAATTGAGTGCGGCATCAGCAACTTCGTCGGTAATCACGCCATCTGCCCTGACTTCTGCAAAATCACGAACTCGACGCAGCAGTCGGTTTGCAATACGCGGGGTACCCCGGGACCGTCTCGCGATTTCATAGGCCCCTTCTGGGGCGGTTGCGATCTGAAGTAACGCTGCTGCACGGAGCACAATCTCCGTTAAATCAGCCACTGCGTAAAACTCCAATCGCTGGACAATTCCAAACCGATCGCGTAACGGGCTCGTCAGGAGGCCGGCACGGGTTGTGGCACCGACTAGTGTGAAGGACGGTAAATCCAACTTGATCGATCGTGCGGCAGGGCCCTCGCCGATCATGATGTCCAGCTGATAATCCTCCATCGCAGGATAGAGAATTTCTTCGATCTGAGGGCTTAGTCGATGAATTTCATCGATAAATAAGACATCGCCTTGCTCAAGATTGGTCAGCATGGCAGCCAAATCGCCTGCACGTTCGAGTACCGGTCCGGAGGTGGACTTAATCGAGACTCCCATTTCGTGCGCAATGATATGCGCTAACGTCGTCTTACCAAGGCCTGGTGGGCCGAAGATCAGTGTGTGATCCAGTGATTCGCGTCGATTACGTGCTGCATCCACGAATAGCTGCATCTGATCGCAGACCTTTGGTTGCCCCCGATAGTCGGCCAGTCGAGTGGGCCGAACAGTATGATCCAATCGCTTCTCGTCGCGCCCTTCGGGTATTGGGGTGATGAGTCGATCAGTGCTCATGCGCTCCCCTTCATCATGGCGCGAAGTGCCGCACGGATGAGGGCCTCAGGCGTGTCATCGCTTGTTTTCACGGCATGCACCACTCGCTCCGCATCGGCGGCTTTGTACCCCAAACTCACAAGCCCTGCGATGGCCTCTTGGATGGGATGCGCGCCCGTGGGCGGCGTGTCTGCTGAGATGCCAACGATGCGATCACGTAACTCGATCAAAAGCCGCTCGGCTGTTTTCTTCCCAATGCCCGGAAGCCGAATGAGGGACTGCACATCGTCTCGTTCCACCGCTCCGGCCAGTTCAGACGCTGTCATCCCAGATAAAATTGCGAGGGCTAGTTTTGGACCGACACCGCTGATTCGAATCAGAGTTCGGAACACATTACGGTCGGCGCGAGTCAAGAACCCATAGAGCAAATGTGCATCCTCTCTGACGACAAGATGGGTCAAGAGACGCACTGTGCTGCCAGCCGGCGGAAGTTCGCATAACGTCGAGACGGGGCATTCGATTTCATAACCGATGCCATGACAAGCGATCACCGCACAGCTCTGTTCAATAACAATCAGCTCGCCTTCTATGAACCCAATCATGATGCATCATCCTTTAAGCGCCAGCGGCCGACTTGACTACGACGTCGGTGTGATTGTGAGGTGGTTGATCCAGTTCCGGCAAGACCAGAACTTGAGTGTGCATGACAGATTGCGACCCCAGCCGCGTCCGCCGCATCTTCCGGAAGAGATTGGCTCAGGCCAAGTAATAGCTTCACCATGGTTTGCATTTGTCGTTTATCCGCTTGCCCTTGCCCGACGACCACCTGCTTGACACGACGGGCAGCATATTCAAATACAGGGAGTTGCGCCTCAGCCCCAATGAACATGGCGACTCCTCGGGCATGCCCCAGCTTCAATGCAGATTGAGGATCTTTGGCGAGAAATACCTCTTCAATGGCCATTTGCGTTGGCTGATGTGACACAAGGATCTCGCGGAGGGCAAGGCCCAGGGTGGCCATCCGCTCAGGAAAGGGGCCGGAACCCAGCCGAATGACTCCGGAGGCGACCCAAATGAGGCGTTGCCCCTGGTGATCGATCACCGCCCACCCTGTTTTCTGTGAGCCAGGATCAATCCCCAGGGTACGAATCATCAGGTTAGAGCCTCGAGCGCTGCGTCATCGAAATTCGCATTGGAGTAGACATTCTGAACGTCATCAAGGTCCTCGAGCATATCGATCATTTTGATAACCTTTGGTGTGCTGTCGGCATCCAAATCAACCATCGTCGCCGGCACTAGCGATACATCAGCTTGGATGATTTCGAGCCCAGCCGAGACCAAAGCATCCTTGACGTCCACAAGGGTATGAATCTCGGTCGCAACGTCGAATGACGTCTCATCGAGTCCAATGACATCGAGCGCACCGGCATCGAGCGCGGCCTCGACCACGCGGTCTTCGTCGTCGGCAGTGACAATAATTTGCCCACGCTTCGTAAATAAATATGCAACCGAGCCATCGGTCCCCAGATTTCCGCCACACTTATTAAACGCGTGGCGCACTTCGGCAACGGTTCGATTTCTGTTGTCAGTCATTACTTCCACGAGCACTGCAACGCCGCCAATGCCATACCCCTCGTAAATCAACTCCTCAACGTTATCCCCACCACTGTTCCCTGCCCCGCGATCAATTGCGCGCTGAATGGTGTCTTTTGTCATATTTGCGGACAGCGCTTTATCGACTGCCGCACGAAGGCGCGGATTATCGGCGATTTCACCACCGCCAAGTTGAGCAGCCACTGTGATTTCCCGAATCAGCTTGGTGAATACTTTCCCACGCTTGGCATCTTCCTTCGCCTTTCGATGCTTAATATTGGCCCATTTGGAATGCCCTGCCATTAGCGCGCCTCCGTGGTGTCCACTTGACGAATGCGAATATGAAGCTCTTTGAGCTGTGCTTGACTGACTTCACCAGGCGCATCGGTTAACAAGCAAGTCGCTGACTGCGTCTTCGGGAATGCGATCACATCGCGAATTGAAGACGCACCCAGCATGAGCATGACCAGGCGATCAAGGCCGAAGGCAAGCCCACCGTGGGGTGGCGCTCCGTAGCGAAGTGCATCCAGCAGGAATCCAAATTTCTCCCGCTGTTCATCTGGCGAAATATTGAGTACTTCGAACACCGCTTGCTGCATCGCTTGATCGTGAATCCGAATTGACCCACCCCCTAATTCAGTGCCGTTGAGCACCATGTCATAGGCACGCGAGTTATGTCCCAATGGATTTGTACGAAGCGCTTCAGGTGAGCAGGTTGGCGCGGTAAAGGGGTGATGTAGAGCGGCAACCCGACCGTCACCAGCATCCTCGAACATCGGAAAGTCAATCACCCACAGTGGAGCCCATGGATGGGTTAAGGCCCCCAGGTCGTGCCCAATTTTGATCCGTAAGGCACCAAGTGCATCAGACACGATCTTGAATTGATCAGCGCCAAAAAATAAAATATCGCCGTCAATGGCATGCACTCGGTCGAGTACCGCTTTGATAATGGTGTCTGGAATAAACTTTAAGATCGGACTTTGAAGGCCTTCAATCCCGTCTGCCAAGGCATTGACTTTGATCCATGCCAAGCCTTTTGCACCGTATAGGCCAACGAACTTGGTGTAGTCGTCGATGTCCTTTCGTGATAACTGCGCGCCATTTGGAATCCTCAGGACGGTGACCCGACAAGCGGGATCATTGGCAGGCGCCTGAAACACTTTAAACTCGACGTCTGTCATCAGGTCACGAATATCGATGAGCTCATAGGGAATCCGAAGATCCGGCTTATCGCTTCCAAATCGAGCCATGGCATCGGCATAGGTCATGCGTGGAAACGCACCTAGATCGACATTCAGTTCGGCTTCGAAAAGCTGGCGAATCATGGATTCTGTTAATTGCATCACGTCGTCTTCAGAGACGAATGACATTTCCAAGTCGATCTGCGTAAATTCTGGTTGGCGATCAGCGCGAAGATCTTCATCTCGAAAACATTTTGCTATTTGAAAATAGCGATCGAGACCGGCGACCATCAACAGCTGCTTAAACAACTGAGGAGATTGCGGAAGCGCAAAAAACTCGCCCTTATGCACTCTGGATGGAACCAAATAGTCACGTGCACCTTCTGGTGTTGCACGCGTCAAAATTGGTGTCTCTGTATCGACAAATCCATTTTTTGCTAAGAAATTGCGCACAAAGGTCGAGACTCGTGATCGCAACATCAGATTATCAAGCATCTCAGGTCGGCGAAGATCGAGATAGCGATGCTTGAGTCGAACCTCTTCCCCGACTTTGGCATGTTCATCCAATTGGAACGGCGGTGTATCTGCTTGATTGAGCACATTGACGACTTTGCCGAGTAATTCGATCTGACCTGTGGGCATATCCTTATTGTCTGTTCCGCTGGGGCGCTTCCGGACGCGACCAGAAATCTGCATCACCCATTCATTACGTGCGCGATCGGCGGTTTCGAATGCCTCGGGTGTATCGGGATCCACCACTACCTGCAGAATGCCCTGCCGGTCGCGCAGGTCGAGAAAGATCACACCTCCGTGATCGCGGCGACGATGCACCCAGCCACAGACTGTGACCGTCGCATCCAACTGAGATTCGGTTAATTCACCGCAATAATGGGTACGCATGCTCTTTCCTTTATGTGTCAGCGTTACGCAGCTGAATCTGTTTTCGTCGGCTTCGTCTCTGCTTTGGCAGGCGCGGGATCTGCCTTTGCAGCGCCCTCTCCGGTCAAATTCTTTTTCTTATCACCGGTTTTGAAATCTGTCTCATACCAGCCACCACCACTTAAACGAAATCCAGATGCGCTCAACTTCTTCTTGAGTGCCGAGGCGCCGCAGTGTGGACACTGCACTAATGGAGCGTCCGATAATTTTTGAAGTGCATCATGACTTGCATGACATTCCGCACATCGATATTCATAGATGGGCATGGGGGCCTTCCTCTGGTTAAGTCAACAGTGAAGTATAGCTAGTCAAGACACACAGCGCGACGGGCGCTCTGCAAAATGTGGATCGATTCGACGCATCTCAAGCACCAACATGTTGAATCAGATGCGTCAGCGCAGCAATGACTGCCTGCTCGCGAACGGCCCGGCGATCTCCGTTAAAGTGGTGCGCATTGGCAATAATTCCTGTGCTTGAGGCTACAGCAATCCAGACCAACCCAACTGGTTTGTCTGGTGACCCCCCGTCTGGACCCGCAATCCCTGTAATACCGACCCCAACGGTAGACTCAAAACGTTGTCGAACCCCGTCTGCCATACCACACGCAACGGTCTCGCTGACCGCGCCGGCTTGGTCGATCCACTCGTTTGGAACGCCAAGCTGCACGTGTTTGACGTCATTGGAATATGCGATCGTGCCACCGACAAACCATTGGGATGACCCTGCAAGATGCGTGCAGGTCGCACCAAGTAATCCGCCGGTACAACTTTCTGCGACCGACAGTGTCGCCTTTTGTGCACAGAGTGCTGCTGCGAGATCCTGTACAAGTGTGTCAGCATCACGGTTCATAAAGCTCTCCTGTCTCCGCTCAGAGGATGCCATGAACAGCCCAAAAGAACGAGATTGATTGCGTTGTAAATAGACGTTTTGGTCTGAATCAGAAGAAACTCAGTGCCAAGGTTGATAGCATTCAAGGCAGCGACCAGAACCGCTGCGATCGAAACCCAAAAAGAGAGTCCCAATGCACCTCTGCATACGCCATTGTCACCGACTGAGTGCGTCTTCGTGACCCAGGCCGCTACTGATGCGCCTGAGCATACCCCAATGATGCAGCAATACTTGGCGATTAAGGCCGAGTATCCGACTCAGTTGGTTTTCTATCGGATGGGTGACTTTTATGAGCTGTTTTATCGCGATGCTGAAATTGCCGCGCAGGTACTGGACATCACACTGACGCGACGGGGTCAGTCTGCGGGTGAGCCAATTCCCATGGCGGGCGTGCCGCATCATGCCGCAGAGAACTATCAAGCCCGATTACTCCGTGCCGGCCATGCCATCGTGGTGTGCGAACAAATGGGGATCCCCGGCGAAACGAAGGGTCCGATGCGACGTGAGGTGAGTCGTATTTTGACGCCGGGTACGGTGGTCGATGATGGGCTGAGTGAGCCTGCTCGTGATCTTTGGGTGGCATCGGTCTCCGCGATAGATTCGATCTTTGGGATCGCGTTCGGTTCAGTCAGTCGTGCAGAAATTCAGGTCTTGGATCATCTCTCAATGGCTGAGTTCAGTGCCGCCATGGCACGCTATCGCCCAGCGGATATCCTCATTTGTGAAGGAACTGTGATCGCTGATCTTGAGTATCAGGGAATGATCACAGCGCCTTGGCACTTCAGCCCTGAAAACCTATTTCGTGAACTTGATCGGACCTATGGGGTCCGTGATCCACACGGCTTGGGTTTGGCAGATGTAAGTGCCGCCGCCCGAGGCAGCCTTGCTGCCTTACTGACCTATCTCCACGACACCCAGCGCACAACCTTGACGCATTTCAAGCGGCCTTGCGTTATTCAGACGCAGCAACGAGTGGGGTTGGATCGCGCCACCATTCGCAACCTGGAATTATTAGAGACGCTCCGAGGGGCGCGCGAAGGATCGCTTTGGGAGGTGATTGATCGGACCCAGACGCCCATGGGTTCGCGCTTGCTGAGTCGCTGGATTACAGAGCCCTATCGGGACAATGTGGAGCCCTCAAGACGACTCGCGATGATTGCAGCCCTTCAGTCAGAAACGATGATTGTGGCGGTGCAACGATTCCTAAGAGGGATTGGTGATCTTGAACGCGTGTTGGCGCGTGTCGCACTGGGCAGTGCTCGGCCTCGGGATCTTGCGAGGATTCGTGACAGCCTGACTGCACTTCCAGAGTTAATTCGGACCCTTCCTGATGATCCTGCATTTGACACCGTGCGGCAGGCTCTCGATCCACATTCAGATTTGCGTGACTTTCTCGCACGCGCGCTCATCGATGAACCAGCCGTGCTGATTCGCGATGGTGGCGTGATTCGTGAGGGCTTTGACACAGAGTTAGATGCCTTGCGTCGCTTCTCGCAGGATGCAGATCAATTACTCCGCGATCTTGAAGCGCGCGCACGGGCGGAGAGTCAAGTGGCCGCCTTGAAGCTTGGGTATAACCGAGTGCACGGCTACTATTTCGAAATCAGTGTTGCTCAGCTCGCTGGGGTCACCCTGCCACCGAACTTTATCCGTCGCCAGTCGTTAAAAAATGCAGAACGCTTTACAACGGCTGAGCTCAAGCAATTCGAAGATCAAGCGTTGTCCGCGGAAAGTCGGTCTTTGACGCGGGAGAAGGCGTTATTTGTGGCCTTGTTTGACCCCCTCCAATCCGCACTGCCCACCTTATCTGCCGCCTCAGACAGTCTCGCTCAGCTTGATGTCCTGGCTGGTCTTGCAGAGATTGCACGACACAATCACTGGGTTGCCCCAGTACTCATCGAGAGTCCAGAGATTCGGATTCAAGGTGGACGACACCCGGTGGTTGAAGCAAAAAGCCGCGATCCCTTTGTGCCCAATGACATCCTGCTCACTCAGCAACAGCACATGCAGCTCATCACTGGCCCAAACATGGGTGGCAAGTCCACCTTTATGCGTCAGACAGCGTTGATCACGTTGCTTGCGCGCATCGGATCGTTTGTCCCAGCGAAGGCGGCTCAGATCGGACCGATTGACCGAATCTTTACGCGTATCGGTGCCAGTGATGACTTGGCGGGTGGCCGATCGACTTTCATGGTTGAGATGACCGAAACTGCCGCAATCCTGACGCATTCGACCGCATCAAGTCTTGTGCTGATGGACGAGGTGGGTCGTGGTACGTCCACGTACGACGGCCTGGCATTGGCTTGGGCCTGCGCACATGCCCTTGCAGATCGCAAATCACTCACCCTGTTTGCGACCCATTATTTCGAGCTAACGACCTTACCTGAGACCACCACAGGCGTGGGAAATCTTCACTTGGCGGCCACCGTTGCTGGTGAATCAATTGTGTTTCTTCATCAAGTGTTGCCAGGCCCAACCTCACGATCCTATGGATTGCATGTCGCTCGTCGCGCTGGGGTCCCCGATGCGGTGATTGGCCGCGCGCAGGGCTATCTCGCTCAACTCGAACAAGGCGCGGACACGCAGCGCCCGCCACCACAAGCCGATCTATTCGCGAAACCCATTGATCCCTTGGTTTCGGCATTAGCCCGCATTGACATTGATGATCTGTCTCCGAAGGCAGCATGGAGTCTACTGGAACACCTGATTGGTGAGGCACAGGCTCAGAGCGGAACTGTGACCAAGGCTCAAAACAATCTCAATTGACCCTTGGCGTGACTTCATCAGATCCCTACAATTCACCCGCATTCAAGGAGAGCATCCATGACCTTTGTCGTGACCGAAAATTGTATTAAGTGCAAATACACCGATTGCGTGGAGGTGTGTCCTGTGGACTGCTTTTACGAAGGCCCTAATTTCCTTGTGATCAATCCAGACGAATGTATTGATTGTGCGCTGTGTGAGCCTGAGTGCCCTGCCGAGGCGATCGTATCGGATGACGAGCTTCCCGAAGTTCAACATCACTTCCTTGCTTTAAATGCTGAATTATCAGAGGTTTGGCCTAATATTACAGAAAAAAAAGAAGGCTTGCCGGACGCTGAAGAATGGGATGGTGTGCCCGACAAGCTGCAACATTTAGAGCGGGATTAACTGGCTACTGCGGTGGCCGCCATGCGTAGCTTGCTCATTGCGGTCAACTGAATCTGCCGCACACGCTCTTTGGTGAATCGGTAGTCACGACCAATCGCCTCTAATGTTTCTGGATCATCAGTTCCCAAACCAAAGCGTCGCGTGATCACTTCGCGTTCCAATGGGTTCAGCGCAGACAGCCACCCATGTATTTCATTGTGTTGCGCTGAATCCAGCAGTGCATCCTCTGGAGATGGTGTCGTCACATCCATCAGTGCAGAGGCAAAATAACCACCTTCTATCTCTTGAGCATCCAGTGAAATGCAGGCATCACGAGGACTCAGCAAACGTGATTTTTGGTGCACATGTCCTGGTTCGCCGGTCTCTTCAAAGGTTTGAAATTGCTCTCTGACCCGATGGAGAGGTACCCGAATCATGCGATTTTGTGTGTAAAGGCCTCGTTCAACTGCTTGCTTAATCCACCAAGCCGCGTAGGTCGAAAAGCGGTAACCAAGCTCTGGATTGAATTTTTCAACGGCACGGATGAGGCCGAGATTCCCTTCTTCAACCAGATCAGCAACATCCACTCCACGTCCACGATAACGACCCGCGATGCTGACCACGAGCCGAAGATTGGCGCGAATAAAGTGATCCTTCGCTTGTTCGTCCCCAGCTTGGACTCGACGCGCTAGCGCCTGTTCCGTGGCTGCGTCTAATAGATCAACTTCAGCAAGCTGCGCCAAATAGGGTGTGCCAGACAATGAATCCATACGATGCCTCCGTTCAATGAAGAGCTAGGCTACGTGAATCGATCATGGAACGACGTCGGACTGAAGACCAGTTAGCGTGCAGGTAATAACTTCATGGGATCGATTGGCGTCCCATCTTTCCTGATTTCGAAATGCAACTTAACGCGATCGGTCCCGGTGGATCCGAGTTGTGCAATGACCGCATCTTGCGTGACGACCTGTCCCACTGTGACTGAGATTGCGTCATTGTGGCCATAGGCCGAGAGGTAATTGTCAGGATGGCTCAAGATCACCAAGTTGCCAAAACCAACCAGACCATCCCCTGCATAGACAACGCGTCCTGACGCGGCGGCACGCACCGGTGCGCCCCGCTCACCCCCTAATTGCAGTGAGCGGCTAAATCGTGTTTGCGTCGAATACCGCTCAATAATGGGTCCTTGAACCGGCCATTGCCAACCAGAGGCAGGTGGCATGGCGCGCACTGGTGGAGTCTTCTGTGGTGCTTCTGTTGGCGCAGTTGTCGATGCTGGTGGCCTACGCGCCTCCAATGCGGGTTGAGCAGGACGTGGCTCAGACACAACAGGTGCGGGTCGTTGAATCGTCTGTCCCTGAATGATTGGGCGACTTGATGTGGGTGCTGGGGTTGTCTTTGCGACCTCTGGGACTGGGCCTCGCAGCTGCAGTACATCACCTGGCCGAATGAGGTCGCCTTCGATGCGATTGCGCCGCGCCAAGATCAGAGGGTCTTGCTCAAAGCGCCAGGCGATTGCAAATAACGTGTCGCCTCGTTGTACCACGTATGTTGAGCCGGGCTCCTCAGGATCCCACTGCGCGGTTGACGTTTGTGTGCGCTCAACAGGGACACGTATTTGCTGACTTCCGCGCTCATCGGTTGGGATTTGATAGGGCGCTGTGCATGCGGATAACAGGACACCTAGGCATGGGACGATGAGGCGGCTCGCTCTCATACGGCACCTTCGCGTTGGCTGACCCAGAGCATTACAAATCCACACATCAACCCTGCCAGCATCCACAGTGTGGGCGATAGCCAATTCGATACCGATGGCCAGTTCAGCAACAATGTCCCACTTTGATCGCTCGACTGCCATGGCCATATCCTGACGAGAGCACCAAAGACCACGCCTGTGAGCGTGCTGAGTAATATCATTTCAGCCCGTGCCAGGATCCAGCGTAGTAGATGCGCCATGGCAATCAGGCCACAACCACCGCCCAGCGCAAATAGTCCAAGCATTCCCCAGTCCCCGCTCGTCACAGCTTTCATGAGGGTCGGATAGACGCCAATCAAAACTAACAAAAAGCTTCCAGAAATCCCAGGTAATAGCATCGCCGACAGCGCCAAGGCGCCAGCGAGGGGCCAACCCCACCACGCCATCTCCATGCTAACTGGTTGCAGTAAACCAAGTGCCGCAGAGCCGAGTAAACCGATCGCAAAATAGGCGACATGCCTTCCTTGAAACCCAGGCCAGATCTGTCGTATTAGGCCCAATCCCATCATCATGACCAGCCCAAAAAATAAACCCCAGATTCGCTCAGGCCACGCATCCAACCCATAGGTGATCAGATGCGCAACACTGATCAATGCGACGATAATCCCAGCGATCAGGGGCAGAACAAAAGCGCCATCCAACACTCGCCAAAGCGCCTTCCATTGTCCTTGCATACCCAGCCGGAGTAATCGCGGATGCAGTGCAGTCAGAACAGCCAGCCATCGAGGATAAATGCCTGTGAGAAATGCAATCGTTCCACCCGAGACCCCGGGGACAGCATCTGCAGCCCCCATGGCCAAGCCACGCATGAATATTCCCGCGCTGGTCACGCAACGCCACCCAGCGCTGGCACGAAAAAGGCTTCGTCAACGACCAAACTAGTCAGCCCATCCTCAGTTTTCTGAAACAACGTCAGTGACTGCACGGCTCCCTGTCCAACCGGTGCAATCAGTCGTCCTCCAATCGCTAATTGCGCTAAGACGACATCGGGAACCTGCTCAGGACATGCCGCCATGATAATCGCATCAAAGGGCGCGAATTCAGGCCAACCAAGTAACCCGTCGCCATGTTTGATCACTGCATTTTCCAGTTCGAGCTGATCAAGACGCGCTCTTGCAGCTTTTGCGAGCGGTGCGATTCGCTCGATAGCGAATACTTGCTCTGCCAGAAAACAGAGCAATGCTGTTTGAAATCCACTGCCTGCTCCGATCTCGAGAACACGTGACAAAGATCGTCCACCACGGACACACTCCAACATGCGGGCAACGACCGACGGTTGAGACAGCGTTTGCTGATATCCAAGCGGCAGGGTGACATCCAAATACGCCGAGTCTCGCACCGCAGGATCGACGAACAAATGACGAGGCACGCGCCGAAATGCATCGAGAACAAACACGTCGTTAATCCCCTGATCTCCAAGGAGCTCAACAAGACGCTCCCGACCACGATCACTGATCAAGGCATGCATCATCGATCCCTATTGCTCCAATTTCTTTTAACACTGACGTGGCAAAACTACCTTTAGGTAGCGTAAAGGTTAAGGTGAGTACCCCGTTCATTTCCTGCCATTCGAGCTGTTGAGGCCAGACACGCAGTGCTCGGCGTTTCTCGTGAGGAAAAATCCCAAGTAACCAGCGACCCAGTGGGTCAGCCCCCTGAATACCTTGCTCCATGGCAAATACAGCATGACGAGCTAAACACCGCCGTCCAAATAATGGTCCAGTGAGGACAGCCTCTCCTTGAGCCGTTCGTGCGCTCCAGTCCGAGAGACTCTCACTACAGACGACTTGCTCACGAAGATCTCCAGATACCTGAAGCACAGCTCCACGCTGCACATGATCGAAGGTCCCTTGTTCTAAATGTTCAGCAAGGACAGCATTGAACCCTGCTCCGCGCGCAGCCGATGCAAGCATGGATTGATTATGGCGAAGTCGTCGGCGTCCCTCAGGATCACGATTGCTTAACTGACGAACTCGCTCAAGAGTCTGCCCTTCCCGTCCGAATCGCTGTGGCCCAAAGTAGTTTGGAATGCCAGACGTGGTAATCAGCCGGAGTCGATCAGCTAATTCCTCGATGCCCGTGACTGCATCAACACGGATCTGAAATCGATTGCCATGCAACTGACCGACACGGATCTTCTGTGCATCACGATGCGCTGCCAAGATTTCGAGGCCAACGCCCAATCCGCCGATTTCAGGACGTGCGTCCGCTGGGCAACTAATCCATTGACGTGCAACCGCGAGACGATCTTTTTTCCCCGCATAGCCAAACAGTGCCGGTTTAATTCCCCAGGTGTTTGCCAGACGATGAATCACTTCCTCGGTGGTGAGACCAATTTTTTCAATCCACAGCCACCAATGCTCGCCTGTCCCGCTCGGAGCCACGCCGAGCTCTTCTTCTACAATAAATGCCTGTGGATCCGCACGGTAGATCCCGCGGATACCTGTGGGTGGATACAAGGTTGGTAGCTGTTGCCAGTGTAGCGAACGAGAACCCCACAACATCAGGCGTGCGCCAACATTAAAACAATTGCTTGAACAGCTAAGCCCTCACCCCGGCCGATCGATCCGAGTTGCTCGCATGTGGTTGCCTTCACTGAAATCCGATCCACTGGGATGTCCAAAACTTGCGCGATCACTTCACGCATGGTCGCCCGATGAGGGCTGATTTTTGGTTGTTCACAAAGGATGGTGAGGTCTAGATTACCGACTACATAGCCAAGGTGACGGCATCGGTCTCGAACAATCCGGGTGAGCTGCGCACTGTCTGCACCTTGATAGCGGGCGTCCGTATCTGGGAACAACTCACCGATATCACCTAGGGCAAGAGCACCTAGCATCGCATCCATCACCGCATGTAAAACCACATCGCCGTCTGAGTGTGCAACTAAACGATATGGGCAAGCAATCCATAGACCACCGAGGGTAACACCGTCACCAGACTCAAGCCGGTGAATATCAAAACCTTGACCGATACGTAGCGTCATCATGCCTCCTTATTTCGCGCGCTGGCGCAAAATGGCATCTACAAGTTCAATGTCCTCAGGATACGTCAATTTGATGTTTGAGCGACGCCCTCGAACAAGCCAGGGTTGCGTTCCCATTGCCTCAAGCGCGGAGGATTCATCCGTCACAGGGTGACCTGCTGCGAGCGCGCGCTCAATGGCATGTTCGAGGTCGGATAGTCGAAACGCTTGCGGTGTCATTGCATGCCAAATCCCATCACGAACCAGCGTGCTTCCGATGGCGCCATCTGCTACCTCGTCCGTCCGTGCAAGCACATCGACCCGCTTTAACGTATCGGCCGCTGGCACTGCCAACACCACACCGGGACAACCTGGTGTCTCGATGGCTTCGATCAATGCAAAAATCTCACCTGTTGTCAGTAACGGACGTGCCGCATCATGCACCAAAATCCAGTCGCTGGGGCCAGCGCCGGCAGCACGTAGAGTCGTGATTCCGGCAAGCACACTCAATGCACGCTCAGTCCCACCTTCGGCAGACAGTACTCTCGGATCTCGAGCCTCAACAAGTTCTTCAAACCGAACATCACTTTTGGCGATGGGGACCGCGATGAAATCAATCTCGACTGCCTGTAGAAAACGCGCCAAGACATGGGATAGGACTGGCCGACCAGCGACCTCAAGATACTGTTTGGGGACGGGTCCACCAAAGCGCTGACCACGACCGCCTGCTGGTACAATCGCATGTATGCGATCATTCATTGGATTGTTCAGCCTTTGGGATTAGTCGGACAAAGGTTTCACCTTCGCGGACATAGCCAAATCGAGACCGCAGCAATTCCTCAATCGCTTGAGCATCTGTTTTAATTGCGCTGACTTCCTTTGCAAGCTCCGCGTTGCGACTCGCCAGACGCGCATTCTCGAGTTCTTGTCGGCCTAGCTCATCGCGCAAACGCTGCAATTCGGCAAGCGATCCAGTGCCAACCCACAATTGGTATTGCGACAGTCCCAATAAGACTGCCAAAGCGATCAAAAAGAGGCGACCGAGCATTAGCCCTGTCCAAAGACGGCGGAACGCCCGGGATAGCGAGCCTCGCTGGCCAGCATTGCCTCAATCCGGAGCAATTGATTATATTTTGCCACGCGGTCCGATCGACACAGTGATCCTGTTTTAATTTGACCGGCCCCTGTGCCAACTGCGAGATCGGCGATCGTCGTGTCCTCGGTTTCACCTGAGCGATGAGAAATCACCGCGGTATAACCCGCCGTTTGCGCCATCCGCACAGCAGCCAGTGTCTCGGAAAGTGTGCCAATCTGATTGAACTTAATCAGAATTGAGTTGGCAATTCCTTCATCAATTCCACGCTGAAGAATCTCCGTATTGGTGACGAATAAATCATCGCCGACCAATTGGCAACGATCTCCCAATTTGGCCGTAAGATTGGCCCAGCCGGCCCAGTCGCTCTCGTGCATGCCATCCTCAATTGAGATGATGGGGTATCGATCACAGAGGTCGGCAAGGTAATCAGCAAATTCGATCGGACTGAAAGCACGCCCTTCACCTGCAAGGGTGTATTGGCCATCGTGATAAAACTCACTGGCGGCGCAGTCCAATGCAAGTGTCACGTCGACTCCTAATCGATACCCAGCGCCGGCCACCGCTTGCTCAATCACCGCCAAGGCTGCTTCGTTGCTCGGTAAGTTCGGCGCAAACCCGCCTTCATCCCCCACCGCGGTGCTATAGCCTTGCGACTTCAAGACCCCTTTCAAGCAATGAAAAACTTCAGCACCCATTCGTAATGCCTCTGCAAAGCTCGTTGCAGAGACAGGTTGAATCATGAACTCTTGAATATCAACGTTGTTATCTGCGTGCTCGCCCCCGTTGATGATATTCATCATTGGCAACGGTAAAAGCCCTTGCACCGTCGGTTGATGAAGCGCACTGAGGTAACGAAATAAGGGAAGGCGCTGCTCAATGGCGAATGCCTTGGCGACCGCAAGCGAGACAGCTAAGGTGGCATTCGCACCAAGATGCCCTTTGTTCGGAGTCCCATCCAAGGCAATTAAAGCCGCATCAATGGCCGCCTGATCACCAGCATCTTGGCCGATCAGACACGCTCGAATACCATGATTCACATGACCCACGGCCTTCAACACACCCTTGCCCAGATAGCGCGAGGGATCCTGATCACGCAACTCCAAGGCCTCCCGCGATCCAGTGGATGCGCCAGATGGGGCCGCCGCCATTCCGACTGCGCCCGATGCCAATGTCACTTCGGCCTCAACGGTGGGGTTGCCACGGGAGTCCATAATCTCCCGTCCGACGATGTGGGTAATGGGTGTCATACTGAATGGGTCTCCACGAGATCAAAGGACTTCACGAGATCATCGATCGCTTTGAGTTGTTTTAGAAAAGGTTCGAGCTTTGACAGCGGCAGCGCAGACGGCCCGTCACACAATGCGCGATCAGGATTAGGATGGGCTTCAAGAAACAGTCCCGCCAAACCCACTGCCATGCCAGCGCGAGCGAGCTCTAATGCCTGACTGCGGCGCCCGTCAGCCGAATCCGCACGACCACCGGGCTGTTGTAGTGCATGCGTTACGTCGAAAATTACGGGCACGTTCATTGCTTTCATGAGGCCAAAACCGAGCATATCGACAACCAAATTGTTGTACCCAAAACTGGAACCGCGCTCACAAAGAATGACTCGATCGTTCCCAGCCTCCTGGCACTTTTGAAGAATATGTCGCATTTCATGGGGTGCTAAAAACTGGGCCTTTTTGACATTGATGATGGCACCGGTTTCTGCCATTGCGACGACGAGATCAGTTTGCCTCGAGAGAAACGCGGGGAGCTGAATCACATCGGCTACTTCAGCCACAGGGGCTGCCTGCGCGACTTCATGCACATCCGTAATGATAGGAACTTGAAATGTATCCTTAATGTCAGCCAACCATTCAAGTCCTTGCAGTAAGCCAGGGCCCCGAAAACTTTTCACGCTGGACCGATTGGCTTTATCGAAACTCGCCTTGAACACCAATGGGATGGCTAATCGCTGACAGACCTCCACATAGTGTGCGCAGATCTCCATGGCGAGGGATTTGGATTCGAGGACATTCATCCCCCCAAACAACATCATAGGGGATGTGTTGCTGCACCGTGTTCCGCCAATTTGGATGGACGTTTGCATTAAAACAACTGCTCCTTGGCCCCGCTTTTTGCATAGGTCAGTGCAGCCTTGACATAACTGGTAAACAGGGGATGCCCATCACGGGGTGTCGAGGTAAATTCAGGGTGAAACTGACATCCCACAAACCATGGATGATCTGCCACCTCAATGACTTCCACTAGACTGTCATCCATGGATCGTCCAGCAATCACAAGACCTGCGTCTGTGAGCGTGGTCAAATAATCGTTATTAAACTCCCACCGATGCCGATGCCGCTCGGAGACCACATCGACGCCGTAAATGTCTGCGACCTTGGATCCACTCGTCAAACGGCACTCCTGTGCGCCTAGACGCATCGTCCCGCCTAAGTCTGAATCTTGGCCACGTACTTCACGTGTTCCATCTGCCTTTGTCCACTCAGTGATCAATGCGATGACCGGATGATCCGCACGGGGTGCAAATTCACTACTGGTTGCACCGTCAAGACCCGCCACGTGGCGGGCAAACTCAATCACGGCTGCTTGCATTCCAAGACAGATTCCAAGGTATGGAATCTTGTTTTCACGCGCATGGCATACCGCTGCAATTTTCCCCTCAATTCCTCGCTCCCCGAATCCACCCGGAACCAAGACAGCATCGACTCCTTCGAGTATTGAGAGGCCACGCTTTTCGATATCTTCTGAATCAATGTATCGAAATTGAATGCGCGTACGCGTCTGAATACCCGCATGGAGCACAGCCTCAATAAGGGACTTGTAGGCATCTAGCAGATCCATGTACTTGCCGACCATGGCAATTTCAATGGTCTTTAACGGATTGAGATGCGCATCGACCACCCGTACCCATTCGGAGAGATCTGCGGGCTCACAGGCCAACCCAAGCTTGGCGACGACAAGATCGTCGAGTCCACGTTCATGCAGCATGATTGGAATCCGATAAATCGTATCTGCATCCCGCAATGGGATCACCGCACGCTCTTCCACGTTGGTGAATAGTGCAATCTTTCGACGACTTGATAAATCAATGTCGTGATCAGAACGACAGAGTAAGACGTCTGGCTGCAATCCGATTGAACGCAGTTCTTTGACCGAATGCTGGGTGGGCTTTGTTTTTGTTTCACCAGCTGTCGCGATGTATGGCACGAGCGTGAGATGAATTAACAAGGTGCGATTGGCCAGCTCTTGGCGTAATTGCCGGACCGCCTCGAGAAATGGCAATGATTCGATATCTCCGACAGTGCCGCCGATCTCGACAATCGCGACATCACTATCCCCCGCACCTTGAATGATCTTATGCTTGATCTCATCGGTAATGTGAGGGATGACTTGGACGGTCCCACCTAAGTAATCACCACGCCGCTCCTTTCGGAGGACATCTTCATACACTCGGCCCGCGGTAAAGTTGTTTGCCTTGGTCATCCGAGTGCGAATAAAGCGCTCGTAATGCCCCAGATCTAAATCGGTCTCAGCACCGTCTTCGGTGACAAAGACTTCCCCATGCTGAAATGGACTCATGGTGCCGGGATCCACATTGATATAGGGATCCAACTTCAACATCGTCACGCGGAGTCCGCGTGCTTCCAAAATAGCACCGAGAGACGCTGCCGCAATACCCTTACCGAGCGACGACACCACCCCACCGGTCACGAACACGAAACGACTCATGTTGACCTTAGATCCTTCTGAATATTTACAATCCAGAGTGAATTGTAAATTGGTAACTGGGATGGGAGCTTAGGATACAGCGGATCCATCGCTTTTCCTAGGCTCCGCATGCCACTGCCAATTCAGTGGGTGCGGGATGAGGCTGTGCTCACGTGCATCCTGTGGACCCCACCCGAGGATGATGTCCTTGCTTGCAATCAAGGGCCAGAGACCGCGATACCATGGCGGTACTCCTAGCTGCTGAGCCAGCTGCTTTAAACTGTATTGTGGACGATTTCGTGCCAGTCGAAAGCTCCGCCCAGTGACGCCCTGATAAATGGTGAGATGCTCACCGATTGATCCTGGATCAAGAATCAACGTGCCGCCCTTTAGCTGCAGGGTTTTTGACGAGTTCGGCTCCAAGCGGATACGCTCAACGCGCTCATCGGATCGATTCTCAGTCGGGCTCACCCACCATAACCGTCCAGACCATGCTTTGATGACCACTTCATCGGTTAACCGGATTTCCGGCTGCCGATCTGGATCCGCGTGGCGACATTGTCGTGCGAACTCATCAAGCATCGCGCTAGATGGCGCATACCAGCCGTGCGCGTGACACCAAAACCGAATTTGCCAGCCGATGAGGTCGAACGCATCCGCCATTGGGATGACAACAGTCTCTCGGTCCGGCACACATGGCTGCAACCGAGCACGCATCCGTTCGACTTCGGCCAGTGCAACTTTGCGTAATCCAAGCAGCTCGGATCGAGCCTGCGGCGCAACTCGAAATAGTCGAGGTAAGAGATGCAACCGCACCAGGTTTCTCTGAAAACGCACGTCTAAGTTGCTCGGATCATCAATAAAGGATTCATTTCTAATCATGCACTCATGGCGCAATTGAGTCCGCGTCAGGTCAAGAAATGGGCGAGCAAGCCGCCCTAAACCAAAGGGGCGCGAGATTGGCATGCCGATCAAGCCAATCATCCCTGTCCCTTGGGCGAGACGCAGGCACAGCGTTTCTAATTGATCATCCTGATGATGCGCTGTCATCACCACATCACCTGAGCCGACCATCCGCTCGACAGCGTCATAGCGCGCAGTTCGGGCTCGCGCCTCGAAATCAGGGCCCATGATCAGGTTCAGACGATGGACCTGGCACGGCCAATCACGCTTGCGGGCTGCTTTTTCGACCAGAACGGCCCAGTGATCGGCCTCGGCATGCACCCCATGATGACAATGATGGATAATGATCTTGCGCGGGTGGGCTTCTTGGTAGGCTTGGACAAGGCACAGCAGTGCCATGGAGTCCGCGCCCCCGCTGATCATTAAATGGACGGTCCCGTCGGCGCAAGGCCAATGGTTCCTCAACAAATGTTCAAGAACGCGCGACACCGATGGCCATGAGTTTGTCATAACGGGACTGAAGTAGGGTCTCAGAATCCAAGGCTGCGAGAACATCGAGATTGGCCTCGATGGCATCACCTAAATGGCGGGCAGCATCGGCAGGTGCGCGATGGGCCCCGCCGAGCGGCTCCCGCACCAACTGATCCACGAGTCCAAGTGAAAACAACCGATCCGCGGTAATCCCCATCGCCTCGGCTGCCTCAGGCGCATGGGAGGCATTTTTCCATAAAATAGACGCGCATCCTTCAGGTGAAATGACCGAATAAGTTGCATATTCCAACATCAGAAGGCGATCACACACCCCGATTGCCAGTGCGCCGCCTGAACCCCCTTCACCGATCACACTAGTGATAATTGGGGTATTCAATCGAGACATGAGCGCTAAGCTTTTTGCAATCGCTTCACTTTGCCCTCGCTCTTCTGCATCAATTCCAGGATAGGCACCGGGGGTGTCAATAAACGTGAGGATCGGTAACTTGAAGCGACTGGCGAGCGCCATCAGGCGTTGCGCCTTTCGGTATCCTTCAGGTCGTGGCATGCCAAAGTTACGCGCGACTTTTTCTTTGACGGCACGGCCTTTCTCATGCCCGATGACAAGCACTGATCGCCCCCGGAACTCGCCAATACCTCCGACCAGCGCCTGATCATCCGCGAACTGGCGATCGCCATGAAGCTCATCAAATCCATCGACAAGATACTTGACGTAGTCGAGCGTATAGGGACGCTTGGGGTGCCGAGCAAGCTGTGCTTTTTGCCAAATACTCAGATCAGAAAAAATCTTTTCAGTCAGACTTTTTGACTTAGATCGCAGCCGTGCAACTTCGTCAGCAATATTGATCCCCGACTCAGTTGACAGATGCCGCAGTTCCTCAATCTTGCCGTCGAGCTCAGCAATGGGTTGTTCAAAGTCCAAATAATCCGGGTTCATATGCTCAATGTATTCCTTTTGAAAATGCCAGACTCACATGACGATCGCCGGCCCACTCACGCAGGGCGACCAGCAATTCGTCACTCGGCGAGACCGCCCAATCGGGGCCTAACTGAATCCGTCCCTTGGCGTCTCGCGTAGTGTACGCGATTCGGACCGGACACTCACCGCCCCGATACGGGGCGAGAAGCTGACTGAGCGTGTCGAGCGACTTGGCACTTAACTGCTCCAGGGTCATTTCGAGGGCTGAGGCAGATGATTGACGAGCTGCTGCCAAGGTATCCACCTTGGTTGCTCGCATTTTCAAGCCCTGACTGAATTCATCGAAACTCACGTCCCCATCAACCACCACAAGTTGATCATCCACACAAATATCCCGACAGCTTTGAAACAGATCTGCAAATACGGTGACATCAACCCGTGCAGTCCGATCATCGAGGGTCATGATTGCAAATGACTCACCACGCTTATTTCGAACCACGCGTAATCCGACGATCAACCCTGCTACCCGGACGGTATCCTTGGTCCGCTCTAATGTATCCAAGGAGCGCGCGCCAATTCCCCGCAAATCCTGACCATAGGCGTCAATCGGATGTCCAGTTAAATACAACCCTAAGGTCTCCTTTTCGCCTCGTAATTGATCGCGCTCGGACCAACGTGGGGTTCGGCGATGATGCTGATAGGGGTCGGCCGGAAGGTCAGTTGCCGTTGCCCCTAACCCAAACAAATCCACCATTCCTGATGCTTCATTGCGTGCAAATTGATCAGCTTGCAGCACGGCATCCTCGACGGTCGCCATGACGATCCATCGTGACACCCCAAGCGTATCAAAAGCGCCTGCACGAATCAGAGCCTCCAGTGCCCGCTTATTGATCTTCTGCGTGGCAATGCGGGCACAAAAATCAAAGACATCGGAATAATCGCCAGCCTCAGAGCGCGATTCAACAATGGCCTGCACAGGACCTTCACCCAGCCCCTTAATTGCACCCAATCCGTAAATAATCTCCCCGTTCGCCACAGAGAACTTGAAGGTCCCCCGATTGATATCCGGTGGACGGACCGTCAGCCCCATCCGACGACACTCCTCGATCAATGGCACGACTTTGTCTGTATTGTCCATGTCAGAGGACAACACAGCTGCCATGAATTCAGCTGGATAATGTGCCTTCAAATAGGCGGTTTGATACGACACCAGGGCATAGGCGGCAGAGTGCGATTTATTAAATCCATAGCCAGCAAACTTTTCCATCAAATCAAAGATCGCATTGGAAAGCGTGGCGCCAATCCCCCGCTGAGTGGTCCCTTCAAGAAAAATCTCTCGCTGCTTCGCCATTTCCTCTGGCTTCTTTTTCCCCATCGCCCGACGCAACAGATCGGCTTCACCGAGCGAATATCCGGCCAAGACCTGGGCAATTTGCATGACCTGTTCTTGATAAAGGATCACGCCATACGTGTTTTTCAAAATGGCTTCGAGATCAGGGTGTGGATAGCTGACCTGCGCCTTGCCATGCTTTCGGTTGATGAAATCATCCACCATTCCCGATTGCAGTGGACCTGGCCGAAACAGTGCAACCAATGCAACGATTTCCTCGAAGGACTCCGGCTTAAGGCGACGAATCAGCTCCTTCATGCCACGTGATTCCAGCTGGAAAATCGCGGTTGTTTCGGCGCGACACAGCATGTCGAAGACGGTCTTATCTTGCATTGGCAATTGATCAATATGCGGCGCGTCTCCATGCTGGTCCCGAATCAACGCGAGCGCCCAATCCAAGATAGTCAGTGTACGCAACCCTAAGAAGTCGAATTTCACAAGGCCTGCAGCCTCGACATCATCCTTATCATACTGGGTGACGAGCCCACCCCCTTGCGCATCCGAGAGCAATGCAGTGAAGTCCGTCAGCCGCCCGGGCGCAATCACAACCCCACCGGCATGTTTCCCAACATTGCGGGTAATGCCTTCCAGCTTGAGCGACATTTCCCAGACTTCACGGGCGTCATCATCGGAATTCAGCCATTCCGAGAGTTGCGGCTCAGCCTCATACGCCTTGTCCAGCGTCATGCCAACTTCAAATGGAATCAGCTTTGCAAGCCGATCACCCAGCCCATAGGGCTTACCTTGCACTCGGGTCACGTCACGAACGACAGCTTTCGCCGCCATCGATCCAAAGGTCACGATTTGACTCACTGCTTGGCGACCATAGCGCTGTGCTACGTAATCAATCACGCGATCGCGTCCTTCCATACAGAAGTCCACATCGAAGTCGGGCATAGAAACGCGTTCGGGGTTCAAGAAACGTTCGAATAACAGATCATGCTCAATTGGGTCCAGGTCGGTGATCCCCAATGCCCAGGCGACGATGGATCCCGCTCCCGAGCCCCGACCGGGTCCAACTGGAATGGCTTGTGATTTTGCCCAGCGGATGAAGTCGGCAACAATCAAGAAATAGCCAGGAAATCCCATCTGCAAAATCACGCCCACCTCAAACTCAAGCCTGTCGTGATAATGATCACTCTGAGACTGGTCTTGATTAGACGCGTCCGCTGACGGTATCGCGGCAAGACGTGTCGCCAAACCCTTGCGACTTTCTTCTCGGAAAAAACCATCCAAGGTCATCCCTTCCGGGATCGGATAGTTCGGCAGGAAATAAGTTCCTAATGTCAACGCCACACCGCAACGCTGAGCAATCGCGACCGTATTCGCCAGGGCGTCCGGAAAATCAGGGAACAACGCATGCATTTCGTCGGGGTTTTTGAGGTATTGCTGATCGGTATGGCGTCGCACGCGAGACCCATCATCGATGGTATAGCCCTCATGAATACAGACTCGGGTTTCATGCGCTTCAAAGTCTTCCTGACGCATAAAGCAAATTGGGTTGGTTGCCACCAATGGCAGATTCAATTGACTTGCCCATACTGCCGCTTGGGCAATCCATTGGGATTCACCAGGTCGCCCTAATCGACTGATTTCTAAATAAAAGCGGTTGGGATATCGGTCAGCCAAGATGGCTGCTCGCTGCTCGCTTTCGGCGAGTCGGCCTGCATCCACAAGTCGCGCCAGCTCCCCATCAATGCCTCCAGAAAGCACAATTAATCCGTCCGAATGCGCACTGAGCCACTCGTCGCGAAGCACTGGTTTGCCATCGACCTGTCCTGATTGCCAGCCGAGTGAGACAAGCTGCAAAATCTGTAAATAGCCGGTGTGATTCATGGCCAATAGGGTCAAGCGCGATGGACCGATGGCACTCTCTACCCAACAATCCACGCCTAAAATGGGCTGAATCCCCTGCCCCAATGCTTGACGATAAAATTTCAGAAGACCAAACACATTGGATTCGTCAGTGAGCGCGATAGCGGGCATGCATGCTGCCCCAACGCCTGCCACAAAGGATTTGATTCGCAAGAGCCCATCGACTAATGAATATTCGGAATGGGCGCGTAGATGAACGAAGGCTGTCATGCATTTTCCTGCAGGCAATGGGCCACTGGCGCAAAACTTCGCCGGTGAATGGGTGTCACGCCAAGACAGGATAGCGCATTCAAATGCTCCCGGGTCGGGTAACCGGCATGCCTTTCAAAACCGTATCCGGGGTAGGTTCTGCTCCATGCGCACATTTCGTGATCCCGGGCGACCTTGGCAAGCACTGACGCTGCTGAAATTGCAGGGATCAAGCCGTCGCCGCCGATCACCGCGCTCGCCCTTGCACGGAGCGCGTCTGGCACACGATTGCCGTCCACAACAATTCGGGTCTGCGTGGGGGCATCGGTCAAGATCTGCTCTGCTGCACGCGTCATCGCCAATAACGTGGCCTGCAGGATATTAAGTTGGTCAATTTCCCATGGCTCCGCACGTCCAAACCCAATCGCAATTGCTGTTGATTGAATCGCATCAATGAGACTCTCGCGTCGCTTCGCAGAGAGGCGCTTTGAGTCAGTCAATCCCGCAACATCTCCTGTTTCTGGCCACAATACGGCGCAGGCAATAACAGGGCCAGCAAGCGGACCACGACCCACTTCGTCAATGCCGATGAGCACGACCTAAGGTCTCCTCGATCGCAGCGACTGCGATCTCAATGGGAACCGACGCCAAACGCCCATGGATTGAGCGGGCGGTCTCTAAAAATACCTCATCAGGCGCTTCTTGCAGCCGCGGAGCGAGGTGGGTCACGATCGAGGTGGCCGTGAGCTCATCCTGTATCAGTTCTGGAATCCAAAAACGTCCCGCCAATTGATTCGGTAGGCTCACCCAGGGAGTGAGTAGTTGTGCCATGACACGACGATAGGTGCGAGGATTCATCTGATACGCGACCACAGTGGGTCGACCTGTCAGGATCGCTTCCAAGCTTGCCGTACCTGAGGCAACCAGTGCAGCATTGGCTGCTGCCAAGACTGTCTGGGCACGACCATCAACGCACTGAATCCAATCGTCCGACGCGTCGGGATTAATGAGCGCGGCGAGGTTGGGGGAGGCAATTGGAATAACAACGTGCAAGTCTGGAATGACTGATTTTAGTGCTCTGAGCCCCTCAAAAAAGATCGGCCAAAGTGATCGTACTTCCGTGGATCGACTCCCTGGAAGGCATGCCAATACCCTGCCTTCTCTTGGAATATTGAGCGCTGCGCGTGCGCTCTGCATCTCTGGATCAAAGGTAATTTGCGCCGCCAGAGGATGACCAATGAAGGTTGTTGAGAGTTTGGTCGAGGCATAGAGCACGGGCTCAAATGGAAAGAGACACAGCAATGCGTCTAAGGAATCAGCGATCAGTGGAATGCGATCCTGTCGCCATGCCCAAACCGATGGACTGGCAATATGCACCACAGGGATACCATGCCTACGTGCAATGCGTGCGAGGGGTAAATTAAAATCAGGTGCATCGCACGTGACTAACAGGTCAGGGCGCCATGTTCGCAATCGATGTGCCAGCCGATGCCGAATCCAGAGAAGCTCAGGCAAACGCGGAAGTACTTCCCAGAGCCCCATGACCGCCAATCGAGACAGAGGTGTGCGAGAGGATAGGCCAAGTGCCTCAAGGTGTGGGCCGCCCAAGCCTTCCAATTGCAACGGATATTTCTCTGCCAACGCAGTCAAGACCGCGGCTCCAATTGCATCACCAGAGAGTTCGGTGGCGGACACCATGACACGCATTAACGCACAATACCGCGTTGGCTCGCCTTCAGTGATTCAAGAAATAACTTCACCTCGGCACACCCACTACTGTCGTGGCCAATCTCAGTAATCGCTTGATCCAGGGTCAGACCACGGCGATAGACGGTCTTATAGGCTTCTCGCAAGCGATTGATGACATCTGAGGACAGGCCTCTGCGACGCATCCCTTCGACATTCATGCCATGCGCTTCCGCCCGGTTTCCTGAGCAGGTCACAAACGCTGGTATATCTTGAAGCACCACCGTTCCCGCTGCGGTCATGGCATACGAACCAATTTGACAGAATTGGTGAATCAAGGTGCCACCCCCGAGAATAACCCCATCACCAATGTTCACATGCCCCGCCACTGCGGTGTTGTTCGCCATAATAATGTCATTACCCACCAGGCAATCGTGAGCCACATGCACATAACACATTAAGAGATTATTGGAGCCAATCTGGGTCACGCCCCGATCTTGAACCGTTCCCCGGTGCAGGGTCACGCCTTCTCGGATGACATTGTGATCGCCAACTTCGAGACGGGTCGATTCGCCGCGATACTTCTTGTCTTGGCAGTCCTCACCAACACTAGCAAACTGAAAGATGACATTATGCTGACCCAGTCGGGTGGGGCCTTTGATCACTGCATGTGGGCCGATCCGAGTACCACGATCAATTTCGACATCGGGGCCAATAATCGCATAGGGACCCACTTCCACATCGTCAGCGAGTGTGGCCCTGCGATCGACGACCGCCCTTGGATCAATGCGTGTCACACTGTTCGGTCCGCGCACAAGATGACAGCCGTGCACACCGTCTCGTTATCGACACTTGCGCGACATTGAAACTTCCAAATTCCTGCGCGGACGCGCATCACTTCCGCTTCTAACACCAGCTGGTCACCTGGAATCACCTGCCGCTTGAAGCGGACGTCATCTGCTCCCACGAACAGATAAATTGAGCCCTCGGCTGGTTTTTTATTCATCGTCTTGAACCCGAGCACGCCGGCTGCTTGCGCGAGCGCCTCAATAATCAAGACCCCTGGCATAACGGGATGATCGGGAAAATGACCGTTAAAAAAATCCTCATTTGCAGTCACATTTTTAATGCACTTGATGCGGTGATTGAGCTCAAGCTCGAGCACGCGATCCACCAACAAAAACGGGTAACGATGTGGCAAGTATTCTCGGATTTCCTTGATATCCAAAAGCATAGCAGTCCTTAGTTGGTTGAATCGTTCGCTTTTTCCACACGAGCCAATCGAGCAGCCAAGCGATCAAGCTGTCGAAATCGCACTGCATTACGTCGCCATTGTGCGACGGGCATCACTCCTCCGGCACCGCCTGCATAGTGCCCTGGCTCAGAAATGGATTGCGTGACGAGGGCTTGCGCACCGATATGTACTTTATCACACACCTCCAAATGTCCTGTGAAACCGGTCATTCCACCCACTGTTACATCGGCGCCGATGTGTGTACTTCCAGCTAACGCAACACAGGCGGCCATCGCGGTGCGGGCACCGATTGAGCAGCCGTGCGCAATCATAATCTGATTATCGAGTTTCACCCCAGCTGCAATGATCGTGTCGTCCAATGCGCCGCGATCGATCGTACAACCGGCACCGATTTCCACATCATCGCCGATTCGGACACATCCTAAATGATGAATTTTGACCCAACCGTGCTCACTCGGTGCAAAGCCAAACCCATCCGACCCAATGACGCTATGGGCACCAATGATGCATCGTCGTCCGACCTGTGTCCCTGGATAGAGGACCGCATGCGGGCCAATCAACGACCCCTCACCGATCGTCACCTCGGCGCCAATGACAGCATAGGGCGCAATCGAGACGTTTTCCCCCAGTTGCGCACTTGGATCAATCGAGGCTAGCGCATCAATTGATCCTGCAAAGGGCAATCCGTCTGGATCCATCACTTGGCTCAACTGTGCGTAGGTTAAATAGGGATTCTCAGAAATCAGACCATGCGAGACCTGAGATGCACAGGCGCTCGGAACGACCACAGCGGAGGCTTTGGTACTCCCCAGCTCTCCGGCTCGACGGATCTGGCTGAGAAAGGTCAGATCTCCAGGTCCTGCGGCATGTAACGCATTCAATCGACTGACCAAACACTTCGGGTCCCCGATGACCTGGGTCCCTGTCAGCGCGGCCAGCTCAGACAGTGACCACGCCATTAGAAGCTCGAACCAATCGAGAACTGGAATCCCTCAGTCTGATCTGTCGATGATGCATTGAGTGCTTTTGCATAGGTAAAAGACAGCGGCCCGATTGGCGTCATCCAAGCCAGTGCGACCCCGGTCGAGTAACGCAAGTCACTTGGGTCAAACTCATCGTCGTACACCTGACCTGCATCAGTAAAGACGGAAATCCGGGTTTGATCGGTCTCTTTCACGCCGGGTAAGGGAAACTGCAAGGACACCGATCCAGTAACCAGCACGTTACCGCCGATCTGTTCACTGGCTTCATCGCGAGGCCCAAGCGAATTGTATTCAAACCCCCGCACTGAGCGGATGCCGCCGGCAAAAAAGTTCTTCAAAAATGGCAATCCATCAGAATCACCATAGCCACTGCCGTACCCCAAGTTGGTTTTCATCGCGAGCGACACATCGCGTGTCTTTGACAACGGTGTAAAGGACTCGCCCAGATAGTTCAGGCTGTAATACTCAAGATCCGAGCCTGGGATTGCAAGATCTGCAGAGACCCGATGACGAATCCCTTCGGTTGGTAGAAAAGCCTTATTCAGCGTATTAAAACTATAGCCAGCACCCAGAACGACTTCCAAAAACTCCGCTTCACGGTTGCCCCTTGCGAACCCCTCTGACACCAAGAAGTTCTCGATATAATCTGGACGTTCGTTATCGTCCGTTTTCAGTACCACCGATTGAATACGTGCGCTGGTACTGAGCCGTGCGCGATCGCTCACCGGATACCCAAAGCTGAGGCCGAGCCCTGTTTCGTCGGTGGTGTAGTTCGCTGTGCCGTCTTCGTCAAAGTCTGTTTCGCGGAAATACAAATCGATACCGCGGCTGACACCATCGATCGTGAAATACGGATCGGTAAACGAAAACCGAGCCTCTTTGACGGATGATGAACTCTGCAAACTAAAGCTTAACGAATTACCCGAACCCAAAAAGTTCTTCTGGCTCACGCCGGCACCCAGTAACACCCCCTCGCCTTGCGAAAATCCGATACTCGCCGATAGCGATCCTGAGGCTTGCTCGGTCACTTCGTACACCACATCGACCTGGTCAGGCTCGTCAGGAACTGGACGCGTTTGGACCCGTACCAAGCTAAAGAAACCAAGTCGCTGTAGGTTGATACGTCCCCGCTCAATCTGGGCAGCGGATGTAACCGCGCTCTCAAGCTGCGGGATTTCGCGACGTAACACCACATCCGAGGTGCCGGTGTTTCCCCGAAACTCAATCCGCCGGACGTAGACCAAGGGCCCCGGGGTCACCACTAATGTGACGTCAACCGCCTGCGCCTCATCACGAAGCTCTGGCACCGCACGGACCTGCGCTCTGCCATATCCGGCATCACCGAGGGCTTTCGACATGGACTCCACTGCTTCGTTGACCAAACGGCGGCTAAACAGTTCACCCGACTGGAGACTCAATGCATTGACAGCCTCAGTGAGATCAATCGGAATCTCGCCACCAATATTGACTGAGCCCACCTGATACTGTGTTCCCTCAACGACAGTGATGGTGATGAATACTTCTTCGAGATTCTCAGAGAGTTCGATCTTGGGCTCTGCGACATCCGCATTGACATAGCCTCGATCCAGATAGTACGAGCGAATCGCCTCCACATCGGCAGTTAAGCGCTCAGATTCGTATTGGTCAGAGCCGGTGATCCAGGTAAAGAGTCCACCGTCTGTCGAGTCGATCTCCCCAAGCAGTGTATCGGTCTCGACCGATTGATTTCCAACGATTGTGATGCGTCGAATTTTAGCAACTGAGCCCTCAAAGACCGTGATATTCAGTCCCACACGATTTCGATCTTGGGGAATGATCTCTGAGGTGACGATTGCATCGTATCGGCCGCGGCTGGTGTACTGACGCGTAATGGCTTGGGCTAGACTATCCAGTGTTGCACGCTTTAATACATCACCCTCAGCAATGCCAGCGCGCCTTAAACTGTCAATTAAATCATCAGTTTCAATCGCTTTGTTACCCGTGATTTCAATCCGACTGACAGCCGGACGTTCCACCACATCAATAACGAGGACGGCACCATCCTGGCGAAGTACCACTTGGTCAAAAAATCCCGTGTCGAAGAGACGACGGGTGACCTCACTGACCACTTGATCATTGACACGATCGCCTGGCTTTAGCGTCAAGGCTTCAAACACTGAGCCAGAAGATACCCGTTGTAATCCCTCGATTCGGATGTCAGAGGCGACAAAGTCAGTCGCGGCGAATGCCGATCCGTAGAAACTCAGAAGTAGTGCACCAATCCATGCCTGCAATCGCATAAATATCCTGTCGTCTGTTTAAAAAAGTCGCATCACATCATTATAAAAAGCAAAGACCATCAGGCCCATCAATAGTGCCATACCAATTCGAATGCCTTGCATCTGGGAGGCTTCTGAAACAGGGCGACCGCGCACAGCTTCCACTAAAAAGTAAACCAAATGGCCTCCATCAAGCACAGGAATCGGGAGCAGGTTCAAGACGCCAAGGCTGACTGATAAATATGCGAGAAAACTCAGGTACGCATACCAGCCCGAGCTCGCTGAATCTCCAGCCACCTGTGCAATTGTTAATGGCCCACTGAGATTCTTCGGCGACAGTGCACCGGTGATCATCTTGCCAATGGATTTCACGGTCAACCAACTCATCTCAGCGGTTCGCATCACGCCTTCATAGAGTGCTTCGATTGGGCCAGATTGGACGACCCGTAGCATCTCCGGTGGAAGTTCAGTGGGTTTAGGAGCCAATCCAACAAACCCGATCGTTTCTCCAGACGCGCCCTCCCGACCCACAGGAGTGATACTCACGATTCGCCGCTCTCCCTCTCGATCCACATGGACATCGAGTGTCTGGTTTGCGCTGATGCGAATCAGGTCAACAAACCCTTGCCAGTCCTGAATGACTTGCTCGTTCACTTGTACAATGGTGTCACCGACTCTCAGTCCGCCCAGGGCTCCCGCTCCGTCCGGCTGCACCATGGCAAGGGTCGGTGTGACCGCTGGCCTCCATGGCTGAATACCATACATTGCCAGCGGGCTTTGTTCGGACTGCATGTTGCGTGGTACTGGAATCATCACGTCGCGGACAATACTGGAATCAACCGGCCGAATCGTCAGCCGAATGGTTGGCGACTCTCCGATCGCGTCAACTAAACGAATAGAGGCGCGCTCCCAAGAGGTTGTGCTCACGCCGTCGACTGCAAGCAGTTCCGCGGGGAGATACTCCGACTGACTGCGGGTGGTCTCCGGCAGACTGCCGATGACGGGAATTGCAACTGTCACACCCAGTGCACTGATCACGGCATAGAGAACGGCGGCAAATCCCAGATTAATGAGCGGACCTGCTGCAACAATCGCGGCACGCTGGGCCAGCGGCTGTTGATCAAACGCTTGACCAGCAAGATGGGCAGGGATCTCTGTCTCCCGACCATCCAACATTTTGACATAGCCGCCCAAGGGTATCGCGGCGACACAGAATTCAGTGCCATGTCGATCCACACGAGTCCACAGAGGACGACCGAAACCCACCGAGAAACGCAGCACTTTGACGCCACAACGTCGTGCTACCCAGTAATGCCCGAACTCATGCACCGTCACAAGCACGCCGAGTGCAATGAGCGTTGCAAGGATTGTTACGAGCATATTGAAGCCTCCACTAAACTTTTTGCGAGCGCACGCACGTCCGCGTCACGAAGAATCATGTCTTCCACCACAGATATAGGCTGTCTCGGCAATCGATTCAAGCATTCCGCAACGATTGTCATAATCTGTTGAAAGCCGATTGCGCCATTGAGGAAGGCGGCAACAGCCATTTCGTTGGCTGCATTCAGGACGAGTGGTCGATCTGCCCCACTCTCATAGGCTGCTCGCGCCATCTCAATGGCTGGGAAATCCGCGTGTCTGGGGATCTCAAACTGTAATTCTCGGAGATCACGCCAATTCAGTCGTGGGACATCGATTGCCAATCGAGTGGGATACCCGAGGCTATAGGCAATAGGAATGCGCATATCCGCTGCGCCAAGTTGCGCAAGAATTGATCCATCGCAAAACGCAACCATGGAGTGAATAATCGATTGTGGGTGCACGACCACATCAACTTGAGCAGGCTGTACTGCAAACAGATGACAGGCTTCGATCAACTCCAATCCTTTATTCATCAGTGTCGCTGAATCGATAGAAATCTTTGCACCCATGCTCCAATTGGGGTGTTGACATGCCATGGCTGGTGTCACCGTCTTGAGCGCGGAGGCATCTAGCGTGCGAAATGGTCCACCCGAGCAAGTTAGGATCAGCTGCTCCAGCCCTTGGATGGACTCGCCTGTTTGGTAGCCTTTTGGCAAACACTGAAAAATAGCATTGTGCTCAGAATCTAATGGCAAAATGCGAGCGCCAGTTCGTTGCGCCTCGCGCATCACGAATGAACCCGCCATCACCAAGGCTTCTTTATTCGCCAGCAGCACTTGTTTGCCTGCAGTCACAGCAGCCATGGTCGATCGCAGCCCTGCCGCTCCTACGATTCCAGCAACAACGATGTCAACATCGGGGCTTTGTGCCAACTCGTTTAAGCAGGACATCCCCGCATGGAAAATCACTTGAGGAAAGCGGTGACGATGCGTTTTGGCTGTCTCCCAATGCTCTGGATTTGTGAGCACCACATGCTTTGGTTGATGCGTCTTAAGAATATCGAGAAGACGATCCATATTGTCATGCGCGGAGATGACCTCCAACCGAAACTGATCAGGATGGGCAGCCAAAACGGCCAATGTCGAGCACCCGATGGAGCCGGTCGCTCCGAAGACTGCAACCCCTCGTGTCATACAATTGGCCACGCGGTCAAATGAATCAGAAGCGCAAACACAGGAGCAGCTGCGGTCAGTGAATCGATTCGATCCAACACACCACCGTGGCCTGGCAATAATGATGAGGAATCTTTCACCCCACGCTCCCGTTTCATCAGCGATTCGAACAGATCGCCTAACACCGAGAAGACCACCGTCAGTGCACTAATCGCCAGCAACACTAGCCATGCTCGCGGGGTCATCATCAAGCGACTCTCTTCCCAGAATCCGGCAACCACAGCGACAGCCAGTGCGAAGCCAATGCCACCAACCACGCCGGCCCAGCTCTTTCCTGGACTCACCGCTGGTTTCAGTTTGCTCCGCCCAAAACGTTGGCCAACAAAGAAGGCGCCGACATCAGCAGACCAGATCACCCCAATGAGCAGCGCAATCAGAACATCCCCTAAGGGATGCCTACGTAAATAAAGTAACGCGACATAGGCTGGTACCAGCACGAGAAGGCCGAATAACAGCTTCGTTTTCTCACGACCCAATCGGCTTCGAGAGATTGGGTAGCGGGCGACAAAAAAGAACGCGACTAACCAAAACAGAAGACCAAGCAGCAGCACGTTTGGGATCAGGAGCGCAGGAAGGCTATATGCGGCGCCCAAACATGCGGCAAATCCCGCCAGTAACAGCATTCGGGTGACGGGTTGGAAGCCACCGCACAACCGAATCCATTCCCAGGCCGCAACAAGGACGATACCCCCTATGGCAATCGCAAATCCTGTTGCTGGGAGCACAAACAAGACAACTAACGCCATGGGCGCGAGGATCAACGCGGTCATCACACGCGCTCTCAACATATCTGCGCCTTGATCTGCTCGGACGTACGGCCAAAGCGACGTTCCCGAGTGACAAAGGTGTTTAAGCAGCCATCAAACGCGATCTCATCAAAATCAGGCCATAGAACATCCGAAAAGATGAGTTCTGCATAGGCTGACTGCCAAAGAAGAAAATTGGAAATACGCTGCTCGCCACCTGTTCGAATTAACAAATCGACATCCGGACAGTCCGCCAGGGGTGAGGCTTGCGAGAGCCATTCGTCCGAAATCATAGATGGCTCAAGCTCTCCTGATCGGACCAATTGTGCCGCCTGCTGCGCGGCGGCTGTGATATGCCAGCGCCCACCATAGTTGGCAAGTACATTCAGCGTCAGCCGATCGCCACGACAGGTGGCCTTCTCAGCGACCGCCATGGCCTCGCATAAACGCGCGCTAAAGGCCGATCGGTCTCCGATGATGCGAATGCGGACGCCATGTTCTACCAGTGCGGCGGTTTCATCGCGCAACGATTTTTCGAATAGCCGCATTAGACCATCCACTTCAACCCGAGGGCGACTCCAGTTCTCACTGGAGAACGCGAACACAGAGAGCGTCGAGATACCACGCACGATCGCTTGCCGAATCACGCGACGAAGTGCATCAGCTCCCGCATGATGGCCAGCCAGCCTTGGTCGATGGTGCAGTTGCGCCCATCGATTATTGCCATCCATGATGATCGCCACATGGGCGGGTAGCGCGTCTGCCTCCATCCGGATTTAGACTTCCATCAGGTCCGTTTCTTTGGCCGCAAGCAATTCTTCCACTCGCTTGACATAACTATCTGTCAACTTTTGGATGTCTTCACTTGCCCGACGCTCGTCGTCTTCAGAAATCTCTTTATCCTTCTGGAGATCTTTTAATTGAGCCAGCGCATCTCGACGAATATTACGAATGGCCACACGCCCACCTTCGGCTTCAGAGCGTGCCTGCTTGGTGTAGCCGCGACGCGTCTCTTCTGTCAGCGGGGGCATCGGGACACGAATCACGCCGCCGGCAGTGGATGGGTTCAAACCGAGGTCCGACTTCATGATGGCCTTCTCAACCTCAGGCACCATATTTTTTTCCCACGGCGACACGGTCAGGGTCCGTGCATCTTCGACCCCCACGTTCGCCACTTGGGACAATGGCATCTCCGATCCATAATAATCGACACGCACGGTATCAAGGATTGACGGATGTGCTCGTCCAGTCCGAATCTTGGCAAACGCATGGCCGAGCGAATCCAATGACTTCTCCATCCGCTCCTTGGCGTCCTCTTTAATTGCGTTAATCACGCGCGACTCCTCTCAATCAAGGTCCCTTCATCTTCGCCACGGATGATCGCAACGAGGGCACCTGGTTTATTCATGTTAAACACGCGTACCGGCATGTCGTGATCACGGACGAGGCAAATTGCGGTCAAGTCCATGACGCCGAGTTGTTTCGCAAGGACCGTTTCGTAATCCAATCGGTCATATTTCACGGCATCCGGGTGTGTCACAGGATCGCAATCATACACGCCGTCTACCTTGGTGGCTTTTAATACCAAATCACAATCCACTTCGATGGCACGCAGACACGCGGCTGAATCCGTGGTGAAAAACGGATTTCCAGTACCCGCCGCAAAAATAACCACATCATTTTGATCAAGATACCGCATTGCTCGGCGACGGTCATAGTGCTCAACCATGCCACTCATCGGAATTGCGCTCATCACGTGAGTCGCAATGGAAGAGCGCTCAAGGGCGTCACGCATAGCCAGCCCATTCATTACTGTGGCTAACATGCCCATATGATCGCCCGTGACGCGATCAAGGCCCGCTTGATGAAGGGCGGCGCCTCGGAACAGATTCCCCCCTCCAATCACCAAGCCGACTTGCACACCAATGCCCACCAATTGGCCGATCTCAAGTGCCATTCGATCCAACACCTTGGGGTCGATTCCGAAGGCATCATCTTGGCCCGCCAAGGCTTCGCCACTGAGTTTTAGCAAAATCCGTTTATAACGGCACGTCCGTTCACCTTTGGCCATCATAAAATCCTCCCAAAAAAAAGGCCGCGAAAGCGGCCTCGTGTGTTATTGGCCTCTGGCTTGCGCCATGACCTCGGCCGCAAAGTCGACCTCTTCTTTTTCGATCCCTTCACCGACTTCATAGCGAACAAACCCAATCACCTTGGCGCCCTGCTGGGCAACCAATTGGCCGACGGTTTGATCCGGATTTTTGACGAAGGGCTGCTCGACCAAGCTAATCTCTGACAGGAACTTACGGATACGCCCTACCACCATCTTCTCAATGATCTCGGCAGGTTTGCCTGACTCCGCTGCTTGGGCAACAAAAATCTCACGTTCTTTCTCAACGACGTCTGCGGCAACGTCATCCCCATGGACAACCATTGGGTTTACTGCAGCGACATGCATCGCGATATCCTTCGCTAAGTCCTGTGATCCACCATCTAAAGCGACCAATACACCGATCTTTTGATTTGAGTGGACGTAGCTCCCGACCACTGGTCCTGCAAGCTTTGCGATACGTCGTACGCTGATATTTTCACCGATTTTTTGAACCAATGCAGACCGCACGTCTTCTAAGCCACCCGCCATGAGTGTGGCCACGTCAGTGCCGTCAAGTGCCGCCGCCGCGCCGATGACTTGATCAGCAAACGCTGAGAAGTTGTCGTCCCGTGCCACAAAATCGGTCTCTGAATTGACCTCAATTAGAGTTCCCTGTCCGTGCCCGACAGCGACACGAACAACGCCATCTGCGGCCACACGCCCAGCCTTTTTGGCAGCCTTCAGGCCAGATGATTTACGAAGATTATCAATCGCCAACTCCATATCACCCGCCGCCTCAACGAGTGCTTTTTTGCACTCCATCATGCCGAGACCCGTCCGTTCACGAAGTGCCTTTACCTGTGCTGCTGAAATATCAGCCATGCGATGTCCTCTCTCTTAATGAATGGGGGCGTCTTCAGAGGGTGCGGCTGTGTCGCCTGCATCCACTGCGACCACCTCAACGAGTGGCTCTTCAACCACAGGCGCGGTGTCAGCGACCACGACTGGATCTGCCGCGACAGACGCTTCGGCAACTTCAACATAATCACTACGACCTAAACTTTGCGTGGCTCCCTCAATGCAGGCGTCGGCAATGGCTTGGGTATACAACTCAATCGCTCGCAGCGCATCATCGTTGCCTGGAATGACAATATCGACGCCGTCAGGATTCGAATTGGTATCCACAATCCCGATCACAGGGATGCCCAACTTGTTGGCTTCCTGTATCGCAATGTTCTCGTGATCGACATCGATCACAAACAGCGCGTCTGGTAACCCACCCATTTCCTTGATCCCACCAATGGACCGCTCCAACTTCTCGAGATTCCGAGAGAGATCAAGAGCCTCTTTTTTGGTCAGTTTTTCTAAGGTGCCGTCTGACATCTTAGCCTCAAGTTCCCGCAGGCGCTTGATGGACTGGCGGATCGTCTTCCAGTTGGTCAGCATTCCGCCAAGCCAGCGGTGATTCACGTAGGGCTGGCCGGCTCGTTCTGCCTGCTCTTTGACAATTTTTTGGGCGGCGCGCTTGGTTCCGACGAACAGCACCTTATTTCGCTTTTCAGCCATCGAACGGACAATCGCCACTGCCTTATCCAAGGCGGGTACCGTTAATTCGAGATCAATGATGTGAATTTTGTTACGGGCTCCGAAAATGTAGGGAGCCATTTTAGGGTTCCAGTACCGAGTCTGGTGTCCAAAGTGTGCGCCTGCCTTTAGCAGATCACGCATGCTGACGTTAGCCATGATGTGTTCCTTTTTAAGGGGTTACGACAATCGAAACATTCCCGGCCATGACTTTGATCCCAAAGCACCCCATCACCGGTTAGCGAATATTCCGCGATTTAAGCGGCGCGAATTATGGCACAGCTTTTAGTCAAAACGCCACTTCTGGCATACTTCGTCGATCAATCAAGGATTCACCATGACAGTCACCATAAAAAATGCATCTGATATTGCAGGAATGCGTATCGCTGGCGCGTTAGCAGCAGATGTCTTACGGATGATCGAACCTGAGGTGACGCCGGGTGTGTCGACTGGACAACTGGATCGTCTGTGTCACGACTACATCGTCAATCAGCAACAGGCAATTCCAGCCCCCCTGAATTACAAAGGATTTCCCAAATCAATCTGCACGAGCATCAATCATGTCATCTGTCACGGCATTCCTGACGACACGCGAATCCTGAAATCAGGCGACATCATTAACATTGATATCACGGTGATCAAAGATGGCTATCACGGAGATACTTCGAAGATGTTTGTGGTGGGTGATGCAAAACCCTTTGCGACACGCCTGATTCAGGTGACTCAGGAGTGTTTATACCGTGGCATAGAGCTGGTTCGCCCCGGCATGCACCTGGGAACCATCGGGCATGCGATTCAAGCCCATGCTGAGTCGAACTATTATTCGGTTGTTCAAGAGTTTTGTGGCCACGGTATAGGTAAGATTTTTCATGAAGACCCGCAGGTTCTGCACTATGGCCGTCCGGAGACAGGAATGATGCTCGAGGTTGGAATGACGTTCACCATTGAGCCTATGATCAACCAGGGTCGCCGTCATATGAAGATCCTGGGTGATGGCTGGACTGCTGTGACCAAGGATCGAAAATTATCTGCACAATGGGAGCACACCATCTTAGTCACCGAATCCGGTTACGAGATTTTGACCTATCGTGACTGGGAAGAAAGCTTTCCAAAGGCTTCTACATGAGTCTGATCGTCGGGCCATTGGCGCCGCAACTGACCAGCCCACAAGATCTCTCCATTGCTGCGCTGAAAGCCCATCTTGCGGATCAGAAGGAACGTATTAGCGCGGCATTTAGCGCAGGGATCCGAATTGACTACATTCTGGGCGCGCGAGCCTTAGTGGTTGATCGAGTACTCGATGCCCTTTGGACAGAGGCTGGACTCGATGAAACGGCCCTGGGCCTGTTTGCAGTGGGAGGCTATGGGCGTGGTGAGCTGCACCCAGAATCGGATGTGGACATCTTGATCCTGGGGGATCAAAGCGTAGTCGCATCCAGTGCGGCACAGATTACCCGATTTACCACTCGACTCTGGGATCTGCATATCCAGATTGGACATGCGGTGCGTACCTTTGACGAATGCCAACGCCTTGCTAAAGACGATCTCACGGTCGCTACGAGTCTGATTGAGTGTCGACCCATTGTCGCCAAGCCCGGCTTATTAAAACGGCTCGAGGACATTGCATTCGATGATCGAAACTGGACCAGTGCTGAATTCTTCGGAGCAAAGGTCTCCGAGCAGGCCGCTCGTTATGCAAAGCATGATGACTCCGATAACCGGCTAGAACCCGATGTGAAGCACGCGCCAGGTGGGCTTCGTGACTTGCATACCATCATTTGGGTGACCCGTCGGCACTTCCGGACGACTCGATTGATCACCTTGGTGGACGAGGGCTTGCTCACCGAGGCCGAGTTTCACCTCCTCGATGAAGCGGAAGATTTTTTAAAGCGGGTGCGCTTTTGTCTACACGAGGTCGCCGGCCGTGCCCAAAATCGATTGCTCTTTGACTATCAAGGGGAAGTCGCTTGGCGCATGGGTTATCAAGATGAGGATCCCAAGGCACGTATCGAACGCTGTATGAAACGGTTTTACCGAATGACAGTTCGGCTCGGCGAATTTAACGACATGCTATTGCAGCACTTTCGTGAAACGGTCATGAGCGATCCCGATGCAGAGACAGTCAGCCCTTTGAATGCACGCTGGCAGGTTCGTGGACGGCGCTTAGAGCTCGTGCATGCAAACGGATTCAATCGCACCCCCTCTGCTCTGCTCGAGGCCTTTGTTATCTTAGCCAGTCATCCAACGATTGAGGGACTCCGTGCCAGCACTACGCGGCAAATGTACACAGCGCGCCATTTAATTGATGATGACTTCCGGAATGACATCAGAAATATTAGTCTATTCATGGAGTTACTCAGATATCCTGAAAAACTTCCAGAGCAACTGAGGCGGATGCGCCTGTTTGGTATTTTAAGTCGCTATATCCCTGAGTTCGGTCGGATTATGGGATTGATGCAACACGATCTATTTCATATTTATACCGTTGATGCCCATACGTTACAGCTCATCCGGAACATCACTCGATTTTATCGCCAAGCCGACGCTGAGCGTTTCCCATTAGCGTCTGATCTCACGCCTCGACTCCCAAAGATTGAATTGCTCTATCTTGCCGCACTCTTCCACGACATCGCGAAGGGTCGAGGAGGCGATCATTCTGAGCTCGGTGCTGACGATGCATATGTGTTTTGCAGACATCATCGATTACCCGAATACGATGCACGTCTCGTGAGTTGGTTGGTGAATAATCACCTGCTGATGTCGATGACTGCGCAACGCAAAGATTTATCGGATCCGGAAGAGCTGGCACATTTTGCTGAAATCGTTGGTGACGAGCGGCGATTGAACTATCTTTACTGTCTCACGGTTGCTGATATTACAGCGACCAATCCTGAACTTTGGACGTCGTGGCGTGCATCCCTGCTTCGCCAGCTGTATTTTTCCACCTTGGATATTTTAAAACGCGGACTCGATCAATTACCGGGACGTGCAGCTTATATTGAGGAAACCAAGATTGATGCATTGGCGTTGATTCGCCCCAGTCAGCGCACGGATGCAGCATCGTTTTGGGCGCAGTGGTCAACCGAGTATTTTGTCAGTCATTCCTCGGATGAATTGGCTTGGCACCTAGAGGCCCTTCTGGGTCAGACACTGCCCGTGATTGCCTTGGCACCGGCACAGATTGAGGTTGATCAAAGCTCGACTCAAGTGCTCATCAGTACCCCAAACCGGGCGCATCTATTTGCGGATCTTGCCGCCTGTTTGTCCGATTTAGGACTTTCTATTCTAGACGCCAGGCTCCATACCAGTCTCACTGGGAACTCTTTGGATGTATTTATTGTGCAGCATGCACTCACCGGCGTCGCAATCACTGCGCCTGACGAGCAAGCCATGCTCCTGCAAAGCCTTGCAGCTGCAGCCATTGGCCAATACAAAGACTCTGGCGGCGAGCGGCGTATGCCTCGCACACTGAAGTATTTCAATATGCCGGCGTCGGTAACGATTACCCAAGATTTGTCGGGCCAAAAGTCTCTCGTGGAAGTGATTGCGCCAGATCGATCAGGGCTGTTGACAGTGATTGGTCGAGTCTTTGCCGAGTTTGGGCTGGACCTGTACTCCGCCAAAATCGCCACCTTGGGTGAGCGTGTCGAAGACGTTTTCTATGTCACCGATGAGCGCGGAGAGCGTTTGTATGATGCGGACTTTACACGCCGCCTCAAAGCGCGCCTTGAAGCAGAACTTAATGCACACACGGGAGCGCTGGTTGCATGCTAAACCCGGATCTTTCGCGTCTCTATCCCTATCCATTTGAGCGGCTTGCGGAGTTATTAGGATCCGTAACGCCGGCTGCGCTGACACCGATCCCTCTGTCCATTGGCGAGCCCAAACATGCGCCACCTGCACATGTCATCCAGGCACTGACAGAGGCACTTTCCACGTTATCGGTCTATCCAAGTACAAAGGGTAGCCCCGAATTAAGAGATGCCATTGCGCAATGGGCGACACGTCGGTTTGGACTGCAGGCCGAGAGTCTCAGTGCGGCGCGCCATGTTCTACCTGTCAACGGCACACGCGAAGCGATTTTCGCTGCGGTTCAGGTCGCTGCCGATCGGCGTGAGGGGGGCACTGTGTTGCTTCCCAATCCCTTCTATCAGATTTATGAAGGGGCAGCGCTTATGGCGGGTTTGGAGCCGGTTTATCTCCCCATTACTGCGTCTGGTCAGCCCGATTTCGACGCAGTCACCGAGGCGCAATGGCGTCGCTGCCAATACCTGTTTTTATGCACACCCGGAAATCCAACCGGCACGCCTCTCACTTTAGATACCCTCTGCCGACTTATTCATCTCGCCGATACCTTCGATTTTTGGATCGGATCTGATGAATGTTATTCCGAGCTGTATCGAGACGATCCACCACTTGGTTTGCTCGAGGCCTGTGCGGCGATGGGGCGGCATGATTATCGGCGTTGCATGGTCTTCCACAGCCTCTCGAAGCGCTCGAATCTGCCAGGACTGCGATCTGGATTTGTGGCGGGTGACGCGGACTTCATGGCTGCTTTTCTAACGTATCGAACCTATCATGGATGTTCGATGTCGTTACCTGTGCAACACGCATCGATTGCAGCTTGGTCTGATGAGGCCCATGTCGCGACCAATCGAGAGTTGTATCGCCGTAAATTTGAGGACGCGAAGACGATTCTTCACGATGTGTTACCCATTCACGATTCGGGTTATGGGTTCTATTTATGGGTCCGAACACCAGTGCCTTGCGATGTGTTTGCAAAGGGGTTGTATGCATCGCAACACGTGACGGTATTACCTGGTCAGTATCTGGGCCGGGCGGTCGATGGGATCAACCCCGGTGCCGGGTTTGTCCGAATGGCCTTAGTTGCCGAGCCTACGGTCTGCCGAGAGGCGCTTTATCGCATTCGAACCTATGTGGAGACACTTCCCCAATGAGTCTTGTTGTGTATGGCATCAAACACTGTGATTCGATGAAGAAAGCCTTTGCGTGGTTGGATGCACACCAAATTGCCTACACCTTTGTCGATTTCAAAATCTCACCACCGACCGAAACCCAAGTTGAAACCTGGTTGACTGGTGTTGGTGACATGCTGGTGAACACCCGAGGCCCCAGTTACCGACAACTCCCTGATGCGACTCGCGCAGACTTTACTGGTCCACGTCGGATTGCAGCGATCGTGGCGAAGCCAACGTTGATCAAGCGTCCCCTTTTGGTCAATGGGTCGATCATGACCGTCGGCTTTGCACCTGAAAACTGGGGTAGTATCCCTTCTCTACTCACGACTGATACATAAGGACACCCCGATGGAATGTTTTGCACTTGGCCTGGGCGTTGGACATGTCAATGCGGACGGGCACTGGCTGGATGTGTATTACCCCAAGGCCTTTTGTCGCCCAGATCCAGCGCTGGTTGAGCTCATTGCTGACGTGTTTGATTGGGATGGACGGAATCTTGTTCAGGCAATCCCATCCGATGATTTAGACGATTTACTCGAAGCACTTGAAGACAGTGACGATGGAGACGCAGCAAGCTTTCTGAAAGCATTGACACCCTTGGCTGGAACCGAGCAACCATTGGTGCTCGTTGTTTTGGCGTCAGACGATAAGCCAAGCTCAGTGCCGGAGGTGTACCTCAAGCTGTCACTGATCTCGATGCGTAAAATTCAGCCACATGGGGCCAATCTTGAGGGAATGTTCGGGCTGCTGCCGAATGTTGCATGGACGAGCCAAGGCCCGATTGATATTAAGGAGCTTCCTGATGCGCAGACACGGGCGCGAGCGCATGGCGAAATCCTGACCGTTCACTCGGTGGATAAATTCCCAAGAATGGCAGATTACGTGGTCCCACAGGGGGTTCGTATTGGTGACGCATCTCGGATTCGGTTGGGCGCGCATCTTGGTGAAGGCACAACCGTGATGCATGAAGGCTTCATCAACTTCAATGCCGGGACTCTCGGAGTCTCCATGATCGAAGGCCGCATTTCTGCGGGCGTTGTGGTAGGTGATGGATCTGATCTTGGCGGTGGATCCAGCACAATGGGAACGCTGTCTGGTGGCGGGAATCTTGTGATCTCCGTCGGTGAGCAGTGCTTGCTGGGGGCCAATGCGGGATTGGGTATTCCATTAGGGGATCGATGTACGATCGAATCGGGATTGTATCTGACTGCTGGCGCCAAGGTTCGATTACTCGACCGCGATGGTCAAGTCGTTGCCACCGTGAAAGCGCGTGATATGGCCGGTCAGAGCGATCTTCTATTCCGTCGTAATTCGCTGACAGGCGAGATCGAGTGTCTTGCTAACAAGTCAGCCATTGCTTTGAATGAGGAATTGCATGCCAACAACTGACGCCCAGGCAGTTCAGCAACTGACCGAGGCGCTCATTCGTGCGCAGTCGGTCACGCCGCACGATGCCGGATGCCTTGAGATGCTGGCTGATCGACTGGCTGCACTTGGGTTTCATCTCGAGCGTATGGATCGTCAGGGGGTGAGTAACCTGTGGGCGACCCTCGGAACTGAGGGACCTGTTGTCTGTTTTGCCGGTCATACCGATGTGGTCCCGACTGGCGATCTGCAGCAGTGGAGCTTCCCGCCCTTTGAGCCAACGGTGTTCGACGGCAAGCTCTATGGCCGCGGTGCGGCAGACATGAAAGCGTCGCTAGCGGCGATGATTGTGGCGATTGAGCGTTTCGTTGCAGAGCACCCACGGCCACAGGGCCGTATTGCTTGTCTCTTTACCAGTGATGAAGAAGGTCCGGCGACAGATGGCACGACCTTTGTGGTTGAGCAACTCCGTCAGCGTCCTCAACCTGTGATTGATTACTGTATCGTCGGGGAGCCGTCGTCACGCGCCATTCTGGGAGATATGATTCGGGTCGGTCGACGGGGATCGTTAAACGCTCACATCCAGATGCACGGCCGCCAGGGTCACGTTGCCTATCCAGAAAAGGTCATCAATCCGATTCATCAACTCGCCACGCTGATTTCAGCACTGGTCGCTGAAGATTGGGACGGCGCACCAAATTCGTATTTCCCGCCAACCAGCTTTCAAGTATCGAATCTGACTGCAGGCACTGGGGCAACCAACGTCGTGCCCGGTACGGCTGAGGCAATGGTCAACTGGCGCTTTTCCACGTCAACAACAGATCACGACATACGCGCACGCGTCGATGCACTCATTCAAGCGCTCGGTCTGACGTGCACGGTGAATTACTCGCTCTCAGGCGCACCCTTTGTGACGCCACAGGGAATCTTGGTTGAGGCTGCATCCCGCATTCTTGAAGAGCACACCGGCCAACCGCCAGAATTATCCACTGGCGGTGGCACCAGTGATGGCCGATTCATTGCCACACTCGGATGTGAGCTGATTGAACTCGGCCCGGTTAATGCAACCATTCATCAGATCGATGAATGCGTTGCTGTCGCCGATTTAGAGCCGCTCGCGGACTTGTATCAACGTCTGCTCAACACACTCTTGATTGATCAGTCGGACTAATCACTAGTCCTCGAGTGGGATTACATCTTCGGCTTGGGGGCCTTTACCAGATCGCCCAAGCACGTAGCTAACTTCCATACCCTCTCTAAGGGCATATCGATCGCTGCTCCGGACCGAGCGGTAATGTACGAAAATATCCTCGCCATCGTCTCCGGTGATGAAACCAAATCCTTTGGTGCCATTGAACCACTTCACAACACCTTCTTCTCGCGGCGATGAGGCATATGGATTCACCGCCGGCCGACGGCTCAGTGCGCCATCGAGAATGATCCCAATAAAGATCACCAATCCAATCAACAAGCCTGCCTCAAAAATCAACAACCCATCCGCATCAGCGAGGGCGATCCCTAAGGCAGGTAACAACACAATCAAAATCCCAGCACCAATGGCTGAAATCACTAGAGCACGCAATAGTTGGCGAAGCGAAGCACGCATGAGAAACTCCCTGTTTCAGTGCTTCTTTGGTGAGGCCGACAGAGGCGAATTGCAAGAGATGACCGACGACAGTGATGGAATGGATTTAGAAATCCGTTTGGCGTTTCTAGAAGACCAACTCGACCAACTCTCGAATGAAATGGCGCTCCAACAGCGACACAATGCCCGGCTCTCTGACGAGCTGAATCGGCTCATGGTGCTCGTCCGCCCGATTCTGAAAGCATCTAGCCCGAACGCGCCCACTGAACTCGATCAATCACCCCCGCCACACTATTAAGGATCTGCATGACTATCCCGCTGCACAAATGGATACAGACCTATCCAAATTTTCCAAAGCCGGGCATTTTGTTCTATGACATTGCGCCGATTCTTGAAAACCCAGCATTTCTGAAGCAGACCGTCGAGACTCTCGCAGCACACATCGATGCATGGTCGCCTGATCTCCTGGTGGGGATCGACTCACGCGGATTTTTGTTTGCAACCCCGGTCGCACTTGCACGAGGCCTTGGTGTGGTGATGATTCGGAAGAAAGGTAAACTGCCTGGTGCGGTGCGCGAAGCCAGTTATGCGCTGGAATACGGCGAGGCCACCTTGGCAGTGCAGTGCGATCGTGCGCTCACGGGCAAACGTGTGGTCTTGATTGACGACTTGTTGGCGACTGGCGGAACCTTAGCTGCTGCGGAGCAACTCTTAATCGACTCAGGGGCATCGGTTGTGGGCTGCATGGTCCTGATCGAGTTGACCGAATTACATGGGCGAGACAAGCTCAAAGCACCTGTCAAGAGCCTCCAGGTGTATGCAGAATAATCCGCGGCCTGACAATACGCTCATTGTCGTGGCGCTCGAGGACGAACTGCCGAGTATTCACGTCCCCGGGTGGCGTGTGCTCTATACGGGGGTTGGCAAGATCAATGCTGCGATCGCTGCGACCGAGGCGTGCCTCGTCCATCGTCCCGAGCATCTGATCAATTACGGCACCGCTGGCGGCCTCCGTCCTGGTCTCCGAGGGTTGATGAGAGTGCATCATCTGATGCAACGTGACATGGATGTTCGGCCGCTTGGCTTTCCGCTCGGTCACACACCGTTTGACGTCACAGGTCACATTGAACTTGGCGGGTCTGGCGTGACTTGTGGGACAGGAGATCACTTTGTGACTTCTCCGCCCGAGCTGCAAACAGATATTGTCGATATGGAAGCCTACGCACTGGCCAAAGTGTGTCGCCATTTAGGCATCACATTCCACTGCTGGAAGTACATATCAGATCAAGCAAATGACGCCGCACCGACTGATTGGGCTACAAACGTTGCCCACGGATTACACGCATTTTATGACGACGTTATCCGGCCACTCGAGACGCGTGAGGCTTGAGGGTGCGGTGACGTTGCGCCTCTTTTCGTGTTTCGCGAAGTGCACGCGCTCGGGCTTGTCGATCGCTGAATTCGTGAGAGTCGACACCGACATGCCGCTCACCGCGCTGACTGGCTAATTCAATTTGGCGTTGTCGCATGGCGAACCGTGCACGCTGTGCCTCGGTGTGTTCATCGCAACACCTATGACACTGGACACCAAGCTGATACTCCGGTCGTAATGTGTCATCTGCAGTGATCGGTCGTCTGCACGCATGACACTGATCATAGGCACCTGGCTCGAGGTGATGATTCACTGTCACCCGATTATCGAACACAAAGCACTCACCTTCCCAAGTGGTTGCTTCCGGGGGCACGCGCTCAAAGTAGTTTAGGATGCCTCCTTTTAAGTGGTAGACCTCTTCGAATCCCTGATCAAGTAGGTAACTCGTGGACTTTTCGCATCGGATGCCGCCAGTACAAAACATGGCCACTTTTTTCACCCGGTGCGGATCAAGATTGGTCTTCACCCACTCTGGAAACTCGCGAAACGAGGTGGTCTGAGGATTTACAGCCCCCCGAAATGTGCCCACTTCATATTCGTAGTCATTCCGGGTATCGATCACTACTGTGTCAGGATCCGAGATCAACTCGTTCCAGTCTTCTGGCTCAACGTAACGTCCAACCTTCATTTTCGGACTAATGCCGGGCACGCCAAGTGTCACGATCTCGCGCTTGAGCTTCACCTTCATCCGAAAGAACGGCTCACCCTCTGGATCCACAAGGGACTCCTTGTACTCCAACCGATCGAACCGACCATCCGCGTCCAAAAATGCGCGTAAGGCATCAATACCTTCGCGTGAGCCAGCCACTGTCCCGTTGATCCCCTCTTCCGCGAGGAGCAATGTGCCCGTCAAGCCTGCGGCAATACACTCGGTCAATAATGGGTCACGAAACTCCCGAAAATCGGGCAGCTCAACAAATTGATAGAGTGCAGCGACAATGTTGGGGACCGTCATCTCGATTCCTTTTTCATCCCACCAAGGCACGGTGGGGAACTTAATCGAGATGGTGAATCAGACCACTCAGCTGGGGTAAAGCACTGCATCGCGAGCGCATGCACCCCCTGTTCGAGTGCGATGGCAGCCGCTTGATATACCAATTGGTGACGCCGGACACGGGATAATCCAATGAAGGCTTCAGACACAACAACGGCCCGAAAATGGGTTTCTGACCCTTTCGCTACATTGTGCCCATGACTCTCGTTAACCAGCTCAAAGTGAGTCGGGTTAAGAGCAGCCTCGAGGGCCTGAGATAAAATCTGTTCAAGCATGCCCATCAGTATACGGGACAAACACGATGAACTTGAAGTCAGGTTGCGATCCCGTGATGCACGTCAAGCTGTTCGGTAGGCACCAGAGCGCACCCTTTCCCACCATGTCCGATGTGTGAGATACCAATCCACCGTCTTCGCAAGGCCAGACTCAAAACTCTCCTGCGGCATCCACCCCAGCGTCTCCTGCATCTTGGTCGCATCGATCGCATAGCGCCGATCATGTCCGGGCCGATCAGTCACAAAGGTGATGAGCTCTCGATGGCTGCCGCACCCTGGGGGTCGCTCAGTCAATCGCGCATCGAGCAGATCAAGAATTGTCTGCACCACATGTAAGTTCGACTGCTCGTTATGGCCGCCAATATTATAGGTTTCGCCAACAAGGCCGCGGGTGAGCACACACCACAAAGCACGGGCATGATCGTCAACATAGAGCCAATCACGAATCTGATCGCCCTGCCCGTACACGCCAACAGGCTGCCCCTCGAGTGCGTTGACGATGGTCAGTGGAATCAGCTTTTCAGGAAAGTGATACGGCCCATAATTATTCGAGCAGTTGGTAATCAGGACTGGCAACCCGTAAGTCCGGTGCCACGCGCGCACCAGGTGATCAGAACCTGCCTTCGAGGCGGAATACGGTGAGCTGGGCGCATAGGGGGTCGCTTCGGTGAACAATGCCTCAGTCCCCTCGAGATCGCCATAGACTTCATCAGTGGAAATATGGTGAAACCGAAATAATGCTTGCTGATCAGGTGACAAGGTCATCCAATACGCACGAGCCACCTCCAGCAAAACCGCTGTTCCCACCACATTGGTCTGAACAAATGCCTGTGGACCCGTAATTGAGCGATCCACATGGCTCTCTGCGGCCAGATGCATCACATGCGTGGGTTGGAATTCTTGGAACACGGCGTGCATCGCGGACCAGTCAGTGATATCTGCTCGGGTGAAGCAATACATCGGAGAATCAGACACCGAAGCGAGCGACTCTAAATTGCCAGCATAGGTCAAGGCATCCACGACGCGGACCGTCACCTGCTGAACTTGAATCAGGTGACGCACGACGGCAGAGCCAATAAAACCCGCACCGCCGGTGACGATCACTCGCATGGGCATGTGATCTGTGGACTGCGTCATGCCACATTCTTCGACGGCTTCACCCCCGAACGTGCCGCATCACGAATCGGAACACTGACCACACTCTTGGCATTGATGGCCTCATCGCACCGATCTGGATCTCCACCGCAGATCGCACACTCACCTTCTTCTCCATTGATGCGGCCAATACCACCACAACTCCCAGAGATCGGACGTCTCCCCATCATCACTCCGATCGCCATCAGAGCAATTAAGACTGCAAATACACCGAACACCGTCAAAAATAAGCCCATTACTGTGCCTCTGATGAAAAATCGCGCATCCATCGTGTCGTTTCACGAACGGAAAGGGTTGTGCCACTGCGCTCAATAAATAGTGCGGCCAATCCCCGCGCTTCTGCGAATGCAAATCCCTGTTCGGGACCTAATGCGAGCAAGGTTGTGGCCCACCCATCGGCAAGTGTACAGCTGTCTGCCGCCACAGACACCGATGCAAGTTGATGAGTCACCGGTCGCCCCGTTTTTGGATCGATCGTATGGCTGTAACTGACACCGTCGATTTCACGATAATTTCGATAGTCCCCACTGGTCGCAATGGCTTGATCGCTCAGCGTAATAATCCGTTGCACGTCACGTACCCCCTTGGTGGGCTGCTCAATAGCAACCCGCCAACCGCGGCCGTCCTTCTGCCCCACGGCACGTAGCTCACCACCAATATCCACCAGAAAGTTATCTAAACCACGGGTGATTAAGTGCTCAGCGATGGCATCCACGCCCGCCCCCTTGGCGATGGCTGATAGATCAAGCTGCCGTGGTGCGGTCTTCGAAAGCGCCGCGCCCTGCTCAGGTGCTCGAACTGCCAACGCCTGATACCCCACGTCGGCACGCGCAGCAGCAATTGCTTGATCACTAGGAAGTTGCTCAGCTGTGGCCTCGGGACCAAATCCCCATAAGTTCACCAATGGCCCCACTGTCGGATCAAACGCACCGTCGCTGAGTACTGCAAATCCGAGGGCTTTTGCGGTCACTTCCGCAAAGCGGTCAGACACAAAAAACCAGGCTCCATCCGCAGGCGCATCATTAAATCTCGAAATCTCACTGGTCGGATCGTAAGTCGACATTTCCCGATTGACTGCGGCCAGAATCTCCTCAATCTCAGAGGTCAATGCCGTCGCATCATAGCGCGCGGGTAGATTCGCGATTGTGACGGACCAGGTTGTTCCCATGGTCTGACCGCGCAAAGTGTCGAGCACGAGTTGTGGACTGCACGCTGCCAATACCAGCGCCAAACAGCACAACGCCGTCCAGTGGACGGCGTTGCGTGCGACAAGTGACCGGTTAGCCACCAAAATCGTCCAGCAGAATATTGTCGTCCTCAACACCCAAATCCTTCAGCATCTTGACGCACGACATATTCATCATCGGTGGCCCGCACATGTAATATTCACAGTCTTCGGGCGCCGGGTGATCTTTGAGATAATTCTCCAACACCACGTTGTGAATAAACCCAGTCTTGCCAGTCCATTGATCTTCGGGTTGTGGATCAGATAATGCGAGATGCCACTCAAAATTCGGATTTTCGGCTGCCAACTGATCGTATTCTTCGGCGTAGAAGACCTCACGCAACGACCGGGCACCATACCAAAACGAGATCTTCCGTGTTGATTTGAGACGCTTTAACTGATCAAAGATATGCGAACGCATGGGTGCCATGCCCGCACCTCCGCCGATGAAAATCATCTCGTTATCCGTATCCTTGGCGAAGAACTCACCGAACGGACCAAATGCCGCAATCTTGTCGCCTGGTTTTAGACTAAACACATAGGAACTCATCTGACCCGGCGGGTGCTTGCTGCCCGGCGGTGGAGTTGCAACGCGGATATTGAACTTCACAATCCCCTTCTCTTCGGGGTAGTTGGCCATGGAATAGGCCCGAATAATGGTCTCGTCCACCTTTGACTCAAGATTAAAGAAGCCAAAACGCTCCCAGTCCCCGCGATATTCCGGCTCAATCTCAAAGTCTTTAAACTGTACATGATGCGGTGGCACTTCCAGTTGGACATAACCGCCTGCGCGGAAATCCACGTTCTCGCCTTCGGGCAACTTAAGGGTCAGTTCTTTGATAAACGTTGCCACATTCGGATTCGAAATAACCTCGCATTCCCAACGCTTGACGCCGAACAACTCGGGCTCCACTTCAATCGCCATATCCTGCTTGACGGCGACCTGACATGACAGGCGCCATCCCTCCTTGACTTGCCCCTTGGTAAAGTGAGAAGCCTCTGTCGGCAGGATGTCGCCTCCACCGGATTCGATGACGCATTTGCATTGGGCGCAGGACCCGCCGCCGCCACATGCAGACGCCAAGAATATGCCTTGATCAGCCAAGGTATTCAGAAGCTTGCCACCGGCAGGCACAGTGATCGATTTACTCGGGTCGTGGTTAATGGTGATTCTGACACTACCGGTTGACACCAGTTTTGACCGAGCCATGAGGATGACCGCCACCAAGCCGATCACAATGACGGTAAACATCACCACACCCAGCGTGACGACATTTAAGTTTTCCATAGGAACTCCTTACAGTGAAACGCCAGAAAATGACATGAAGCCCAAGGACATCAGTCCAACCGTGATAAAGGTAATCCCTAACCCCTTGAGCCCTTCAGGTACATCTGAATACTTGAGCTTCTCACGGACTCCCGCGAGGGCTGTGATCGCCAACGCCCAGCCGACGCCAGCGCCAAGTCCGTACACAAGTGACTCGCCAAACGTATAATCCCGCTCAACCATAAACAATGATGCGCCGAGAATCGCACAGTTCACTGTAATCAAGGGCAGAAAGACACCCAGAGCGTTGTACAAGGCTGGCACATACTTATCGAGGAACATCTCCAGTATTTGCACCAAGGCGGCAATAACTCCGATGTAGGACAACAACCCCAAGAAACGTAAATCCACGTCACCCAAGGCAGGCGAAATCCAGGTCAGTGCGCCTTCCTTCAACAATCCATTCAAGATCAGGTTATTGACTGGCACCGTGATGGTCAGGACCACCACCACAGCAATCCCCAATCCCACTGCCGTTTTGATATTTTTTGAAAGCGCAAGAAACGTACACATTCCAAGGAAGAACGCGAGCGCCATATTCTCGACAAAGACAGCTTTCACAAAGAGGCTAATGTAATGCTCCATGTCAAGCCTCCTTCAGCTTCGTATTGGGCGCGATCTTGAACTCGTCCTTTTCAACCTGCGCGGTTTTCCAGGCGCGTACGCCCCAGATCAAGAATCCAATAATAAAGAAAGCCGATGGCGGCAATAGCATCAGCCCGTTGGTGTAGTACCAGCCACCCTCGGTGACTTTGGACAAGATTTCGATGCCAAACACAGACCCAGATCCAAACAGCTCCCGGATGAATCCAACGATCATCAGGATGGCGCCATAGCCTAGACCGTTTCCGATGCCATCGATGAAGGAGTCCACTGCACCATTTTTCATCGCAAAGGCTTCGGCTCGCCCCATCACGATGCAGTTCGTGATGATTAATCCAACGAAGACGGAGAGCTGCTTCGAGATTTCATAGGCATAGGCCTTCAGAATCTGGTCGACCACGATGACCAAGGAGGCAATGATGGTCATCTGCACGATGATTCGAATTGAGCTGGGAATCTGTGACCGAATCATCGCCACAAACATGCTGGAAAATGCAGTGACGACGATCACGGCAAGCGACATCACCAGCGCGACTGCCATGCTTGAGGTGACGGCCAACGCCGAACAAATGCCCAGTACTTGTAGCGCAATCGGGTTGTTGTTGACGACCGGGTCAAACAATAGTTCTTTGGTCTTCGCCATCAGATCCGTCCTTGCTTTACATTATCCAAAAAGGGCTTAAACCCTGAGTCGGACAACCAAAATTTGAGAAGATTATCCACGCCTCGTGAGGTCAGAGTCGCGCCCGAGAGTGCATCCACACCATATGCATCTGAGCGATCAGCACCTCCCTTGACCAGACGAATGGCAACGCCATCGGCGTCATAGACTTGTTTGCCAGGCCACTGCGACTTCCAGTTTGGGTTATCAACCTCTCCGCCGAGTCCAGGAGTCTCTGCATGTTCATAAAAACCAAGCCCGGCAACAGTATTTCCGTCACCCTCCAAGGCCATAAATCCATACAACGTCGACCACAGGCCATAGCCATGAATTGGAAGAATAATCTTGTCGATCTGCCCTTCCGTCTCCACGAGATAGACTTTAGCGATCCGTGACTGACGTTTAATTGATGCAATATCCTCCGCTGAGCTCAATACACGCGCAAACTCCGGGTCTTTCGCTGCGCGGCGCTGGTCAAAAGCCTCGGCATCCAGTTCCGCAACGAACGCCCCAGTTTCAAGATCGACCAATCGACTAGAGATCTGTTGGAACTGTGATTGAATTGACTGGGTCGGATCATACATGCCCGCCGCCGCCAAGATATTCATCTGCATGTTGGCCTTTTCATTGACTGCTTGAACTGGTCTTAAGACGACCGCAGCCGCGCTGACCACGACAGAGCAGACAAGACAGAGAACCAGCGCAACGGTGACGGTTTTTTTAACTGATTCATTATTGGACGACACTGCGCAACTCCCTCCGTTTGATGTTGGCCTGCACGACAAAATTATCGATCAGCGGTGCAAACAGGTTCGCAAACAAGATAGCCAGCATAATGCCCTCTGGGAACGCAGGGTTTACCACGCGAATCAAGACCGCCATCAGGCCAATCAAGCCTCCATACCAATACTTGCCGGCATTCGTCATGGATGCAGAGACCGGATCCGTGGCCATGAAAAACATGCCGAACGCGAATCCACCAACGACCAAGTGCCAATACCAGGGAACATTGAACATGGGGTTGGTCTCAGAGCCGATCAGATTAAAGAGCAATGATGTTGCGACCATGCCCAGAAACACGCCCAATACGATCCGCCAGCTCGCAATGCCCTGAATCAGCAATACCGCACCACCAAGTGCGATGGCGAGCGTCGAAATCTCCCCAATGGAACCTGGAACATTGCCAATAAATGCATTCATCCATGTGAATTCAGAAACCACCTGATTGGCGGTTGCAAGCGCTTCAACACCGCCTTGCGCCATCAAAGACAGTGCTGTGGCGCCTGTGTAGCCATCGGCCGCGACCCAAACGGCATCTCCGGAGATCTGTGCTGGATATGCAAAATACAAAAATGCCCGCCCTGTCAACGCGGGATTTAGGAAGTTCTTGCCAGTTCCACCAAATACCTCTTTACCCACGACAACACCGAAGGTGATGCCAAGAGCTGCCTGCCACAGAGGCAGGTCTGGAGGGCAGGTGAGTGAAAATAAGACCGATGTGACAAAGAAGCCTTCGTTCACCTCATGCTTTCGGACCGACGCGAATAAGACCTCCCAAAACCCGCCAACAAGAAACACCGTCAGGTAAATCGGAAGAAAGTGACCAAATCCATACACCATGAAGGTCCAGAGTCCTGGTGCCTCCCAATAGTTGGCTCCAGCAAACAAACTGATGAGCGCGCCTTGTAGGCCGGCAGGCGCCAATGCCCCTGCGTTAATCGCTTCAATCGCGTTCTGCCCAAGGAAGTAAGCGCCCACAAACATCGCTGGAAATGTGCATAACCACACCGTGATCATAATGCGCTTTAGATCGATACCGTCCCGCACATGCGCCGTGGTTTGGGTCGTCGTTCCCGGCGCATAGAAAATCGTATCGACAGCTTCATAGAGCGCATAAAAATTTTCGTATTTGCCACCGGGATGAAAACTCGGCTCCATCCGATCCAATAAGGCACGTAATGACATCGATTACCCCTCAATTTCTATGGTGGTGAGATTATCCCGAAGAATCGGACCATATTCATACTTACCCGGACAGACATAGGTGCAAAGCGCAAGATCTTCTTCGCCAAGCTCGAGAGCACCCAGCTTAATCGCCATATCTGTGTCTCCAACGATCAAAGCTCTCAATAACTGCGTGGGCAGGATATCCAGCGGCATGACTTTCTCATACGCCCCCACGGGAACCATCGCGCGCGGCGATCCATTGGTGTTGGTTGTGTAGCTCAAGGTCTTTTTTGGGAACAGCTTTGACAGATAGATACCCATGACGGAATGTTTGTCCATGCCAGGACTCAACCACCCAAATGGAATCCGAGCGGTACCCTCTTCCAAGCACGACACCTGCAGATGATATCGTCCAAGATATCCGTTAATTCCCGAGCCAGTCCGACCACCTAAAATCGAGCCAGACACAATCCGCTGGCTACCATCCATCAATTGGTGCGCAGTGATCTCGTCAAGGCGAGCACCGATCCGTGTCACGATCAGGCGAGGATCAATCACTGATGGCCCGGCCAACGCGATAATCCGATCCACGAAATGCTGCCCGTCCTTAAACATGACACCCATGGCGATGACATCCTGTGCATTTAAATGCCACACCTCTTTGCCTTCGCCAATCGGATCAAGATGGTGAATATGTGTACCGACCAAGCCAGCTGGGTGTGGGCCAGCAAACTCGGTCACCTGGACGGAGCCAGTTGGCACTTTCGCCCCTGTCGCAGTACATACATGAACCGGTCCATCTGTAAGTCGACCCAAGGCCTCTAGCCCGACGATAAAGGCGTCAGGGTGACGCGAGATCGCCACTGTGGGATCCCCTGCTAATGGGTGTGTGTCCATCGCATTCACGAAAATGGAATGTGGCGTGCTGGTGATCGCTGGGATCTTGTCAAATGGGCGCTTTCGAATGGCTGTCCATAATCCTGATTCGACCAAACGTGCGACAACAGCATCTCGGGGTGCGGATCCAACGTCAGCCACAGGTGGATACGATACCGACTCCTCCGATGCATCTAGCTCGATCACGAGAGATTGAAAGACACGCCGTTCGCCACGGTGAATCGCAGTCACAGTTCCGGCACCCGGGGCGGTGAATACCACCCCTTCATTTTTCTTGTCGGTAAAGACAGGTTGCCCAAGTTTGACCCGCTCGCCCTCGCGTACCAACATCGTGGGCTTCATGCCCGGATAGTCACTCCCCAACAGAGCAACTGAACGGGCCAACGGCGCCTCTCCCAGCTGCTGGCGAGGAGATCCTTTAATGGGCAAATCCAGCCCGGTTTTGATTTCGATCATTCAATCCCTACCGTGGTCGATTTCGTTTGAGTGCCAACTCGTTTCAAACTTAATGGCATAAAAACGTGTATTTGTTGCGGCGTCTGATTATAAGAAGGTCGGCTTCAATGTGCTAGGCCCGAACCCAAATACTTCGACATATTTCGCAGGTGCATCATAACAAAATTGGGTCTTTTGTCCCTCATTCCCGTCAGTCAAATCCTCACTCGACGGACAACCTCGAAAAATCGACCTACTCTCACGACACCCCATAGGACACGAGCGAGCTGATATGGTGTATTTAGGCACTCATCCCGATGATCGAGTAATACGCACATCACCCTCCATTGATGTGTCGGAAACCCCCTCCCAACACTTACATGACTACGGGGAGTTTGGCGACTACGTCATCTTTGTGGATGAATCCGGAGATGCATGTCTTGATCCGATTTCAACCCACTTTCCAATTCTGAATGTGAGCTTCTGTCTGATTCGGAAAGATCACTATATTGACATGATCGTTCCTACACTTCAGGCGCTGAAATATCGATACTTTGGGCATGACCAAGTGATCTTGCATGAGCGCGAAATGCGCCAGGGTCGAGATGCATTCGAGCGAATTCATCAGACCTCGAGTGTCCGCGATACCTTTCATGCTGACGTCCAACGATGGGTCGCTGAATCTCCATTTCACATCGTATCGGCAACTGTGCATAAGGAACGGCTGGTTGAGCGCTACAAACACCCCTTTGATCCTTACCATATCGCGATGCGGTTTTGCTTGGAGCGCACTAAAGATTTTCTCATGCGTCACAATCAGCAAGGTCGGGTGACACAAATCGTATTTGAAAGTCGAGGAAAAAAGGCGGATCGCGCGACAGATGAGGAGTTCGCACGGGTCTTGGCGTCGGAGCAGCCATGGGGTTACCGCACCACCGATTTCTCAGGAACCCCGTTAGAGGCACTCTTTATCAGCAAACAAGCCAACGTGGCTGGACATCAACTGGCAGACCAAATTGCGCGCCCCTTGGCACTTCAAGTCTTAAAGCCGGACCGCCCGAGTCATTTGATGCCATGCATCACCCGTAAGCTACTCGCGCAAGTTGAGTTTCCCAAGCGCCATCCGCCATCCGATCTCAAGCAGCTCCCGAATGCCTGGCAACGCGCGATGCAACGCGACCCGACGACGAGACGCTCCGCCTAGTTGCGGAGCCTCTGCATGACCATGCCGAGAATGCATCCGATCACGATTCCGGCTCCATTTGCCAACACATCAGAAAACGAACCGACACGACCAACGTGAGGCTGTATGAGCTCCAACGCAGACCCCAGAGTCATGAGACCACCGATGATCCAGACCAGGGGATAGACACGACGGATCACGAGCACGCAGGCGACACAGGCATAACTCAGGGCGTGGCCGCCCCAATTTCCGGTTCCTACAATCACAGGTGGTGGGATCAGTAATGCGCCGCTGGTAAACACGACTCCAATGACGATGGGCCACACCCATCGCTCGGTTCGTTGCGTCAAGCGTCGCCCAGGAAACATGCAGGTTTACTCCAGATCGACATAATGTTTTTTACTTATCTCAATCCCCAGGGTCTGCTCGAGCCAAAATCGAATTCGGTTTCTGCGATCACGCGTTGAGAGTGCATACCTTGGATCCTGTACAAATACGTGTTCAGCATGCTCGGCAAGCCAATCCTGCATCAAAGCAGGATGCGTTCCTGTAAACGGTCGGAGCTCCGCGGTATCAATATGACCATAGCCCGGAAAGTCTTGATGTGCATGCCCCCAATATTTCCCAACCTGTTTGAGCTTCTCGGCCATGTGCTGCACTTTTCGGCAATGCCCGTAATGGTAGATCGCCCCGCCTGCATGGCGCGCTTTGGGGTATCGCCCAATCTTATTCTTATCCATGACAACGAAAAATAATCCATCAGGCGCAATGCTTCGGATCGAGTTACGAATGATCCGTGGCGCACGCCGATATCCAGCAATCCCAACCTGATCCGGTGTCCCATAAAAGTGAAAGAAGTCAAAATACAGCGCCTCAACCTCAGGTGCCTTGAGATAACGTCGCATGGTGGCTTCAATCGATTCCAATTCATTTTCATGTAGCACTTCATCCGCTTCGAGATAAAACGCCCAGTCACCCGAACAATTGTATTGGGCAATCATTTTCTGTTGTCCGTACACAAACCCCCGATCCTGCATGGCCTCGTTCCATTGGGTTGGAATAATTCGGATTTTTGCATCACCGATCGCTTCCACGCGTGCGAGGGTGTCGTCCTGACCATCGCCCACTGCAATCACGAATTCATCGACCAACGGCAAAAGTGATCGGATACTTTCTTCGAATGGATAGCCATTCATTACGGCATGACGGAGGAACGTAAAACCAGAGACTTTCATGGTGAGACCAACCGAGACTGTCGCGGCATAATGCGAGACGGGTCACCCAGCACATCATTAAATCGAGACGCATTGTGCGACACAAAATCACGAGGCTGTTCAGGATGAAACAGGTGCATCACCGATGCCGCGAATCGACCCTGACGGATTCGACATCCTGCATGGAGTAATCGCACGACAAAATCACTATCCTCGAGCCCCCAGCCTTCATAACTCTCATCGAATCCACCAACACTGAGTGCGTCACGACGCATGATACTCAGATTACAGCTACGCACAGTGGTCCATTGCCTCGATTGACGGTCCCGCAAAAACCCCAACGGTATACCTCTGAACTTCCAGTGGGCAAACTGAGGGAGTCCAGGCTGCGCCAACAATGCCGTGGTTTCTTCATCAGTCAACAGCAGTCGACCACCTGCGATAAGGCGCTTCGGAGCTATCAAACGACGATGTGCGGCGACAAAGTTGGGAGGCATCAGACAATCCCCGTCGATCAAGATCAAATGCTCCGCATTGGCTTGCTCAATTGCCAAATTTCGGGCGCGCGCGGCCCGAAAGCCCTGATCAGGCTGCCACGCATGAACCAATGGAAGGCGCGATCGCCAAGACTGTATCAATTGCGATGTATCGTCGGTCGATCCATCATCGGCAATGATGACTTGGTCTGGCTTGGTCTGTTGTTGCACAGTCGATAACAATACGCGATCCAGCGCATCGGGTCGGTTATAGGTTGTGATAATCAGCGCCGTGTTGAACACTCACACTCGACCGTACACGTCATTGAACCGCACAATATCGTCTTCCCCAAGGTAGCTCCCTGATTGGACTTCGATCAAGACCAGTGGAACCTTTCCCGGGTTCGTCAACCGATGGGTTGCGCCAATTGGGATATAGGTGGATTGATTCTCCGACAACAACTGCTCCTGACCATCTAGCTCGACTTGTGCGGTCCCTGATACCACGATCCAATGCTCGGCTCGATGATGATGCATCTGTAGCGACAAACTTGCGCTTGGATGCACTAAAATTTGCTTGACTTGAAAACGCTCACCGAGCACTAGGGTTTCATAAGTGCCCCAGGGGCGGTAGACCTTCTGATGAAGCGACGCCTCTGGGCGACCTTGTTGCTTGAGATATTCGACCAGCTGTTTGACGTCTTGCGCGCGATCGCGATGCGTGACCAATACCGCATCACGTGTCTCAACAACCACTGTATCGGAGACGCCAACCACGCCCACCAAGCGCTGTTCGGACCTCACATAGGTATTGCTGCAATCGATTAACACTGCATCTCCTTGGGATTGATTCCCGTGCGCATCAGAGACTAGCGCGTGTGCCACCGAATCCCATGCGCCCACATCACTCCAGTCGCCCGCATAGGGAACCACAACGGCATCCTGCAAACGTTCCATGACCGCATAATCAATTGACTGCCCAGTGATCTGTTCAAACGGCACTTTCGCAATACGCTTAAAATCTAAATCATGACTTGCTTCTTGGAATCCCTGTTCAATCAGTGCCCACATTGCAGGCTCGAACTCAGCGAGATGCCTCACGTAAGCCTTTGCATTTAATAGAAACATGCCGCTGTTCCACAGATGTTGGCCACTTTGCACATACCCATCTGCGGTCTCAAGATCGGGCTTTTCTTGAAAAGACGCGACGGCAAATACACCCGCGCTAATCTCAGGGCCTTGCTCAATATACCCATATCCAGTCTCAGCACGGGTGGGGATCACCCCAAACAAGACAGACTCAAGACCTGACTCCAATCCAATCCGCACAGCCTCGACAAACGCATCGACATCCTGAATTAAGTGATCGGCAGTTTGCACCAGCAACACAGGATCGGCATACCGAGTCAGTGCTTCAAGCGCCGCCAAGGCAACGGCTGGCGCGGTATTTTTCGCAACAGGCTCAAGCACGATGGCATCCACAGGGACCCCCGTTTCAGCGACTTGTTGCGCGACCAAAAATCGATAGTCATCACCGGTCACAACAATCCATCCAGTGGCTTCCGGAAGCGCCCGCTGGCGTTGCACAGCCGCTTGTAATAATGACTGGTGCGGATCCACAAGGGGAACAAACTGCTTGGGATAACTCGCCCGAGAGGTCGGCCATAACCGAGTCCCCGAGCCGCCAGCCAATAATACTGGGACCAGGACCCGACTCATGCTGCCCCCGCGAGCCGCTCTCGGCGATGCCGGATTGCCGAACGAATGAGCACAAACAACACCCCGACCATCCCACCAGCCAAGGTCGCAATCACAACGATCAGCGACCGCTTGGGCTTCGACTTCAGTTCTGGCACGATCGGTGGATCAATCACCCGGAACGCATAGTCTGGATTCACTTCTGCCAACATCAGCGTCTTGGTCTGCGACTCAATCATCTGATACAACACATTCTGCAAGTCGACCAGGCGTGTCTCTTCGAGCTTTGCTTCAAGATACGCGATGGAGCTTTCGGACTGAGTCCGATCCTTGGCTCTCGCATAGTCATCAATGTCTTGAATCAGCAGGGTCAACACTTCTGCACCCAAGACAGGCGATTGATGCTCGAAACTCAGGTTTTTTACAGTCGACCCTTTTGCAACAGACACGTTAAGCGCACCTGAAAATACCTCGTACAACTCTTGCCTCGAGGGCTCTGCACCGCGTGGGGGCTCGACGACACGCACCCACTGTCCAGTGGCAGCATCATAAACCTCAGGATCCAATGCTTCACTCAGAGTCGACGGGTCATACGTTTTGAGCGCCACTAACCGCGGCGCCAGCGCGTGACGCTCGATGAAATCACCGACAAAGGCCCGCGACTGCATGATCTCAAGTAATAAATCGGCTTCGGACCCAGAGGAAGACGGCAACGAAATCCCAGCCAAGCTAGCCAGGCCGCCATATTGGGCCATGAGTTGGCTCGCACCACCCCCTCTCCAGAGACAGGCGCAATTTTTGCCTCAACCACGTAAATATTCGGGAGTTGAAGAGAGATGCCGACGGCTCCTCCAGCCGACAATATCGTGGTTAAGATAATCCACCACTTCCCGGTCCAGAGCGTCTGAAACAGCTCAAACAGATCGATTTCGTCATCGTAATCTGGCATGTATTGGGGATTCTCTTGCATTACAGGGCCCCGATTGCCGCAATTGCGATTGCTGACTGATAAATAATTTGTGTCACCGATGTCCAGAGCTGGAGCGCAGAAATATCATCAACCTTCCGCGGAATCACGATGGTGTCACCAGGCAGAACTGGCGCGGGTGCGCTAATTTGCCGAGACAAAATTCCCATTGAGCCTAATGGCTGGACGGCCCCATTCGCCCGAATCACATACGACCGACCTTGATCAGCTCGTTCGTTTGTTCCACCCGATAACCGCAAATAATCGACCGGAGACAGGCCAATCTGAAATACATGACTCGTGGGTACGAGTACTTCACCCATCACTGAAACGGACTGTTGGATTCCAGGAATCACCAAACGATCACCATCTTCCAGGCGCACGTTCTGGTCGACGCGACCCGCAACGACTGCTGGCAGATCAATGACAAGGCGTCCAGCCGTCTGCATTTCCTCTGTCGCACGCAGTAACCGAGATAACTCCGTAGCAGAACGCACCTCGTCTGTATTAGCCGAATTAGTTAATGACCGATTGCGAATGGCTTGCTGAGCCAGCATTTCGTCAGTTTCTGCACGAATCATACGAAGCTGCGCCTGCTCCTTTGCTCGCAATGAAGCACGACTAAATACAGCGGCCCTCAGATCAGCATCATCCAGAAGCCCGCCAGCACGTTGAATCAAATCTTGCAGCGTTGCCCCTTCTTCAACACGATACGTGCCAGGAAATTGGACTCGCCCCGCGATCTCGACTTGAGGCCACTGAATGTGTGCTCTCGACTCTCGCACAATAATCTCAGAGCGAGCACCAACAAGCCCGGGTTGCGAGTATTCTCGGGCAGGCCAGTTATTCGCCATAAACCCATCAGCACCCATCGAAATCACCTCCAGACTGTCGGTCTGCGCGGTCGAGCTGAATCCACCGGCCAAGGTAATGACATCCGAGATAGACTGTGACTTCGGTAATGGGTATGTACCAGGAATTCGGACAGCTCCAGAGACCACTACAGTTTGTGGCGGCGTTCCAATCGGGGCGGCCATTTCGATCCGAGAAACCAAATCCTGAAAAAAACGCGCCCGCGGAAATTGATCGGTCCCAAGCGTTGGAATAACTGTCACAACGGAATCCATTGCAACCAGACGGCTCAGCAGTGCAGGCTCATCGATTAAGCGTGCCCCCGCAATCACATCAAACTGTGGTCGCCCATCGGCAGCATATTCTTCAATGACCACAATGGATTCAGTGGGTGAGAATCGAGCACCGCGTGCATCAAACAAAAGATCGTCAAGTCGTAACTCGGGACGCCACTCCACATAGCCTGGGCGAGAAATCAATCCAGCAACTTGCACTGATTTCACCAGCTGCGCATCGATGGGCAGCACTTCGATCAGATCGCCAGCCTTCGGCGTTATTTCTGAAAGTTCAGTCGCATCTATCGTTTTGAGAATTCGCTGGATGCCACTGTCGGAGCGAACAACGCGGATCTCACGCTCAAAGGCAAATCCAGAAAAGCCTGATGCAAACTTAAGCACATCAATCAGGGTCTCATCTGACTTCAGCTCAAAAATCCCTGGGCGCTGAACTTCACCGGATATTCCAACACGCTGCCCAACAGATGGAACAAAAATCACATCTCCCTGCTGTAACTTCTGATCTCCGCTCACATCCCCTTCGAGCAATAGTCGGTAGAGGTCAAGAGATGCAACAACTTTGCCAGTCGCGCTTGAGCTCAACTTGCCTTAATGAGCCTTGCTGAGTCACACCACCAGCCACAAATAGAGCATTCATTACTGTCGATAATGATCCGACCACAAATGATCCCGGCTGGGAAACCTCACCCACCACAAACACCTGAATCGACTTCAAGGTATCCAAAGTCACCGCGGCAGTGACTCCGAGTTTTCGTTCACTCACTTGCCGCTCAATCAAATCTTTGACCGCTTGAAAGCTTAAGCCTTGCACGCTGAACCGACCAATATCCGTCAGAGTCAGACTTCCATCTCGATCAACACGAAGCAAAGTTTCTCCAGACTGCTTTCCAAAGTAGCTAACTCGCAATTGATCACCGGGGCCGATTACATAACTCTCTGGCGCGGGGATTGTCCCTACTGGAGAAAACGTTGAAGGTTTCGAACGAAATAGACTGTAACCATAAGGTCTCAGATTTGGATACTTGGTATCAAATCGATCATCCACAGTTTCATTTGATTTTTGCTCTTCCGCAGCGACACCCTCTGTTTCAGTGGGGAAAAGATCAGTCTGTCCAGGCGCATCAGGCCCAGCGCTCTGCGCGTCAGTCGATGGACCCAGTGCCGGCAAGGGAATACCCAGTTGGCTAGCGATACTGCTCCGCTGCTCGGGGGTCATGGCCCGAATCTGCTGAATCTGGGCTGGGGTTGGGGTCTGAGCGGAGACCAGTGGCGCGACACAGGCAGCAAGCCCACACCAGAGTATCCCGCGAATTACCGTTGACTGAATCATTCCATTCCTCATTGTCCAAACCGTTCCCAAGACTCAATCATTGCGTCGGAACCACGCACTCTCGTCACTGAATGTAGATCAAACATGCGACTCAACTTAGCACCACCATCTCGAAGCATCGGGCGCCACGCAATTCTTCCGCGCGCCCTGGTTGATTCAGCTGTAAACAAATCAAATGGGATGCTGAGATATGCACCCTTATCAAATGATCCCTCGCCAAACTCGGCTGCCGACACATCCGTTTTGGTTGCCCATACGCCAACTTGAAACCCATTCTCAAATCGCCGAGACAAGTCTAACGTCAAACCCACATCACCCGCTAAATATCGCCCAACTGATGTCCGTACGGAAATGCCTGACTCCGTGAAATTATAGGCGCCGGTTAAGTGCCCTGTCACAACTTGATAATCCTGCACACCCTTTAACGAGTCATAATCCCGCTTCCATACCTTGTTAAGATCGATCCCAACAGACCATGGGCGGTTAAACGGAGCGTAAACAACTTCTCCACCATAACCCGTAAACATGAGCTCTAAATGGCCAGCGTATAACTGACCATACACACTCTGAGTCAGTCGCCCAAAGTGGGTGGCCTGCAAACGATCAAGCGAAAATCGACGGTTTTCACGAAGGTATGTACGTGCTTCAGTCCGCACCGGCGGCATCGTTGCTGTGTCAAGCGTCACCAATTGATCATAATTATCAATCAAGCTGATACTCGTTTGTGCTGCCAAACTTGATGTTTCGCGGAACCGTGCTTCAGCCATGCCAGAAAGTTTTAAACGATATAACCAAGGGGCCTCCGGACCTTGAAATCCCTGCTCAAGATCTGGGTCTATTCGAGACTCAAAATGCCAGTCGCGCTCCGGGCTTCTCGCTCGGTTAGATGAGGACGGATTCACTCGCTGAATCGACGACCCAAGTTCGTGCTGATCCAGATCCCTGTCTCGACGTCGTTCAAGTGCGTCTTGTTCAATGTTCCACTGGGCAAGGGGCATTCCATAATAGTTTTCTATCACTGACACATCGGTGCCTGGATATTTCTGCGCAACCAGTAGTGCTACACGGCCAAGCCCTTGGGCTTGATCAGGGTATCGAGTAAATTCCCCATACAGCCGTGTTTCGCGCGAAGTTATGTCAATAAGATCAACTTTGAAGCCGTCGTTCTCAAGATAAGGGATGATATCGACTGACTGGCCGTCAGGTAACGTAGACGGATTAGGATCGCGCTTTCTAGGTTGGTATGACCGACCGAACTGCGTCCGCATGGACACGCCACTCGAGAGTGTATTTCCTCGCTCATACCCCACATGCAAATCAAAGTATGGATTGAGTCGATAGACAAGGCCGTAGTTTATTCGGGAGCGCACACTAATTGACGCCCTTGAAGCATCTTGGGAGTAATCATTCCCATCAAGTTCAACTTTGGCGGTTAAGCCCGAGATCGGCGATCGGGCTGAGATACCGCCAAACAGGGCAACGTTCTCGCCTGCAAACCAATCATCCAGTGCAAAGGTTCCACCTTGTCCCGTCTGTGCTGTCCGCGAATCAAACCGTGTCCCAAAAATTTTGACAGGATTTGAAAGGTCGGATTGTGTTCCGATCAATCCCCAGCCGAGGCCAAGAGTCCAATCAAATGGCCCAGTGCGTTTGCTCGCAACAAGGTATTCCGAGCCGAATAGACCGGTCCCCCCGAGATCCCGAATCCCGACAGCAACTTGCGGGAGCCAGACATCCTCTTCGATAAGCCGTAGCTTGAGATCAATCCCTTTATCCTTATTGCCTTGCGTCACACCCAATGAGGCCGCAAGTGCGTAGGCACGATCCTCTTGAGTCGCATATCGAACAGTGCCCTCCAGCCATGGAAAAGGAGACACACTGACAGTGACGTATCGATAGGGTGCAATACGCTGCCAACCGACCGCAAAGTCGCCAGGCTCACCGAATCGAGCATTCGGCATTTGTAGCAGCCCATGGCCTCCAAAATGACTGTAGGTGTCACGGTCATCCCAGTCATTTTGAATAGTAAGAGACGAACTGTAGGCACCAGAAGTCAGACCCAAACTAAGCAAAAAGAGTATCAGCCATACCTTCATTGCCGACGCCACCAGGGTTTTGCATCAATAAGAGTGGGATGCTGGGTCCTCAAATATTGCGCAATGCAACCATAAGCTCGATGATCGCCTCGCCCTAATCCAGGGGGCGGGTAAAATATCATGCTCCCTGGAGCGATCGGGTTGGATCCCATGTTATGCCCACTGAGACCTGTAAGATGCAGAGCACCTGACGGTGCAATGACATAAGCCCAGTCACCACGGACCGCCTCAGACTTAATCACACCACGGCTGTAATGCCATGCAGAATTCACCGGCCGATGAGCCTGCTCTCGCCATCCGGAGAAATAATCCCACGTCCACACAAGCTCCGATTTTTCGGCCCATACGAAAACATCGCCGTCTCTGAGTCGACGATCGAGAAAATCAGAGGCATCAAGGTCAACTGGATCGAGAGAGCCATACTCAAGGACCCGACCAGTCGGTGCCAGTGTTTCAACCAAGCGAAGCAATGAACGACGAACAGCTTCCTTGTCGCGGACAACTAAATCCCTTGGAAGCACGCTAAATCCAACATTGGTAATGTCGCTGACGCAGCTCGCCTGGAGCTCTGCTTGTTGCTGAACATGCGAGGAGCGGAGCCAAAGTAACCCATCAAGGGGGACTTGGGATGGTAAAAGCCTCCCGAGATCCGACAATCGAGGGTACTCACTCGTCGAATAGGTTTTCGCTCCACCGTCGAGCACGAGATCAAAGCTCGAGGCATTCGATAGACCTGCACCCAAAACGCCACACCAGATAATACTGACGACTCCGGCACGCATCATCATTGGGTTTGATACGACCGCATGAGTAACCGAAACAATGGCGTATCAGGACCTGCTTGCTGCTCAGACTTCACAACAATGCCATTCTGATCAAACCAATAACGATTCTCGTAACTAAAACTCAAGTCAGGTATCGACCAATACTCGATTGCTTGTCGAACTGCAATCTGTTTGCCCATCAGCTCGATCGTGCTCGCATCCCCGACCACAAACTGAGATTCACCGACAACAGATCGCGGGCCTTCGCTAAAAGACACTTTCCAAAAATACGTCCGAATCGGCTCAATCTGATGAAGTCCAATCACAAAGGGATCAGCGCCAATTGCAGTTCTCTCGAGCAGATCCGTCTCAAAACCCCGGGTCCGCGTCACTCGCCCATTCAAAATATCAAGACGAGCCCGATCTTCACTATAAAAAGCCATCGTAAAGTTCTCAGGATCTATGCCACCCAAGATCATCGAGATCGGAGCTCGAGCATCAATGCCGACTTCAATCACCCCGAGCCCAAGTTTCGCTAGCTTGGCATCAGAGAGTGTCTGAGAGCGAGAATCAGAGACAACAAACCGAACCGTATTGGTCACAGATTTCATCGAGGCGGACTCGCAGCCGACTAGGACGGCTAAAATCGAAACAAAAATACCTTTCATAAAAAAGCCCGGCTTGACCCGGGCCTTTCTAACAATCATAGGGCCTAATTCGAGGCTGAAATTGGAGTCGTTGTCTCAGCAGCTACCGATGTCTCGTTAGACGCAGCAACTGCAACAGCCACCGCAGCGACCGCAGCGACCGCAGCAGCTGCAACACCAACTGCTGCTCCAGCAGCAGCAGCAGCTCCGGCAGCAGCAGCGCCGGCTGCGCCAGCCGCACCCGCAGCAGCGCCTGCGCCAGCAGCTCCAGCGCCCGCACCAGCTGCTCCTGCTCCTGCTCCTGCTCCTGCTCCTGCTCCTGCTCCGCTCCTGCTCCACCAGCCGCTCCACTCGCACCACCCGCGGCACCGCCTGATGCACCACCGGCGGCTCCACCCGAAGCACCACCTGATGCACCAGCGCCTGTCTCCGCACCCGTCACCGGGGCAGCCTGAGCGATGACAAGTGGTTGGCTACCCGACATTGGAACTACTAAACTTGCAGCGGCAAATGCAGGAGACACTGACAGAACTGTTATTGCGCACAGAGCTTTGAATTTCATGAGATAACCTTTTCGTGGGTGACGATGCGTAGATACTTATCGAGGTGAGCATGAATGTCAAGGTAAATGGCTGGAAAATTCAGAGGATTTTCCGGCAATTGGCGGGGTTTTGGTGGCTCTCTTCGGTCTCCTCTTGGGCGAATGTTACGGCGTCATCAGATCCCATTCGCTGGGATCCAATTACCATCCAATTTTGTAATCAAGTGTCTGTGACCACATTGCAAGGATGGAAAGCAAATACGAGTGTCTTGCGAGCCAAAGGTTATCAAGGTGGGCCACTGATCGATGGCATTTTATTTGAATGGCATGCACCTCTAAAGCGCCGGTTTTGGATGAAAGACACCCCAGTTGCACTCGATCTTTGGCATCTCAACGATCAGGGGCAAATCACCGAGCATATTGCACTGACGCCCTACTCAGAGATGATTGTTGAAAGTCGCGAGGTTGGGCGGTATTCAATTGAAACCCCCCAGCACCTCAATCTCTCCATGCGTTACTCCGTGGGCGATTTTGTCTCTTGGGAGTCACACTCCTGCATGCCCACGGTTAGTCAACCGATATCCGGGATTGTCGATGACGGCCAGATGCACCTGCCTCGACCTGAGGATGGAACACGATTGCCATAAATGCGATCAAACAGAAAGCCCAAAGGACTAGACTCCAAATCGATCCGAGAATTGCTGTGACGATTAGACCTGATACGTTAAAAACCAATGCAACAATTAATATCATTGCGAGCGCACCTCGCTTTGAGAAACCGGCAGCAAGCAACAGATGGTGCAAGTGCTGGCGATCTGCTGAAAATGGCGACCGTCCGCGACGTAACCGACGCGCAACAACGACGATCGTATCGAAGACCGGTAAGGTCACGCACCAGATCGTCATCACTGGATGCAGCGAGGGGCTGCTTCCCTGGGACAGTGCGATCAGCAACCAAGCAATCAAAAACCCCAAGACAAGTGATCCCGCATCACCAAGAAAGACTTTTCGCAGGGGCGTCAATGACATATTCACTAACCAAAATGCGAAGATTGCAGAACCCAGGACAGCTAACCCGAATTGGTGTTGCAAACCAAAGGTTAACCATTGACCAAGTACGATCGACACTAGTGCAATGAGGGCATGCCCAGCGGCCAACCCGTCAATTCCATCCACCATATTAAAAGCGTTAATCAATCCAACCGACGCCACAAATGTGAGGACAAGGCCCGCAATACCTAAATCGACGGACACACCGCCCACGACCCCAAGCCCTGTTACACTAATTTGAGCACCCCAAATCATCAGGCCACATGCAAACATTTGTGCAACGAGTCTTATCCGAACACCAAGATCGAACACATCGTCTAAGAATCCGACCACCACCAATACAGTTGAGCCGGCGAGCAACCAACTCCACAGCGGATCCATCGAGTACACCTGTGCGACACCCAACAGCGCCATAAAAATCGCGATACCGCCAATCATCGGAACAGGCTCACCGTGACGCTTTCGCTCATCAGGAATATCCATGAGACGCAGTCGCTCTGAAAAAGGCGTCAGCACGATAATGACCAGGAAAGCCACTAAGCCGGAAATAATGGGGCCCCACAGAAAGGGCGAAATCACGTCCATAAAAGGCTCAAACGAAATTGAATCGCAAATCTATAACAAATTTGACGCGTTTCACAGGCATCAAACTCTTATCGACAGACATTGACGTCAAATTGGAGTTCCCGCTGCTTACCGAGGAGCTCTAGGAGCAAAATGACCCGCGATTCCGCACAACTTAACACTTTCGCGCTAATACCACGGAAAGCGCCTTCAGTGATCTCAACGATATCACCCGTCTTAAAAGGAGCCATTGGCGATTCAGTTTGGAACTGCCGAGCTTCTAAACTCCGAATCTCGCTCACTAATTGATCAGACGCTTGCGCAAAAGTCATCCCAAAGCGCACCAGATGACTAACGCCATAGGTTGAGCGTACCGGCGCAATACTCTGCTCTGCATCCTCAGGTCGCACGAATAAGTAGCGAGGAAACATCGGACCTGCAACTGCTTGAAAAACACCACGACGACGCTTCGGCTCGACCCAACGAGGCAAATACACATCATAACCCTGGTTCTCAAGCTGTATTTGCGCAACGCCTTCCTTAGCTGGCTTTGACACCACAACAAACCAATGACTCATCAACCCTTCCATGTGCAGTCAACTCTGGGTGCACCCTACCGCATAAACAAACGATGGCCAAGAAAACCACTTATAAAAATGACAATTGTGACCAAAATCGACCACAGGCTCATCGTGGTCAATCCAACAAGTGCTTGCCCTGTGGTACATCCCAACGCAAACACACCGCCAACCCCCATCATCACAGCACCGAGGGTATATCGCGCGTGATCATTCGGTGAACCAAAAGTTTGTAACACCAGTCGACCAGACACAGCCGCACTGATCAAGGACCCGATAAAAACGCCAGCCACCAGACCAATGGGGAAATTGGCAGATAAACCTGACGCAAGCATCGCATAGACCAAACTGTCCCCAAGGGGTACCACAAAACTAAGACTGGTTGCTGGAATCGGGTCAAACGGATCGCCACCTGCAAGCGCTGTTACCCACCAAGTCACCCCGACGACCCCACCAATGAATGCGCCTGCAATCGTTGGCATCAATCGTCCACCCCGAAACGCGATCACGAGCGCCATAAGTGCCAAGGCACCTGCCAAAATGGGCCATAAAGACGGACCCAACCAGGACAATACCGGTAATTGGGGGAACTGCATCGAACCAATTGCCTGTGCGTCCAGGCGGTTCGCCGCAAAAATACCCTTGAACACCAAATAGGCACTAAAGCCAACGACCAAAATCCCAAAGAGTGCGCGCAGGTTACCAGTTGCTGACAGTACCAAGAGCCTTGCAGGACAGCCCCGAGTAAGCGTCATCCCGACGCCGAAGACGGCCGCTCCCAATAATGTGGTCCACAGTGATAAGGACTCCGGGAAATACACCATTTGACTTGGTTCGATCCGCCCAGACCACAGCAACCATTGCGTGATCGGAAGCGCGATACCGACTGCAGCCAACCACGCGTAGAGGGATCCGAAGCCTTTCCCGTCGGCCCAATCTGTGACCACTCGCCGAATACAAAAGCCCGACTGTTCGGCCGTGAAACCGTATGCCAGACCCGCGATCAGACCGATCCAAACAAACGCTTCTCGCACACCAATTTCTGCTACCCAATCAATCATCTCGCCCCCAGATTCAACCGGAGTCAGACAGGCTTCTAAGATGCCTCACTGACAACCGCTAGTGTATAACAAGATCTCGGCAACACGAGAGTGCATCAACGCGCACAGCACGTCACATTGAACGCAGGGGCACCTTCACCCTTGATGTTTGATGTTTGATGTTTAATGTCTGATTTTTGATGCAGGGACATCGTTCAATGACGCAACCAGGCGAGCAGTGTGAGCGGTGTTCGCTCATGCCATGGGTGACTGAGCGGCCTCATGCTGACAGACAGTCTTCAATGTCCAGCGGGAACAGGTCTTGGACGGCCCGCTTGATCCAGCGCAACGAACGTAAAGGTCGCTTCGGTGACTTTTTCACTTTCATCACCATCTCGACTTCGCCGCCAAGCTTCCACCTTGATCTTCATGGACGTACGGCCCACGCTCTCTAGCTCCGCAAAAAGAGAGACCTCATCCCCAACGTAGACAGGTTTTAAAAACAAAATCCCATCAACGGCAATGGTTGCACAGCGTCCACGCGCGACACGTCCTGCGGTATTTCCGGCCGCCAAGTCCATTTGGGCCATCAACCACCCTCCGAAAATATCTCCGGATGGATTGGTATCCGCAGGCATTGCAATGGTGCGGATGGCAGGATTGTTATCAGGGGGCTGTGTTCCAGTCATTGAAGGTCACTCCCTAGCGCCAGACTGCCCACTTGCAATTGGTAACTCGACACGACTTCCCCACTCGGCCCACGATCCGTCATACACAACAACGTCTGGGCGCTTCAGCTCGTATTGTGCCAAGGCAATAATGCATGCTGTGACACCAGATCCACAAGACACCACGAATCGAGTTGAGGAATCGGGTACAAGACGATCAAGCACAGCACCTAAGGCATCATGGGAATACAGTTGTCCGAGGTCTGGGTCAATCAAGTCCGTAAAGGGTAAGTTCGCACTCCCAGGAATATGACCGGATCGGAGTCCAGGTCGCGGCTCCAACTCAAGACCTTGGAACCGCGCCGCACCCCGTGCATCGATAACAGCAGTGCCAGATGCTAAGGCCTCCTGCACTCCGACCGCGTCAACCGCCATCTCAGAGCCATAGTCATGTCCACCCTGATACTCGGTACTCGAATGAATCGACACTCCAGACGTAACGGGGCCCTCTGCACGAATCCAAGCGGGTAGGCCGCCATTGAGGATACGCACACTGCGATGGCCAAACGACCGAAACAACCACCAACAGCGAGGTGCAGAAAACAGCCCCAGGGCATCGTATACAATCACCTCAGAGTCTTCTCGGATCCCAAGCGCCCCCATCGCGTCACGCCAATGATCTAACGTTGGTCTCATATGCGGATACGCAGACTCTCTATCCACAATGACATCATGATCAAAGCGACGTGCGCCCGGAATATGCTGATCCAGAAATTCGTGCTCTGCCGATCGCCCTGTATTTGGAAGAAAATAGGTCGCATCCAACACAACCAAATTGGGCTGTTCAAGATGATGCTTCAACCACTCGACCGAGACTAATGCTGACATTCCACGCTCCTCAACGATGATGCGTCACCCTGCCAGAAGTCCCCGTCTTGGTCAAAAGATCACTCGGCAGGCTCAGCAGGACGCCAACGATTCACCAACGCAACTAAGGAAAGCATCACTGGCACTTCCACCAAGACACCGACCACGGTTGCCAGTGCAGCTCCTGAATTTAATCCGAATAAGGAAATCGCGACTGCGACAGCCAACTCAAAAAAATTCGAGGTCCCAATCAAACAGGCAGGTCCCGCAATCGCATGTGGCAGGTTGAGTTTTCGGGCGCCCCACCATGCCAATAAAAACACCCCGTAGGTCTGCAGAATTAGGGGGATGGCGATCAGCACAATCACGCCGGGCTTTGCAAGGATCGTTTCCGCCTGAAACCCAAACAGCAACACAACCGTCGCGATCAATCCGACCACAGACCATGGCTTTAATCGGCCAATCAGGCGCTCCAAACTGCCCGCCTCAGATGTTCGGAAAGCCCGCCGCGTGAGAATCCCTGCGACCAAAGGCAAAACCACATAGAGCACGGTTGATAAGATCAATGTTTCCCAAGGTACGGTGACATCAGTGACTCCCAACAAGAAGGCTGCGATCGGTGCAAATGCAACCACCATGATCAAATCATTCACGGACACCTGCACCAAAGTATAGTTGGCATCACCGCGGACCAACTGGCTCCAGACAAATACCATGGCTGTACAGGGTGCGACGCCAAGTAAGATCATGCCCGCGATATACTCACTCGCCGACTGTGGATCGACCCATCCCGCAAAAATGTAATGGAAAAATAGGACACCAAGTCCCGCCATCGTAAAAGGCTTGATCAGCCAGTTCACGACCAAGGTGAGCAACAAACCCTGGGGGCGCTTCCCAACGTCCCGAATGGCTGACCATTCGATCTGCAACATCATTGGGTAAATCATGATCCAAATGAACAATGCGACGACGATGTTGACGTGCGCGATCTCAAGGGCAGCAATGACTTGAAATAACTCTGGGACGACCAAGCCTAGTGCGACCCCAGCGCAGATACCCAGTCCAACCCAAACAGTCAAAAATCGCTCAAAAATCCCCATCACATTTCTCCATGGCACAACATCTCAAGATATGTTGAATTCATGACGAGATCATGACAAAGCAGAATCGCGCTTGACTCCGGTGGTCTCGCCATCAACGAGACGCAATAGTCAAACCACCCTACGTCCCATACCTCACAGCATCAGACGTAGATCGCTTAACCGCTTCCACCTGGCATGATCACCGAGCAACCACCGTCGACAAACAGATCTGCTCCGACGATAAAGTCTGATTGATCAGAGACCAAAAATGCCACTGCGTTGGCCAAGTCACTCGGAACACCGGGACGGTTTCGCAAATTGACAATTGGGCGAGAAGGATCAAATTCGTCCTTGCCGACAGGCGACCCAATCTTGTTAGGCACCACGCTATTGACACGAATATTGTGGTCAGCCAACTGAATCGCCATGGCACGGGTAAGATTCACGACGCCGCCCTTGGCGGCCGCATAGGCAATCGCCCGACCTCGCCCGAAATAACCAGTTGTCGAGGAAACATTGACCACATTACCGCCAGTCCCGTCAGCCACCATCTTATGCGCGACACACTTGGTAAAATAAAAGGGCGCCGTCAAGGTGATATCCATGGTCTTCTGCCAAAGCGCCAAATCAATCTCTAGGATGTGCTTATTATCTGAGATCGCGACGTTGTTCACCAACACATCGATCCGACCAAAGTGGCCATGCACCGCATTCACTGTTGTTTCAATTTGCACGGGATCGGAGACATCGCAGACAAAGGCCGCTGCTTCAATTCCCTTTGCTGTCAGATCGGACACCACATGGTCTGCGCGTCCTTGATCCAAATCGACCACCGCAATTGCGAATCCGTCATCCGCTAAGCGATGTGAAATTGCTTCGCCGATATTTCGGCCAGCACCGGTTACGATTGCGACTTTATGCTTAGTTTTCATGCGGACCTCTTCATCACACCCTCACTGAGTAGTGGGTGTATCAAATCCGCCCGAAAGATACCAATACACTTGAGGGCGCCCCCCCACATCGCAGCGGAATCGATGGACCGCTAGGTTCCCAGAGGCTGTACGGATTGGCTCTGAATCTGCCAAAGCTGGGCGTACAACCCACCTCGATCGATCAACTCTTGATGTGCACCCTGCTCTGCCACTCGACCATCCGCCAAGACAACAATACGGTCAGCATGCGTCACAGTGCTGAGGCGATGGGCAATGATGAGCGTCGTTTGCTGGGCAGCAACGCGCTCCAAGTTCGCCTGAATCGCCGCCTCGGTGGCCGTATCCAGCGACGACGTGGCTTCGTCGAAAATCATAATTGCTGGCTCTTTCAAGACCGCTCTCGCGATCGCGACCCGCTGTTTCTCGCCACCAGATAACTTCAAACCCCGTGTGCCGACCTCGGTTTCAAGCCCGTCCGGTAATGCGCGGACGAACCCCGTCAGCCCTGCGACCTCAACCGCCGCATCAATCTGAGCCATGGACGCATCATGATTGCCGTACGCAATGTTGTAGCGCAAGGTGTCGTTAAAGAGCACCGTTTCTTGTGGAACCACACCAATCCGTTGACGAAGGGCGTACCGAGAGACGTCCTGAATATTCACACCACCGATCGAAATCTCACCCGCGACAGGATCATAAAAACGCAGTAATAAACGAGCGAGGGTGGTTTTTCCGCTCCCGGTTTCACCGACCACGGCGACTGTCTGACCCAACGGAATGGTAAAGGTCACATCGGAAAGGATAAGGCGGTCTGGTCCATATCCGAATTTGACATTTTGAAACTGAATCACCGACTGCTCTGATAACGTACGTTCCCGATACCTATCCGCCTCGACAGGCTCAGAGATCACCTCAAATAAGTTCTCCATATCAATAAGTGATTGGCGTATCTCTCGGTAGACACTGCCTAAGAAATTCAATGGCTGAAAAGCCTGCAACATGTAGGTATTCAGGGTCACAAATGCCCCCACGGTAAGAAGACCAGACTGCACATCGAGAGCGGCCAATACCAATACTCCGGTCACTCCGGTGAGTACAACTACCGTCTGACTTAAATTCAGGAGCATCAAGGAGAAGCGGCTGCGATTGGCGGCAGTCTCGTAAGTTGCAAGGCCTTCATCCAGTCGGCTCGCCTCATAACTCTCGTTACCAAATAAGCGCACCGTCTCAACATTCACAAAACTATCAACCAAACGTCCTGCAACCATGTTATCTGCTGCATTCATGGTCCGCCGAAAACGAAGCCGCCAAGTGGTGATTTGCAGGGTAAGCAGGATATAGGCAGCCATCGTCAGGCCAATGACCAGGGCGTAGATACCGCCGAACAATGCCCACACAATCCCAGACACGATAACCAACTCAATGAGTGTCGGACCGACATTGAATGCGACATATCGCAGCAGAAAGTCCACGGCTTTTGTGCCCCGATCAATCAGGCGATCGAGCGATCCGGTTTGTCGGGATAAATGAAATGGCATCGGCAAACGATGCAAATGTGCGAACACATACCCTGTCAAAGCCCGAATCGCGTGCTGCGATACCGCGGTAAACAGAACTTCTCGACCCTCAGAAAAAACCAGGGCCGCCAGTCGACTGATCGCATACGCAAAGACTAACCCAAGGGCACTTAACACCCAAACATCAACCACAGCGTTTTGATCAAGTGTATCGACGGTTTGTCCAAGCAGCCACGGAGTGGCGAGGTTACTGGTCTTCGCAAGCACCAAACAGCCTGCAGCACCCAGCAATCGCCACTTGAGATCAGGTCGATCGGAGACCCAGAAGTAGCGAAGTAAAAAGCGAAACTGGTTTTGAAGCGTCATATCTCAACGTGTGACCATGCAGGGTGCCGTGTTGGACACATAAAAAACGAGTGCCGAGACGCCCAGCTCATCGCGAATACGATTTCAGAATCTGGAAAAAACGGTCACGCAGGCCTGATTGTCTGTGCAAGTGAGCAGCCTCTGAGTTCTGACACCAAACAGAGCTGACTCTCCGGTGTGAGCGCTTTAAGAATAGAAGGTCTAAAACACCTTGATTACTTGACAATCTGGCGGAGAGAGAGGGATTCGAACCCTCGATACAGTTTCCCGTATACACGCTTTCCAGGCGAGCCCTTTCAACCACTCAGGCACCTCTCCGAAGGGGCCGCAGAATACACGGAAGCCCTGTGGATGACTAGCTGGTTAAAGCCGAGTCAAAAACTCATTGGGATCCTGCTCTGGGGGAGATGGCATGGCTACAGCAGGACGCCCAAGATAAATCATTGCGACCACCTGCTCGTGATCCTCAAGTCCAAGCACCGTCGACACTTCACCAGAATAGGCCGCATTGCCTGTCCGCCACATCGCGCCAAGCCCCATCAAATGCGCGGCAGTAACAATCATCTGCGCCGCACAGCCCGCCGACACTAACTGCTCACTTTCCGGGATTTTGTCATTGTCCTTTGGCGAGAAAATCACACTCAATAATGTTGGTGCTCGAAGCGCCTTATTTTTTGCGGCCTCAATCGCCGCCTCAGACACATCCACCAAGTCACCATGCAAATACTCACTCATGGCATCCCCAAGCCGTCCGCGAGCCTCACCCTCAAGCAAAATAAATCGATAAGGACGCAATCGCCCATGATCACATGCGCGTAAACCCGCTTTGAGCAACGACATCAATTCAAGCTCAGTCAAGCCAGGTTCAGTCACCTTTGGCATTGAAACGCGAGACAACAACGCATCGATGGGTGTCATGCCCCCTCCAAATCACAAGATCAGACGTCCAAAGTTAGTGCCGAGCAAGCCTCGGTGGCAAGAAGTTCGTTGCGTTCAACGCGCGAACTGGGTTGATATCAAGCCCGCCGCGCCGAACAAATCCTGCCCAAACAATCAGTTCGGTTGGATTTAGAAGATTCTTGAGATCTTGAAAAATGCGCTCAATGCAGGCCTCATGAAAGCCAGTATGATTTCGATAAGAGATCAGATATGCCAACAGGGACGCCGGATGTAACGCGGCATCGGCTGCATATTTCACAACAACGGTGGCCCAATCGGGTTGTCCGGTGACTGGACAGTTGGATCGAAAAAGATGTGTGTAATACCGAGCTTGTGTCGCGGTTTGCGACAGGATTTGCAATAGCCTCGCATCCGGACCTTCGCTCTGCACATCGACCGAGAGATGATCAATGCACTCTCCTTTTGGTGACTCCACCTGAAATCGCGGGTCATCAATGGCATACAGCTGCCACCTCGGCTCGATGCCAAGACAGCCAGACAAGTCAGCCTGAATCCGCGCGCAGAGATCGCTCTCAGTGAGCCGCTCATTGGCAAAGCTATTGAGATAGAGCTTCAGTGACTTGGACTCACACAAGTTCGGCGAGTTTGCAGGAACAACTAATTGACCGATGCGCGCCTCTGGACGGCCACTTTGATTCAACCAAGACACTTCCCATGCATTCCATAAGTCATGTCCTTGGAACAAGGTCGCATCCACTGACTCAGCATTCCGCGCCAATTGACGCGGAACACCAAAAAGAACGGAAGGATCGTAGGTGGTCGGCTGTTGGCTGATGCGCCCCAAGGGGAGCTGATCTTGCACACCTTCCAATCCAGTTCGTTGTGACATCAGGAGCGCACTCCAGCGCCATTTTGCAACAATCGGAGCGCCATCATGTAGCTCACCAAGGTCAACGAGATCAGGATTCCATACGCCCAAACCAATGAAATATCCGATACCCCCAAAATCCCGAAGCGAAACGCATTGACCACATACAAAATTGGATTGAGCTGAGCAATACTTGCCCAAAAACTTGGCAACAATTCGATGCTGAAAAATACCCCGCCCAGATATGTCAACGGGGTTAGAACAAAGGTGGGTACGATCGAGACATCGTCAAACCGCTTGGCGTAAATCCCATTAATCAATCCCAAAATGGAAAATAGGACTGCAGTGAGCACAGCAATCGAGATGACCGCAAACACGTTATGCACTCTTAAATCGGTAAAAAAGAGTGACAATCCAGTCACGATAACGGCAACGGCAAGCGCTCGGGCAACTCCGCCGACAATATACCCCACCAAGATCGTCTGATTGGAAATGGGCGAGACCAACATCTCTTCAATGAATTTACCAAACTTAGCCCCGAAAAATGAACTGGACACATTTGCATACGCATTGGTAATCACAGACATCATGATTAGACCAGGGACAATGTAGGCCATGTAATCAAAGCCGTTCATCGACCCAATACGCTGACCAATCAGACTGCCAAAAATAATAAAGTACAAGGTCATGGTGATTGCTGGTGGGATCAAGGTCTGCACCCAGATCCGAGTAAAACGACGGATTTCCGTGCGCACAATCGTTTGCAACGCGACCCAATTCGGATTCCCAAAATCAGTTGCTTGCGCTTCATAGTTTCTCAGTTGTGTCATGCGGCATCCTTGGACGACGTCAATGTCACAAACAGTTCTTCAAGCCGATTGGTTTTGGTGCGCATGCTGGTTACCGCGACATTGTTGGCAGATAAGGCCACAAATACGGCATTCAATGATTGGCCTCGATCCACTTCAACCTCTAGCGATAGCGCATCGGTGAGTGTGCATTCGTAACCATCAATGACTGGCACCGCCGACAGCGGCTTTTCTAAATCACAAACAAAGGTCACTGTATGCAAGGTCGCCAACAAGTCTTTAATTGACGACCGCGCAATGATTTCTCCATGATTAATAATTGCCACATTCCGACAGAGTGCTTCAGCCTCTTCAAGATAATGCGTCGTCAGAATAATGGTGGTTCCTTGCTGATTAATCTCCGAGAGAAAGTCCCACATGCCTCGGCGAAGCTCAATGTCTACCCCTGCTGTGGGCTCATCAAGAATCAGCAAATCTGGTTGGTGCACCAGTGCGCGCGCAATTAATAACCGCCGCTTCATCCCACCTGATAATGCGCGAGACATCACATCACGCTTGTCCCACAACCCCAGTTTCTTGAGATAGTGATGGATCCGCGGAATCGCTTCACTTCTCGGGATTCCATGATAACCCGCTGTATTAATTAATATATTTTCAACTTTCTCAAACTGATTAAAATTAAATTCTTGAGGAACCACTCCCAGATGACGTTTCGCCATCCCGAAATCTCGATCAATGTTAAACCCCATCACCGAAACATCGCCGGATGACTTCGTGACAAGTGAGCATAAGATACCGATGGTTGTGCTTTTACCTGCGCCATTCGGGCCAAGGAGCGCGAAAAAATCGCCTCGCTCAACCGTCAAATCAATACCCTTTAGCGCCACAAATCCGTTGTCATAGATTTTGCTCAATTGCTGGATAGAAAGCGCCGGTGTCGACACAGTAAATTCCTCAGATCGGTTGGAAAAAGACGCACGATGATAGCAGGTCTGGCCGCACGCCTGCACGATAGAGACGCCACGCAGACGGTCGAATGTAGAACCGCAACTAGTAACACCGAATCCAGCAACACACGTCGCCTGTCAACCAAAAATGACACGCCTGATCGCGCGGAGGATTGGCGAGTCGGTAGCTTACTAAGCACACAATAACCACGCCAAGCGCGACTCCAACTCGCCACCAATCACCGAAGCCCTTACGCACTCAAGCGCCTTAAGACGCTGGCAAGTTATTCATTTGGCGACTGATCATTCTCGCCTGCAGCACTGTCCGTTGTTTGAACATCGTGATACTCAGCCAGCTTCACTTGATAGTCCTCTTCCGACAGCTTATGCCAGCCAATGCAATCTCCAGTTGGTGAACGCCCGCATCCACACGTTCCTGTCTTTTCGGTCATCATGATTCTCCGTTTATTTGTTTAACGCCCGCTCGGATACTGCGGGCAAATGCTGAATTCCCAAGTCATCAAGAGACAGATCAGCACGCATCGTCATCGACAGACACAAAAACGCCCGAGTAAATCGGGCGTTTTAAGAATTGGAGCGGGAAACGAGACTCGAACTCGCGACCCCAACCTTGGCAAGGTTGTGCTCTACCAACTGAGCTATTCCCGCAAGTGGCGTCCCGTAGGGGATTCGAACCCCTGTTACCGCCGTGAAAGGGCGGTGTCCTAGGCCTCTAGACGAACGGGACATCCGGGTATGATTCCTCCCCCTGGCCTAGAAGGGTTCAACGGAAACAGGCGCGCATTATGCCAGCCGATTTCCGAAGTGCAAGTGCTTATCCATGGTTTTGTGTGCGGTCAAGGCATCCATCGCGGCTTGGACGACAATTCCATGCCGCCGCGCCAGTCGTTCGACATCACGGTCATATCCCCCACCAATGACAGTGGCCACTGGAACGCGTTGCGAGAGACACGCATCAATCACAAACCGATCGCGCGCATATATTCCCTGATCAGTGATCGCTAACCGACCCAAGACGTCATCGATGTGAACATCCGCCCCAGCGTCATACAGCACAAAATCAGGCCGAAATGCCTGGCAGGCTGAAAACCAGGTCTCTTGAACCACAGTTAAGTACTCAGAATCACCCAACCCATCCGGTAAATCGACGTCAAGATCTGAGCGCGCGCGCCGGACTGGGAAATTATGTTCTGCGTGCAGCGAACAGGTGAAGGTCATGGCATCACCAGCAAGTAATTGAGCAGTACCATCGCCCTGGTGTACATCACAATCGAAAATCAGGACCCGACTCGCCACCCCCTGATCTAGAAGACGTCTCGCTGTGATCGCTAAGTCATTGTAAATACAGAAACCAGAGCCGCGATCCGCATGCGCATGATGTGTGCCACCGGCCAGATGGCAGGCCACGCCAGACGTAGCGGCCAGTCGTGCGGTGGTCCATGATCCGCTGACTGCTAATGGCGTTCGAATGGCTAAGCCATCAGACCAAGGCAGCCCGATTTCGCGCAGTCGACGCGCATCCAAACGACCAGACTGGAATGCATCCACGTACTCGCGCGCGTGTATCCGATAAATACTTGGCCAATCGATCGAATCAGGAGGATAGAAGTTCGCTGCAGGGATTGACGCACGGACCCAGTCAGCCAAATGCTTAAATTTAGCCATCGGAAAGCGATGGCCATCAGAAAATGAGGGGCTGTAGGCTGGATCAAAGACAACCGGTAAGCCAGTCGTCAACGGCCAATACCGACATACTCCCAGCCTTGCTCTTTGACACGCTTCGGATCATATTGATTACGCCCATCAAAGATAATCTTTGATCGCATGATCCGCTCCATCGCCAAAAAGTCAGGCTGTCGGAACATATTCCATTCCGTCATTAAAATCAGAGCATCCACATCGGTCACCGCTGCATATTGGTGATCACACAGCTGTATCGTGCTGCCAAACCAGGTCTCGGGTAATTCGCGTTGGATGGTCTCCATTGCCACAGGATCGTATGCTCGGATCCGACCACCACGCTCGACCAACTCCCGAATCAACACCACCGATGAGGCTTCTCGGACGTCATCTGTTCCCGGTTTAAACGCCAATCCCCAGACACCAAATGAGCGCCCAGTCAAATCCTCCCCGAAACGCTCGACGATGCGCTCTACCAGACGATATTTCTGTCGCTGATTTCGATCTTCCACAGCTTGCAGGACGATTGGATCAAAATCGACCTGTGCTGCCATGCTCAAAATCGCTTTCACATCCTTTGGAAAACAGCTGCCCCCATACCCTGCACCAGGAAATATGAAGCTAAATCCAATGCGAGGATCTGAGCCAATGCCCTTTCGCACGTTTTCAACATCTGCACCCAGACGTTCACACAGATTCGCCATCTCATTCATGAACGAAATTTTCGTTGCAAGCATCGCATTGGCTGCGTATTTGGTCATCTCAGCATCGCGCACACCCATGAACATCAGTTTGTCGCGTGTTCGACTAAAGGGCTCATAAAGCTCTGCAAGCAGCGCCCGCGCTTGGCTCGACTCGGTCCCAACAACCACACGATCGGGCCGCATAAAATCATCGACGGCAGCCCCCTCCTTTAAGAATTCTGGATTACTTACCACATCAAAAGGTATTGATGCACCGCGCGCACTCAGCGCTTGTGCCACAGCGGCCTGCACCTTCTCAGCGGTACCGACGGGCACCGTCGACTTATCAGCGATCACCAGATACTCGGACATCTCCCGACCAATGCCAGTCGCAACTTCCAAGACATACCTTAAATCTGCGGATCCATCTTCACCCGGCGGTGTCCCGACAGCAATGAAAGCAATCTGACATCCCTCGAGTGCACTCGCTAACGAATCGGTGAATTCCAGCGCACCACGTGCAAAGTTGCGAGCCACCAACTGGTCAAGGCCCGGTTCATAAATGGGGATCTCCCCTCGATTCAGACGCGCCAGTTTGTCGGTATCAATATCCACACAGACCACATGATTGCCCATCTCTGCAAAGCATGCCCCGGTCACAAGACCGACATAGCCCGTCCCTATAACTGCTAACTTCATCCTGATTTACTGTCCATTCTTGTAAAAACGCTGGTAGCAAAAATTGGTCGCATCGACGAATCCGTCGATCGATCCACAATCAAACCGTCGGCCGGAAAAGCGATACGCCAACACACACCCATCCAGCGCTTGCTGACGCAAGGCATCGGTGATTTGTAATTCACCATTTTTGCCGGGGGATGTATTTCTGAGCACTTCGAAAATATCTGGAGTCAGAATATAACGACCAATAATACCCAAATTGCTGGGCGCTTCCTCTCGCGAAGGCTTCTCGATCATTTCAGTAATGCGATAGACACCGTCCTTGAGCGGCTCGCCAGCAACGACGCCATATCGGTGGATATCGGCATCAGGAACCTCTTCCACGGCAACGATCGAGCAACGAAACTGCTTAAATAACTTCACCATCTGCGTCAGCACGCCATCACCCTCTGCAATGCAAAGGTCATCTGCCAGCACCACTGCGAAGGGCTCATCACCAATCAAAGTCTCACCGGTCAAGATGGCATGCCCAAGACCCATCATTTCTTTTTGACGGGTGTAAGAAAACTCACACTGATCAATCAGTGCACGTGTCCCGCTTATTAAATCCTCTTTACCCGTGCCGCGGATCTGATCCTCAAGCTCATAGTTCTTATCGAAATGATCTTCAATCGCGCGCTTACCACGCCCGGTCACAAATCCAATGCGTGTCAGCCCTGCCGCAACTGCTTCTTCCACACCGTATTCAATCAAAGGTTTATTGACGATCGGAAGCATCTCTTTCGGAGATGACTTGGTCGCCGGCAAAAATCGTGTGCCGTATCCAGCAACTGGGAACAAGCATTTATGAATCATGGGGCGCCCTTCGTCACCTAATCGTCATTAAAACGTCACACGTTAGCATTGGATTGTGACGACTCGATGTCGATTGTGGTCCGTTGATGACCCTCTTTGCAATCCAAGGACAGGACAATGTCTATACAGCACGCTCGTCATACACAGCTCCACCAACTCGCTGGTATAGCCAGCTCGATCGAGAAAGATGCCATCCTAACGGAGTCTTCCAGTCAGTTCGACACCCGATATCAACGCTCCCGTCATCATCTTTGAGGGGCATACAGCGCATCTGATAATCACCACGCGCAAGAGCCTGATGACGCCATGACGAGGGCGCCGCAGGGAGCAACCATCGCATCGCGCGGACCTGCACTTGTTCGGACACATTAAACGCACCCAGTGAATGCATCTGCCCAAGCCCTGGAGGATCGATCACCAACTGGACCAATCCCACTTTCGCCAGAACTTCTCGCTCGAGTTCGCTGTGCACTAAAGGCATCGCAATCGCCCACCAAGCCATTAACACCGCATGAATGAGCCCGACGCAGGCCGCAAGCATCAATGTCAAGGTCAGGACCGCCTCGATGATCGCCTGTCCACTAGCGCGCCGCATCACAGACTCCTGGCGCACCCTGACCGACATAGGCCTCTAAACAGCGCAGCATGGGTGCAATCGGCTCAAGCGCCGCGGTATTTGGCGCGAGGCCCGCATAGAGCAAAAACTCGCTATGCGCCTGCTTCAGGAGTGCAATGCCCAGGTTATAACGCGCTTCGAAGAGATTCGGTGTCTCAGCTAAGGCTTTCCGATACGCTGCAATGGCTGTGTCTAAATCATCCCGACGTAAGGCCAAGTTGCCATTCACATAGGCATCTTGCGCACTGGCTTGCACCGATACCGGCGCAGAAGCTCGTGAGAGGAGATCATTGGGCTGCATCTGTACACAGCCTGTGAGTGCGATCATGCACAGGGTCAGCAAAGGCTTCATCGATCATTCTCCACTGTTAACACGTAAAGGCTTCCGCGAACCCGCAACCACAGCGTGTCCCTCGGTGACAGTGCAGTCTGCAGGTGTTCCAGTAAAAGCCGTCTCGCAAAGCGATCTGTTGTGCTCATTGCCGCCCTATACTGGCGCTCCGCCCACGCCACGGATACCGGCGGCTGCTCATCCGCGTAGAGCAGACCGCTCGCCAGTACCAGGGTGAGAGGTAGCAGGTGGCTACATCTCTTCAGTCTTCGCATACCAACCTCCGACATGCCATTAATGAAATCTCAAGTGCGCCGTCTGAGTGCGGGGGCGCCCAAGCAACCTGCCCTGGATGCAGCCATCGCCATGCCAAGGGATCGCCAGCGTGATCCAGCCAAACCAACCAAAGACTCTCTCGTAAGGTCCATCCCTGAACCGCCGTCACCTGGGGCAGCCAGATCAGACCATTTGGCACCCCATGAATCCCCCGCAAGCGTCCGATAAAGCCTTTAGCAGCGGGTGCCGAGACAGCACACATCTGCACACCAAGCACACTGCCATCCAAACTGGGCACTGGAATCACACACTGCTTCATGGTGAAAAACGTCCTAGGCTGTGCATGATGGAAAAAGCCAACACAAGGAAAAAAGTTGGGAAAAAGCAGATCACAAGTGGAATCAATAATTTTACTGACAACCCATTGGCGGCGCGCTCAAGGCGTCGCTGGGTCCGTTCGCGAAGCGCTCGCGCTTGTTCAGCCAGTAATGGGGATAAATCAGATCCCTGACGCTCTGATTCCTGCATGGCCAGACCAAGGTCATGTGCCTCACGAATATTCATTTCTCGAGCAACAGTAAGGATTGCAGCGATACGCTGCTGGCCGGATTCACGGCGACGAAACACAGCCTCACCAAATCGGCCAATTGGACTCTCTTTTAACGCGGCTAGCGACTGATCAAACGCAGATCCATGTGCAGCACCACCGGCGATTGCAATACGCATCAAATCAACAAGCCAAGGCCAGTACATCTGTAGCGCGTATTCTTGACGCCGCCGATCTTGTGATCGCTGGATTTGGCGAATACCTGGAATCAGAATCAAAGGAACAACGGCGGCCAATGGCCACTGAGGTAGCCAAATCATGGACACGCAGGCGAGACCGATTATGAGGAGCCACGGCGATCGCGCATTTGGCAGCACCAACAGGAGCACCACAACACTCCACAATCCAGCCATCAAAACATTACTGGACATGGCAAAGTCGCCGAACCCACAGGTGGCCAATACTCATCAGACAGCCTGCAATCAGGAGTAATAGATGTCCGGGCGTGGTCTGTAACACAGCCCAAGTCGCCCCTGGTGTTAATGCAATCGCGCTTGCTGAGAGCAATGGAATCAAGATTGACAGCATGGATGCCTGCATCCGGTGGGTCGCGCTCGCTGCCTCAATTTTCAGCCGCAAGCTGCGCGCATCACGGAGTGATCTAGACAGCTCGTCCAGCGTATGTGCCAACGGGCCTCCGAGCGAGTCCCGCACCACCAAGGTTGCACCAGCAATCTTCAACGCCTCAATCTGAAGGCGCTCACCTCGCTGTAATAGCACTCGGCCAAGACTCAAGGTGACCTGACGTTCATGTTGCCATTGCATTAACTCGTCATACACCACCCCTGATTGACTGGCCTGCGCCTCACGGAGCGCTCGGCCCAAGTCATGCCCAGCACGCAACTGCCGTGCAAGCACAGCAAAGATGCCGTCGAGTTCCGCATCCAATGCATGACGCAACCGGCTGACACGTCGTCGCTTCTGTACTCCTTGGACGATCGAAGGTGCACGCCAGATCAGCATCAAGCACACAAATACCATCACACCGCTGGCCATACAGCAGCCTCCCCCTCTTGACTCCATAGGGTCTCCAGCAGGACCTGGTCACCTTCTAATCCAGCGACTCGGGCGATTGCCGTCAACCGACGCTGACCATCCCCTTGTCGACTGACGTGGGCAATGGTATCGATCGCCCCTGCAATCTGTTCTCGTATGGCGCGAATCGGTATTTCGACTCCAGCCAAGAGGGTTAACATTTCCAGGCGTCTTAGTGCATCGCGAGGTCCATTGGCATGCACGGTTGTCATGCATCCTCGGTGGCCGGTATTCATCGCCTGCAACATATCAAGCGCTTCTGGCCCTCGACATTCACCCACCACCAAATGATCCGGCCGCATGCGAAGTGCATTGCGAAGTAAGTCTCGCAAACTCACCGCACCTTGGCCCTCCATATTGGCTGGACGGGTCTCAAGCCGAACCACATGGGGTAAACCAAGCGAGAGCTCAGCAGCATCCTCAAGCGTGATAATCCGTGCGGACGGCGGCATTGCCTTTGCCAATGCATTGAGGACAGTTGTTTTCCCTGCACCCGTTCCACCACAGACCAGAATGTTGTGCTCGGCGTGCACCGCAGATTCGAGAATGCGCTGCGCGACATCGGGAAACATCCCTGTGTCTCGTAGCGCATCCAATGTCTTTAACCCCGGTTTGAACTTCCGAATCGTGAGCATCGGACCATCTGGCGAAATGGGAGGAAGCACCGCATTGATCCGACTGCCATCGGCCAACCGGCCATCTGCTGTTGGCGCTTGCTCGTCCAATCGACGGCCCAAGGGTTCTAGCATCCGTAAAATAGCGCGTCGGCAGAAATCCCCGTCGACAAACTGGTCAGGAACTGCTTGGATCTGCCCATCGATCTCCACAAAAATCTGGGCATGTCCGACAACCATGACCTCAGAGATATGGGGATTCTCCAAGAGCGGCTGGAGCGGTCCAAAGCCCAGTAATTCTGACTTTGCCTTCGCTGCAAGCTGTATGTGATCCACGCCTGCATAGCGTGGTAAGCGCATTTGTTCAGATAGAAATCCATCAACAAGGACATCCTGGTTCGGACGCAAGTCAGGATCACCCAAACGGGATTGATTGGCTAAGTATAGGTCGAGATCCGATACCAACTGACGACGGAGATCAAGTGCTATTTGATCGGTCATTGATACACCCCGACCGGGTCTCGCGAGCCGAGCATCGGGGTCACAGAGACCTGTGGTATCTCAATGCGATCGGCCAGTCGTGGGCGCATCACCACCCAAAGTTCTCGACGCTCGGTACTTTGCTGTCCCGCTGCAAGTGCGCCAGGTAGACCTTGCCGTGCATGGCCTCGCTCACCTCGCTCAATTCGTGCCAAAAGGACCGGTAGGCCAAGCGCAAAACGGCGAGTTAATTGAAGCTCTCTCGATGACAAGCCAGGAACCCCATCGAGTTGCACGGCATAGTCCAAGGCGGTTAACGACAGATCCACATCGAGAGAGACTGCAGTGAGGTCACGCGCTTTCGCAGCCAGCTGAATGTCGAGGCCATAGGGACGAAACTCGGTGGCCGACTCCCCTCCGGGAATCGGAATCTCCCCGCCTGCCAAGAGCGTCGTGGTTTCCCCGTCTTCGAGATGCAGCACGCCTTGCGACCAAAGGTTCGCATAGCCACGGCGCTCAGCCGCTTGCAATCGACCAAATACGTCCAGATTTAACACGCCCATCGCGTCATCAAACTGTGGATTTAATCCGCGAGAGGTGCCCATGCCTTGTAACCGAATATCCCCGTTAAGTTGGATATCTAATCCGAACTCCTGGGCAGCTTGTTCACTGACTTCCGTCACGAGCACATCAATTAAATACTGGGAGGGAACCCCTTCCTCCACGCCAGATACGACAATATCAAAGCGCTGTTGATGCGTACCTCGCAGACACCACAGCACGGTCGCGCCCGGCTGCCGAGCAGACAGCAGTAACTGCCCTGGCAGGGTTTCTTTCACCGAAATCACCTGCTCATTACCAAGAGCGACATGCTCCACCTTTGGGCACTGCACCAAGGTTGTTCCCCCGGAGCCAACACGATGCGCTCATTGGCGAACACGTTGGTGCAGCTGCTGACGAAGGCAATCCACAGACACCACTTCATGACAGACCCACCGTTACTACTGCGCGCTTGGGAGCAGCCTGCTTGGGTTGCTGAGCCGGATCAGCAATGGTCTTTAAGGTCACCGACGGACATTGCGAGCGAGCGCACAGTCCAAGGTGCAGGCGACCCAAACGCCGGCCGCGCTCGAGCATACGTAACTGCTCCTTCGACAGATGTAGCCAGAGTGTTCGCTGTAACGAATCAGGATCCGTTACGGAGACCGGGATGGCTGACAAAATAACTCCATCTTGGTGTCCCGTCTGGCTCTCGAACACGAAGGTTGCATGGGCATCTGGAGGTAACTGCTGGGGGACGCTTTGCGCCATCTCAGTTGGCATGCGTAGCATCAGATCTGAGGAGTTTAGCTGTAACGAAATCTGGGCCCGCGGATTGGGGGCGAGCATATGTGCCGCCATCGGAGTCCCGATTGGGAGCGGTTGCCGAATTAACGGCTGATCGACCCAGATTTCTGTATCGACAGAGACCGCATCGGAGGGCATCCACGCGACCGGATATGCCACCTTCTGCACCATCTCTGGCGTCAATCGATCACCTGTATTCACGGGCTGCATCAGCACCCATGCCTCGACCAGATCGGGCTCTGGCGCAGGCAATACTGGCCCCTCAATGACGGTCGGAGTATTCATCATGATTGCAACACCAGAGACTAGAATTGCTGCCGGAATTTGCCAATAGGCTCGTAATACCTCACGCATTGGTGGCATTGGGAGCCTCCAAAATATTCAACCATGGGCTCATATGTTCTGACCCAATGAGCCAGCCGTGCATCCCGTCGTCGTGTTCAATCACCTGCGCGAGACAGGCACCTTTCAGCCAAAAGACATCCCGTTGACTGGTCTCGTCGTGGATACGTAAGCTCTGGAATCCAGAACGCTCTAACCACTCAGTCAACTCATGTGTGGGCATCAGAGGCGACCAAGCAATGATGCCAAGGGGACGAATCTGCTCTGTCTGAATACCGGGGTAGTCTTGAAAGCATGCCCAGCTGGCAGAGGGCGAGATCAATCCGAGAAGCAAGGCAATGGCAACATTACGCATCGGGACGTATCCTTTTCGGGAGTGGCATATGAAGATCCCCAATGACGCCCACCGCGGTAATGGACGATGGGCGAGTTTCAGAGAATGGAGTGGGCGCACCCAACCTCCGGATGAGTTCGACAACAGCCTGCGTCCATTGCAGGTCGCGTGGCTTTGGAATCCAACCGTCCGCATGGACAGCTGCCAAAAATGGCTCTGTTTCACCGAGGTAGCCATCGCGCGGTAGTAACCGCCCTGACTTCACAATGACTCTGGGAAAATCAGCGTGTTGCCACTCGATCTGCTGTTCAATTTCAAGCACCGATTGATCATTGAATTGGCCAGACCAAAGGCCCGTTAGAAGGCGATCAAAGGTGCCGTGGGTTTCTCGCGCCGTCATGGCGAACAATGCGATACAGGTTAGCCCAGTCAGCCAGACAGGAAGCAGTAAAAGGGTCTCGACCAGGGCGGATCCTCGATTCATGGCCTGGCCCCCACCAGTTCACTGCGCCAGATGGGGCGCCATAAGTCCGCGTCAGCGGACATAAAGCGGGTTCGCGCGACCGAGCTCACTTGCCCAGACTCTGAGGTACCAACCCCAGCTTCGATTGAGAACAGATTCGGACCGCGCCACTCCAGTACCAAGGGCAGTCCTCGATACACAAACCCATCAAGTAAGGTTGATGCATCGCCCTGAGCAATGGTCCGCCAGCGCGTGCCAAACCAGCCCCACCCCAGTTTCAAATCAAGCTCATCCGAGGCCATGAATCCACGTCCGGTCATATCAGGCATCGTGCGTCCAGATCGACGTGCTTGAAGAATCCCTAGAATCCGGGTTTGCCAGGCTCTTGACTGATGCCAGGCCGCTTGCGGGAGGCCATTTAGTGCTGCCTCAACAAGCGGAACGTACACCGATGGGTGCGCCTCCATCACTGGCATTGCCATCAACAACATGGCATCAAATGCACTGTCCTGACATAGAGTGGCAACACACAGCGTCTCAATGGTCAGCGGTGATGCTGCACCCTGTGCAGCCTCTCGAATTCGAGAGCCCCCATCGGTTAGGTGCGCAACCACGTCAAAAGCCCATTGATGTTGTGTGGCCAATGCCACCCCAATCCCGGCTTGAAGTTGTACCTTGGCAGAACTCACAAGCAGTGATGTACCCCCAGTCACAAGTTGATTGGCGTAGGGAACAAGGTAGCTTGCACGATCCAAGACATTTTTTAAGTAGCGGGTAAAGCTCAGGTAACTGGTCAAATGGGCCACCATCAGATGGCTCGCTAAAATACGGCGGTTCAAAACAGCCATCGCGTTGAATTCGGTCGCCAATTGGCTCGCGGCAGCGTAGGCAACCCGGTCAGCCACCTGGTGGCCCTCAAATCGCGCCATTAAGTGGGTGGATTGCGACAGCCACACCAGCAATGCTGCGATTGCAGGGAGCAGCACCACGCTCAACACCAGTGCGAATCCCTGCTGTCGCATTAGTTACCGCCCAAACGCGCGTTCTGGCCCACATAATTTCCAAGGTGTCGTGATGCAGCCGCCTGGGCCTGGGCTTGTACTGCGTTTCCTTCGGCAATTGCCACAGCGGACGATCCGTCTTGACCCGCAATTTCATTGGCCATCGCGGCCACCTGGGAACGGACAGTCCCACCTAGGAAACCCACTGCAGCGATAGACGCAACCGCAATGAGTCCCACAATCACCAAATATTCCGACAAACCTTGGCCTGTTTGACGATGACTCCACTTCTTCATCTGACGCTCCCTATGTGGTCTCATTGGAAGCCTAGCCAATCCCGTGCGATGATCTGACGACAAGGATGCATGGCATGTCAGTGCAAGCGACTAGGGAATGTCCGTCAATGTGGAATGAGAAATACAACCAAACCGACTATGTCTACGGCACCGCCCCCTGCCAATGGCTGCTGATGAACCAACATCGCCTCCCGACTACCGGCCTTGCACTAGCCATCGCTGATGGAGAAGGACGCAATGGCGTGTTTCTCGCCGAACAGGGATTGCAGGTAACGTCTGTGGATTTATCAGAGGTTGGACTTAGGAAAGCCGAGCGGCTTGCTGCCTCTCGTGGGGTCGCATTGAACACAGTGCAAAGCGATCTTTCCCGGCATCCTGTCGTACCCGAGTCCTTGGCGATCGCTGTATCCATTTACGCGCATTTACCCTCCAAAATCCGATCCGACGTTCATCAGAGGATTGGTCAGGGCTTGCAACCGGGCGGGCTCTTTCTCTTGGAAGCATTTCATCCGCGACAACGAGACTATACATCGGGAGGTCCTCGCGATCCGGATCTTCTCTATCAGGTCGAGGATGTGCTGGCAGACTTACCAGATCTGACAATCATCGACGCACTTGAAGGCCAAACCTTGCTCGCCGAAGGCTATGGACACGTCGGCTTGGGTTATGTCACACGCCTCGTCTTGCAAAAAGGAGCATCACTATGACTCGCCATCTGATCACGACAGCGACCCTATTGCTGTCCACATTAAGTCTCGCCGACGAGTATCAGCCTGACATTGACAACGGCGCCTTTCTGCATGCGGAGCACTGTAGCGAATGTCACAGTGTTCCAAACCACGAAGCGCTCTACACACGTGAAAACCGCATCGTACAGGAGCGTATCCGTTTGAATGGTCAGGTCAGCGCGTGTGCACAGGCATTTAGCCTCGGCTGGTTTCCAGACGAAGAGCAGGATGTGTCAGCGTATTTGAACGAGACCTATTACCGGTTTCCCAAATAGCTCATATGCTATTCAAATTCCATCCGTTCAAACACACGCCCCGCGTTGCGAGCGGCCAGCTCGTCATAGGTATGCCAATGCTTGTACGCCGATTGATCAATCTGGTAGGCATCTTGCAGTGAGCCCCCTGCATCCAGTACAGACTGCACCGCATCACGAAGAAAGACCAAATAATCCAGAGTTCCTGACGTCACTGTCTCAATATCTGTCGGCCCGCCATGACCGGGCACAATAATCATATCGGCCGCAAAGTTAGCGAAAACCTGAAAGCTGTCCAGCCAAGCCGCAGTATCTGTCTCATCGAAAATAGGCGGCATCCGCACATGAAATGCCATGTCACCCGCTAAAATCACGTTTGCATCAGGAATGACAATTGAAATGTCTCCCGGAGAATGAGCCGGACCAAACACCCTGGCTTCAACAATACGTCCACCCAGATCGATCTGAAAGGAATCAGTAAACGTCACATCAAAGGACACCACATCGGTATCCTCAGCAAGTTCCGCATTATATCGCCGCATGCTGTCAAGCATCTCGAATCCACGAACTTCAATCTCATGCTGCGCATCGACATGACCAATGACGGTCGCGCCCTGACTCTTCCAATAATGATTGCCAAGTACGGCGTGACTTTGTCCGTTTTCACTGAAGACATAGCGAACTGGACGATCGGTGTGTTTTTGAATCTCAGCGTGCAAAGCGCGGGCAAGTGCATTGGTTGCACCGCCATTCACAACCGCTACCGACTCCGCTCCGATAATAAAGGAGAGATTATTGTTATGACCTGCATTCTCATAGGTCCCTGGCTGTGTTGCACCAATTGCACTAAACACACCAGGGGCTACTTCGACGGGCCAATCATAGAGGGCTGTTCCAGGCGCTCGATCCAAAGGGCCGTACTCGCCTCGTTCGAGAGCCCCTTCAGCGAGAGCTAGGCGACTGACCACCCAAATCATCCCAATCAAAATACGCGTCATGCCGATCTCCCTGCGTCTCAACGCAGGAATACGCTAACGCCTTTTTTGTTTCTCACCAAACATGTTCTGCCGTTCTTCATCCGTCGGGGGACGACTGGGTCGCATTCCTTCACCGACAGCATAAGCCTTCATCGTTGCGGGTCGAGATCCGATCCGAGTAAACCATGCCTTCACGTTTGGAAAATCATCCAAGTTTTGCTGTTGATTTGTATGGGGGACGATCCAGGGGTAGCACGCCATATCCGCGACAGAATAACTCCCTGCTAAAAAGTCACGCCCTTCCAATCCCACATCGAGCACATGGTATAGCCGCGCCGTCTCTTTGGTATAGCGCTCTTGCGCATACGGAATCGGCTCCGGCGCATAGAGATTAAAATGATGATTCTGTCCCGCCATGGGACCCAGGCCACCCATTTGCCACATCAGCCACTGAATGGTTTGGTATCGGGTACGGAGATCACTTGCTAAGAATTGACCGGTCTTTTCCGCGAAATAAAGCAGAATTGCGCCTGACTCAAATATGCGCACTGGCTCACCGCCATCATTTGGCGCGTGATCAATGATCGCGGGCATCCGATTGTTGGGGGAAAGTCGTAAAAAATCTGGCTGGAACTGGTCACCAGCACCAATATTGATCGGGTGAATACGGTACGCCAGTCCACACTCCTCCAACATCAGGGTAATCTTATGCCCGTTGGGGGTCGGCCAGTAATATAAATCAATCATGTGTCACTCCTTATTGCAAAGCCACAGTGCCGCTGAACCCACAAAAACTCAACCCATCACGGATTACATTCAATGGATCAGTCAGACCTTCTTAAACCCTTGCTTGCCGCCATCACAACCCTCGTTCCGACTCCAGTACAGATTGATTGGACAGAATCGCTCGCCGCGCGATGGAGTCGACCACAAACTTGGCTACCTGGATCGCTGCAATCATTTCATGCCGATCTTGGACTCACCTTTGCGGACCTGTTTGGCATCGAACGTCAGGAAGCACTCTTTCGTGCAAACCTAGAGCAGTTTTTAAGCGGCCAGCCAGCAAATGCAGTCCTTCTTTGGGGGGCGCGAGGGACCGGAAAAAGTTCGATGGTGCATGCCGCGCTCGCTGCCTATCACGCGCATGGACTGCGCATCATTGAAGTCGATAAGGGGCATTTAGTCGATCTTCCATCCATCGTGCAGGCCATCAAACATCTTCCATATCGATTCGTTGTCTTTTGCGATGATCTGGGCTTCGCCGAGGGCGAGCGCGCAAGTTCTGCCTTGAAATCTGTGCTTGATGGGACGCTTGAGAACCTGACTGAGAATGTGTTGGTGATCTGCACAAGCAATCGTCGACATCTTGTTCCCGAGCCTGCAAGTGACAACCTCTCGAGCGCCATCATCGATGGTGAATTACACCATGGTGATGCCGTCGAGGAACGGATTGCCCTCTCCGATCGCTTTGGACTGTGGTTATCGTTTCCGAGCTATCCCCAAGAAACCTACCTCACCATGTGTCGGCATTGGTATTCCGTGTTAAGCGCAGGACGGGCGCTGCCTCACTTCGGGGACACCCAGGCAGTCGCAGCAAATCGGTTTGCAATTGGGCGCGGGGGGCGCAGTGGACGAGTCGCCAAACAGTTTGTCATCGACTGGATTGCACGCGAAGAAGCCGGGCTAAATAATTGATTATGTTATTAATTAAAGAAGTATTATCGGCACAAAGGCCCTCAAGAGAGGGCCATTGTTGATTTGGTAAGATTAACCAAACATATCGGAGGTAATTCCGTTATACCAACCGATCGACTCTTCATAGGTTTGCTTCCGGAGTTCAGCAGATTCGCCGTTTTTCGAAATAAAGCCACCTGTCGAGGCGATTTTCTCTGCAGTCGCTTCATACCCAGCGCCAACCTTGACACCGTCGTCTGTTGCAACCAATGACCAGCAGGTATTGGAAAACTTTGCCGGGAAGGCACGCGAGCCAGTCAGCTCAGCACGAACCACCATGGCCGCTACCTTTGCCTGTGAGTTCGCGGAATAGCCAGATTTCGGCATATCCCCTGCAATCGTTGAGTCTCCAAGCACATAAACGTTCGGATCCATCTGAGACTGCATTGACGCTGGCACAATCGGGCAGAACCCGCTTGCATTCGTCAAACCAGCACTGCTCGCGATATGACCAGCACGCTGTCCTGGAATGACGTTGGCCACATCTGCTTTAAATGTATCCAGTTCGGTTTCAATGGTCATTGTGTCAGCATTAATCGCCTTGATTGCGCCATACATGGAAGCCGGGATCCACTCGACCATGTCGCCGTAATACTTCGTCCAGCCCTCTTGGAATAAACCCTGCTTCGAGAACTTCTCTTTGGGATCCAACACGATGATTTTCGCTGTCGGATTTTTCTGACTAAGCAAATGCGCTGCCATTGCGACACGCTCATATGGCCCAGGAGGGCAACGGTATGGGTTCGGTGGTGCCAACATCACAAAGGTGCCACCTGGACGCATTGCTTCCAATTGCGCTTTCAGTAGTTGTGTTTGCGAGCCACCTTTCCAAGCGTGTGGCATTTTTCCCGAAGCCTCTGCGCTGTACCCCGGGGTGGTCTCGTACTTGAAATCAATGCCCGGCGCCACGATGACGCGGTCATAGCCGATTTGCGTGCCTGAGGCTAGGGCGACAGTCTTTTTGTCGCGATCGATACCGGTTGCCCAATCATGGACGACAGCAATTCCGTAGTCACTCGCAAGCTTGCCATAGGTGTGACCAATACTCGCGAAATCACGGTACCCACCGATATACAGGTTAGAGAAAAAGCAGGTGTAATAGGTCCGCGTTGGTTCGATCAATACAACATCCAACGCCCCCTTTGAGTCTTTCGCAAGATAGCGAGCCGCTGTTGCCCCGCCAGCGCCACCGCCAATGACGACAACCCGTGGTTTTGCGCTCCCCACAACAGCAGGCGCTGATGATGCGAGTGCAACCCCTGCCGCGGTACCCTTTAAAAATGAACGACGATCCATGTGAACTCCTCTATTGTTGTTTCTCAAAGTAAGCAGCCAGGGCCGCAATATCTTCATCTGCCAAATTTGCCGCAATCATTTGCATGACGGGATTTGGACGTGCCGTTGACTTGTACGCATGCATCACAATCACAAACTGCTTGGTCGGCCATCCCACAATTGAGGGAATACCGCGATCAGCGCCATCCGATTGATGACAGGTCATACATTCGCTTGCCAGGTACTCACCGTATTCGGGATCCCCTGTAATGGCAAGAATTTGTGGATCAACATCTGGATCGCGTGGAATTGAAGTTGGCAATGACTCTGGAATATCGCTTGGACCGACACTATTCGCGCGCAAAAACGCAATCAGGTTGTTGCGATCTTCTGCGCTGGCAAGACCAGCAAAGCGCATACTTGTCTCCCTCACCAAGGCAATTGGATTTTCGATGTACGCATCAAGATGCTCAGCATCCCAGCTCATGCCATTTGCGCCAGCGGCGCGGAGCCCTGCTGAGTAGTTAAAGTTGTCTAGGCTTCCCGCCACCCGTCCAAAGAGGTTATTCAAGTGTGGGCCAACCAAGTGATCCGCACCAGCACCGATCGCATGACACGACTGGCAGGCCTGAAACACTTTCGCCCCCTGCTCCGCATTACCTGAGTAACTCAACCCAGAACACACAAGCCAAAAACAACCAAGGATCTTCGTGAGCACACGACCTTGCATACCATGCCCTTTATTCGTTTTTACTTTCTGTTATAAGAATATGACTGTATCGAATTTACACGATCATGACATATCCCACTAAGGTAGAAGATACCACGCTCTGTGCGTCATGAAACGGTCATCGAACTGTCATGTCCCCCGTATAATATCAACAATTCTTGAAATCTTGAGGTTTCCGCATGTCTCTCATCTCGATCGGTCAACTCCAAGCACTTGGGCAGTCGACACGGCTTGATTTGTTCAAAGCACTGGTGCGAGCGGAGCCTCACGGGTTACTCGTTGGAGAACTGGCAGATGCGCTGCATCTGAAAGCCAACACGACCTCAATGAATCTCAATCGCTTGCTCATCGCAGGACTTGTCAGTAGCACCCGCGAGGGAAAGTCAGTCCGTTATCGCGCCGATCTACATGGTATCGAATCGCTCATCAGTTATCTCTCTGGAAGATTGCTGTGCCGGAGATCCGACGCTGTGTGCAACCATTCGTTCTCACCTTGATCATGCCTGTCAGGAGGCTTTATGAAAAATGTTTTGTTTCTCTGTACACACAACTCAGCACGCTCCATCTTGGCCGAGGCAATTCTTCAACGCGAAGGCTTTGGGAAATTTCAGGCATTTTCGGCAGGCTCATCGCCCAAAGGCGCGGTGCATCCTATGGCACTGCAGACGCTTGAAAAGCTTAACCACGATATCTCCGGCCTACGCTCAAAGAGCTGGGATGAATTTGCGACCCCAGATGCGCCAACAATGGACTTTGTATTTACCGTCTGTGATCGTGCGGCTGCCGAAAGCTGTCCATTCTGGCCTGGTCAGCCAATGACCGCCCACTGGGGAGTTCCTGACCCATCCGAGACTGCTGGCGATGACGCAGCGATGGGGCTTGCATTTTACGACACCTACCGAATGCTCAGAAATCGAATTTCAATTTTCGTCTCATTGCCGATGGCTGCGCTTGACAGTCTATCGCTTCAACAGCAATTGGAATCGATCGGTCGCAACACAGAGCGCGCGCCTGAGGCATGATGTGCGCCCCAGTGCTCGGGTGGGCATCCCCTGAGAAGCACCCGAGCCGAGGTGCCTGCCGTGCAAGACCCTGAGGCATCCTTGCATGCGCGTGTTCCTGTTCATTTTTTAGGGTTATCTCAGATTGCGTCCTATGGGCTGCTATTTTATTTATTTGCCCAAATCGCCGAGCCATTAAGCGCGCGTTATCAAGTCACACCCGCCTTTGTGTTACTTGGGGTGTCGTTTATTCTGGTCATCCAAGCCCCCCTCGCACCGCTGGTTGGAAGCTGGGTGGACCGGTATGGGGCACTGCGTATCTTATCGATTGGACTGGCGCTTGGTGGTGTAGGTCTTGCCGCACTCGGTTGGTTTGATCATGTCACCGGATTTTGGCTCTGTATGGGTATCATTGGACTCGGATCAGCGGCTTCTCAATACGAAGTTGCGTTTGCCGCGGCCGTCCAAATTCAAGATCTCCAATCACGTCACGCCATTTCCGTAATCACCTTTTATGGGGGCGTTGCAAGTTCAATCGTCTGGCTGAGCGTTGCGCCCCTACTGACTTGGTTTCAACTCGACCTGGTCTTGCTGGTTCTGGCGATCCCTCTTGCCATCCTGAGCCTGATTGCGTGGCGGTCTGCGAATCACCGTCAAGCGATTACCTCACGGGAGCGATCAGAAACACCTTGGATCGGCTTTCACTGGCGCCAACTGAGCGCCTATCAACAACGTGCACTACAATGGCTCGCGTTATCCGTCAGCCTCGAGGGGTTCGTATTCGCCGCCACCTCACTGATGTGGATTACCTGGTTTACGCGGCAATTTAACGAGCCAGGGTTGGCGGTCGTTCTCGCCAGTCTCTATGGACCCTTTCAAGTCGTCGGACGCATCCTTGAGATGCGGTATGGACGTCTGTATGACGCACGGATGACAGGCCTAGTCGCCTTCCTGTGTCTCCCGGTCTCCCTGTGCTTTGCAATGATCCCATCGGAGATCGCAGCTGTAATCGCGATGATCTTGTTTGGGATGGGGCATGGCGTGTTGTCAATCACCTTTGGATTTGTGATCAGCCTATTTTTTGAATCAGGTGTGTATGGCCGAGCAAAGGCGATGATAGCTGCTCCTAAAGCTCTCGCCGCGTCAGCAGGCCCCTTACTCGCCGGGCTTCTCTACACCGCCGCACCAGACTGGTTTTTACCGGCCGCATTGCTCACAATCAGCATTGCACTGGTTGTCTTCGTGAGAATTCTGAAGTTACCAACCCGTGCCAATCACTCCATCATCATGACCGAGACCCCATGACCGATTTATCTGATCTTCCACAACTAAACGAGCATGCATTTCGCGCCATTGATCCATCTGAGTTTGGATCACCGCCGGGGGCTGCGCCAATTCGTGTTCTCTTGCTGTATGGATCCTTGCGGACACGCTCTTTTAGTCGGCTGCTTGCACAGGAAGCAGCCAGAATTCTCAATGCCTATGGGGCACAGACTGAGATCTTCGATCCAAAAGACCTTCCTCTCCCTGATTCAGTGGAGCCCGACCACCCTCGCGTCGCCGCGCTTCGCGACGCAGCCAATTGGTGTGACGCGATGGTGTGGTGCTCTCCTGAACGGCATGGCGCAATGACCGCCATCCTGAAGGCGCAAATCGATTGGATTCCCTTGGCACTTGGGAGTGTTCGTCCCACTCAGGGTAAAACACTCGCCGTGATGCAGGTCAGTGGCGGCTCCCAGAGTTTCAATACGGTCAATCAATTACGGATTTTAGGTCGCTGGATGCGATTGATCACCATCCCGAATCAATCCTCGGTACCGAAGGCCTTTTTGGAATTTGATGACGACGATCGCATGAAACCTGGAGCCTTATTCAATCGCGTGGTCGATGTGATGGAAGAACTGGTGCGCTTTACCTATCTGACCAGACCTCTGCGCGATGCGCTGGTGGACCGATATAGCGAACGGGTCGAATCGCCCGACGCCCTTTCAGCGCGCGTGAATCAGCGGGCTCTGTGATCCCAGCGTGTGGCGAGGCCGCCCACGATCGAAAGACCTAACGCGACCGCAGGCCCCACGCCTATGGCGAACATGAGGGTACCCACACCGACGGTCCCTCCTAAGATAAAACCCAAGGACACCACCGTCACCTCAATCGCGCCACGGATGGCCGCAACCGGCCAACCAGTGCGTCGCTGAATTCCGGTCATCAATCCATCGCGAGGACCAGGCCCACAGTTGGCAATCAGATAAAGGCCACTGCCAACGCCGATAATGAGAATCCCCAATGCCGCCATAATAACTCCGCTCCACACCGTATCAGGTCGCGGTAAATACGGCAGCGCGCCCTCCAGCATGGCGGAAATGATGACCGCATTGCAGAGGGTTCCAATTCCAGGCATCTGTCGCAGCGGAATCCAGATTAAAAGCACAACCCCACTGATCAGAAGCGACGCCCAGCCGATTGACAAGGTGGTCGTCAAGGCCACACCTTGTGCTAGCACAGTCCACGGACTGACACCAACCCCGGCAGCCACAAGCATGGCCTCGCCTAAGCCGAATAAGGCCAATCCAAGTAACAGCGGAATCCAGGTCACCCACGGAATTCGGATGGTCAGTGGGTGAGGCGCGCTCCAAGAGACTTGAGGAATTGCTCGCAGTTTGAAGGCCCGGAAGACCGTCACATTTGACAACTCAAGAATTGGACGGCATCGCTAGGCGCCATTAAAGACCAGTCCACCATCCACCACGAGCGCTTGACCCGTCATGAACCGGGCCGCATCCGACGCTAAAAAAGCCACGATCCCTGTCACATCATCCACCCGCTGCGCACGCGCAATCGAGCGCGCGGAAATCATCGCTTGCATCTGCTCGGGAGAGACCGTCTCACGCTCGATCTCCGTGACGGTCGCACCCGGTAACACTGCATTCACGGTGATATTAAATTCACCGAGCTCCCGCGCCATCGCGCGTGTCATCCCGATAATCCCAGCCTTTGAGCTGACATAATGCAAATAGTTTGGTCGCCCCATCGGCACCACTGCAGATGAAAAATGAATCACTCGCCCCGCCGCTGACGCCTTCAGATAGTCCAATGCAGCAACGGTCACGAAGAAGCTCCCATTCAGATTGACGTCCACAACCCGCCGCCACTCTGCCGGCGTAATCTCCCAAAAGGGCTGCATCGTCAGCGTGGAAAAAATCGATGCACAATTCACTAAGACATCGATCTGCGGCCAATCTAGGGCCGCAAAGGCCGCTCGGATAGACTCCGGCTCCGTCACATCACAGACAAGGCTTCGAAAGCGCGGATCCGCAGCCAATGCGTCGTTGGGACCCTCATGGCGATCAAGATTAACAACACAATCACCGTGACTCAGAAAATGGGCGGCCAGTCCACGACCAATCCCTTGGGCAGCCCCAGTAATCGCGATATACCGCATGCGCCACTCCTCACATCCAACTTGGCAAGAACGTCACTAACCCTGGCCACAGCACCACCAGCACCATAAATAAGAGATAGATCCCAATGAACGGCCAAACTGCTTGATAAATTTGCGGCATCGAAACCGATTGATTCGCGCCACGCAGTGCAAATAGGGTGTAACCAAAGGGTGGGGTGATCCCGCCAATGGTGATGTTCACCAACAATAGGAACCAAAATACCAAGGGCTCTACTGGCAGAAAGTCGAGTAATTGCTTGTAAATCGGCACGATAATCAAGAGTAAGGCGATTTGATCAATCAGCATGCACAACACAAACGGGATCGCCATTAATACAAATAAAATGACATAGGGCTGCTCCGACAATCCAGTGACCGCGCCCGCGATCATGCCTGCAACCCCGCTCATTGCAAGCAACTGTGAAAACAGTTTCGAGGTGATCATAATTAACAAAATCATCGAACCCAGCTTGGCAGACTCGATGGTTGCGTCTTCAATGAGCTTCCAATTCAGTACACCATACAGACGGCAGACCACTAACGCCCCGAACACGCCCGTGGCCGCCGCTTCGGTGGGCGTCGCTATCCCGCTTAAAATCGCGCCCAGGACAAACAGAATCAGCAATGTCAGGGGCAACAAGTCCACCAGCGCGGCCGCCATGGTGGTCGGCACTGGCGACTGAGACGCATCGGTTGAGGACTCCGTTTCTGGCGGAGATTTCCACACGATATAGCCGATAAACAGCGCTGCGAGCACCAATCCGGGCAAGACCCCAGCAATGAGCAACTTCGCGATCGATTCCTCGGCAAGTGTGCCCAGAATGATGACCAAGACAGAGGGTGGCACAATCGGCGCCAAGCTCGCACCCGCTAAAATGGTGCCCGCGCTGAGTCGAACGGAATGGCCACCCGCAAGCAATGTGGGCAGTACCGTGCGCCCAAGCATTGCGGCCACCGCCATGGACGCACCCGATAATGCACTCAAAATGGTCGATAAGACCATGGTGATCACATGCTGGCGTCCACGTACTTGCCCAATCAAAAGCTGAATACTGCTAAACAACTTCTCGACCGCCCCTGCCCGAAAAATCAGCTCACCCATCAAAATGAACAACGGAATGGTCGATAACGCTTGTGAGCTGGCTGTGTTCACCATGGAGTTCACGAACATTCCGTAGCCCATTGGGCCAAGAACAACCACCACCAGCACCAGATTCACGACTAAAAACGCAAGGAAGACTGGAAATCCCAACGCAAGTAACGCAATCACAGCAGCCACGCCCATCAGGATTGCGTCAGCCACAGACACCTCGCTGCGCCCACCCCTTCACAGAGGCCAACAAAAACTCGAGCCCACTCACTGCAAGCCCAAGACACATCAACCCCGTCAACCAGACTTTTGGGATCGGCGTCGCACTGATGGTTTCGATCCCCTGACGCCATTGGTCAATCCCAATCTGGACTGCAAGATACACTGTGACAAACAGAGATATCGCAGCAATCACCTGCATGATTGAATCGAAATGCAAACGATCCGGGAGATTATCGGATAAAAATGAAATGGCCACATGTCCCCGGCGACGGGTGATTTCAGGAAGGCTCAGAAAGATCGACGCCAATAACCCGTAGGCCGTGTAGTCGTTGACCCACGCAGTCGGTTGACCGACTGCGCGTGCCACAACTTCAAAGCAGGTGATCCCAACCAGGACCACCAGTAAAATCCCGCCACACCAGACAAGCCAACGGCTTGTGTGGGCGAGAGATTGATCCAACACATCGATCAAGGTGCCATTCCAGTTGACCGAGCCAAGTCTGCAAAGGCCTTACCAGCCGCTCCATTCTTTGCCTCGACCAGACCAAAAATCCCGTCAGCCCAAACCTTCGGAAGTGATGCCTCGATGTCAGGTGCTAACTGTGTCGTTTTCATCCCCAGTTTAGTCAATTCAGCCACTTCCTGTTCGGCCAATTCATAAAACTGCTGATAGGTCTCGACTTCAAGATCTGATCCAATCTTCAACATAAGCGCCTGATCACTTGCTGATAACGCATTAAATGTATTGAGATTCATCAAGATGAGATGGGATGTGTCACCAAACCGTGGGCGCATCATGTAGCCCGCAGTTTCATACCACTTAAAGCCCAGCGCACCCAAGACAGGCCAGGCTGCCCCATCGACGGTTCCCTTATCCAATGCGGAATAAATTTCAGCCGGTGGTAAGACCACCAAAGATGCGCCGAGATGATCAAGTAATGCCTTGTAGACAGGGGTTCCACGGATCTTCATTCCGGTAAGTTTGCCGTCAGCACCGACTGGTTTGGTCAATACCATGTGATAGCCATCACCTGAGGTTGGTATTGCAATTAACTTTAATCCCAGCTGTTGATAGGACGCATCCACTGCATCCCAAATCCCTGTTGTGCGACGCTTCTCTGGATCGCCATCGACAGCATCCATGCCCATGCCTATTCCGGTGGTGCCATAATGATACCCGCCATGGGTGTAGAGCACTTGGAACAATCCTGCTCGGACCGGCTCAAGCTGTTCAAACGAGGACACCGTTTCTGGGCCTTTCACGTCAACCTTCAAGGTCGATGAGCGTTCACCAACCATCTCAGCAAAACGTGTCACGGTATATTTCATGCCCGCATAGTTTTGGTTCCAGCTCGACAACATGTTCAGGGTTTGCGCGTGAGTGAGTCCAACAACGGAGCTCGCGACGAAACCTACAATTAACTGTTTAATGTTCATACTATTTCCGTTTTTATCAGAACAAATGATTGATTCATTGCCATATGCAACCGACGGTTCGCAACCAATCTCCAATCCTTAGATTACGAACAACTTTGGGACCGGTCAAATGGAGTTCATCCATTCAACGCTTGCCATAGACCCACACTACTCACCGCAATCAAACCCCCACCAAGAATTCGATAAAATAGTGGTGTTTCTGCAGCCAAGATCCGCTGATGAAAGCGTTGACCCAGGACATGTCCAATCGCCGCACAGGGCAGTAGCCAGAGATGATGAATCAGTTGTAAATCAACACCCACAAGGACAAATGAGATGAGTTTAATGGCGGTCAAAATCCACCACAGCACAAACAGCGTGTCGCGCAATTGATGTTTGGAAACGTGATTGGCAAAAACTGGGATGATCAAGGGTGCACCAGTTAATGAGGTCCCTGAGATATAGGCCCCAGCCGAAAGCAAGATGGTATCAACCGTCTTACTTTGGGTGCGTATTGGCCGGTTGATTAAATAGCCCAGTGCGTAACCAAATACGATCACGAAGATGATTGCGCTCATCCATTGCGCGGGCAACGTGAGGAGACCAATCACACCAGCCAACTTGGGCACGATCATGATGGTCATCGCGCGTTTGAGGAAGCCCCAGTCAATACTCGGACCTGTCGTATTTTGACGCTGCGCATGATGGCTTTGCCACATAATTAGACTGGAAAAAAATAGTAAATGAACTGCGATCAGTGGCAAAAAGACCAGTGGGTCATTGACGATGAGTAACAGAAACGGCAAGGCGAGCACGGCGCCCCCAAATCCGAGTCCACTGCGAACAAACCCACTCCAGACAAACACACATCCAATCAATACATACTGATAGAACGCTAGCTGATCCATGCCGTCTTCCATCGCTGAGTTCGGAGTGACAAGTCGACTGCGTATCTCTGCCGGAGAAGGCAATCATTAGAGCCCATAGGCCACCACCACCAACACCAGACCAACCATCAGGAGGGTCTCGATAAGTAACATGGTCATCACCACACCACCGGAACGGATTAAGGTGGTCATGGACGTCTTCAACCCCAGGGCCGCGATAGCAATAATCAAGCACCATTGCGAGACAGACGATAACAGCCGCACAAGCATGGCTGGAAGTGGAATCACTGAATTCAACACGACACCGAACGCGAAAGCAATCACAAACCAAGGGAGTCCAATCTGAACGCCTGAGGCGGCGCGACCCACCGTCACCAAGCAAAATGACCAAGACCACTGGGAGCAACACCACGCGCTGCATTTTTGTGAGCACCGCAACATCACCAGCATCTGGTGACACCGCATAGCCCGCCCCAACCACTTGAGCCACATCATGAATCGAGGCACCTAATGCAAATCCGATTGTCGCATCAGGCCAACCAAGACTGAGGAACAGCCAGGGGTATACCAGCATCGCCAGGGTTGAGAGACCCGTGACACCGATGACTGTGAGCAAGATCGTGCGTTCACGATTGGCCACACCAGGAAGCACACTGCCGATTGCAATCGCCGCTGACGCTCCACAAATTCCGACAGCCCCACCCGTTAAGACACCCAATTGCCATGGACGACCTGTCACGCGAGCGAGCACCACACCGGACAGGATCACTGCGCCAACCACACCCACCAAGGCGACCGTCGAAGACCACCCGAGCGCCCCCAGATCGGCAAAGGTAATTCGAAAGCCCAACAGTGCCACGGCGATTCTCAAAATCATCGACGCACTCCAGTCGATACCGGCCTTGTACACCAGTTGCGACTGCATCCATGGGTGACATAGAAATCCGACCAGCAATGCCACCACGATTACGGGACCACCCAACCAAGCCGTGACAAACATTGCAAAGCCCGCAATCACGACAGAGATCACAATGCCAGGCAAAAACTCTCGAACACGCAACATTACAATCCGTCAATCACGAATGATGCAGCGTCAGTGCGCACTATGTCTCTCGATCCAATCAAATTACAGCCGTCGACATTCGATTATGGATGGACATCTTCAGTAAACCAGTCGGTCGGTAGTTGATGTCCGATCCCCGCTGCCTCAGCAATTTTGACACAACGCGCCGCAACCACCGCAAATTGCAGCCCAAGGCCAAGATCATTCACAAAGCATGTCACATCTGTATCAGCAGTCCGTCCTTGAACCTCGCCCATCACCAGCTCAGGCAAGGTGGGACAGGATTTGAAATCAAAAGCATCCACCATTTCCCAGCCAAAGCCTGCACTGTGATCAGGCACATGAAGATCACGCGCCTTCACGAGCACTGGTTTACTGTGCCCCAGATGAACCGCGACGCGATCGGCGTCCCGCAAGACAGACGGAGCTAACTCAGACATTTTGATTGACCCAAGGTGCTGTCCTGGGCACATCCACTGGGCAAGAAACACGGGTTCAATGGCATTGGTTGCACAGAGCACAATATCTGCATCAGCCACTGCGGCCTCAGGCGAGGCACAGTCGATACACTCGGCGTTGACTACCGCTTGCATCTCTGCCACGAACTGAGCACGGCGCTGTGCGTTGGGACTGTAGCACCGAACATGGGTAATTTGACGTACTGCGCATATCGCCATGACTTGTGCGCCCGCTTGCCACCCGGATCCCAAGACAGCCACCGTTGAGGCATTTTCACGAGCCATATACCGCGCACCGAGGGCACTCGTCGCCCCCACGCGCATCCGCTGGATCACCCCATCGGGCATGATTGCGAGCGGCTCGCCCGTCTCAGTCGAAAAGACCAACACCAACCCTGTGTAGCGTTGGTTGGGTGCAGCAGGCACCTTCACCCGTCGACGGGTCCCTGCGATCAGCGGCCAACTGACAATATCGGAGTTTATCCGAACTGCTGACATCCCCAGTCGCGGTGCAATCCCATCCATGGTTTTCAACCCATAGATCCGATCCTCGGTCGTTGGCACCAAGGTATCGGAGCGCTGACGTGTCACCGCCGTACCGGCATGAAGATCCCGATAACTCTGTTCAAGATCTGCAATGCAGTCATCGATGGACAGAAACTGTGCAATGTCTTCGTTGGATAAAATCCGCGTCATTATTCACTCCTACTCGTGCCTTCTTGCATGGTACTGAGTCATACCGGCGATGACCGGACTCGATTTCAGCTTTCCGCGAGCATGAACGCAAATCGCTGCAAACTCCTCGCTTTGCTAGACTTCCACCACGTAATGTCTTAGAGGAGTCGAGTGCCATGACAATTGCCGTGTATCACAATCCCAACTGCACAACCTCATGCGATGTTGTTCGCTTTGTCTCCGAGTCTAATCAGCCACATGTGATCATTCCCTACCTGGAAGCCGGATGGACCCGCGCGCAGTTACTGGGCCTCTTTGCTGCAGCAGATGTCACGCCGCGCCAAGCATTACGAATGACGAACTCACCTGCTGAATCCTTAGGACTTACCGATCCTTCGATCACCGATGACGCGCTGATTGACGCGATGATCCAAGATCCAATTTTGGTTGAGCGACCCTTTGTGTGTTCGCCCAAAGGGGTCCGCCTATGCCGGCCCATGCAACGCGTCCTCGATCTCTTAGAGAGTTGGCCCGCCGGGTCCTGGTCGACCACCAAAGGCACCGAAATTTTAAATGCCATGGGGCAACGTCTAGTCGACTAGCCCCTAGAATCCCTCTGTTTTTTCCACCAATACCCGAATCAGTGCCTGATGACCGGTCGCTTCAATATGGCGTAGGGCGGCATCCAAAGCCAAGGCAAAGCCTGCCTCATCCGGAGCCGTCCAGCTGGCTGCGCGCGACGCTGCGGCAATCATTGCAAAATCAGGCGAGGGCTCCAAATCTGTCAATACAGGCTTATCTTGCCGTGCCGCGGCTCCATCGGGATACATATTCAAGGCCGCCCGACGCGTGGCATTCCAGCACCCGTTGTCTAAGACAATCACTAGGATCCCGAGTGACAGAGCCTCTGCGACCTGGTGACAGGCCACCGGGTTCGCAAAAATGTACGACCCATCACCGACGGCTGCGACGACGGTTCTCCGAGGATCTGCCAGTTTCGCGCCCAACGCCGCTGGCACTCCAAACCCGAGACCTCCCGAAAACGGAGGCGTCATCCAGGTATTCGGGTGCGGTGGCGCCCCAGATCCAATCGGGGGGCCGAGCTCTGAGACCACCAGGGCATCATCAGGAAGCGCGCGACGGAGTAATTCTCCAACCCGCACGGGATGCACGGGCTGACCGTTCGAGGATGCAACCGGTGCGATCGTGCGCGCTGCTTTGCCTGGGCTCTGTCGTGGTACAGCCCCTTCAAAATGCGGGATCAGTTGCTCAAACACGCTGGCTGGATCAGCGCTGAGCATCCAATCCGCGCGATGGCTCCGCATCGGCAGATGACGACGGCTTGGATCGAGACCAAGATGCACAATAAAGGCAGCTTCATTTGGCTTCCGAAAACGTGGGATCCATGGGACCGGTGCATCGACGACCAAAATCAGATCAGCATCTTCGAACACCGCGGGCAGTGCGTACCCCAGATGCCAGGGGTGGGTCGCGGGTAACACATTTCGAATTGCGAAAGGCTCAGCCACAGGACATCCAGCCCGTTCTGCAAACATTGACAAGGCGGCCGCGAGCCGACCCTCAACATCTCCGCCTTGGACGATGCAAAGCGGATTGTGGGCTGACTTTATCCGATCCGCCAACTGCGCCACGGTCTCCGGATCAAGTGCACGACGCCCCGGACGTTGAGGTAACGCCCTGCTGAGATCAACGCCGCCATCAATTGATTCAGCAAGCGCTTCGCGTGGCAAGGTCAATAATACAGGCGCATGCGGGGTATCCATTGCCTGCATCAAGGCGCGATCTACCGCGTCCACCACCTGTTCACCATAGCGTAACTCATAATCCCAGCGAACGGCTTCGCGCACCAAACCGTTCTGATCAAACATTTCTTGGCTGTATTGAATCGGCGTCATACGCGCACCCGGGCGGGCGTACTCGGTCACGGGGGTGCGGCCTGCCAAGCCAATAATTGGCACATGGTCACTCTGCGCATTCAAAAAACCCATGACAGTATTCGCCAGTCCAACATTGACATGAACCATGACTGCAAGCGGACGACCGCTGGCAAGGTAATATCCGTGAGCCATTCCCATTGCCACAGACTCATGAGGAATCACCACAGGGATTGGCAGCCCTGACCAATCAGCACGGGTCTGCTCGTAAACCTCAATGATCGGCGCAAAATCCGTTCCCGCATTGGCGAGCAGGTAGGTCACACCATGTTGATGCAGTCGTCTGAGGAGTGCCTCGGCAGCCAGCATCAGGCGACCCGACTTGGTTTCATGAGCCTTGCCGGACGCCAACACCAGAATGTGGCAAAGACACCGATCAGGTACACAGGCCATTGCCATTGACTGCTAAGACAGGCAGTTAGGACCAGCAATGCGATAAGACCGAAAAACACCCGCTCACCAGGACGTAGTGCTCGGTTCGAGAATCCGGATAACACACCACTCATTAAGGCCAGCACTAGCAACGTTGCGGTAATGACCTCAATCTCTCCAGGGAGGTTCGATAGTGGATGACCAATCAAAAACTCGGGCCGGAACACAAACACGAATGGAATTAGATAGGCTAACCAGGCATAACGCATCGCCTGGACCGAAACCCCGAGGGGTGACTCCTTCGCCAGGGATGCGGCCGCATAGGCAGCGATTGCAATCGGCGGCGTGATCATCGACATCATCCCAAAATACAGTACGAAGAAATGGGCTGCCATTTTATCCACGCCGGCAGTAATCAACGCAGGCACGATCAATGCTGCCAGGAGCACATAGACAGCCACAGTGGGCATGCCCATCCCAAGCACAATACTGACCAAGGCAGTCATCACCAGCAACACAAATAGGTTTCCGGCCGCGACGTCCACCACCACCATGGCCAAATTAAATACCAGACCGGTGGCGTTGAGCACACCAATCACAAAACCTGCCGCCGCAACAATAACTACAATTTCCACGGATTGACGCCCGGCATCAATCAAGGCTTGCACACAGCCCGTCATCGATAGCCGAATCCCACCATATCCACGAATAAACCCAAGCAGAATAATCGTCGCAGTGGCAGCAAGCGCTGAGGCTTGTGGTGATCGATTCATCCAAAACAGCAGTCCGATCAGCACCACGAATGGCAACAAAAAGTGCCATCCATCCGCTAACACCTGCCGGGTTTGTTTTCGCTGCTCTGGCGGTATCGCGGCAATCTTTAAGCGCACCGCATCGGAATCCGATTGTAAAAAGACGGCAACGAAGAAAAACAACGCCGGAAGGATTGCAGCCAACGCAATCGCTTGATAGGGCGTCTGCGAGATTTCTGCCATCAAAAACGCCGCGGCACCCATCACGGGTGGCATAAACTGCCCCCCGGTTGATGCGACGCACTCAGTCGCTGCAGCCAAGCGCGCCGGGAAGCCAGAGCGCTTCATTAAGGGGATCGAAATCACCCCTGTTGAGGCCACATTCGAGACTGCACTGCCAGAAATTGTGCCGAATAAAGCAGACGCAACAATCGCAATCTTGGCTGCGCCACCGCGCAGCCCACCCATTGTGGCGATCGCTAAATCCGAGAAAAACTCACCACCTCCCGCTCGATTCAGCACCACACCAAATACGATAAAAGGAATCACCACGGTGGTACCGATACTAAGGGGTAACCCAACCATCGCGGTCGTATCCCAGACCAGATGTGTTGCCAAATCTGCAGGCGCCCAAGGCCTTGCGGTCAAGGGTGCGGGGACTAAATCTCCCACCAAGCCATACGCAGAAAACAACAATACGATGATCACCAGTGGCCAGCCGACCAGTCGTCGCAGACTCTCAATAACCAGCGGAAACAAGATCAGCGCAACGATGCCAGATTCCAAGGGGTGGTAATACAACGCTTCCGACATCACCCGATAGCGACTCGCGGCATAGAGGGCAGTCCCAATCGCCAAAATTCCGATGGCCACCGACAGTAAATCGACGGTCGCTTTTGGTGTGCCAGACCAGGATCGGGTCAGGAAGGTTAACGCAATGCAAAGACCCAGAACGACCAGTGAGAACTCTTGCACCAAAAGTGGCTGATTAAAGAGCACCCGAGGCAAGTCGGCTGTCCATGCAATCGCGATCAAGGTAATCAGAAGTGCGAGCCAACGATCAATCGCCCAGCCAGCTGGCATTGCGCTCCCGGTCTCTTTCACAGAATTACAAATCCACTGCAGAAGGCCCGCTTTCGCGGGCCTTGTTCAATCAGTTTTTCCACAACCCTTGCGCACGGTAAAACTTCTCCGCCCCAGGATGATATGGAATAGCTAACTTTTTGTGCATTGTTTGAGGATCCATGCCGCCAAGCGATGGATAGTTACTGGCAAGTGCATCACGATTCTTGATCATTGCCGCAAGCAGACGCTCAATCGCATCGTCTGAGACATGAGCCCCAGCGTAGAGCAAATAGTCATAGGCCATCAGCGATGTCTCAGCAACAACACCTGCGAGATCAGCCCGTGGCTTGGTCATTGTGACATAGGACTGTGGAACCACGGCCTGCATCCGCTTTTCAGCATCCGCATCGCGATTGACTGCCAAGAAACGAATCCCGCCGACAGATGCGTCAACTTCGCTCACCTTTCCAGCACCCACTGCAAAAAAGCCCACATCGACCTTTCCTGCCGCAAAGTCATCTGCGTTACCGACAATGTTGGCAACGGGTACCGCTTGCATATCCGCCATGCTTAAATTGGCATTCGCAAGCACTGCATTCACGAGCGTTCCAATGATCCGCTGACCACTGTATTCGCTTGAGATACGGAGACCTTTAATATCATTCACAGTTTGTGCGGGAGAGTCCTTCTTCACAAACAAACCGACCTCAAATGGGTACACCACTGCCACCACACGGAGATTTGGGTTTGGGCGATCTTTAAAGGGCCCAACGCCTTTGTAGGCGGTGGTGACTTCAAGGATGTTGGCTAGACTGAAGTCGACTCGGCCGGTCTCGACCAAAGGAACAATTTTCCCAGTCCCGCCATAGGGTTGTACGACATATTGATCACCCGTGTCATTCGCAACAACACTTGCGATCGCAGAGCCAATACCGTAGGTCGCAGTTCCCTGCCCCGATGTTCCAATTCCGAATTGAGCGGCCTGTGCAGTCAAGCCAACAGCCAGTCCGGCTGCCAAAGTCAGCATCTGCATGGATTGTTTAATCATTATGGTTCTCCTCCATTACGACTCATGAGTATCCTACGACCCATCGGGAATTTCAAAGCTGTTCATGCGCTTGCGGCTTGTGGGCGTCCAAAATGGACAAGGTAAAACATCGCCTGCGACTTTTCTTTTGGCTCGTATTCAGACATAACTCGGACCTCGAACAATAACAGTGAGGGATTGGCGCGATGACTGACCAAGCAGTACTGTCAAACAACGACGGCAAAACTCTGAAGATAAAGCACGTTGGAGTCTTTCTCGGCGCTGAGGTCACAGGCGTTGACCTCAGCCAACCACTGACGACCGAGCAGATCCATGCAGTAAAGCAGGCGCATGCGGATCATGGTGTCCTGGTTTTTCCAAACCAAGTTATCACCTCGGAGGACTTAAAACGGTTTGGCCGATACTTCGGCGAGCTCACTGTGCATCCATTTTCCACGAGCACACAGGACGCTCCAGAGTTAATCGTGTACGACAATAAAGAGGGAAACCCACCTGCACCAACCGATATCTGGCACACCGATGAAACCTTTCGGGAGTGCCCACCCATGGGAACCATGTTGTGCTCAAAAATTATCCCAGAAGTGGGCGGCGACACCGCGTTTGCATCGATGTGTGCGGTCTGGGATGGACTCTCCGATCGCTGGCAACACTTCCTGTCGGGGCTCGAAGCGATTCATGACTTCAAACCCTTTCGGATGCTCTTTGACGAAACCGCAGAAGGCAAGGCGAAGCTTCGCCACTATGAAGACGTGTATCCCCAAGTGACTCACCCGATAGTCCGCATTCATCCAGTGACAGGGCGCAAGGCGATTTTCGTCAATCCACAGTTCACTCTCGGCATTAAGGACATGGACCCTGCCGAGAGCACGCTCATACTCAATATGCTCTATGCGAAAACCCAACGGCATGAATATCATTATCGGCATCGCTGGCAGGCTAATATGGTGGTGTTCTGGGATAATCGTTGGACTCAACATTCCGCGTTACATGATTATTACCCAGCGCGTCGTTTAATGGAGCGAGTCACGATTCAGGGTGACCGGCCGATCGCGGATGCGCCACCTCCACCGGCTGACAGCCTTCGCAAGTATTTAATGCCACCGGTCTCTGCCTTTAAATCCCGACACAAGCGCCAACACGAGATCTGACCATGATAGGGCTTGCCGGCAGGACGGGTTTCATGAGAAGAATGGAGGCTTCGGTAGGGAGACTGACGTGCGGACGACAATTCGTTTTTGGTTTCGTGATCAATGGCATGAGCTTACGCCAGTCAGTCCGACCGATCTCGTGTTGCCCTTTCTGCGCGAGCAGTGCCGCCTCGTCGGCAGTAAAGAAGGATGTAATGAGGGCGACTGTGGCGCATGCACTGCGATCCTCGCCCGTCATACCGGCAAAGGTCTAGAGTTCCAACCTGTCAACACTTGCATCCTTCCGGTGGCCGCACTCGATCATGCGTGGCTTCTGACCATTGAGGACATTGGTGATCATCACCAATTACATCCAGTTCAAGACGCCACCGTCAAAGCGAACGGGACACAATGCGGGTTTTGCACACCCGGTTTTGTGATGAGCCTGGTTGCTGGGCATCTGCAACCGACCCTCGCTGAACCACTCCAATTATTGGCGGGCAATCTCTGCCGATGTACCGGCTATGGCGGTCTGATTGATGTCGCACGCCAACTGCACACGCTGCCACAGGACCCACACCTTCAAGCAAAGGTAGAGCGTGCCGAAGCAGCTCTGAAAGCGACGGACTCTGAGGGACTCGCAATGATCACGCCTGAGGGACGTATTGATGCCCCGACGCAGCTAAGTGATCTGCTCGAATTACGACGTATCTACCCTGACGCGACACTGGTTGGTGGCGCGACAGATGTTGGGCTCTGGATTACCAAACGGTTAGACCAACTCGCGCATGTGATCTTCACCGGGTGGTGTCCTGAGTTGACGGCTGTAGAGGTCCGTGACAGGACCTTACACATCGGCGCTGCAGCGACATATCAGGCATTTCGCGATCCTCTGTTAGAGCAATACCCAGAGCTCACCGAATGGCTCGATCGGTTGGGTTCCGTGCAGGTTCGTGGGCGTGGAACTTTGGGAGGAAATTTTGCAAACGGCTCACCCATTGGCGACAGTCCTCCGGTATTGATGGCCTTGGACGCGACCATGACCCTACTGTCATATAGGGGTGAGCGCACACTGCCTGTGGATGCATTTTTTAAGGATTATCGGATAACCGACCTCGGTCCAGATGAAGTGATTGGTTGGTTTACGGTCCCGCGACGAACGCCTGGGATGCGGCTGCAAGTGGACAAGGTCTCACGACGGATTGATCAGGACATTTCCACAGCCTTGATCGCCTGCGCGCTCCGTGGTGATGCTCTACGGATCGGACTCGGCGGGCTCGCCGCTACCCCCCGATTAGCCAATCATGTGATGCATAGCCGGAACCTTCGCGATCTTTCGCTCGATATCACCCCCCTCTCCGATCTCCGTGCATCGAGTCACTATCGTTATCAGGTGACCGAAGGACTGATCCGATCCTTTATGGAGGAACACGGATGAGACCGCTGAATACAGCATCCAGCCCACTTGGCCAAGCGCTACCTCAGGACAGCGCGCGACGCCATGTGACCGGCCAGGCCGACTATTGTGATGATCTCCCCGAACCCGCGGACTGCCTTCACGGCGTCCCTGTGTTGGGCCCACCTGTCAAAGCCAAGATCGATCAAATCGATTGGGCGAATGTTCTGGCGTATCCCGGAGTCATTGCAGTGATCACGGCTGCCGATATTCCAGGCGAGAATAACGCAGGCGGTGTTGTGCACGACGAACCCATTCTTCCCAAAGAAGCAACCGGCTACGCCGAACAACCGATCGGTCTCGTGGTTGCCCGCACTCGGCTTGCCGCGCGGCGGGCAGCCAAACGCGTCTCGATCGACTATACCGCTGAACCCGGCCCAGTCAGTCTTGAGGAAACCATTGCCGCCGAGGACAGACTGCACGAGGACTTGCATCTCATTCAAGGAGACCCTGATGGCGAGCTCGACCGTGCCCTGTTCGTGACATCGGGTCACATTGAGATTGGTGGACAGGATCACGTCTACCTGGAAGGTCAGATCGCCCTTGCCATCCCAAGCCATGATGGCATGCATGTGGTGAGTTCCACTCAACACCCAACCGAAGTGCAGGATCTCATCGCGCAGATGCTCTTAACCCCAGCCGCATCAATCAGCGTTGAGGTGCGTCGCATGGGTGGTGCCTTTGGCGGAAAAGAAAGCCAAGCAGCACATATCGCCCTCTGGGCAGCCCTGGGTGCCCACACCACAGGTAAAGCGGTCAAAGTCCGATTGGATCGCGATGACGATATGCGGATTACCGGGAAACGGCATGAGTTTTGGGTAAAATACCAGCTAGGCCACGATGTACAGGGTCAACTGATCAGTGCCAGCTTTGAGATGGCTTCACGCTGTGGCTTTAGTCATGACCTCAGTCGATCAGTCAATGATCGGGCTGTCTTTCATGCGGACAATGCTTACTTCCTACCTCACGCCCGAATTCAGTCAAAGCGGCTTCGCTCGGCCACGGTCTCGAATACCGCGTTTCGTGGATTTGGTGGACCACAAGGCATGATGGCGATCGAGCGCGGTTTGGATCAGATTGCAGCGCGATTGGCGATGGATCCTCTGGATATCCGCTTAGCCAATGCGTACGGCGCACGCGGCCGCACCACACCCTATGGCATGCAGATCGAGGAAGATACATTGATCCCTCTGATGCAGACCCTCGCGCACCAATCAGACTATCGCTCACGCCGCCAAGAGATCATTGCACATAACTTGACACGCCCCCGGCTGCGTCGCGGCATTGCCCTGACGCCAGTAAAATTTGGAATTTCGTTCACTGCGTCCTTCTTGAATCAAGCCGGGGCATTGATTCATGTCTATAAGGATGGCTCCATTGCCCTGAATCATGGCGGCACCGAGATGGGTCAAGGACTCTATCAAAAGGTGGCACAGGTGGTTGCCCATGTCTTGGGAGTCAGCCTGGCTCGCATTCAGCCAACTGCGACACGAACGGACAAGGTACCGAATACTTCGCCAACTGCAGCATCCAGTGGATCCGATCTAAACGGCATGGCCGCGCGGGCAGCCGCGGAGATCATTCGAGAACGGCTGACTGGTTACCTCCAAGCACGATGGAATACCACCATCGAGCCGCACTTTGCGAACGACGAAATTACCGCCGGGCCCCACCGAATCAGCTTTGCCGACGCGGCACGATCGGCTTGGTTTGCGCGCATTCCACTGAGTGCAACAGGGCATTGGGCCACACCCGAGATCGGCTGGGATGCGCGCACCGGGAAAGGTCGTCCATTTTACTATTTTGCCTACGGCGCCGCAGTCAGTGAGGTCGAAATTGATTGCATCACTGGCATGCCACGCGTGGTGCGGGCCGATCTCCTGCACGATGTCGGTGAAAGTCTTAATCCAATGCTTGATTATGGACAAATTGAAGGGGGCTATATTCAAGGCATGGGCTGGCTCACCATGGAGCAATTGGTCTATTCAACCCAGGGTGTTCTGAACACCCATGGACTAAGCACCTATAAGATCCCGACGGCATCCGATCGCCCGGCGGATTTACGTATTGCACTGTGGCCCAATCAAAATCCTGAACAGATGGTCTATCACTCAAAAGCTGTCGGTGAACCGCCGCTGATGCTGGCAATCTCCGTGCATTCCGCCATCGCGCATGCGATCTCCAGCCAAGGTCCTGCCGGTTGGTGGCCACCGCTGAATGCGCCAGCAACGGCCGAGGAGGTGCTCAGATGTCTGACACTCGGCGCATCCGAGTAACCATCACCGACGCGTCGGGAAGTACTCCTCGCGATGCGGGGACGCAAATGCTCGTGTCGGAAACTAGAAGCATTGGATCAATTGGTGGCGGCCGCCTAGAATGGCGCGCAATCGACATCGCGCGGGAGATGCTCGCCTATGGGCATACGCACTCGACCCATGATTTTATTCTCGGGACGTCATTGCAACAATGCTGTGGGGGGCGAGTCACTCTCCAATTTGACGTGAGCGATGGCTTGGATCATGACCCTGCACCACGGGGATGCCGATCTATCTGTATGGCTTAGGCCATGTGGGCGACGCAGTCATGCAAGCCTTCCAGCCATTGCCAGTGAGTTTAGTCACCGCAGATTCCCGACTTGATCGTGACGCGGATTGGCACGATCCAGTCGCACTTGCGACGGCCGCGCTGCCTCACAGCTTTCATCTCATCATGACACACGATCATGGGCTTGACTTACGACTGTGTGAAACCCTGTTAGCGCGGAATGACAGCCGCTACATTGGCCTAATCGGCTCAAAATCTAAACGCGCCCGCTTTGCCCGACAATTGCGAGCACAGGCACTGGATCCCGGCCAACTCACCTGCCCCATTGGACTGCCGGGATTGCGTGGGAAAGAACCCGCAGTGATTGCGGCCTCGGTAGTTGCCGAAGTACTGTTACGTCAATCGGCAAGCGCTTCGCTAGAAACAACAGAAAAAAAATCTCGATGCTCCTGAAATTAAAAGAAATTACTAAAAATATCCTGGGGTGACTGCGAATGATGCGGTCAGCCTAGAGCTCAACTCGGGACAAATTCTTGCGCTACTTGGTGAAAATGGCGCCGGAAAATCGACCCTCATGAAAATTTTAGCAGGCCTTACTCAGCCAGATCAGGGCACAATCGAGATCCAAGGCGTTGATGTCGTGATCCGCTCACCCAACCAAAGCCGCCAACTCGGAATCGGCATGGTCCAGCAGCACTTCGCGCTCTTTGATGGACTCAGCGTACTTGACAATATCGCCCTCGGACTTCCGAAGATTGCGCGATCTGAACTGCGTGAGCGTGCGATGCAACTTGCGACGACCTATGGTTTTCAGTTAGACCTCGATGACACCGTATTCAGTCTGTCCGCTGGCGAAAAGCAGCGCATTGAGATTGTGCGAACGCTACTTAGCGAACCGAAGATCTTGATTCTGGATGAACCGACATCAGTCTTAACGCCTCAGGAAGCAGATCAACTGTTTGACGCGATTCGGCGGCTGGCCGATCGTGGTCACGGCATTATTTTCATCAGTCACAAGCTCGATGAAGTGGCTCGATTGTGCGATTCCGCCGTTATTCTGCGGCGAGGCCGGGTGGTAGGCACCTGCGATCCTCGCGGCGGCGCACAATCTGAGATGGCGGCGATGATGTTGGGATCTCAACTGCCGGATCGTACCCAGCGCGGTACGCGCACCTTGGGCGCACCACAGCTTGTGATCCATGACGCGCAGTCGACCCAAGGCGACGCGGCCATTAAGTCGCTGACTCTGCACGCAGGCGAGATTCTGGGCATTGCCGGCGTGGCTGGGAACGGACAGGACGCTCTATTCGCGCTACTCAGTGGTGAGTCTTCAATGACCCAGGAGCGAGCCCTTAAATGGCTCGACCAGCCCGTTGGCGGGCTTGATCCCAATGCACGTCGAAGTCAACTGGGTTGGGCCTTTGTCCCTGAAGAGCGCCTCGGACATGGCGCCGTGCCTCACCTGAGCTTGACCGAAAATGCGTTACTGACGAATCTGGCAGACCCTACATTTGCATCCAACCGGTTGATTCATTGGTCACACGTGACACAAACCGCAGAGTCGATTGCCACCCAATTTGACGTGCGTCATGCTGGATTGCATCGTCAGGCGCGGAGTCTCTCAGGCGGTAATTTGCAAAAATTTGTCGTTGGGCGAGAACTCATTAAGAACCCCACACTCTTGATCATCAATCAACCGACCTGGGGCGTTGACATGGGCGCAGCACGCCACATCCGAGACGCCATCAATACGCTGGCAGAGGCTGGGGGATCGGTCATTGTGATCTCTCAAGATCTTGATGAATTATTTGAACTCTGCGACACGCTCTGTGTGATCAATCACGGGACGCTCTCACCACCCCGCTTGATTGATGATTGGACGCTGGTCGAGCTTGGGTTAGCGATGGGTGGCCAAACCACGGAGACGATCTCATGATTCGCTTGATTCGTCGTGCCGACGTCACGGCGATACATTCCCTGATTTCCATCGCCGTCGCAGCTGTGCTGACCCTCGTGATATCAACGATCGTGCTCTTTCTCACCGCAAAAGCGCCAGTAGATGCCCTCATGCAGTTACTGACCTATCCCTATCAGGGCGGGACGGTCATCGTGCAGTGGTCGAAAGCTCTGAATATGGCCGCGTATCTCGGGGTCATTGGCTTGGGTCTCTCGATCTGCTATCGCGCCAACGTCTGGAATATTGGCGCAGAAGGCCAATTCGCAATGGGCGGTATTGGTGCGTTTGGAACCTGGTTATTGCTCGGGAGTCCGACAGCCTGGTGGGCGATTCCATGTCTGATCATGGGGGGTGCATTTGCAGGGCTTCTCTGGGCAAGTATTCCCGCGCTGCTCAAAACACAAGCAAACACTAACGAGTTATTGACCAGTTTAATGTTGGTCTATGTCGCGGCACAAACTCTCTTTTTTGTCAGTAATGGTCCCTGGCAAGCACCGGTCCGTTACAGTCCTTCGCAGACCGTCTTTTTGCCGGAGTCGGTACAACTCAATGCCATTATCCCCGGCGTTCCCACGTTTCACATGGGGTTACCCATCGCACTTGGGCTGTTCATCGTGATCGCCTTGGTGGTGCTCTATACCCCGTTCGGCTACCGATTGAAAGTGACCGAAACAACGCCTCGCGCAGCGCGATTCGCGGGTTACTCGCCACGAGTCACAGTCTGGGCGGTATTTCTGTTATCAGGCGCCATGGCTGGAGCGATGGGAGCGATTTATTTAATGGGTGATATTGGCTACGTCACCGAAGAATCTAACTTCCTTCGCGGGTTTGGATTTTCCGCCATTGTCGTGGCGTTTCTTGGTCGCCTACATCCAGTCGGAATCCTCCTGGCCGCGCTGTTGCTCGGCTATGTCGCTGGAGGCGCGTCTTGGATTCAAGCCAATCTTCGGGAAGATGACAGCATTGCAGGATTTATCGAGGTGATCGCACTGATGAGTACCCTTGCATCGGCACTGTTTTTGCAATACCGCGTTCAATGGCGCGGATTTGCGACTCAACCACAGGAAAATCGGTAATGGAATGGGCCTATTTGGTGCTCACCCTAGTCTCAGTGCTCAATTTTGCGACACCACTCCTTCTTGCTGCCACGGGAGAGCTCGTCGTAGAAAAGTCAGGGGTCCTAAATCTCGGGGTAGAGGGCATGATGATTGTCGGCGCAATGACCGCCTACTTCGTTGGTGCGCACATCGATCTGGAAGTCTGCACCGTGCCACATTTTAGCGGGGTGGGATGTCTTGTCGGAACATCGAGTATCCCAATGGAGCGGTTTGCGATCGTCGTGCTCACCGGAGGCCTCGCGGGAATGGCCTTATCATTCTTGTTTGCCTTGCTGGTCTTGGGTTTTCGAAGTAACCAGGTGGCAACTGGGCTGGGGTTGACGCTGTTGGGACTGACACTGACCAACGCACTTGGTTCAGGCTCTGGTGATTTAAAAGTTGGGCGAGTCGACACGCTGCTTGGCACGCAAGCGAGTGACTGGGGTATCTGGGGGCCACTTTTGAATATGAATCCGATGGTGTGGCTCACCATTATCCTATGTCTGACAGTCGGCTGGGTCCTGACACACACCCGACTTGGATTGATCATCCGCGCGGTTGGTGAGAACCATGACAGTGCGCATACCTTAGGCTTGCCGGTGCAGTGGGTTCGACTCGGCGCCATCGCATTTGGTGGACTCTGTGCTGGCATGGCAGGAGCCTATATCTCGATGATCCAAATTGGTGCGCCACTTTGGAAGGAAGGCATTACTGCTGGCGCAGGCTGGCTGGCATTAGCGCTTATCTTATTTGCCACCTGGCGCGCCGAACGGGTGGTGCTTGGTGCACTGATTTTTGGCTTCACCTTGGCCTTGGAGTTGCGTTTGCAAACGTTGGCGGGTTTACCGAGTTGGTTCGTCCCTTGGTTACTCCCCAGCCTCCCTTATTTGATTCCAATCATTGTGTTGACTCTAATTTCGTTGGATGCTCGTGTGATCCGACGTAATGCGCCTGCTTCATTGGGCAAACTGTTTGAACCAATAAGCTAGGGAATTTTCACTCATGCATAAGGACCTAACCATGAAACGTGTGTCTTCTCTCCTTGCCGCCGCAGCCCTCAGTCTCGGGTTTGCAAGTGGCGCATCTGCCGAATTAAAAATCGGTTTTATCTATGTCGGCCCCGTGGAAGACTTGGGCTGGACGTTCCGTCATGACGAAGGACGTAAAGCAATCGAGCAGCACTTTGGTAACAAGGTCTCGACGACCTTTATCGAAAACGTGCCAGAAGGGCCTGCGGCGGTCGATGCCATCACCGACTTAGCAGAAACTGGGCATGGCCTCATTTTTACCACCAGCTTTGGTTTTATGAACCCAACCAACACCGTGGCAGCAAATTACCCAAAGGTGAAGTTTGAGCATGCCACTGGTTTCACTCGCAATACCGATAATATGGCCACCTTCTCTGCGCGATTCTATGAGGGTCGGGTGATCCAAGGTCTGATCGCATCGAAGATGACCAAGACCAACAAAATTGGCTACATCGCATCCTTCCCAATTCCCGAAGTCATTCGCGGGATTAACGCGTTTACTTTCGAAGCGAGAAAGCATAATCCCAACATTGAAGTGGATATCCGCTGGGTCTTTAGTTGGTTTGATCCTGCCAAAGAAGCGGAAGCAGCCACGGCTCTAATTGATGCTGGCGCCGACATCATTGTGCAACATACGGACTCACCAGCCCCCGTCCAGGTCGCTGAATCTCGCGGAGTTTATGCATTTGGACAAGCCTCTGATATGTCGCGCTTTGGACCAAACGCCCATTTGGTGTCAATCGTCGATAATTGGGATTCCTACTACATCGATCGTGTTCAGGCTGCGCTCGATGGGACTTGGAATGGTGGCGCGGCAGCTGACGTCTGGTGGGGACTCTCCAAAGATGGCAAGGGCAATGGCATCGGCATGGTCGAAATGGCCTCATATAACGAAAAGGCACTGGGACCAGACCTCTATGCCGAGGCAATCGCACTCGAGAAAGCATTGTTCAGTGGTGCGCGGCATGCATTCCCCTGTGCTGGCTTGAAGAAGCAAGACGGCTCAATCCCTGAAGAATGTGCGTCTGGTGCGCCGCATCTTGTCGATTTTCCGACCTTGGTGACTAAAGACTGGTACATCGAAGGGATCGCCCAATCAATCCCCAAATAAGCTCTGGAGACTGGGGTCGCAAGACCCCAGTCATGCGTTGATGCAGCTCAAACCGCCTTACATCCTGCGGGGACACATCCTCTCGCCAATTGCTGATGCTGACCTTGGCTGGCGACTCTTGCATGAGCCTGAGGGTGCATTGGCAGTGGATCACAATGGCTTGATTGTCTGGAGTGGCTCTGCGAAAGACTGCCCAATGACATTACTTGGTTGGCCCATCCAGGACACTTCGCATCTGATTTTTCCGGGGTTCATCGACAGTCATATTCATTATCCGCAGTATCACGTGCGCGCAGCCTTTGGCGCAGATCTTCTCGATTGGCTTGAACGCTATACCTTTCCGGAAGAGGCCCGCTTCCACGCATTGGATTACGCGCGGGGTGTCGCACATGAATTCACTGAGACCGTCCTTGCGCATGGTGTCACAACAGCGCTGACGTTTTCGACCAGTCACACGGAGGCCTTTCTCGCACTCACTGAGACAGCGCATCGCCGTGGACTGAGTGTGATCACAGGGATCACTGCGATGGACCGCAACGCGCCTGACACGGTCACCCGCGACCTGGGCTATTTTCGGGAAGCCAACGCGATGGCCTTTGCACACCTTCAACACTTTCCGCGCCTTGGCTATGCCATCACGCCACGGTTTGCATTGAGCTGTACAGAGGATCTGCTCGATTCCTGCGGAACCTTTGTTGCCGCCCATCCAGATATCTGGGTGCAAAGTCATGTGAACGAGAATCCTGACGAAATCGCAATGACTCAGGCATTGTTCCCAAGTGCTGATAGCTATGTTGATGTGTATGCTCGGCACGGCTTACTGACGCCAAAAACAGTCTTGGCACACAGTCTTTTCAGCCAGGATCATGAGCTCGAGCAAATGGCAATCGCCGGTACCAGCGTGGCGCATTGTCCGACCAGCAACACCTTTCTCGGATCAGGATTATTTCGGGCTGATCGTCATCTCCATGCGGATATTGGCATCACCCTTGGCAGCGATATTGGTGGCGGCACCAGTTACTCGCCGTTCGCCACAATGGCTGAGGCCTATAAGGTCGGTCGACTCAACGGACAATCCATTGCACCGGATCAATTACTGTATTGGCATACCTTGGGCAGCGCCCAGGCACTGAAGCTCGATCGCGTCGGCACTCTAACAGCTGGCTATTGGGCTGATTTTTGTCTCATTGATCCGACATGCTCGCCATTATCGGAGGTGCGATGGAATGACCGAAAGGATCTTTTGGATGGTCTGTTTGGATTGATGTTTACCTTACCGGAAAGTGGCGGCGGCGTGGTCGCCACCATGACCGCAGGACAGACACGATGGAGTCAGTTATGACGCGGCTTTGGATCGCAAATCCTCTCGCAGTTTTTGCGGAAAATGCCGAGGGCGGGATTGTCATTGAAGACGGCAGAATCAAATCGCTGGTGCAGCGAGGCGATAGACCACCGCACGATGAAATCTTCGATGCCAGTGCGCATGTCGTCATCCCAGGCTTAATCAATACCCATCATCACATGTACCAAACCTTGACCCGTGCCATGACAGGGGCCTACTCCCATGAGCTATTTGACTGGCTCAAAGCGCTCTATCCCGTTTGGGCAGGGCTGACTCCAGAGATGGTCTCTGCAGCATCAGAGCTCGCCATGGCGGAGCTTCTTTTATCAGGATGCACCACCACGACGGATCACCACTACGTATTCCCCAGCGGTCACGAAGACGCCATTGATCGGCAGGTAGAGGCCGCAACATGCCTTGGAATACGGGTCATTCTCACCCGTGGATGCATGAGTTTATCGGAGGACGACGGTGGACTGCCGCCCGCTTCAGTGTGCCAATCCGAGGAACATATTCTCAATGATTGCGAACGGCTGATCAGTGCATACCATGATCCAAATCCCTTCGCCATGACGCAAATTGCTTTTGCACCCTGCTCGCCATTTTCCGTGACAACACAATTAATGCGCGATGCCGTGACGCTGGCAAAACGACATCGAATTTTATTGCATACCCATTTGGCAGAAACAGAGGATGAAAATCAATTTTGCCTCGACACCTTTGGCGCAAGACCGCTTGCCTATGTCGGAGAATGTGGTTGGCTCGACGTGCCGGCATGGTATGCCCATGGTGTCCACTTTGCGGCCGACGAATGGCAACTGTTAGCGGCCGCCAAAGCAGGGGTCGCCAGCTGTTCCTGCTCAAACATGTATCTGGCCAGTGGGATTTGCCCTGTCTGTGAGATGGAAAATGCAGGTGTCGCCATTGGTCTTGGTGTTGATGGATCCGCGTCGAATGACGGCAGCAATATGATTCAAGAAGTGCGTCAAGCGATGTTGCTTCAGCGACTGCGCTATGGCGCAGCCCGGGTCAGTTGGGCGGATGCGTTACGCTGGGGGACCGCTGGATCAGCCGCTGTCTTACATCGCCCAGAACTTGGGCGTCTAGCGCCCAATCTAGCCGCTGACTTGGCACTATTTAAACTCGATGAATTGCAATTTTCGGGCGCACAAGACCCATTGGCTGCACTCATTATTTGCGGCGCACACCGCGCGGACCGAGTGATGGTCAACGGGCAATGGCGAGTCATTGATGGCGACTTGGTGCAATTTGATCTGGATAGAGCACGTCGGACACATCAACAGCTGGCCCGCACGCTTCAGACTGCGATTCATTCATAACGGTCTAACGCAGCAACAAAACGGGTGTTGTGGAAACACGCAGTAACTCAGAGGTATGACTCCCCAAGAGCCAATGCCGAACTCGTGAATGGCCATAAGCACCCATCACAGTCAGGCCAATCGAGTGCGCGGATTGATAGGTACAAATCGCCGCTGCGATTTCCCCCACACTATTTGCTCCTCGCGCATTAAATCCAGCGTCTTGAAAGCGATTCACACAGGCATGCACAATGCGCTCGCGCTCCGAAGTGATCTCACCAATCATGACGACATGAATGGTCAGACCCGTCAATAATGGAGACTCCATCATGCGCTCGGCTGCCTGCTCGGCCGTCGGTGAGCCATCATAGGCCAGCATGACCTGATCGGGCGGACTGAACCCGTCACGAATAATCAGAAGTGGTTGCTTAAGCCCGCGCGCCACATGTTCGACGTGGACGCCAAGACGATCCTCACTGTCTCGATGCGCATCCCCTTGGCGCCCCATCACCACCAGTCGAGTCACATCGGACAATTCTGTCAACGCATCCAACAACGGACTGTGTCGCTGTAGTGTCGTTACCTGTCCTGCAAACGATGCCTCTGCATAGGCTTCCGCCTCCGACAAGACTGCTCGGCCGTGCGCAAGGGCCACACGACTGCGCGTTGCATCCGCGTCAGCGAGCGCTTGCAGTAACTCGGTCCTCGCGCCAAACCCCAACTGGCCCGTTAAATCGGCGGCACCATAGGGATCTCGCTCAATTGCGTTGAGGAGTAAAAGAGGCGTCTCGAGTCGCTGCGCACACCAAGCGGCTGCATCACAGACCGCTCGAGAGACCTGAGACCCGTCTAAACAGGCAATGGTTTGTTGCGTCTGGTTGTCAATGACCACCTAAGATTGCCTCCACGTCAGATTTGTCATGCACAGCATAGCGATCCACCATAGTACGACTGGCGGCATTCAGCCCGACCAAGTCAACGACCGCTCCATCACGTCGAAACTTGAGCACAACTTTATCCAGGGCCGCAATTGCGGTGACATCCCAAAAATGGGCCTGTGTCAGGTCAATGACAACCCGATCAATCGCCTCACGGAAGTCAAAAGACGCGACAAACCGCTCTGCGGAGACAAAAAATACCTGGCCAACCACCTGATAGGTTCGCTCCACAGTCCCATCATGCTCGATCCGACTCGAACTGAGCAGTAAAAAGCGGCCCACTTTGGATGCGAAATTCAGGGACGCGAGGAGTACCCCGATAAAGACCCCAATCGCCAAGTTATGGGTTGTCACAACCACCACAACAGTGACAAAGGTCACCATCGATGACGACTTTGGATATTGACGAATCTGGGTAATGGATTCCCAGGCAAAGGTGCCAATCGAGACCATAATCATAATGGCGACAAGGGCTGCCATTGGCACCAGGCCGATCCATGCATCAAGAAAGACCACCATCACAATCAAAATGACCCCTGCCATGAGGGTAGACAACCGCCCTCTTCCACCGGACTTCACGTTAATCACAGATTGGCCAATCATGGCGCATCCTGCCATGCCGCCAAAGAATCCCGAGACGATGTTTGCAACACCTTGCCCTTTACACTCGCGATTTTTGTCACTGTCGGTGTCAGTGAGCTCGTCCACAATAGTCGCCGTCATGAGACTCTCCAATAAGCCAACAATGGCCAATGAGACTGCATAGGGCGCGATGATATAGAGCGTCTCCAGAGTCAATGGGACCTCAGGCCATAAAAATAGTGGCAGCGAGTCAGGTAACTGGCCCAAATCTGCGACCGTTCTTACATCCATCGGGACCCACAGCGAGAATAGCGTCAAGAGCACAATGCAGACCAACGGTGACGGCAGCACAGTGCCGATCCGAGGAATCCGTGGAAACCCATAAATAATAACCAAGCCCGCTGCAGTGAGCGCATACACCGGCCAACTGACATCGGTCAACTCGGGCAGTTGGGCCATAAAAATGAGAATCGCTAAGGCATTCACAAACCCAGTCACCACGGAGCGTGACACAAATCGCATCAGTGCACCCAAACGGCAATACCCGAAAATGATTTGCAACACGCCAGTCAGTACACTGGCTGCTAAGAGGTACTGAAGCCCATGCTCCTTCACCAGAGTCACCATCAGCAGCGCCATCGCGCCAGTGGCTGCCGAGATCATGCCAGGCCGTCCACCGGTGAAGGCGATGACCACCGCAATACAGAAGGAAGCATAGAGGCCCACTTTCGGGTCAACACCGGCAATGATGGAAAATGCAATCGCCTCTGGAATCAGCGCCAGCGCCACCACGGCCCCCGCTAACACGTCGCCTTTGACGGAACCCAGCCAGTCCTGGCGAGTCGAATACAACACGGTTAAAACTCTCTATTTTCGAGCGAAATGCGCTCGTCGCAAAGGGCCGCGAGCCTAGCAGAATGCCTGAGCCCTGTCTTGTTCACAGGTCAGCGGTACCGAACCTGACGCCTGGCTTTCCGCCGAATCGAAATCAGATGTCTGTTCACATCATCTCGATCGGCAGATGCGGATCTTCGCCCGCGCATCGATTATGCTAAGCCAGGTAATGAGGACTATGTATGACACCATCGATCGCAACCGTCTCAATCAGCGGCACGTTGCCAGAGAAACTCGAGGCAATTGCACAGGCGGGCTATCAGGCCGTTGAGCTGTTTGAAAATGACCTACTCAGCTTTTCCGGGACGGTGCGCGAGGCAGGCGCACTGGCAAGCTCACTCGGGCTGACGATTGTCACGTTACAGCCATTTCGAGACTTTGAAGGGCTCGAAGGACTCCAGCGGCAACGCGTGATGGATTATGCAGAGCGAAAATTCGACTTGATGGAAGAACTCAACACGTCACTCCTGATGGTCTGCAGTAGCATCCATCCCGACGCACAGCCAGGCCTCTCACGGACCGTCAATGACTTTGTTGAACTGGCAGAGCGTGCCCGCAAGCGAGGCCTCAAAGTTGCCTATGAAGCGCTTGCGTGGGGCCGTCATGTCAATGATTATCGCGATGCTTGGGAGATCGTACGCACCGCCAATCAACCCAATCTCGGACTCGTTCTCGACACCTTTCATATTTTTTCACGGGGCTCTGATTTAGAGGTGATTCCGTATATCCCCGGTGATCAGATTTTTCTTGTACAGACAGCAGATGCACCACACCTCTCCATGGACCACTTGTCTTGGAGTCGCCATTACCGATGCTTCCCTGGCCAAGGACAGATGGATATTGCGCGCTTTATGGCGGCGGTTGAAGCGACCGGATACGCAGGCTACATCTCCCATGAGATTTTCAATGATACCTTCCGTATGGCGAATCCACGACAAATTGCTCAAGATGGCTATCGCTCAAGCCTCTACCTTGCATCGATGCATCAACAGAGCTCTGTGCCGTTAAAACAGGCCATTGAGTCCATTGCATTCATTGAGTTATCCGCGCCGGCCGAGCACTACGCATCGACCAAACAAACCCTGGCTGCTCTTGGCTTTGCACAGATTGGACACCATCCCAACAAACCCGTTGAGCGATGGGCGCAAGGTGGCATCAATATTTTGGTGAATCGTGATCCGAGCTTCGCCAAACAATGGCTCGGCCATGATGGTCTATCAGTCTCCGCACTTGGCGTTCTGGTGCACGATGCCAACGCCGCAGAGCGTCGTGCCAGTGCGCTTGGATTTAAGGTCATTCGCCCCGAGGCCTGTGATGCCAGTCATCAAATGACGGCAATGCAGGGTGTGGACGGCACCTTAACCTACCTTCTCGACATCCCCGGCATCGAGGCCCTGTGGTCAACCGAGTTCCCCAACAGCACAGTGCCCATCGCTGACGGAACTCTCGAGACCGTGGATCACATCAGCGTCTCCATTCCCTATGAAGACTATCTATCAGTGGTTTTGCAATATCGCGCTGTGTTCGACCTTGACCTGTCACCGGCATTTGATATCACAGATCCACGGGGGCTCATTCAAAGTCAGGTACTGAGCGGCCCCACACCAGGGTTTCGATTCGCGATCAACGGCAGCCACTCACCACAAACCACAACGAATCAAGTGATCCGGCGGCGAGGTGGGTCTGGTGTGCAACATATTGCATTCCATAGTCGCTCGATTGCACACACCGCCGAGCGCGTCGCAGCAGCAGGCGCGGAAGTCCTCGCGATTCCTCAAAACTACTATCGCGACCTTGCTGGAAAGTTTGGTTTGGCACCTGCAGTGATTGCCGATATGGAACGCCTCCAGATCCTCTTTGACGCGGATTCGTCGGGACAATTTCAGCAGTTTTACGTCGTTCCTGAGGGCGGTCACTTTTTATTTGAAGTGGTACAACGTGACGGCTATCTCGGTCTTGGTGCGGCAAACGCCTACATTCGTGCCAGTGCGCAGCAACAGCGCCAACACCACGCAGCGTCAGACATCGTTGAGGATCCGCCGAATCCGATCGAGCACTTGAAATGTCTGTAACGCATCACTGACGGTGCAGGATAAGGACTGATTTGGATCAACAAGCATCTCAGTCCAGGCATCCAGTAAGGCGTCTGCCTCAGCGCCAACCGGGGCCTCTACTGGTTTAGGATCCCGTTGAATGCGTTGAAACCAATCCGGACCGCTTGGTCCATAATGCCAAAGTACGGCATTGGGCATGGTCACTGAACCATGGGTACCGGCGATCCAATAACAGGACTGATCGGTATGGGAATAGTTTGGGTCATCCCCCGAGGCAAGATGCCTTCACTGTCTGGACAGGCCTCACAATCGATCCCTCCATCGCAAGGCGTGCTTTCCAAACACAATACTCGCTTCACTCTGCGTTTATTGCGTGATCAAGATGATGTTGTGATGCCGGGGATCCCAACATGCATGGATCGTCAGTCGCACGAGGAGACGCCACGCGCTCGAAGCGCTTGATCAAATACACGCCGATCCTGGCGACGTTGCATTTCGGCGAACTCAGACACACCCAGGGTGATCACGCCAATGGCGATACGCCCCACTGTGTTGGGTGGTTGAAAATCTTCTTGGCCCTGGCAAAGCTGTATATCACTCATCTCGGTCACCGCTGTCTCAGACACAGTCGTACACCCAGCGACTAACGACATACCAAGGATTCCGAATACTACAAACACATTACGCTTCATTTTCTACCTGCTATGGTCTCAACATGACCCCGACTATATACAACCCCAGACCAAGACGTCATTCAGAACCCTTCTGAAGGAGCGCGTCGTCGCTGATCCAGCGCAGTAGATACGCGTTACGCGTTGCCGCTAATTTACACATATTTCAGCGAGACACTGACCGTCGGTGGACGGTCACCTTCAAGGCTCGCAGTCTGTCGCAGCAAGTACCGAATCCGCGTCAACAGGGGACAAGAATAAAAAAACCAACCGAGAGTGGTTGGTTTTCTAGAAAGTGGTGGAGCTAGGCGGGATCGAACCGCCGACCTCTACAATGCCATTGTAGCGCTCTCCCAGCTGAGCTATAGCCCCGTATAAACGAGGACGCGAATCCTAGAGTTGAACGTTCCCAGTGTCAATCCTACTGAGCGCTACAGGCCGCTTGGTATGATTTCTCGAGACGCTTCTGCGCCTTTTTTGACACACCACCCAAGCGCTCCAAGGCCAGACGCAGACGTGCCCTGGTGCGATCGGGCCCAAGTAGTACGGCCAAATCGAAAGCACTGATTGCTTGTGTCGAACCGCTCAGTGCGATGAACATGACCGGCATCCACTCCTTCATTTTCAATTGCAGCTGTTGACACACAAACTGCACTGCATCCATCACAGACTCTCGACTCCACTGGCGCTCGGAATCCAAGCGCCAAACTAGATATTGGAGACCCTCTACAACCACGTCAGGCTCAAGACCATGACTATGCAGTGCAATCGCGTCATAGTCCGGCTCCCCGACCCATAGAGGCCTGAGCCACTGCTCGGCGTCCCCAAACGTTGCAATTCGGGTTTTCAAATGTGGCCATGCCGACTCAAAAAATGATTGCCCAAACCCCCAGGCCATCAAACGCCGCAACGCCTCTTGCTCAGAAAGACCATGCCGCAACCATTCTCCATTGAGCCAATTCAGCTTCTCGATATCGAAAATCGGCCCACCGAGTGACACACGGTCAATTTCGAACGACGCAATCATCTCATCCAGTGTGAACCGCTCCTGTTCATCAGGCATCGACCACCCCATACGACCAAGATAGTTGAGCATTGCCTCTGGGAGATAGCCTTGATCTCGATAAAACAGGACAGACGTCGGATTTTTCCGTTTACTGAGCTTCGATTGATCCGGATTCCGCAACAACGGCAGGTGGCATAACTCAGGCATGTCCCACCCAAAGTAGCGATATAGCAACTGATGCTTCGGTGCTGAGGGAATCCACTCCTCGCCCCGGATCACATGCGTGATCGCCATCAAGTGATCGTCCACCACATTGGCAAGATGATAGGTCGGCATGCCATCAGACTTCATCAAAACCTGCATATCCACCTGGGACCAGGGGATTCGAATCTCACCGCGTAATCGATCCACAATCACCGACTCACCGTCAGCGGGGACCATTAAACGAATCACCGACCGGTCACCTGCCGCGGATCGCTGCGCCACCTCTTGTGGATCTAAATGCTGGCAACGCCCATCGTATTTCGGACTCAATCCTGCTGCGGCCTGCTCCGCACGCATGCCATCCAAAATGTCTGGGGTACAAAAACAATGAAATGCATGGCCTGCGTCAACCAACTGGTTGGCGTGGTCAGCATAGATCGATCCACGTTCACTCTGGCGATACGGACCGAAGGGGCCACCCACATCAGGACCTTCATCCCAACTCAATCCAAGCCAGCGCAACGCATCCAAAATCGAATCTTCGGATTGGGAGGTGGATCGCTCACGATCCGTATCCTCAATCCGCAAGATAAACTGCCCCTGATGTGCCTTCGCAAAGGCAAGATTAAATAGAGCGATGTACGCAGTCCCGACGTGGGGGTCACCGGTCGGTGAAGGGGCAATACGTGTACGAACAGTCATGCGAGTTCTCCATAAGCGGGCGAGTATACCCGCTCATGAAGTTGCACACATTAAATGGTGATTTGCTCGAGTTGACCGCCATGGGCGAGGAAAGATTCAACCCACTTTGGCTTCCGTCCACGACCAGTCCAGGTATTTTCAGCATTATTTGGATCCCGGTATTTCGGGGCAACCGAACCGCGCTTCGTCGCGACTTTTCCAGACGCTGAAATCTGCTTGAGTTCATCGACAGATAATCCATATTCAGCCGCAATTGACTTAATTTTTTCCAACCCTTCTTTACGTACTTGTACGCGACGGGCTTCGATTTCCTGGTCCACTCGCGCACGAAGGACTTGAAGCTCGCTTAAACTCATGTGATCTAATTGCATTGAGAACTCCTATAATTGCTCAGCTCGAGGATAATAATTACGATTTAAAAAAAATCAATACACATAGAGTTTATTTATTTAAATAATGAACTTCAGTCCAATGATGCATTCATCAAATAGTTCGGATACAGTCGCATCTATGACATTTGCTTATCGCTATTCAACAGCGCCCATGATGGACTGGACTGATCAACATTGGCGCGTGTTTGCACGGACGCTGACTCGGCGCGCACTTCTGTACACAGAAATGGTAACCGCACCTGCCCTAGTTCATGGGAATCTTGAGTATTTAACAGCGCATGATCCGAGTGAATATCCGCTTGCACTGCAGCTCGGCGGATCCAAACCAGAGGAGCTCGCCCTCGCCGTCAAACGTGTTCGAGATCTTGGATTTTGCGAGATCAATCTGAATTTAGGGTGTCCATCTGACCGCGTGCAAGCTGGCGCATTTGGCGCAGCATTAATGGCAAATCCTGATCAAGTCGCCCGCTGTTTAATTGCGATGCAAGATGCCTCAGGTGCGCAGGGTCCAGAAATTACAGCCAAAATACGATTAGGGATTAATGATCAAAATGAAGAGGATTCACTGCCTGAGTTTATTCAGGTTTTGGACCGAATTGGTATTCAGCGAATAATCATTCACGCACGAAAAGCGATTTTAGGTGGACTCAGTCCAAAACAGAATCGTGAGATACCGCCATTAAACTATCCACTTGTTTATCAAATTAAGAAAAATTTCCCGCACCTGACGATTATTTTAAATGGTGGATTAAAGTCATCTGCCTCCTGTCTTGCACAGATGAATCAAGTGGACGGTGTCATGGTTGGACGGTATGCCTATCAAATGCCAAGTTGCTTACTCGAGGTCGATCCCCTCTTCTTTCAGTCACCACCTCCTCACGCCTCCGTGGAAGACGCTCTAGAAGCCTATCGCCCCTATGTCGAACAAGGTCTGCAAAAAGGGCTTCCGCTAAAGCACTTCACACGGCACCTTGTGGGTCTATACCATGAGGTGCCAGGGGCTCGTCTATTTCGGCGCGTCCTGAGTGAATCAGCCCATCGACCAGGTGCTGACTGGTCGGTCGTGGATTCTGCATTAGGTCACATTCGAGAGAGCATGGATTATGTCGAACACTCTGGACTGGCTTCGTAGTCATAGCATCGTTGTCGCCGATACGGCTGTCCAGCAGGACATCACACGCTATCAACCGATAGACGCCACCACCAATCCATCTCTGGTGTATCAGGCCGTGAAGGATCCTGCGTTAACAACGACTGTCAGATCAGTTCGAGACGCACTAACGACCGGCGAAATCAAGTCAGTCTCTGAGGCCGCTGAGCGGCTTGCGGTCACTTTGGGTGTCGCCATTGCTGGTCAAATTCCCGGGTACATCTCGACCGAAGTGGATGCACGTCTAAGCTTTGATACCGCTGCATCGATTGCGGCCGCTCACCGTATCATGGCGCTGTATGCCGACGCAGGCGTCCCATCCGAGCGTATTTTGATCAAACTCGCAGCGACCTGGGAGGGCATTGACGCCTGCCGGGAACTCGAGGCAACGGGGATCCATTGTAATCTCACACTCGTTTTCAGCGAGGGACAGGCGCTCGCTGCCGCGCACGCCGGTGCCACCTTGATCAGCCCCTTTGTCGGACGTATCTATGATTGGCATGTTGCACGCCAACAGGTCCCTTCAGATGCGCAGCATGACCCTGGCGTCCTCTCAGTCAGACGAATCTATCGGCTCTACAAATCACATGGGGTCAAGACCATTATTATGGGCGCATCATTCCGTAACGTGGGGCAGATTCTTGCACTCGCTGGCTGTGATCGATTGACGATCAGCCCGAAGTTACTAGGGCGAGCTCGAGCAGATGGACCGTCCAGTCCAACCAATGGTGCCGCCAGAGCCGATTCAAGCTCCGCTACCAGAAATCTCGCGGAGTCAGTTTTTGCTTGCGTTAGCCGCGGACCCAATGGCGACGGAGAAACTCTCAGATGGGATTACTCGGTTCATTGCGGATCAAGAGGCACTTGACGCGTTACTCGAGCGGTGAGTCATCAGCGAAGGGGTCGTCCAAAAACAGATCGACGACGATTCCATCATTGATTTTATAGTCACGCCGTTGTTGATACGCGGAGCGCATCAAGACATATGGATCACCCGCGGTTGCAGGCTCAAGCCCGAGGAAGCTAGCGCGTCGGTCGACTCCGTTTAAGACGAATAACTCGGTTTGACCCACCTCATCTTGCCAGTCAACTGGATTCAGTGGGCGATCAATAATCCGACCACTGAGGCCTCTCACATCACTTGGTCCCAAAATAGGAAGCACTAAATAGGGGCCTGAACCAACCCCCCATACGGCCAAAGTCTGTCCAAAGTCTTCATCATCCCGCTCGAGCCCCATGCCGCCAGCCACATCGAAGAGCCCGTAGAGACCGATGGTCGAATTAAAGACAAATCGTGTCAGCGAACGTGCTGCCTTCTCTGGCTTGCCTTGCAATAGTGCATTAATGACGGTTACTGGCTCGCCAAGATTGTTAAAAAAGTTACGCACACCCTGTTGAACAGGTTCCGGCGTAATCGCGTCATATCCCTGAGCGACTGGCTTTAGGACATAACGATCAGCCCGTTCGTTAAACTCAAATATCGAGCGATTCCATGACTCAAACGGATCAGCTAAGGGTTCGGCCAGCGCAGGCGCGCACATTGCAGCAACGAGAATGCCGCTCATCACTAGTCGCTTCATACCGTTCGATATTCCTGTAGCTGTTGGCTTAATCTCTTAAATGAGACTTTCTCGGCTGTCTTCAATGCCTGCGCAAAACAGAGTACGCGAAACTCTTCGATTTGCCAGCGCAGTTGCACTAAAGCGGGATCCACATTGGCCCATTGCGTCGGGCAATGTGGCCACAGCTGGCATAGGCTCTCCCAGAGCAGGGTGACCTCGCGCTGCCACTGCGCATCTAAGGCCAACCTGCCTCCCAATTTATCCAGCCGTATTTCGATCGCTGCAAGATACCGAGCAAGATGGGTCAACTGATGAGGTGGCGTCATCTCGAGCCAGTCATCCCCAAACTGCATGAGTTGTCGCTGCATATCACGAATCGCTGGCAACCACGTGGGGGGAATACGTTTTTGCAGTTGGCCTGTTAACGCACGACGGCGTGCGCCTGCATCGACAAGAGATAGGCTGACCCGCTCCGCCTCATCGACGATGGTGCCTGCCACATGATCGACGGCCTCACGAAAGGCTGTCACAGTCAATACCTCTGCCAAAGGCGTCCGGACCAGGCGCATGACGATCGCCCGATGAAATCGAGGTGCATCCTGCTGCGTCAGCCCAAGTCCGATCAATGCTTGCATACACGACGGCAGCCTCGTCTCGATCCAACGCACTTGCTGACTGAGCCGCTGTAGAATGAGACTCGCAACCGCCTCCGTGTGTGCGCGATCCGCCTCAATCGGGCTTAAGAATTGGGCCTCAACCACCTGCTGTTCGAATAACTGTAGCCGTCGGAATATTTTTAAACGCAGACCACCTTGCTCAATCTCTTGTTCGATTTGAAAGTCATAGGGTGGCCAGTCCAGCAATCTCTGGTGCGTCCGACTCGACCTCGATGACAGCACGGGTTGATCGGGATGCCGCACCCGTAACGCATTCAAATCACGATCACTGTCAATCACGACCCCATGCGCATCAACCACCTCAATCCGAATCTGCAAGCGCAGTTCGATCTGCTCAGGTGTCCAGTCGGACTGCGTCAGAATCACACCCGTCTTCTGCCGAATCGCGCGGGAAAGGCCTTCCATTAAACTGTCCTTACTCGAGTCAATATGCGGTAAGACGCGCTCAATAAATTCAGGAATGGGGACTAACTGTCGCCGGATACGCTTCGGCAGTGTGCGTAATAGTGCGTCTGCGCGATCACGCATCAATCCGGGAACAGTCCACTCCAACGAGCGCTGATCCACTTGATGGAGTGCGGCCAGCGGGACCTTCACAGCCACACCATCCTCAACATGTCCAGGATTGAAGGTGTATTCCGCCGGCAGGGTCAAATGCCCAACCATCACCTCCTCGGGAAATTGACTCACATCCGGCACCGCCTCAGGTGATTGAATGCATTGCGCGAGGGACAACTGAAGCACCGTTGGACGCCGCTTTTCTTCCTGCTTCAGCCACGTCTCCAATCGACGCAGATCGGAAATCTCTTCTGGAATTTGTGCATCAAACCAAGGTACCAGTGCGTCAGGATCAACGGTGACATCGGCACGCCGAGCTTTTGCTTCCAGTGCGCTGGCCGCGTCCAGGATGGCGAGGTTGTGTTTCAAAAACGGACGATGCGTCAACAACTGTCCATGCGCGACCCCTTCCCGAATAAAGAGTGCGCGCGCAACCGCTGGATCGACTGATGCAAGACCCACGATTTCCCGCTCACGCAGCACCAGACCGAACAATCGGGTCGTGCGAGAACAGACCGCCCGACCCTGTTTTTTTGACCATCGAGGCTCACTGTGATCTAGCTTTAGTAACTGTGGCACTGCCTCGATGACCCAGCGAGGATCGATTTGAGCCACCATGCGCGCAACAACACGATGGGTCTCCACTTGCTCTGCCGCCATCACCCACTCTGGCTTGCCATCGAGTGCACCTTTAGGAATCACAAACCGCCGCTGTCGAATGCCTTGATAGTCATGTTGATCTCGCCGCCCGACCAATTGCGCAAGACCACTGAGCAAAGCCACATGGAATGCGCGTCGATCGACGACTTCAATGGGATCAGCTTGTGTTTGCGGCATCGCTAGTCGAATCTGCCGATGGACCTCACGCCACTCACGGAGCCGATTCCAGTTCAATCCCATCTGCTGCAACCACTTCCGATACGCGCTCGATGACAAAGCTTCCCGATTCTCCTCAATCTGCCGCCACAGATTGACAATCGTGACAAACTGGCTCGATGAATCACGGCAATCCGGCCACTGTGCGTCGCGACTCCAGGGTTCCTGAACTGACAGGGCCGCACAAACCACGCTGACCGAGGCAAACACATGGCGTGACTCAGCAGTCATCAGTACCCGGACAACACTCGGATCCAGTGGCAAGCGCGCGGCTCTGCGACCTGCGGTAGTCAATTGCCCTGATGAACTGACGAACCCAAGCTCCTTCAATTGACTGAACCCGTCTCGCACCACACTGGGCTCGGGGGGATCAATAAACGGAAACGTGAGGGGATCGCCCAAGCGAAGATCCAGGCATTGCAACACCACGGATGCTAGGTTTGTTCGCTGAATCTCTGGATCGGTAAAGGCTGGGCGCGCGAGAAAATCGGACTCGTCATACAATCGAATACAGATACCGGGTTCAACTCGACCGCATCGCCCCGCCCGTTGATTCGCGCTGGCCTGTGCGATCGGCTCAATCGGTAATCGCTGAATCCGGCTTCGCGCAGAATACCTGCTGATCCGAGCAAATCCCGAGTCAATGACGTAACGAATCCCTGGGACGGTCAGTGAGGTTTCTGCGACATTTGTGGCAAGAATCACCCGCCGACGCCCCTGGCCTTCAGGATGAAAAATACGCTGTTGCTCACCCTGACCGAGCCTGGCATAGAGAGGCAGCACATCCAAATCACGAATCACTCCGTGGCGAAGCGCATGAGAGATCTCTCGGATCTCCCGTTCGCCTGGCAAAAACACGAGAACATCGCCTGGGAACTTCCCCTCTTGACGTTCTAACGCCGCGAACTCCGACACGCAAGCTTCGATCGTGTGCGCTAATCGAGGTCCATCCTGCGGTTCATCTGGGAGCCCGGCAGTTGGACGGTAACGTACCTCCACCGGAAAGCTGCGACCAGACACCTGAATCACCGGGGCATTGCCAAAGTGCGCACTGAATCGCTCATAATTGATGGTGGCTGAGGTGATGATCAGTTTCAGATCAGGACGTCGAGGGAGTAACCGCTTCAGGATCCCAAATAGGAAATCAATATTCAGACTGCGTTCATGTGCTTCGTCGATAATGACTGTATCATATTGACTTAACAGAGGATCGTCTCTTAACTCAGCCAGTAACAATCCGTCTGTCACCAACTTGATCACCGTATCGTCACTGACCGACTTTTGAAAGCGCACTTGATAGCCTACCAAGTCTCCCAAGGCTGACTCACACTCCTCAGCGATACGTTCTGCAACAGCTCGGGCTGCGAGGCGTCGTGGCTGCGTATGCACAATGCCTTGGGTATGGCCACGGCCAAGTGCGAGGCAGAGCTTTGGAAGTTGAGTCGTTTTACCGCTCCCCGTCTCTCCCACCACAACCACCACCTGATTCGCTAGGATTGCTTGGCTCAACGCCTCCAATGCCTCAGTCACAGGCAGATCAGGGAAGCGAATCTCAAGCAGCTGGTCGGGGCGCCGCGGGTGAGGGATACGATGGGATACTTCGGTCAAGGGCACGACTCCAAATGGATCGCCAACCCTACTGAGATTGCACTGAAAATCAAGCGAAACGCTAGCGCGGCGGACACCTGTTGTGTCAGGCTTAAGCGATTGGAGCGCATGCATGACACCCGACCTATTGAGTCCGAACCAGCACACGATTCTTGAGACCGCGGTTCATCCCCGTAATCACTTGGCGTTTTTGAGTCAGGCCGAAATCGATCGGCTAATCGACCGAAATGCTGATGGTCTCTATCCGCTCATTCGATCCTGTGCGCTTGCGATCCTCAATAGCGGCGTCAATACCGATGATTCGGTCGGGCTGTTTGCAAAACATCAAGATTTCGATCTCACATTTGCCCGACATCCTCGGGGGCTCCGGATCACCCTACATCACGCGCCCAAGCAGGCCTTCGTCGATGGTGTCTTGATGGAAACCATCCATGACATGTTGTTTGCCATGCTACGTGATTTACTGCTCATCCGCGATTTGGTGACGGTACGTCCAGATCAGCCGGGAATTGCAGCAACGGATCTGGTCTTCCAAGTGCTCCGGAATGCGAAGGTGCTGGATGCAGAACGTGAGCTCAATACCATCGTCTGCTGGGGCGGTCACGCCATTAACAAGGTCGAATACGACTACAGTGTTCGGGTTGGTGAAGCACTTGGTCTGCGTCGCTTTGATATTTGTACAGGCTGCGGCCCTGGCGCGATGAAGGGACCCATGCGAGGCGCTGCACATGGGCACCGAAGGCAAAGCTGGCGACATGGCCGTTTCATTGGCATTACCGAACCCGGAATCATTGCGGCTGAGCCACCCAATGGCGTGGTGGGTGATCTGGTCATCATGCCGGATATTGAAAAGCGACTCGAGGCCTTTGTCAGGATCGCACATGGTCTGATTATTTTTCCTGGAGGGGTGGGTACCTTCGAAGAAATCCTCTATCTCATGGCCATTCTCAATGCCCCACATAATCATGAAGATCCGCTTCCGGTGGTGCTGACTGGACCCGTCGAATCAACCGACACTCTGCATGCTTTTCACACTTTTTTGGTGGAGACCCTAGGCAGCAAGGCCACCGGCCGTCTCGAACTCATCATCGATGATCCAGGGGCCGTGGCAGGACGTATGGTTGAGGGACGCGAGGCAATTCGGAGACATCGACGCCAGGCCGAGGATGCGTACTTTTTTAACTGGACACTTGCGATTGAGGATCATCTCAAAATTCCCTTTACCCCGTCCCACGAGGCAATGGCATCCCTCAACTTACATCGGGATCAGCCAGCAACTGATTTGGCGCAGAATCTCCGAGCTTTGTTCTCAGGAATCGTCTCAGGGAACGTCAAGCCCGCAATTCAGGCGGCGATTCAGCGTAACGGGCCCTTTATTATTCGAGGGGATCCGACACTTATGCATGCCGTCGATCGCTTATTGGCGCGTCTGGTTGCCGAACGTCGCATGAAGATGCAAGGTGGATATACACCGTGTTACCGCATCCAAACCGAGTAAAGCGCGCCATGCGCCATGTTGATCGTGTGGGTGCGGGGCTTCGTGCTGCTGTCCGGATCCTATTGTTGCTCGCGTGGACCTTTCTACTCTTTGTCCAGCAACTGCTTGGTTTGTTGCTTCGTACAGGCGACGGACGGCATATCCGCTGCCGGTTCTATCGTGGCGCACTCCGCATTTTAGGTGTTCGAATGATGGTCCGTGGGCAGTTCAGCCCTCGCCGACCACTCCTGATTGCATCAAACCACGTCTCCTATCTCGATATTTTTGTACTGGGTAGCCGGATACCTGGCGTATTCATCTCCAAAGACGATGTTCAGCAATGGCCTGTCATCGGTTGGATTGCTCGCTTACAGAACACCATCTTTGTCTCTCGAAAACCGGGTCAAGCACGGCATGAACTCAATCCGATCGTTGCCCACCTAACCCTTGGACATAACGTGTTTTTGTTTCCAGAAGGCACCAGCACAGACGGACGCCAGTTACTGCCGTTTAAGAGCAGTTTATTTGAGGCCGCCATCCAGGGCGGCGCCTACGTGCAACCGGTGGCGCTGGTCTATCGTCATCGCCATGGCGGCCCACTCTCGCTCAAAGAGCGCGCACTCTACACATGGGGAACCGATGCACCTTTTCTGACGCATTTTGTCAAAATGCTGTTAAGACCCGGTGTCGCTTGTGAAATTTGGGTGCGACCAGAAATTCCGCCGACCTCGCCCCGAAAAACACTCGCTCAGCTCACTCAAACACGCATCGCGGCGCCATTACGGCATCGTGAGCATCTCGACTTACTTGGACTCCAGCACGCAGACAGCGGCCGCTAAGTCAGTTTCATCGGTGAGGCTAATCCAGTGATGGTCTGCTCCTCGATTGGCAAGCAGTTGGGCCACTACTGCACTAACCTGTAACCGTGGTGCACCCAACTCACAATGGGTGACCCAAACATCAGTAAAGCCGAAGCCTCGTCCAATACCGGTCCCGAGCGCCTTGCTAAAGGCCTCCTTTGCAGCAAAGCGCTTCGCTAAAAATCCAGCCTGTTGACCCGTCGCAAGCGCTTCAAACTCAACCAGTTCAGGGGCAGCTAAGATGCGATGGCTAAATCGACCACCGTGCCGTTGAAGGGCCGCAGCGATCCGGTCGACCCGACAGATGTCAAGCCCTAATCCGATCAACATCCAGTCACTGCCTCACGGATCAACTGCTTAAATTCCCCAACCGCCACCGGCAATCCAACCATCAACGCGCGCGCAACCAAACTATGACCAATATTGAGTTCTTCGATTCCGGCAATGGCCGCCACTGGTTTGACATTGAACTTCGTTAACCCATGCCCGGCGTGCACCTCCAAGCCGAGTCGCTTGGCACGACCAACGGCTTCAGTGAGGGTCATTAACTGGATCGCACGCTCGTCACGATGCGAGGCATTGGCATACTCGCCAGTATGCAATTCAATCACAGGCGCTCCGGTCGCCGCTGCTGCGTCGATTTGCGCGGGATTGGGATCGATAAAGAGACTCACCCGAATCCCCAAGGCCTTCAGTGCATTGGTGCAGGCGGTGATTCGATCACTTTGCCCAGCCACATCCAAACCACCTTCGGTCGTCACTTCCAACCGGTGCTCTGGAACCAGACATACGGCATGGGGCCGAACCCGAGCGGCAATCTCAATCATGGTATCTGTTGCGGCAATCTCCAGATTCATCGGAGTGCGTAAATGCGTAATCAACAGATCCACATCCGCATCACGGATATGTCGACGGTCTTCTCGCAGATGGATGGTCACACCATCAGCCCCTGCCTCTTCGACTGCCAACGCCATTTGCAGGATATTTGGATCCATCCCACCACGTGCATTCCGCAGCGTTGCAACATGATCAATATTGACACCCAGGCGTACGTTACGAGTCATACGTTGTCTTCTTCCATTCGATCAAAAGTTCACGGCTCACCAATCGGCGGCCTCCCAATGCGCGATCCAGCAAGGATCGATGTACCCGCATGGCAAATGCATGGGTGTGCTCGGACCATTGACCGTCCATCAACATTTGCCACCATTCCCCAAGGGCTGCGTCTGGCTCACAGGCCTCCACTTCAACCAATCGACCATCCTCTGTGACCCGATAATACCGATCCTGCTGAACCGTCTCATGGGACACATCACTCGGATACAGGTAGCGCCCAAGATCACGCAACAGATGCCGTTCTAAGGTCCGTAGGGCGATTGCTTGCAAATCCCGAGCGCAATCAGTGATACAACCGGTATAGGCATCAAAGAGACCCGGACAGACCGCCCCATCGGGAATCAGATAATACAAAATTTCGTTGGCATACAGACCTGAGATTAACTGAATTCCTGACAGCGGTAATCGTGCAGCGAGTGGCGCGACTTGCTGAATACGCGTCAGTCCAGTCCCACTGAAGGCGCCCTCACAGAGCTCAAACTCAGACCGACCATGACCACCACGAATCACCGCACGCAAGAGTTGATCCTGCTCGGTCAAGACCGTCACTAACACACTCGTCTCTCGATACGGCTGTCGTCGAATCAGCCAAAAGCGTTGCATTAGTCGAACTCAAAATAACCGAGGCTCTTTAGAGCACGTTCATCATTTGACCAACTGGATCGCACTTTGACCCATAGCTTTAGCGCCACGTGCGCATCCAGAAGAGCTTCTAACTGCATGCGTGCTTCGATGCCGATCTGCTTCAAGCGTGCACCACCCTCCCCAACAATGATGCCTTTTTGGCCTGGCCGTTCAACCGAAATCAAAGCATGAATCCCGACACGCGTCTCCTGTCGATCAAAGGACTCAATCTCAACCGTCGTTTCATAAGGGACCTCATCACCCAATTGCCGCATGATTTGTTCCCGAATGAGTTCGGCCGCCAAAAAACGCTCAGAGCGATCGGTCACTTGATCCTCACCAAATAGAAACGGCCCTTCCGGCATCGCTTGCTTTAAATAGCCCAGTAAAGAATCCAGATTGAGGGTCTTCAATGCAGACACGGGAAACACCTCAGCAAACGCATGACGCGCTGTCACCGACTGGATGTGTGGGAGCAAGAGCCCCTTGTCTGCCAACTTATCGACCTTGTTGATGACCCACACGCGTGGAACATTGACGCGGGCGATCTTGTCGTAGACACGCTGATCGTCATCGGTCCAGCGCACCCCTTCTGTGAGCATCGCGATTACATCGACATCGTTCAGAGCGCTCTCGGCGGTTTGATTCATGAGTCGATTCATGGCCTTGGGCTGGTCTTGATGCATCCCTGGCGTATCCACAAACGCGACTTGGACAGACTCATCAGTCCAAATGCCGTGCAATCGATGCCGCGTGGTTTGGGGTTTCCGCGAGGTGATACTCAGTTTAAATCCGAGGATGTGATTCAACAGTGTGGACTTGCCCACGTTCGGGCGACCAATCAGTGCAACGAACCCAAATCGTCTATCCACCCTGTAACAACTCCAGCGCGCGTTGTGCTGCGACCTGTTCTGCGTCACGTCTGGACATTCCTGTGCCTTCAGTCACTTGCGCGAGTGCATCGACAACACAATGCACCCGAAATGCTTGCTGATGGGCAGGACCTGTCACTTCCATCACGACATAGGACGGCAGTGGATGGCGCTCCCGCTGTAACCACTCTTGCAGGGCCGTCTTCGGATCTTTTTCCACTTGATCTGGATTGACCCGATCGAGGTCCGCCTCAAACCAAGCGCCAATGCAGGTTTGACAAGCATTCATTCCGCCATCGAGGTAGATCGCCCCAATCACCGCCTCCATCGCATCTGCCAAAATCGAGTCACGCCGACGACCACCACTCTTCCGCTCACCGGAGCCCAGTCGGAGCGCTTCACCGAGTTGCAAGCGACGCGCAAGTTCCGACAACGATTGTCCACGCACCAAGGCAGCACGCATACGCGTCAGCTTGCCTTCACGTGCTTCGCCATACTTTTGAAACAATGCTTCAGCCACCACAAAATTCACGATGGAATCACCCAAAAACTCAAGCCGTTCATTATGGGTTGGGCCCATACTCCGATGGGTCAGCGCAGACTCCAAATGGGCTGGATCACGAAAGGTATATCCGAGCCTCGCTTGGAGCAGTGCGAGGGAGTCTGTCACCGGATCACCCGGACATCGGCAAAGGAAGGGATACTCAAAAACGTTTCCCAATACATCCAAACGGCCACTGCCCGTCCGACAATCAAGGAGTCATCCACAAAACCCCACACGCGACTGTCATTGGAGTTATCACGATTATCACCCATGACAAAATACTGACCCTCTGGGACGACAAAAGGACCGTAGTTTCTGCCAGGAGTTAACCGCTTCCAGAGGTGGTATGGTTGATCGCCAAGGGCTTCAGTGACCTCCGCACTCAGTGGTGGCAGGGTCAATCCGTCGGTGACCTCAACGGTCGTCTGGAGTTGCTCTATTCCGTTAATAAACAGTGTTTTATTTCGATATTCGACCAAATCACCTGGGAGCCCAACGACCCGCTTGATAAAGTTAATCCGGGTGTCCTCTGGATATTTAAAGACCATCACATCACCACGGGCAGGCGCTCCTAGATCCACCACGCGTGTTCCCAAGACAGGCAACCGCAGACCATATTCGAACTTATTCACTAAGATGAAGTCACCAATTTTGAGTGTCGGCAGCATCGAGCCACTGGGGATTTGAAAGGGCTCGAACAGGAATGATCGCAACACCAACACGGCAGTCAATACTGGAAAAAATGAGCGGCTCTGCTCGACGAAAAAACCGGGCGGAGCATCCCCGCGACGGCGTTTGAGGACGGCCAAATCCAAGGCCATAATGACGCCAGTGACCAACACCACCAGCACCAAAATCAACGTAAAATCCATGGTGTCAGTCGACCTTCAGTACCGCCAAGAACGCATCTTGTGGGATCTCAACTCGCCCCACTTGCTTCATACGCTTTTTCCCAGCCTTTTGTTTTTCAAGAAGCTTACGCTTCCGACTCGCATCACCACCATAACATTTTGCGGTGACATTTTTACGTAGTGCCTTCACTGTGGTTCGTGCGATCACATGCCGACCAATCGCAGCCTGAATCGCCACATCGAACATTTGTCGGGGAATCAATTCACGTAGTTTGTCGGCCAAATCACGCCCACGCGATTGCGACTGATCTCGATGCACAATCGCTGCCAAGGCATCCACGCGTTCGCCATTGATCAAAATATCCAATCGCACCAGGGGCGCTTCTTGAAAGCGAACAAAACCGTAATCCAAGGACCCAAATCCACGCGTCGCCGACTTCAGTCGATCAAAGAAATCCATCACTACTTCAGCCATGGGCATATCAAACTCAATTTGTACCTGCGAACCCATGAATTTGAGATTCCGTTGTACCCCCCGCTTTTCTAAGCACAGTGTCATGACGGTGCCCACGAATTCATTGGGGACCAAAATCGTCGCAGCCACAATGGGCTCTCGCATCTCAGCGATTGACCCAATATCAGGCAACCGGGATGGATTATCCACATACAAGGTTGCGCCTTCATTGGTGACCACCTCATAAATGACTGTTGGAGCAGAGGTGATCAGATCGAGATCATATTCTCGCTCGAGACGCTCCTGCACGATCTCCATGTGCAACATGCCGAGAAAACCACACCGAAAACCAAACCCTAACGCGTCAGAACTTTCCGGTTCATACACCAAACTGGCATCATTCAATGTCAGTTTTTCCAGTGCTTCCCGAAAATCTTCGAAGTCATCTGCGGCAACGGGAAATAGGCCCGCATACACCTGTGGCTTGACCTTCTTAAAGCCAGGTAGCGCTGGCGTATTTGGATGTTTGGTATCAATGATCGTGTCGCCAACAGGCGCGCCATGGATATCCTTGATTCCAGCGATCATATAGCCGACCTGACCGGCTAATACCTGTGATCGTGGTAATCGTTTGGGGGTAAACACACCGACTTCATCAATCTGCCAATCCCGTCCGGTACTGGTCATGCGGACCTTTTGGCCTTTCGACAAAATTCCTTGGGTCACACGAACCAAGGATACGACGCCCAGATAATTGTCAAACCAGGAGTCAATGATCAATGCTTGAGTCGGCAGGGATCGATCCACATCGGGCGGTGGGATTTTCACAATCAACTGCTCGAGTAAATCGTCAATCCCCATGCCTGACTTGGCTGAGCACTCCACCGCGTCTGTGGCATCAATTCCGATAATCTCTTCTATTTCAGCCTTGACCCGCTCAGGCTCGGCTTGTGGCAGGTCCATCTTGTTCAGAACAGGCACCACTTCAAGGCCTTGCTCAATGGCGGTATAACAATTTGCTACCGACTGCGCCTCGACCCCCTGTGCTGCATCCACGACCAGCAGCGCGCCTTCGCAGGCATAGAGTGACCGTGAGACTTCATAGCTAAAATCAACGTGCCCCGGCGTGTCGATGAAGTTCAGTTCATAGACCTGACCGTCGCGTGCGGTGTAATTGAGTGTCACGCTTTGCGCTTTGATGGTGATCCCGCGCTCACGCTCGATATCCATCGAGTCGAGCACCTGGGCCCCCATCTCGCGCTCAGACAATCCTCCGCAGCGTTGGATGAACCGATCTGCCAGCGTCGATTTGCCATGATCGATGTGCGCAATGATCGAGAAATTGCGAATATGTGATGGTTCTGCCAAATGAGTTCATCCGAGTCAAAAAATCGCGGTAGTTTAACGGTCTATCCGTAGCGTAAGAAAGGTCGAATTACCGCCCCGTACGACCAAGACCGGAATCGGCCGGTCTGAGGGTAGATTCGGAACAATACGACGTAAATCCTCAAGAGCACGAATCGATTCGCCCGCTAACTGAGTAATCACGTCACCCGCGCGCAGTCCTGCTGACGTCGCGGGATCACCCGTCACCTCTTTGACTAATACACCACCCTCGAGGTTGAGATCAGAGCGCAGTGCGGATGACAAAGGCTCGACCGTCATCCCCAGCACAGATCGATTCGGGACTGGGCCCGCTTGACTCACCTGATCCGGCTCTGGGAGTTGCTCAATAGTGACCATCAAGGTCAAGGGTGATCCGTTACGTACGATATCCACAGGCACTGTGCGGCCTGGACGCACCAATCCGACCATCGGTGGTAAGTCAGATGACCGCTCCACCGACTTGCCGTTGAACTGCACAACAATATCACCTGGCTGCACGCCCGCCTTCCCAGCAGGGCCATTCGGCGACGCCTGCGCAATCAAAGCACCCATCGGCTTCTCAAGTCCAAATGACAGTGCCAGATCGCGACTGACTTCTTGAATCAAGACGCCGAGCCAGCCCCGCTCAACCGAGCCAGTATCGCGAATCTGGTCTGCCACATTCATCACAAGGTTCGAGGGAATGGCAAATGACAAGCCCATAAATCCACCGGAACGCGTGAAGATCTGGCTATTGATCCCGACAACCTCGCCATCTAGGTTAAATAGCGGCCCACCCGAGTTCCCGGGGTTGATCGCCACATCGGTTTGAATAAAGGGCACATAGCTCTCATCGGGCAGTGATCGACCCAGTGCGGACACAATCCCAGCCGTGACACTGTAGTCAAATCCAAACGGCGACCCAATCGCGACGACCCACTGTCCTTGGCGGAGTCGGTCGCTGTCAGCGATCTTCACAACGGGAAGATTGGTGCCATCAATTTTGATCAATGCCACATCGGTCCGAGGATCGGTACCAATAATTTCGGCGAGATATTCGCGGCGATCCGAGAGGCGAACGAGAATGGCATCTGCACCCTCAACAACATGGTTGTTGGTTAAAATATAACCGTCCGCACTAATGATGAACCCCGAGCCAAGGGAACGTCCTTCCCGTTGCTGCGGAGGGGTTGGCAGTCCACGTTCAAAAAACTCTCGAAAAAATGGCGGCAACTGATCCAGGTCAGGCTGCTGGCCCTGCCGGGGCGACACCGGAGCCGACGACTGCGTCGAAATGTTCACCACTGCTGGCGAGACCTCTTCAACCAAATCCTGAAAGTCCGGTAAATTTGCAAAAACGGTAGGCGTTAGCAATACACACAAACACCAGATTGCAAGACGAAACGTTTGAGTCATGTTCTCACCTGTATCTCGATCCGAGCGTGGCGGGTCACCACGCGAAATACTCCCATTGCAAGCAACCATGCCACGAGGGCAACCAACGCCTCAGGCCACTGCAACATGGCACCAATAGCGATCATGCCCAGAAGCGCAATCAAGGGTGCCGCATACGCACGAACAGTCCATTGCCGCATTGACGACTCAAGCACTGTCAGGCTGACAATGGCCCCCGGTGACACATCTATGGGTGCAGACAACGGAATCTCAATCTCAGACTGATGCGCGCGCGCACGTCCCGTCATCGCACGGCAGACGCCCTGACCAACACACGACGGACATAATGCATCCGACATAGGTTGCACAACGATACGACCTGAGTCCACCGACAACACACGTGCTTTTTTTGAACAGCTCACGATGACCGCTTTAACAGCGACTTAAGCCCTTCGACATCCAACGCGTCAATAATCGTCAGCCCGGTGGACACCGGAATCTCACCAACCAACGTGACTCGTAACGACCCACCCTGCAACGCATAATCACGACCGACCGCAATAGTTGGCCCCAAAACAGCCTGAATCTGGGATTGCGAGACCTGCCCGATGAGTTCTAAAAAGATCGAAAACGTACCCAAACCATCACTGTAGACAAGCGTGTAGATAGACTGCCCTGCAGCGCGCGATGGCAAGGCACTGACTAATTCATATCCCTGAGGTAACCAACTCGCCGGTGAAAATTGAATCACTGAATCTGAGGGCTGCACCGGATGAATCCGCATTTGCATCGGCTGATCACTATCGGATGACGTCACGGGAATCTGAAATTTCAGATCTGAAAACTCATATTGCTCCAACACCTGCTGGTTCGGACCTAGGATCTGACTTTTCAGTAATAACGACGTTTCTTCGTCGATCCAAAACCGATAGCTGTGGCGATGTCCATCGCGCGCTGTCACGTCGACAATTTGCGCGCCACGGTCAGCAACCCGTGCACGCTCACCCATCAAGAATTCATAGGGAGCCTCAAAAAAACGCCGGCTATTAATGGCTATCGCACCAGGAACGGGGTGCCCTGAGCGCATCACATCTGGACCAGGCAAAAAATGAAGCATCTGGTCACCAATCCGAGCACGCTCTTCAGCCGTTCCGGATAATCGCCTTAAACGTGCTTCCTCAACCCCATTTTTAATGTCATGCGAAAACACCAAGGAGGCTAGAATATCCGCGCGCTGATAAACCAAGGTTCCGCTGTATGATAGCGATCTGACGGCTTGCGCCATGGACTGCAATAGCGCGCGTGCGGACGCATCTGGCGCAGCCATGACCGCGTGACTCGTGATCCACCCCAGTAGACAACTGAGGAGCAGTACCCGTCTCATTGGATCGGCTCGTCACGCCCCATGATACGTGCTAACGGCAACACAGACTGCGTACCGACCACCGATGAATTTTCAGCATGACGAACTAAGTACTGTCCGAGGCGCTCAGAGACTAAACGCCGCACATCCGCTTCAGACATGAGCCGAGGTGTCGACGCTTCAGGCGACTCATCAACCGCAGTCACGCCGGTCTGAACAGCCACTTGCTCACGCTGAACAGGCAATTGGAATCGGATAATCTCAGGTGTCTCAACCGATGCAACAGCGGGTGGCTTCATCTCAACAGGCGCCACTACTTTGACCCCGATGACCACTGCAAACGCAATTGACGCAGCCATGGCGAGCTGTCCCGCAAAAATTCCAAAGCGACTTGGTAACGCCTCACGCGCTGGCAAGAAGGTAATGGTTGGATTCGCTGATTCAGGGCTCTGTGTCGCCGCAGGACGCGCCTGAGAAACCGGCTGCTCCGGTGCATCCAGGGCTGCATGAATTCGAGTGAGGAGACTCTCCGGCACTAAAGACTCGCCTCTCAAGGTGGCGCCAATGCTCTGGTAGGCCCCAAAGCGTGCTTTCAGGTCGGGATTTGACTTCAACGCTTCAAGCGCTCTGCGCGTTTCGAACTCAGACGCTTCTTGATCCACCAGTGCGGACAAGGCTGTCCGTAGCATTTCAGTCATTCAAGCACTCTCTGTAACGGCGGTGATACCACTTTGACAAAACTATGACACATAAGTTCCCGGAAATTGAGCTTGTATTTGATTGACCACGGATTCTCGGGCTCTAAAGATCCTCGAGCGGACCGTACCAATCGGACAATCCATCCGTTCAGCGATGTCTTCGTAACTCATTCCTTCCAATTCACGTAACGTCAATGCTTGACATAAATCATCTGGAAGCTGCTCGATCGCTTCTAAAATTGCCGCCTGCAGTTGATCTGTCGCTGATTGTTGATCAGGAGAACCGCTATCTTGAAAGGATGGCAAATGATCAGTACCGCCAACCATGGACTCCATTGACACATCTAATTGCAACTTCGCCGATGCACTTGCGTAATTTTTCGCTGTATTGACCGCGATCCGATACAACCACGTATAGAATGCGCTCTCACCACGAAATGATTCGAGTGATCGATAGGCTTTAACAAAGGTTTCCTGAACCACATCTAATGCATCGGATGGATTCGAAAGAATACGGGTGACCAAAGACAGGATGCGAGATTGGTACTTGAGTACCAGCAAATCAAACGCATGCCGATCTCCGCTTTTGGCGCGATCAACCAGTAACTGATCATTTTTGAGATCCTTTGCTGGATCCGATTGGCTCACTGCGCTCATGCTGTTTTTGATGCATCTTCAACGGGTTAGTAACAATGACACGGCATTCTTGAAAGGACAAGTCTGATGCATGATCCCATCACCCATCACTTTGACGTGTTGATCCTTGGCGCAGGCGCGGCTGGTATGACAGCGGCTCTAAGCCTTCCTGCACACTGCCGCGTCGCGGTCTTAACCAAAGACCCTGCGGGCGGGTCAACCCGATGGGCTCAGGGCGGCGTGGCCGCGGTCATTGACGATCAAGACTCGATCGCCAGCCATATCGAAGACACCTTGGTCGCTGGCGCAGGACTCTGCCACGACGATGTTGTGGAGTATGTCGTGACCGAAGCCCGCGAAGCGATCGATTGGCTTGTTAATCAGGGCGTTGCCTTTACGCGGGATGCAGATTCTGATGCCTTTCATCTCACTCGCGAAGGCGGTCATTCGCATCGCCGTATCTTGCATGCCGCCGATGCGACCGGCTGGGCGATTCAAGATGCATTAGATTGTCGCGCCGAGCAGGCTTCACATCTCGAATTTTTCCATAACTACATCGCGATCGATCTCATTTATGAGGCCGCTCGAGGACGCGTAGGCCGTAGGGTTCGTGGCTGTTATGTGTTGAATAAACAAACTGGTGTAATCGATACCTTTGCCGCCAATGCGATTATTTTGGCGACTGGTGGCGCGAGTAAAGTCTACAAATATACGTCCAATCCAGATGGAGCGAGCGGCGACGGAATTGCGATGGCCTGGCGAGCAGGCTGTCGTGTCGCCAATATGGAATTCAATCAATTTCACCCCACCTGTTTGTATCACCCAGATGCAAAGTCATTTCTGATCTCAGAGGCTGTTCGTGGCGAGGGTGGCATTCTCCGCCTCCCAGATGGCACCGCATTTATGTCTGGATTCGATCCACGTGCCGAACTGGCACCCCGCGACATTGTGGCACGCGCGATCGACCATGAAATGAAGCGTCTCGGCCTACCCCATGTCTATCTTGATATCACGCATCGTGGCGCTGACTTCATTGGCGATCACTTTCCAACCATTCGCCAAAAGCTCCTCGAGCTTGATATCGATATGACCACCGATTGGATCCCTGTTGTCCCAGCAGCGCATTACACCTGCGGTGGCGTCTTAGTCGATCAACATGGCGAAACGGATCTCGCCGGGTTATACGCGATCGGTGAGGTATCGAGTACCGGCCTGCATGGGGCGAATCGAATGGCCTCGAATTCGTTATTAGAATGTATTGTATACGGCCGCGCTGCAGCCGCTCACGTGACCGAGCATCTCGGAACCTATACACACCGATCCTATGCACTTCCCGCTTGGGATGCATCACAGGTCACCGACAGCGACGAAGATGTCATCATTACCCATAACTGGGCCGAGGTTCGGCGATTTATGTGGGACTACGTCGGTATTGTCCGCACTGATAAACGTCTCACGCGCGCACTCAATCGGGTGGAGTTACTTGCTCGAGAGGTCCAAGACTTCTATGCCAACTACCGGGTCACCGCCGACTTGATCGAACTCCGAAATTTGGTTGTGGTTGCTGAGTTAATTATCCGATGCGCCTTAAAGCGCCAAGAGAGTCGAGGACTGCACTACACATTGGATCACCCTGATTTATCAAAACATCCCAATGATACGATTTTGATCCCAGGGAAAACTTAGCGGGAATCCCAATGTACGGCACTCAACCAGCGCATACGTCGCCATCGAAAGGAACGTCTTCCCCAGATGCACAAATGAATCGGGGAGCAGGTGCTGCGGGTGTCCGAAACAATGACACAGGGGCCACACACCCAAAGTGCTGACTGATGCGATTGCCATTGCACAGAATCAGTCATCCCTTGGAGACGGATCTCGAGATGTGATGGCATGATCCGCAGATCTTCAACCCACACAACACCCAGGAGGTGAGGCCACCCTGAGCGCGCAGTACTCCAAATCAGTCCCTTCAAGGGGTCTGCTGGAATGCCAAGTCGCCCACACGAGAACGAATCTCTATCACAATGCGGGCCAGATTCGGATCTTCAGGAGGCTTAAAGCCCCGTAACCACTCCCAGATGTCCTGATCTTCACAATCCAGCAGTTGGCGATATGCAACCTGATCCGCATCGGATAATGTTTTGAAGTGATGCTGAGTAAAGGGCATCAGCATCACATCAATTTCCAACATACCGCGACGAGAATGCCAATACAGCCGGTTGAATTCAGCGCGTTCGTCCATACTCCCTCCTTTCAAGCCAAGAGTGTAGCACCGCCCATGCAAACGACACCGACTGCAATCGCACCCCACTATATTTGTCTCGCAGTGCGAGGCCCAAACGCACTGGCAATGCTCAATGGGCAATGCACTCAAGCAGTCAAATCATTGGATGATCGACACGCGCCTCTTGCAGGATTTTGCTCGACCAAAGGACGGTTAATCGCATCAGGTCGTATCTGGGCCACTCAAGACGGGGCCTGTATTGTCACTGTTGGCGATGTCGTGGACGCCTTGACTCAACACCTCACTCCCTTTGCACGCTTGGCGCGCGTGGAATTAGCTCGCGATCCCACTCCAGTCTCGCTACAGCTCGCCGACCAGCCCCTCGAGCCGGGTGTGCTACACCACAATGGTTCACTGTGGCAAATCGGTGAACACGGAGGCACATGTTGGGTGTTTGGACGCGATCGTGAAGTTCAGGTAGAAGCCCGACTGGCGCATATCGAGGCAGGGTTTGCGCTCATCAGTGAGGCGATTCGTGATCGTTTTTTACCGCAGCAGTTGCACTACCCGCTCCTGCATGGAGTGAATTTTCAAAAAGGGTGTTATACCGGACAAGAAGTCGTGGCAAGACTCGAACATTTGGGCAAGGTGAAGCGCTATGCCCAGCGTCTTGACAGCCCTGATACCCTCTCAACTGGTCAAGAAATTACCGTCGAACAATGGACTGGTGAGGTTGTTGACACAGTGTCCACGCCGACTGGATCACGCGCATTGGTCGTTATTGACGCCAACGCGCAATCAGAACAATTGCGGGGTGTGCCCTTCACTATTCAGCCTGTGGTCCCCCGGCAACGTCCATGACAATGGCTCTTGGCCGTGCGCAATGAGGGCTGCGTTGACCCGTGAAAACGGTCTCGATCCAAAAAAGCCACGATACGCAGACAGGGGCGAGGGATGGACACCACTGAGACAGGTATGGTGGTCACGAATCAATGGTCTGAGCGCTTGTGCATCCTTTCCCCACAAAACAAATACGCAATGAGCCTGGCGCGCGCTCAGTGTCTCAATCACCGCATCAGTCAAGGCCTCCCATCCCAGTGAACGGTGACTCCCAGCCATCCCCAGACGCACAGTGAGAACACGGTTCAGTAACAGAACGCCAGCATCTGCCCATGCAGTTAAATCCCCACTGGCTCCCGCAATCAATCCGAGATCAGACGTGCGCTCGTGAAACAGATTCTTAAGCGAGGGTGGAATGGCTTGACCTGGTGGGACCGAAAAGCTCAAACCCATGGCTTGACCCTGTCCGTGGTAAGGATCTTGTCCCACAAGCACGCACCGTACCGTGTCAGGATCTGTTCGCGCGAAGGCCTGAAACACCTGATGCGCCGGAGGCGCAACCTCAGTCTCTAAGGCCACTTGGTTTAGGCGCTCCTGAATCGTCGCAAGTGCTGCCGAGAGCGCACGCATATCAAGCTGGTTTGCCCAGCACTCAGGGAAAGATGGGAGGCGATACATTCTCGGTCAGATCCATGGCTATACTATGCGTTGGTGAAAAGGATAACTGAATGCACCCCACAACAGATATCACACCCTACAGCGATGAGGATGTCGCTCGGGTGGTTGACACACTGCTGCACAATCGAGACTTGATTGATGCGATTGGTACCTATCGTCTGGGCCTGTGGTATCGGCTATTCAGTGTCCTGTTACGAAACCGCATTTCGTCGGAATTACGGAAAAGTTTTGGAGGCCTGAATTCAATTCGCGGCTTCCAAGAAGCCATTGAACCCTATCTGGCTCAAATTCTTCGAGTATCAACAGAGTCGTTTACTGTGTCGGGGCTCGAGCACTTATCCCATGACCAGACGTATGTCTTTTTGAGTAATCACCGAGATATCGCGATGGATCCGGCGTTTGTGAATTGGGCGCTGTACAACAACGGATTTGACACAGTCCGGATCGCGATTGGCGATAATCTCGTGCGCAAGGACTACATTGGCGACCTGATGCGCCTGAATAAAAGCTTTATTGTCCGTCGAAACCTATCGGGTCCCCGCGAAATGCTCAAGACCTATTCCGCCTTATCTGGCTATATTCGAGACAGTATCGACACCGGCCACTCGGTCTGGATCGCGCATCGGGAGGGTCGTGCAAAGGACGGTATCGACACCACAGATCCAGCCATTCTGAAAATGCTAGCCATGGCAGGTAAAGTGCATCATGAATCCTTTGCACCGGCGCTATCTGCTCTGCGTATTGTGCCAGTCTCTATTTCTTATGAATTTGATCCCTGCGCCCCGATGAAAGCTCGTGAACTCAGGATGCGTCGTGAACATGGGGATTACACCAAAGCGGAGAATGAAGATCTTGTCAGTATCACAACAGGCATTCTCGGCTGGAAAGGACAGGTACACCTTCATTTTGGTGAAGTAATGCGCACCATTGGCGATGATGACCCCAACCAACTGGCGGCCCGGATCGATCAGAGTATCCATGCTGGACAACGGATCTTCGATACCAGTCGTCTCGCCGATCAGCTACTGAAAGGAGAACCCATTCGCGATGGTTTACTCCCGGATGTCGTGACGCGATTTAAAGCGTTATTGGAAACCACGCCCGATGCAGATCGCACTCAGTTACTGGAGATTTATGCGAATCCGCTCCGGCAATTCACCGCGCATCAAGAGAGCCAGTTCGAGTCGATCTGAGGCGTCTGTTTTTTGAAAAATGCTACTGAGATGGGCTTTCACAGTGCGTTCGGTCACGGCCATGCGAAGTGCAATCCGTTTATTGGGTAACCCAGCAGCGACATACCGTGCGACCTCGATTTCGCGGGGCGACAAGGCTCTCATGGGGAAGTTTCGGTGAGGTGATTCAATCTCAAGCATCCCTCGAATCAGACTGTGCAAAATCGCCCTGCTTGCCCACAACTCACCAGATGCAACCACTTCAAGCGCATGCACGCAATCGGCAATGGAGAGTTGATCGCTGTCGTAGCCTGCGCCGCCTGCCCGCAAAATCAATTTGCCGTTTTCAAGGCTCATTGACGGATCTAGCACCAAAATCGGATAAGCAGGCTCGTCAATTAATAGCGATAACACGGAATCCAGACTGGTACTTGCCAGTGAGATCAAGCCGGCATCGCAGTCCGTCATCGCGTGCAGTCCAAGAGGCTCTACTCGGAATTCCCACTCTCGGGCAGTGATTGCCTGACGCATGGCTTGGGAAATAAAAGTTGGGGTCGCTATTCGCATTGCTAAATCTCCTGTGTTGAGGCTTAGCATAAAGTCATCAAGATTTCCCTCTAGCCAGGATCTGCACAGAAAACGCACCGGGGCCTTGCAGAAATCGACCACCATATCTTGACGGGGAATTCGTGATAAAGTTCTGTGAATGAAAACAATTAACCCCCCACTTGGTCTGCTCGAATACCTAGAGCGCGTGGGTTCAAATGCCAAGTTGTATGCGGTTCCTGTAGAACGCGACAACTTGGCCTTGGAACTCGGCTGCGAAGAGTCGCATATTCTGCAGGCGACCCTAGTGCTTCGCCCGGAAGCTGCACCTCGCATTGGGGTACACCCCTGGACGAGTGCCTGTGTCCATGGCTCCCATGAACGCGTTGCCTCCCCCGCGCAAACGCTATTGCTAACAGGCTACCCCTGTGCCTGGTTACCCCCCTTCGGCCACCCTCACCTTCTCGAAGTCAGTCTCGACCCAAGTATTCTGGTGATGCCTTGTGTCTGGGTTCCTGGAGGCATTGCGCAGAGTTGGATGGCTCTCGAACCCAGCGAGCTGGTTGCACTCACGGATCACACACGATGGAGTCAGGTGTTTGCTGCCTAAGTTAATGAGAAACAGCCAAACCGGTTGCAGCCACAAGGAATAGCAGGCCAAACAACTGTTGCGTGCGCCGCATGTGTAACGGACTTTGAAGAAAAATACGGATCCGAGCTGCCATTGCCGCATACCCCAACATGACTGCTGTATCAATCGATACGGACGTGATCGCCAATACTCCATATTGCGGGAGTAGTGGATCATCCAACACCACAAAGCGCGGAAAAAATGCACCGAGAAAGACAAAAGACTTGGGGTTCGTGCTGTTAATTAGAATGGCCCGCACAAATCGTCCGCGACTGCCATCATCGGCATTGACCACCGGCGGCGCACCCGCATCACGAATCTTTTCAATGCCAATCCATGCAAGATAGAGCACCCCCGCCCACTGCAATATGGCAAAGGCCCACGGTGTTGTGGCGAGCACAGCGCTCAATCCGATCCCAACCACGACGAGCTGGATCATCAACCCTACCTGAAGACCTGCGATCGCTGGCCACGCACCCCGAAACCCAACCGCCAGTGCCGTGGATAAGGTGTTCATGCAACCCGAACCCGGAGACAGACTGATGAGCAGCATCGCACCGACATAGGCCAACCATAGATCAATAGTCACGATCAATCGTCATCGCGTCGGGTCAATAACTGATACGCACCTCGGTTGTCGATGACCAGGTCACATAGAATCGGACAACAGCAAACCTGACAATCTTGCCAATAGGATTGATCCCCTGCCGAGGTATCCACATCAATCGATTGAGTCTCACCACAATAGGGGCAAGAAATTTCAGTAAATTCGAGCATAAAACTCCTTCGTTGCCTGCCGAACACGGCCAGCGTGAGTGGTCGGGGTGTAAGCGATCCATTCGCCCGCAAAAGATTCTTTTCATCACACGGCACCTTGAGACGCAAATAATACGCTGTAACGGTCCCTTTCGATCTCGAAAAATCATTCGCAAGCAAAAAGAATGAGGAACAAGTATAGGAGGTAACCCTATGAATTTATGTTAATAAATCCGATTGATTTTTAAAAGTCCTTCGATAAACTGCGCACCTCGAAGGGGATCAACATGGATCAAGGCATGACATTAATCGGTTGGGTTGGAGGGATACTTTACCTTCTCGCCTACCTATGTCTTGTGAAGGGATGGCTTCTCGGGACGTCTTATCGATTTCATGGCGCTAATATTACCAGCGGCTCGCTGCTTGCCCTGAGTTGCGCCTACTTTGGCGCGATTCCATCCATGGTCATCAATATCGTGTTTGTGGCCATTGGCGTGTACTACGTGATTCAAAAATCATGGCGCTCAGCCCGCATGCAGGTCGTGTCTGCGCAAACCGTGCACTTTGATTCGGCGCATCCAGCAAACCAATCACTCGAAGCAGCCTAGCCTCCCGCGGCCCCTATACCTGTCTTTTTTGCATAAATTTATAGCCGAAACGGTTGTCATCACGACAAAAGTCTCTACACTTCGCGCCATCTGAGCTTCTTATAGAGGATTTATGCTCGTTATGTAGCGCGATGCCAACCCGCCGGGTGTCATCGCAATTGACTGACACAGACCGGATCCAGGGGGTATCACCTGAATTGAGCACGTTGACCGCTGTCGCCACACAAGCCTGGCCACACCACGACCAATTAGCCCAGAATGATCAAGCACTTGATCATTTCATTCACCGCGACGGCGAGATCTTTGCCGGCACTCACCTCATTATCGATCTATGGGACGCACGCGATCTCGATTGCCTTGAGCGTATGGAGACTGCCATGCGGACATGCGTAGAGGAGTGTGCGGCCACGTTATTGCACATTCACCTGCATCATTTCACGCCCAATGGCGGTATCAGTGGTGTTGCTGTGCTCGCTGAGTCGCATATTTCCGTCCACACATGGCCCGAGAAAAACTATGCGGCCTTTGACGTATTCATGTGCGGCGACTCTAACCCACATCGCGCCATTGAGATTTTGAGTCGGTATTTTCGGCCAGGTCGCGTGGAAGTCGTTGAAGAGCGGCGCGGCAAAGTCAGTTAATGCGCTTCCAAGAGTCCCTCTACCCCGCGTGGGGCCAAAACTTTGGCCAAACGCGGGTCCTGTTCGAGCATCAAACAGATCATCAGCATCTTGTCATTTTTGAGAATGACCTGTTTGGACGGGTGATGGCCTTAGATGGCGTGACTCAAACCACCAGTCGTGATGAATTTGTGTATCACGAAATGATGGTGCATGTTCCTTTACTAACCCACCCGAACCCTCAACGTATTCTCATTATCGGAGGTGGTGATGGGGGGATCTTGCGTGAAGTCTGTAAGCACAAGGGTGTGACACACATTACCCAAGTCGAAATTGATGCAAGCGTGGTGGAGATGTGCAAGACCTACTTCCCAAACCACTCTGCCGGCAGTTTCGATGATCCACGCTTAACACTTGTTATTGACGACGGCGCAGCCTTTGTCCGCCAGTGTAAAGGGCAATTCGATGTCATCATCGCAGACTCAACTGATCCAATTGGCCCTGCCGAGGTGTTGTTTGAGACGGATTTCTATCGCCACTGCGCAGGTCTTTTGTCATCGGCTGGTATTTTGGTCACACAAAATGGCGTGCCCTTCCTGCAGGGCCAGGAACTGACCAACACCTTTCAGCGTTGGAAGGGGCTGTTTGCGACCCGATGGTGCTATCTCACCACCGTTCCAACCTATGTCGGTGGCCCCATGGCGATGGGGTTTGCCAGTCCGAGTGCCATGACACTGCCCGATCTCAAAACCTTGCATGCCCGGACTGAACAGCTGCAAGGACTGAAGTACTACACACCCGAGGCGCACCTTGGCGCATTCGGATTACCCCTCTATGTTCAAAAACTGCTCGTCGACTCGGGCATGTCACCAAATCGCAACAGGTCCTGACAGATCCGTTCCACACCTGCAATCACCACCCGACAACGCTAGCGATCCGCCAACTTTGACGCTCACGCGATCCTTTGTTCAATGACCGAAGTCCTTTATGATGCGCGCACAGTCGGGAGGAACCATGCAACGGACGCTACTTGCGAGCAAATTACATCGTGTGACGACGACCGCAGCGGAACTGAATTACATCGGCTCGTGTGCGATCGATCAAGATTTGTTGGATATCGCAGGAATTTATCCATACGAACAAATTCATATCTGGAACGTCAACACTGGCGCTCGCTTGATCACCTATGCCATTGACGCACCACGCGGTTCAGGGATGATTTCAGTCAATGGGTCGGCGGCACGACAGGTCGCAGTGGGTGACATATTGATCATCGCCACATTTGGACAGTTCACGCCAACGGATGCACTTGAACACCAACCCAACATCGTCTTTGTCGACCAGGCAAATCGGGTCATCACTCAGTCAGAGGCCAACGCACTGGGGAGGCTAAATAACCCGGTTTCGAATCCGCGAGAGAATCCACCAGACTGAACCGACAATAACGGGTGCTAAGCCCGCTTTGACCCAACCCAAAAACGCAAGCGGAACCCAAGGCTCGACCATGGGTGTGATCAAATTCAGGGCATAGTACGCGATCGCCACTGTCGACAATCCCTCAACAGCCGTTTGTAAGCGGATTTGCGTGACCGCACTCCGCTCAAGGCTGGCAAGTAAATCACGTGTTTGGTTTTGTAAATTCAACTGGAGCTGGGTTCGCAGCAAGTCTGCACGGTCCTCCACCTGACGTGCGAGTTCATCCCGTCGCCGCATGACCGTCTCCATAGTCGCGATCGCCGGCGTCAATCTCCGTCGAAGAAACTGAGACAATCCAACAGCGCCATCGTAGGGTTGATCAGCCAAATCGGTCAGTCGCTGAAATACAAGGTTGTGGTAGGCCTGATTCGCACCGATCCGCCAAGCCAGCTGCTCCCAAATATCATGCAGTTTCGAGGCTTCCGCCGTCAGAATTTCCAGCATCATGAGCATTTGCGAATGCTCTAATGCTTTCTCTGCACTGCTTGGCAGGGCTGTTGCGACCGACTGCAATACGGGATGGGCTTGTCGCACTTTATCAATACCAATCACCGCCAAGGTTCGATAAGTTTCAATCTCTAACACAAGTTGCAAAATCCGCCCCGCAGTCTCGGGGCCAGGATCCTCCAAAAACCGCACTTGCCAATTGGAAAATCCAGCCGTATCAGGACTAAAATTCGAGGCTGCTCGAACGCGTCCATCGAGAAACTCACTGACCGCTTCAAATTGAGGATCAAACGCAGTTTGTCCAACTTCCGAGGTCAATCGCGCCATGACAAAAATGTCACTCGGTACTTGCGAAAGCCATTGCGCGTCTGCTACCTCTGAAAATTGCAGACCGTCTGGGACGACCAAGGTAATCGCAACAAACTCGGTATGTAGCTCAACACGACACCATCCATCCATGGCATCACGAATCCATCTCCCAGCAAATTCATTGGGAAGATCTTGCAACCGCGTCTGAATCCATTGCCGCACCATCGGCCAGGTTTTAGGTGACGAGCGAACACAACAATGTACTAAACGGACATGTGCCGGAAGCTCAGGAAAAGGACGCGCATGTAGCTCTTTATTCGCACCCAACCGAATGCGATGAGGGTCAAATTCAGACATACATTAAAACAACGAAATACAGCCCGACAACGTCAGGGCCAGACAAAGCATGACAGTCAAACGCATGGTGCTCTCCTTAAATATTCCCGAGTGTATCAGGCTTTTTCACTGCGCCAACGGGTCTGCATGAGCGTTACCAGGAAACAACCGATGACACCAACCACGCCAAACCAAGCGATCTGTGGTTCTGGCCATAATGCGGCGATGCCAGCGACACCCATCACCATCCGCATCACTACGCCGATGCGTTGCTCAGTCGCGCCTTCCAAGCACGCCGCAATTCCATAGATGCCGAACAAGGCACACAGGCTTATTTGTAATACTTGAGGCCAGGGCGCCGTCAAAATTGGGGTATAAGCAAACAGCAGCGGGACGATATACAGACCTTTGGCGATCTTCCAGCTGGTCAATCCAGTCCGCATCGGGTGAGACCCGGCAATGGCAGCGGCTGTAAAAGCTGCAAGACAGACAGGTGGAGTCACATTCGAATCCTGACTCAGCCAAAATACGATCATATGCCCGGCAAGTAGAGCTGCCACCAGAATCTCAGGACTCAACAAACTGTCTCGCAACACCCCCAAGGTCTCAATCGGCGCACTCTGGATCAGACCCTTAATCGCCTCACGATCCATGCCAGGTTCATAACTTGGCAGCACGAATGAGACCACTGCACGCATCTCGTCTGAGACACCGAGCACTAAACTCGAGATCAATGCTTCATTCGCAATGAGTCCGGCAAGTGCTGGCGCACTCAAGGTCGCCAATACGATATAAGCAGCGGTGACAGGTAAGCCCATGCCCAAGACCAAAGAGGCAATGGCGACAAGAATCATCGCGATCAATAGATTCCCATCCGACCAATCCATGATCATGAGTGAAAACGTATTGCCGATTCCGGCTGTCGCAATGACGTTAATCATCAGCCCCACTGCGCACAGTAAAATCGCTGTTAACACCATATTGCGCGTACCCATCGCGAGTGCATTGAGCACATCCATCACCCCCATTCGACGCGGTGTCAGCCAACTGGATGCGATGACGGCGACAATTCCAGCAACAGCGGCATAGGTCGGGGTATAGCCATCCAGTAACATCCAGACGACCAGCCCGATGGGGAGTAAAAACGTCACGCCCCCCTGGGCAAATGCATCACGGACTGATGGCGCCTCCTCATCTTCGAAGGCTGATACGGAGTGCTTCATCGCCTCGATACGTACAAAAATCGCAACAGATGCAAAATATAAGAGCGCTGGCATCAAGGCTGCCAGGGCAATTTGCTCGTACGGAATCTGTGTGTAGGAGGCCATGACAAAGGCCCCTGCACCCATGATCGGAGGCATCAATTGTCCTCCGGTCGAGGCCGCTGCTTCCACGGCGGCTGCAAACTTCGGGTCAAACCCCGCTTTTTTCATCATTGGAATGGTAATCACACCGGTCGATGCGGTGTTGGCGACCGCCGACCCATTGATGGTCCCTGTCAGGCCCGAGGCAATCACAGCAACAATTCCTGGACCGCCCCGCACTCTGCCAGCAACGATACGGGCGATATTAACGACAAATTCACCGGCCCCGGACCGTGTCAGAAATGCACCAAAAATAATAAATAAAAATACGTAGGTTGCTGAAATACTTGCGATTGTTCCAAACAGTGCATCATCGCCATAAATGGAACGAAACATCACCGACTCAAGCGACAATCCCCCGAAACGGAAGATACCCGGGACGTACTGCCCCAAAAATGCCACATAGGCCAAGGCAACCACGATTAGACATGGAATGATCCAGCCCGAAACACGTCGTGCGTACTCAATCGCACCGACAATAACTACCACACCAGCGCACCAATCCAAGATGGATAATCGTACGCCACGCGCGTAGATACCGTCTTCAGCCCAGGCTAAATACACGGCAGCAACCGCCACGATGCAGGCGAACAGCACGTCAACGACCACTTCTTTGGCCGACACAATCCCCGCATGCATTGGAAAGACCAACGCACAGAGTACGGCGAAGCCAGCAAAGTGTAGGGTGTTACGTTCAAAATCGGAGACAAAAGGAACCCAGGCCACGGCCAGATGGAACAAGGCCATCGCGAGTGCCAGAGCAAACGCACAGAGCCGCAACCACGAGGGGGCGTCCCGTGTGGCGAACGCGGCATCGATCCAACGAATCGACGCCGCCTGTGTCGACATCATGCTATTTTGCGATTAATCGACTTGGGATATTGATGCCCTGCTCTTGATAGAACTTCGTTGCACCTGGATGCAAAGGCGCAGGCAGACCAGAGATGGCTCTCTCGAGTGCCATGGCCTTTGTTGCTGGGTGGATTGCATTCAAAAACGGCAGGTTTTCATAAATCGACTTGGTGAGCAGGTAAACATGCTCCTCGCTGACATCTTGATGTGTTGCCAGGAAATTAGGCTGCGCTAACGTGGTCACCGCGTCAGTTTGATTTGGGTAGGTACCGGCTGGAATCTCAAATGCTGTCCATAAATTGGCACCGTCGTCTGCCCGCGTAATCTGGTCGCTGCTAAAGGTTAAGAGTCGAACCTTATCGGCACCAGAGGCCATCAGCTTCGTCACTGCACTCGCTGGAACACCAGCTGCAATACCTGCACCCGCCACCTGACCGTTTTGCAACGCGTCCGCGGACGGACCATAGCCGGCATAGTAGTGTTCGACATCCTTATCCAAATCAACACCGAGACCACCCAACAAATGACCATTGGACCCAATCGTTCCGGAATTCTTTGCGCCCATGGCGACAGTTTTTCCCTTCAGGCCGAGCAAATCATCCGCGGTTCCTGTCTTTGCCAAATCCGCAGAAACCAGGAAGTGCTCGACGTTTTGCCAGAGCATGGAGACCGATCGGATATATGTCTGAGGACCATCATTGGCTAACGGACCAGTTCCTGATGCGGCGTAATAACCGAACAGTCCCTGTAAAATGGCGAACTGCGCTTCGTTCTCGCGAAGCAGACGAATATTTTCACCAGATCCTGCTGAACTGATCGCTGACACACTGAACTTGTGCTTTGGCTGCAGCTTCACTTTCGCCAGTGTTGAAATCGCAACCCCGACTGGGTAGTAGGTCCCGCCTGTCGAGGCAGTCGCCAGGATATAGTCCTGATCGGATGCGACAGCGGTTGCCGACAGCGTCAGGGATGCAGTCAATACGCCAGCTGACGCCAGCAAAAGAGAACGACGTTTCATGTTTCTAATCTCCTAAGACATGAATATTATTGTGTAATCCGTCCTTGGCTAAGTATGCATATTGCGGATAAACCCTCCGTCCACACGCAAGTGACTTCCAGTGACATAGGCAGCTTGCTCGCTGGCCAAAAATGCAACCACTGACGCCAGTTCCTGGGGTTGTCCATAACGCCCAGCGGGAATTGTTGCGGCTGATTTAGCTTGCACCTCAGCAACACTGACTCCCATTTTTTGTGCGTTTAACGCATCGATTTGTTGTGTCCGATCTGTCTCAATACGACCGGGTAAAACCATATTACAGGTGATTCCCGCAGATGCTACTTGTTCCGCTAAGCTTTTCATGTAGCCACCAAGTGCAGACCGCAGGGTATTGGATACCGCTAAATGTGGAATTGGAATCGACATCCCAGAGGAGCCGATCGCAATAATCCGTCCAAAGCCCGAGGTGCGCATTTTGGCGACCGACGCGTCGATGATCTCAATTAATCCAACCACCATTGATTCAAATTCGGATCGCCATGTGTCACTCGCAATCCCCGGAGCCGCCCCCGGCTTAGGTCCACCGGAGTTGGCAACTAAGACATCCAGACGTGGCGCATTGGCGATCCAATCCATCACTGACTGCCGCGAGTCTGAATCGCCAAGATCACAGATGATGGCCTCAGCGGAGCCGCCAGCTGCGACTATTTCTGCAACCACAGCATCCAAGACATCGCGTCGGCGAGCCGCAACAACCACATGCGCTCCTTCGGCAGCTAGCGCATGCGCTGAGGCGGCGCCAAGGCCTTGAGATGCTCCCAAAATGAGGGCTACGCGCCCAGTCAGTCCTAAATCCATTCTTATTTCCTTATTCTCTCGTTGTCAGGTAGTGATCGATCACATGACGTGCAAATGCAAAACTCGCAGTAAATGCAGGGCTAATCGCATTCAGAATATGGACCACTCCATCGCGCTCTATCACAACAAAATCGTTCACCAGTCGCTGTGCCTTTGGATCGAAAATTTGCGACCGTATCCCAACTTTTGCAAGACTTTCGGAAAAATCCGTAGAACGGACTCCCCGGATCAGTCCCGCTAATTCCGCAGCGACCCCCGACTTCGTCAAGAGCTTGGCTTCGCGCCATGCAAGTGTTCGTAACCCGTTGGTATTGCGGAAGAGTTTGGCACACAGCCCCATGCCTAAGCGCAGCCCGTCACCCCATTGCAGCCCTTGCAAACCGCGATAATTCTCGCGACCCAAGATCGGCGTTGAGCTCGGTCCAAAAAAGACTTCGCCCGCCTCGTTATGTGCCGTATGCACACCCAAAAACGGCAGCTGCAAGTCAGGCACCGGATAAACTAAGCGCCGCATCCGAAATTCAGGGTCATGATGCTTCCAATATTTTCCTTTGAATGGCTGAAAGCTATAGTGCAATTCGAGTCCAGCTTCTTCGGCCACCCGATCTGCATGCAGTCCAGCCGCATTAATAATGGCTCCAGCGCCGATCATCTCACCTGGGATCATTACGTCACGCCCTTCGATCCCTTGAACCGGAGTACCGTATCGGATCGATACACCAGACGCGATAAGTCGCGTCGCAAGATGACCCGCCACCGCTTTGGGATTAACAACGGACGTTGACGGGATCCATAACGCTTGACCGTATCGAGTCTCAACACGCGGCTCCAATTCCAACATCGCCTTTGCATCGACCAGCTCGGTCGTCACACCATTGGCATGGCCGCGCTCGACGAGAATTGGCAAGGTGTCACAGGCAGCGTCCGACGTTGGTACCAGGAGCTTTCCGCACGGATCCATCCAAAGATCATGCTCTGACACGTAGGCCTTCATCAACGACTGGCCTTCAACACATAATCGAGCACGCAGACTGCCGGTTCCGTAGTAAATACCAGAGTGCAATACCCCCGAATTCCGGCCAGTCCCATGCGCGATTGAATTGGCTTCTTTCTCAAGGATCACAATCCGTGCCTTGGGATCTCGCTCGCGCCAAGTCGCGGCCAGCGTCAATCCAACAATACCGCCGCCCACAATGACTAAATCCGCAGTGCTACGATCCAAGGCGAATCACCCCCATTGAAGCGGCCAAAAGTAATGTCACCGGGATGGTGAACAGCGCCAATAGCGTTTGACTTGCAACGATCGCGGCCATTGCTGGCGCGTCACCGCCTAACTGCTTAGCCAAGATATAGCTTGATGGCGCGGTCGGAACCGAAAATACCACGAGAACGACCAACACCCAGTGGATATCCAAACCCATGCTCAGGGCTAGACCAACCCCGACGAGTGGCTTCACCAAAAATTGCAAGCCGATACTCAGTGATGTGGTTGCGAATGCACGACGCATGGCCTCAGCCTGCAACCCTGCACCCAAGACCAAAATCCCCATCGGCAAGGCTGCCTGACCAATCAAACGAAGACTTTCTCCCACAACGGACTCTGCAGGGATTCCCAATTGCCGACAGACCGCACCCAGGAGGCATGCCGAGAATGAGCGGATTCCGGCGAAGCTCATTGACAATCCGAGGCAACGCGCCGTGGCGATCTCCCTGCAGCGACATCAAGCTCACGCACAGTACATTGATCACCACGATAATACAGGCCGCTGCAATCGCCACATGCGACAGCAATGAGCGATCAAGGCCTGCCATCAGAGCAAGCGCAATAAAGGTGTTAAACCGAATCACCCCTTGATACAGCGAGGTAAATCGGGGAAATCCCTGTCGATGAAGACCCAATTTCCATGCCGCCCATAGAATGAGTGACAGGATCGCTAAGGTGCCATAAAGGGTGGTTAACAAATCGAACCAAGGCACGGATAAATCCGGCGCTCGCATGATGACAGAGACCAAGAGCGCGGGCATCAACACCCAATAGCTCACCCACTCCAGTCCGCGCCAAAAATCGGGGGGCACGAGGCGACGCGACCTGATCCAAACACCAAGCATGAGGACACACCCGAGGGGTACGATTGCGTTCACCACGAGCAGTATCATTGGTCAATTACCATCCGCCGACCGCGCTCTTGCATCATCCGATAGACAAATAAACTCGACAGTGCAGTCAACAAAATCGCACCGCCGATGAGATCGCGCGTCGTCGGTGACTCGCCGACCAAGAACCAGACAAAAATCGGGCCAATCAGCGTTTCCAATAATAGGTAAAGACCGACCTCAGGCGCTGGTAAATACCGAGGTGCAATGGTGATTAATGCAAAAGAAACCGGAACAACCAGACAGGCGTTAAAGACCATCCACAGTTCACTCCCCGCTGGTACCGTGAAGACGGGAATCACAAGCCCAATTGCGAGCGCACCTAAGCCACTGGATAGACCATACAAAGGCCAAATGCGCGCACCCTCGAATGCGCGCGTTAAACTCAGTCCGATGCCCATCAAGGTCGGAACACCCAGCGCGCCCAGCCAACCGATCCATGGCACCTCATGCGTCACCCCGCTCCCAGCGATACTCGCACCGACCACGCCAGCACCGATGGCACACCACAGCGGCCCGTCAGTCCGTTCTCGAAATAGGACCCAGCTGGCAATGGCACTCGCTAAGGGTGTTGTCGACACCAACACCAAGACGGTCGGCGCACCCAAATAGGTGACAGCCAATACAAAGCTGATTTGCGACAGTCCAAAGGTCACAACAATGGCGACCCCGGTCCATCCCGGATGCCTTAATTGGTGCCACCAACCACGCGGATCTGTCAATAGCGCGAGCAGCCAGATCACGGAACAAATACCGACACCACGCCAAAACGATACGATCCATGGATCACCATCAATCTTTCGTAAGGTCGCCGAATCTGGAGACAAAATAAGGACCCCACACACCATGATTAAGGTGCCCAACAAGTAACGCGACATTGAATCTCCTAGGGCAAAATGATGAGGCAGGCAGCAGACGCAAGTGCAACACCGGTGATTCTCGAGACCCATCGAGCGCCCTGCTCGTCGGAAAGCAGTCGAGCCAACCATTGTCCACCATAGGCATAGAGGGCAATGGCTGCAATTTCGATCAACAGAAACGTCCCTCCCATGACGACAATCTGCGGCGCGATTGGTGCGCTCGGATTCACGAACTGCGGGAAAAACGCGTAAAAGATGAGAATGAGTTTTGGGTTCGTTCCTGCGATCAACGCTTCAGTACGCGCCATGCGCCATAGGCTTGCTCTCTCCCCAGATGCGCTGCCAACCCTGACATGCGCGGTGAATGCTCGCCAAGCCATCCAGAGTAAATAGAGCGCTCCCACCAATCGGATCCACTGAAAAGCCGCCGCACTGGTTGCCAATAGAACCTCCAGTCCCACAGCAAGCAACATCAGCATCAGAATCATGACTGGCAATCTGGCCAGACCAGCCAGAGAAGCACGCCAAGCATCGGTCTCAGTGCCGTGCACCAAGGCAACCAAATTATTGGGACCGGGGAAAAAATTCATTCCGATGCAGGCAGGAAGGAAAATCCACCACGCTGTTTGCGACACGATCGACTCCGAAAACAAAAGGCAGTCAGTGTACACTGAGGGCCTAGTTCCGCCGAGGGTACTGCAATGAATCGCATTCGTCTGTTCATCGTCACACTCCTGTTCTCCGTGATGAGCTACGCCGACCTCTCAATAGAAGAAGCCGTCAATCGACCCGGTACTGTGATTTTAATGCGCCATGCTCTGGCGCCAGGCATTGGTGATCCAGAGACATTTCAGGTCGACCGCTGTGAGACGCAACGGGTTCTCAACGACACGGGACGCCGACAAGCTCAGCGACTCGGCGATCAACTGCGCCGAGCGGGCTTAGCAGCCACCCAAGTCTATTCAAGCCAATGGTGTCGTTGTCTCGAAACAGCTGAACTGCTTGATCTTGGTCCAGTGATCGAGGAGCCTGGGTTGAACTCATTCTTCCAAGGATATGTCTCACGGACAGAGGCATTGCGTCTCCTCAATCAGCGTCTCAATACCCTCCCCCTCGATCAGCCACCGGTCGTCATGGTCACGCATCAAGTCACCATTAGTGCGGTCACAGGTCTTTACACGCAGTCGGGTGGCATGGTGTCCTTTGACCTGAAGACCGGCCGCGCGGCACCCATCATTGGGGCAACACCCTAGGTGCGGCAGACTCAATCCACCGACATCCTCATTCTGGGTGCGGGGAGCGCAGGGTGCGTGCTCGCCAATCGTCTGTCGGCAAACCCAAATCAGACGGTCCGACTGTTAGAGGCAGGCGGACAGGATCGCTGGCATTGGATTCATATTCCGATTGGATACCTCTATACGATGGGCAATCCAAAAACGGACTGGTGTTATCACACCACCTCACAGCCCTACCTGAATCACCGCACACTGCCCTTCCCCCGTGGACGCGTGCTCGGTGGATCATCGTCTATTAACGGCATGATTTATATGCGTGGGCAGGCTGAAGACTATGCCAGCTGGGGGTTGGCGGATTGGTCGTGGGAGGCTGTTCTGCCTTATTTTATGCGATCCGAACACTATCATCGCGGGGCAGATAAGGTCCATGGTGCGGATGGACCCTTACGGGTTGAGCAACAGCGGCTGCACTGGCCAATTTTGGATGCTTTCAAGGCCGCTTGCGAAGCAGCTGGGTTTCAAGATCAGTCGGATTTCAATCGTGGCGACAATGCCGGCGTTGGCTATTTTGAGGTGACTCAAACCAAAGGGCGTCGGCTGTCATCCGCCGGTGCATTTTTGCACCCTATTCGGCATCGCACTAATCTTGATCTGCAGACGGGTTGCCTGATTGATCGGCTGGAGCTTTCCGGAAATCGCATTATCGCGGTCTATGGAACACAGCATGGGCAACCCGTGCGATGGCAGGCTGACCGCATTATTCTGGCCACTGGCGCTGTGGCAACCCCAGTCATTCTTGAACGCTCAGGGATCGGTGATCCGGACCATTTGGCTCAGTTAGACATTGCCACAGCCCACCCATTACCGGGCGTCGGACAGAACTTGCAAGATCACCTGCAAATTAGAATGGCTTATCGTTTATCACAGGGAGACACCCTCAACCAACGTGCCAATCGATGGCAGTCGCGCTGCGCAATGGCACTTGACTATGCGCTCAATCGCTCTGGGCCCTTAGCCATGGCCCCCAGCCAATTAGGCGCATTCTTTCGCTCCAGCGAAACCGTTGATCGTCCTGACCTCGAGTTTCATATTCAGCCATTGTCTGCCGATCGTCTGGGAACGCAGTTGCATCCATGGCCTGGTATCACCGCAAGCGTGTGTCACTTAAGGCCACGTAGTCGAGGGACCATTCATGCGGCGTCTCGCGATCCCCATGCGGCACCTCGAATCGATCCTCAGTACCTCTCAGATCCCTTTGATCAAGCCATTGCCATCCAAGCCATGCGAAAGACACGTTCGATCCTGCAGCAACCCAATCTGAGACCCTTTCAACCCGAAGAATTCCGACCAGGGGCCGATGCACAATCCGACGCCTCCTTACTCCAAGCAGCAGGCCAAATTGCCACCACCATCTTTCACCCTGTAGGGACTGCAAAAATGGGACTTGCATCTGATCGCACCGCCGTCGTCTCGCCGCGCTTACAAGTCCATGGGCTGGACAACCTCTGGATTGGCGACGCCTCCGTGTTTCCCTTGATCCCCAGCGGCAATACCCATGCACCCACTGTGATGGTCGCAGAGCGATTAGCAGACTGGCTGCTCAACGCCTAATCGGGGGAGCGGGTCACCTCCACAAAATCATCCAACCAGCGCGACGCCTTGAGATGTTGAAGCGTTTCCACTTGTGCCTTGAGCTCATCAATCAGCGGCTCGAGTTCAGAGTCACCACATTCAGCAAATTCAACCATGTTGCAACAAAAAATATGGAGGTTCACAAGCAGGTAATACGCATTATTCTCGACCATCAGCGCCTTCGCACGATCAGGAGCTAGGTCCATTAAGGATTCCGTGATTGACAAAAAACGCGCAGAATCAAAAACAATATTGGCCATGTTTCCCTCCTCACGGACCGACAGGCCCCAACAACCACAATAAGGAGTTTCAGACGTCATGCAACCTTTTCATCTCGCCTTTCCAGTGACTGACCTTGAGGCCACGCGTCATCTTTTCTGCGACATTCTTGAGTGTCCCACTGGGCGTGAAGACAGCCGTTGGATTGACTTCAATTTTTTTGGACATCAAATCACCGCACACTTGGTTGAGGCCGATCCCAATGGACCACCAACCAATCCAGTGGACGGGGAAGATGTCCCAGCCTCTCACTTCGGTATCATTCTCGAATGGAACGCCTGGCATACCTTGCGGGATCGATTGATCAACGCAGGGATTCACTTTCTAATCGAACCCCAAATTCGGTTTGCTGGGCAAATCGGTGAACAAGCCACCCTATTTTTCAAAGACTCATCAGGCAATGCCCTCGAGTTCAAAGCATTCAAAGATCCGGCAATGATCTTCGCCAGAGACTGACTTGAAGTTGACTGAACCGCACCCACCGTTGAATCAATGAATCATTCAACGGCGGGTGCATGAAAACAGAGTCTCTCGCAGCCATGGCGCTAATGCTGGCGTTAGAAGACAGCGTTCTGAACGAAGACGGGGAAGGCATTCACCCGGAGGCTTGGGAGTTGTTGTTTGTCGCAGGAAGTCCATTGCTGACAGACCTCATTGACTTCGATCATCATCTGCCGTTTTTGGCAATGCAGACCCCAACCAAAGAACAAATCCAACTCATCTACGAGAGTTATCGCTCGCGCCTCCAAAGCATCGCGCTGACGCCACCGCTTCGCGCCTATCGCCATGCGTTGCTGGCAGACGCGCTGTTTCCACACGGCCATGCGGCCTATCTGATACGAGCGGCTGTGCTCGATGCGCTTATCGCGCTCCTGAGCAAAGAAACCCGCACCCAATAATCTGGCGCTCAATGGGTGACATGCGGGAGCCCTAATGCATCCAAAATATCGACACACATTTGATCAGCCGCACCATGACGAACCGCAATGGGTGTTCCCTGTCCTTGATGAATCAGCATCAGACTCGGATAACCACTCATCCCTAACCGCTCCGCCAATCCACGTTGTTCAGCATGCACTGCATGGATATCGTTAGCGTGCAGCATTTCTGCGAAGCCTCCTGGATCAAAGCCAATCCCCTCAGCCAAAGCCACCAGTACATCATCTCGCCAGACATTCTGCGCCTCTTGGTAATACGCATCCTGAATCCGCGATGTCATGACGTCGCCGCGTCCAGCAATCCGCTCGGCCGCAATCACAGCCCGGCATGCCGGATAGGTCGACCGCGGCGGCGTTGGCGTTTGCGACCAATACGCCAAATTCATTGGGACCCCGCAGATCGAAGCAACGCGCGACCAGGTCGCGGCAAGATGCTGCGCCAACTCCGCGGGCATCGGTTCATCACTGTCCGGTGCAAGCCCCCCAACCAAGGCGACCACAGACAGTGCACTGGGAAGAATCGCACGCAAACCAACCCAAGTCGGCCGAAATCCATAACACCAACTGCACATCGGATCATGCACATAGACCAACACAGCATCCTCAGGGATCGTCACTTCAGCGGGTTCAAGAGTGACCGTCATACCCTGTCATCCTGCGATCCCAGATCAAAGCAGCCATATTTCACTTCGAGGAACTCATCAATGCCATGTGGACCCCCTTCACGACCCAATCCAGATTCTTTCACACCGCCGAAGGGTGCGACCTCCGTTGAGATAATCCCAGTATTTATTCCGACGATCCCATACTCCAACCCCTCGTACATCCGAAATGCGCGCCCAAGATCGCGTGTATAGCAATAGGCAGCCAATCCGTAGGGTGTGTCGTTGGCAAGCGCAAGTGCTTCTGACTCAGTGGCGAATCGATAAATCGGAGCAACTGGACCGAATGTCTCTTCGCTCGCCATTCGCATCTGAGGAGTCACTCCAGAGACAACGGTCGGCGTGAAAAACAGAGGTCCAGCTGAATGTCTCATACCACCCACTTCGATCTGAGCGCCGCGCGCAACCGCATCAGCTAGATGCGCTTCAACCTTCGCCAGCCCATCCGCATTAATGAGGGGACCAATCTCGACACCGGGTTGATCACCTGCTCCAACTGTCAGTGCTCGAACCCGCGCAGAGAAACGGGCGACAAAGTCTGAGTACACCCGCTCTTGCACGAAAATCCGATTCGCACAGACACAGGTCTGCCCTGCATTTCTGAATTTGCTCAGCATGGCGCCATCCACGGCCGCCTCGATATCGGCGTCATTCATCACAATGAAGGGTGCGTTGCCCCCCAGTTCGAGTGACAACTTCTTCACTGTCGCCGCGGACAGCTCGTACAGGATCTTTCCAACTGCAGTGGACCCTGTAAAGGTCACCTTACGCACCCGAGTATCCGCGATTAATGCGTGGCCAATCCCAGGTGCATCCACCCCAGTGACGATATTCAGGACACCCGGTGGAAAGCCTGCATCAAGTGCGAGTTGCGCCAACTTCAACGCCGTTAACGGCGTATCTTCCGAGGGTTTGACAACCACAGTGCAGCCGGCGGCGAGCGCAGGCGACACTTTACGAGTAATCATGGCCAGTGGAAAATTCCACGGTGTAATGGCAACCACCACGCCCACCGGCTGTTTTGTGACAAGGATTCGTTGACTGGGCTGATGCGCAGGGATTGTTTGCCCGTACACCCGCTTTGCTTCTTCAGCAAACCACTCCACAAAGCTCGCACCGTAAGCCACCTCGCCCCGACTTTCAGCCAGGGGTTTCCCCATTTCTAAGGTAATCAACGCTGCCAGCGCGTCTTGATCCTGTAAAATCAATTGGTGCCAGCGCCTTAAGATTCCTGCCCGATCACGGGCAGACAGTTTGGCCCAACCAGGCTGCGCCCGATGAGCCGCATCAACAGCGCGTACGGCATCCCCAGCGGAGAGATCAGCGACTCGAGCAATGCATCCCCCCGAGGCAGGGTTAATGACCGCAAACTCTTCTCCTGAGGATGCGGTGACCCAAGCGCCATCAACGAATGCCTTGGTATGTTCAATCATCTCAACCGTCCTATGCAAAGGTCACAATCTGACGAATCGCCGCACCACTCGCCAGCCGTTCCATCGCCTCATTGATTTCCGGCAAGGCGATCTCGTGTGAAACCAGCTGGTCCACCGGAAGCCGCCCAGAGCGATACATGGCCAACCAATTGGGAATATCACGACTTGGGACTGACGACCCCACATAAGATCCGAGCAAGGCGCGCTCTTCAGTCACTAAAGTCGCGGCTTGCAGCGACAAGCGATCATTCGGATTCGGCAGCGCAGCGGTGACCGTACGACCCCCTCTGCGAGTGGCAGCAATGGCTAATTCGAGCGCAGGCATCACACCCGCAAATTCTGCCGCCAACTCAACACCGCCTTGCGACAATGCGCGAATTTGCGACGCTGCCTCCGGATCGCGCGCATCCACAAAATGGTCTGCACCCAACTGCAATGCGACCTCAGCTTTGCTTGGATTCGCATCAACAGCAATGATCTTGCGCGCACCACCAGCCCGTGCACCTAATAACGCAGCCAAGCCAACCCCACCGAGTCCTACGACGGCGACCTGCTCACCCATCCTCAGCCGGGCTGTATTTAAAATGGCGCCGCAACCAGTGAGGACAGCACAACCAAACACTGCTTGCTGAACAGGATCCATGTCTGCATCAATTTTCACCAAGCTTGCACGATGACACACTGCATAATCGGCGAAACATGAAATGCCAAGATGGTGCAGGACTGGTTGTCCCTCAAGATGTATGCGAATCGCCCCAGACAGAAGCGTCCCTTTGGAATTCACAACCAGACCAGGTTCGCACAGCGCGGGACGGCCTTCTGCACAGGTTGGACAATGGCCGCACGAGGGCACAAACACCAATGCAACACGATCACCCGGTGACAAATCGCCCACCATCTCGCCACACTGAACCACCTCAGCGACACCTTCATGTCCCAGCGCGATTGGGGTTGGACGCGGCCTATCGCCATTAATCACCGATAAATCGGAATGACACACGCCAGCTGCAAGAATTCGCACACAGACTTCTTCTGGGCCGGGTGGATCAAGCTCTGCATCCGTGATTTGAAGGGGCAATGTGTCGGTGTAGGGGCGGGGAATTCCCATCTGAGGTAACAAGGCGATTCGTGTCTGCACAACAGCTCCTTGGCGTGTTTTCTGCGACCTTAGGAGGTCACCCGACTCCGGTCAACAGGGACCGCACGCACCCACTCGGCACGACGCCCCATCATGACACACAGGGTGACTGCGCAGGCAGCACTGATCACTGGCCATGCAAGCGACTCTCCGAGTAACCAGGTACTAAATCCCAAGGTGATGAATACTTGCAACAACTGCACTTGCCCAATCCGTCCAATACCACCAGCGCTCAATGCCGAGTTCCATGCCACAAAACCAAGATACATAGAGATCAATCCCAAGCTGACTAACGCGGACAGGCTTGTCAGTGGGCGAGCCCAGAAAAACGGTGGCCACCACAACACGCTGATCAAGAGCGATAATGGCAACATCAATATCACCATCCAACTAATCACCCACCACCCTGGTCGAGCTTGGGTTCGTCGATTGGATAACACGTATCCCAAGGACGCACAGACACCTGCACACAAGACCCAAAGATCACCGAATGCCCATTGGATTCCTTCCGTCCAGACGATGAAGGCGATGACGATGCTGCCACCCAAACTGGACCAGCCCCAAAACGCCCAACTTCGGATCTCACCTAATAAAATCCGTGCCCACATCAGGGTCATCAATGGCAATATGCCCAGCACAACGGCTCCATGTGTCGCGGGCACCGATTGCATGGCCAGGGCGATGCAGCCCGGGAAGCCAAAAACCAACAATAGACCACTGAGGGTCAAATCACGTCGCTCCGAGGTAGTCGGCGGTGGTCGGCGCCAAATTAGAAGCACTAATCCACCCAAACAGGCCGCCAAAACACCACGAAACCCTGTGATGAATGCACTTGAAAAATCCTCGAGTGCGATCACTGTGACAGGGAGCGTAATGGCAAAACAACTAATGCCGATCAATGCCACCCCATAGGGCCAGACATGACCATCCGCTGAACGCGACGCTGGGCTTGAGACCGTCAAATTTGAATTAGTTACAGGAGATTGATCACGCATGACCACGAGCATGGCGAATCCGAACGCAAAGCACCAGCCTATTTCGCGAGAAGCGGTTGCATCAGTGAACCAGGTCGTCGCAGACAGTATGCGTCGCTGGAATCTCTCTGAACGTTTGTATCGAGTGAGCGTGCCAGCCTACCAATACAGCCCAGCAGACTGGATCGACCATGCATTTTATGGCGTTGAAGATCCTGACCTCAATGCGGTGATCGTGCTGAGCATTCTCGACGAGGTCGTCAAGATCTCAGGCCGTGCCACGCTCATCCACGGGCTGTATGTCAAACGCGCGTGCCAAGGACAGGGATATGGGCGCGCGCTCATCGATGTTGCACAAACCTGGGCGCGCAGCCAAAACACCAATGGCCTGTTCATCAGAGCCCATGCGAGTGCCGTGGGTTATTTTGAACACCTGGGCTTTGAGCAGCAGCCTGTGCGCGATCCTGCACGTGATTATCCACACCGTATGTGGCGTCCAAACTAGGGTGCAATGCCCTGCTCGCGCGCCACATCGAGGCGAATTGCGTGGACAATTTCTGGACGCGTCGGACCCTCAAGTGCTGCTAAGGTGGCCCGAATCTCTGCTTCGATCTGCGGCATCTGTGCATCGAGTCTCAGCGACAGCGCGCGAGCGCGCGCTGCAAGCGCGGCCTGTCCCGCATCGATTCGGGACATCTCGGCTGCAATCATAGTTTCGATTTCGGCATTCGTGGTCGCCAGAATACGGGCCTCCAAGGCGGCGTCCCGCTCCCACCAGACGCCGCCATCCTGTGCGCATGCGGCAAATGACATACACAATCCAACGACAATGTTCGGAATAGTCTTCCAATCTTTCATAAGCTTGGTATCGTCACGTGTTTAGAAAACATAAGGATAATCGCACGGTGCGGGTTGGATTTGTGGGTCTCGGTACAATGGGATTACCCATGGTGCGCCATCTGTTGGCAGCGGGCCGTGACCTCTATGTCTATGCACGCCGTGCTGAGATCTTTGCGGATCAGGCGGCTGACGTTGTGGCCCGCGGCGCAGTGGTCTGTGAATCGCCCGCGATGCTTGTTAAACACTGTGACGTGCTCATGATCAATGTCATTACGACATCAGATGTCGAATCGTTGTGCTTGGGTCCAAAGGGTGTGTTAGCCAATGCGCGACCTGGAACGATCATCGTCGATCACAGCACAATCGACCCGGATGCGACCAAAGAACTTGCAACCAAGGCGGCTGACGCAGGATTACATTGGGTTGATGCACCCGTCTCGGGAGGAGTCTGGGCCGCGGAGTCAGGGACATTAGTCACGATGATGGGCGGATCTGACGAGGCGATCGCCGCTGTCATGCCCATCGTGACGCATTATACGAAGATACGGCACCATGTTGGTCCAGCCGGTCATGGGCAAATTGCAAAGCTATGTAATCAGATTGCACAAGTCGTCACCATTCAAGGAGTTGCAGAATCGGTCCATTTTGCGCGACTGATGGGCGGAGATCCTGCGCGCATATTGGATTCCATGATCGATGGAATGGGAGGCAGTCCGATGATGCGATTGCTTGGGCCAAAGATGGTATCTGGGGATTTTCAAGCAGGTATCCAGTTGCGTCTCCATGCGAAGGATGCCCAACTCGCTGTCGAGGCAGCAGCGCGACTCGGAAGCCCTCTGCCTGCCACCTCGCTGGTCGCGTCTCATTATCAACAGTTAGTCACTCAGCATTTGGGTGATCAGGATACCGCTTCACTGATTCGCCTGCTCGAGGACTTACGGCCATGACCGTCGCTGCCAATCTAAGTATGTTATTTACCGAGCTTCCACCATTGGAGCGATTCCACGCAGCAAAGGTGGCAGGCTTCACGGAAGTTGAGTTCTTATTTCCGTATGACGTAGGGGTCGACGCCATCGCCGAGGTGCTGGCACGCGAAGCCTTGTCGATGGTACTCATCAATGCGCCTGCGGGTAATTGGATTGACGGCGAGCGTGGGTTGCTCGCTGATCCTCGACAAGAAGAGGCCTTTTGGTCCTCACTCGAGACAGGACTGGCTGCCTGCGTCACCCTGAACTGTCACAAGCTCCATGTGTTGGGTGGGTGCCATCCACTGCCAGACTGGGACATGATCACAGAACGTCTCTCCCACGCTGCCGATCGAGCAGCTGAGGTCGGGGTCACACTTCTGTTAGAGCCCCTGAATACACGAGACGTCCCCGGATACTATCTATGGCATCAAGATGCGGCGGCGACCCTGATTCGGCTTGTCAATCGCCCCAACCTGAAATTGCAGATGGATCTGTATCACTGCCAAATTATGGAAGGCGACTTGATGACCAAATTAGGGCGGCACAGTGACCTCATTGGTCATATTCAGATCGCCTCGGTGCCACAGCGTGGTGAACCAGATCTCGGCGAAATCCGCCTTGAGGCCCTGTGGCCATTGATCGAGGCGATCGGTTGCGATGTCGCATTGGAATATCATCCAGCTGGTAATACTGGATTGGGTTTAAAACGCCTTGCCAAGGTCATGCCGTTTCTCGGGCTCAGTCCTGCTCGGATTGATGCAACCTAATCACCGTGTTCGCGCAGAAATCTCCGACAGATAGGCCTGCGCAAGCGCCGTCTGAAATCGACGCAAAAACGCATCCTCACTGAGTTCAATCGCATCCTCAGCAACATGAGTTCCCTCGGGAGCCTCCGCCAGACAATGCGCTGTATCCATCCGAAATACGCGTCCCCCTGGCGCGAGCACCACGGGTGACTGGTTCTCATCGTAAAATCTCAACTCAGGCATTGCTTTGTCTCTCTCCTCAATCTAGGTATTCTGCGGGCGCGAGAAGGAGTTGCAATGGATACCTTAGCGGTTGCCTTTACCCTGTTCTTGATTATTGACCCATTGGGAAATATTCCAATCTTCCTATCAATCTTAAAGCCGGTTGCTGACTCGCGTCGTCGGTTCGTTTTGATGCGCGAATTAGCCATCGCACTGCTCCTGATGTTGCTATTTTTGTGGCTAGGACCAAGCCTTCTGCATGCTCTGAGTCTTTCGCCTGAGGCAGTGTCAATCAGCGGTGGATTGATTCTTTTAATCATCGCCATTCGCATGATTTTCCCGTCACGCGGTGGTGTGATGGCCGATGATGACGCAAGCGGAGAACCCTTAATCGTGCCGCTTGCAACGCCCCTGTTCGCAGGACCATCAATTTTGGCAACCCTCGTTCTCCTCTCCGAATCCAGTCCACAACGTAACGTCGACTGGACCTTAGCGATTCTGCTGGCATGGGCAGTGAGTGCGATCATTTTATTTGCCGGTTCATTTTTCTATCAGGTCCTTGGCCATCGCGGCCTAAAAGCGGTGGAGCGACTGATGGGGATGCTATTGATCTCGATTGCGGTCCAGATGTTATTGGATGGCGTTCGCGCCGCCATGACTCACTGAACAAGCGCCCCAACTAAGCGCAATGGATCATCCGAGAACACCCCATCAATCGTCGCGCGGTCTAACCCGATCAAGGCGTTCACCGAATTCACGGTGTAGTAATACACTGGGAGCTCTAAGTCATGCACTTGGTCGATCTCTGCCTGGCTGGCACCCTCAACGCTCAGATGCAAGCTCGCCAACTCATGCACCCCGGATAACAGCGGACGGACATCCTCCAACCTGCGCGCGGCGAGTGCAAAGCTCGATCCGATAAAGTGGCGCTTGGCGAGCGTGATAGCCTCCCATGAAAATGAAGACACGCGCACCTGCGCGGGATCGAGCTTCGAGGCAACAAGAGCACGATGAGCCGCCTGAACTGCGCGAACCACCTCACGGTCATGGACCTTAATCTCCAAGTGCACAAACAAGTTGTAGTCTGCGGCAACATCAAGATAGGTCGACGCGAGTGGAATCGTTGTCGGTCCCTCACTCTCAGGGCCCGCCACCACATATTGAGACAACTGCGATGCGGTCTGTGATAGCACCGTTCCGGGCTGCCCAGTCAGCCGCTGTAACTGCTCATCATGAAAAACGACGGCAACATCATCAGCCGCAACAGAAATGTCGCATTCAATCTGTTTAATACCAAAGCGGCCCGCGTAATGTAGGCCAGCTAGGGTATTCTCAGGCGCACGCAGTGCCGCGCCACGATGCCCAATAATGATCACACCAAGTCCTCCAGCGCTACTAGGGTGACAGACAAACATGACAAATCGCGTACAGCATCTCACGATTCCCACTGTTACTCTTCGCGATCGCGCACTGGCGGGTCTTGATCACGGCGACAGCTATGCGCTGTGGCGCGATGCATTTCCTGTCCTTGACGAGATCCAAGTCGGGCATGGGCGTAACCAACCTCCATTGGTTGATCATTTGACGGTTGGGGCCTGGAATCTCGAACGCGGCGCTTGCTGGGAAGCCGCCGCTGAGCGTGTGCTGGCCGAGAACTTGGATGTCTTACTGGCGAGTGAAATGGATTGCGGAATGAGTCGCTCTGCCCAGAGTCATACCACCCAGGCGTTAGCCAATGCACTGGGCTGGCATTGGGTCTATGGGATTGAATTCATTGAACTTGGTACTGGCTCGCCATGGGAGCAGAACCAACCCGAGGCCGATGCGACAAATGACTGTGGGTTACATGGCAATGCCATCCTCAGTCGGTATCCCTTGGATGCAATCAGACTGATTCGCTACGAAAACGGTGACGGAGAATGGTGGCATCGGCGTTGGAACGAGCCGCGACTCGGTGGACGCATGGCCCTCATCGCGTCAATCCATTCGGCATATGGACCGGTGCAACTGGTCTCCACACACCTGGAGTCCAATAGTCATCCAATGCACCGAGCCAGCCAGATGAGTGAACTTTTGGACGCTATTGACCCATCGATTGCGACCGTTGTGGGCGGTGATCTCAATACCAATACTCTCGATGTTCAGGCAGTTTCCGATATTTTCAGGACACGGCAGTTACTCCAACAAGCAGACCCCACACGATTTCTTCAGCCGGAGCCCTATGAACCACTGTTCACTGTCTTGGCCAATGCCGGATATCGGAAAGGTACAGCCAATACCAACGAGGCGACCCAACGACCGCGAGAACGGGGTTATCCAAAGCCTCCGTTTGGGCGCATTGATTGGCTTTTTGTCCGTGGATGTCTCGCCGCAAATCCAAGAACCGTCCCGGCGCTTGATCACCAAGGCGCTACCATCTCAGATCATGAACTGATCGCCACCGAGATCTTGCTACGTTAGCGGGTGCATCATCTGCGTGCGACCATACCGGAGGGTGGGTCGTATTTACTTGTTGCACTGCTGAGCGTTTTGATGGACTAGAACCCATCCCTCGAGGAGGCCGTCATGCGCGACAGGATGCAACCGGGATCAACCCCGACCGATGTCACTCTAGACACAGACCGCGACGTTGAAGCGTGGCCCATTGATCAGGTGAGTCAATCACACTGGCCCCCACGAAGTTGGGAACACCATGAGATTGAGGATTTTTTACGACTGCATCAGCCTGATCATCGCGATCACGCAGACGCATTCGCCACGGTATGGGATAGAGTCCAAATCGCTGACATCCTCGGTTACGAGGATGCGCATGTGCATCACTTAGAAGCGCTTGGACTCGACGACTGATCTTGACGTGCGCATCGCCAGATTGTGGTTATCTGATCGGAGCGGATTTGATCAGGTGCAGTCTCTAATTTGCGAAGGTACTCAGGCCGAAACGTGACATCCCCCATGCGTCCTGACAACTTATCAAGATGGAAGAATCGCGAATAAAGAATATTGACGCGGCGCGTTGCCATCGTGAGCATGGCCTTATTGTTGACCACCATCGCCAGCGGATCCAAGTTGCCCAAGCGGGCGTGGGACCAACGGACATCGTCACCATCCACCGTAAAGGTCAAGGGTTCCCGCGATGGGTCCCGATGTTGACACAGCCAAGTCTCCGCAAACACAGGCGTGGTTAGGAGTAGCAGGCTAAAAAATATGCTCGATCGCATGATGCACCTCTTCTTATTTATCGACAGATCGATAGACAACTTGATTCGACCACAGATTGCTTGTGTCGACCTGCATTCCATGGCACCTTTATTCGACCAAGGTGGTAGTCCAAGACAAGGAGCGTCACGATCCCGACTATCGGAGCAAGTGATGACGAATAGCGATCCCAAGGTACTGTACCAAAACCCCTTCGCAATGACCCCAGACGAGTTCAAAGCATGGTGGCTGCGCATCGATTCTGATCTAGAAGCCGACACGGCACCGCCACTAGACATCATCTATTTGGGATCAGAACGCGAAGCCAGTGGCAGCGACCACTAATCAGCACGAAGGGTGCTAGTGGTCTAGAAAGCGCAACAGTCTGGCGTGATTGGGCAGATATAAGGGATGCTTCGGCATTCCTTCAGCGGTCACTCCAAAACACAGTGCGTTAACGTCCGATGCAATCACATCCTGAACATCTGGATGCCGACGTCCGTTTGCTCCCCACATCCATAACCGCGCGTCAGTTCGGGAGGTTATGCGGTGAAATCGCCGCCAGTCAGACACTGTCCACCGCCCTTCAGTCCGAATCACCTTGCTCGGCTGAACTGCAATCTGTGACCACAAATTCAGCAGCATCACTGCCCCAAATCCATGGGCATCAAGCAATCGCACCAATCGCCTCAGGGTTGGATCATCTTGGGTCGCACTCGCGATCGACGGATTAAGCCCAACCGCCAAGACAGTTGGGCCGATCGCCCAACGGCGCATCAGGAAAAACCGACGCGTCTTATCGCGACTGAACTGTGCTTTGGCCTCAAGGATCAGCGGTAAACCCATGCGCCTGAATCGCGCGGATCGCAAGATCTTCATCTTGATCCGACGTATCGCCAGTCACCCCCAGGGCACCAAGCACCACACCTGCGGTATCACGAATCAAAACACCGCCAGGAACCGGCACCAATGATCCATCGGCCAAGGCATTCATGGCTTGAATAAAGTACGCTTGGGACTCTGCTCGCTCGCCCAATTTACGCGAGCCGACACCCATCAACACCGCCCCGCGCGCCTTTCCGGTAGCGAGGTCCACACGAATCGGCGATGCACCATCTTCGCGCGCTGAGGCGATCACATGGCCTCCAGCATCAACGACGACAGCAGTCATCGGTTTCAAATCAGTTCGCGAGGCTGTTTCGGCCAGAATCGTCTGGATCAAACCTTGCGCGTGAGACAGCGTTAGCATCAAAACACTCCTTTAATTCCTATCACGCCATGGTCGCACACTGACACCTCACTTGCAGAGGTTCTCATAGCTAAATCGGTGGAATATCAGCAACGCTCTAACAAAAAATTATGATCGCAAGCGTTGACAAATCAGTTGTCCACGCAAGCTGTGGATAACTCTTTGGATATTTTTTGGGAGGGTCTAAAATCCCTTGAAATAGCGGGGTTTTCTCCCTCTGCTCAAAATTTGAGCAATAAAATTTAATCAATAAAAAACAATAACATATCAAGATTTAGTGATGCGAAAGAGGATAAAATTTCGCTAACCTACACGAATTCAATTTGATCGGGTGCACACCGTGCTTGTGGACACACGCCCTGCATGGTATCGAAATCACTCCTGAAACCGAGGGCCTGACCGCATGGATCTCACCTTGAACCCGGCCGTACTTCCAGAGATCGACTTGTATTGTGAGCGCGAGACCAATGATTGGCTCGATGAACCCTTGGGACTAGTCAGTAATAGTGCATTTTTAGCAGCCGCTTGGCACAGCGCGCGCCCGAATTTCAAAAATCACTCACCTGCTGTGCAATGGCTTATCGGCGTGCTTGCAGCGATTGGGATTGGGTCCGCCTTATTTCATGCAACAGCAACACGATGGGCATTGCTCATGGATGTGATTCCCATTCAACTGTTCATTCTCAGCGCACTCTGGATTCTGCTTCGTGCACAACTCCAGTGTCGTGCCGGTCTTGCAGTTATTGTCATGATTGGTTTTCTCGCGGTCTCCAGTCTCGTGCCAAGCCATGTACTCAACGGATCGGCCAGTTACCTTCCGGCCTGGCTTGCGTTATTACTCATCACCCTATTGAGCCCTCCAGGCCTGGCACGGTCGTGGCTCATCCGTGCCACCGTCCTGTTTCCAGTCTCCCTTACTTTTCGAACCCTCGATCTTCCCGCTTGTACGCTGGTCCCGGTTGGCACACACTTTCTGTGGCATCTATGTAATGCCCTTGTGCTTTGGATGATCATTGAGGCAGTGAAGGCGCGACCAGCGCCATCGCATGGCAAAAACTAAGCAAAGGTTTCCATTAACGCAAATTTTGCATAATAATCCGCCGAACTTAACAAGGAAGGATCCATGAGAATGAAACCGTCGGAATTCAAAGCATGGCGTAAGCACTTAAAGCTCACGCAAAAAGATGCGGCTCACAAACTTGGTCTCAAGTCTCGCATTATTCAGTACTACGAGAAGGGAGAGCGCAATGGCGACAAGTTCGAAATTCCCCGAGCAATTGAGCTGGCTTGCTATGCCATCACCCTCGGCGTCGAACGCTATCATGGACCAGAACCAAAGAAATCTGGCAAAAAGAAGGCCGACGTCGAGATCGTTTGACTTTGGTCGCATGCATCACGAGACTCCCTCCAACGGAGGAACCTGTTGATGCTTAACCGAGTACTTTGGGGTGTGCTGGCCAGTGGGACTGGATTATTTGCAGCCGCCTTTTACATGGAATACGTCATGGGATTAGTGCCTTGTGCACTGTGTCTTGCCCAACGAATCGCCCTCGGCTTGACCCTTGTTGCAGTGCTCTTCAGTGCTGGTAACACCGCGTTGGGGACGCGCACTGGGTGCCTTGTTGATGGCCTGTTTCGCAGCAGGTGGTGCAGCACTCGCCGCCCGGCAAGTCTGGCTTCAATCGCTTCCACCTGATCAAGTCCCTGACTGTGGTCCGGATATTTATTTTATGCTGGACCGATTCCCACTCACTGAATCAATTCGGGCCATGCTCCTCGGGACAGGCAATTGTGCTGAAGTGCAGTGGACCTTTCTTACGCTATCGATTCCTCAGTGGACGCTGTTGTGGTTCCTCGCGTACGCGGTGGTTGGGTTGACGGTGCTGATCGCGACCCTACGGCAACCGACAGATCCTGTGCCAGGCGCGCTCACACCCTAAGCGCCAACCTTGGAAGCATCCTGGACAATGCACCGACTGCCACGACGCAGTCAAACATGCATATCCTCTGGGCCGTTCTTGGATGAGCTGTTGAATGGCCAATGCAGATCAACACCTGATCCGGAGTCAAAAAACACCTCATCACAATTGGCTTCCTGACCATGACGATCAATCACTAAAAATCGCTGTGGCTGAGTCACCAGCAACGGGTGATGCCAAACGCCCGCATGATAGTTCACACCCTGATCACCGCGAGCCCAGAATGCCCGGACGTCATCACTGGTCGGCGTTGACGCGACAACCACAAGCCACGGATAGGGATCCAACGGCATGAAGGCCTGACTCCCATAGGGGTGGCATTCCACCATCCGAATCGTCAAGGGTCGAGGGCGACCGAGAAAAAAGCTGACAATCGCCTTGGCGCCGTTTCCCAGCGTCTGGATATCGCAAAGATTGTGCACCCGCGTGGTATAGCCATGATTGATTTCAAATGCATGCGCACCATCCACCTGCAACACCTCTCCAAAGGGGGCAAAGGCCTCAGCAGTCAGGGCTGCTGGCTGAACCACTCGGATACTCATGCGCTCACCCCAAAAATCCGCAGTCGCGAGATACCGCCATCAGGGTAGGTGTTGAGTTTGACATGCGTCACCTCAGTTTGCGTCGCACAGGCAAAGGGATGTATCGCATCTGCCGTTAAGGCTGTCTGAGGAAGGACTTCAGGCCAAAACATGGCTTGGGTGACCAGCGCATCGCGACCCAAGGCAGGCATCTGCGCCGCTTGTAGCGAACAGGCTGCCGGAAAATTCCCCTTAAAATGCGCGGTATCGACCTCGATCCGGGTAATGCACCCCGGTACACCTAATTGCACGATAATCCATTCATTGCCAGGAACTCGGCGACGTGCGGTCTCCCAGCCATCACCCATCGTCTCGCCGCGACCCGGGGTTAGGATGACTTCTGGATTCCCATAATGCGCATCCGAATAGGCAACCACCCGACTGCCGTGCAATAGACTGGATAACTCCAACTCAGTTCCGGAAGCGACCGTGGGCGCAACCGGGGTCCCATAAACCCGCAGTCGCGCGACTCCACCGTCTGGATAAATTTTCAAGCGAATCCAGCGGATACCCTGTTCGGTTGGCTGCGCATCGAAAAAGTGTTGGCGATTCCCCTCCAGCCCGACCTCATCGAGTAACGAAATCCAGGTCGACTCATCCGACGGCTGGACCTCACCCGTTGCACCTTCAATACAGGCGCCAGGAGGATAATTCCCGGTAAAATGCCGAGTATCAAGATCAAACCCCACGATCACGCCAGGGACTGCCAAACGGATCACGCACCAATCAAATCCAGCACTTCTGCGTCGGCGTGACTCCCAGCCATCCATCCACTTGCCATTGTGGTCGTATTTACCGACTAAAAAGACTGGCTCTGCATCCTGGATGAGCCGCGACATGTCTGCGAAAAAATCATCACTGCAGGCCACCGTTTGTGCCCCGAGCTTGGCGCTTGCGAGATTGAGATACGCGGAATATGGATGACGCTCATGCATGGGATAATGCCTCCAATCGTAAACGCGCAATGCGATGAACTTGGTTCAGTGCAGTCTGAAATTCGGTGTCCTGATCATGCCGAACCCGCTGACGAAACGCTGCCAAAATATCTGTTCGATGGAACCCACGGACTGCAAAAATAAATGGAAACCCAAAGGTTTCAAGATACTGTGCATTCAACTGCTGAAATTCTGCGAGCTCTTCCGGGGTGCACTGATCAAGACCGGCCCCTTTCTGCTCATCCTGTGAATGTCTGGTCAACGAGGCCAACGCCAATCGACCAGCCAGGTCTGGGTGTGCGCGCAGTAACGCCAACTGCACCTCAGCCGATGCCGCATCGACGCGCACCTGCATCTGACTCGCCAACTGCTCTGCCGACTCACCGGGCTCAACTACCTCAAACACCGCCTCGGCGACCCACTCCGCGTGCTCATAAATCGATCCAAAACGATCAATGAATGCATCCCGACTCAGTGCCATTGGATAGGGCGTCACCGAATGTCTCCTGGATAGGGGACCTGTGTTGCAAAGTGGCGCGCAAGATCGATCCGTCGACACACCCACACCGCATCATGTGCCAAGACATAATCGAGGAATCGTTGCAGCCCAGCAAATCGAGCAGGTCGACCAATCAGTCGACAATGCAATCCCACCGAGAGCATTTTTGGACAGGTTGCGCCCTCTGCATAGAGCACATCGAATGCATCTTTGAGATAGGTCTCAAACTGTTCAGCTGTATGAAATCCCTGCGCAGTGGCGAACCGCATGTCATTGGTATCGAGCGTATACGGGACCACTAAATGCGGCCGATGGGTCTCCAAACGACTCCAAAACGGCAAGTCATCTGAGTAATCATCCGCATCATATTCAAAATGATCAAAACTATTGACGAGACTTCGGGTATGTTCACTGGTCCGACCGGTATACCACCCAAATGGCTTCTCTCCCGTCAATGCCTGATGCATGTCAATTGCTTGCTCCATGTGCGCACGTTCATCAGCGCGCGTAAACCCATCGTAATTAATCCAACGGTACCCATGGCTGGCAATCTCATGACCATCCTTGAGCATCTGCTCCACCACCCCGGGGTTGCGCGCCATTGCCATGGCCACACCAAATACGGTCAATGGCACTTGACGCGACCGAAACAGGTCGAGAATTCGCCACACGCCAGCGCGACTACCGTACTCATAAATGGATTCCATCGACAAATGACGACGGCCTTGGAAGGCAGTCGCACCAATGATCTCAGACAAAAAAATCTCACTCGCGGCATCCCCATGAAGGACGGAGTTTTCCGCCCCTTCTTCGTAGTTCAGGACAAACTGAACAGCGACACGCGCATTCGCTGGCCAGCTGATCTGGGGTGGATGCGCGGCATAGCCAATGAGATCTCGAGGATATTGCGTCAATTGTGGGCCCTATCAAACAACACCAATGCGATTATCCAATAAAACAGACTGACCACTATCAATTTTTAGTTGATAATCCAACGCTTATTTCCGTCTAATCAAAATTGAGAGTCTGAGTAGACTAGGCGTCTCACAACACAACGGGGGTACAGGCATGGCCGACTATTGGATGGAGTGGGCGAGTTTACTGCTAAGGTGGTTACACGTCATTACTGCAATCGCATGGATTGGCAGCTCCTTCTACTTTGTCTGGCTGGACCTTTCGTTGAGAAAACGTGATGGCTTGACTCCGGGTGTCCATGGAGAATCGTGGTCTGTCCATGGCGGCGGCTTTTACCATGTCCAAAAATACCTGGTGGCGCCTGCACAAATGCCCCCCGAACTGCATTGGTTCAAATATGAAAGCTACTTCACCTGGATCAGTGGCTTTAGTTTATTGGTGGTGACCTACTACTGGGGCGCATCTGCGTATCTAATTGACACATCCGTTGCCGCCTGGAGCCCTCTGCAAGCAGTCGGTCTCTCCCTTTTTGGCTTAATCATCGGATGGCTGATCTACGACGGGCTGTGTCGAAGCCCGCTGGGACGACACCTGCCCATCCTCGCTTGGTCTGTGTTTCTGATGATCTTAGTGGCAAGTTGGCTATTCAGCCAAACCTTCAGTAGCCGAGCCGCCCTGCTACACGTGGGTGCCATGATTGCAACTTGGATGACGGCTAATGTCTTTTTCATCATCATTCCGAACCAGAAAAAAGTAGTGCGCAGTCTCGAAGCAGGTGAAGCCCCTGATCCATCGCTGGGTCTCCAAGCGAAGCAGCGGTCGACGCACAACAATTATCTCACCCTACCCGTCCTCTTTATGATGCTCTCAAATCATTACCCGATGACCTTTGTGGGGGATCAATTATGGATCTTGGTGGGTTTTGTGGTGTTGATCGGTGGCGTCGTACGTGACTACTTTAATGCCTCGCATGCAGGGGGAGATGGCTGGCGTATTCGCTGGCAATGGCCGCTCGCATCCATGTTGACGCTCACTCTCGCAGTCTGGGCAATGCCATCCAGCCTGACGCGTGGTCCACCGAGTACTGCTGTGACAGACACAGAGGTATTACAAATTGTGACCACGCACTGCGCCGGATGTCATGCATCGGTTCCAACGCAAGTGGGCTTTCAGAATGCTCCTAAAGGAGTTGTGCTGGAGACATTAGTGGATATCGATCGCTACCAAGCGCAGATCTACAGCCAAAGTGTGGCAAGCCAAGCAATGCCCTTGGCAAATATCACGCAAATGTCTGAGGACGAGCGTGCCCGTCTAGGCGCATGGATTCAGGCCCGCTAGTCGATGCACGCGGTCTCCGACATCGACATCTTTTGCCGCGTCGTCGAACTGGAAAGTTTTTCAGAAGCGGGACGTCATTTGCGGATTTCGACGGCGGTGGTCAGTGCACGGATTCAGAAGCTCGAGGATAAGTTGGGCGTCCGGCTTCTCAATCGAACCACTCGGTCAGTCGGAGTCACTGAGGCCGGTGCACTCTACTACGCCACCTGTCGCGAGGTCACTGAACGTCTGCGCGAGACCGAAGCACACCTCGAATACATGAAAGATAAGCCCCAAGGCATCATTAAAATTAGTGCCCCCTATGCCCTGGGTCGACGTGTCATCGCCCCGTTACTGGCTCAATTTAAAGCCGCCTATCCGTATGTCGAGTGTCGCTTGGATGTCACCGATCGAACCGTCAACCTCGTCGATGATCAAATTGATCTTGCCATTCGCCAGGGTATTCTTCCGGACTCATCCTGGATCATGCGGCGTCTCGTGCCGGATCACCGGATTACTGCTGCAAGTCCTGTCTATCTGGATCGCCATTCCCCGATCACACATCCCAATGACTTAAAGATGCACCAATGTTTACTCCTGCGATTTGCGGGCTCCACTCGATTTCACTGGCAATTCCAGATCAATGGGCGCGTCGCATATCACACTGTGCAAGGAGACCTTGACAGTTCATCCAGTGAGATTTTAACAGCCTGGGCTGTGGCTGATTTAGGCGTGGTCCAGCAAAGCCTGTGGAGCCTTAGCCATGCGTTGGATGGACAACAACTGGTTCCAATTTTGGCACCCTATGAGGTCACTGGATTACATATTCACGCACTCACACCGGAGCGTAAGAGTCGAACCTTGAAAGTGGATTTGCTGCTTGACTATCTCGAGGCGCATCTACAGGCTCATCCCATCACGCAACGTGTGGTCCATTACCAACAACTGGGAGTGCTGGAATGATTACCCTATCGACGCATGTTCTCGATACCGCGCGCGGAATGCCTGCAGAGGGACTGTCTTTGCAGATCGAGCGACTGACACCCATGCCCGACCAGCTCGGTCTCTTTACAACGAACGCAGATGGTCGTGTGCCCGGGGGCTTATTATCCCCTGAGCAAGCCGTTCCAGGGACGTATCGCATACGCTTCGAAGCCGGCGACTATCTCCGGAAATACCATGGAGACCTCCCAGAATTCCCGTTCCTTGACAGTATTCCGATCGAATTCGGGATCACTGCGGATGGTCACTACCACGTGCCTTTACTGTTAAGTCCGTATGGGTATTCAACCTATCGTGGCAGCTAGTCTGTCCGCGATCTAAAGTCGATCAACCAGTAATCCCCGATCGACAATAAAGCGGATAATGGCCTCCAGGCCTTGGCCCGTTTTCATGTTTGAAAACACCACCGGTGCTGCGCCCCGCATTCGACGCGCATCGCGATCCATCACATCCAAGGACGCTCCGACCATAGGTGCAATATCAATCTTATTGATAACCAACAAATCACTCTTGGTGATGCCTGGCCCACCCTTTCGGGGAATCTTGTCACCGGCTCCTACATCAATGACATACAAGGTCAAATCAGAGAGCTCTGGGCTAAATGTTGCACTTAAGTTGTCACCACCGGATTCCACGAGCACCAACTCCAATCCGGGGTGTGTGGCGATGAGTTGATCAATCGCCTGCAAATTCATTGAGGCATCCTCGCGAATCGCCGTATGTGGACAGCCGCCGGTCTCAACACCGGCAATCCGATCCGCCTCGAGTGCCGCGTGACGCGTTAAAAAGTCTGCATCTTCACGGGTATAAATATCATTGGTGACCACCGCCATATTGTAGTGAGTGCGAAGCGCTTCGCATAACTTCAAGGTCAAGGCAGTTTTACCCGATCCCACTGGCCCTCCAATGCCAACGCGTAATGCATCCATATCAGCTCCTATGACCGAAATAAGCGTGAATATTGCGTTTCATGCTGCGCACTCAAAAGACTTTGCATAAACGTGCTATTGCTCCAGGGAGTGTCACCGTCAACAGGCGACTGGCTCACAGCGAGCAAGGTGGGTTTCAGATCGACCAACACACGGCTGAGCGCCTGTTGTCCCAAAGGAATCGACTTGGCGGCAACGATCATTTGGTTTTCCAACCACGACCACCCATAGCCCAGCACAGCAACGGACTCTGGCATCGCCCATTGGCGTGCGATCTCAGCGTACCTGCTCACTACCGAGACTGGCTCCACAGCTGTGAGAGAAAGACCAATACCAGACGCCCAGCGAGTTAACGCTTGTCCCAATAGCGCATCCTCTTGACGCAATTCACGGGTTTCGCGTGATGCCAATAGATCCGCATTCAACCTGGTCCATTCAGCGACAGTCTGGGCACGTATCAGTTGCTTCAGAGCCACAAAGTCCAGGGTGCCAAGACCATACAGTAAGATCCCACGACACCACTGTGTCAGGGTCTCTGGATCACTAACCTGGCCTGATTCGATGGCCGCCTCGAGTGCCTGGCTAAATGCGAACGCACCAATCGGAAGCTGCGACGAAAATACATGCAGGGAATTCAGAACCGCGCGAGGGTCGATCGATTCAGCCATGATGATGTCCCTGATATGGGACGGCGTATGCACCCAGCTCGGGCTCAAATGGCCGCTCAACCTGACTGATCAGGCCGCCCCAGGAATGACACATCTGCTCGAGGACATGATCAGGCGGAAACCAGAGCTGCCCATGGCTAATCTCAACTTGCGTATGCCGGTTACCCAAGTGATAACACACCTGCGCAAATCGCGTGAGATCTTCAACCACCACTGCCGTTAAGGTCTCCGATGCTGCTTGGATGTGCACCACCGCTCCATCGTTACTCGCAAGCAACAAGCCAGCGCGTAAGGTCTGTCCTCGAGGTACGATCAATCCCCACACACTGCCGTCGGATCGCTGTACTGACGTGCGGCTCCGCTGACGGATCGCATAGGGCAATGCGATCACGATCGCATGATCAGGCGCACTTTTTGTCGGTTGATCAAATTGCTTCATCGACTAGAACAGGTAATACCGTTGTGTGAGGGGCAGCTCAAGTGCTGGCTCACAGTACAGGAGTTGACCATCTGCGCGAACTGCATAGGTTTGCGGGTCGACCTCAATCACAGGCTGGCGATCATTGAGCACCATATCTCGTTTTTGCAGGGTTCTGGTGTTTTTCACGGCCACCAAACGACGCCGTGTTTCGGCCATCCAGGGATTTCCGTGCTCCATTGATAGTGCCGAGACAAAGGTCACCCCGAGCCGCTCGGAAGCCGCCCCCATGGCCCCAAACATCGGTCGATAATGCACTGGTTGTGGTGTCGGAATCGATGCATTGGGATCGCCCATCGGGGCCATCACAATCAACCCACTTTTGATCACCAGTGCCGGCTTGGTCCCAAAAAAAGCGGGCTTCCAAAGCACGAGATCGGCAAGCTTACCCACTTCAATCGAGCCGACCTCATGGGCAATGCCGTGTGTCAATGCAGGGTTCATGGCGTATTTTGCAATGTAACGACGGGCCCGAAAGTTATCGTGCCAATCCGGATCCTCCGAAAGTGAGCCAAATTGCACCTTCATTTTATGTGCGGTTTGCCAGGTTCGCGTAATGACCTCACCGACCCGCCCCATCGCCTGAGAATCCGATGCAATCATGCTAAAGACACCCCAATCATGCAGGATATCTTCGGCGGCGATGGTTTCCTTACGAATCCGTGAGTCTGCAAAGGCAACGTCCTCGGGAATCGCTGGGGATAGGTGATGACACACCATCAACATATCCAGATGCTCATCCACGGTATTGATCGTGTAGGGTCGGGTTGGATTGGTTGATGACGGCAACACGTGACTCATGCCAGCCGCTTTAATGATATCTGGCGCGTGGCCGCCACCGGCACCCTCAGTGTGATAGGTGTGAATTGTCCGACCTGCTATGGCCGCGAGAGTATCTTCGACAAAGCCACTTTCATTGAGCGTATCGGTGTGAATCGCGACCTGGACATCACACTGATCCGCCACCGTTAAACAAGTATCAATTGCTTGCGGTGTGGTTCCCCAATCCTCATGCAATTTCAATCCACAGGCACCTGCCGCGACTTGCTCCATCAAAGGAGCGGCCGAACTCGTATTTCCCTTACCGAGAAACCCCAAGTTCATGGGCGATGCCGCGGTCGCCGCCATCATCAGCTCCAGGTGATGCGGACCCGGCGTACAGGTTGTGGCATTGGTTCCTGTGGCTGGGCCCGTCCCGCCGCCCAGCATGGTGGTAATTCCAGAGGCCAGAGCTTCTTCGATTTGCTGCGGACAAATAAAGTGAATGTGGGCATCGACTCCACCAGGAGTGAGAATCTTTCCTTCACCTGCAATGATTTCTGTCCCTGGCCCAATGATTAGTGTGACGCCGGGTTGCACATCTGGATTCCCCGCCTTGCCGATTCCTGCAATGCGTCCGTCCTTGACGCCGACATCGGCTTTGACAACGCCCCAATAATCGAGGATCAAGGCATTGGTGATGACTAAATCCATGGCATCCCGACACAGTCGTTGCGATTGCCCCATGCCATCTCGAATCACCTTGCCACCACCAAAGCTCACCTCTTCACCGGCGATGGCGGCATCACGCTCTGGACTGATCCACAGTGCGGTATCACCGAGTCGGATACGATCGCCCACGGTCGGACCATAGAGATCTGCGTATGCCTGACGTGATATCTTCATGCGCTCGGCTCCTCTAACGCGCCCATCACCAGACCGCGAAAACCATAGACACAGCGATCACCGGACAGCGCCACCAATGTGACTTGGCGAGTCTGGCCAGGTTCAAATCGCACTGCAGTCCCGGCGGGGATGTTCAAGCGGAAACCACGGGTGACGGATCGATCAAAAGACAGTGCCTGATTGGTCTCAAAAAAATGGAAATGGGAGCCGACCTGAATCGGTCGATCACCGGTATTGGCCACCACAACCACGCAGGTTGCTCGGTCGACATTGAGCGAGATTTCGCCAGGTGCCGTCACAATTTCGCCCGGAATCATACGACAGCCTCCTGAATGGGGTGATGCACAGTCACCAGCTTGGTTCCATCCGGAAAGGTCGCCTCGACCTGCACCTCGTCCACCATGGCTGCAATGCCATCCATGACTTGATCGACTGTCAGAATCGTGCGGCCATGGGCCATTAACTCTGCCACTGTTCGACCATCTCGGGCGCCTTCAAGAATGGCCATACTGATCAACGCAATCGCTTCTGGATAATTCAGTTTCAATCCACGCGCCAAACGACGCTCAGCGACAAGGCCAGCGGTATAGAGCAACAGCTTATCTTTTTCGCGGGGGGTCAATTCCATCGTGTCAGGTCCTCCAGATACGGGGTGGATGCACAGACTGACCAACGCACAAAGGCGTCCAGTCTGTCCAAAGAGATTCGAGATATTGACGGACTTGCAACGCGTCATCGCCTAAGACTCGGACAATCCCAAGCTCTGCAGTGACTGCTGTCGCTCCCGTCCAAAGCCCCGACGACGGTGTCGACTGCCGTGCGATCTCGATCGCGGGAATCACTGAGTGTCCCTCCGGTAAGACAATCCACAGAACCGCCATCACGGTCAATCCGGCCAGTCCAGCTAAGGATGCGAGCACATCCGGAGTGATGCTGATCCGATCGCGATACAACGCGATACCAGCCCGATGAATACAGACAGATTGACTGAATTGACCGCTCTGAAACGGTGCATTGGACGCACGCCGGCCAAAGGTCACCTGTTCCCAGCCGACATGCCAAGCAGAGGGCGCGACAGAGATATCAAAGGATTGCCGCACCCGTGCTCGATCAAAGCAAATGGTGTCCTGTGGTAACCAGGCAAGCCCCGTCTCGTCCGCCATCTGTAGACGCACCTCGGTCTGCTGCCACCCTGCCGTATGACGTGCGCCATAGACCTTTCCCGCGGCTGGCGTCGTCACCAGCACGCAAGCCTTCTCGGCAAGCATCATCTCAATCGCAAGCGAATCCCCCGTTACCAACCCACCCGGTGGATGCAAGAGATAACACTCCGCCCATGGGCCGGTCTGAAATAAGCGCTGAATCCGCAGGGGGCCTCGGTGACTCAAACGAACTAATTGCGTCGCACCGTGACGATCACGCTGAAATCGGCCGCTGAGCTCCGCAGGCCATTCAGATAACAGCGCTTCGTGCATCACCGCTGGGGATGGGCAGACGGTCTGAATCGATGGCTTGGGTTCCAGGACAGTACTTTTCATCATGGGGTTTGCCTGTGCCAGAAATGTGCCAAGCACAAATGACCAGTGAACCCGGACCTTCAGAACCCACGGTTATGTCCTAATGCACCATCGATGTGCACCGAACGCCAGACCCAGTGCATGCGACGCACCAAAATGACGCGCAGAATCGATGGCGAAGGACTAGACAGTCCAGATCCATGCAGTCATAAAGGTGCTTTGTTTATCGCACCAGGGAATCGTCATGGTCCATCCATTACTCTCAGTCGCTGGGCACACGGTCTTAATCACCGGGGCATCGCGGGGGATCGGTCGCGCCTTAGCGATTGGTTATGCGGAGGCAGGTGCAACCGTGCTGTGTTTGGCACGCCCGTCTGAGGCACTGTTCTCGCTCATCGAGTCACTGCATGCGCAGGGACACCAGGCGCACGCAGTTCCTGCGGATCTCACGACCCTGTCTTATGCAGAGATTCTGGAGGATCTTCCAGCTCTGAATGCGGTCATTCACGCGGCTGGCCTTGCCAGACATCGACCCTTTGGCGAGATGACTCGGGATGACTATGCGGCAGTGATGGCATTGAATGTCGAAGCGCCGATGTTCCTCACCCAGGCGATCAGTCAGCGATGGATTTCGACCAACACACCCGGCTCTGTGGTCTTCATCTCGTCACAATTAGCACATGTCGGCGCATCCGAGCGGGCCCTCTACTGTGGCAGCAAGGCGGCGCTCGAAGGCATCACTCGCGGGCTTGCTATCGAGCTTGCGCCCCATGGCATCCGCGTCAATACCCTCTGCCCAACCTTTACGCTCACCGAAATGACGGCATCTGCTCTCGCCGATCCTGCATTTAAGGCCGCTGTCATTGGACGCATCCCCTTGGGACGTCTGGGTGAGCCCTCAGATTATCTCGGTGCATGTGTGCTACTGACGTCACCCGCTGGGCAGATGATCACCGGATCAAGCCTTCGGGTTGATGGTGGTTGGACAGCACAGTGACCGCTTCGTGGACGCATTGGCAACGGCTAGAGTGGCTCTCAGAGGACACACTCCTGGTTCACTTTCCAAACCCTACGGATGTTGCGACGGCAGCACAGCTTGCCAATCTGGTGCAAGCACTGTTTGCGGATCGCCCAGACTGGTTGTGGGATGTCACTCCCGGATTTGGGAAGCTCTTGGTGCATTATCGACCGGATCGAATCGACCCCTTAACCTTGGAGCAGGCACTGTCCAAAGCATTGCGTCGGGCAGTCGCCGCCGATGCGCAGGAAACACAGTCAGTGATTGAGATCCCAGTATGTTACGACCCGCGGGTGGCGCCCGATCTGGCCGATGTGGCGACCTATGCTGACTTATCGATTGATGCAGTGGTTGCACTCCACTGCAGTGTCGAATATCGCGTTCTGGCTGTGGGGTTTGCGCTCGGATTTGCCTACATGGGACCACTCCCCGCACCGATTCAATTGCCACGAAAGCGAACACCACGCACCCAAGTTCCCGCCGGCAGCGTGGCGATTGCCGAGGCGCAAACGACCGTGTATCCAATTGATACTCCAGGGGGTTGGCATTTGATTGGGCGAACACACCAGCCCCTCGTTCGATTGAGCGACACCATTGACCTCACCCTGCCCCTGGGCAGCCGAGTGCGATTCACCCCGATCTCCTATGCTGAGTCTCTCACTCTGGAAAACGCCCGTTGAGTTTACGTATCCACCATGCGAGCCCTCTGCATACGCTTCAAGACTGGGGCCGCTTCGGGTATCAATCGCTCGGCGTGACCACTGCAGGCCCCTTGGATCTCCTTGCCTTTTGCTGGCTTCAACACATCCTAGGTGACCCCAAGCAAACCGCAGCGATCGAGATCATCCGAGGAGGCTTTGTCGCCGAGTTCACCCAGGCCGTCAGTTTTGCCCTCACCGGAGCCGACTGTCGTGCCGACTTGGCCGGTCGCCCCTGCCCCAACTGGATCACGCAGAACGCAAAACCAGGGGATCTACTGCGCCTAAACAGTCCCAGCCATGGGCAAATCACGTATCTGTCGATTGCTGGCGGATTCGATGTCAAACGCCGGTTTGGAAGTGTTGCCACGAGCCGGCGCGATCAACTCGGCGGACTGGATGGCGACGGCTCACCCCTCAAAGCCGGGGACGAACTTCCCTTTAGAAATCCCCACCAGCATCTAAGCGGTGTGCCCCGCCGCTTTATTCCGAACTATCAAGAGACCCTGACGCTTCGTTTCATGCCCTGCTATCAAGCCGAGGCTTTTAGCCAGGAAGGACTCCACTGTCTGCTTCACGAGGCCTATCAAGTCAGCCATGACATCAGTCGGATGGGCTACCGTCTGCAGGGACCACCGTTACCAGATGTCCCACCCGCCGGGCTGTCTGAGCCGATTGCGTTTGGATCGATCCAAGTCCCGCCCGATGGACAACCCATTGTCCTATTGCGAGACCGTCAGTCCTTGGGGGGATACCCGAAAATCGGCATTGTAATGCGCGAGGATATCGGCGCATTGTGCCAACGACGACCCGGAGACCCGATCCGCTGGCAGGCGATACACCGGCAAATCTGTCTGGATCGTTTTTTGCAACTCAGGGGTTATTTTGGCGTGATTGTTTGACATACGAAATCGTGATACACCTTGGGATGATGTCAGCCATCAATTCATAATAAATGATCATCACTCACTCAGGAGTATCGACCATGACAATCGCATTTCGTCCAGTGGCCACTGGACTCGCATTCGCAGCCACCTTTGGCTTTGCTCAAGCTGTGACTGCAGACACTTGGGACATGCCAACACCCTACCCAGACGCGACCTTCCATACCGTCAATATTCAACAGTTCGCGAAGGATGTCGCCGCAAACAGTGGTGGTAAACTGACCATTACCGTGCATTCAGCAGGTTCCTTGTTTAAGCATCCGGAGATCAAAAACGCCGTGCGTAACGGCCAGGTTCCAATGGGGGAGTTTTTCCTGTCTTTGTTAACCAACGAAAACCCTGCTTTTGGCATTGACTCACAACCCTTTTTAGCGACCAACTATGCGGATGCAAAACGACTCTGGGCCGCGCAAAAACCGGTCGTTGATAAACTCCTCGATGCGCAAGGGTTGATGGCTCTCTATGCAGTGCCCTGGCCACCACAGGGGCTCTACACCAAGCGTGAAGTGAATTCCCTCGCAGACCTCAAGGGCATGAAATTCCGGACCAATAACGCGGTTCTTGAAAAACTTGCGCAGAAAGCTGGCGCAGCGCCAACACAGATCGAGGTACCCGATATTCCACAAGCATTTGCAACCGGTCGTGTTGAGGCGATGATCACCTCACCGTCAACAGGTGCAAACTCGAAAGCTTGGGACTATCTGAACCATTTCTATGACACCCAAGCATGGGTTCCTAAGAACATCGTGGTGGTAAACAAGCGCGCCTTCCAACGACTGGATGCCGCCACCCAAAAAGCGGTGAAAGATGCGGCCGCAGCTGCAGAGACCCGCGGTTGGGACATGAGTCAGAAGGAAACTGCAGAAAAGATCGCGATTTTAAAGCAAAACGGGATCACCGTGCACACGCCCTCAGCTGAGCTCATGAATGGCCTAAAGGCACTTGGCACTGAAATGATCACTGAATGGAAGGCCAGCGCAGGCGCTGATGGCGCCTCCATCTTGGCGAACTATTAAGGATCTGACGCCACGCACTCGCGTGGCGTCGTCCTATATGCGCGCCCTGTTGCAACTTAGCTATCGAGCCAGCGCACTCTGTGGTGCGCTGGCTTTAGTTTGCATCTGCGTAATCATTACGATCCAAGTCATCTTTAATACCATCGATAAGCTGATGTTTTTACTGACCGGCGAAGCCATTGGCCTAACCGTCCCCAGTTACTCGGAATTTTCCGGACTATTTCTTGCTGCAGGGACTTTTTTGGCACTGGGCTATACCTTCCGCGAATCTGCCCATATTCGGGTGACCTTGTTGTTACAAGCCCTACCCAATCAGTGGCGACACCGCGCTGAGCAACTGAGCCTTGTCGTCGCGATCGCCATGGTCGGCTTTTTAACCTGGTATCTCGGCGTGATTACCTGGGAAGCTTGGATTTATCACGATGTCACCTCTGGGATTATCCCTGTTCCCATTTGGATTCCTCAACTGCTGATGACACTGGGCAGCGGCGTGCTCAGTCTTGCACTGATTGATACCCTCATTTGGGGACCGCAGGCCGCCTCTGATGACTGAACTCTGGCTCACTCTTGCGATTTTTATCGGCCTAATCGCATTACTTGCAATGGGCATTTGGGTCGGCATTGCACTGCTCATCGTCGGTCTCATCAGTTTATTACTGTTCGCCAATGCGCCCGCCGGAATTGTGCTCGCAACCACCACTTGGGGAACACTCAATTCCTGGTCCTTGGCCGCACTGCCTCTATTTATCTGGATGGGTGAAATCCTGTTTCGATCACGCCTGTCCACCACCCTATTTTCTGGTCTTGCACCTTGGCTTGGCGGACTTCCAGGCCGACTCTTGCACGTCAATATTTTCGGCTCAGCCGTCTTCGCAGCCGTCAGCGGATCATCTGCAGCGACCGCGGCCACCATTGGTAAAATGTCGATGCCTGAGCTACGCCGGCGTGGGTATCCTGAGCGGCTGATGATTGGCACGCTGGCTGGCTCTGCAACGCTTGGATTGCTGATCCCGCCGTCCATTATTCTCATTGTCTATGGGGTTGCCACGGACCAATCCATTGCCCGTTTATTTATCGCCGGGATCGCTCCCGGTGCCCTACTGGTTGCCCTCTTTGCCGGCTATGTCATCGTTTGGGGGCTGTTGAATCCATCACTCGTGCCTCGTGAAGAAGCCAGCTCACTGCGATTCAAATTACGCGCCAGTCGGGATTTGCTGCCGGTCATCGGCCTCATCGTCGGGGTCATCGGATCCGTGTATGCGGGTCTTGCATCCCCGACCGATGCGGCAGCACTTGGCGTTGTCCTGGCACTCCTCTTAACAGCGATCCAAGGTGATCTGACGTGGTCTGTCTTCACAGCAGGTTTATTAGGAGCAGTCAAAACGTCCTGCATGATCGGACTGATTTTGGTCGGAGCCGGTTTTCTAACGGTCGCCATGGGATTTGCCGGCATTCCCCGAATGATCGCCAGTTGGATCGGCGAGTTGGGGTTGACGCCGGGCGAACTGCTGATTGCGTTGACGCTGTTTTTTGTGGTGCTCGGCTGTTTCTTGGATGGGATCTCAATTGTTGTCCTGACGACATCCATCATCATGCCAATGGTGTTGCAAGCTGGCATTGATCCGATTTGGTTTGGAATTTATCTCGTCTTAGTGGTCGAGATGTCTCAAATCACACCCCCCGTCGGATTCAATCTATTCGTCTTACAAACCATGACTCAGCGTAATATCTTGCAGATTGCACTTGATGCCGTTCCTTTTTTCTTACTGATGGTGTTCGCTATTGTGTTGATTACTTGGATGCCTGAGATCGTATTAACACTGCCAAACATGATGGGGCGCTAGACATGACCCTCCTTCTCAATGCAGATATCGGCGAGAGTTTTGGGCCCTGGACAATGGGCAATGATGCGGCCTTGATGCCTGTCATCGACATGGCCAACATTGCCTGTGGCGGCCACGCCTCAGATCCTGTGACGATGCAAAAAACTGTCCGGCTTGCGTTATCTCATGGGATCACTCTAGGGGCTCACCCAAGCTACCCCGATCTGTTGGGGTTTGGCCGCCGCCCGATGGCATTGCCCGTTGGTGAAATTGAGGCCCATGTCTTAGCGCAAGTTGGCGCATTGGCGGCGATCGTAAAGGCTGAGGGAGGACAGTTAAGCTACGTCAAGCCACATGGCGCACTCTACAACACCATGATTCAGAAACCGGAGGTAATGGACGCAGTGATGCGCGCTGTGAGCCGTTTTGATCACAACCTACGACTCATGATTCTGTCGACCAGCCAGATAGAGCATCATGCCAACAAAGCGTCTGAGTATGGCCTCGAATTGATTCGGGAAGCATTTGCAGATCGCCGTTACACCGAGACAGGGGAGCTGGATGATCGCGCGAATCCCGGGTCTGTGTATCACCATTGGGACGACATTTCGGCTCAAGTCACACGATTGGCGCACCATGGTGAAGTGATCACTCGGACAGGTCATGCGCTCAAAGTGCAGGCAGACGTGTTATGCGTGCATGGTGACAATCCGGAATCCATTCGCACAGCCGGATCCATCCGCGCACTGTTAGAGACCCCGACATGACCAAGTGGAACCAAAAATATGCAGCGTCTGATGTACGCTTATTTGGTGACCAGCCCAACGGCGCGCTCGCATCGATCGTGCCGGAGCTCGAACCTGCTCCACAGACCGTATTGTGTCTTGCCGACGGTGATGGGCGCGATGGGACTTGGCTTGCACAGCGCGGCTATCGCGTCACGGCAATCGATCTCTCAGAGGTTGGAACGGCGCGCGCAATAACCTATGACCAAGCCGCTGGCGTGCAGGTCGAACGGATTGTGGCTGATCTTGCCGTCTGGAACCCCAAAGATGATCAACGCTGGGATCTGATTACCCTGGCATTTCTGCAATGTGAATCCAGTGTACGACAACGCGTTATCTCGCAGTTCGCTCAGTGGCTCAATCCAGGCGGATTTTTCGTCCTTGAGGGGTTCTCCACAAAGGGGCTAGACACTGCCACAGAGGGTCCTAAAGACGCTGATTTACTGTATGAACTGGCCTCAGTCCGACGCTGGACGAAGGGGCTGACCATTCACCAGTGTGACGACTCGCTGATTGAGCTGGCACAAGGCACCGCACACCAAGGCGTCGGTCATGTCATCCGTCTCTTAGGGCAGCGAGCTATCGCTTAACGCGCAATGGTCATTGCCGCCGGTTGGTACTGTCAAAGATATGGTTCGCATTGGCAGTGACAAACCCCTGAAACAGTGCGCCGGATGCATCCGGAAACCGCTCTGCAAACTCATAAAAACAGCTCGGAATCCGATGCGTCTCACCACACCCAAATTGATAGTCAAACTGATCTGCGACAGTTGCGCTCTGCGCGAGCAACACCTCTGCACTGCCTTTGATTTCGCCACCGGATTGATTCAACGAAAATCCACTATCACGGATCCAGGCATTGACCTCGGTTAATCCATGAAAGGTCTTCAAGTGATTCACACTCACCGTGAAGTGATTGGCCTGCAGTCCCCAGGCAGACAACCAACCGGCGTATTCACTTTCCGAGGCCAGAAGCTGGAACGACGCATAGGCGACTGGCGGCCAACAGACGCCAGCAGTGAGCGTCTCCAGTGTCACCGGCGCATTGGTCAAACCCGCGGCACACGAATCCAAGATCGCTTCTGCCGCGTTGGATAACACGCCACGGCGCAGGGTACTGACAAAAATCTTCGGCGCATCTGTTTCTGCAACACACTGATACGAGCGTGCATCCAAATGTTTGTCGGGGAATACATATTGCTCCAGACGCTGGTAGCCAAGCGTTGTGAGCAAGCCCTCAATACCATCGAGATCGAAAGACGTTCCTGCCAGTGAGCGCAGCGCAATATGATCGTTACGGACAGACTCGCCGCGCGCCTGCAATCCGGCCTGAATGGCATCCGCTTGGGGCGTGAGCTGACGATATCGGGCCCACAGTGCATCAAAAAATGTTGAACGATCCATGTGCTCTCGCTGATTGATCCATGACACTGACAGGTGGGCGCAAAGTCCCGGAAAATCTGGAGCGGGAAACGAGATTCGAACTCGCGACCCCAAGCTTGGGAAGCTTGTGCTCTACCAACTGAGCTATTCCCGCGTCACTCTAGTCTACACCAGCCAAGGCAAAGGCCAAGTCTCCTTTCGCATTCAACATTTGTCACCTGCTACGCTGTGATGGCAGATCAGAAGGAAGCTAGCCAGGGTCACCACGCTGCATCACAAAAGCGCGTTCTTGTACAAAGTGACCCGGCGCTCTATTTGTTCCATGCTGAAAACCGCGTGCCTGCAAATCGGCACGCAGTTCGTTATTGAACGCTGGAGATCCACAGATCATGATGCGATCACAGTCGGCGGACCACTGGGGTAAGTTGAGATCTTCAAATACAGCACCGGATGCCAAGCGATCGGTGATACGTCCTTCCGTGTGGAAGGCTTCTCGGGTCACCGTGGGGTAGTACCGAATCGGACGTGACTCAAGCATCTCCGCGAATGCTAACTCTCGGGCGGTACGAACCGTATGTGTCAGGATGACTTCATCAAATCGTGCAAAGGTCGAGGGGTCACGAACAATCGATAAAAAAGGTGCGAGGCCCGTCCCAGTCGCAATACACCACAGCCGCTGACCGGGTAATAGGTTATCCAACACCAAGGTGCCTGTGGGGCGGTCCCCTACTTCGATCTGATCACCTGCTTGAATATGCTGCAGTCGACTCGTCAGCGGACCGTCTTGCACTTTGATGGAGAAAAACTCAAGGTGTGAATCGGTCGGCGCAGAGGCAATGGAATACGCCCTCAAAATGTCATTATCACCCATGCCAATCATGGTGAATTGACCCGCCTTAAACGCCCGAATATCGGCACTTCGCGTTGTCTGAAAACTAAACAAATCGTCTGAATAATGACGAACAGACAAAACAGTCTCGAGATTCATAGAGGGTCCTTCATCGATCAAAACATATCGAGAACCAATCATTCATTAGACAGGTCAATCGATAGACGGCAAGGCGGTAGTTTAGGGAATTTTGAAGTCAGTAACACCTTTACTCGATTGCGCCCATGGTCGGACCCCTTGCAATTCGTCAAAACGCTACAACCGTCTTAGGATGCGGGCAAGGATCCTGCCACTCAGGCCGCTCAGTTGACTTCCGGAAACCTCAGTCGAGAGCGGCTTGGGGACTCGTAAGGCAAGCGACTCGAGTATCAGTTACTTCAGAAACTGAAAGTAATCAACCAGTGCATCCATCGCTTTTAACGGCAACACCGAAGCCACAAACTGATCAGGTCGTACGATCGCAATGCAGCCAGATGCTCGATCGATGCCGCGCATTGTGTAAATATCCGCACCACCCTTGTGATCAACACAGAAGACTTTTTCATAGTCAACCAGTCCAAGCTGACCCTTCTTAGGCAACCAAAATGGATGCAGAGATCCAAGGTCAATGTCACGAAACGGTTGTTGGTAGATGACGCGACAATCAAGTCGTGCATCTTCATCCTGCCCATGACGCTGAAGGCGACGGATCGGCGACGCCGGATTGTGGTCCAAAAAGTCAGCGACCGCCCAACTGTCCGATTGTTGGTTATCTGGGGACTCTTCACCAGCAAAGACAAAGATCCTGAAACGACCATCGGCTTTCACCACATGCCCCAAATGCATGGGTTTGGCGTCCGCAACACGAATCACTGGTGCGGAATGGAATCGCATCCCAATTGGAAAACCAGTGGCCAGGTGTTGATACCTCACATCTGTCTGGATCAATGAAGGATCATATTGAATCGCGGTCCCCGCAGTGAATCGTCCATGCTGTTGAAAATACTGCTGGAATGCAGCTGGATCGACACCACTCTTTTCATCCGACGCCTTTGGACGCGCACTGAACATCCGTGCAAACTCACGATCAAAATTAATCAGCGTTTGAGCGACATGCCGACGCTCGCTGGAGTAGGTCTGCAACAAGGCTGGATCAGCCTGGCCGCGCAACACCAGCCCCAACTTCCAACCCAAGTTAAAGGTATCTTGCATCGACACATTCATTCCCTGTCCTGCCTTGGGACTGTGGGTATGGCACGCATCTCCAGCGATAAACGCATGCGGCACTCGATCAGCGGGAGCATCCAGGCTGACATCATCAAACTGTAAACAAACCCGCTGGCCGATTTCATACACAGACCACCATGGAATGTCCTTCACCTCAATGGTATAGGGATGCAAAATGCGGTTTGCCGCACGCACGAGATGATCCGTCGTAATGTTCAAGTGAGCGACGCGCTCATCCGGATTCAATTTATCCAACTCGATATACATCCGGAACAGATATCCACCCTCTCGTGGAATAAAAATCAGACTGCCTTCATCCGATAAGATGACGACTTTCATACGGACATCCGGAAAATCTGTCACCGCGAGGACATCCATCACACCCCAGGCTTGGTTCGCTGAATCGCCCTCAAGCGCATAGCCCAACTTTTGACGCACCATACTGCGCGCACCATCGCAACCGACGATGTAGCGTGCGCGGATGGTTTCACGCGCTTCAGTATGCGTGGCGTCCATGCGCTCAAAGGTTGCCGTGACAGCCAGTGCGTTCGCAGGCGCATTGGCGTCAATCTCCATGTCCACGAGCTTCCGCCCATAATGTGGCTCGAGGCGTGACGCCGAGCGAGACATCACTTCCAAGTAATAGTCATGAATCCGTGCCTGATTCAGGATCACGTGGGGGAACTCGGACAGACCATCCTCGACGTCCTGAATCCGACCACTGCGTGCAATTTGGCGACGATCGTCAGGATTCGGTTTCCAGAAGGTGGTCTCATTGACCCAACAAGCCTCACGCATGATGCGATCACTGAAGTTAAAAGCCTCAAACATTTCCATCGTCCGGCAGGCAATGCCGTCGGCTTGACCTAACTTCAGAGGGCCCTGCTTTTGCTCGACAACAGCTACGCGTAGTTCCGAAAACTGTGACAACTGAGCCGCAAGTGTAAGTCCTGCTGGTCCGGACCCAACAATGAGTACATCCACCTCGGCGGGCAACGCGTCAGCGGAGGTTATCGGCGCGATGGCTGGAGAGATGAGTGGATCACCAGGCTGGAATCCGTTTAGATGAAATTGCACGACGCACCTCGTTTGTTAGCTTTACTCGATATATTCGCAATTTTCCGGAAAAAATCACCAAATGACTCAAAATTTGATTAATAATTCTCATTATCTGAGAAATTATAGGTAATCTATGAGTGGGTTCGAGCGTTATCATCGGATTTTGCGCTGCTTTCTTCAATCAGAAAGTCAGTGGTCAGTCAAAGCCTTAGCTGAGGCGCTTGATCTCCCCGCAAGCACCCTATACCGGAGAATCCGTGAACTTGTGCAACATCGCTTCCTTGAATCCGTTGGAGACTCAAGCTACCGATTAGGACCCGCATTTCTGGAGTTCGAGCGACGCCTGAGGGAATCAGACCCCTTCATCCAGAGTGGTGGGATTTTTCTGCCACCATTAGTCCGCCAATCCCCCATCCCCATTTGCGCAGCGCTATGCCGTCTACAGGGTAACGAGGTCATGTGCGTTGCCGATGCGCGGACGCAGGGATTTGAGGGCTCCACCGCCTATGAACGTGGCAAGCTGATGCCCATCCTTTATGGTGCCACGTCGAAGGCCGTGCTTGCCGCCCTGCCCCTGCGTCGCCGTGACAAAATCATTGCCGAGGCTGCAGCACGGACAACTATCGATGTTGTGCATCTGACAGCACAACTGCGCCAATTGAAGAAACAAGGATTTTTGATCACCCGAGGCGAAGTTGATGCGCGGCTTGCTGGGATTGCGGCGTCTATCACTTTGCCAGGCGACGGGATTTATGCCTCGCTGACATTAATTGCACATCAATCAGACATCACTCCGGCAGCAGAATCACGACTCGCGGAACTTGTCATGACGCATGCAAGTTTGATTCGACAATTCATGACGTGACGGAGAGCGGTTGTTACTAAATACCAAATAATGCGTTAAATGAGTATTGCCACTTGAAAGAAAAAAACATGTCCCCCTTAAACATGTGGGCGAAAAAAGATCGCTATAACCCTCATATTTGGAGAATCGCATGAAAACTATCGTAAAAACTTTCGTAAGCGTTGTGTTCGTTGCCCTGTCCTCGCTTGCGTTGGCAATGAGCCATGGTGGCAAGAAAGATATCGTCGATACAGCAGTGGCTGCTGGATCATTTAATACCCTTGTTGCTGCTGTTCAGGCGGCTGGATTGGTTGACACTCTGAAGTCGAAGGGTCCATTTACAGTCTTCGCACCCACAGATGCAGCCTTTGCAAAGCTCCCGGCGGGTACTGTGGAGAACCTACTTAAGCCAGAAAATAAGGACCAATTGGTCGCTGTATTAACCTATCACGTCATCTCTGGAAAGGTCATGTCGGCAGATATTGCTGGTAAGGCATTAAACGCGGCAACTGTGCAAGGTCAATCCGTTGCAATCAACGCAACAGGAAGTGCGGTGACTGTTGACGCTGCAACTGTTGTTTCAGTTGATATTGAAGCCTCAAACGGTGTGATTCATGTCATCGACACTGTGATATTGCCTGCTGCACGGTAAGCAATGTCTTCGGCGCACCACGGACGGTGCGTTCAATGCTCTATCCGCTTGACTTGACACACTAGGCACTTTTAGCGGAACTACACGCCCCACCATCAATCGTGTCTAGTGAATATTCGTCATCCCCCATTAATGGGGAAGAGCCCAGAGTCTTAAAGAAAATTGATGGCGGAGGGGGTGGGATTTGAACCCACGATAGGGTATTAGCCTATGCCGGTTTTCAAGACCGGTGCATTCAACCGCTCTGCCACCCCTCCAAGGGTCGAGAAACGAGGCGGCGATATTAGTCGAACTCGTCCTAAAAAGCCCCTCTCAGTATGGTTTTTAGTATGGACAGACTTGGGGGTACCTCTGGGTGAAACTATCAACCAAACAACTCAACACAATCCATGAGCCCGGCATGTATAACGATGGCAACGGGCTGTATTTAAAGATCACCACCACAGGCAACAAATCTTGGATTTGTCGGGTCAGGCATCCCGTAACAAAGCGACTCATTGATCGTAGCCTTGGCAATCCATCAACCTTGTCTCTTAAAGCGGCGAGAACTCTATGCGCAAGGGAACGTATAGCGATCATTGATTCAGACGGGTACCCCCGGGGTGGGGTCAAGGAGACACCCAAAACCTTCAAGGAGTACGCCCTTGAATTTATCCAGAGACGGTCACCTGAGTGGTCCAATGCCAAGCATGCCTCTCAGTGGACCAATACACTCACCACTTACGCTTTCCCTGTGATTGGTTCGGTCGCCTTATCTGACATCACCACACAGCACATCAAAGCCGTTCTGGATCCCATCTGGACCACCAAGACCGAAACAGCGTCACGTGTCCGTCAACGGATCGAAGCGATCCTTGATGCGGCAATCACTGAAGAACTGTGCAATGGCACTAATCCAGCGCGTTGGAAAGGACATCTGTCCAACCTGTATCCCAATCCATCCAAGGTCTCTCCTGTCAGGCACCAACCAGCCATGCCCTACTCTGATGTGCCCGCCTTTGTCAGGCGTTTACAGGCACGAGACAGTGTGAGTGCCAGAGCGTTGGAGTTTTTGATTCTGTGTGCCTGTCGGCAATCTGAGGTGCGTCTCATGACATGGCCTGAGATCGATCTGGAAGCCCGTCTGTGGACGATCCCTGCTCATCGTATGAAGGCCCGCAAAGAGCATCGTGTGCCGCTGACAGAGCGTATGGTTGAGATATTGATTGAGGTTGGTTCGGACTCGGATTTTGTCTTTGCCATTAACAGGAAACCACTGTCCAGTAACGCCTTCCGAGCGCTCATGAAGCGCATGAAGGTTGACCAATATGTGCCACATGGATTCCGCAGCTCCTTTCGGGACTGGGCCGCTGAAGTCTCTACAGGCCACTCATGGGACACTATTGAACTCGCCCTAGCTCATTCAGTTACCAACAAGACTGAAGCCGCATGCCGCAGAGGTGACCAGATTGAGAAACGTGTAAAACTAATGAACAATTGGGGCAAGTGGATAAAAAATTGATTGAGGTGATATATGTGTAGACTCCCGTTGATCGTTTTATGTTTTCTAACAGCATCCCCTGCAATTGCGGCGACCCAGTTCAACCTCAGCCTTCGCAACCCAGCTCTTCAAGGTCTGTGACGAGCACCCAACCTTGCCTGCAATCGATTCAATACAGGCCCACTGTGAGCTGTATTCCCGTTCTGGTCAAAGACCATCCGGACAGACCGTTCTCGGATCTCCGGACTAAAGCTGTTTTCCTGTTTTCAGGACGTCATCTTCTCAAGAAATGAGGCCTCCTGAAAACCCGGGGCGGTTCGGTTCCTGCGTGCCTTCACCATCTCCTCGTTGGCATCCAAGTAGTGCTGCACCCTTTGCGGAATGGGAGACAGATTATTGACGTGGCAGGCAAAAGCACGTTTCTAAACTGGGATAGCCTTAAAACTTGGGTGCTGTTTTTGATGCTTCCACAAGCACCATCAAATATTTCTCCAATATTTTGGGCGCGCGCCACGTATTCAACGTAGGTATAAGTCCTGTGCAGCGAAAATTTAAATTTGGATCAGCGCAATTTCCAACCGTCACCTCAAGTTGAGCGGGATAGCCAGAGCTGCTTTGCCACCTGTGGGTGGTGAAGTGAAGCAATTTGCGTTCTGTGTAGTCCCGCCCTCTCTCTCCATAAAAAGATATTGCAGCACTCAGCGGTACTGTAACCATCAAAGTTATTGAAAATTTGTCTGCGCTTTACCTCTTATAATTTCCTCTGGCGAGTCTACGCCGTTCCAAAAGAAGCCTAATGCTCTCTCCGTCTTTTTGATGGTGCAGGTGTAAACTTTGAACTCTTCTAGCCCAAAATTTCTTGCAAAAGTTTTTTGTGTAGCGCGGCACGATGACTGGCGCGCGTTGCCCAACTTCAATGCCTAATATGCTTAATTCGGTTTGCCTGACCTTGGCTGGACAAAGATGTTACGAAAAAAAGGTACCAAGAAAGCGGTAATGATTTTTGAATCTCATGAAAAGCTCCTAGAGTTGGACTTTTGTTCTTTTAGTAAAACAAATATTTTGATTCTTTTTCCAGTATGCATTTTGATGCTTATTGTGCTTTTATTTTGGGAATTTAGACTAGCAGCTCCGCTGCATTCTTCACCATCTCCTTGTTGGCATCCAAGTAGTGCTGGACACTCTGCAACTGCACCTATGCCCGCTAAACTTTTGGATGATACGGATGCCCACACCTTTGTTGGCAAAGCTGTGAGATAGCACTTCTGCGCCCAGTGTGGCTCGCTACAGCCAGTAAACCCACGCATCACCGTAAAAGTTACGCATTGCGATCACTATGCCGTTTGCGCTGAACGCCTTGCGCAAAATCTCGTTGGCTCGGCGCAGCTCTTTGTTCTCGCGCTCCAACGCCTTTAAGCGATCTTGCTCAGACTGCGTCACACCTTGGCGGCGACCCAGCTCAACCTCAGCCTTCGCAACCCAGCTTTTCAACGTCTGTGACGAGCACCCAACCTTGCCTGCAATCGATTCAATACAGGCCCACTGTGAGCTGTATTCCCGTTCTTGGTCAAAGACCATCCGGACAGACCGTTCTCGGATCTCCGGACTAAAGCGTTTTCCTGTTTTCATGACTCCATCTTCTCAAGAAATGAAGCCTCCTGAAAACCCGGGGCGGTTCAGAACGACTCGTTTCGGCCAATGGAAACAGCCACTGTATGAACTTATGAGTCTGCTCCCAGAATTCATCAGTCTCGTTGAGAATCTGACTCAAGGACCGCCCTCGCGCGTCAAACCCATTGTTAAAAAGAAAATCAATTAACATGTTAAATTCGTGATCTCTTTGTTACACAGGGAGTCTACTTTGCCACGGAAAAAAACTGTCCAGCCAGAACCACTCGAGGCATTCGAATTAAATGGTGCCTTGATTGAAATTCGTGGTCATGAAACACGAGAGAAAGGGCGTGGTCTTGATAAAAAATGGAAGGCGACCAATACTTCAGATGGGATCCTCGCGAAATTGATTCATATGATCCAGACGGGAGACCGTAAAGAGGTCGAAATGGCGATTGATGCACTAGAAAAGCCGCGCCATATTCCTACATTCGTAAAAATACTGCACCAATGGGGTTATACAGAATCAGATCGCACACTCCGAAAGCATATGGTGCAGATTCGCGACCAGTGGAAGACTTTAGTTAAAGCATGTCGCGAAAACGGTATAGACCCCTACAAAAGACGCTAGGTACGTTCTGCTTCACCTTCGGGCTGTCAACTTGATCAAAACTGGACGCTCATGTTTCAGATGGAGCGTACAGATGCATATCGAAAATTTAATGACCATGAACATCCCACGAACCGCGGAGTGCCTTGTTCAAGACCTACTTTGCCCAGAGCAGATCAGCGTGATGTACGGGCCACCGAATACCGGTAAGACGTTTATCGCACTTGAACTGGCCCGTTGTTTATCAGCGGGTCAACCATTCCTTGGGTTAGAGACCAAGAAAGTTGATGTGTTTTTAGTGGAGCTGGAGGGCCGGCATGGAATGGCCAAAAGAGCAAAAGCAATTCAGACATACTTCCCAATCAACCACAGTGATAAACAAGTTCTGATCGATTTCGACTCATTCAATCTTCAAGAGGAGTCACTGGATACACGTCTTCAGGAGCGCTTTGAAGAATGTGGCTTCCACCCTAAGCTCGTTATCATTGACACGCTCTCCATGGCAATGAACGGCGCAGACGAAAATAGTAGTGCGATGACTTCTGCCGTAATGTCCCTTAAAGGGATTGCCAAGACGTGTGGTACACATGTGATGGTTATTCACCATTCGGGCAAAGACCCAAGTAAGGGGGCCCGCGGACACAGCTCCCTCAAAGGAGCTGTGGACACGGAAATTCTCATCCATGACAACAAGCTCTCTGTAACGAAGCAACGTGACTTGCCGAAGATAAGTCCTATTCCGTTCAGATTAGAGGTGGTCGACCTTGAAGTGCCCGAAGGTTCCCGACAAATGAGTTCGTGCGTCGTACTGCCGGCCAACGCGGAAGTTCGTCGTGACTGACCAGCAACTGTTGCTCAACATCCTGGAAGACCATGTCAGTGCCACGGACGACGTCATCGACCTCGAGAGCGTGAAGCATGGAGTGGGCGGACAACAAGCCCGGCCATCCAGGCCCGAATCCGTCACTGCGAGGCTTCAACCGGGCGCGAGACGGGCTTGTCAAACAAGGGCTCCTCAAGATTGACGGCAATCATTGTGTCTTACTGAATCCAGAGTCAGCCAATGACGATGACTACTCGGGCACCAACCTCTGGGAGCACCGGACAGACACCCCCTCTTTAGAGGGGGTGTAGTCTGTCCGATCTCCGGAGTGCTCAAATACTTGGGGGTACGCAGGGAGAAGCAAGACGTCTTACAAATTTACTTTTGCGTATCTATCTGCATGTTCAAACTGCAAATAACCATGGAGATTCCGTGCATCGACTCTGAAACACCGAAGAATTTCCCTGTTATCGAATGTTTTTTACAATTAGAGATATATTCGGCATTCAATAAAGCGGCCTGACATTGCTCTTCAGTTGCGTAAATCCCGCGAATATAGACCGAGTTTGCCGGTTCTTTATTGGCGGTAATCCCAAATTAAATTAGCGAAAATGTATGGTTGAGATCGTTCGCCTCTATTTCTAGAGCGACCGCTGGAGTTACGAGCAAAAAGAGGGTCATCGTGCTCCAAATAATTTTTGTGCACTTATTCATCATTTGCCGGAAGGCTTGCACCTGTATGGATTTCTCCAGTACGGATCCTTGTATGAGGGATGTCGGTCATCCCATTCCTTTTTTTGGCGTTCAAGATGGGCCAGTTCCATCTCCGCCTTCCTTTTTTCAAATTCTCTTTGCCGCTCGACATTCTCTGGATAAAACTGGGTGTTCAGTCCGTGACGGTTATAGTTGCGGAGAGCATCAATCAACGGATTTAGTGCTTTCGATACTTTCACTGATAACTCCTCACTGGCAAATGAACCACAGCGTAAGCTGGAGGACGTTCGTCAAAAACCTCCATATAGTCTTCACCCCACATCGCGATATGCTCATAGTGGCCAATGTGAGGTGGATGTTTACGAATACTGAACGTATGGTGCGAGTAACCACTTGCGCCGATCAAAAGAGCAATCACGGTCAAAACTGCTTTTGTTTTACACACGGAATACCCCTTCCTCTCCTATCAGCCCAAAAAAGCCTTCACAGCCTGCACAATTGGAATATCAGCCGGCGCCCATGCCACTGTTTCCAACTGCTCTTTCTCAAGCCATCTTAATTGATCGTGATCCTTGGATTTGACAGGAGTATCATCTTGCAGACTACATTGAAAACAATCCAATCGTATGAGCACATCTGTCATCTGGAATTCACCCGCACCTACAAATTGTTTCACGAGAACAGCCACCCCCTGTCCCTAGCCCTCCCCGGTGATCGGATTTTG
>JAGYKJ010000001.1 GCA_018401755.1 Litorivicinus sp.
GCCAACTGAGACTTATCTGAGGTCAACACATCACAGGCGCCACCCTCAAATCCTTCGCGAGTCTGAGTTGAAGTCTGATATCCCACTGGTGTGAACTGCATATTGTTGGCACGGAAGTAATCCGCCAAGTTCAGTTCAGTGGTCGTTCCCGCCTGCACGCAGACGCTTGCACCTGACAATTCAGTGGCTGAATTCACGCCCATCTCTTTCTTGACCATGAATCCCTGGCCATCGATGTAATTGTAATAGGTAAAGTTCAGACCGAGCGATGCGTCGCGTGTCAGGGTATGAGTGGTGTTCCGTGACAACACGTCGATTTCGCCAGATGAGAGAGCGGTAAATCGCTCAGTTGCCGTCAGTGGAATGAACTCCACCTTGGAGGCATCACCCAACACGGCCGCAGCAACCGCATCACAGACTGCTGCATCAATCCCGACCATCCGGCCTTGATCGTTTGGCGCCGAAAACCCGGGTACACCGCCGGACACGCCACATTTTAAAACGCCGCGTGCTTTAACATCATCAAGGGTCGCAGCCATTGCTGCAGAGGTCGCCAAGGCTGCGATGGTCGCGGCACTTGCCTTCATTACATTCGTTAATTTCATGAGTGAAACTCCTGGTTAAGCGGTTCTTTTTGACAATCTACGGGCTCTTTTTGTTGTAGGCACCCTAAGGGAGTCAGCAAAGGACATGCCAGTGCTTACTTTCGGGGTGTACCCGCCGCCTTATTGGGAAAAGTAGCACCGTGAGAGCTCTCGAACAAGCGCGATTGCACCAGTGACGGGCATCTCAGCGATTTTATTGCACTAAAAACGCGCGCGATCACCAAAATCGCCTGAGTTTATCCCCAAAACGGAAGCGAGTTTGTAAGGGTCGTCGTCTACCAATCCAAATCATCTGGAATTGGAGGATACCCATCATCTGTTTCCGCTTGCTGAGCGGCAATATAGGTAAACACATCGGCGCCGACTCGCTCACGCGCCCGTTCCAGAATATCGCGTGGCACGATATGCATCTGGCCATCAATCTCAATCAAACCCAGTCGACCCACCGCCAATCCGTCTCGAATCAGTGCGACCACTGGGAAAGGACGAATTTTCTTTCCATATGGGTATCGGTAATCCACGCGCTCCGCATCTGAACCACGTGCCAGCGTATGCGCCAACACAAGATCGCGCGCCTGTGCCAAACGTTCTGCGCGAGCGCGCTTTTCATCACGATCACGCGCCAATGCTTGATCCTTGGCCTTTTTCGCTTCTCGAGCCTTCGCTTGCACCTCAGCAAGACTCTCTTGCACTGAAGGACCTTTGGTTGGCACCTTCCGCGCAATCCGTTTCTCGTGATCGGCCTTCTTAGCCGTTTTTTTAGAGACCATCCCGAGCGCGAGTAGTTGATCTTGAAGCGATTTAGTCATGATGAATGTTCTCGTAACTACCGGGAGCTAAATCTTCGAATCGCGTATATTGGCCCAAGAATGCAAGCCGGGTGGTACCGATCGGTCCATTACGCTGCTTGCCAATGATAATCTCGGCGACACCTTTGCTTTCCGAGTTCTCGTTATACACTTCATCGCGATAGATAAAACAAATCACATCCGCATCTTGCTCAATCGCCCCTGATTCACGCAGATCACTCATCACAGGCCGCTTGTTTGGACGCTGCTCTAACGAGCGATTCAACTGAGACAAGGCGATCACAGGGCAATGCAGTTCTTTAGCAAGCGCCTTCATCGATCGAGAAATCTCGGAAATCTCTCCAGCTCGATTCTCACTGGTGCCACTGACCTGCATCAACTGGAGATAATCGACCATGATGAGTCCAAGTTTGCCTCCATGTTGCCGTGCCACACGCCGTGCTCGCGACCGCATCTCGGTTGGGGTCAATGCAGGCGTATCGTCAATGTAGAGAGGTCGATCATTCAGAAGCTGGAAAGCAGACGTGAGTCGCGGCCAATCTTCTGAGGACAGTTTCCCGGTGCGCACCTTGGTCTGATCAATGCGTCCCAGGGAAGACAACATTCGCATCACAATGGCTTCGCCAGGCATTTCCATAGAAAAGACTAAGGTAGGGGCATCCCCCTTAATCACAGCGGCCTCAACCATACACATTGCAAAGCTGGTCTTTCCCATCGAAGGACGACCTGCAACGATCACCAGGTCCGCAGGTTGTAGTCCAGCTGTCATCCGATCCAGCTCTCTGAATCCGGTTGATAAACCAGTCAGCTCAGAATCCGATTGATACAGATGATCAATACGTTCCAAGGCGAGATCCAAATAGTGTCGAACATCCTGAGGACCCCCTCGAGACGGGCGGTCCTCACTAATCTTGAAGACCTTTGACTCAGCAGCATCCAGTATCTCGGACACAGAACGACCTGCGGGTTGACGCGCTGATTCAGAGATTTCCCCGGCCACTTGAATCAAATGACGGAGAATCGCGCGCTCCCGGATGATCTCCGCGTACGCGACAACGTTGCTGGCACTGGCTGCACTGGCAGCTAATTCGGAGAGATAGGCGACGCCGCCTGCGTTCTCCTGTTCGCCCATCACGTCCAACTGCTCATAGATGGTCAAGGCGTCAATCGGGCGGTTTTTTTCTGCAAGCTTTGCGATCGCCTCAAAAATAAGGCGATGCTCTGGCACATAAAAATCTTGCTTTGTGACCTGATCCGCGACTTGATCCCACCAGCCCGATGCATCCAATAACAAGCCCCCAAGCAAGGATTGCTCGGCTTCACGAGAATGAGGGGGAGTCTTTAGTCGCGCCAAATCGGCGTCGATATCATCGGCCATAGCTTCTTCCAGTCAGGCCCGCATCATACTGAGATCACAGCGCGCGACCAACCTCACGTGACAGGGCCGCCAATCGATCAGGGGAAATTCGGATTTGTAGCGTCCAATCTCCATCTTCAGACACCTGCTCCGAAATAACTTCACTATGCGCATACAGTAGCGCCCGAGCGCGTCCTTCTGAGGGCGCTAAACACACCTGAACGTCGTTCGGTGGCTGACCGATCGCCTCAGCAATCGCCTCTCGTAGGGCGTCGAAGCCTGCGCCGCTGTGGGCTGAAATCCAAATTCGGCCATCTTCACCACGGCCAGGCTGAACCTCTGGTCGCTGATCAACTTTATTCATGACCTCGATCCGCGGCACATCTCCTGCACCGATTTCGGTGAGCACTTCTCGGACTGCAAGCGCTTGCATGGCGCGGTCTCGGTGCGCTCCGTCTTGCACGAACAACAGCACATCAGCAAGTGCCGCCTCTTCAAGCGTTGCCCGAAAAGCATCCACAAGGGCATGAGGCAGATTTTGCACAAAACCCACGGTATCGGCCAAAATTGCACTTGCGCCACCAGGTAATGCGATACGTCGCAGCGTCGGGTCAAGAGTCGCAAACAATTGGTCAGCCGCGTAGATCGAGGAATGTGTCAGCGCGTTGAACAGCGTTGACTTGCCAGAATTGGTATACCCAACCAACGCGATTGTCGGAATCGCATTTCGTTTCCGTGACCGACGACCCTGGTCCCGCGTCTTTCGGACTTTTTCGAGTCGATTTTTAAGTGCAACAACCCGAGCATCCAATAATCGGCGATCTGTCTCAAGCTGCGTTTCTCCGGGACCTCGTAAGCCAATGCCACCCTTCTGACGCTCCAAGTGTGTCCAGCCCCGAATCAAACGGGTCCGAATGTGATCCAATTGTGCAAGTTCAACCTGCAGCTTGCCTTCGAAGGTCTGTGCTCGACTGGCGAAAATGTCGAGAATCAAGCCCGATCGATCGATCACGCGCGCTTTGATCTGTCG